>CAMUDN010000017.1 GCA_947087645.1 uncultured Bulleidia sp. | reverse complement strand
AGTGCATAAAAATACCCTCCTTACTGGTTTGTCCAGTAAAGAGGGTACATATCAAATAAGGGGTTTTAAAATATATCTAAGCAAATTTCTAATGCACCTGGAGGAATGATTATGGATTGTTCAAACTTATCTTTTACTAATAATGAAATTATAGCTATGACTAGTAAGAGAATTAGATTAAATAATTTTGAAGGAGATGTGATTATTAAACGTGGCAATACAGTTATTTCAATACTTAGAAACAAATAAAAAAAGATTGACCCCCCTCCAACCGGAGCAGGACCAATCATCACCTTTAGTATATCAATCAAATACTAAAAGTCAACTCTCTAATATATATTTAGGAGGATTTATGGAGAAACTACAGGCAACTTGACCACCAATGATTAGAAATGGATAAGGAGGAGTATGGCAGAACCTAAGAGATTAGGCCGTCAGACACCAACTCAATCCGTTATATTGCCGTACGAAAAAACGTATGGAGAAGAAGCAATAAAGTTATATGAAAAATCAAAACGTAAAGCACAGGACTGGCAAAAGCTATTAATCTACGACTTACTTTCCTATGATGATGAAGAACTATGGGTGCATTCGAAGTTCGGATATGCTGTACCTCGAAGAAATGGTAAGAACGAAGTTATTACCATACGAGAGATTTATGGCTTAATTAAAGGTGAACATATCCTGCATACAGCGCACAGAACGCCAACGTCTAGTTCAGCTTTTAGCCGTTTGTATGACATTCTAGCAAAGGCAGAATACAAAGAAAAAGAAGACTTTATTGTCACTCATCAATATGGCTTGGAAAAAATTGAAATGATAGAAAGTGGTGGCCTTGCGTCATTTAGAACAAGAACATCTAAAGGTAGACTTGGTGAAGGATATGATTTGCTGATTATTGATGAGGCACAGGAATATCAGAATGATCAAGAGACTACATTGAAGTATGTTGTTTCTTCATCTCCAAATCCACAGACGATATTCTGCGGAACACCGCCTACAATGGTATCCTCTGGTACAGTATTCACACATATGCGTGAGAACATATTGGCAGGCAAAACAAGCAATACAGGCTGGGCTGAATGGTCAGTCGAAAGTATGACAGATGTAAATGATATAGAGGCTTGGTATGAGACCAATCCATCATTAGGGACGATTTTAACAGAGCGTAAGATACGTGATGAAATGTTTCAGGATGGTTGGTTCACTTTTTTTAATCATCATATGTACAAAGCCCTTAAATAGAGCTTTTTTTATACTATTTATAATATATATATTAGTGCATTTTTAAAGAGTTTTTAATTTGTTTAATATTCTTTTATGTAGTATTCTTGATATATAAGAGGAATATAAATATATGAAAAAAATACCAAATAAAAAGAAAAAAATGCCTAATGGTAAAAAAGGTTTGTCTTTAGCAATGTCACTTTTTATGTCAACATCGGCAGTCCTTGTCAATCCTAATGTTCGTATTGTCAATGCGGCAGGTGTGATGAAAACAAGTTCTAATGGTGTCGGTGGTATAGAAGTTCACTATGCGAATAATGGTGCTAATCCAAATAATTTACCATATGGAAAAGATGTTAAAGTTGAAGATGTCGTTAATATAAAAGTTACTTTCCCTGCTGATTATGGCACGATGAATAAAAAGGTAACAATTAATTATGAATTTAATCCAGCACAAAAAATTTCTTGGGGTGGTCGTCCTTTTTATTGGTTTTCTTTACCTAGGGGAGTTGATGAACCAAGTAAGATAACATTATATAACCAAGGCAAAGAAAAAAAAGAATTTACTTCTTGGGACCAATGGATGAGTAATTCACGTTTTGTCAGCAGTCGTTATCAAAATATATCTGATAGCCGTCATTTTAATGATGGTAAGCCAGATGCTTGGGAAAAATATAATAATCATACGGGTGAATATCGTAAGAGCTTTAATAGTAGTTTAAATAGAGAATTTAATAAGATGTTAGATGATCATGACCGTGGTTGGTATGATAATGCTGGTAACACAAGAGCCTTTGCTCAAAATATTCGTAAAATGTCACGGAGTATTTATATTGATTGGGAAAAAGGTGGTGATGGACCAGTTAATATTACAGTTGAAACAGAAGTTAATGATCCATTAATAACTAAACAATTAGAGTTTGGAGCAGGTGTTTTCCATACGCTTGGTAATATTCGTATTGCTAATTTACAACAGATTAAAACACCACATGTTTTAACCATGGCAGAGAAGTTTGAATTTACTTTACCAAATAAAATAACTGTTAAAAATGTTGATGATATTGGTGCTGATAACCAACAATCAATTCAACAAAAAATACATGATGCAAATGCGGATAAGTTACAATATTTAGCTGCTAATGATGGTGAATCAGCAATTAAGAGTATTATTGTTGATAAAAATGGTAAAACAACGATCAAGTATAAAGATACAAGTGTCGATGTTATAGATGGTAGTCGTTTAGTTGAAAAATATATTCCTTATAATGAACGTTTTGGTTTGAATATTCCTCGCCAAACACAAGTTGATAATCTTCAAGATATTAAAGAAACAGAACGGCAGAATATTAAAGAAGCCATTTATGAAGCAAATAAAAATAATCCTACTTTCTTAGAAGGCATTGAAAATAATAAAGATAAGATAGTGGTAGATAAAAAAGGAAATGTAACAGTTACTTACAAAGATAATACTAAACATAATGTACCAGTTGAAAAATTGATTTATCGTTATGTGCCATTAAAAGAAAGATTTGAGCCTAAATTTAAAATATTAAAAGGTGTTGTAGATAAAAATCAATTAACCAAAGAAGAACGTGATGATTTAAGAAAAAAATTATGGGAATTAAATAATGATATAGAGTTTAGAAAAGCATTAACAGCAGAAGATGATATTAAAATAACAGAACAAGGTGATGCTATTTTTGAGTATGGTGATGAATCTAAAGACTTTGTATCAGCTAAGAATTTAATTTATCAAATTCCTAAGCTAAATGATCAATATGAGCCAAAACTTGTTAATAGAACAGCGGTTAGTGATCCAAGTGATATAAAAGATCCAGAAATTGCCGAAATTAAAAAGAAATTAAAAGAAGCTAATCCGGACATTATTGCTAAATTAAAAAATGGTGAAAATGGTATTACAATTGATAAGAATGGTGGTAAAGCTACTTTTGAATATACCGATGGTACTAAAGATGAAATAGCTGGTAATCGTTTGGTATATAAAAAAGGAAGTTCAGCAAGTTCACAAACAGAATGGAAAGAAAAGGATGGTTATAAATATAAATTAACACCAATTAAATTACCTAATTGGAATGTGCTTAATGATGGAAGTGTAAGTGCAGGTTACTGGGCAGATGCGGTAAGAAGATTTGTATATGATAATTATAATTTCAGTGGTAAAAAATCAACTTTCGAAGAAACTAAAAAAATTTCTTTGTTGGCTGTTGGTGGATCAAGTGCAGCTTACGGTAGTTGGAAATTAAAAGATACTGATTTAACACCTATGCCTGAAACAAAAAATATTAATATTTCAAGAAATTATAATTCCCCAGGTGTTGAAGAAATTAAAGCGGCAAATGGTAGTGTTGAAATACATGGTCTTAAAGGATATTCTTCAAATCTTTTATTTCAATTGTCTAAAGACGAAGTTTTCTATGTTGATGATCCATTTGATGCTGATCAAGCTAAGAAAGAAGCCGATAAGATTATTGATGATTTAAAACATAACGGTTTAAGTGATGAAAATGCTGATAAGCTCAAGAAAGATTTAGAAGATAAGACAAAAAATGGTCAGCAATTAACAAAAGAAGATGTTGAAGATATTATCAAAAAGGCTGGTGAGCAAGCAGAAAAAGATAAGAAACAGAAAGAATTAGAGGATGCTAAAAATAAAGCTAAAGAAGAGATAGGTAAATTAACTGATTTAGCGAATGCTGAAAAAGATAAAGCAAAAGAAAAAGTTGAACAGGCTAATAATATAGATGATATCAATAATATTGTGGATCAAGCACATCAAGATGATGCTCAGGCGAAAGCTAAAAAAGAAGCCGATAAGATTATCTCAGATATGAAGCAGAAAGCTAATGAAGCAATTGATAAGATGGATTCATTAGATGAAAATGAAAAAGGCGGTTTTAAAGATAAAATTAAGCAAGCAACAACGGAAAAACAGGTAGATGATATTATCAAAGAAGCCAATGAAAAGAATACAAAGAAAGAAAATGATAAAGCTTTAGAAAAAGCTAAGCAAAAAGCTAAAGAGATTATTGCTAAATTAGATAATTTATCTCAAAAAGAAAAAGAAGAATTTACAAATAATGTTACGAAGGCTAATGAAGAAGCAACTGTTAATGCAGAAGTAGATAAAGCAATTCAGAAAAATGATCAAAATAAGCAAGATTTAGAAGACGCTAAAAATAAAGTTCGTGATGAAATTGATCATACTAAATACTTAACTGATGAAGATAAAGAAAATTTCAAAAAGGATTTAGTAAAAGCAGATTCAAAGGAAAAAGTGCAAAGTATTTCTGATCAAGTTAAAGCTAAGGAATTAGAAAGAGCAAAAGAAAAATTAAAGAAAGATATTGAAGATTCTAAAGATTTAACACCAGATCAAAAAAATAATTATAAAAATGAAATAGCTAATGCTGGTAGTGTTGATGAAGCTGAAAATAAGTATAAAGAAGCAAGTAATGAAATTGCTAATAAGAAAGCAGAAGATACTAAAAAAGAAGCTGATAAATTAAAAGATGCTTATAAAAAGATGATTAATGATCTTCAAGGTGTTGACCAAAAGAAGAAAGATAATTGGATCAAACAGATTGAAAATGCTGGTAGTAAGCAAGAAATGGATTCAATCGTTGAATTTGCTAGAGCAGAAGAAAAACGTAATCAGGCTAAACGAACAATTGATGATTTGAAACATCTTAATAAGAATCAGAAAGCTGATTTGAAAGATATGATTGATCAATTGGCGAGTGATGATGATATTTCTATGACAGTAGAAAAAGCTGAGTATTTAGATGATAAGATGAATACATTACAAGAACTTGTTACGAAGGCTAAGAGCCAAGAAATACAAGAGAGAAAGAATAAAGCTACAACAGATGCTAAAACAAATTTTGAAAAAGCTTTAACAGATTCTGAACAAGTATCTGATCTTAATAATGGTCGTAATGCTGATGATGCTGAAGTAGATGACTTAATTAATCGCTTGATTGATACAATGAATAAGTTACAACCTAATGAAACTAAAGTTGAAGTACCAGTTTCAAAAGCAGCGTTAGAAAGAGAAATCAAACGCAGTGAAGAAACGAAGAAACAAGATTTGTATAATAATGCAAGTAAACAGATTAAAGAAGCATTTGATCAAGCTTTAAATAAAGCTAAGCAAGTATTTGCAGATAAGTCAGCTAAACAGCATGACATAGATGAAGCTTTACATGATTTATTGGTTGCTAAGCAAAATCTTGATGGTCAATTTAAGTTAGAAAAGAAAGATAATACAGCAGCTAATATTAGTATTGAAGCGAAAGA
>CAMUDN010000016.1 GCA_947087645.1 uncultured Bulleidia sp. | reverse complement strand
AGCTACAATTCAAGCTTTGTTTGTTGGCTTTTTAGGAAGATAAATTTAGAGTTGCATAAACAATTTAATAATTTGATAAGAGATACCATAAGAACAGTAAATCAAATCGGTTTACTGTTTTTTCTTTGTCCTAAAAACGGAAAGGAGGACACATGGAAGAAGAAAAAAAGAGAAATAAAAGAACCACAACATAAACAGTTAATAATGGATATTGGAAAGACAAAATATACTGTAAACCTACATTTCAAGCAAGGTACAGGCGAAACATACAAGGATAAAATACTAAAGCTAATCAAGAGAGAAACAGAAAAGATATGCTATTTCAGTAGCAATTGCATTTTTAACGGTTTCATTCACCAACCTTGTGATATAGTCTTAAATGATATTTTCCATTTATCCTCCTTTCTTTATGCTTTTTGAAAGCATAGCAATAATAATTAAATCAAGTACTATACTAATAATGTTTAAAATCATATATTCTTTTTTAGAAATGAATATGATAAGATAAAGAAGCAAGCTACCAGCTTTGCTGGTAACTTTATAACCATCATCTGAATAGTTTAATAATGTCTATTATTATTCTGATGATAGCTACTATAAGAGCTATTTTAGATCCCAAATTCTTCGTAGCTCTTTTTTTGTGCTTCTTTTCTTTTTTCATTCCTTTCCTCCTTCTTTTACTTATTCACAACTATCGTGTATAATACCAGCATATAGAGGAAATTATTTTACCCTATACAATAGATCAAGCAACTTAATTATTATATTTATGATTAAATTTAATAAATTAAGTATTGCTATTGAGAGCATTAAGATGTGCGAGACCTTATTGCTCTTTTTCTTTTTCACTGGCGCCTTCTTTACAATGTCTATTACATCTGACAATACAATTATGTCAACTATTATTTACAAAAAAATAAAAAAGTTTATTATGTTCTTACGGAGGCTTTTATGAAATTATCTGAACTTATAAAAAAATATAGAGCTGAGCACAATCTTTCACTGAGAACATTTGCCAAAAAAACATCTTGCTCTTTTCAATACATAAATAATATAGAAAAAGACGAAGTTAAAAATCCTAGTATTCCTACATTAAAATCAATTTCTTCAGCGATGAATATGTCTATTGATGATTTATTTAAAGCAGTTGATGACCTTAAAATAAATTTTTCTAATTCTGACACCCTCACTCCTATTCCCCTTGATAATTTAGTATTTGATGATTATTTTCCCTTGCCATATTGTTCCAACTTGTCTGCTGATAGCTTTGAGGAACTGTTAGAGAATGATCCTGATTGTGTTGTATATGTTCCTATTATATTTCAGAATAAAAAAAAGCACCTTCACGCCTTTAAAGTGAATGGTACTTCAATGAATAATGTTATCCCCGATGGATCAATTGTTGTCTGCGAAGATAATTATAATAACGGTATTCAATATAAAAACGGTACTATTGTTGTTGCTTTTTTAGATGGGGAAGCTACTGTTAAACGTTTTTATAAAAATGCTGATAATGTAACATTGGCCCCCGATAGTGAAAATAAAAGTTATACACCTATTATTATCCATGATGATAAACAGCTTTATATAATTGGACGTGTTATTTGGCACATGAACCCTGATGATGTAGCCAATCAATGCTATATGAAATAGAGAAATAATATAAAATAATATTGTCGGTCGACAACAATGTGCTATATCTGATTATAACGACAGCTTATACCCTTGAAAAAAGAAGAGTCTGCTTATTCGGCTCTTCTTTTAATTCAAAATAACACTACAAGTTAAAATAAGGTTAATCACATAAGATTAATCCGCACCCTTGCTAAAGAATTAATCATTCTTTATGTTGCTCCCAGTTGGGAGCTTTTTTATTTTTAATTTATATATTTTATACAAAATAAAAATAGTGAAGCTAAAAGCTTCACTAAATAATTCTATATAAATATCTCTACTTATATAAATAATTAGTCCCATCTGTTTTAATTGTTATACTATCCCCTTCTTTAACATTCAACATCTTAAGAACATCAATATATTTAGCTTTATAAATTTTATTTTCTTTATCCATAATATACAAATATGTATTTCCGTTAATATTTATTTTTTCTAATTTAACAATTTGAATTGTTTTATCGATATATTTGCTTGTATCAACTGTAGATCCATGTTTATTAGCCTCATCAGCACTAATCTCACCTTTCATCAGTCTATGATATTGTTCTATTACATCTTTTTGTGTATTTGCTGTAACAACTAAATTATATTGTTCAACATTAACACAAGCATACATTTTAACAAGACCACTATTATCTTTTAATACCATAATATAAGTCGGTATACCATCTATGTTTATTAATGATGGAAACGAAGCACTATATCTCTTTTCTTGAACTTCACCTTCTGCTGAATGCATAGCACTTGCTTCATCTGCACCAGATGCTAATATAAACTTCGTTTCACCAGTTCTTTCATTTGCTAAGATAAAACCAATATTTGAAGAATCTCCATTAACAGAAGTAACACCTGTAAAAATCCAAATATCACCATCCTTAGCTACATATCCATAATCTGATTGATATTTTTTTTCTTTTTTATCATCTTCTTTTTTAACTGCTACTGTTGTTGTTTTTCGACAATCTACTTGACCAAATAAACTATTCCAAAAACCTCGATGTAATTGTACAGAATCATTGTACTGTTTAACTATCAAATCACCTTCAAAAACAATATCAACCCAACGTGGTATATTTTTTAAACTAAGTTTTTGCATTTGCCCATTAATCGGATTTACTAAAATAGCTCCGACTATTTTCTTACCACCAAATAATGATATTGTATTATTATATACAGACGCAATATACCAAGGATTACCATCTTCATCAATTTCAAAATGAATATTATCAAATAAAACTGTCGGATAAGTAAAACGAATTTTTCTTATCAGATTTTCATTAAAATAGGAACTTGGGGTATATATCATTTTCTTATTCAAATTAACATAATCGGCTGACATTGAAACAGGATTAACCTTAACATATCCTGGTATACCTATATGATGATTACCTAACCATTTAAAAAAACTTTCATATTGTAAAGCTGCTACTTTAATAGGTGAAGATTTATAGTCGATCTGACTATATTTACCAACTTTAAACTGTGATACTACATCAGTTAAGGAACCGATTTTTCGATCACCTAATTTTTCAGCACTTGCTGTATCCATTAAAGCTATAGAACTAGTACCATTAACAGATGGAATTTCACTGGCATTTCCTTGCTTAGCTTGCAAAATTAAAGAATATTTTTTAGCATGCCAAATCTTTAAACCAAATATTCCAGCAAGTAGAACAACTCCTATCAAAAAAATAAAAATCTTACTTTCATTTTTAATCGTAAAATTCTCTCGATATATAAAATTAAAAATATTTTTTATTAAACTATAAAAAACAATAATTACTAGCAAGAATAAATAAAAATTAATACTTTTTAAATTTATTGGTGGTAAAAAAAAGTAAAAAATAAATACTGCTATAACTAAAGTTATAAATGAACTCCAAATTAATATCTTCTTTTTCATATTAATATCCTTTTATATGTATTTTGATTATATCATATAGATATATTTTAATAATTATTTGTTGAAAATACTTTTTAAAATAAAATATCCTGATTTTTTTACTATAATTTTATAATTACCAAATATCTCTTGTAGTTTTTTACATGTACTTTCCGCACCTTGCTGCTTACGAATTACAATATACAATGAGCCACCTTCTTTTAAATGCATCTTACTTTCTTTATAAAAATTAAAAAGAAATTCTTTTCCTTGTCGAATCGGAGGATTACTAACAATAAAATCATATGTTTGATCTATATTACTAAAACAATCTGAATTAAATACATTCGCTTTTAAACCATTTTTCTGGATATTAAATTGACATAATCTTAAGGAACGATTATTAATATCAACCATATCCATTTGAAGGTCACTGTCATTTGCTAAAAGAGATATACCTATCACACCAATACCACACCCCATATCTAATCCTTTTCCATGTATCTTTTCATGACATAATGATTGGATAAAAAGATGACTTCCATAGTCTATTTCTTTTTTTGAAAATACACCAATATCACTTTTAAAATGTAGTATTTTATTATTAATTGTATAGTCATAATAAATTGGTTGTGTTTTTAAATCATCATTGTTACTAAAATAATGTCTATTTTCCATATACTATTTATAATAAAGTATTATGCTAAAAAAGAAAAATAAAAAGGCTTATTTAAGCCTTTTTAAAAGTAAAATTACTACTTAATTTCAACTGTAGCTCCAGCATCTGTTAATTTCTTCTTGATTTCTTCAGCTTCATCAACAGAGATATCTTTCTTTAATTCAGCAGGTGCACTATCAACTAATTTCTTAGCATCAACTAAGCCTAAACCTGTAATTTCACGTACTACTTTAATAACTGCAACTTTTGTTTCACCAATGCTCTTTAATGTCACTGTAACACTTGTTGGTGCAGCATCAGCAGCTGGAGCTGCGGCAGCTACTGCTACTGGTGCAGCTGCACTAACGCCATATTTTTCTTCAATTGCTTTTACTAATTCATTCAACTCTAAAATAGTTGCTTCATCCAAATAAGATAAAATTTCTTCTTGTGTTAATTTTGCCATGTTCTTTTCCTCCTAATTATGCTGCTTGTCCACTGGCAGCTTCTTCTTTAACTTCTTCAGCGACTGCTGTATCAGATGATTTAGCTTCGGCAACTGCATTTACTACACGAGCAAAGCTGGAAACCGGAGCATTTAAAACAGATAAAAGCATTGAAAGCATACCTTCTCTGTTTGGTAAAGATGATAATTCTTGAATTGTCTCTTGAGTTACAACAGAGCCATTAACAATACCACCCTTAAGAACTAGAGCCTTGTGATCTTTAGCAAACTTAGCTAAGATTCTTGCTGCCCCCGTCTCATCTTGCGCAAAAGCAATAGCATTTGGTCCTTTTAAATAACTGCCTAATTCAGCAAATCCTGCTTCTTCAGCAGCACGAGTTGCTAAAGTATTTTTATATACTTTAAATTCAACTCCTTCTGCTCTTAAACTACGACGTAATTCCGTTACTTCTTGAACAGATAAACCACGATATTCTGCAACAACGGAGGAAGAAGAATTCTTCAACTTTTCTTGAATCTCGCTAACTATATTTTGCTTAGATTCTAATACTTTTTGGTTCATTACTTCACCTTCCTATCTTGTTATCAACCATTCATAGATATAAAAAACTCGCCTAGGCGAGGAAAAGAAAATTACTTTCATCTACCTCGGTAACATTTTAAGCATAAGCCGTTACTGTCTATGGTATTGACAACATTTATATGATATAGAAAATAATTATTTTTGTCAAATTAATTATTTAGATATATAACATTCCATATGTAATTACTTATTTTTATCAACAAACTCATCAAAACTCAGTCCTGAATCATATATTTCCCTTGCCAATGCTTTTCCTACATAGCGAAAATGCCAAGGATGGAACATATAACCAGTAATATTTTCTTTATCCTTAGGATAACGTAAAATAAAGCCAAATTTATAGCTGTTTTGATATAACCAATTAAATGTTTTAGTTTCCCTAAAAGTCTTTTTTAAAACATAATTTTGTTCTTTATCTGCTAAGTCAACAGCTAATCCTAATTGATGTTCTGATTTTCCTGGTAAATCATCAATTTTTGCTAATTCTTCTGCCGTATTATCTTTTAAATATTCATTGTACAATTTAACTTGATAGTCATACGAACGATATCCACTAACTAATAATAATGGATAACCAACATGCTCTGATTCAGAAAATAATTTTTCTAACGCAATATTAGCTTCTTTACGTAAATATTCATGACGCAATGAATTATTCTTAAATAATGTAAGATCATGAGGTATATAATCATGTTTTAAAGGATTATCTTTACATAAGTAATAATAAACTTGATTAATATCATCAAAAACATATTTTTTATTTTTTTTAATTACAGGATTTATATGTAAAGTATTAATTTTTGCATCATTTTTTTTATTAATATTTATATTTGCAAATACTAATGTTAATAAAATACCCAAAATAGCACAATACAATATGCCCAAATATTTTTTTCTTAAGGATCTCATACTAGAATTATAAACATAAAAAAAAGACCCGGCAACGAGCTATATTCACCAAAAGGCTATTTTTGCCGCGGAAGT
>CAMUDN010000015.1 GCA_947087645.1 uncultured Bulleidia sp. | reverse complement strand
TGTGTTCAGCCTAGTTCATAAATATGTGTCCAGTATTCTGGGTACATATCATAATTCATTAGGTTTTTTATAACTTTATTTATTTTTAATATTGAGGCATTTGAGGAGCTACTTCTTTACTTGGAATTTCGGTAATAGCTGCTTCTGTTGTTAAGAATAAACCAGAAATACTTGCGGCATTCAATAAAGCGCAACGAGCAACCTTAGTTGGATCAATAATACCTTCTTTATAAAGGTTAACCCACTTACCATCTTTCGCATTGAAACCAATACCTTTCTTTTCTAAAAGTTGCTTTTCTAAAATTTCATTACCATCATAACCGGCATTTTCAGCTATTTGCCAAATTGGTGTCTTTAATGTCTCTAAAACAACATTAATTCCTCTTTGTATATCAATATTTTCATCTTTTAACTGACCTTTTACTTCCCGGTAAGCATCAACTAATGCTAATCCTCCTCCCGAAACAACACCTTCTTCAACAGCTGCCTTTGTAGCATTTAATGCATCTTCAATCCGTAATTTCTTTTCTTTAAGTTCTGTTTCCGTTGTTGCTCCAACTTTAATCAACGCAATACCATTAGTTAATTTACCCAAGCGTTCTTGCATCTTTTTCTTATCATAAGATACAGTTGCTTTTTCAATAGCTTGCTTCAATTCATTAACTCTCTCTTTTACTTTTTGACGATCACCAGCACCATCTATAATCGTTGTCTTATCTTTTGTAACTACAACTTTCTTAGCTGATCCTAAGTCGTCCATGGTCATTTCTGATAAATTTTGATTTAAGTCCTTAGCAAATAAATGTGCACCTGTTAAAGTTGCAATATCAGCTAGTTGATTCTTCGAATCATCACCAAATCCTGGTGCCTTTGTTGCAACAACATTGAAAGTACCACGTAATTTATTGATGATTAAAGTACTCATAACTTCATTATCATAATCATCTGCAATTAACACTAAAGGTTTATTAACTTTTACAACTTCTTCTAAGATAGGTAAAATATCCTGAATGGTATTAATTTTTTGATCAGTTACTAAAATATAAGGATTATCTAATGATACTTCCATCTTATCCCGATCAGATACCATATAAGGAGAAATATATCCTTTATCATATTGCATGCCTTCAGTCATTTCTAAAGTTGTTTCAAAAGAACGTGATTCATCAACATTAATTACGCCATCATTACCAACTTTAGCCATTGCTTCAGCAATAATCTTACCTACTTCTTCATTACCTGAAGAAATAGTTGCAATATTTTTAATATCAGCATTTGTCGTTACTTTTTTCGAACCATTTAACAAAGCTTTTGCAACTGCTTTAGCTGCTTTATCAATACCTTCTCTTAAAAGAACAGGATTAGCACCTTTATCAACAGCTTTTAAACCAGCATTAATCATTGCTTGCGTTAAAATAGTTGCTGTCGTTGTTCCATCACCAGCTACTTCATTAGTATTATTAGCTGCTTCATAGACTAATTTAGCACCCATATTTTGAAACTTATCTTCCAATTCAACTTCTTTAGCGATAGTTACACCATCATTTGTAATAATTGGTGAACCAAAAGATTTTTCTAAAACAACATTACGTCCCTTAGGACCTAGTGTTACCTTAACTGCATTAGCTAATTGATTAACACCTTCAAGCATTAAATCACGAGCTTCTTTAGCATATTTTAATTTTTTTGCCATATCTTTTTACCTCCTATTCAACAATTGCTAAGATATCCTCAGCTTTAATCAATAAATATTCTTTATCTTTCTCTTTAACTTCCGTACCACTATATTTTTTATAGATTACTGCTTGCCCCTTTTTTAAATCAACTGGAACTAATTTGCCATTTTCCATAACACCTGGGCCAACAGCTAATACCAAACCATGACTTGGTTCATCACTTGCTTTCTTTGTCTGCAAAACAATACCTGATGCTGTAACTGTTTCTTCTTTTGTCTTTTCTAATACAACATAGTCTCTTAAGGGTTTTAACATAATAGCCTCCTTTAGCACTCTTATATCATCTGTGCTAATAGTAGTTTAACACATTTTTTAAAGCTGTCAAATTATTTCCTCAATTTAAAAAAGGTTATTTTATAATATAACCTTTTTTAACAAACCAATTAAAATATTTAATGCGACCAACAAGATTTGAACTTGCACGAGTTTCCTCACTGACGTCTGAGATCAGCGTGTCTACCATTCCACCATGATCGCTTATAATTTACAATAAACCAATTTTTTTAGCCATTAAACGTAATTTATTATCAACTTCTTCATTCCAACCACAATGGCAATCTGTTCTTAAAAAATAAGTTGGCGAAATTTTTAAATAAGCATCATCTAATACTAAAAATTTTAATTTTCCTTCTTTTTCTAAATATTGTTCTATTTCTTCTTCCCGTGCTAAAACCTCTCTTGTTTGTGTTCGATCAAACAATTCCAAAGGTAAATCAAGACCCCCTTTTTTTAAATGTTCATAGCAATATCTTATACCTTGATACCGCCATGTACTAGTAATAACTACTCTTAGCTTAGTATCATTAATAAATTTATTCAAATAAGAAACTGCTTTTAAACAAGGAAAAGACATTTTCCCATGCTGATTAAAAATATTTATAACACCATCAAAATCCAAAAAAAGATAACCTTTTATTTGTATTGCCATCGCTTAATTCCTTTCTCATAAAGATAGTTACCAATGGTAATTATAACCAGAAAAAGAAAAAATGAAAAATCAAATTGTGGCAAACTGATTTGTAAATAATAATGGCCAAAATAAATAGCTATAACATAAGCCAAAAACATAGTTGAAATAACTATTCTTCTAAGCCATGTACTAGGTGGATAAATAAAGCATAAAGTCATAATATATGAACCCGCAGCGTAAATAAATATCCATTTTGATAAATACCAACTTTGCAAAAATAAAATACCAATTATAAAATGTAAAGCACATGGCAATGATCTAAGCATTGCTTTTTTTAAAAATGCTTTTTCAATTGGCTCCGGATGTTTTTCTATTTGTAATAAAAAACTAGGAATACCAACTCCAAAAACCGATAAAATTGTTAACTGAATAGGCATGAAAGGATAAGTAAAATGAAAACAAATAAGTCCTAATGAAAAAATAAAAGAATATATTGTTTTCATAAAAAAAAGGGAAGCCGATGCTGAAATATTATGAATGATCCTTCGCCCTTCTTCAATTGCTAAAGGGACTTGCTTAAAATCATTATCTACTAAAACAATATCGGCAATATTTTTAGCTGCTCCATGTGCTTTAGCAAAACTGATTGATACATCAGCTTGTCTTAAAGCCGCAACATCATTAACTCCATCACCAACCATAGCAACAATATGTCCTTGTTTTTGCAGTGCTGCCACAATTTCTTTTTTCTGCTTAGGCAAAACACGACCAAATATTTGTAAATTATAATCAATATTTGCATTTACATTGGCACTTTTATTACGTAATAATAAGCCAGCTTTTTGAGCAATTGCGGTAACTGTTTTTTCGTTGTCACCAGAAATAATCCGAATGTCAACTTTTTCTTTTTGTAAATAATTAAGTGTTTCTTTAATTGAACTATTTAATTCATCTTGTAATACAACATAAGCAACTGCTTGTATATCAAATGGTTTCGTCAATATTCCCTTAGCTTTAGCTAATACAACTATGCGATATCCTTGTTTTTGTAATGTGTCCATTGCAACAGGAATAGCATCTATATGCAAAGTTTCACTTGAACCCATCAAAAAAATATCTTCCCCTATTTTTGAAGCACTATATTTTCGCTTTGAAGAAAAAGCTAAATAATCATCAACTTTTTCTTTATCATAGCCAAAATATTTTTGACAAGCTAACTGGGTCGCATTAGGTGTTTTATCTTGATTAACATGTTTTTTAAAAGCATATACATATTTTTTATTAATCCAATATACTTCTTTAACTTGTAAATTACCACTAGTAATTGTACCTGTTTTATCTAAACAAATTGTATCAACCCGAGCTAAATTTTCTAAAGCTAATAAATTTTGTGTTAAAACAGCTTTTTTACTTAATCTTAATGCTGCTAGTATTTTAGCCATCGACGTTAATACTACTAAACCTTCTGGAATCATCCCAATCAATGCCGCAACAGTTTTCAAAACGGCTACTTCATAAGAACTATTAGCCCTTTGTAAATAATAAAGAATTAAGCCTATTGGTAAAATTAAAATTGCCATAAAATGAATAAACTGATCTAATTCTTTTTCTAAGCCAATTTTCTTTTTAACAATTTCTTTAGTACTTGCTAAATACTTTTCCATTTGTGAATCACTTGCTGTCGTTAAAGCTGAAAGTTTAGCTATACCTGAGGTAACAGAGCTACCAGCTACGACAAAATCACCTTTTTGTTTAAGTAAGTCAACATCTTCACCAGTTAAAATTGCTTCATTAACTTCAATACAACCATCCTCAATTACAGCATCAACTGGTATTTGTTGACCGAAAGAAACCGTTACTAAGTCATGTACTTGAATTTCATCACGACTTAGACGTAAATCATTTAATCTTTTTACGGTATACTTTTCTTGTATAAATAAAGTTAATTTTCGTAATTGTCTTTTCGCTTTTAAAGTGTGATAAATTGCTAACGATGAACTAAAAATAACTGCTCCAATAAATAAACCATTTTGTAATTTATTAGTTGTAAGTACAAAGATAAATAAAATTAAATTAAGACAATTAAAATAATTAAATAAATGGTCCTTTACAATTGCCCATATATTAATATCTTTATCATGCATATAAAATTATTTCCTTTAGATAATCTTTCATTTGATCAATTTGTTTAACATCTAAAACTTGATGATGACATGCTTGAATAGCCATTTTTTGAGCATATAATAAAGCATTTTTATCATCAATATTAGCTGTTTTTGCTAAGCAATAAGCAATATTTAGATATTCACTATCTAAATATTTTGTACAATTTAAAATAAATTTTTCTTTTTTTGTAAAAGAATATAATGCTTTTTTTTGGGCTAAAAATATAATTGTATTCTGACTATCTTTTTGTAAACCACTTATAACTTGTTCAAGATATTGAAAATGTTCAAGTAACAAGTCAGTATCTTCTAAGATCATTACTGGTTTAAGAAATAATAATTTATTTAAAATTTGGTTATCAATTGCTTGAAAATAATGTCCAGGAGCGAAAAAAATATCTTTATCTATTTCAGCTAATAAGTCAATAACATCTAAAGCATCTTGACTAATTAAAGCATCACCAAATAGCAATACACAATCAAATTCATTAGGTTCAATTGTTAAAAAAAGATTATTTGAAATATTATATTCAACACCCGGAGCATAAATACGAGTTGCATTATCATGCTGATCAACCAATAATGTCGAAGTTCCATGAATACCTTCAATTCTTTGTGCATATAGTTCATTTTTAGCCATATAATCAGCTAAACGATCACCAACAATACCTTGTCCAATGGGAGCAATTAAAGTAAAAGGAAAACCAAATCTCTGCCATACTTGAGCTGCTTTTAAAGCCGAACCACTAAATTGTGATTTAGTTGATAAAATATCATAATTTTCATTACCTTTAGGTAATTCTTTAACATATTCCAAGCATTCTTCTTGAATAGTACCAATAATTAATGTTTTCTTCATAACGATATTATAACAAAAAAAGAATACATGCGTATTCCTTTTAAAGGTGGCTCCAGGCGGAATTGAACCGCCGACACAAGGATTTTCAGTCCTTTGCTCTACCGACTGAGCTACAGAGCCAAAGTTGCGAGGGAAGGATTTGAACCAACGACCTCCGGGTTATGGGCCCGACGAGCTACCAGACTGCTCTACCTCGCGATGTTTAAATAATGGCGGAGGAACTGGGATTCGAACCCAGGCGCCGATTTCTCGACCTACCGGTTTTCAAGACCGGACCCTTCAACCACTTGGGTATTCCTCCATATGGACCCTGAAGGACTCGAACCTTCGACCAATCGGTTATGAGCCGATAGCTCTGACCAACTGAGCTAAGGGTCCGGAATCAAGACAAAAATATGGTAGCGAGAGTGAGACTCGAACTCACGACCTACCGGGTATGAACCGATTGCTCTAGCCAACTAAGCTATCTCGCCAAATGGTCGGGATGGCAGGATTCGAACCTGTGACCCCTTGATCCCAAATCAAGTGCACTACCAAGCTGTGCTACATCCCGAAACGCGCCGAGCAGGAGTCGAACCCGCAACCTTTTGATTCGTAGTCAAATACTCTATCCAGTTGAGCTATCGGCGCATATTTTTAGTGCTTACTTATATTATCATCTTCATGCATATTTGACAAGATATTTTTAAATTATATTTAACTAAAAACAATAATCCATAATTCCTAATTAATGATTATTTTCATTATTACTATTTAAACTAAATTAAAGTGCTGTCATTAAACAGCACTTTATATTGGAAATTAGTATTGAATACCATATTCAACTTGTTTACGAACTTCTTCACCAGCTAATTTAGAAATAATCTTTAAGGCGAACTCAACACTAGCAGCCATACCTCTACCAGTAATCAAATTATGATCTTCTTCCACTAAATTAGTTGTATACTTACCATCAAAGCCATTTTCTTGAAAACCTGGAAAGCATGTAAATGTTCTTCCTTTCAATAAACCTAAATGACCCAAAATGGATGGTGCTGCACAAATAGCAGCCGATAACTTACCAGCTTTAAAATGTTTTGTATAAGCATTAGTTAATAATTCATTAGCTTCTAAATTAATTGTCCCTTGCTTACCACCAGGTAAAATCAAAGCATCATAATCTTCTATATTAATATCCTTAAAAAGATAATTAGCATATATTTTTACTCCATGCGAACTTTCAACTAACAAATCATTCTGCATTGAAATCATATCAATTGATAATGATGCCCGACGTAATAAATCAACAACTACCAAAGCCTCACAGGTTTCAAAACCATTGGCCATAAAAATTGCACATTTCATGTAACAATCTCCTTTCTTAAAATATAATAACGCAATTCATAAATTTATGAATTAAAGTGATAAATATTTTAATAAATAAACACTTATTAAAAGTCATATCTTTTGAAAGAACTATTTATTTTTTTTATAATAAAGACACATAGAGGAGGAAATAAAATGCTTATCGTTTATGCAAGTCGAAAAAATAAGACAGAAGAATTAGTTAAATCATTAGGTCTTGAAAAAAATTTAAAAATTGAAAATGGTGAAGAAAGCGTTAATGAACCATTCGTACTAGTTACCTATAGTGATAAAGTAGGTGAAGTTCCTGAACATGTAGCTAAATTTTTAACAAAAAATCATGAACAATTAAAAGCCGTTATTGCGACTGGTTGCTTTCAACGCCATTACAAAACATTTTGCTATGGTGGTATGAAAATTGCTATGGAATATGAAGTACCATTATTAGCCACTGTGAATGAACGTGGTAGTAAAGCTGATGAAACAAAGATTAAAGAAATACTTAAAGAATTAGAAGAATATTTAAATAAATAAAAGTAATGACAATATCTAAATAAAGTGACTAACAGTATTATCTGCTAGTCACTTTTTAGTTATAAATAATATTAATTACTAAACTAATTTAATTTTTCTTTTTTTAAAAGAATTAAACATAATACACTTAAAGCACTTAAGAACATTCCATAATAACTTAAAGAAGAATGATCAGAAGTATCAACTGTATGACTCATTGTTTGTTGATTATTATGATGTTGTTGAGCAGGTACTAATCTTGCCATCTTTACTGTTTTCGTAACTTTTGGATTTGATAACTCACCTGTATCAGGATTAACTTCATAAATCTTGGTAATTGTTTCATCACCATTTGTACTTACTTCTTTATTCCCAACTTTTGTTAAACCATCTTTTGCTGGCTTAATAACTTTTTCTTTTGGTTCAC
>CAMUDN010000014.1 GCA_947087645.1 uncultured Bulleidia sp. | reverse complement strand
AAAGCAGAAGCAGCAGGCTTAAATTATACTGCTAGTATAATTAGAAAAGATAAGAATTCAACACTTAAAGCATTAAAGAATTTACTTGATGTAGCAATGGCTAATACAAATCATAATCCAGGAACTAATCCAAGTAATCCAGGAACTAATCCAAGTAATCCACATGGAACAATACCAAGTGATTCAAATGGATCAAATCCAAGTGATTCAACAGCTACAAATACAGTAAATGATGAAAAAACAAATGCTAAGACAGCTGATCCAATTAATCTTGCTTTATCATTAAGTGGATTATTCGCAGCAGGTGCAACAGTTTTAGTAGCTAAAAAAGTAAAAGATAAGAAATAATTTATATTATATGATTTAAAAAGATGATGCTTTGACATCATCTTTTTTTACCTTATATTTTATGATAAAATATATGCTGGTTAAGTGTTAATATAGAATTATATCTTAGGTGATTAAATGAAGACAACAATAAAATTAGGCGTAACAGCGGAAGAGTTTTTTAAAGTGATAACTGATTCAGTTATTGGTGATGTACGTAAAGTAACTAATCGTGCTATTCATCGTAGTCAAATAAAAGCAGGTTTTAAATATAAAAAAGTATTACCTAATCGTTTCAAAACGAATGCTGAAGTTTTAGTTAAAGTTTTAAATTGCGTTTTACCAATAGAATATGATGTTTTATTTGAAAGTGCAATTGATTACACTTATGTTAGTTATCGTGTTGAAAAAGAGTATCCAGATGGTATCGATGCATCTTATGAAGAAAAATATGAATTAAAAAATGATCAAAAAACTCTACATAGACAGTTCAGCTTTTTTGGCAAAAATTACTTATTGAAAAGAAATATGCAAAAAGGTAAAAAGATATTACGACAAATTGAAAATTATATTAAATTAAATCGAGATAAACATGACTAGATTAGAAAAATCGCAAAAAGAATTTTTATATCTTTTATTAAATAAAAATGAAGCTTTACCTATTCAGACTATTCAAAATGAATTAAATATTGGTCGACGTACGATATATTATAGTGTGAATAAATTGAATGAGTTATTTTTTAGGCATGGTATAGATCCAATTACTAATAAACGTGGATCAGGATATTTTTTAACTGCTGTGCAAAAACAGGCAATTAATAAATTGTTACTGTATTATACATCGTTAAAAAATTTATCACCGAAAGAAAGAATTTATTATTTGATATGTTGGATTATGTATCCTAAAGCTTCCGTACATATTGAAAATATAGTTGAATTATTTGATGTGTCACGTAATTCTGTTTTTAATGATTTAAAAAATCTAAAAATAGAAATTGAAAAATATGATATTTCACTATGTTTTGATTTAAAAAAAGGTTATAGTATTGGTGGTCAAACATTTAGTAAGCGTGCTATTTTACTATATTATTTAAAAATTTTATTAAAAAAATTTGATTATAAAATGCTTACTTTTTTAGATCATGATGAAGTAAAAATTTTTTATGATCGTTTAAAAGTAATATCTTTAAATATGCATAATGCATATGATGATTATAATTTACTAGCTATTGCTTGTCTTTTAAATATTATTCATTATGTTGATGAACAATTTGATTTTTCTTTATTAGAATTGAAAGACTTAGAAGAAACTGAAGAATTATGCATGATCGATAAATATTTCCAAGATTTAAATGTTCATGAAAGGCTTTATCTTGCTATTCATTTATTAGGATCAAAAGCAGGTAATGTTATTCGCTTAGAAGATAGTCAGCGTGATATTCAGTTATTTGAGTTAGCATTACATCTAGTTAATTTATTTGAACGTCAAACATTATATGAAATAAGTGAAAAAAATGAATTAATTAATTCTTTATATATGCATTTTAAGTTATCAATGTACTATTTTCAATTGTCTATTCAAATGACTAATTCTCTATTGGAAGATGTTAAAGAAAATTATCGTAATTTATATCAATTATTAAAGAATATATGTGAAATGATGAAAGATGATTTTCCTTTTCTTTTAACAGATAGTGAAATTTCCTATATTACAATGCATTTTGGTGGTCATTTAAAGCAAGTTCAAAGTAAATTCTATGCGGCAATTAGAGTCTTAATTGTTTGTCCAAGTGGTATTTCAACATCTATTTTATTAAAAAAAGAAGTTGAAGATCTTTATGCTAATGTATCTGTTATTGCCGCGACAACAGCAGATAATATTGAGCAATATAAAGATGATTTTGACTTTGCTATTTCAACTATTGATTTATATACTGATCAGCCATGGATTAAAGTATCACCTATTTTAAGTAAAGATGATAAATCAAAAATAGCTTCTATGTTAGCAATGAATATTAAAACATATAAATTAAATAATAAAAATGTTCATGGCTTATTTTCGATTATTGCCAAATATGTTTCAAAAAATAAAATGATATCTTTAAAAAGAGAAGTGTATGATTATTTCAGGACGGGTAATTTTATTGCTGAAATAAGTGAAAATGATTTATTATCTTTAAGCGATATATTATATGACGAAAATATTATTTTTAAAGATGAAGACATAAATTGGCAAGACGCTATTCAATTAGCATCTAAAAAATTATTAAAATGTAACATAATTAGTGAATCATATATTAATGAAATGATTAAATTAGTTAGAGAATACGGTCCTTATATTATTTTGAAAAATAAATTAGCATTAGCTCATGCTAAACCACAAGCAGGTGTTAGTTCACTTGGTATATCATTATTAATTAATAAAAAAGGTATTTATTTTGACAATGATATTTGTATTCATTATTTATTTGTTATGGCAAGTCCAGATGCAAAAGCCAGCTTACAAGTTTTAAGAGATATTTCATTATTGGCTTCAAGTGAATCTGATTTAGATCAAATATTATATTTGAATAAAAATAAAATAATTGAATATATTAAAAAATTAACTTTAAAAAGTGTTTTGTAGACACTTTTTTATTTTTCATAGAGAATGCAATGTTTTAAATATTTTTTATAGAGTACAATACATTGCACTAACAAGTTCAATTTTCTTGGACTATGCGGATGAGCAAAGCATTCATATAATGAAGTTATAAAGAAGTGCACATCTTTAAAAAGGAATATATTTATAAATTATTCTTGATTATTTAGTGAGGTGATGGTGTGGAAGAATTATCTTTAAGCAAACATTTTCAAATCATTTCCGAAAATATTAGTTGGCAAGAAGCTATTATCAAAGCCGTTGAACCGTTGATAAAGCATGATGATGTTTTAGATATGTATAAAGAGTCAATTTTAGCAAATTTAAGAAGAGCTGGTAGTCATTTTATTATTGCTCCTTATATTATTCTTCCGCATGCTCGTCCTGAACAGGGTGTTAATCGAAATGCCATCTCTGTCTTATTAGCAAAGCAAGCAATTTATTTTGAACATTCGCAAGAGCCAATTAAATTGATTATTATTCTTGCTTCGCAGAATTCTATTTCACATCTTCAAATATTGAAGAAAATAGTAGGAATATTAAACGGAAAGAACAGTATAAGTAATATTTTAAATATGACTACGATCAGTGAGTTGTATGACAAGTTTATTTAGCTGGTAATCATATAAGGAGTTATAAAATGGAATTTAAATTTGTACCCGATTTAGTCAAGATAAATTTAGTAGCTGATAATCAAAAACAAGTTATTCATGAGTTGAGTAATTTATTAGTAAAAAATAACTGTGTATCAGAAGATTATGCTGATAAAGTATTAGAACGTGAAAAAGAATATCCGACAGGTTTACAAACAAAAGGTCCAGCGATTGCCATTCCACATGCTTTTGATGATGGTATTAACGGTAATCATGTGGCTATTGGGGTGTTAAGTGAGCCAGTTTTATTTAACAATATGGAAGATATAGATCTTCAAGTAAAAGTTAAATTAGTATTTATGCTAGCTATAAGCAGTTCGGATAAACAACTTGTGATGTTGCAATTTTTGATGAAAGTATTTCAAAATGAACAATTATTAAATGCAATCGTGAAAGCTGATTCAGGTGTTGCGATTAGTGATTATCTAAATGAATATATGACAAAGCTAGGAGAGTAATTAATGAAAAAGATTGTAATTGCTTGTGGTGCTGGTTTAGCAACATCAAGCATGGTTAAAAGTAAAGTAGAAGAAATATTATCAAAAAACGGTATTAAATTTACAACTATTCAATGTACTTTAGCCGAAGTTGATAATTATGATGGTGAAGTTGATTTAATTATTACCACTATGAAAGTACGCAAGAAATATAAGTCACCAGTTATTTCAGGCAGTGCTTATTTATCTGGTGTTAATGAAGATGTTGTTACAGAACAAATTTTAGATATATTAAAAAAATAAAATAATATTATATAAGGAGAGAAACAATGCAAGTTGTAATGGATGTTATATCGTACATAGTTGGTTTAGGAAGCTATATATTTGTGCCAATGTTGATGTGCGTTATTGGTTTATTATTTGGCTTAAAAATACCAAAAGCAATAAAAGCTGGAGCAACCGTTGGTATCGGTTTAGTTGGCGTTGGTATTGTTGGCACCCTTACGGCAAAAACATTAGGGCCAGTTATTAATGAAGCGGTAAAGGTTTTACATTTAAATTTAATAGCAATTGATGTTGGTGGCTCACCAGCAGCAGCTGTTGGTTTTGGTGGTCTTGTTGGAGCTACATTAATTGTCTTTGTTATTGTTGTTAATGTTTTATTAGTGACTTTAAAGTTAACAAATACGATTAATGTTGATATTTATAATTTCTGGTATTTTTCAATTACGGCAGGTTTTGTATATGTTTTAACTAATAATTTTTGGTTAGGTATTTTAGCTGGCATAAGTCATTCAATATTAGGCTTAAAAGTGGCTGATATGATGGCTCATCGGACACAGCAAATTATTGGTATTGATGCAATTACTATTCCACATGGTTTTGCGGCTGCTAGTGCACCAATTTTCTTGTTATTAGATAAAATTTATGATCATATTCCTTATTTTGCTCATCGTCCAATGAGTGATGAATATGAAGAAGAAAATAAAGGTATAGGACATATTATAGGGGCAATATTTGGTGAAAGAATTTATTTAGGTTTAATCATGGGTATGTTCTTTGGTATTGTTGCTGGTTATGATTTCAAGGGTATTGCTGATGTTACAATCAAAACAGCTGCTTTAATGGAATTATTCCCAATGGTTGTTAAATTATTAGTTAATGGATTGATACCAATTTCTAATCAAGCTAAATCATTCTTTGTTAAGCATTTTCCAGATCGCTCTTTAAACATTGGTTTAGATTCAGCAGTTACGATTGGTCATCCAGTAACTATTTCTGTTGGTTTCTTAATGATTCCTTTCTTTATGATTTTTGCTGCTATTTTACCAGGTAATACGACTTTACCTTTAGGTGAAGTACCATTTGCAGCATTCTATGTTTGCTTTGCAACAATTGTTCATCGAGCTAATAGACGGCGGACAATTATGTCAAGTTTAATTTTCTTACCAATTGTTTTATATATTTCAAGTTGGTCAGCACCACTATTTACGCAATTAGCTAAAAATGCTGGTATGGATTTAGTAGCACAAGGACAATTTGCAACGACAACAGCATTAGGTAATCTATTTATTTTGATACCAACACTATTAGCGAATACATCTTATTTTGGCTTTATATTATTGTTGGTAATGGATGTAGCAGTTATTTTTGGTGGTAAAGTATTAGAAAAATACTATGCTAAAGAGGATGAAAAATTTGAGAAAACAATTGGTGTAGAATCAATGTAAATATTTCTTTTGGCCTTTGGTAAGACCATTTCATAAATCGTTATAAAGTATTGAGAGGTAAATAAAATGAATAAAGTGAAAGTTGGTGTAGTCGGTGCCGGTATTTATGGCAATTATCATATTCGTACATATATATGTGATCCTAATGTTGAAAAAGTTGTTTTCTGTGATTTGAATCCAGAAAGACGTCATACAGCAGCTGAAAAATATGGTATCAAAGGATATGCAACAGTAAAAGAAATGGTACAAGCTGAAAAATTGGATGCTGTAAGTGTAGCAACATCTGATCCATATCATTTTGAGCCATGTAAAGATGCAATTGAAAGTGGTGTTAAATATCTTTTCATTGAAAAGCCAATGGCTTTAACAGTTAAAGAATGTGAAGAAATTATATCTTTAGCAGATCATTATGGCGTTAAGATTTCAATTGACTTCCATAAACGTTGGGATCCAGCATATAACTGTATTAAGAATGATATTAAAGCACAACAAGATAAAGTCATTCGTGGTTATATGTCACTAGATGATATTATAGCTGTACCGGAAAAATGGTTTACATGGACAGATAAATCTTCACCAGCTTGGTTTTTAGGTGTTCATTGTTATGATTTAATCCGTTATTTTACCGAGAGTGAAGTAGCTAGTATTTATGCTGTTGGTAATAAGAAAGTATTAAAAGCAAAAGGTATTGATACTTGGGATAATTTACAGGCTATACTTACTATGAAAGATGGTAGTAATTGGACTGTTGAGACAAGTTGGGTTTTACCAAATACTTTTCCAAAAGCAAATGATGGTCAATTAGTCATTTTAACGGAAAAACAATATTTTAAAAATGAGTCTTATCGTGGTGTAAAATCATTTTCTGATAAAAAACAAGGCATACCAAATTACTTATTCATGAATTTTGCTGAAGATAAAGCATCAGGGTTTGGTTTGGAGCCAATGCAGGAATTTGTTGCTAATATTGTGCAACAAAAAGAATTTAGAACAACTGCTTTTGATGGATTACAAGCTACAAAAATTGCTTTTGCTGTACATGAATCAGCAGAAACAGGAAAGGTTATATATTTTTAGAAGAGTGCTTATGCACTCTTCTTGTGGGTTAAAATATGTTTAAAATTGAGTCTGAACAATTAGCAGTAACAATTGATGAAATTGGTGCCCAAATGAGTTCAATTTATCTAAAAAAAGATAAATTAGAATTTTTGTGGCAAAAAGATCCAGCTTATTGGCAAAGTAGTGCTCCTGTACCATTTCCCATAATTGGTAGATTAAATAATAATGAAACATTGTTTAATGGTAAAAAGTATAATATGAAATCAAATGGTATTATTCGTTATGCAAAAATACCAGTTATTAATAAAACAGCTTCGATGATTGAGTTTTTATTTACGAATACAGAAGAAATAAAACAAAATTATCCCTTTTCTTGTCGCGTTAAAATAAAATATGAAATACAAGCTAATAAATTGATCGTTTCAGCACGTATTTATAATGATGATCAGCAAGAAATATATTTTAATTATGCAGGTCATCCAGGATTTAGAGTGCCTTTATATGATTATGAAAGTTGTAATGATTATTATGTTGAATTTGGTCAAAAGGAAAAAGTTAGTATTTATGAATTATCTGATACAGGTCAACTGTTACCTAAAACAATTCCTTTTTTAGAAAATGAAAAACGATTCTTTATTCGGAAAGATTTGTTTATTAAAGAAGCACTTGCTTTTATAAAACCAAAGTCAAATGTCATTTTTGTTAAAAACATTTGTAATTGTCATGAAATTAAAATGTCATTTTCTGGATTTGATAATTTTGCTATTTGGTCACCATATATAAAAGATAAAGATTTAAAATTTATTTGTCTAGAACCTTGGGTTGGTCATTCTGATTTTAAAGGTAATACTGGTGAATTTAAAGATCGTGATGCTGTTGCATGTTTGAAAGCAAAGCAGTCAAAAGATTATATTTATACACTTGAAATTAAATAATAAGGAGAATAAGATGTTTGGTAAGTCAGAAAAAGAATGGATAGATTTAAAAGGTATTTTTACAGCAACAGAGATTAATCAACAACCTGCAACATGGTTTAAAACAGTACAGCAGATAAAAAAAGAAAAACAAGAAATTAAAACATTTTTAAATAAAATTTTAACTTGTGAAGATTATGATATTATTTTAACTGGTGCTGGTACAAGTGAATATGTTGGTAATAGTGTTTTCCCATATTTAAATGAAAAATATAATTTTAAAGTAAAATCCTATGCAACAACTGATTTAGTTAGTTCGCCAAAAAAATATTTATCACGAGAAAAAGTTACTTTACTTGTATCTTATGGTCGTAGTGGTGATTCACCTGAATCAGTAGGGGCATTAAAAGTAGCTAATACCATTTGTCATAATATTTATCATTTGGTTATTACATGTAATAAGGATGGTGCACTTGCTAAATATGCTAATCATAGTAAAAATGCTTATGCTATTAATTTAACACCAGAAACATTAGATAAAAGCTTTGCTATGACTTCATCATATACAAATATGATGTTAGCTACAATTCTTTGTTTTCAATTAGATAAGATAGACGAAATTGAAAAGGTAGTTAAGGAAATTATTCTATCTTCACAAAAAACACTAGCAAAAGATTGGCAAGACATTAATCAATTTGTTCAACAATATGATTTTAAACGTATTGTTTATTTGGGATCTAATTGTTTAAAAGGAGTAGCTCAAGAAAGTCAATTAAAAATGTTAGAATTAACACAAGGAGCAGTGACAACAATGTTTGATTCACCGATGGGTTTCCGTCATGGACCAAAGTCAGTCGTCAATGATGATACATTAACCGTTGTATATATAAGTGATGATACTTATACACGAAAATATGAAATTGATTTAGTTAAGGAAATGAGTAAACAAAAGAAACAGAATAAATTATTAGTTGTTGGTAATAATATTGATATGTTTAAAGAAATGGTTGATATATGTTTTGATATTAAATTACCAATATCCGTTGATAATTTCTTTTTAGGTTTAAATTATGTTATTTATGCTCAGTTAATAGCTTTATTTAAATCAATTAAAGTTGGTATTATGCCGGATGATCCATGTCCTAGTGGAGAAGTTAATCGTGTTGTTCAAGGTGTTACTATTTATGATTTAAAATAAAGAGATAATATTTATTAAACATAGATTGATCTAAAAAATATGAATATAGCCAGAAGATATTTCTTCTGGCTATATTCATATAATGGTTACTTTTTAGCAGTTTGTTTTATTTTATTAACTAGTTTATTTTCAGAATATGTTATTATTCACTATACTAATGGATATGGATATTCTACATTTGTGTGCATTGTCTTTTGAAAAAATAGTCATTTAAATAGTTTTTTTAATTATTCTCGCATAGAATATGATTGATATTATAGAAAATTATACGTTTTACATAAGGAGATAAAATGAAAAAAATTGCTTTTATTGGTGCTGGTCCAGCAACATTATCTTGTGCTCAAGCTTTGTTAAAAAATAATGATTTTAAAATTCGTATTTATGATCAAAATATACGTTCAGGAGGAGCAATGTATACAGGCATTCCATCTTGGCGTATGTCACTAGCTTTTGTTGATAGGATAGAAAAAGAACTATTAGAAAAAAAAGTTGAATTTTTTTATCAAACAGAAGTTGGTAAAGATATATCATGGCAAAAAATAAGAAGATCCAATGATATTATTATCGTAGCTATAGGTGCTCAAATTGAAAATTTAGCTGGCTTTGAAGAGGGAAATGGGTATGAAGCAGGTTTGACAATGCTTTATAATTTGAATATTTTTCATCAAGAAGAACAATATCATCAAAAATATCATCATGCTATTGTATGGGGTGGAGGTAATGTGGCAATGGATTGTTGCCGAAGTTTAAAACGAATTATACCAGATGTTAAAATAATATATAGGCGATCAGAACTTGAAATGCCAGCTAGTAAAAAGGAAATAAATGATGCTAAAAAAGAAGGTGTTGAATTTTTATTTTTAGAAAACATAGCTGATATTATTCGTGATGAATATGGTCAAGTAAAAGGTGTACAAGTAGATAAAATGGAATTAACATCGGAAGATAGTAGTGGTCGAAGGGGAGTAAAAGTAATACCAGGTAGTCGTCATTTTATCAGTGCAGATTTAGTTGTTGCAGCGATTGGGCAAAAAGTTAATTTTCAAGCATTAAGTCCACGCTTAAATAGAATTTCGAAAGAATGTCATCAAAGTACTTTAAAAAATGTTTTTATTATCGGTGATGCTTTATATGGGCCATCTATTATTGGTAAAGCAGTACAGGATGGTAAAAAATGTGCTACTGACATTTTGCAATATTTAAATAAAAAGAAAAAGATTACACTTAAACGGAAACATTAGGCATCATTAAAATTTTACTCTTTACATAGTTAGTTATTATTTGATAGAATGTTAGCTAGGCGGATATGGCGGAATTGGCAGACGCGCTAGACTTAGAATCTAGTTCCTCGGAGTGCAGGTTCGACCCCTGTTATCCGCATTTATATTTAAAAACCCCAGTAAAATGGGGCTTTTTTATACCGTGACAGGATTTTGACAGGATTTAAGATTTATATTCGTTAATTTTTGCAAGCAATTCATCCTCTGAACTTTTTAAAAGGTGGGTATATGTTTTCAAAGTTTGTTCGATTGAAGCATGACCTAATCTTTTTGAAACGGCTACAATATTAACTCCATTATTTATAAGCCAAGTAGCGTGGCTGTGTCTTAAATCATGAAGCCTTATTGGTTTAACTTTTGATTCCTTGATTCCTTTTTTAAAAATAGAATCTATCATACTCGGGCTCAATGGGTATTCACCACCAAACATATATTCACCAGGAAGTTCTTTTAACCGGTTTAGTTCCTTTTCTAGTTCTTCGTCCACTTGTATTTTTCTTGACGCCTTTGTTTTTGTCGGTTTTAAGCCCTCTGTAGCCGTTCTTTGTGAATAATGAATATTTATCCATCCGTCTTTAAAATCGCTCTTTTGCAAAGCGATAGCCTCCCCTCTGCGCATTCCTGTCCAAAACAATGTCTCGAAGAATAATTGATAGAGTCTATTATCCACACATTTAATGAATTGATTAAACTCTTCGGGAGTCCATACACTCATTTCGTGCATGAGTTCCTCGTTGGTTTTCTTGAATGGCTTTAGAATAACGCTTGAGTCTGAAATTGAATAAACTTGATTAGCAAATCTAAAAACTGATTTAACATAGCTAATTGTTCTATTTTTGGTAACAGTTGAATAATTAGTTTTAGATAAACTATCTCTCCATCTAACTAAAACAGGTCGTGTTATTTCTTCAATTGGCAATTCATATAAATCGGAGAATCTATTTTCAAAGTGTTCTCTATGTTTAATAATTGTTCCAGTGGATGCGTCATTGGAACTTTCCCAAAGTGATACTATCTCTTTAAATGTGGCTAAAGTAGGAAGTTCTTTCGCTTTTAAATAATCAGCTTCCCATTCCTTGGCTTCTCGTTTCAACTTAAACCCACGCTTAGTTACTTGCTTGCGTTTTCCAGTTGCGGGATCCTTAGTGTCGATTTGAACATAGTAAGTCTTTCGTTTGGAATCATACCGAATCATGCTACACCTCGCTTTCTTTTTATGCTAAAATAGGTATGTAAAAACCATTTGTCAGGTTTTTATTCTGAGTGCCTCCTATGTCAGTAGGGGGCTTTTTAAGTTTCTTGAATATCTTCACCAGAATATAATCTCCACATTTACTACAAAGCTAATTTAATACCTTAATTCAACTATATTAGTTTTGGTTATTTAGATAATTTTTTGATTAATTTAGCATAGCTATGCTTGTCCGACTGTTGGTGGCGGTTGGACTTTTTATTATGCACAAGATGGTCAATCTAAAGTTTCGCTATCACGATTCAAAATGTAGTTGAGATAGTCGTCGGTAACGTCTATGCCTAATACATTTAAAATACCAATCTGCTGTTTTTCTGTTAAACGGTAGAATGCATCAAGTACTTCATCAATAAACTGTTTTCGTACTTGTCTCTCTTTCTCAGTATAACTTGCAATGATAGCTTCTGTAGTAGCTTTCTCAAATTCAGGAAATGAATCACTCTCTTTAAATTTTTCGAAAGCTTGCATTTGTGATGCTTGTACTGATGCATCACTAACAACGGTTTTTTTATTTAATGATAATGCTTTGCATAGTAAAGCAATGTCGTCTTCGTTCAATCGAGTTTCACCATCCTCGTATCGTTTTAAAGTACTTTTAGATTTTGCACCTTGTAGTTTTTCGCTAAGTTCTCTTAAGGATAGGTGCTTTCGAATGCGGGCTGTTTTAAAAATGCTTCCTAATGATTCATAAAAGAATCTGTCGTAGTATGAAAAGTTTCCCATATATTTATCTTCCTTTCATGCTAATATATTAGCATATTTTTCAATATTTTGGGAAAATTATCAAAATATTGTTGCATATTGTTGGGACGAGTGATATCATTTGTTTGTGTTCCAAAATAACGGGACAAAAAAGAAAGGAGTGAATGAAAAATGATGAGTGTAAAAACTGCAAGAATTTTAGCGGACTTATCACAAACGCAAATAGCAAACATGCTTAATATTTCGACGTCTAGCTATAACAATAAAGAAAATGGGCGAACTGAATTTACCAAACGTGAAGCGACACTATTTGCAAACGCAGTCAATATGCCTGAAAATGACATTATTTTTTTTGAATCAAATGTCCCAAAATAGTAGGACAAAATTACAGGAATGAAAGGAGAAAACATGAACAACAAAATAAGCGAAACAATCAATACATTGTGTGACTGGATTCAAAAGGAATTGGAAAATGCCTCCATTATGCAGACTGAAAGCATTTTACCAACGGTTATCGAGGCAACAGC
>CAMUDN010000013.1 GCA_947087645.1 uncultured Bulleidia sp. | reverse complement strand
ATTATAATTTTTGAAAATATTATCAAACATTTTTCTGTCAAATATTTTCTTTCTTCGTAAAAGTCTTTTAGGCTTATAACAGGCTCTGTATTTTTATCATAACTATCTATTATCATAATTTAACACCTTCATTTCTATTATATATCCAATACCTTTCATAGTCTTACCATTCAAATTGATAAACTCATTTTCAAGTACTCCACCATTTTTAATAATCGACTTAGCTGATCCGATATTATCTTTATCACATATCATGAGTACTTTTTTAATTTCTAGCTTCTTACATTCTATCTTTTAAAAGTCTATCTCTTTTCTGCATCTAAAAGAAAGAAAACTGAATCAGAAACCATATCTTTAGTCTTATATTTTATTTCTAAGCAATATTGTTTATTTAGCTCCTATGGAATTTAAAAAAATGACTAAATGTTTTTCTAGTTTTTCTTTATCATTTACTAGTTTTATGCATTTTTTAGGAATGTAGTAGAATTTATTGTCTTCATCTCTTAAAACTATGAAATTTTTTTCTTTACCTTCAGGGCAATTATTGACTCCATATAAAACTCCATAGTGAGAATAAGGAATCTTTTTTGTATTTCTTACGAGAATAATTTGTTTAGTTCCAGTATCTTTTATTACCTTCTTCAAAGCATCACGTGGGTGAAAATTACCTGTAGTGACATCTACATTTACGTTATAATCGTTAGAATGTATTTTAGCTTTTTTATAATTTTTTCGTTTACTTATGTGATCAAATAAATTATTACCTTCTTCATCAAATAACTCATCATTTTCTTCATAATTTTTCAAGTCTATTATATCCGTAATTTTATTTGGATCTAAATCATCTTCTGTAAGTCCAAAAGTATATGGCATTAAAAAAATTTTGTCATATTTAATTCCGTAAATATCCACTTCATTTTTTAGATCTATTACCCGCCAATATAATTTTTTTAATAATTTTGAATTACGTGCTCCGCCACTCTTTCTAGCCTTTTTTATTTCTTCTTTTAAATTATTGTTATCCATAATAATTTTATCCTTTCTGCATAAAATCCACATAAAAAGCTGAGGGCAAGTGGTATGTATTTTCCTTACATCCATCTTGTACACTCAACCCGTTTCGATACTAGACTTTGGACATCAGTAGGTTATACTTTTTATAAATTCCATATTCAAATGTAGTAAATGCAAAATCAACCGTTATTAGCGTATTGTTTAATATTACCAACATTTTAGCAACTCTTCAATCATTTTCCCATCTTGCTACATACCTTTTTGTTACCACTAAGTGACACTTATAATAAGTAAAAAGTGCATCTTTAAGCCATTATTCTGACTAAAATCATTTTATTCAATTTCTATATCATTCTTATTTTCAGTTAGTTATTGCTCTAAAGATTAATGGTGTACCATCTTAATAAACCTCTATAATTTTCTACCAGCATTTTTATCAGGTATGTCAACCATTCCTGAAATCAGAAAATTTCTTTAGTTTTAAGATTTATACAGTCTTTTTACGTGGTGGATAATAGCTTTTTACCTACCATTTTTTCATTTTGTTGCCTTTGTTTCAACATTGAAGTATATTGTCAGCAATAGGGGGGGTACAAATTTATGGATGAAAATGAAAATATTAATTTACCTACGAAGGTCACTATTACTTTAGATCTTGATAAATTATACAATGAACTAAAAGAAAATGGTTGGCAACCTGATCGTGTTACTAAATACTACAAGCATTACATCCTTCAAAATATTGACAAAGAAGATACTATTCTTAGACCTGATGAAAGTGTGAGATATCTAATGGATCTATTGACCACAATTTCATCTCATCATTTCTTATCAATGATTGAACCAGGTCCTGGTAAAGACGCTCTTATAAAACGTGTTATATACGAATATGAAAAATAGGGATATATAATTATTATTTTCTTTTAAGTTGGAAACATGTTTACCTGCGTATTGAATGTCCTTGCTAGTCCAGCTAGCTAGATAACATGATTAATTAGTTCCTTTTTTCTTATAGCCTATAGCAACATTACCTGTTTTATTGATTTTTGGTACTTTAAGAACATCAAAGACAGGTTTTTTTAAGTCAAATTTTCCAACTAAAAATAAAGCTTTAAGTCCTGGACCAGGTAAATTGAACGATGAGTCAATTAGTTTAATACGCTTATCTCCAAGAGTGACTTTAGACAAATCATAATGAGAATCAAGAATATCTCGCGTAACAAAGAGATACAACTCATCCTGATTCATATAGTTGTTTGGTATACGAAACTCTTCCGAAGACACCGCTACTGTTTCCCAATGATATGATGCAAGCTCTGCTTTTTCCTTATCGTCAGTGCATCCAGCAAGAGAAAAGAGAGTACCTAACAGCAGCATAGCAAGGCAACTTTGAAAAATTGTTTTACAAAAAATAGTTTTACTCCTCATAGTACTAATAGCCTCCTTCGCTCTGATTATCGTAATAATCTTTACATATATATATGTAAAGATTATTTTTTTATTTATCTAGATTATCAATGCTAATCTTTTCATTTACTAGCAAATTATACTTTTTATAAACAGTAAGGTTTACAAAGACCCTAACGTACCAGCGTATTCTTTTATAAAAGACATTAAGAAAGCATTGTTGCAAGATAAGGTTTGAAACTGGTTTGATAACACGTTTATATTACAATTGTTCCAATTGCTTAGCCTGATCTCTTCTTACATAACTAACTGCAAGTATCTGAACTTTTTTTCTATTCTCATCAATTACTTTTTCACCCTATAAGGCATTGTCTTTAAAGACATTATTTCCGACTTCCACAGCTCGAGCATTCTTTTAGCTACTATCGACTCTTTTAACTCAGTGGCAATATATTCTCGGATAAGCGCAAGATGTTCTTTCGCCTGACGAGTAACTTTTATCTTATATTCATCCATTAAAGACCTTGTTCAAGCTCTTCAAAAACATCATCTATTGGATAACTATCATCATGAACTGCCTGATCATAGCCTTTAGTCATCATTGCATTAAAAGCTTTTTCATCGATAGCATCTCGTGCAGGTAGTGATTTTGGTATTGTAAGCGAAAACGGAATACCCTTATTAAGAATGATTTGACGATAAAACATGTCAATAGCAGTAGCCCTAGGAATTCCAATAGTTTCCAGAATCTGCTCCGCCTGCTGCTTAATATTTTCTTGTATTCTCACATTCACATTCGCTGTTTTAGTAACTGCCATATCAATCAACCTTCATAAACATATCATAAATTACTGTGTCGCATATCGCAATACAATTCATGCAAATGAAATCTCACAATTACCATACATGCCTCCGTGTTCTAACGAATAAAAGTGCGTCTTGCATGAACTATTTTCTTCAGATTTCCTATATATTAATCCAATACCTTCTTGTGGTAACATTTCCTCTTGATAAGCTATTTTTCACTTTGTTTTCTAAAATTCCACCATTATTTTCTATAACTTTTATTGATCCAATATTGTCATCATCACATGTAATCAAAACCTTATGTAGATTCAAAGTCTCTTTACAATATGTAAGTGCCATAGAAAGCATTTTTGTTCCATAGCCCTTCATACATTCAGATTGCCTAATTTCGTACCCTATGTGACCACCATAGTTAATTAAAAAAGAATTTAATTCATGCCTAATGTTAATTTCACCAATAAATTTTTCGTTATCTATCAACCAAAATGTAGTAGCTCTAACATAATTTGTTGGTAAATTTATACCATGTTCAAAATTATAAGAGCTCTCTATAATTGTCTCATAGTTTCTAAAACGTCTTTCTGCATTTGGTCTAAAAATTTCATCTTCTTCATTTGCTTCTATATAACTTTGGATATATTCTTTATCTGGTCTAATTAATCTCATAAGTTCTCCTTATTCTTAATATGTAATTCTATTAAAATTAGAATCCATACTTGCCATAATAGTGGGATTAATTAATATCTTTCATCTGAAATTATGTGCTCTATTCCACTATGCTCCGATTTAAGATATTCTTTCATAAATGCCGGGCAAGCCTTGAACTTATCAAGCTCATCTATAGGTAACCAATGCATTGTCTCTTTAACACCTGACTCGGTAGTGCTTTGGCTCGTAAAATCTATTTTGCCCATGGGCTTCATCATGTAGTAGAATGTAAGCTCATGGAAGTCTACTCCTTTTAAGCCAGAGCTACCGATGAAGAAGTTCTCGTGTATGACAGCAAGGTGATCGACCTCGTAATTAAGACCTGTCTCTTCAAATACTTCTCTCTTTACGGCTTCTTCTGATGTCTCACCCATGTGAACCGCTCCGCCAACTGAGTAGTAATAATCGTCCTTATCATTTCTTGCAAATAGTACACAACCTTCTTCGACTATGATAGCTGCTGCTCTATATCTAAATGCTTTGTTATCGTTAATAAATCCACAATTATGTTCCATAGTTTACTCCTTTATTTTTTATCTAATGACTGTGACTTATTGTTCAAATGCAGACAAGTTCCCAAGCTGAATTGAAAATCCAAGTGATTGATACATTTGTATATCACATTGTGCACAAGCAACAATCATTGAACTTATAGCACTTGACCTATATGCAAATTGAACTAGATGGCATGCTATTCCTTTATGACGAAAGTCAGGGCATATGAAAAAATCTTCAAATATTCCACTTGGCATATAATCAAAAGTTGAAAAACCAACTGTTATTGAACAGCAGCCTACCAATGAAGCACCTGCCATGCTCTGAAAAATAATATTTTCCCTTTGCTAATTGCATCTTTCAGACGCTTCTTGGATGTATCATTTGGTATATCCTCTCCTATTTCTGCTTTATACTGCTTTTGCAGTTCTCACAAAAGATCAATGTGTGAAGCGTCTATTTTCTTATAATCCATCCATAACCTCCAGATAAATTTTAATTATATTATAAATTCAAAATAAATTCAAATTCTTACTTTTTGTCATCAATACTATACTCTACACATGGATTGAGAGAATGGTTAGTATATCTACACTTTTTCGAGTGTACACTATGGATATTGGGTGCACTTTTTAACGATAGAACAAGGTAATCGTTAAAAGGTATTACCTCGGCAAACTGGGAGTTGTTAGCTTACAAGCTTACTCGCTAATTTGTATACTTGATTTATTTCTTTGCTTTCTAACTTCCAGTTGCAGAGTTCAGCTTTAATTAACTCTGGAAATTTTTTACTAATATCTCTTAAAGCATTCCCTACCGATTTTCTAACATATTCACTCATATATTCTTTTAATGCAGCAATTCGTCTGATAGCTTCATTCGGATTATTTTTGAAATATGGTCTACTTGTCCATATTCTAAGTCCATCTGTAACTGCTCTCCTTGTATTAGGGTTATTGTTTTTTAACCATCTAACTTCCAATTTCTCACTTTGTCACCTTTTCAAATCTTATTAATCAGCTTTCTTTTGAATACACTGCAGCCATCACTTTCTCCAATAAATTCAAAATCATTTTTCATCGCAATTCGTTTGGAATTTTCAAAAAAGTATCTCTAGGATACAATGTAATCAAAGCAAATCATACAAAGGAGTATCCGTTGAGATGCAAAAACTGAAAATATCAACCGAAAAATGGTCCACAGTTATTATCGAAAAGTGGTCCACATATAGTAAAAAAATTAACCACATATGTCATTTTCCCTAGGGTAAAGGCGTTTATATATGTCATATATTTTTTTATTGCTCTATTGTATCTTCAATCCTATGACTTTTTTCCTTTGAAATATTCCTAATTTAAAGTTTAAGAAAAGCACCTATTGTTTTGATAGATGCTTCAACAAAAAATAACGCTGATTTAATCAATTCTTTCGAACACCATAGTTGCTTGGATCTTATCACCTCCAAGAAAACCCTTTGAACCAGAAGATGAGGTTGTAATGGTGTGTAACCTATATCCTAAAGCCGCTTGTTTATTTATTGCAGCTTGGAGATTTGTTAAACTTGATGTTCCAGACCCAGTGCCTAAAAACTTCTCTGTAAGAACCACTTGAAGAACAACATATTTATCTCCATTTCCTCTTCTAGCCTTACCTATTTTATCGTCCCATCCCATAGAATCGACCTCCATAATATATATTTGCTATATTATAGCATAAATTTAAAACTTATAAAATTATCATTTTGCTGTAATTTGTAAACAATAATACCTAAAAGCTTGCAATTGGAATAATATGATGTATGTCTTGTTAAGATCACTATTTTGACCGCAAGATATTTACTGGTATTTATTTGTCGTTCTTATTCTTATATAGATTCATACTTGCTGAATTTGGAATAGATTTAGCTAATATAAGATTTTTTATTCATATTAAAGTTCTTAATTAAGCCTAAAAACTATTATATAATTTTGTTTATAGGAAAAGTATCCTGATATTATCAATCCTGTTTATTCTACCCAAAATGTCCGTAGTGACTGACGCATTGCAATAATCTACACTTAAACTGTTCCCACAAAGTATTTCCCAAATAGAAAAATGACTTCTAAGATTTCTTTTAAAATCCTAAAAGCCATTGGTTTCAACAGTCTTATGACCTCTTATCTTATTTTCTTGTCATCAACACCACACTCTCGACATGAGGCGTTTGAGGAAACATATCAAAAGCCTGAATAGTGAGAATTTGGTAAAGTTTTTTTAGTACAGATATATTTTTTGCTAATGTTGCTGGATTACAAGAAATATAAATAATTCTTTTCGGCTTGCTTTTTAAAATGGCTTGTAACATATTATCATCTAATCCAGTACGTGGTGGATCTAGTAATAAACAATCAATATTTTTGTGTTTTGCTATTTTAAATAGTCCATTTACAGCATCATCACAATAAAATTGGATATTTTTAATGTTATTTAAATCAGCATTTTTCTTGGCATTTTCAATTGCCTTAGGGTTACATTCAATACCATATATATTTTTAGCCTTAGCAAAGGCAAGTAAGCTCATCACACCAATACCACAATAGGCTTCCACTAAAGTTTCACAAGGATCAATTTTGCTAATCGCATATGTATATAATTTTAGTGCTTGAGCTGTATTTAACTGAAAAAAAGATATAGGGGAAAGCTGTATTTTTAAGTGACCAAAAGTGAAAATAGGATCTTTTTGACTATTCAGTAATTTGATTTGTTGACCAAAAAATGATGTTGTTTTTTTCTTTGTTTGAATAGACTGATACAAAGCATTAAGACAAGGAATATGACTTAATTTTTCAATTAAACAAGGGGATAAAAGATCATTTCCGGTAATTAAGGTTACTTGTACTTGTTGATGAATCGAACGAATAATTAAATAACGAATGCCTTTTTTTGTTTTGCTACTATAAGCCTTAATCTGATATTGATTTAAAATCTGTAAAACTTTTTTACGCACTTTTTCAAGATTATGATCATGGCTTAAAAAATCATGAACACACTTAAAATGGTTTGTTTTGGGCGAGTATAGTCCACAAACTAATTGACCATCTTTTTCTTGTACAGGTAATTTACATTGATTACGATAAGCAAATTCATTATCAGCAGGATTTATTTTACGAACCCATATATCTTTGACATGAGCATATTTCCAAAGGGCTTCTTTAAGCAAAGCTAGTTTAAATGATAATTGTTTTTCATATTTTATACTATAAAAAGGGTAACCAAGTTTTTCTTCATGTATTGCTTTACAAGGACGTCGATAGCTTGCCTTTTGATAAAAATATTTAGGCTTTGCTAACATATATTTTTGCTTATCTTGATAAATATCGGCTTCAACTATTTCATCAGGGAAAGCACCTTCTACAAAAATTGGTTTTTTATTTATATATGCAATACCTTCACCATTAATACCTATTTTTTTAATTTCTAATTTCATATTATTATTATACATTGAAAAATGTGTTATAATTACAAAATATCTTAACTAGGTGATTATGGGAATATATTTTTTATTAAATGTAATTGGAATGGGCTTAGGTTTAGCTGCTGATGCTTTTTCAGTTGCATTTGCAAGTGGTATACAAGATATTGGTATGAGTCGAAAAAAAGCAAATAGGATTGCTTTATACTTCGGCTTTTTTCAATTTTTAATGCCTTTATTAGGTTATTTAATATTTCATTTGTTGGCTAACTGCTTTGTAATGATTATGCAATTTGTGCCTTGGCTTTCTTTTTTTATCTTAACTTTTTTAGGCTTAAAACTTATTTTAGAAAAGCCAAAGTCATGTTCTTATCTTTCGCAAAAATTATTATCATTAGCTTTAGCAACCTCAATTGATGCCTTAAGTGTTGGCTTAATGTTAGCAACATATACTTTTTTACAAATGCTTGTAGCAGCTATAATTATTGGGTTAATAACTTATTTACTTTGTTTAGTAGCACTTATGATTGGTCGTAAAATTGGTCAAAATTTATTAACGTATGCAACCATAGTAGCCGGTTTTATTTTGATTAGCATTGGTGTTGGTATCATTTTCAATTTATAAATGAAAAAATGTAATAAAATTATTAAAAAATGTAATTTTATTACATTTTTTCTGTAACAACTATATAATATAAATCAGATAAGTTATAATTAAGATATTTAAGGAGGTTTTATGAAAGTACCTTTTTCACAATATTTATCTAAGCAAGTAACTGCTTTAAAATCATTAATCGATATTTTAGAAAAGAAATATGACTATGTATCAGTTTTATCTTCGGATAGCCCAGGTTTAAGCGTTAATGTACGGCGAACCGTAACCCAAGTTAGTAATAAAACATTAGCTAGTGAACGTGGTATCGTTGTGCGTGTTGCTTATGATGGTCAATATGCTGAATATGCTTTTAATAATAGTGATTTAAAAGATATTCCTCATCTTGCTGAAAAAATAATAGCCGGTTTTACAAAACAAATAAAATTACTAAAAGAATTAAATGTTAAAACATATACAACGGCTAAATTAGAAGATGAGCCATGTACATTATTGGTAGAAAAAGAAGCTGGCGAATTATTAGAAAAAGCTGATATTAAGAAAATAGTTGATAAATTAGAAGAACTAGGCACTAAAATTATCAAAAATCATGATGAAGTATTAGATTATTTCGTATCTGTGCGTTCAACACATGTTAATAAATTATTTTTAACGAAACATCGTGATTTACGTCAATCATATGAATATTCAGAAGCATATGTTGCAAGTATCGTTAAAAAAGATGAGCGAGTTGAACAGTCATTACAAACAGTAAGCGGTTTAAAAGGACCAGAAATAATTACAGAATTAGAACCATTGTTACCAAGATTACATCAAGTAGGTTTTGATTTATTAAATGCAAAACGGATTATTCCTGGTGAATATGAAGTTATTACCAGTCCAGAAATTACAGGTCTTATTGCTCATGAGGCATTTGGTCATGGGGTTGAGATGGATATGTTTGTTAAAGATCGTGCGATTGGTAAAGAGTATATTGGTAAAAAAGTTGGTTCAAAATTATTATCGATGCATGAAGGAGCAACGATTACTGAGAATGTAACAAGTTATGCCTTTGATGATGAAGGAACATTAGCACAAGATACTTTAGAAATTAATCACGGTATTTTAGAAACAGGTATTTGTGATGCTTTATCAGCTTTACGTTTAGGTGTAAAGCCAACTGGTAATGGCAAGCGTGAAAACTTTGAGCATAAAGTATATACTCGTATGACAAATACCATTATTGATTCAGGTAATGATAAGTTAGAGGATATGATAGCTTCAATTAAGTTTGGTTATTTATTAGAAGAAATGTCATCGGGTATGGAAGATCCTAAACATTGGGGTATTCAGTGTATGGTTGGTCTTGGTCGAGAAATTAAAGATGGTAAATTAACGGGTAATGTTGTTGCACCATTGATTATGACTGGTTATGTTCTTGATTTATTAGGAAATATATCAATGGCTTCAGCTGATCGCTTGATTTTTGGGGCTGGTGCTTGTGGCAAAGGCTATAAAGAGTTTGTTAAAGTGACAGATGGTGGTCCTTATTTGAAAACGAAAGTGAGATTAGGATAATGATAAAAACGATTTTAGAAAAATTAAGTGAATTAGGTATCAAAAAGTGGGAAATTTCTGAAGAGACGACGAAGGCTTGGGAATTTTATTTTATCAAGCATGCATTAGATCAGCATCGTATTAAAGATGTTATACATACTACTGTGCATGTATATGTCACAAATGAAGATGGTACTATGGGTGATGCCAGTGCTGAAATTCCACCTTTTTCAAAGGCGGAAGAAATTTATAACTTATTAAAAAATTTACAAGAAAGTGCTTCATATATTCATAATCAAGCATATTCTTTAGTTGGTAAAAATGTCATTCAAGATAATAGTGCTAAAGTTGATATTGCAAAAGTTGCACATGATTTTATAGAAGCAGTACATAGTGTTAAAGAAGATAAGTGTAGCTATGTTAATTCTTATGAAATTTTTGTTAATGAAAAAACGGTTCATTTATTGAATTCTAATGGTCTTGATGTAATGAGTGTATATCCATCATCAATGTTAGAAATTATTTTAAATGCCCGTCAAGATCAGCATGAAATAGAGCTATATCGTAGTTATAAAATGGGTACATGTGATTGTGAATTTATGCAAAATGAAATACAAAAAGCATTAAAATATGGTTTAGATCGTTTATCAGCTATACCAACTCCTTTTAGTGGTGAAATGCCAGTTTTATTTGCTAATGCTGATGTTGTTAAACTATTTGATTATTATAATTTTAAGTTAAATGCTCAAGCTTTAGTTATGCAAGCTTCAAATTGGCATAAAGGGGATCTTGTTGCTCATGATGTTAAGGGAGATAAAGTTAGTGTTAAAGCACTTAATTACTTAGCTAATTCTTCACAAAATTGTGCTTTTGACGGTGATGGAGCAAAGATTAAGGAAATATATTTAATTGAAAATAATGTAGTCAAACATGCAATTGGTAATCGACGTTTTGCAGCATATGCTAATTTAGATGATGCTTTCATGCCTAAAAATTATATTGTTAGTGGTGGTAGTTATAAAGAAGAGGAATTAAGAAAAGGGGATTATTTAGAAGTTGTTGATTTTTCTGATTTTCAGATGGATGCTTTGAAAGGTGATTTTGCTGGTGAAATTCGTTTAGCATATTTACATAAAGATGGTAAGGTTATGCCTGTTACGGGGGGATCAATATCAGATAATTGGTCAAATCAAATACAAAATTTAAAGATGACAAAAGAATTAAAACAATATGATACGATGGTTGTACCACAAGCTGTATTATTACCAAAAGTTATGATAACAGGTGTTAAACATGACTAAAGAGGAACTTATAAAATGCTATAAAGATTGGCGCTTTAAGTGCTCGGCTTATGAAATGGCTTTAACTATTATGAATATTGATAAGCAAACCAATGCTCCAAGCAAAGGAGCAGAATATCGTGATCCACGTTTTGCTTATTTATCAGGAGAAGTTTTTAAATTACAACAAGACGAACAAATGTTACATGTAATGAAAGATTTATTAACATTTGATTTACCTTGTGATTTAGCTAAAGAAATTAAGCTTGAATTAGAAATGTTAGCTAAATATAAGGCTGTCCCTAATGATTTTTATGTACAACATGTAGCAACATGTAATGTATCTTTTAATGCTTGGTTAAAGGCTAAAAAACAAGATAATTACAATCTTTTTAAACCTTATTTAGAAAAAATGATTGAAAATAGTAAACAATTAATTAGTTATCGAGGTAGTTCACAAAATATTTATGAGCAGTTATTAAATGATAATGAAAGTGAAGTTGGTATTGCTTTTTATGATGATTTTTTTAGCACTATAAAAGAAGAATTACTACCTTTTATTAAAAAAGTTCAACAAGCAAAACAAATAGATGATTCTTTTTTACATCAAGATTATGCTATTTTAAAGCAAAAAGAATTTATGGCAATTGTTCTCAAATACATTAATTATACGCATGATTGGGGATATCAAAATGAATCAGAGCATCCTTTTACAACTGGCATTTGTGAAAATGATTTAAGAACAACAACGAAATATATTAGTAATAATCCCATCAGTGCTGTTTTATCAACTGTGCATGAATGTGGACATGCTTATTATGAACATCAAGTAAATCCTAAATATGATGGTACAATTTTGTTACGCTCAATCAAAATGGGTATGCATGAATCACAATCACGTTTATTAGAAAATTATTTAGGACGAAGTGAAAATTTTTGGCATTTCTTATATCCTAAATTACAATCTATATTTAAAGAACAATTAAGTGATATTCCGTTAGCTGATTTTGTAAGAGCGATTAATAAAGTTGAAGCATCATTAGTACGAACAGAAGCAGATGAGTTAACTTATCCAATTCATATCTTAATTCGCTATGAATTAGAAAAAGAGATTTTTATAAATAATTTAAGTGTTGATCGATTAGAAGATTTATGGAATGAAAAATATCAGGCATATTTAGGTGTTTCGGCAACTAAAGCAAGTCAAGGTATTTTACAGGATGTGCATTGGTCATCAGGTAATTTTGGTTATTTTCCAACATATGCATTAGGTTCAGCTATTGCGGCGCAAATTTTTCATCGTTTAGAAAAAGAAGTTGATGTTCAAAAAGTATTAGTGAATGATCAATTTAGTTTACTTACGGATTGGCTAAAAGAAAATGTTCATCAATATGGGGCAGCTTTGAGTTTTCAAGAGCTTTTACAAAAATGTACAGGCGAAAAATTTAATATTAAGTATTATATTACTTACTTAAAACATAAATTTAGTAAGCTTTATAATTTATCATAAAGTGATTTCATAAATGATGAAATCACTTTATGTGCATATAAAGGAGTTTAAATATGTCCATAACAGAAGAAAGAAGAAACTTAAAAAAGGAGCTTAAGAAAGCACAAAAGATTGTCTTTTTTACAGGAGCAGGTGTTTCAACAGACAGTGGTATACCAGATTTTCGTAGTCAAGATGGTTTATATAATCAACAATATGCTTACCCGCCAGAAGAGATATTAAGTCATCGCTTTTTTCAAACAAAGACGGAAGAATTTTATGCTTTTTACCGTAAAAAAATGCTTTATTTAGATGTTCAACCTTCAATTGTTCATAATTTTATTAAAGAATATGAACAAAGTGGTAAAGATGTAAGTGTTATTACTCAGAACATAGATGGTTTGCATCAATTAGCAGGTTCAAAAAGAGTATATGAATTACATGGTTCGGTATTACGTAATTATTGTGTTAATTGTCATCAATTTTATCCGGTGGAATATATAGTTAATAGTAAAGGTATTCCACTTTGTACTAAATGTCATCATATTGTTAAACCGGATGTTGTTTTATATGGTGAAGCATTAGCTGAAGATGTTTTATGGCAAAGTATAGAAGCTTTAAAAAAAGCAGATACATGTGTTGTTTTAGGGACTTCATTGGCCGTTTATCCAGCTGCTAATTTATTAAACTATTTCCTAGGTGATACATTGATTTTAATTAATCGTGAGCAAACACCATATGATAAATATGCAAATATGGTGATACATGATGAGTTTAAAAATATTTTTAAGGATATTATGATATAGTTTAAATATGTTGCAAAATAGAATTAACAAATTAAAAAACTGGGCTAATGCTTTTTTACGCTTTCTAGCTATGAGCATATGCTTGTATCCATTATCTATTTTAGCTAAAGGTATTTTAGGTTTTTGTTTTAATAAAATACTTCAATATTCGGGTTTATGGGTATTGAATCAAGAAAATTTTTTTAAGTTGTATCGTCATCCATTTGCTATTCTTTTTTTGTTTGTCTTCTTTTTATTTGTTTGTATAATTATTTTTATTGAATTTACTTTATTACTTTATGCAGTTAAAGATGAATTACATTGGGGACAGTTAAGAAGATTTGTTTATCAGCGTATTATTAAGAAGGCAAGACAATTATTTTCAATTGAAATAGGTTTCTTTTTAGTTTACTTAATTTTAATGATACCTTTAGCTAATTTAGGCTTAAGTAGTACATTATTATCTAAATTTAAAATTCCCGATTTTATTGGTGATGAATTAATGAAAAGTACATTTAGTATGTTATGTTATATGTCTTTTCAAGCAGTTGTTTTTTATTTAAATATTCGATTGATTTATTTTTTACCATATTTTTCATTAACTAATAAAGGTTTGAAGGAATCTTTTATATCGAGTTTAAGAGCTACAAAACATAAATTTTTAGCAATTACATATAAAATAATTAAATTTATTATCTTAACAATGTTATTAACTTTTTCTGTGACTTTAATAGCTGCTTTTATTATTTCTATTTTAGATCCAGCTAAAAGTTCATTGTTAAAAGCTAGTATTATTTATACTATTTTAGAAGCTAATTATTATGCAATTAATTTATTAGTTAAATTTGGTTTGATATATTTTATGGCACAAAAAATTGTAGAAGATTTTGCTTGTTCTTTTCCGTCTTTGCAAAAACGACCATTTTATTTTAATATTCACTGGTGGATTTTTATTATTGGTTTTAGTATTGTAGCTTTTTTAAATCAATCACAACTATCTGTTTTGAAAGAAAATCGACAAGTTCTTAAAATATCTCATCGAGGTGATAGTAATAATTTTGTAGAAAATTCTTTACCAGCTTTAAAAGCAGCTAAGAAAGAAAAAGCAGATTTTGTGGAAATGGATGTGGTCATGACAAAAGATAAACATTTTGTTGTTTTTCATGATAAAAGTCTAAGAAGGTTAGCTAATCGTAAAGAAAAAATTTCTCAGATGACACTTAAAGAATTAAAAACGATTAAAATTTTTAATGAAAATAACGAAAGTACATATATAGCTGATTTAAAAGAATATTTAGCATTATCTAAGCAAATAAAGCAACCGTTATTTATTGAATTAAAGTTATATCATAATGATCGTCAAGAATATTATCAAAATTTTATGAAAGAATATTTAAGCAGTGATCATTTGTCTGATAATAGGATTATTTCTTTAGATTTAGATCTTTTAAAGTTGGTTAAAAAAGATCATCCCGAAATAAAGACGGGATATATTATTCCTATTCAATGGGGGTTATTACAAGATTTACCAGTTGATTTCTATGTTGTTGAAGAATTTAGTTATAATACTTTATTTGCTTTATCAGCTAGTAAACAAGGTAAAGAGGTATATGTTTGGACAATTAATAAAAAAAGTGAAATGGAAAGATTAATGTATAGTGGTGTTGATGGTATATTAACTGATGATGTTAAGACTTTAGATAAAATAGTAAATTCAGTAGTTAAAGAATCATATTATGATCTGATTTTTCGTTTGATAGCGATGCGTGAAGAAAGGTAAGTAATTGTTTAAAAGAAAAAATAAACTTATTAAAGAACAGTTTTTACTGTTCTTTTTATATTTATCGTATTAAGGTCAAGTTTTAATGTAAACGTTTTATTTGCTTTTTTAAAGGTAATATGTTAAAACACAATATGATAGGTGGTTAGTCATAACTAATCAAGGGAGGGCATTTATGTTGAAAAAAGTGATGCAACTATTATACAAGCATATTGTACTCTCGATAGTTGTACCAGTTGTAATTGTTGCTGGTGCAATTACCGTTACGCACATATATCATGCTAATAATAATCATGTTCAAAGCACTGTTAATAGAAAGAGTGATGATGAATTAGCTGCTGAGCGTAAAAAAGAACATATGGCACTTATCACAATAGATGATAAAGCCGGCTTAGCAGATACTAATTATCGAGTAAATGGTCTTCATGTTTATGATTATACGACAAAGGATAAAGAAGATTATGTTGATGGAGCAGAAGTTCCATATGGTACACATCTGTCTATTTTTGTGTATAACTTAGCTAGTGAAGAACATTTAAAAGTAACTCATAATGGTAAAGTTATCGTTGATAAAGATTATCCTATTTTAAAATCGGATAAAGATGTTGAAAAAATTAAATTTAAAGTAGAAGGTGATGTCAAAGTTGAAACGTGGGTGGTTAATTCTAAAGCCAAGAATCATATTGGTACAATTAGAATAAATAATGATGAATTAGCTACTGCATATGTTGGTAATAAAGAATTACAGACTTTTGATGATATTCATTTTGGTACTTATGATATAACAGTTAAAGCTAAACACAATGGTGTAAAAGCAATTCTTAAGATTAATGATCGGCGGATTGGGACAGCTGATATTTTAGGTAATCAAACTTATACTTTCAAAAATGTTAAAGTAGATGGTGATGTTTATTTCATTTATCGTCCTTTAAATAAGAAAGAAGTTGAAAAATTAGGTGGTACATTTAATCCAAATGATACGACAAATCGGGTAAGAGCAGGACAAGTAGTTGCCGGAGCACAGGCAAATGATAGTGATCCAATAGTTACAATTATTAATAGAGTAGCTAATGATAGTCGTATAACATTAGATGTTAGACATGTTGATACGGATCATAATATTTATGATATTGTTTCAGGCAATCATTATCCAAGAGATATGTTTGTCTTTAGTCGTGTTATCAATCGTTCTGATTTACGTTTGCGTTTAACAGCTATTTTAAATGGTCGGGTTTATAAATCAGTTATTATTAATCCAAAACCAGCTAATGATGATGCTACATATTTTGGTATTAGAGAGATTGTTTTATCAGATAATTTGACATATGTTTTGGAAGTTGATCAGGAATCAGGTAGTACATATCATCCAAGTCCAGCTCCAGAACCATCTCCATCGCCAAGCCCAAGCCCAAGTCCAAGTCCATCTCCAGTAGTACCAACACCAACTCCACATCCAACGCCTTCAATACCACGGCAGACTTATAAATTAACAATTCATAATGGAGCATCCGTAGCTGATCAAAGAACATGTTTTAATAATTTACATGTATATAATCCAATATATAATCCTGTAACGGATGATTATGATGAGTATGAGAATAATGCCACAATTAAAAAAGGTGATAAGATTGTTGTTTATCCATATAACAATGTAACAGATATTCATTTAAAGATTGTTCATAATGGTAAAGTAATTGTTGATCGTGATTGTGATGTTTTCCCTGCTCAAAATGCAGAAGCTGAAAGAAAATTAATTTATTACCATATTGATGTTGAAGGTGATGTTGAAGTTACGACAACAGTTGGTAAGACAGGTAGAAACTTTGTTGATCTTTATTATCCAGTAACGATTAAAAATAGTAATTTAGCTAAGATTTATGTCGATAATCAACCAATTGGAGATAAGGTATTAGCTGAATTGCATGAATTAAAAGTTACAGTAGGAAATGAGCCTATTGAATTGACTGCTCGCTTAGGTAAGAAATATCGCTTTATCAAGAAAGTAAGATTAGAAGCAAATAAGACTTATGTCTTCCAGAATTTCCCAGCTAAGAACGTAATCAATATTGAAATGAATAGTTTGGCTCTTAGCCCTAGCAAACAGTATAAAGTAGAAGTAAATAATTCATATTCTGATGTAGAAACAAAGATTAGTAATATTAATGGTACAGATGTTAAACCGGTTGTATCTGGTCAGAAATATGATGAGAATACAAAGATTTATACCCAGATTATTAATAGATCTAATGCAGAATTGATTGTTACTGCAACTAAAGATGGTCAAGTTGTAGAAGAAAAGACAATACCTGTTTCAAATGATCCAAATGGTTTAAATCCAATTGTTTTAAGTGGTGACTTAAAGATAGAAGTAAAGAAAAAAGAAGTAGTACCACCAATAGTTAAGAAACATAAAGTTGAAATTATAAATCCATACAGTGATGTAGAAGTATCATCATTCTGTACAGGAAAGCCTTTACCAGTTGTTAGTGGTGAACAAATAAAAGAAAATTCACAAATATTTACACGTATAATAAATAAATCCAATTCTGAATTAACTGTTACAGCAACGATGAATGGTAAAGCAGTTGAGACAAAGACAATACCTGTTTCAAGTGATCCAAATGGTTTAAATCCAATTGTTCTAAGTGGTGATTTAAAGATCGAAGTAAAGAAGAAAGAAGTATTACCAAGAGGAACTTATAAATTAACAATTGATGATCAAGCAGCTAAAGCTAATAAGCCAGGTATTGTAAATGGCTTACATGTGTTTAATCCAGATACAGAAGATTTAGATGAATATAATAATAATGATTTATTAAAGAAAGATAATAAAGTTTATATTTATACATCTAACTATGCGACAGATATTCACTTAAAAGTTGTTTATAATGGTAAGATTATTGTTGATCGTGATATTAAACGTATTGAACCAATAGTTGATGATGATAATGTGATTTGGTATCGCTTAAATAAAATTGAAGGTAATATCGAAGTAACAACTACAGTTGGTACGACAGGTAAGAATTATGTTGACTTTAATTATCCAGTGACAGTAAGTGATTCTTCATTAGCTAAAATTTATGATGGTGATAAGCCTTTAGCTAAGCAATTATCAGCTGATTGGCATGATCTTAAAGTAGAAAGCTTAAATGAACCAATAACAGTAGCTATTAAGTGTGGCAAACGGGTTATTGTTCGTCATAAGTTAGATGCTCATAGTGCATATACTTTCAAGCGTGTACCAGTCAAGAATGATATGTACATTGAAATAGCTAAGCAACCAAAGAAATATAAATTAGAATTAGTCAATCCATATAATGATGTGGAAGTACATTTCTTAGATGCTGATCTTGATGATGATCCAAATGAATTAGATGCTAATGATGTTTATGAAGAAGAAACACCTATTTTCACACAGATAACAAATAAATCCAATGCTGAATTAATTGTTACAGCAACAAAGAATGGTAAGCAAGTATTATCTAAGACTTTAGCTGTTTCAAGTGATCCAGTTATGCTAGATGCAATTAACTTAACAGGTGATTTGAAGTTTGAAATAAAGAAGAAAGAAGTAGTACCACCAGCTAAACAATATAAAGTAGAAATAAATAATCCATATTCACAATTGCAGTTAAATATATTTAATATTGGTAAAGGAGAGCCAAAGAAAGTTGTATCTGGTCAGAAATATGATGAGAATACAAAAGTAATGGCACAGATTATCAATAAGTCTCAAGATGAATATACTGTTACAGCAACGATGAATGGTAAAGCAGTTGAGACAAAGACGATACCTGTTTCCAATGATCCAAGTGGTTTAAATCCAATTGTTTTAAGTGGTGACTTAAAGATCGAAGTAAAGAAAAAAGAAGTAGTACCACCAGCTAAACAATATAAAG
>CAMUDN010000012.1 GCA_947087645.1 uncultured Bulleidia sp. | reverse complement strand
AGTCAGCGTAACAGTAACTAAAGATGGGGTTACAAAGACAATTGATGTAGAAGTAAATGGTGATACAACAAAACCTACATTAACTATTACTAATGCCGATAATCCAACCGTTACAAAAGGAGAAGGATTTACCGAGATTAAGATTGAAGCAAATGATAATGTAGCCTTAGCTAAAGATGGAATTAAGGTAACAGGATTAGCAGATTGGTTAACATATGATGAAGTTAATAAGAAGATAGTTCTAAAGACAGGTAGTGTTGTACCAAATGATGCCAATAATGCGACAATAACAGTAACAGTTAAAGATGAAGTAGGTAATGAAATAAGTAAGAGCTTTACAATTAAAGTACAAAGTCAAGCAGATAAATATAATCCAACAGCTAAGGAAGATAAAGCTATTCTTAAAGTTAAAGGAAGTAAATCAGGTTTAGCAAAAGAATATATTAAGAGTGCTGATGATAAACAATTACCAGATAGTGCGACATATAAATGGAAAGAAGGAACAACTAGCGTTGAAGAGATAAGCTTTGATACACTTGGACAAGAGATTGAAAAAGAGATTGAAGTAAGTTATAAAGACGGTAGTAAGGAAGTTGTTAAAGTCAAGTTTAAAGTAGCTGAAGATATTAAGTTAGAAAAGAAAGATAATACAGCAGCTAATATTAGTATTGAAGCGAAAGATAATAATGAAGTTAAAAAAGATAGTGATAAGAAAGCTATTTTAGGAAAGATTAATGGCATTCCAAAAGATGCGACGATAACATATAGTCCAATTAAGACAGTTAATGGTAAGAAAGTAGTCAGCGTAACAGTAACTAAAGATGGGGTTACAAAGACAATTGATGTAGAAGTACAAAAACTTGCCGATATAGCACCAACGACAGCTGATCATTCGCCATTATGGGCTTCATTGTGGGCTATGTTATTGAGCTTTGGAGTGTTAGCAACAAGTATCTTTAAACGGCATAATAAATCACAAAAAGATTAGTTTGTGAAAAATAAGCGATTAGCAAGATGACTTTGCTATTCGCTTTTTTAGTTTGATTATATAGAATAAATATTTATTATTTTAGGCATAATAATGGGCAATATTTTTATTGTTTGTTATTCTTTCAAAAGAAAGAGGTGGCTATGAAAGAAAAATTCGTTAAAAAAAGAAATGGACAAAAAGTTATTTTTGATCAGAAGAAAATTAAAATGGCGATGCTTAAAGCATTTTTTTCTCTTAAAGAAAAGATTAATGATAATGAATTAGATGAATTATCATCTCTTGTATTATCTAAATTAGGAGATAAAGATATTTTTGAAGTTGAATATATTCAAGACCAAGTAGAACAAACATTAATGGAAAAAGGCTATTTTAAAGAAGCTAAGAGTTATATTCTTTATCGTCAATTTCGAACAGAACAAAGAGAAGAGCGACAAGCCATATTAGCAATGATTAGTATTGCTAGTTTAGAAGATATATTAATAGGTATTCAGCGTGATTATCAATTGCTTTCTTTGAAAAGTTTAAAAGATAGATATCAAAGTATGGCAAGAAATAATATGAATGATTTTGAAAAATTAAATCTTTTAATTCGTTCTGCTGCTGAATTGACTTCTAAACAAGAACCTATGTGGGAAAAAATATCTGGTCGTTTATTAGCTTTTAAGATTACACTTGAATTAGCATTAACAGAAAAAGAACTTGTACTTAATTCTTTTTATGAAAAATTACAATATTTAACAAATGAAGGTCTTTATGGAAAATATATTTTAGCTAATTATACAAAGCAAGAAATAGAAACAGCATCTCAATTTATAGATACTAAAAATGATGAATATTTTACTTATGCTGGTTTGGATTTATTAGCTGGACGTTATTTGATTCGTAACCATCAGCATCGTTTATTAGAGTCACCTCAAGAAATGTATTTAGGTATTGCTCTTCATTTAGCAATGAATGAAAAAGTTCAGCGTTTAACATGGGTTAAAAAATTTTATGAAATGTTAGCACATCATGAAGTTACAATGGCAACACCAACATTAAGCAATGCACGTAAGCCATATCATCAATTAAGCAGTTGTTTCATTGATACTGTACCAGATAGCTTAGATGGTATTTATCAATCAATCGCAAATTTTGCAGATGTTTCAAAATTTGGCGGTGGAATGGGTATGTACCTTGGTAAAATACGAGCAAGAGGAGGAACAATTCGTGGCTTCGAGGGAGCATCCGGAGGAGTTATTCGTTGGATTAAGGTAATTAATGATACAGCTGTTGCCGTTGATCAATTAGGTGTAAGACAAGGAGCAGTAGCTGTTTATTTAGATGTTTGGCATAAAGATTTTCCAGAATTTTTACAATTAAGAACAAATAATGGTGATGATCGTATGAAAGCACATGATGTTTTTCCGGCTGTCTGTTATCCTGATTTATTTTGGCAAAAAGTAAAAGAGGATATTAATCAAGATTGGTATTTCATGGATCCACATGATATTCAAGTTATAAAGGGATATTGTTTAGAAGATTATTATGGTGAAGAATGGACTAAACGTTATGAAGATTGTGTACGTGATAGTCGTATTACTAAACGAGTAATGGTTCTTAAAGATGTTGTTCGACTTATTTTGAAATCAATTGTGGAAACGGGTACACCATTTACTTTCTATCGTGATGCGGTTAATAGGGCTAATCCAAATAAACATAAAGGTATGATTTATTGTTCTAATTTATGTACTGAAATTGCTCAAAATATGTCAGAAGCACATATTGAAAGTCGAACAATTGAAATAAAAGATGGGGAAAAAGTAATTGTTCAGGTTCAAAAACCAGGTGATTTTGTTGTTTGTAATTTAGCTTCTTTATGCCTTGGTAATATTGATGTTAATTCACCAAGTGAGATTATGCGGATTACGCAAACGGTAGTGCGGGCATTGGATAATGTTATTGATCTTAACTTTTATCCTTTAAAAAATGCTGAAATAACTAATCAACAATATCGAGCTATTGGTTTAGGAGTATCTGGTTATCATCATATGTTAGCTAAAAATAAAATTCAGTGGGAAAGTAAAGAACACTTAGAGTTTAGTGATAAAGTTTTTGAAAAAATTGCTTATGCCGCAATTAAAGCTTCAAATGAATTAGCTATAGAAAGAGGAAGTTATCAATTTTTTAAAGGTAGTGATTGGGAAAATGGACAATATTTTGATAAACGTCAATATAACTCTTTAAAATGGCTTGATTTAAAAGCTTCTGTTCATAAATATGGCATGCGTAATGCTTATGTTATGGCAATTGCTCCAACTAGTTCAACATCCATTTTAGTTGGGACAACATCGGGATTAGATCCTGTTATGAATCGTTTTTTCTTAGAAGAAAAGAAGGGAGTAACTTTACCACGTACAGCACCAGAATTAAATGAAAATACTTATTGGTATTATAAAAATGCCCATGCGATTGATCAAATATGGTCTATTAAAGCCAATGGTATTCGTCAAAGACATATTGATCAATCACAAAGTTTTAATTTGTGGATTACTAATGACTATAAAATGTCACAATTATTAAAATTGTTTATTTTAGCATATGATTGTGGCTTAAAAACAATTTATTATACACGTAGTAAGGCTTTAGATCCTGATGAATATTGTGAAAGTTGTTCTGCATAGGAGGAAAATATGAACGAACAGTTAAGTAAAAAACCACTTTTTAATCCTGATGGAGATATTGATGTTCAAAATCGACGTCTTTTAAATTTTAATACAACAAATATTAATGATTTTAATAATATGAAGTATAGTTGGGTAAGTAATTGGTATCGGCAAGCAATGAATAATTTTTGGATACCAGAAGAAATTAATCTTAACCAAGATAAATCTGATTACTTTAACTTATCGGAATATGAAAGAAATGCTTATGATAAGATTCTTAGCTTTCTTGTCTATCTTGATTCTTTACAATCAGCTAATTTACCTAATATTTCAAGTTATATAACTGCTAATGAAGTTAATTTATGTTTGGCTATTCAAACTTTTCAAGAATGTATTCACTCACAATCTTATAGCTATATGTTAGATACAATTTGTTCACCAGAAAAAAGAAATGATATTCTTTATCAGTGGAAATTTGATGAACATTTACTTAAACGTAACCAATTTATTGGTAATTTATATAATGAATTTGTAACAAAACAAGATAAACAATCATTTTTAAAAGTATGTATTGCTAATTTTATATTAGAAGGTGTTTATTTTTATTCCGGCTTTATGTTTTTTTATAACTTAGCAAGAAATGGTAAAATGCCAGGATCGGTACAAGAAATACGTTATATTAATCGTGATGAAAGTACGCATTTATGGTTATTTAGAAATATTTTACTAGAATTGAAAAAAGAAGAACCGGAATTATTTACAAGTGAAAATATTCAAATGATTCGACAAATGGTTAATGAAGGTGTTGAACAGGAAATTGCTTGGGGTAAATATGTTATTGGCACAAATATTCCTGGTTTAAATCCACAGATGGTAGAAGACTATATACGTTATTTAGGTAATACTCGTTTTGCGACACTTGGTTTTGGTAATCTTTATGATAATTATGAAGAAGAACCAGAAACGATGCGTTGGGTTAAACAATATTCAGATGCAAATATGGTTAAAACAGACTTTTTTGAAGCAAGGGTAACAGCCTATGCAAAGAGTTCAGCTATTGAGGATGATTTATAATATTATTTTGGTAACAGTTAAACAAAAAACTTATTTCTACGTGGAAATAAGTTTTTAAATAGAATCATTAAGAAATGAAGAAAATTTTAAAACTTGTGCCAATTTTGTTGTTGGTAATGGATATCATTATTATTGTCGGTGGATAAAATATTTAAGTGTACATTTATTAAAGAATATTATAATTAATAGAATTTTAACTAGTTAAAATTTTTTAGAATTGTATAACTGCTATATTTGAAATATTGGATAAATTTACTTATCTTTTTCTATTATTTATACTATAAACAAAATGTAGTTTAATTTTTGTAAAAAATTCAAATTATTGAGAGGGAATGATTTATGCGAGCAAGTATGTTTGTTATTGATAAAACTGGAGATTATGTTGTTATAATTAAAAGATATAAAGACGGAAGAGAATATTATGTTGTTCCTGGTGGGAAGGTAGTAGTTGGAGAGAGTGTTCAACATGCTGCAATTAGAGAAATTTCTGAGGAATTAGATTTAAATATTAATGAATCAGACATAATTGGGTCACTAAATGGTGATGATAATGTGTTTTTCTTTGCAAAAACTGGTTATAAGCAAGGTGGGCTTAGTATTCATGGTGAAGAGAAGTCAAGAAGTAATCTAGATAATGTATATCAACCTATATGGATTAGAATTAGTGAAATTTCTAGATTGGAAATTTTTCCAAAGTTTGATAAGAATAGATTCTCAAAGATAGTTGGAGATAAGTGTAATTAATAGTGTGATCTTTTGCTTTGAAGGTGCTAACGATGTCGGGAAGAGTACACTATTAAAGAAATTATCAAATAATTTACAGACTTTTTTGAAGCAAGGGTAACAGCCTATGCAAAGAGTTCAGCTATTGAGGATGATTTATAATATTATTTTGGTAACAGTTAAACAAAAAACTTATTTCTACGTGGAAATAAGTTTTTAAATAGAATCACTAAGAAATATTATTTTCATTGAAAGAAATAATATATATATGATATCATATAAAAAAGAAATTATTTAAGGAGGAATAAAATGAGAAATATAATAGTAATCTCATTATTAAAACTATGAAAAAGTATAAAAATTTATTTACACTTATCTTCTTTGAATATATATTACCCATTTTATTTTATGCTATTTTCGATGCACTTTTTATTCTAAATGGGCATAAGCACTTATTTAGTTTCTTGAATTGGTAATGATTTTAATAATATGAATAGGTAAATATTATGATTTTTTTAAAAAAGTATAAAAAAGCAATTATGCACTTTATATTATCAATAATTATTTATGTGATCTTGGATGCGATTATATTGAAAATTAGTGGTAATAGATGTGGACAATGGTTAGCATATGCTTGGCAAAGTTTTAGACATTGATTTTTAATTATATAAAAGTGAATTTTATTCACTTTTATTGTGCTTTTTAAGAAGTGTTATGGATACTTCTTTTTTTGTTATAATATTAATGCATAAGAAAAGGAGGTATCCCTTTGCAGATAATTGGTTTAGGAAGTACATTTGAAGGGGTATGGCACTTAATAGCTTCCCTTTTAGATATTATTATTATTTGGTTTATTATTTATTATTCTTTAAAAGTAATTCGTACCAATACACGGACAACGCAACTTTTTAAGGGTATCTTCTTTGTTATTTTAGTTGATATTTTAGCTAAAATTTTTCAACTTAAAACAATTCAGTTTATAACTGATATGTTTATTAACTGGGGATTTTTAGCCATTATTATTATTTTTCAACCAGAAATTCGTTCTTTATTGGAAAAACTAGGTAAGAGTACCTTTTTTTCACGTTTTTCAGTTATGTCAAATGATGATAAAAGTGATTTAGTTGATGCCATTGTAACAGCAAGTATTCTTTTAAGTAATGATCAAACAGGAGCTTTAATCACGCTAGCTCAATCATATGATTTAGAGAATTATATTAATAGTGGTACTCGTCTAGATGCAAAAGTATCAGCGGAATTACTAACTTCTATTTTTGTAACAAGTACCCCTTTACATGATGGGGCAGTGATTATACAAGGTGATCGGGTGGTATGTGCGAGTGCTTACTTTCCTCCTACCAATCGTATTGTTTCATCCCGTTATGGCTCACGGCATCGTGCAGCAATGGGCATTTCGGAAGTAAGTGATGCAGTAACTATTGTCATATCAGAAGAAACAGGTTCGATTTCAGTGACACGTGAGGGAAGTATTGAAAGTGTTAGTCCAACTCGATTAAAAGAAATTTTGCAGGAAGTTATTTTTGCTCAAAAGAAAGATGACTTACATATGAAAGCTAAACCTTCTTTATCAGAAAAATTAATTTATAATAAGCAAAATAAAGATGATCAACCAGTTGAAGCATTGGAAATTCATGAAGGTGTACAAAAAATATGGTCAGATGAACATAAAAGTATGCAACAAATTCAATATAATGCTGATAAAGTGGCTAAGTCAGTAGGAATGAAATTACCACATAAAAAGATAAGACCAAAAGCATCTTATCCGCAACAAGAAAAAGTTAAAAAATCCTCATTTAAAAAAGAAGATAGTTTATTAATGAAGGAGAAAAAACATGAATAATTCATCAAAAAAATCATCAAATCATTCTTCATGGCGAGCTAAATTTAAAGATAAGAAACAAGAAATTGCTCATCAATCTTCTTCTTTTGAACAGAAAATTGGTCATTTATTTGCTATTATTACAAATAGTTTTGATAAATTTTTATTTAATCGTAAGTATTCTAAATTGGTAGCATTTGTTGTTGCTTTACTTTTATTTAGTGTTGTTAATTTTCAAGATATTTCTAAGCTATATGCTTCAACATTAAAAGCTTCAAGAACAATTAATGATGTTAAAGTAGTAGCTAGGTATAATACTGATAATTTTGAAATTAGTGGCTTACCAGCTAAAGCAAGTGTTATATTAAGTGGTGATGCTACTAATTTAAGTGGAGCAAATATAGCTAATGGCAATGTCCTAGCTGATTTAACAGATCTAAGTGAAGGTGAACATATGGTTCATTTGAAGACGGAAGGTTATAGTGATAATCTGGAAACAGTTGTAAATCCAACCACTGTGATGGTTACGCTAAAGAAGAAAACAACCCAGTCTTTTGATGTTTCCTACGATTTTATCAATATTGCAAAAATGGATAGTAAATTAAGTTTAGGTATTCCTCAATTAGAAAATACGAAAGTAAATATTCGAGCTTCCAAAGATACATTAGATTCAATTGCTTTTGTTAAAGCATTAATTGATGTTAGTAATAAAAAAGAAACATTTACACAAGAAGCACGATTAGTAGCGTATAATAGCCTTGGTAAACCTGTACAAGCAGATATTGTACCATCGACAGTAAGTGTGAAAGTACCTGTTACAAGTAATCATAAAACAGTACCGATAGTCGTTCGTGTAAGTGGTGATTTACCTAATAATAAAGCTGTTGAAATGGTTCAGATAGATCAACAAACAGTCACAATTTATGGTAATGAGAAAGTTTTAAATGATGTTAATCAAGTAGTTGTTACTTTAAATGGCGAAACATTATCACAAGATGCAACAATATTGCGACCTTTATCACTACCTAAAGGTATTAGCTCAGCGTCATTGAAACAAGTTTCCATGAATGTTAAATTAGGGAATTTAGTTACTAAAACCTTGGGTAATGTTACGATTAATTATCGTAATAATGTACGTAATTATAAAGTAATTCAACCAAATAATAAAATGACAACATCTGTTATTTTAAAAGGAACACAAGCAAATGTTGATGCTATTAAAGCAGAAGATATTTATGTTTATATTGATATGGAAAATGCTAAACCAGGTTTACAAGATTTTGATTTAAATATTGATAAAAATATTAATACATTAGTGTCATATCAATTAGTTGAAAAGAAATATAGTCTTAATGTATTAGGTGAGAATAGTAGTAATAAGATAGGAGAAAACAATGACTAAATATTTTGGAACAGATGGAATTAGAGGAAAAGCTAATATTGGTTTAACCGTTGAAAGAGCTTTTAAAGTAGGTCGCTATTTAGGCTATTATTTTAGTCAAAATGGTAAAAATAAAATTGTAATTGGTAAAGATACAAGATTATCAAGTGATATGTTGGAAAGTGCTTTAGCAGCTGGTATTACAGCTCAAGGTTGTGATGTATATTTATTAGGCTATTGTCCTACACCAGCTACTTGTTATATAGCACATAATGAAGATTTTGCTTGTGGGGCAATGATTTCCGCTTCACATAATCCATTTTATGATAATGGAATTAAGATTTTTTCATCAGACGGAGTAAAAATATCTTCATCATTAGAAGAAAAAATTGAAAATTTTATAGATGGTTATGAAAGTATTACATTAGTAACAGATGAAAAGATTGGTCGTGTTTATGATTATCATGCAGGATTAGAACATTATAAAAAATGGGTATCTAGTATTTTCCCTTTAAATTTAAATGGTTTTAATATTGCGATTGATACCGCTAATGGTTCATCTTGTTATACAGCTAAAGAGGTTTTAGAAAGCTTAGGAGCAAAAGTAACAGCTATAAATGAACGACCAAATGGTATCAATATAAATAAACATTGTGGTTCAACTCATCCAGAAGAAATGCAAAGTTTAATGAAACAAAGTCAATATGATATTGGTCTAACTTTTGATGGTGATGCTGATCGGCAGATTTTAGTTGATGCTAATGGTCATTTAGTTAATGGTGATTTTGTTTTATATATCTTTGCTAAATTTTTACGTGATCACAAACAGTTAGAAAATAATACCGTTGTAACAACAGTGATGGCTAATTTAGGACTTTTCAAAGCGTTGGAAAAAGAAAATATTCAAGTTATAAAAACCCAAGTAGGTGATAAATATGTTTATGATGAAATGCTTAAGAATAATTATGTCTTAGGTGGTGAGCAGTCGGGTCATATTATTTTTAAACAACATGCGACAACTGGTGATGGTTTGTTGACTGCTTTAGCTATTTTATATGTTATGCAAGAAACGAATAAGACACTTATAGAATTAGAAGATGGTTTAGTTATTTATCCACAGATGTTAAAAAATGTAGAAGTTAATGATAAAGCAAGTGTTCTTAACAGTCCTTCTTTAAAGCAAGCTATCAAAGATAGTGAAAATAGATTACAAGGTAATGGTCGTGTTTTAGTTCGCCCTTCTGGAACAGAACCATTATTAAGGGTTATGGTTGAGGCAGAAAGTTTAGAAATATGTGAATATGAAGTTAATACAATAATTTCCGCATTGGATGCGTAAAGCATCCTTTTTTTGTTTATAATATAAGTATGAAAAAAGTTATTGCTGTTGTTGAAGATGAAAAAGATTTAAATGAATTAGTTAGTCGTTATCTTGAAAAAGAAGGTTTTCAAGTAGTTTCTTTTACCGATTATGATCAAGCTTATCAATATTTATTGAATCATACTGTTCATTTATGGCTTTTAGATATTATGCTTAAGGGTAAATCGGGGTTTGATTTAATGGATGAAATTAGATCACGAGATGATAAGACACCAGTTATTTTTATGTCTGCTCGTGATCAAGAATTTGATCGTATTTTAGGACTAGAAAAAGGAAGTGATGATTATATAACAAAACCTTTTTCACCTAAGGAAATGGTGCTAAGAGTGTTGAATGTTATTAAACGTTCATATCCAGAAAGTAAGTATATTAAAGTTGATGGTTATCAAATTGATCAAGAAAAGAGAACAGTTTTTGATGGTGCTAAAGAAATTGAATTAACAACTAAAGAATTTGAATTGTTGATGTTATTTGTAGAACATAGATCAATTGCTTTTTCACGAGAACAAATTTTGACGAAAGTATGGCAAGATAATTATTTTGGATCGGATCGAGTAGTTGACGATACACTTCGTCGTTTGCGGAAAAAATGTCCGCATTTAAGCATTCATACAATTTATGGCTATGGGTATCGACTAGGATGAAAAGATTACGTATTTGGGCAAGACATTTTTCTTTGACGCAACAATTTATTTCTTTATTATTTGGTTTAAGCTTAATTTTAGTATTAGGTATTTTAACAGTCATTTTACCGAATATTCGTCTAAGTGCTAAAGCAAACTTAAATAAAATTTTTAATAATATGGAATGGGCAGTTAAGGATAGTATAAAAGATAATCAACAATTACTTTATTTACCAAAAGGAAGTTTTGCATATAAAAAAATAGGATCTATTTGGTTACCCTATTCGAAACAAGAAATCAATTTAGCCAATCAAGAAGGTTATTACCAAAAAGAAGTAGTTATTGAAGGTCAAGTTTATCGTCTTTTTTTAGATCGTAAAGTTGTTCCAACGCTTGAAAAAGGTATAGGTGAAACATTTAATTTACTGAATATGCTTATTCTTGGACTTTTTATGATGGGTATGTTAATTTGGCTTTCAACTTTAATTCTTCGTTTAAATAGGATTCGCTATCATATGCGAAAAGTAAAATTGAATCAACCATCCGTTTTAAAAACAACACATTTTGATGAAATTGGTGCTGTTTCGGAAGCTTTAATTGAAATGGAAAAATCTTTATCATTACAATCAAAAGAAAAAGAAGAAATGGTTCAAAATATTTCGCATGATTTAAAAACACCGATTGCGACAATTAAGTCTTATGCCGAAGCTATTCAAGATGGTGTATATCCATATGGTACACTAGAGGAATCAGTGAAAGTAATTCAAGATCATGCTAATCGCTTGGAAAAGAAAGTTAAAAGTTTATTGCTTTTAAATCGCTATGGCTATTTAGCAGAAAAAACTTATGATCAAGTTACAGATATGCATAAATTGATTAGCAGTGTTATTATTTCTGTAAAAGCTATTCGCAATGATGTGCAGTTTAACTTAAAATTAGAAGAAGCTTTTTTTGTCGGAGATGAAGAACCTTGGCGTAATGTTATTGCTAATTTACTTGATAATGCTTTACGTTATGCTAAAAAGGAAATTAATATTTATTTACAAAAACAGAGTTTAAAGATCGAAAATGATGGTCCATGTATTCCGGAAGAAGAATTAAAACATTTATTTGAACCATATGTTAAAGGAAAGAATGGACAATTTGGATTAGGTTTAGCGATTGTACAAAAAGTCAGTCAAAGTTATGGTTATAATGTACGTGCTTATAATCTTTCACAAGGAGTAGGTTTTCAGATTCAATGGAAAGGTAGGGAAAAGTATTGAGATGGGCGAAAAGTATTTAACGATAAATGAAATGAATATTCATTATATAGATGAAGGTGAAGGTCCAAATATGCTTTTACTACATGGTTGGGGTCAAAATACCGTGATGATGAGGGAAATACAAGAAACATTTTCATCAGCATTTCGGGTTATTAATATTGATTTTCCCGGCTTTGGAAAAAGTGATCCACCTAAAGAAGCATGGTCGGTCAGTGATTATGAAAAATTTTTAAAAAAATTTTTACAACTTTTAAATATGCAAAAAGTAATTATTGTTGCTCATTCATTTGGTGGTCGGGTAGCTATTAAATTAGCTAGTGATAGTCCTGAACTAGTTGATAAACTAATCTTAACTGGAGCAGCTGGCATTCGAGCAAAAGTTAATTTAAAAGCAAAGATAAGAACTTATTTTTATAAATTAGGAAAATTTTACTTACAAAAGTCAGGACAATTAGCTAAATTAGAACGTTATCAAAATAGTCGTGGTTCAGCAGATTATAAAGCTGCTAAGGGAATTATGAAACCAACTTTAGTGAAAGTTGTGAATGAAGATTTATTACCCCTATTACCACACATAGTTTGTGATACTTTATTGGTTTGGGGTGAATTAGATCAGGCTGTACCATTATGGATGGGTGAAAAAATGGCTAAATTAATACCACATGCAACGTTGATAGTTTTTGCTAAGCAAGATCATTTTGCTTATTGGCATGAAGCTAAACGTTTTAATAATGTTATACAGTCATTTTTAGGAGGTAATAAATGATTATTTCTAAAATTATATTAATCATTCTATTCTTATATGGTTTTTGTCGTGAATTCGTTTATATTTTGCATATGTTTCAACAAAATCGTTATGAAATACGTCGTTTATATCATTGGATGATTGATCAAAAAGATGAAATTAAGGCAGAACTTTTTTTCCCTACTTTACTAACTATATTATCATTACTTATTTCTTTTTTTCCGTTGGTACTTGTTAGAAATGTTATTTTGATTATTTTAGCAATAATAATCATTTGGATGTTTATTTTTCAAAATCAATTTCATTTAATTATTAAGCCATTAGTTATAACAAGCAGAGTAAAAAGACAAATAGTGGTAGCATTCTTATTGATATGTATTTTTATTTTTAGCTTTTTTAACTTAAAAAGTAATTTTATATGGCTTTTAGGTTTAACTTTTTTACCATGGTTAATGATCTATATTGTTGGTTTTTTAACTTATCCAATAGAAAAGATGATTCAACAGTATTATATTCATTTAGGTAAAAAATGTTTATATGCACAGAATAATTTAATTAAAATTGGTATTACAGGAAGTTATGGTAAAACTAGTACAAAAAACATTATGCAATCAATATTAAGTGAAGAATACAATTCTTTGATGACACCAGCATCATTCAATACACCAATGGGTATTACGATGACTATCCGTAACTATTTAAAACCAATTCATCAAGTATTTATTTGTGAAATGGGTGCTGATCATGTTGGCGAAATAAGTCGTTTAGTTAAGTATGTTAAACCTCAAATAGGACTTGTTACATCAATTGGTCCTCAGCATTTATTAACTTTTGGTTCACAAGAAAATATTATTCATGAAAAAATGCAGATGATTGAAAATTTACCAAGTAATGGTTTAGGAGTTATTAATCTTGATAATAAATTTATTCGGCAATATAAGATTCATAATTCAGTAAAAGTACAAAGCTTTGGTATTCAATCAGAAGATGTTGATTATCGAGCAATAGATATTAATTATACTATTAGTGGTTCTTATTTTACGGTATTGCATCAAGAAGAAAAGGTCAAATTTCATACTAAATTATTAGGTGAACTAAATATTATGAATATTCTTAGTGCAATTGTTGTGGCTCGTTATTTAGATATTTCTTGGCAATCTTTACAAAGGGCTATTGAGAATTGTGAACAAATAGAACATCGTCTTGAACTAAAGAAGATAAATGGTTATCGTTTTATAGATGATGCTTTTAATGCTAATCCAATTGGATCTAAGATGGCTTTAGAAGTACTTTCAATGATGCCTGGTAAGCGTTATATTATTACCCCGGGAATGATTGATTTAGGGCCTAAACAAGATGAATATAATTATCTTTTTGGGAAGCAGATGAAGCATTTTGTGGATGAAGTTATTTTGGTTGGTCCTAAACAAACAAAAGCTATTCAGCAAGGTTTAAAAGAGATGAATTTTATGCCTAATAATATTCATGTTTTTCAGACTGTTAAAGAAGCCTTTGCGTTTGTTTATGAACAAGCTAGTGAACATGATACTATATTGATAGAAAATGATTTACCTGAAGCATTTAGTCATTGATTATTAGAGAAATATGAAAGTAATTATGGAAATAAATAAAGTAGATTTAAAGACTGAATATGACGAATATAAAAAGTTAATATTAAGACGTGATCGATTAAAAAAAGAAGCTTCTTCATGTAATGTTAATTATTATATTTTGTTTGGTGATTTAATCACGCAATCTTTTCAATTACAAGTTGAATGTATTAGTTTAAAAAAGAAAATTAATTATTGTCAGAATTTTGTAAATAATGATAAAGAAATAAATGAACATGATTTGCATACATATATTGATTCTGTTATGCAATCATATAATAAAAAATTACAAGATTTAGTTGAAGATGTTGAGATTTCTAAACAAGCAAAACAGATATCTGAACAAGAAGTGTTAGAAATCAAACACCTTTACTATAAAATTGCAAAAAAAATTCATCCAGATATGAATCCTACACTGTTTGCTAACAAAAAAGTTCGTGAATTATGGGAACGTACAGCTATTGCTTATAATTGTAATATTTTGAGTGAATTACAAGATATTAATGTATTAGTTGATGAATTATGTTTAGCAAATGCCGATTATAAAATTGAAAAAGTAGATAGTCGAATTAAAAAATTGAAAGAGGAAATTGAAACAATAATAAATACTTTTCCATATAAATATAAATTTATTTTAGATGATCAAAAGGAGATTAAAGAACGTAGAGAAGAGATACAAGAAGAAATAGATGAATATAAAGAGTATAAACAAAATCTTGAAAAAAAATTAAAAAAATTTGATATCAAAATAATTATTAACTAAAAGGAGAAAAGTGTGAAAAAAGATATCATTGTTAAAAATGAACAAATTGTATCAATCATAGAAGATTCAGGGATTGCTAATCTAATTAAACCTTTGATTAATGAAGTATATTTATTTGATACTTATATTGCTGGCACAAGCCATATTGAAGATCAAAAATTATTTGCTAAGATGAAAGTTAATGATCGTTTAATATTACATCGGGAGCCAAAGAATAAGTTTGATGTAAAGGCAATAGTTGTTTTAAATGAAAAAAAAGAAAAATTAGGATATATACCACGTAAAGATAATCTTATTTTTGCCCGTTTATTAGATGCCGGAAAGGAATTAAATGCTACGGTAAAAGAAATAAACTTAGAAGATGATTTTTATTATATTAAGATAGCTATTAATCTTATAGATTTTTAAATTTTTATAAAAATCTAACTTAGCATATTTTTGCAAAGTAATAGATATTTTCATTACTATAATGAATATTTTTCATTTTATGTAGAAAATTTTCATAAAACCTGCTAATATCTATAAAATAGGAGTGTTTTATGAATAGAGAACGTTTATCATCACGCTTAGGATTTATTTTATTATCAGCTGGCTGTGCAATTGGACTGGGTAATGTTTGGCGTTTTCCTTACATTGTCGGTAAAAATGGTGGTGCAGCTTTTCTAATTATATATATAGCATGTTTAATTATTCTGGGTTTACCTATTTTAATTTGTGAATATGCAGTTGGGCGAGCTTCACAAAAGACAGTAGCTCTTAGTTTTGATGTTTTAGAACCTAAAAATAGTTATTGGCATTTAAGTAAATGGGCAATGATGGCGGGTAATTATTTATTAGTTATGTTTTATTCTACTATTTCAGGTTGGGTATTATATTATTTTGTACTTTCTATTTCGGGACACTTTGAAAATCAAAGTACGGAACAAATAAGTAATATCTTTAATCAATTATTATCACAACCGCTAATTGTTTTCTTTTATACTTTAGCAATTATTATTATTGGTTTTTTAATTACTTCTTTAGGTTTACAAAAAGGTGTTGAAAGAATCACCAAATATATGATGATTACACTAATTAGTTTAATGCTTATTCTGAGTATACATTCTTTTTTCTTACCTAATGCCAAAGAAGGCTTACGTTTTTATTTACAACCTAATTTGGAAACAATTAAATCTATTGGTTTATCAAAAGTTGTTTTTCAAGCTTTAGGGCAAGCTTTTTTCACACTTAGTATTGGGATGGGAACGATGGCTACTTTTGGTTCATATATTGAAAAAAATCGTCGTTTAAGTGGAGAAGCAATACATGTTGTTATGCTTGATACATTGGTTGCTCTTATTGCTGGTTTAATTATTTTTCCAGCTTGTTTTGCTTTTGGTATTAAGCCAACAAGTGGTCCTAATTTATTATTTGTTACTTTACCAAATGTATTTAAAGCAATGCATTTTGGTCGTCTTTGGTCTAGTTTATTTTTCTTATTTATGAGTTTTGCAGCTCTTTCTACGATAGTTGCAGTATTTCAAAATCTTATTGCCTATCACCGTGATCTAGTGCCATCTATATCACATAGTAAATCAGCTGTTATGAATGCTATTGTGGTTACTATTTTTTCATTGCCGACTATTTTTGCTGCCAATTTACTTTCATTTATTCAGCCTTTAGGTAAAGGAACAACCATTTTAGATTTAGAGGATTTTTTAGTTTCAAACAACATCTTGCCTCTTGGTTCAATTATTTATTTGTTATTTTGTACAAGCAAAGTTGGTTGGGGTTATCAAAAATTTATTTTAGAAGTAAATGAAGGAGAAGGTATAGTCTTTCCACGGCGTGCTTATTTATATTTGAAGTATATTATTCCAATTATTATTTTAATTATTTTTATCGAAGGTTATCGCTCCATTTTAATGAAATAAATTATTTTTTATTTTTCTTCTTTTCTTCTATTGAATAATGCTGAATTGGTGCCCATTCTACTTTTTTAAACATTGCTACAATGGAAATAGGAATGTATGACAAAAGATATACAGGGAATAACCAACAAGCACCTAATTTTTCTAATCTTGTGGCAGGGATCCTTTTCCATTCTTGTAAAGTCGTAATAAATGCCATTAAAGTAAGACCAATCCATGATCCACCAATTAATTTAATTAAATACCATAACATTTCATTTTGAAAAACGATGGCAACGTAATAAGGCATTATTGATGATGATACAAGAATCCAAATAGCTAAAATAATTAAAGCAACTGTCAATAAAGAAGCAGGTACAACTGTCATTAAAACATCATAAAAAGCTAAGCGATAATTTTTTCGTTTAACGACTCCTTCAGCTAAAGGACCAAGATAACGACCATCAATTTGATAAAATCCTTTAGCCCAGCGTAAACGTTGTTTCCAAGCTTGTTGCCAAGAAGCAGGCTGTTCATCATATAAAATAGCTGTATCACAGTAACCAATACGAAATCCTTGCAATGTACTAACTACAGAAAATTGAATATCTTCAGTTAATAGATAATAAGGCCAACCTTCGTTGATATCCATTAATTTTGTTGAAACAACAAATCCTGTTCCTGAAATCATACACTGTGCACCAAGCATCATACGTGAATAATTTAAATGTCTTGCTTCATGCATAAACCAAATTGAGTATGCGGCAGTTAACCAATTTTCACCAAAATTTTTAGAATTGCGATAAGTTGTTAATGCATCATATTTGCCGGTATCGAAAGTTTTATTAATTTCTTTTAAAAATTGTTTATCAACAATATTATCAGCATCAAAGACTACTACGGCATCATAATAATTATGTCCTTTTAAGTCAATTACTTGATGATACATTTCATTTAAAGCATATCCCTTACCTTTTTTTACTTGATTAAAACGTTCAAAGACATGTGCACCATGTTCTTTAGCTACATATGCTGTATTATCTGTACAATTATCAGCTGTAACATACATATCATAACAATTTGATGGATAATCCTGTTGTTTTAAACTATCTAATAATTCACCAATTACATTACTTTCATTTCGAGCAGCTATAAAAATAGCATAACGATGATTTTTTTTAGCTGGTTGGATAACTGGCACTTTACGTTTCCACAAGCTATATAGGATATAATAAATCTGATACAAATAAGCAAGTGTCATAATCACAAAAATACCGTTTGTAAATATTTCAAACTGATCTAGAAAACGCATATAAACTCCTTTGAAATAGTCTTTTTTATCATTTAACTTTTAATAATTATATTTTGCAAGATAATCGTCTTAATTTTAATCAAAAATTAAAAAATATGCTATCCTTAAAATAATATGAATTATACTTTACTAAGTCAATTTTTACCATTTATATTTATTTATTTAATTATTTTACTTCCTTATTTTATCATTCATAAAAGAAAAGAAGTATGGTTATATACATGTCTTTATCTTTATTTATGTTTTATGATCTATTTAACACTTTTGCCATTGAATATTAATTTTTTTCATTTATCTATTCAATCTAAACAAGTTAATTTTATTCCTTTTATAGATTTACAAAAACATGTTCATAATGCATGGTTGGAAATTATTTTGAATATTATTTTTTTCATACCTTTTGGTTTTTTACTAGCTCAAAGAAAAAAGAGTTCGTTATGGGGCAATTTTTGTATCGGTATTTTAACAAGTTTATCTTTAGAAATATTACAAGTATTTTTGACATACATTAGGATAGGTGACATAACGGATATTATTACGAATGGTACAGGAACATTGATAGGTATTATCTTATATGTATTTTATAAAAAGAAATAATAAATTATAATTATTTTATAACATGATTATTGTTATATATGATTACTTTTTGATATATTATTGCTAATATGAGGTGAAAAATGGCGGATAAAATTATTGTTTTAGACTTTGGTAGTCAATATAATCAATTGATTGCACGACGTATTAGAGATTTTGGTGTTTATTCTGAATTGCATCCAGGGGATATGAAATTATCAGATATTCTTGCTTTGAATGATGTTAAAGGAATTATTTTTTCTGGTGGTCCTAATTCAGTTTATGAGCAAGATGCTCCGCAATGTGATCCAGAAATTTTCCGTTCTGGTTTACCTATTTTGGGTATTTGCTATGGAATGCAAATGACACATCAAATGTTAGGTGGAAAAGTTATTGGTTCCACAAAAAAAGAGTATGGACGAACGGAAGTTGTTTTTGATACAGATAATGATTTATTACATGATTTGCCAGCCAAGCAAATTGTATGGATGAGTCATGGTGATCAAGTAAATGCATTAGCACCTGGCTTTGTTAAAATGGGGCAAAGTAAAACATGTCCTTTAGCAGCTTCATTTGATGCAGAAAGAAAAATTTATACTTTACAATTTCATCCAGAAGTAAGACATAGTGAATATGGCTTAGATATTTTAAAGAATTTTGTTTTTCGAGTTTGTCAAGCAAAAGCTAATTGGTCAATGCAAGATTTTATTAGTGAACAAGTATCTGAAATTAGAAAAAAAGTTGGTCATGATAAAGTTTTACTAGCTCTTTCAGGAGGTGTTGATTCATCAGTTGTGGCTGCTTTGTTAAATAAGGCTATTGGTGATCAATTGTATTGTATGTTTATTGATCATGGTTTGTTACGTAAAAATGAAGCCGATGATGTTATGCAAACATTTGCTAAAAATATGCATATTAATTTGACGAAGGTTGATGCAAGTCATCGTTTCTTAACAAAATTAAAAGGTGTTAGTGATCCGGAAAAGAAGAGAAAAATTATTGGTAATGAATTTATTTATACTTTTCAAGATGAAGTACGAAAATTGATTAATGATGTTGATATTCATTGGTTAGCCCAAGGTACTTTATATACTGATGTTATTGAGTCGGGTACGAAGACAGCGCAAACAATTAAGTCGCATCATAATGTTGGTGGTTTGCCAAAAGATTTGCATTTTAAATTAATTGAGCCATTAAATAAGTTATTTAAAGATGAAGTTAGACAGTTAGGAATAGAACTTGGTTTACCTGAAGAAATGGTTTGGCGACAACCTTTTCCAGGACCAGGTTTAGGTATTAGGGTTTTAGGTGAAATAAGTGAAGAGAAATTATCCATTGTTAGAGAGTCAGATGCTATTTTACGGGCAGAAATAAAAAAAGCTGGTTTAGATAGAAAAATTTGGCAGTATTTTACATGCTTACCAAATATTAAATCAGTAGGTGTCATGGGTGATCAGAGAACATATGATTATACAGTTATTATCAGGGCGGTAACATCTATTGATGGAATGACGGCTGATTGGGCTAAGATTCCATACGATGTTTTAGATAAAATTTCAAATCGTATTGTTAACGAAGTTCAACATGTTAATCGGGTGGCTTTGGATATTACGTCAAAACCACCGGGGACAATTGAATGGGAATAGTAGCAAAAAAATCAAAAGCCTTGTAAAATCAACAGTTACAGAAGATGAGAAACTGTAACTGGGATTAAAATGGGAACATTTGTAAAAAAGAATAAATTGAATAATAGTTC
>CAMUDN010000011.1 GCA_947087645.1 uncultured Bulleidia sp. | reverse complement strand
ACCATTCACTAATGAGCTTTGCAAGTGTTTTTCCTGTCTTTTTTTATTTTTTCTAATTTATTTCATCTCATAATTATTAAAAAAATATAAAACACTAATTAGAAACATATTAAATTAATTAAAATTCATAATCAGCTACCTGTAATATATAACTATATGAATAAACCATCGTCGTATTAATAAAATAACATATGCTTCAAATTCTTATACATGTTTGATATCTCATTATTTTAAAATTTGTTTTGTATTTGTTATAAAAATAAATAGAAAAATGAGAAAATAAATCACTTATTCTCTCATTTCTTTAAAATAACTATCCTATAATTTTAAGTATAATTAGACAACTTTTTCGCAAATATATCGATCAATGTTTTAGTTTATCTTATATTGATCATCGCATTTACTTCTTAATTATATTTCCTAATTATCTTTTAGTAAGGTTTTTTATTTTTTAGTTCATTTTCAATTGATATCAAATTCTCTTCTTTTTGTTTAATATCTTTAAGTGTATCTTCCTTATTAAGAAATGGTTGCTGATGAACAAGCTCAGCATACATTCCTCGTCCTAATTTTTCGTAAGCTTTATTAACTTCCTTTTGGGCTTGGCTTAAATCCATTTTAATTTTAACAATTTCCGCTTTTTGACTCACAAAATCGCCAATGACATTAGCACCTTTTTTTAAATTAACACTGATTTTGCTAACCATATCACTTACTTGATCCTCAAATTTATGATCACTATCCATCTTTTTTCCCCTTTTCTTACTTATCATACTATTTATATCTATTTACTGCAATTAAGCATGTTATACTATATGCATGAAAATTTTATGCCCAATATGTCAAAAAAATTTAAAAAACAATGATAAAGATTGGTTTTGTTCTAATAATCATCATTTTGATCAAGCTAAAGAAGGTTATTTACATTTGCTCCCTGGACAAAAAAAAGAACATGGAGATGAAAAAGAAATGGTTCAAGCTCGCCATGCTTTTTTAGCCAAAAATTATTACCTTTTTCTTAAAGAATATTTAATCTCATTAAGTACTAATTATCCTCACCAAAATTTAACTGATTTTGGCTGTGGTGAAGGCTATTATACACGTTCTTTAGTTGCAGATACAAGAATTGGCATTGATGCTTCAAAAATTGCTATCAAATATGCCAGTAAAAAAGATCCAGATAGTCAATATATTGTAGCTTCTTTTTTTCAACCTTTGCTACCTGAAAATTCACAAGATATTGTCTTAAGCTGTTTTGCTCCTATTGCCAAGCAAGAAATTAATCGTATTTTAAAACCAAATGGTATTTTTATTGCCGTTACACCAGCCCCAAAACATTTATGGCAACTGAAAGAAATTCTTTATGATCAACCATATTTAAATCAAAACAAAGAGCTTGATCTGCCTTTTCAACTTTGTAAAGAAGAAGTCGTAGAAAGTCTTTTAAAATTGAATAACGAAGATCTGCAAGCCTTATTTAAAATGACACCTTACTACCATCATACGCCAATTAATGGACGAAAAAGACTCGCTCAAACAGAAAAATTGGAATTATTAGCTTCTTTTAAAATTCGTATTTACCAAAAAAATTAATCTTTTTGTTCATTTATTAAATGCACTTCTTCTAACAGTTGCGTGTCTTTATATAAGTTTTTCTGATAAATTAATGCTTTAATTGCTTGTTTTGTATAATCAGGCAATTTACGAAATTTAATAATCATATCCATTTCAACAGCTGTTGGTTCGTGCTTGCTATAAATGTACGATTCACTGCTTAAATCAGCTAAAGAAATTTGAAAATAATCGACATAACGAAAGATAACTTCAATATCTGGTCTGACTGTACCATTTTCGTAAGCCGAAACTGACTGCGAAGAAACACCTAAAATATTTCCCATCTCTTTTTGCGTAAGATTATTAGCTATTCGCAGTTTACGTAATTTATATATTAAAAAATGAATGTTTTTCTCAATTTGTTTCATATATCATCTTCAATATAAAACAATTTACTATAGCTGATATCAAACTACAGCAATACGAGAATCTTTACCAGTTTAACTGTTACTAAATGTTGAAATATGAAATAAGTAGTGTTACTATATTTAGCAGTTAGAGACTTAGAGTGCTAGGAGGTAGTATGAAACAATTTAAAACAGAATCAAAGAAAATCTTAGATCTTATGATCCATTCTATTTATACAAATAAAGAAGTATTTCTTCGTGAATTAATTAGTAATGCATCTGATGCGATGGATAAGCGTTATTACAATTCCTTGATTAATAAGAAAGAAAATCTTGATCGTCAAGAATTGAAAATAAAATTAATTCCTGATATCAATAAGCGTTGTTTAACCATTGAAGACTATGGTCTAGGTATGGATAAAGATGAATTAGATAAAAATTTAGGAACTATTGCTCAAAGTGGTTCGCAAGAATTTAAAGCCCAAATGGCCAATGAAAATAATGATGTTGATATTATCGGTCAGTTTGGCGTAGGTTTTTATTCAGCCTTTATCGTTAGTCAATCTGTGAGTGTAATCTCTAAGAAAGTAGGTCAAAGCCAAGCTTATAAATGGTATAGTAATGGTGAAAATGGTTATCAAATTGAAGAAAGTGAATTAGACCACTTTGGTACTAAAATAACTTTACAATTAAAAGAAAATAATGAACAAGAAAATTATGATGAATTCTTATCAGAAGTAACACTTGAAAATTTAGTTAAGAAATATTCTGATTATGTGCGTTATCCAATTCAAATGGAAAAAACAAGTTCAGTTCCTGACCCAACAGATGAAAAGAAGACAATTGATACTAAAAAATGGGAAACACTAAATTCCCAAATTCCTTTATGGAAAAAGAATAAAAAAGATATTAAAGAAGAGGAGTATGATTCTTTTTACCAAACCAAATTTAATGATTACCAAAAGCCAGCAAGAGTAATCCACTATCAAGTTGAGGGTAATATTTCTTACTCAGCATTACTTTTTATTCCATCAGTAACACCTTATAATTATTACTATCAAGATTATCAACCAGGGTTACAGCTATATTCAAAAGGTGTTTTCATCTTAGATAAAGCTAAAAATTTATTACCTGAAGCATATCGCTTTATACAAGGTATTATTGATTGTGATGACTTAAGTTTAAATATCTCACGTGAAATTTTACAACAAGATCACCAAGTCAAAGCATTAGCTAAATCAATTGAAAAGAAAATAAATACTGCTTTATTGGATTTCATGAAAGAAGATCGTAATGGATATGAAAATTTCTTTAAGAATTTTGGCTTGAGTTTAAAATTTGGTATTTTACAAGAGTATGGTCTTAAAAAAGATCAATTACAAGATTTATTACTTTTCCCAAGTAACAAACATGAATGGACAAGCTTAAAAGAATATAGTGAACGTATGGTCAAAGATCAAAAAGCTATATATTACGCTGCCGGTCATTCAAAAGAAGAAATAGAACATCTTCCTGTCATGAAAAAATTACTTGAAAAGAATTTAGAAGTCCTTTATTTACTTGATGAACGTGATGAGTTTGTCTTTAATTTCATTCACCAGTATGCAAATAAAGATTTCATTTCTATCACTCAAGCTAATCTTGATTTAGATAGTGAAGAAGAAAAGAAAGAAAAAGAAAAAATTAGCTCTGAAAATAAAGATTTATTAAGCAAAATGAAAGATATATTAAAAGATAAAGTTAGTGATGTACGCATTTCTTCACGCCTCGTTGATCAACCAGTTTGTTTAGTAGCTGATAATGGAATTTCTTTAGAAATGGAACAATATTTAGCTAAAGATCCAATGCAAAAACAAATGGCCATGAAAGCAACTAAAATTATGGAACTTAATCCAAAACATGAATTATTTAAAGAATTAGCTAAGCTAAATGATGAACAATTAAAGACTTACACTTCATTGCTTTATCATCAAGCGCTTCTCTTACAAGGTTTACCAATTGAAGATAGTAGTGAATTTAGTTCAGATATATTTAAGTTAATGCTTCAAAAATAGGAAAGAATAATTTATCTTTCCTTTTTTTATTGTCATTAATAAGTTATATGACAATAATGGTAAAAATAAAAAATTAAGCCATAATAAAGCATCACTGACATTTATTTGCAAAATATAAAAAAGAAAAGCTACAAATAATAAAAAGAAATACTCAAGAATATACAATTTAAACAAATATAAGCCATAATTAACAAGCCATAAGCTATGTAAAAAAGCCCATAAACAAATGATCAGATCAAAATTTAAAAAATATAAAAAAGGTAAATACATAAATAAAAGTGAACAAAATTTTATAAGTTCAAGCCGATGTATATGTGCTTCAATTAAATATAAATAAATTAAAAAAATAAAACTTGCAACGAATAATAGTATATTACCATTGTGATAAAAACAAATATTAGTCCAAAATAACATTTCTTCTAAATAATATTTCTGTTTATAAGTCATAACTTTCTCCTTTACAAACACATTATAAAAAATAACTTCACAATAACTAGGAAAATATCTTCCTTGTGATTATAATTAAAATGATGTTAAAAGAAAGTTATAGTAATATTAGTTTTTTACTCTTAAAAATTTTACAGCAAGAAGCAAATCATCCCAATTGTAAGCTAAGTTTAAATGAACTTATTGCCTATTTGAATTTATGTGGTTATGACAATATTAGCGATAAAACAATTCGTAAATACCTTCATCTTTTAAAAGCTAATGGTTATAATATCTGTTTTGATAAAAAAAATAATAAACAAGGATATTATCTAAATCCTCTTTTAAAACCAGGTGAAACTTATTTGTTGATCAATTCTTTACGTGAATCTAAAATGATTACGGATAAAAGATTAAAAATAATTGAAAACTTTTTATTTCAAAATAGCCTTATTTCGACGATGCCATTTGCTAATAATGCAAAGCAAAAAACAAATGTTGTGGATCTACTTGATATTTGTCTTAAAGCAATAATGAATAAAAAACAATTACAATTTCATTATTTTGATTATGATATTTACCATCGTCCTATTTTACGCCATGATGGTAAACTTTATAACGTTAATCCGTATGCTATTCATAGTTATCGTGATCATTATTATCTGATTGCATATATTGAAAAAGAAAATGAAATTCGTAATTATCGTTTAGATAAAATATTACATTTAAAAATACTTACTGAAGATATTATTTATCAGCCTTTTCAATTAGATAATTACTTAGAAAATAATTTTAATATGTTTAAAGGTCATAAAGAAATGGTTCTATTAAATCTCAAGAAAAAGAATAGTGCTTCTTTAATTTCCGATATTTACGAAAAATTTGATAAAATAACAATTCTCAAATCAGATCAAAATGATACCTATAAAATTGCTATTCAAACTGCGATAACACCCCCATTTATTGATTGGCTTATTCATAATTATGAATTAATTACTATTTTAGAGCCTCTTTCTTTAATTGATGAAGTAAAGTTCATTGCTCAATCTTTAGTTAAAAAATATCAAAAAAAGGAGTAATACTCCTTTTATAAAATTTCTGCATGATTTTTTAAATAATGTTTTTTAACTAATGAAATTAAAATCATATATAGCACAATAATAATTAATAGATATGCTAAATAAATTCTTGGTAAAGCGTGAAATCCTAATAACATTCCAATATCTGAATTAACTAAGAAAAAGACAAAGAAAATACTAATTGTATTTAACCACAGCAAAACAGTTGACGGACGACTTTGCTTAAATGGTATCTTAGATGTTCTTAGCATATGAATAACTAAAGTCTGGGAAAGCATTGACTCAATAAACCAACCCGCATGGAAAATAGCAATATAGGCAAGTTTTAATTTAGGATCAGCAAGTTTAGTAAATAAAACACCATTGGTAAATAAAGGACAGATTTGATAATACAAAATAAAATAGGTTAAAAAGTCAAAAATCGAACTAATTGGTCCAAATTGAATCATAAAAGAAGAAATTGATTTTGCTTCCCACTTTCGTGGTTCTTTTAAATAAGATATATCGACATTATCCCAAGGAAAAGAAATACATGAAATATCATAAATCATATTCAAAATTAATAGATGAATTGGTTGCATTGGCAAAAAAGGTATAAGTAAAGAAGCAAATAAAATGGAAAAAACATTACCAAAATTAGAAGATGCTGTTATTTTTATATATTTAAGCATATTTGCATAAATCTTACGACCTTCAATAACACCTTTTTCTAAAACCATTAAATCTTTTTCAAGTAAAATAACATTAGCTGATTCTTTTGCAATATCAACGGCATTGGAAACCGAAATACCAACATCAGCTTTTTCTAAACCTGCCGCATCATTAATACCATCACCCATAAAGCCAACAGTATGACCATTATTTTTTAAAAGCTCAATAATTCTTACTTTCTGACTTGGGGATAGTTTTGCAAAAACAGAAGTTTTTTCAACCAATGGACTTAACTCCTGATCATTCATTTTTTCAATATCATCACCAAGCAAAATATGATCAGTCTTAATTTTTAATTGTTGACATACATTTAAAGTTACTTCTTTATTATCACCAGTTAAAACTTTAACGTTAATACCATATTCTTTAAGTGTTTTAATAGCCTCTTTAGCTGAATCTTTAGCTGGATCTAAGAAAGATAAATAACCCATTAGAATCATATCTTTTTCATCTTGCACAGTTAAAGTTCTTGCATCTGTTAAATTACGTTTATATGCAACAGCTATAACTCGCATATTTTGAGCATTTAGTTCCTGTACTGTTTTTAAAATATGTTCTTTTATTTCGGCATTTAAGGCGATAGCTTTACCATCACTTTCAATATATGAACAAATAGCTAACATCTCTTCCACAGCACCTTTTGTAATTAACTTACAAACGCCATGATTATTTTTAACTACAACCGACATTCGACGCCGACTAAAATCAAATGGTATTTCATCAATTTTCTCATAACGATCAATATTTTCTTCTAAATTATTATCTTTTTCTTTTAATTCCATTGTTTTAGAAATAATTGCTTTGTCCATTAAATTTTTTAATCCCGTTTGATAAAAAGAGTTTAAAAAGCCATAACGCAATACTCTAGTATCTTCTTGACCATGAATATTAATATGTCTTTGTAAGACAATTTTATCTTCTGTTAAAGTACCCGTTTTATCAGTACATAAAATATTCATTGCGCCTAAACTTTGAATAGAATTTAAATTTTTGATAATAACTTTATTTTTAGCCATTTCCATAGAACCGACTGAAAGACAAGTTGTGACAATCATCGGTAACATTTCAGGTGTTAATCCAACAGCAATGGAAATAGCAAAAATAAAAGAATTTAACCAATCACCTTTCGTAAAACCAGTAATGACAAAAACAACAGGAACCATTGTCAACATAAAACGAATTAAAATCCAAGAAACAGAGTTAATTCCCTTTTCAAATTGAGTCATTTCTTTTTTTTGATTTAAATGAGAAGCAATTCGTCCAAAAAAAGTATCCATTCCGGTCGAAATAACAACTGCTTTAGCAGAACCACTAACAACGTTAGTACCCATAAAAGCTAAGTTATCTAAACTTAATGTAGACAATGAATTATCTTGACAAGTAACAAATTTTTCCACTGATACTGCTTCACCAGTTAAAGCAGATTGTGAAATAAATAAATCTTTTGATTGCACAATTCTCACATCAGCAGGAATCATATCACCAGCTGATAAATAAACTAAATCTCCAACGACTAATTCATCCATTGGAATTTCCTTTGATCCTTGTTTAGGTAAAGAAACCATACAGGTATTTTCAATCATTTCCAGCAATTTTTCAGATGCTTCACCTGACTTACTTTCTTGTGTGAAACGTAAAATACCAGAAATCATAACAATACAAAGAATAATCAAAAAAGTGGTTGGATTTTTATCATTAGGATTTGCTAATACAAAATCAGTAGTAAAAGAAACGATGGATAAAACTAGTAAAATCAAAGTAAACGGATCAAAAAAAGCATTAAAAATTCGTTTACCTAAACTTAATTTTTTAAAACGTTCAATTTTATTAACACCATATGCCGATCTTGCTTCATCACGTGATACTTCTTCTTTACCTAACCAACTTGTTTGGTAAACATGAAATAAATCATCTATTGTCATTTCCGAAGCTTTTCTCAAACGTTCATCAACCAATTTATTATTTTCGGCTGTTATTTTTTGTTCTTCTTTTTTCATTTCCCTTTCCTCCTTCTAAAAAAACTGAGTTTACGAAAAGTAAACTATCAACAAAATTTATCGCGGGATAACCATCCATAAACTCACCTCCTTTAAAAAGTGGAAAATAAAAACTATACCGTAGGTATAGTTCACTTAAAATCATGTGTGAGCTTTAGCTCTGCAAGGCAGTGTAATTACATTATTTGAAGCCTTAAGCGGCAACAACTGTTCAAACCAACTCATAATGTCTCCATTATTTTGCGGCAGTAATCCATATCCTTGTAGTAGCCTTACCTACCATTCTTAATTTCATCCATATAGATTTAACTACTAATATCTTTTAATGTCAATAAATATGTAAAAAGAAATCAAAATTAAACAATGATTATTAGGCAAATATATAGCAAGCCTAAAATGAATGTTCTATAATTTTATTATCAAGTTTGCATAATGAATAGGAGGATAGAAATGAGTAAAATTATTCTAATTGGTGCAAATCACGCCGGAACAGCTTGTGCTAACACAATTCTTAGTTATCCGGGAAATGAGTTAACTATTTATGATCAAAATAGTAATATTTCTTTCTTAGGTTGTGGTATGGCTTTATGGATTGGAAAACAAATTAAAAATGGTGATGGTTTATTCTATCAAAAACCTGAAGATTTCAAAGCAAAAGGAGCAAAGGTAAATTTAGAGAGTAAAATTTTGTATATTGACTATAATAACAAATCAGTTACTGCTCAACTTAAAGATGGAACTATTGTTCATGATCCTTATGACAAATTAGTTTTAGCAACTGGTAGTTTGCCTAATGTGCCACCAATTAAAGGAATGGATTTAGAAAATGTACAGATGGTTAAACTGTATCAGAATGCACAAGAAGTTATTCATAAACTACAAGTACATAATTTTCAAAAAATTGTTGTCCTTGGAGGTGGATACATTGGTATTGAATTAGCTGAAGCTTTCCAACGCTTACATAAAGATGTGACATTAATTGATATGGAAAAGCATATTTTAAATGGTTACTTCGATCCTGAATTTTCCAATGATCTATTAGATATTATGAAGAATAAAGGTATTCGTTTTGTCTTAGGTGAAAAAGTAGAAGAAATTGTTGGTGATCAAAAAGTTAAAGCTATTCGCACTAATAAAGGTACATATGATGCCGATATGGTTATCTGTGCTATTGGTTTCCATCCAAATAATGAATTAGGTAAAGATCATCTTGAACAATATCGTAATGGTGCTTATTTAGTAAATAAACATCAATTAACATCTGATCCTAGTGTTTATGCTATCGGTGATTGTGCAACCATTTATGATAATGCAAGACAAAGAGTTAATTATATAGCTTTAGCTACTAACGCTGTAAGAAGTGGCCTTATTGCTGGTCATAATGTTTGTGGTACAAATATTGAAACAGAAGGTGTACAAGGATCAAGCGGATTAATGATCTATAATTATAAATTAGTTTGTACAGGCATGAGTGTTACTGCTGCTAAAAAAGAAGGATTAGATGTTGATTGTGTAGATTTTGAAGATTATCAAAAACCTGCTTTTATGGAAGTTGAAAATCCAAAAGTTAAAATTAGAATCGTTTATCGTAAAGATAATAAAGTTATTGTTGGTTGTCAATTAACTTCTAATTATGATATGTCAGCAGCTATTCATTTATTCTCTTTAGCTATTCAAAAAAGAGTTACTATTAAGGAATTAGCTCTTTGTGATATCTTCTTTATGCCTCATTTCAATCAACCATACAATTACATTACCATGGCTGCTTATAAAGCCTTATTAAAAGGTTAAATATAATTAATTTTGATGCTTCTTAGTAAAAAGAAGCATCTTTTTTATTGACATAAATTTTTCCTATTTTAAAATGGAAATGGTTTTCAATTTCAAGGAGAATTTATGCGACATGAACGAAGTAGTTATCAAACAAAGCAAAAACAATCAATTATAAATTATTTTTGTGATCATCCCGAAATCCACTTAACCATTGCTGATTTAGCAAATGGTTTAAATAAACAAAATATTCATATTGGCATGACAACTTTATATCGACAAGTTGAACACTTAGTAAAAAAAGGATTAATTAATCGTTTTAATGGCATTAAAGGAACAGCTGCTTATTATGAATATGCTTGTTTGGAACAAATAAAATATGTTCATTTTCGTTGTGAAAAATGCGGTATTATATACCATTTGCCATGGCCGAATATTCATCTTCTTAAGCAATATATCGAAAATGAAAATAAATTTAACTTAGATTTAACGAAAACTATTTTTATTGGGCAATGTTCGCATTGTCAAAAATAAAGAAAGGAATTATTATGAAAAAATTACATAAGATATTATTTGCTTTAGGTCTATCTTTTATGCTCTTTCTAAGTGCTTGTAGTCCTAAAAATGTACAAAGTACGACGAAAAAAATAAAAATTGTAGCTGCTATATATCCAGCATATGACTGGATAAAACAAATCATGGGTGAAAATTTTAAAAATGCTGATGTTACTTTTCTCTTAGATAAAGGTGTTGATATGCATAGTTATCAAGCTAGTATTGAAGATATTGCTAAAATAAAAGAAGCAGACTTATTTATTCATGTTGGTGGTGAATCAGATAAGTGGGTAAAAGATGCTTTAAAAGATGTTAGCAATAAACAACAAAAAGTTATAAATATGGTTGAAACAATTGGCAAAAAAGCCTTAGAAGAAGAAATTGTTGAAGGTATGCAAAAAGAAAAAGAAGAAGATGAACATGATAAGCATGAAGAAGCAGAAATTGATGAACATGTATGGTTATCTATCAGTAATGCTAAGATATTAGTACAAAAAATAGCTGATAGCTTAGTTTCCTTAGATCCTCATAATAAAGATCAATATCAAAAGAATACAGAAAAATATTTATCTTCTTTAAGTACATTAGACAAAAAATATCAAGCACTTAGCAAAGAAAGTAAAATTAAAACACTTGTCTTTGGTGATCGTTTCCCTTTTCGCTATCTAACTAATGCTTATAATTGGAAATATTTCGCAGCTTTCGTTGGTTGTTCAGCAGAATCAGAAGCAAGTTTTGAAACAATTACTTTTTTAGCTAAAAAAGTTGATGAATTAAAACTTAAAAATATTTTAGTTATTGATAAATCAAATCAAAAAATTGCCAAAACAATAATTAATAATACAAAAAATAAAAATCAATCTATTCTTGTCTTAGATTCATTACAAACATCTACTTCACATGATCAAAATTCTTATCTAGAAGCTATGACAAAGAATTTAGCAACATTGAAAAAATATTTTGCTAATGAATAGGATAAATATGGATCAATTAATAGTTAAAGATCTAAGTATTGGATATGAGAAAAAGATCATCAGAAGAAATATCAACTTTCATGTACAAAAAGGTGATTATCTTTGTATCATTGGTGAAAATGGTTGTGGTAAAAGTACCTTGTTAAAAACTTTATTAGGTCTTATACCTCTTATTCAAGGAAAAATTAAATTAGCTAATAACCTATCTATCAGCTATCTTGCTCAACAGAATAGTATTCCTGCTGATTTTCCAGCATCAGTGCAGGAAGTTGTCTTTTCGGGCTTTATTGCCCATATGAAATGGCGACCTTTTTATACTCGAAAAGAAAAAGAAATAGCTTCTTTCTATATACATAAACTAGGTCTTTCTGCTTTACTAAATACTTCTTTTGGAGCTTTATCAGGAGGACAAAAACAACGTGTTTTATTAGCTCGTGCTCTTTGTTTAAATCCAGATATTCTTTTCCTTGATGAACCAACTGCTGGCTTAGATCATAAAATTACTGATGATTTATATCAACTTATTGATACTTTAAATGAACATGGTTTAAGTATTGTCATGATTACCCATGATCAAAAATATGCTATAAAAAGAGCAAGTCATATTTTGTCATTTGCCAAGAGTATATTTTTTGGTACCGTTCAAGAATATTTAAAAGGTGATCAATCATGAATCATTTACTTCTATATCTTTCCTATCCTTTTGTACAATATGCATTTATTGTTACTATATGTATTTCTATATGTACTTCTTTATTAGGTGTTGTACTTATTTTAAAACATTATTCATATATTGGTGATGGCTTAAGTCATGTTGCTTTTGGCACAATGTCAATAGCAGCCGTAAGTGGCTTAAGTAATGATATTTTCTTAACTTTACCATGTACATGTTTAGCTGCTATTATTTTACTTTGGGGAAAAAGTAGAATCAAAGGTGATGCCGGTATTGCCTTAATATCTGTAAGTTCTTTAGGAATGGGCTATTTGATCATGAATGTTTTTGGTAAAAAAGCCAATCTTTCCGGTGATGTTTGTGCTTCATTATTTGGAGCAACAAGTATTCTCACTTTATCTTTTGAAAAAGTTATTATCTCTATCTTGCTATCTATTTGCTTGATTATATTATTTATTTTTTTACATAAACATATATTTGCTTTAACCTTTGATGAAGATTTTTGTCAAGCAAGTGGTATGAATACTAAATTTTATAATCTTTTAATTGCTTTAATTATAGCTTTCGTTATCGTTCTAGCAATGAACTTAGTTGGCTCATTGCTAATTTCAGCACTTATTATCTTTCCTGCTCTATCAGCTATGCGACTATATCATAACTTTAAAGCTGTAACTATTTGTTCAGCATTAATCTCCATATTTTGTTCTATTTGTGGCTTAATATCATCAATTATCATTGGTAGTCCTGTTGGCTCAACAATTGTTTTAGTTGATATTATTGTCTTTACTTGTTTTTGGCTTAAAGAAAAAATAGAAGGTACTAAATGAAAAAAATTATTGCTTTTATCGTTGTCTTTTTTATCGCTGGTGGTTGTTCTTTATCTTTATCTAATTTAAAATCTGATGTCCAAATTGATCTAACAACTTTATCATCGACAATGGTTTATTCGGAAGTCAGCCAAATGGTAATGCAACCAGAAGAATACATTGGTAAAACAGTACGTATGAAGGGTATTATTGTTCATTTTAAAGATGATGAAAGTAAACAAGAGTATGTATCATGTTTAATTATGGATGCTTTAAAATGTTGTCAACAAGGTATTCAATTTAATTTAGCAAAAGAAATATCCTTACCTCGTGATGGAACCGAAATTACCATTAAAGGAACTTATGATTTTAAACCACGTGATTATGGTCATCCAGCTAAATTAAATAATGCAATTATTGAAAAGATCGGCTAATTAATTAGTCGATCTTTTCTTTGTACTCATCTTAATATAAGCAAATAAAAAACCGATATACTAACTTACATCGGTATAATAGTGCCCTCGGCCGGACTCGAACCGGCACGGTATCACTACCGGGGGATTTTGAGTCCCCTACGTCTACCAATTTCATCACGAGGGCGCTTAATTATTCTATCTAAAAAAAGTAAATTTGTCTACTTCTATAATAAATTTATATTTATCCTTTCTTCTACTTTACTAAATAATTATACTATATATATGTATCTAAACTTTTTCATAACTTACTTATTACCTTTTATTTATTTTTTCCTTTATCTTTTTAATCCACATACTAATCTAAGTGGACTTAGTCATTTAAATATTTTTTATTTTTTTATAACTGCCATTTTATGCTTATTAAATTGCTTTATTATTTATCAATTAAAATTTTATAAAATAAGTTTTTATCTATTTATATTTCTCATATTAACCCTAATCTTTTCTTCTACATCATTTCCTAATTTACATTTATTATGGGCTGTTATATCTTTTTATTTATTTATTTATCCTTTGCTTAAATTACTTCCATTTTATCCTAATATGTGGCAAACACTAATCATTAGCTTATGTTTAACTTGCTTAATTATTATTCACGATCAACATATAAGTGGTTTAAGCGAATATTGCTTTCTATATGCTTGCCAATTTGCCTATAATAATATTTTAAAAAGGGCTAATCATTAGCCCTTCAAACCTTCTTGTTGACGTTGCATATTCTCGACAACAACATCATAAATATCACCTATTGATTGACCATATTCCAATATCTGCCATGGTTTATTAGTATGAAAATGAATTTTAATCAAGGTATCATCACCCACAACTAATAAACAATCACCTTCAAAATGTTCTGTAATATAAGCATCTATTTCATCTTCATCTAAGTTTTCACCTTCAATTAATAACTGCGTATCAAACTTAAATTCTAATTGTTCCATAATTTATATCTCCTTTATTCTAAACTTATTATATCTATCATGAAAATTCATTTTGTCTAACAATAGGATAATATAATTTTTATTTTGTTTCAATCATTTCGTCTTTGGCAATTCCCAATTTTTATAAGCTGCTATTAATCTTATAGCTGTTGTCATAATCGTACCTAAAATCATCCATACACTTATATTAATTCTACATCTTATACAAATAGCACAAATAATTGCCCCAATTATAGAAGCACTAGCATAAATATCTTTACGGAAAATTTGTGGTAATTCATTAACAATAATATCTCTAATTAAACCCCCACCAACACCAGTCAATACACCAGCTAAGACAAATAAAGAAGTTCTAGCATCGGGATATAATTGATAAGCTTGACTAACTCCGACAACGGTAAAAATGCCTAAACCTATTGAATCCATCCAAAGATATATAACCTTTGTTTTTTGACTCTTAATAACTTTTGTTTCCATTTGAAAATACACAATAATAAAAGAAATAAGACCAACAATTATAGAAATAATAATATAAAAAGGATTGCGTAATGACATAGGTGGAAAAATACCTAATAAAATATCACGAATTAAGCCCCCAAAAGTTGCCGTAATAACAGCTAAGACAATAACTCCAAATAAATCTAATTTAGATTTCATACCAATCAATGCACCTGATATAGCAAATGCAATTGTCCCTAATAATTCTAAAAACCACTCAAAATTCAAAAATGCTTCCATGTATATATTATGACATAAAAAAGCACGTATAACATCGTGCTTACTTCGTAATTAATTTTTTGGCCGAAATATATTTTCCGCTACAATTTGAATATTATACTTTTTATTCCCTTCATTAGAAATATAAAACTGTTTACGAATATATCCTTTAACACCAATTTTTTCGCCACAATGATACTCTTGATGTATCATATCTGCTTGCTTTCCCCATGCTACAACATATAAATAATCTTTACTACGTGAAGGTTCTTTCCTTTGCACAGAAATGGAAAAAGTAGACATCCCTGCATTATTTTTCGTATTCCGAAAAATTGGTTCTTCCATTATCGTACCACTAATTTCAACCACATTTAAATCACTCATACATCCTCCTTAGCTTATCGCCTCAATCTATATTTACCGACGAAATAAATTTCCCATACTAAAGATAGTAATTGTGATTATTTTTTACATTCGATAAACACTATCATCAGGATCAGCTGTTAAAGCATCATGTAAACGATCTATCTCATGTGCAATAAATAAGCTATCTTCAAGTTTCATATGAGGATGTTCTAACAATCCTTTTTTATATGTTTCCTCAAATGCTAAAAGAGATAACTCTAAGTTATCATGAAACGATGGTACTTCAATATGTCCTTTTGCACAAATAAGATAACTTTTTAAAGGTTTATTTTCATCAATACTTAATTCTAAATTAAAACGTGTTCGCTCTTTTTGATAATGGGCAATAACACTTGTAGCAATATTATCACTATATTTAAATTTAATTTCTTGAATCGGCATATTGATACCAAATAAATCAACTAACAAATGACAAGCATAGGAGCCATATTGAACCAAAACATCATCTTGCTTATTTGCTTGTGACAAACAAAAAGAAAAATTAATCTCTTGTAATGGACCCATTTGTTTATTTTTCATCATCTTTTTAATAATTTGATAACTTGGTGAAAAACGACTGGCTATATTTTCCATTAAAAATATATTTTTTTCTTTTGCTTTTAAAACCAATGCTTGAACTTCCCATTCATTTAAAGCAAGTGGTGAAGCAACACATACTGCTTTTCCTATATCCATTGCCATTAAAGCATATTTATAATGTAAAGTAGGATGACAATCAATATAAATAGCATCACAATCAGCAAGGTTCATTAAATCATCATTTTTTTTGAATACATAACTGTTTGGTCTTAATGCTAAAAAATTATCTTTATTCATATCATCACTAATAAGTGCCCATTTCATATTTTTTTCTGATCTCCATTTCCTAATTCTTGCATAACTTCTTGAATAATCGGTTGAGGAATAAAATCATCTAATCGACCACCATTAATAGCAATTTCTTTACATACAGAAGAACTTAAAAAAGAGTAAGCAGGACGAGCAATTAAAAATAAAGTCTCAATATGATCATTTAAGCTCCGATTAGCTGTTGCTTGTTGTAATTCATATTCATAATCTGAAACAGCTCTTATGCCACGAATAATTGCATGACATTTTAATTTCTCTGCATAAGCAACTGTTAAACCAGAACCAATCATAACTTTAATGTTATTTGTTTGTTTTAAAACTGTTAAACTACGTTCAATCATTTCTTTCCTTTTTTCAACACTAAAAGTTGATTTTTTACGAGGATTAACCATAATTAAAACAATTACTTCTTCAAAAATTTTAGCTGCACGTGCAATAATATCTAAATGACCATTTGTAATAGGATCAAATGTTCCAGGATAACAAGCTTTCATATACTCTCCTTTTGATAAAATAAAATTTGACTAATACCATATACTTTCTTCTTAATTAATTTCATATAACCTATCTTTAAAGGATAAATATCATTTTTATCAGCTTCAATAACAATTAAAGCTTGATCATTAATTAAATTTTTAGTAATTAATAATCGGATAATATTTTCATTTTCTTGTACTTTATATGGTGGATCAATATAGACTAAATCAAACTTTTCATGTAATAATTCATTTATTGCTTTTTTAACACTACATGTTAATAATTGTGTCTTTTCTGTTAGTTCTAAATTTTTAATATTATTAATAATTGCTTGTTTTGCTTTTATTGATTGATCCACAAAGACAGCTCTTTTTGCTCCTCGTGATAATGCTTCTAAGCCATTAGCTCCACTACCAGCATATAAATCAAGAAAATTAGCTTCCATAAGATAAGCCATAAGCATTGTAAAAACTGCTTCCCGAACCTTATCTAAAGTTGGTCTTGTACTTTTACCTTGAGGTGTACACAATTGGCGTGAACGATATTGACCGGCAATTATTCTCATTGTATTTCTCCTCTTTTATACTGTCCAATAACAGCTTGGGCAATACCAATACTAATCATAAATGACCAAGTTGATGAACCACCGGCAGAAATCATTAATAAAGGTACGCCAGTTAAAGGAATAAATCCTGTTGCCCCGCCAATATTAAAGAACATATGAATTAATAAATACATTGCTGTCCCAATTAAAATTATTTTGGCTTTTTCTAATTTAATCTTAATTGCATAATTAAATAAGCGAAAAATAATAATACCGTATAATAACATCAAAAAAAGGAAACCAATAAAACCAACTTCTTCAACAACAACAGCTACTATAAAATCTGTATTAGCTGCTGGAAAATCAGTATATTTACGAATTGATTGACCAATACCACAACCAAACCAGCTACCTACTGAAAAAGATATTAAACCATTTATTAATTGATAACCAAAACCATATGGATCATGAAAAGGATTAAACATTGTTGTAAAACGTGCTTTCTTATAACCACTCATAAGTGCTGAAATAATTTTTTCACCCATTTTTGTATAAAGTAAAAAATAACCTCCACCTACAACACCAAACCAAAATGATAATTTAAAAAAAGTTTGTAATTTACGTAATTGACGATGTCGTGGTAATAAAAAAACAACTGCAAAAATAAGAAAAAGAACAAGGGCTGATCCTAAGTCATTCTGCAAAATAAAAACAATAAAAACCATACTTGCAATATAACAAAAAGGACGAACTACCATATTAAATGTACTACTATAATGTTTTTGATTATCACCTAAAAAACGAGCTGTAATCAGTATAACCATAATCTTAGCAAATTCAGAGGGTTGTAAAGTAAGTCCGAAAGGAAAACGGATCCATGCTTTTGCTCCACCGGCCGAGTGAAAAAACAATGGTATAATTAATGAAATTATCATTATCCAAATCAAAATATTAAATGCTTTGGTTTTCAAAAAAGAAAGACGAAAGATTTTTTCTAAGCTAATCATAGAAATATAACCAACTATCAAAAACATCAATTGTTTAAAAGCAATCACCATTAACTTAAATGTATTACCTGCTACAATACCCATCGAAGCTGAAATGATAGCAATCATGCCAAATAACATTAAAATTAAAATAGAAAAATAAATTGCTTTATCTCTTTTTTGTAAAGATAGCCATAAATTAGAGCTTCTTATCTTCTTCATTTTCATACTCATGTTATAATAGTAGCACAGAAAAAAATTCTTTATTTAGAAAAGTAAAATATATAGTAAATTAGAATCGAGGTAGATATTTTTTTATGTTGATAAATAATGATACAATTATTAAAGATGACAATCCTATCATTCGGCAAAAATCAAAAGAAGTAACACTTCCTTTAAGTAATGAGGATGCTTCTTTGTTACGTGATATGTTAAAATACGTTCAAGACTCTACAGATGAGGAAAAAGCTAAAAAATATAACTTGCAACCAGCAGTTGGAATATCGGCAATTCAAATTGGTATTCCAAAACGATTAACAGCTATTGTCGTACAAGATTATGATAAAAATAATCAATTAGTAACCAAAGAATTTATGCTAGCTAATGCTAAAATTGTTAGTGAATCAAGCCAAATAGCTTATATTGAAGCTGGTGAAGGATGTTTATCCGTTGTTAAAAAACATCCTGGTCATGTTTTACGTAAAGCAAGAGTTACAGTTAAAGCATACGATTTAATTCGTGATGAAATGATTTCCATTCGAGCACGGGGCTTTTTAGCAATTGTTTTACAACATGAATTAGATCATTTTGACGGTCGTTTGTTCTATGATCGTATTGATCAAAAAAATCCTTTAAAAGAAATTGATGGCGCACAAGTCATCTAGAAAGTAATTATTTAAAATATGAAAGAAATGGAAACAAAAAAAGCAAAAAGACCGACCCTTTATAAAAAATTAATTCAGGATGAAAATGAAGCAAAAATAATAAATCATGAAACAGATACACTTATTTATGCGATGGGTGGTCTTGGGGCTATTGGCATGAATATGTATTGTGTTGAACATAATGATGAAATTGTTATTATTGATTGTGGTGTTTTATTTCCCCAAGGGGAATTATTAGGCGTTGATTATGTGATCCCTGACTTTTCTTATTTACTTAAAAATCAACGCAAAATAAAAGCTATGGTTATTACCCACGGTCATGAAGATCATATTGGAGGTATTCCTTTTTTCTTGAAAACTATTCGCTTAAAGGAAATATATGCTCCGCGTTTTGCTAAAAGATTAATTGAAAAGAAATTAGAAGAACATCACTTAACCAAAGCATGTAAAATTGTCCAAATTGATTCAGATTCTTGTATTCGTAGTAAATATTTTACGATCGGTTTTTTTGATACTGTCCATTCTATTCCTGATTCTTTGGGTATTGTCGTTAATACACCTAATGGACGTATTGTTGAAACTGGTGATTTTAAGTTTGATTATTCACCCGTTGGTCGTCCAGCTGATTTTCAAAAAATGGCTTATTTAGGTCAAATTGGAGTTGATGTTTTATTATCTGATTCAACCAATTCAACTGTTGCTGGCTCTTCTATATCAGAAAGACAAGTTGCTAAATCAATTTTATCGCAAATGCGAAAAACACCTGGTCGTTTACTTGTTTCTACTTTCGCTTCTAATGTTTTAAGAGTTAATCAAATTTTAGAAGCTGCTGTATCATGTAATCGTAAAATTGCTGTCTTTGGTCGTTCAATGGAAAATGTCGTCGAAATTGGTCGTGAATTAGGTGTCATTAAAGTTCCTAAGTCAAGTTTTATTTCAGGTAATGAATTAAATACCTTACCGGCTAATCGCATTTGTATTGTTTGTACAGGGTCACAAGGTGAGCCTATGGCTGCTTTAAGTAGAATTGCTAATGGTTCCCATCGTTTTATCAAAATTTTACCTGGTGATACTGTGCTTTTCTCTTCTTCACCTATTCCAGGCAATGGTCAATCTGTAGGAGAAGTTATTAATCAACTTACTAAAGTTGGAGCTAATGTTGTTACTAATTCTCCTTTAACTTCTTTCCATACAACGGGGCATGCACCTGTTGAAGAACAAAAGTTAATGCTTAATCTGATTAAGCCAAAATGGTTTATGCCTAATCATGGTGAATATAAAATGTTAGTTGAACATTGTCGAACAGCTGTTTTAACTGGTATTAAAGAAGATCACTGTTTCATTTGTACAAATGGTGATGTTCTGGTTTTACGTGATCATGAATGTTTCTTAGCTGATGAAAAAGTTCATACAGATGCTGTTTATGTTGATGGTAATGATATTTCTGGTTTAAGTACTTCAGTTATCAAAGATCGTCAAATTTTAGCTGAAAATGGTCTTGTTGCCGTAATTGTAACAATTGATTCAAGATACAATAAAATTCTATGTCGACCAAATATTGTTTCCCGTGGTTTTGTGTATATCAAAGATTCACAAACATTAATCAAAGAAGCAGAATTAATTGTTTATGATGCATTAAAGAAAACAATGCAAAATAGAACTACATTTGGTGAAATAAAAAATTGTATTAAATCTGCTTTAGAACCATTTTTATTTAAAAAAACAAATCGAACACCAATTATCGTACCAGTCATTTTAAATCAAAAAGAAGCAATGAAAGAAATTCAAGCAAAAATAAAACAAAGCAAAGAAAAGACACCTCGTCGTTCTAAAACTGTTATCAAAAAAGATAAAAATAAAAAAGTCGAAATATAATCGACTTTTTTATTTGACTTATTTTTCTAAAGCAATAGATTTCATAGGTCTAAACAATTGATAAATCATCATAACGGATAAAATAATTGCTAAAATTAAACCTAAAACATGTATTTGACCAAAGAAAGCTGAACCAAATTGATAAATAATCAATGATACAACATAAGCAAATACTAATTGATAAAGTAAGGCAAATCCTGTCCATCTACCATTATTCATTTCTCTACGCATTGCTCCAACAGCTGCAAAGCAAGGGATACATAATAAGTTAAATGCTAAGTAAGCATAACCGGCAATAGATGATCCGGCAAAAGCTGAATTCATTGATTGATAAATCTGCCAACCATTTTCACTAACTTCACCTGCACCATATAATATACCCATTGTTGAAACGACATTCTCTTTAGCAATTAAACCTGTTATAGTTGCTACAGCATTACGCCAATCACCACCAAATCCTAAAGGAATAAATAATGGTTTAATAACATTACCGATAATAGCTAACAATGAATGCTCTTGTTCAACCAGGCCAAAACCTTTTTCATCAAAGCCTAAATTAGAACCAATCCAAACAAGTACGGAAGCTAAGAAAATAATTGTTCCTGCTTTTTTAACAAAAGATGATCCTCTTTCCCACATCGAATGTAAAATATAAGAAATAGTTGGCCAGTGATAAGCTGGTAATTCCATAACAAATGGTGCTGGATCACCACTAAAACGTTTGGTCTTTTTCAACATAATGCCCGAAACAATAATGGAAGCAATGCCAAGGAAATATGCACTTGTAGAAACTAATCCTGATTGTTCAAAAAAGGCACCGGCAATTAATGCAATAACTGGTAATTTTGCTGAACAAGGCATAAATGATGTTGTCATAACTGTCATACGACGATCTCTTTCTGACTCAATTGTACGAGAAGCCATAATTCCTGGAACAGAACAACCTGTACCAACAAGCATTGGGATAAAACTCTTACCTGATAAACCAAATTTTCTAAATAAGCGATCAAGGACAAAGGCAATACGTGCCATATATCCACAACCTTCTAAGAATGCTAAAAAGAAAAATAATGTTAACATTTGTGGTAAAAAGCCTAAAACTGAACCAACACCAGCAACAATACCATCTAAGACTAAACCTTTAACCCATTCTGAAGCATGTAAAGCATCTAATCCTTTACCTAAAAGAACTGGTAAACCATCTTGATATGGTCCAAATGTATGTGCATCTGGTTCTTCTTCTTTATCATATTTTTCATAGTCAGCATAATGAACATCACGTTTTTCAACAACTTCACCATCTTCATTATGAATTTCAGCAGTTACACTAAACTTTTCTAAAGCTGCTTGATCGAGTATTTCAACTTCATCATCTTTTGTCTTAACTAAACCTTTTTCTTCAGCTTGACTAATGTAAGCTGTTTTAGCTTCCATATCCATTTTATAGTTGTCACTTGCATCATCAAATTCACTACGACCTTGACCAAACCAGAACCAACCATCACCAAAGAAACCATCATTTACCCAGTCAGTTGCCCCTGTACCAACAGTTTTAATAGATACAAAATAGACCACAAACATAACTACAGCAAAAATTGGTAAACCTAACCAACGATTAGTAACAACAGAATCAATTCTATCTGAATAACTCTTTGTTGTTTTTTTATTTTTCTTATAAACGCCTTGTAAAAGATGATTTATATACGCATAACGTTCATTCGTAATAATACTTTCACCATCATCTTTTAATTCTTTTTCAACTTTTTCAATTTCTGTAAGAATATTTTGCTTAGTATCTTCACTTAGATCAATACTTTCTAATACCTTGCTATCTTTTTCAAATAATTTAATAGCAAACCAACGTTTTTGTTCTTCAATAACATTTAATTGTTTAGCAATAGATGTTAATAAATTTTCAACTTTTTCATTAAAGTGATGTATCTTTGGTAACTGTTTTAATTTATCTAATTCTAGAGCTTCTTCAGCCACTTTAAAGATACCGTCTTGTTTCAATGCTGAAATAGGCACTACTTTACAGCCTAATTCATTTGCTAATTTTTCTAAATTAATTTGATCACCTTGTTTTTTTACTAAATCCATCATATTAACTGCCACAACCATTGGAATACCTAGTTCCATTAATTGGGTTGTTAAATAAAGATTTCTTTCCAAGTTAGTACCATCAATGATATTTAAAATAACATTTGGCTTTTCCGCAACTAAATAATTACGTGAAACAACTTCTTCTAATGTATAAGGTGATAAGGAATAAATACCAGGTAAATCTTCAATAATAACATTACTATGTTTTTTTAATTTACCTTCTTTTTTCTCTACTGTTACACCTGGCCAGTTACCAACTGATTGATTAGAACCCGTTAAAGCATTAAATAAAGTTGTTTTACCACTATTCGGATTTCCCGCTAAAGCAATAATGACTTTTTGTTCTTTCATGCTTCCACCTCAATCATTTCTGCATCAGCTTTACGAATTGATAATTCATAGCCACGTACAGTCAATTCAATAGGATCACCTAAGGGTGCAACTTTACGAACTTTTATTTTTGTTCCTTTTATCATCCCCATATCCATGATTCTACGCCGGACAGCCCCTTCACCATGCAACTGTTTGATCGTTACTGATTGACCAATTTTCACATCTTTCAACGTCATCCATTTTCCTCCTCAATCATGATTTTGTTAGCCATACTAAAACCCAAGGCAATTCTTGTTTCTTTTACTCTAACAATTACACTACCGGCATTTTTAGCGATAATCTGAATAATTGATCCTTGTGTCAATCCTAGATCTTGAAGATGTTTTTTAACTACTTCATCACCACCAATTTTTCTTATAACATATCTCTTTTGGATATCTCCAAAACTTAATGGCATACTTATCCCCCTCTAGGTTAGATATTTCTAACTACATAAATATAAATCTTTTTCATCCTTTTTGTCAAATTAATAGACAAAAATAAAAAAATATTATATAATAAATTTGATTTTTTTATTCTAAACAAATGAATATACATATAAAAAACCTTCTCTTAATTAGAGAAGGTTTCATCTTTTAATTTTTCTGCTAATGTTCTTAACTTCTTTATTTCTTCTACATCTAAGGTAATTATTTGTTTTTCAACTAGCTCAAGCAACGTTAAGATTGATGGTAAATATGTCTGATCAATAGCCATTCTAAAATACTTAAGAGCTTTTTTTATCTGATCATTTAAATAAAAATGACCTAAAAAATCAGCCGCTATACCATTACCTAAATTAGCCGCTTTGTTAAGCCAAAAAAGTCCTTTTGATAAGTCTTTTTCAACACCTTTAGCAGCTAAATAACAACGACCAAGATAATACATACCAGAAAGTGAACCCATTTCTGCTGATTTTAAATAATACTGAAAAGAGGCATCTATATCTTGTTTAACACCAAGACCATTTTCTAACATTAAGCCTACCCGATAAGTAGCTTCAGGATCATTATTGTTTGCTGCTTTTAAATACCACTTATAAGCTAAATGATAATTTTGTTTTACCCCATCTGCAAAAAAATACATACATGCAATACTATACATAGCTATGTAATTACCTTTTTTTGCTGACTCTTTAAAATATACCAAAGCCTTTTTAAAATTTTTATCTTGCCAATATTTATTTGCTAATTGTAGACAATCATTACCATCCATATTATTTTACATATATCAATTGATATATTGTATCTCCTTTAACTTTCATAATTTTTATTTTCTGATCCTTAAAATAATTCTTTAACTCTTCTTCAAATTTTTCTTTATCTTTACCAACATACTTAAATTCTAATTTATGATTTACTTGCCATTTTTCTTTAATTGTATTAACTAAATTAATCAATTCATCTAAATTCTTAACTAGTCTATTTGGCTTTAAAGTTTGATATAAAGGGTATGCTTTTGTAGCTAATAATGAAACTATCTCAGGATATTTATCACTTTCATATGCCCAATTATAACGAGCAAAGTCTTCTTTTGCCAAAAGCATCATCGCATAATTAGGAGAAATCATTGATAATTTATCAATCACTTTACCTTGTCCATAAGTTGTACAAGAAACATACCATTTTTGATCTAGTTTAAGCATATTCCAAGCATGATCTTTTTTACCATCTTTACCACTTGTTCTTAAGCAAGGTATACCAAGCATATTCAAAAGTAAAGCATATGTTTTAGCTTTACCATCACAAACAGCATAATGATTTAATAAAACACCTTCTAAATAATATGCTTGACGGTTAATCAAATAACGATCACTACTTTTTGCTGTTTCTTGATCATATAAAATATTACTTGTTAAATACTCATAAATTTTTTTGATTTTCATAAAATCAGAATCTTTTTCTTGAATATAAGTAAAAATTATTTCTTTAGCTTTTTGATAAAGAATATCAGCTTTGCTACCTTTAACTGGCTTAGGACAATAGCCATGCATTGCTAAATAATATAATTGTTCTGACGTGAAACAACTTATTTTAGCTTTTTGATCAATAACTAAAGGAAAAGGTTTATTTTCTTTCTTGCTTTCATCAAAATTATGAATTTTAATAATTGCTCTTTTATTATGTGTTGGATAACTGGCAACATCTTTAGCAATAGCATAATGAATACCAATAAGATGTTCTTTTGCAAAATATTTAGTTTCAATATTGCAATTATAAACATCTGCTAAATCAGCCATTAAATAAACTTTTTCAAATTCTTGATCAATATTCTTTATCTTTTTTGCATAATCATCTTGTATTTTAAAATAAACTTCATCATCAATTTGATAATAAGCTAAATAATCTAAAGCATAAGTAAAATCTTTTTCATTTTTGATAATAATATCTGGTCTTTTTAAGTCTTTTTTGGCTAAATCATCCGCATATGTTAAATCAGGATGTTTTTTGATTGTACAAGCACTAAGCATAAGACATAAGGTAGTCAAAAATAAAATGATTTTTTTCATACTATATTTCCTTTAACAGATCATAACTAATACAAACGGGTTTTTCTTTCTTTTTATCCATCATGATCTCACCTTTAATAGTAAAACACTCTTGTAACATTCGTTCATTAAAAACATCATTAACCGGCCCATAATCAAATACTTTACCATCTTTCATTGCTACTAAATAATCAGAATACCGAGCAGCTAAATTAATATCATGTAAAACCATAATGATCGTCGTCTTATTTTCTTTATTTAACTTACTTAATAAACTAAGAATTTCTAATTGATGACATAAATCTAAATAAGTTGTCGGTTCATCAAGCATAATAATATCTGTTTGCTGTGCTAAAGCCATTGCAATCCAAATTCTTTGTCTTTGTCCACCAGATAAATTATTGATAGCACGGTTTTTAAAATCGGTCATATGGGTTGCTTGCAAAGCCCAATCAATCCATTTTTTATCTTCATTACTTAATTTACCTAGTCCTTTTTGATAAGGAAAACGACCATACGCTACTAATTCATAACATGTTAAACTGGCTGGAGCTTGTGGTGATTGCGGTAGAATAGATAATATTTTAGCTAGTGATTTACGTTTCATCTTATTAATATCCATATCATTAACAAAAATAGTACCTTCTTTTTTATTAATAATACGACCAATCGTTTTTAAAAGAGTTGACTTGCCACAACCATTAGCACCAATAATAGAAATCATTTTACCTTTAGGAAAAGAAATTGATAAATCATCAATAATTATCATTTCATCATATCCAACCGATATTTTATCTAATTTAACTGCATTATCCATCTTTCACCTACTACTTTTCCATTAATAAATATAAGAAATATGGTACTGATAAGATATTAATTACAATACCGGTAGGAATATTAACCAATATTGAACTATTATCAACCAAAATAACTGCTAAAAGAATAATAATAGCCGATACTAAACCAGATGCTGGTATTAAATAGCGAGCATCTACACCAATTATCTTTTTAGCAATATGTGGTCCAATCAAACCTAAAAAGAAAAAATTACCACCAAAAGCAACTACTGCTGATGATAGAGCAACTGAAATCATAGCTAAATAAATAAATATTACTTTAACAGGAACCCCTAGACTGATTGCTTCATCTCGCCCTAAACTCATAATATTTAGTGTTTTTGCTTGATACATTAATAAAATAATAAATAAAGCTAACCAAGAACTTAAAATAATTAAATAATGCCAATTACTACCCCAAAGATCACCTGCTTGCCAACGAAAAAGAAAATCTAATTTTGATTCATCTAATACATACATTAAAAAAGTACTTATTGCTGAATAACATGCACTTATAGCAATACCAGTCATTATTAATTTAATAGCAGATATTGGTCTTTTATACTTTGTTCCTAAAAGAAAAATAATAAGTGCTGAAATAATACCACCCACAAAAGCTAATAATGGCAAAAAAATTGGATGATCAAAATTTTGGGCAACAACTGCAATATATATTGTGACAAATAAAGAAGAACCATCAGCTACTCCTAAAGTACCAGGAGAAGCTAAGTGGTTATGTAAAATATTTTGCATAATCATACCGCTAATACCCATTCCTATACCAACAAGTAATGCTAATAATAAACGTGGTAAACGGAAAGTAAAAATAACCATTTTTGATCTATATGTTCCATGGCCTAAAAATGTTTGGATAACTTGATATAACGTTAAGTGATAGCGACCAATACTTGCCCCAATCATAATTAAAATAACAATCATTAATACTAAAATAAGCAAAAGATATAATTTTCTTTTAGAAGTCATTATTTACTCCTGTTTCTTTACGTGAAAAATAAATAAAGAATGGTACACCGATCATTGTAATTAAAAGACCGATAGGAAATTCTAAACCGGGGTGAATACATTTTGCTAAAAAATCAACTGTTGTTACGAATAAAGCTCCATAAATAGCACAAATAGGTAGAACTAAACGATAATCTGTACCAAGTGTTACTTTTACAAAATAAGGAATCATTAAACCAACATAACCAACTGGACCAATCATAATTACAGCTACTGCTGATAAAATAAGTACCACGATGGTTGCTAATGTTTTAATTAAACGGATATTAGCTCCTAGTGATTGAGAAACATCATCCCCTAAGTTCATGACTGTTAACGAACGTGATATAGCAATAGCAATAATTAAGCCAACTGCAAAAAAAGGAATAGCAATCCATAAATCTTGCCAAATAACATTAGCTGAACTACCACTAATATATCTTAACATTTGACCCATTAAACCAAACTTTAAAACAAGTGAGGTAATAATTGATGAACAAAGAGTTGAGATAGCAATACCAGATAGAACCATTCGATCTGAAGTTATTTTACCTTTACCAAAAAAAGCAATTAAATAAATTAATAATGTTATAATTGCTGCTCCAGCAGTAGAAATAAACATTTTATCCAAACGAGAAGCCTCCGGATAAAAAGCAACGATCAAAATAACACCTAAAGTAGCTCCTTGTGAAATACCCATTAAGCCAGAATCTGCCATAGGATTTTCTGTTGTTTCTTGCATTATTGCACCAGTAATAGCTAGTGATGCACCAACAATAATATCGGCTACCCAACGGGGTAAGCGAATATCGCGAACAGTAACCAAACGAAAGTCATCCGCATTAAAATGCAGAAAAGAATTCATAATGTCTTGTAAAGATATATCACTTGCCCCAAATTTCAGAGTAACCAGAAAAACAACTAGTAAAAGTATAAAACCAATAAGCACTAATAATTTAAACTTCCGAATATTGTTTATTTGACTATGCATAAATTAGTGAATCTGGGCTGCTTTCTTCAAAGCTTCATATAATTTCATATATTGATTGTATAAAAGAATTACACCTTTTTGAGCATATGGGCGAATATCAATTACCGCTACCCGTTTTTCTTTAACTGCTTTAAGAGCTTTCCAACCCACATTATCAGTCACATAAGTAGATAATTGTGGTGTTCCAAAGTTAGCGAAAATAACTAAGTCACCCTCATAATCTTTTAATTTTTCATTAGATATTGCATCATATGCTAAACGGCTTTCATCACGCATAAATTTCTTTACATTATCTAAACGCTTAATATGTAAATAATCATATAAAATAGTATTCATAAACCAACCTCTTTCGGGTGGTATAGATATAGCTCCCATATATGTATATAAAGTTAAAGTCTTATTTTCCAACTTCAACTTACGCATTTCCTTAAGCATTGATTCTTTAAGATTATCCGCATATTCTATTAATTTTTGAGCATGATCCTCTAAACCAAAAATTTTACCAATATAAGTTAAGCGTTCATTAAAATCAGTCGAATCTGTATAAAGAGGTATGACCGGTGCAATTTTTTCTAATGCTTTAATATTTGTCTTTGTCATCCGTTGATTAACTAAAATTAATTCTGGCTGATATGACATAACTTCTTCCGAAGAAAATGGTGTTGTATTCATTAATGGTGATGAATCTTCATAAAAATCTTCATAGCCAGTTGGATTTGTTTCACCTTCATAAGCTAATGGGTGAATACCAAATGCGACAACATCTTGCGAGCCGAAAAGGCAAACAATTTTGCGAGTATTCATATTATAAGTAACTTTATCACCATTTAAAGTAGTAAAAGTATTTTCCTTATATTTATCTTCCCGGGTATCTTTTAACATTGGAATCTTAATATCATTAATATTAAGATTAAGATTAAGATTTTCTTTCTTCTTTGGCTTTGGTTGCTCAGCTTCTTTAGTCGTATGACAAGCACCAAGTGTAAAAACCATTAATAAAGATAAAATAATTTTAATTATATTTTTCATATTATATCCTCTATTCATATAGGCACAAAATATACCTTTAAAGGTATATTTTGTAAAACATATTATTTAATTTCTTCTAGAACAAATTTAATATCAGAACTTAGTACAATTGGTTTCGGTACACGATTTTCATCAGCAAATGCATAATAAGTTGCATCATCATCATCTGGTTTAGGTTCAACAATACCTGATCTAATAACTTTTCCATGTGCCATAGCACTAATCTTTAAACGCTTATCAGAACGATTTCTAATCCGCACATAAATCTTTTGCCCAGCATATAACTGTTGACCAGGAATAATATCAATAGGTTCATATTTCACAGTATAGCGAATATCACACTCAATCAAATTATTACCAGCTAACTGATTATCAATATCAACTGTATATTTCTGTATTGCTGGATCAAATAATTTCTCCGTACTAACAACAACATCACCAGCAACATTTTCTACTCTTAATTCATCTTTATTACCACGATTATTTATTGCTTTACTAACTTCTTTACTACCTAATACAGTACCATCTGTATTTTTAACATAAACCTTAACCGTATCAACTGACTTATTAGTAATATCAACAACAATTGTATAAAGCTGTACACTTCTTTCCCCACTCATTGCTGAATTCTGAGCAAAACGCTGAACTTTCAATTGAACATCATTATATTTATTAATAACATCCAATCTCTTCTTTACTTCTATCTTTAAGTCACCACTTAAAACAATTGGATTTAAACCACTTGGATCATTTGAAACAGGCATTGTCTTTGTCTCAACTGTTTTACCATTCATCGTTGCTGTAACAGTTAATTCAGAATTGGATTTATTTATTATACGTGTAAATATTTGTGAATTTTCTTTTATTTGTTCACCACTAACAACTGGTAAAGGCTTTCCTGTACAGAATGATGATACTTCTACATCACTGTATGGATTTATAATTTCAACTTTATGTTTCTTAACTATTGGTGGTACTACTTCTTTTTTCTTTACTTCTATCTTTAAGTCACCACTTAAAACAATTGGATTTAAACCATTTGGATCATTTGAAACAGGTATCGTCTTTGTCTCAACTGCTTTACCATTCATCGTTGCTGTAACAGTTAATTCAGAATTGGATTTATTTATTATACGTGTAAATATTTGTGAATTTTCTTTTATTTGTTCACCACTAACAACTGGTAAAGGCTTTCCTGTACAGAATGATGATACTTCTACATCACTGTATGGATTTATAATTTCAACTTTATGTTTCTTAACTATTGGTGGTACTACTTCTTTTTTCTTTACTTCTATCTTTAAGTCACCACTTAAAACAATTGGATTTAAACCATTTGGATCATTTGAAACAGGTATTGTCTTTGTCTCAACTGCTTTACCATTCATCGTTGCTGTAACAGTTAATTCAGAATTGGATTTATTTATTATACGTGTAAATATTTGTGAATTTTCTTTTATTTGTTCACCACTAACAACTGGTAAAGGCTTTCCTGTACAGAATGATGATACTTCTACATCACTGTATGGATTTATAATTTCAACTTTATGTTTCTTAACTATTGGTGGTACTACTTCTTTTTTCTTTACTTCTATCTTTAAGTCACCACTTAAAACAATTGGATTTAAACCATTTGGATCATTTGAAACAGGTATTGTCTTTGTCTCAACTGCTTTACCATTCATCGTTGCTGTAACAGTATATTCATCTTGAGACTTATTGATAATCTGTGCCATTACTTTTGTATTCTCATCATATTTCTGACCAGATACAACTTTCTTTGGCTCTCCTTTACCAATATTAAATATATTTAACTGCAATTGTGAATATGGATTATTTATTTCTACTTTATATTGTTTAGCTGGTTTAGGAGCTACACTATCCATTTCAATATTTACAGAATTCTTAGCAGGGAAATCTTTGAATAAATAAGTTTGATTTGCTTCTAATTTTACTTTCTTAGCATACTTATACTTTTTGCCTAATTTAATTGTTAATTCAATAGGCTTATTACCAACTTCAATTTTTAATTCATGCAATTCAGCTAATAATTTATCACCTAATGGCTTATCATCAGCATAAATTTTAGCTAAATTACCATTTTTAATCGTTACTGGATAATAAAAATCAACAAAGTTCTTGCCTGTCTTACCAGCTGTCGTCGTAATTTCGACATCACCTTCAATATCAAAACGATAATAAATTATCTTACGCTCAGCTTCTACATTTTGTTGTGGGAAAACATCACAATCACGATCAACAATTAATTTACCATTATGGACAATCTTTAAATGCATATCAGAAGCATTATTATATGGATAAATAACAATCTTATCGCCTTTCTTTAATTCGGCGTTATTCTCATATTCATCATAATCATCCGTTACTGGATTATATACCGGATTATATACATGTACATTATTAAAACGTGTTCGCTTATCAGCTGATGAAGCACCATTGTTAATCGTTAATTTATATTTGTGTGGAACTTTTTCTTTCTTCTTTACTTCGATCTTTAAATCACCACTTAAGACAATTGGATCTAAACCATTTGGATCATTGGAAACAGGTATTGTCTTTGTCTCAACTGTTTTACCATTCATCGTTGCTGTAACAGTATATTCATCTTGAGACTTATTGATAATCTGTGCCATTACTTTTGTATTCTCATCATATTTCTGACCAGATACAACTTTCTTTGGCTCTCCTTTACCAATATTAAATATATTTAACTGCAATTGTGAATATGGATTATTTATTTCTACTTTATATTGTTTAGCTGGTGGTACTACTTCTTTTTTCTTTACTTCGATCTTTAA
>CAMUDN010000010.1 GCA_947087645.1 uncultured Bulleidia sp. | reverse complement strand
GTTCCACAAAACAGAGAAAGGATATATATTGTAGCATTCAGAAATGATATAGCACCTTCGGATTTTGTATTCCCTCAAAAAACCGATGATACAAAAGTTATAAAAGATATTGTTGAAGAAAAGGAAGTGTCTTCAAAATATTATTTATCTACAGCTTATCTGGCATCGTTAAAAAGACACAAAGAGAGGCATGTTTCAAAAGGAAACGGCTTCGGATATGAAATTAGAGAACTTGATTCCGTGGCAGGTGCTATTGTTTGTGGAGGTATGGGAAGAGAAAGAAATCTTATAATTGATGAACGTTTAACTGATTTTACACCTGTTACTCATATAAAAGGAGAGGTTAATAGAGAATATATTCGAAAGATGACTCCGAGAGAATGGGCAAGACTTCAGGGATTCCCAAATGATTTTAAGTTGGTAGTTGCTGATACACATTTGTATAAACAGTTCGGGAATTCCGTTACAGTGCCGGTTATACGTGAAATTGCCGAAAAGATAAAATCACAACTTGAAAAGGGAAAGACGGAAACAATAAAAAGAGAAGAAATATTTGAACAGACAGCTGTTGCATGGAGGTAATTATGCTTACAGGAAATAAAGGAGAATGGTCGGAAATATATGTTTTGTTAAGACTTTTGGCTGACGGAAAGATATATGCAGCCGACAGTGAATTGAATAAATTGGAGGATGTATATTTCCCTATTATTAAAATAATTAGAGAAGAAAACAAAGGTGAAATTAAAGAATATGCCGCCGGAGAAATAATATCAATATATATTAACGGATCGAAAGTGAAAGAGTTACCGGCAACCGAATTTGAAGCAGAATCTGAACAATTATTGAACGAAATAAGCAGTAAAGCTTCAAAAGGTGCATTCTCAGTAGAAAGTACACAGAATTTTATGGACAAAATTTTGTGTTATAAGCTTTCGGCACCCGCAACGGATAAAAGTGATATCACAGTAAAAATAATCGATATAAACACCGGATACAGTCCGATAGTGGGATTCTCAATAAAATCGGAATTAGGCTCATCTCCCACCTTGTTGAATGCGGGAAAAACTACAAACTTCATTTATAAAATAAGTCATAGTTATCCTGATTTGGTTAGAGAAGCGAACGAAATATATAAGGTAGCCGGCAGCAAAAGTCATACAGATGTTAGAGGGCGTATAAATAAAATAATTGAAGAAAATGGAATTCTTAAATATTGGAAAATGAACAATCAAAATTTTAAGGACAATTTGGTGCTGATTGACAGCAACATGGATAAAATTATCGCTGAAACTCTTTTATATTTTTATAAAGACGGAATCAGTAACTGCGATGAGATGGTTGAAAAACTTGAACGGGAAAATCCTATGAACTACGGTAATGTAAATGCTTATAAGTATAAGTTCAAGAAATTCCTGACAGCTGTAGCATTGGGCATGAAGCCTGCTACAGTTTGGGACGGTTTAGATGAGGCTACTGGAGGATACATTGTAGTTACAAAGGAAGGCAATGTTCTTGCATATCATATATATAACAGAAACTACTTTGAAGAATATTTGTTGAAGAACACAAAATATGAGACAGCATCCACATCAAGGCATGAGTTCGGGGAAGTATATAGTGAAAACGGAGAAGATTTTATAAAACTTAATTTACAGGTGAGATTTAGATAATGAAGAAAAATAAGCCTATGACCAGAAGTGAAAACATGGCAAGAGTTAAAAGCAAAAACACAAAGCCTGAAATTTTTTTGAGAAAACTTTTATGGCATAGGGGGTTCAGATATAGGGTGAATTATAAGAATTTACCAGGAAGCCCTGATATATATTTGCCTAAATATAAGACGGCTATTTTTGTAAATGGATGTTTCTGGCATATGCACGAAAACTGCAAATATTCATCTATCCCTAAGAGTAATTATGAATTTTGGAAAAATAAACTCGAGGGAAATGTTGAAAGGGACAAGAAAAATTATGCTCAGCTTGAAAGTATGGGAATTAAAGTGATAGTGGTTTGGGGATGTGAAATTAAACGGATGACGCAAGATGAGTCTGTTTTATCAAAAAAAAGTGAATTCAATATACCAAAAAATTATATATAATCATAATAGGGAGGTGGAATAATGTTCAAATATGTGGATTACTATCAAGAATACGGTAGAATTATGCAATTTAACAAAAACAAAAAAGAGCCTATTCATAGATGGTATCCATTTGTAGAAGGCTATTCAAAAGAATTTATTAAATCTATTATAGATGAAGTTAATAAAAAAGATTTAGTGTGTTTAGAGCCTTTTTCAGGAAGTGGAACGACCTCTCTGGAGTTGCAACATAATAATATTCCTTGCTATTCATTTGAAATAAATCCATTGATGTATATTATCGCAAAAGTTAAATTGGAAAATGATTATGATTTAAATAAAGTAGAACTATGGCATGATTTTGTACAAACTAAACGTGCTGTTATTAATGCAGATCTTAAAACCGTTTTTTCTACTCTATATGAAGGGAATAATAAGAGAAAGTGGAATTATGATAAAATTGTTGGGCTGGCTGTTCAAAAATTAAAAATGGCTATAGATTTAATAAAAGAGGAAAAATATAAAAATTTATTTTTTGTGGTTTTGTCGTCTATTCTTTTGGATGTAAGTAATTTATATAGAAATGGAAAATGTTTATCATATAAGAAAAATTGGGAGGAAATAACCCTTTCAGAAGCTGATGTTTTTAAAAAATTCGACGATAAAATAAATAAAGAGATAAAAAAAGATATTCAATCAGTCAAGAAGACTGCACAAAATAATCAGAATATTTTATTTAATGAAGATTCTCGTGTAGGAATTGAGAAGGAAGTTGAAAATAACAGTATAGATCTAGTAATAACTTCTCCACCTTACTTAAATTCTCGTGATTATACAGATACTTACATGTTGGAATTAAAAACACTGGGATTAACAAATACTTATGAAGAAGTCAGAAATCTCAGAGAGAAAACTCTTAGATCTCATGTTCAGATAAAGTGGCAAGACAATGAAAGTATAAATAATAAAACTTTAGAGAGTACGCTCAAGTTGCTAAAAGACTGTTCAGGAGATCAAGAGATGTGGAATTCTTCGATATTAGATATGGTAAGATTGTATTTTGTTGATATGCAAAAAATATTCCATGTTATCTATAAAAAGGTGAAACTTGGAGGACGAATATATTTCAATGTTTCAAATTCTGCATATTTTAATGTTATGATAAATACTCTGGAAATTTGTGCTGAAATAGCTGAAAGTGAGGGATTTAAAGTCATTGAAATTAGAAAAGCCAGAAAACTAAAACCAAGTCCTCAGCAAAAGGAGCAAATAGAAAATTTGCTAGAAGGTGTTATTGTAATGGAAAAGTAGGTGATTAAATGAAAAATTATTGTTTGCCCCAAATAAAAGAATTGCATATTTCTAATTATGACTTATATATATGTCCTTTTGATGTAGAATTTTCAGAAAAAATTAATATTGTGTTTGGAACAAATGGGTTAGGAAAAACAACTTTTTTAAATATCATGCAATATTCCGTAATTGGACCATATATTGGGAAGGTACAATCAAGAAATTGGAAAGAACAGCAAAAATTAAAGAGACCAACTTTTGAAAAATACTATTTTAGAAATAGAATGCGTGAACAGTCAGATAAAGCGGAAGTGCGAGTTATATTTTGTTTAGGAAATGATAAGTATGAAGTTATTCATAGCTTATATGAGCATAGGCTAAAAAAAGTGTTTATTAACAATGAAGAGATTTCTGGTGAAGATGTAAACTATGATACGTATGAAAAAAAATATTTTGGGCAAGATGATCAAAATATAGATAGGTATTTGATTGATAAATATCATAAACATCTTGAAAAATCATCAAATTTTCCTGATATTAATGCATTTATGTTAATGCTTACTGAAATTATGTTTTTTACAGAGTCTAGAGATTTATCATTTTGGAATCAGGATATGACAAAGTTAATTTTAAGTAAGTTTATGCCAACAGAGAAATACTTTGAGTATGATGAAGTACAGAAATTAATAAAAAAATATGATAGCCAAGAGCGGTTAACCTCTTATAAAATGTCTATGATTAAAGAATTTTTAGGAGAAGACTTGAGTGAAAAAAACACAATAAAATCTCATTATTCTTTGGAAGATTTACAAAGTATTGATAATAATATTTTTGAAAAAAAGAAAATAATTAGTAAACATGAGCAAGAACTTAGTAAAAAAGAGAGAGAAAGCAAACAAAACAGGATTGATTTTGAAAGTGTTGGGAAACAATTACTGGAGATTGAACAACAATGGTATAACAATGTGTTCCCGGATAAATATCAGAAAATATATAATAAATATGTGCCATCGATATTAGCCGGTGTTTGTCCGTTTTGTGGAGAAAATCATGTGAATAAGATATTGGAGGTAGACAAGTGCTTTTATTGCAATAAATCAATAAATATAAGAAAAAATATAGATTTAAATAGATTAGAAATTGAAAGAAAAAATTTGGACAATGAAAAGAGACGTCTCCAAAATAATTATTCTTTGATAAATAAAGAAATTTTAAAAATAAAAAAACTATTGAGCGAAGAAAATAAAGAATTGTTTAAATTAATTGAAAAACAACAAAAAATCAAGAAAACGTTAGATTTAACAAGTAATGATAATTTTGCGAAATATCAACAACTTGAATTAAAAAAACAAGAGTATCATGAATTGTTAGAGCAAACTAAACAAAGAGAAACAAAGCTGGCATTAGAAATTGATGCTTATGTTTTAGATAGATTTCAAGACTACAGTACGGTATTTAAGAAATATGCATATTCATTTTTAGGTAATGATAGCAATGTAAGGCTTGAATTAGTTGGGAAATCAGATGAAGCTTTTTTTAAATTCTTCTTAAATGAAACAGAGAGAGAATCGGAAATGACACTATCAGAATCACAAAGAATATTTGTGGATATGGCATATAGACTTGCTACATTAGAATTTTTCCATAAGGATTCCTATTTTATTAGTGAAACACCAGATAGCACATTGGATTATTTCTTTGAGACCAATGCTGTTAAAACATTTAGCTACTTTATCGATTCAGGAAATACATTATTTATGTCCGCTAATGCAAGAAATAGCAGATTAATAAATTTACTTGTAGAGAAATATAAAAAAGAGTATACGCTAATTAACTTACTCGAAAAATCTACTCTTGCACAGAAACAATTTGATGAAATAAAACAGTTGGAGTTTTATAGCTTTTTGGAGGAATAATATGGATAACCAAATAAAAAAATTAGAATACTATATATGTTTGTTTTTATATGCATTAAAGAATAAAAAGGTAAATAAACATACATTATTTAGATATGTATACATATATGACGTTGTATGTGATTATCTTGGAAATTATGAAAAAATTAATGAAAATTTTATTGTTGATAAGGATTTGGGAATCAATAATGTTTTGGAATTGACAGAGGCATTAAATGAGATTAATACTCGGGATTATATTGATATAAAAGCATCTTTTGAAATATATGTCAAAAAAGAGCTAATCAATTATGTAGATTCTATGTATAAATCAAGTTCTAAGATGAAGGAGGACCTTAATAGAATATTGTACTTCGCTGAAATAATATCTTCGTACAGTGAAGATGTAATATTAGCTGTGTTTTTTAGTGAACCAAATGTTGAAGATGCAATTAGTAGAGGAAAAAAATCAATAAATCTCTCAAATAATAAATTAAAGGAATTGCTTTTAGAATTTGAAAATAGTGCAATAAATAACTTTAATAATAAGTTAGATAAGTATGACGTTTTTACAAGTTGGTTAGATTATGTGTTTGAAAAGTATTTAAAGGGGAAAAGTGATGAGAGATAGAGGCTTCATACAACAGGCTAGTGAAAGCAGCCCTTTTCTCAGTGAAAGTAAAATATTATCACAAATTGCCAGTATGGGAAAAGCTGTTATTATTAGCATGGATGATTTGTTATATTTTCAAAAATATTATCTAAGTATCAAAGTTTTAATAGAAAGAGCAAAGGTATCAAATTTTTTATGGATTATTATTAATAGTGATGGAACTTGTACTGAAGAAAAATTGGGTAATCCTAAAGAGATAAATCAGTCGACAATTATAAACATTGTTGAAGAAAAATTAAAAACATACAAAGGCCATTCTTTTATCGTTAATGATGGAATAGAGTTTTTATATTCTGATGGTAAAATAAATGAGGAAGTAGATTCCTGCTTGGAAAAAAACAAGAAAATGCAGGAAAGGCTAAAAATATTGCATCCTGTTTCTGAACTTAACGAAGTATTTGAACATTTTAAAATTAATTGTAGACATAAAAAAGAGTATTATGATGAGTGTTTTTCTCACGATAAAGTTATAAAAAAAGAAGTTAGAGAGCAGAAACTTAGAAATATATTAATGAAATACCTACAAAATAATATGCGAGGAGAAGTTTCTGTAGAATTTTGTACTGATTATTTAAATGATGAAGAATCCGTAGATATTTATTTAAATGATGGGAATCAACGTGCAATAATTGAAGTAAAATTTTCGTTTGAAAAAAAATATTATGAAGGTAAGACTTTCTATAATATATTTACAAGAATTGAAGATGGTATAAATCAACTCAATAAATATGCTATTCATCTTGCTAAGGATTCGAGATTAGTAGATTATGGATATGTATATATGTTTTATATAAAAGATATGGCTGAAAATCAAATTGAGAAGGAGATAAATGATAAAATTGGAGTGTTAAAAGAATCATTTTCATCAGAGTTGCACTCTATATTTGCAGGTGTAAAGACAAATGATATGAAAGCTTGGTGTTCTCAATGCTGATGTTTTAGAGTGATATCCATGCTTGCAAAAAATTTAATAAACAGAAATAAAATGGATAATAGAGCTAAAACCGATATAAAAAACCTTGATTTTATGCCATTTATACAAAGCGATATCAATGGACATATCGAATGGGAATAATATCAAAAGTTGAAAAAGTCCTTTATTCAAGGGCTTTTTTTAATGTCTGGTTGTCAATTTGCTACCATTTTGCTACCACGAGCGTGAAAAACGTATTATTTATGGATAATTCCATTTGTTTTTATCATATATCTATTCTATTGATTTAATTTAAAAATTTTTAATTAAGCAAATTTTTAGGTCAAAAGATTAACCAATAAAAGATTAATAAATTTACTTGAAAAATGATTTAGAGTCTGGTATTATTTTTTTGCTAAAAGGAGGAACTGACATGAGCTATACAAGTTTTGGTGAATTTATGCGTATATTACGAGTAAAAAATCATGAGGTAATGGGAGATGTCGCGAAAATGTTAGGAGTTAAGGTGCCGTTTTTATCTGCTGTCGAAAATGGAAAAAAGAATGTGCCAAGTGAATGGATAGATAAAATTATTGATCACTATAGCTTAAATGAGGATGAACGATTGAAATTGGAAGAAGCGATTGAAGAATCGAAAACACAGTACAAAATTATTATGAATGATTCAGGGGTTAATCAAAGGAAAGTTGCTCTTCAATTTGCAAGATCATTTGATGGAATGGATGATGAAACTGCGATTAAGATTTTGGATTTATTAAAAAGCAGAAAACCAGGAGGTGAATAAAATGGCCTACGAAACTAAACCGTTAACTAGAGAGATTAGAAGCTTTGTACCTTATTATAGAAAGCTGTTTGGTGTTCCTCACACTGGACCGTTTCCTGTGTTGGAAGCCTTAGAAAAAATTCCAGATGTTTTTAAAGGATCTCGCTATGAAATAGTTGAAGATGGTGAACTTGAGCCGAATGTAATGGCACAGTGTACGCCAAATGAGTTGGGAGGTTTTACTATTAAAATTGAGGAATCTGTATATGTAGGAGCGTATGAAAATGGTGTAGGAGCATTTTTAGGATTCATTAATCATGAAATTTGTCATGTTTTCTTATTTTTTATTAGATATACTCCCATATATAAATGCTCTTTTGAAAATAATGAATTGCCTGCTTACAGTAGTGTGGAATGGCAAGCAAAAGCATTAAATGGTGAAGTGATGATTCCTTATGATGAGTGTAAGAATATGTCTAAAAAAGAAATTATAAAAAAGTATCATATTTCTGACTCTTTTGCGGATTATTTTGATAAAAAAGTTAGGAAAGGAAGTGATACGATATGCTTGTATTAAAAGCAAAAATGATTACTGCCAATAATTATTTTTGTATAAATGATTCTATTTTTAAAGGATACATATGTTCTTCAACTATGCACGAATTTCATATGTTATCCAAGTTGTTAATTTATAGCAAGGAGGTTTTATAACATATGAAAATTGATAAAAAAGAAGTTCCTGATTCATTTCAGGCATATTTAGTTGAAGGTGCTTCCTTTACTAAAAATGAAGAGTATCCTATTCTTAAAGAGGATATGATTTCAAAAAGTATACCTATTGATATTATGCCATTTAATAAGGCAATAACATATCGTGGAGATTTATCCAAAACTTTTATTTGTTTTTTTGAACCAGACGAAACATTTGAAAGAGTAAGAAGAAATCCTAAAAAGTACTTAGATTTTTTCAAAAGAACGGCCGGAATTATAGGCTTTGATTTTAGTGTCCATTCTGATATGCCAGTTATTAAGCAAAAATCACAAATGAATGACAACTTGTCTCTTACCTATTTTTATGGAAGTAATGGAGTTCCAGTCATTCCAAATTTACGATGTGGTATAGATGAATTGATTCCAGAATTTTTAGAAACAATACCTAAACATTCAATTGTTGCAATTGGAACACATGGATTTGTAAAAACAATTCCAGAAAAATATGAATGGGTTTGCTTCTTAGAAAAAATTATCATGAAATTAGAACCAGAAAAGATCATTGTTTATGGAACAATGACAGGAAAAATCTTTGATGATATCAAGTTAAATCAAGATTTTGTGTTCTATGATTCTTGGATTGCAAAACGTGTTAAAGGAGTTAATTGTTATGGCAACTAAAGGTCCGAGTAATCGCTATGGTAATTCAAAAGGAGGACATCAAGGCCATAAAACAGAACGAACAGGTTTCGCATGGGCAAAGGACTTTAACAAGAAAACTTTATTGGATCATTTTGAAAGACATGGTGCACAAATGAATTCTGACACAATTTCTTCTTATGCTGCACATGCCGTAAAATTTGCAAATACTATTGATAGAAAAAACTGTGAAAGTTTTATTGATAAAATGTGGTCTACACATAAATACAATAAAAAAACAAATGAATATGTGATAGTCACAAGAGATGGATACATAGTTACATATTATAAGCCAGCTATTGGTTATAAATATTATATAGATCAAAAGAAAAAGAAAGGAAAAGAATAAGATGACAATTAAAAATTTTAAACCAATGGAATGTCCTGTATGTCACAAATACTATTTTACCGATGACTCAGATTTGGAAAAAGAAGATCCTGATTATGAAGGAAAGCAAGATGATTTCTGTTATTGTTGTGGGTGGAAATATGATTTATATCAGTTTGAACATCCAGATGTTTCTAATCAAACTAATGAATTATCCTTAAATGATTATAAAAAATGGTACCAAACTAAAATTGATGAAAATCCAGAATATGATTATTTAGAAGAAAAGTATCCACCGATCCCCCATATGTGCCCTGTATGTGGAAAATATGAATTTGAATATGCAGGGTCATTTGATATTTGTCCTTTTTGTGGATGGGAAGATGATGAACTTATGGAATCAGAACCAGATAAATGGGCAGGATGTGCTAATCCGCTTTGCTTAAATGATTATCGTAAAGATTATCAGAAAAAAATAAAGAACAACCCAAATTACAAATGGAAATCAAATAAGAAATAAAATAAAGCCATTGGATGCTACCAACATTCAATGGCTTTTTTAAAGGATACATATATCCTTCAACTATGCAAATACATTTTACTAATTTTCAACTTAATTTTCAAGGATTATGATAATTTTATTGATAAATAGAATATTCAAAGCTTTAAATGGTAAGTTTTCTATCACCAGGTTTTGTAGTATTCAAATCATACAATAATCCTTTTGCATCTTATTTACAAAAGGGACAATGGAACTACCATACTTGATTAATCCAGATCCTGTTGGTGTATTTGTGATGTATCACATCTGTTCTTCTGAAATATTTATAAGTTTAGCTAAATCTTCTCTATCGTTGGCAGATTGGTTTAACATAACAATGAATTCAAGTTTGATAACATAATTGTTCCTTGTTGACTTGATAATAAGTATTTCATATTTTGTGTAATACCCGTTGGATAGGTATCTCTTTTACGAAATTGTCTCAATGCAGAGACAAATAAGGTTGTTGAACAACATCAAAATACAAACAAGTGGAAATGATAATTTCGCCTCCACCTTTTACTTTGGGTTGGCGAATACAATACCTCCCAATCTTGATCTATAGTAATCAAGAGTATAGGTGTTTGTTTGCCAGCCCTTTTTTGCATTTTCAAACGTATTGGTAATACCATCATAATTGCCATCTTGAATTGTAATGTTATTACCATCTACTTTTAATGCTATACCGACATGGTTTTTACCAATACCAGAAAATACGGCTCCTGCTTTGGAGGTAGTGGATCTTTCAAATTTATCTGGATATGCTTTTAGTAGTTAATCTACACAATCCCATCCATTTCCAGTAAAGCCTGGATCATAGCCATAAAGTTCATATAATCTTCCTCAAGCAAACCATGTGCATTGGCCATATAATCTTGCTTTTTCATATCTGAAAATTGTTGCGCATTGTATTTGGAATAACCACAAAAATTAGAAATTGCCCAATCAATATATCCAGACCAATAGTTGTATCCTTGCAAAGCTAGATAGATGTGTTCTGTATTTGGTGGATCTTTTACATTTGCCTTTTTAACACAATCTGAAAAGGTATGTGTACCAACATCTATGGAATACTCCGGTTCTGTAATACCATTAGGAACTCTATGATATTTTGTATTATATCCCGATTCACTACTTCGCATTGGATCACTTCCTTTGCCACCAGATTCCTGCATCATAATCGCTTGAAGTAAAGATACATAATCTTCTATATCGTATTCTTTTGCATATTTTCGGATCGTATCTTCATATGCAATAACTTCTTCACTTAAAGATACAATTTCACTATTAGATTCATCATCTTGTGCTAATGCACTAAATGTGCCAATAAATAAAGTAATCACGATCAATAAGATCAATATCGTTCCAAATGAAAAGAGTGTATTCAATGTAGATACACTCTTCTTAACAATATGAAATGATTTCTTTACAGCATGTGTTGTATTTTGAACAATAGGCTTGGACACAAATTCTTCTGTAGATTTTTTCATCTTTGAAGCATTCACTTTATTCACTATAGTTAGTTTAGCTTTTAAGATATAAGATGCTTTTTGAGGATGAATATCATTACAATTTGGTAATGGATTTTGTTTCTTTATTTTATGTTCATTTCTTTTTTCTTTGATAAACTTCGTTGTACGATAACTCGATTCAACAAGTGTTTGTTTGACTTTTTTACTTATTGAATTTATAGCTTGTACATTTGCATTGGATGAAATACTCTCTTGGCGAGTATCTTTATCCGCATTGCGTGTATGAATGGATTGCTTCTTAATAAAGTGTTTTATATTAGTCTTAGAATCCTTTGTTTTAATGATCTGTACTTTCTGTTTTATTTTAATATCTATCATTTTTGAATCTCCTTCCAGATATATAAATTAATCTAAATAAGATTAAATAATTTACTTGTATTATGGTTTATTACGTGATACTATAGATTTGTTAAAGGAGGAATGCATCATGAGTTATACAAGTTTTGGCGAATTTATGCGTGTATTACGAGTAAAAAATCATGAGGTAATGGGAGATGTTGCAAAGATATTGGAGGTTAAAGTTCCATTTTTATCAGCTGTTGAAAATGGTAAAAAAAATGTACCTGATGAATGGATTGATAAAATTGTAAATCATTATGAATTGAATTTTGAAGAAAAAAAGAAATTAGAAGAATCAATAGAAGAATCAAAAACTCAATACAAAATCATCATGAATGATTCTGGAATTAACCAAAGAAAAGCAGCTCTTCAATTTGCTAGATCATTTGATGGTATGGATGATGAAACTGCAATTAAGATTATGAACTTGTTAAAGAATAAGAAAGGTAGTGATTAAATGGATTACAAAACTAAACCCTTAACAAGAAGAGAAATTAGGGCATTAGCACCTTATTACCGTGAACTATCTGATGTTCCAGCTACTGGTCCTTTTCCCGTATTAGAGGCACTTGAAAAGTTGCCAGATGTTTTTAAAGGCTCCAATTATGAGGTTGTTGAAGATAAAGATTTAGAGCCTAAAGTTATGGCCCAATGCTCCCCTAATGAAATTGGTGGATTTACAATTAAAATTAAAGAATCTGTCTACCAGGGGGCATACGAAAATGGTGTTGGAGCTTTTCTAGGATTTATTAATCATGAGATGTGCCATGTATTTTTGTTTGAGATTGGGTATACACCAATTTATGAAAGATCATTTGAAAATAACACAATACCAGCTTTTAGAAGTGTTGAATGGCAAGCTAAAGCTTTAGATGGTGAAGTGATGATTCCATATGAAGAATGTAAAGATATGAGTGAGTCAGAAATTGAAGAAAAATATCATGTATCTAAGTCATTTGCTAAATATTATAAAAAGAACTTTAAGAAAGGATGTGATGCTTATGAGCGTAAAGAAAAAACACATTGGTAAACTATTGGTAGTAGTTCAGCAATGTGTTTCATCAATCCAAATATGGTTATATAAGGACTTAACACATCTAAAAGATAACATATTTGGGCGTAATAGGTCAATAGAGTTGTTTAGAATGCTATATTTGATTGAAAAAATGTAAACATCACAATTTTGTGTAGAAAGGACTCAAATATGTTAAAAATTTTTAGATCAAAACAAGAGCAAACTGGTGATTATCATGAATAAAGGACTTACAGAATATGAAATTTTTAAAGTGGTTCGTCCAATATTCGATGAATTCACTTTGGATGAATTTGATATGCCAGTTATGCATAAAGTTGAAGAATCAATTTTAGATTTTTCAAATATTAACCCAATAAATTTACAAAACTTAAAAAAAGGATACAACAAAAACAAGTTGGTTTTTCCTTTTAGATATGACAAAGTTTTAAAAAAATATTGGGATGATCCCTTAAAGTATATTCCATTATTTCAAACTGTTATGGGGGTTGGAACGCCAGATTTTAGTATTTATGAAAACATGAATCCAAATCAGATAAGAACTAATGTGTATCAAAACCGTTGGTTAGGATGCATTTGGCAGCATTATGGGATTAATGCTATTCCAACAATTGGATGGGCTTTACCAGATACATATGATATATGTTTTAGTGGGATAGAAAAAAATAGTGTTGTTATGATATCGACTATCGGATGTCATAATAATAAAGATTTATTCATGCAAGGATTTTGTGAAATGAAGCGTAGATTAAATCCATCATTAATAATAGTATATGGGAAAATGCTTTCTGAAATGACTGGGAAATTTATTAATTTTACATATAGTGAATGTTTTAATGACAATGTTAAATTCAAAACTCAACAAATGAAGTTGTTTGAATTATCACCTGTTTTCAAAGTCACGGAGGATTTTATCTATGGGGTCTAGAGGTGCTTTTGTCAATGTGAACATCAAAGACTTTACTTTTGTTGATGATGGGCAAACTTATCATTCAATTGGTGAAGTTGATGGAGTAAAAGTTTTGGTAAGAGATAAAGGATCTGTAAAAGCTCCAGACTATTCTCATACAAAAAATAGGGTATATGCAGTAATTCAAAATGGTTCTTTAAAACATCTATCTTGGTACGATGATGATCATAATCAAAGAGTAAGTATTGATTTTCTTCATCCTCATAAAGGTGTTCAACCGCATAAGCATATATATCTAGATCATACTGGTCCTGGAATACCAATTACGGAAAAAGAACTAAAATTGGCAAATAAAATTCGAAGGAGATTTAACGTAAAATGAGAATTAACGAATACAACAATTTAGATGAATTTATTGACGAATACTATAAGGGTGTAGAAATGCCTTGGCAAAGTTCTGATGGTAAAAGAAGATATATGGGTATTGAATTTTCTTATAAAGGTGTTTACTACAGAATGTGTCGAGAACCTGGAGAAGATTCTGAAATGCCTGTATTACCAGATGGAAGAATTGGTCGCTATGATGTGATGATTTGCCATTGGGCTATGCCAGAATATAACGATGATGATTTTATTCTTATTGGTTGGTATTCAGATTTAGATGATGTTTTAGAAAATTGCATTATAGATGGTAGAAAATTCAAAGATGTAATCATGGATGATTCTACTAAAATTGAAGGAAAAGATTAATTATAAAGTCAAAGACTCATTGAGATTTCTCAATGAGTCTTTGTTGTAATACGATCCCCAGGTTTCATTGTATTTAAATCATACAATAATCCTTTTGCATCTTATTTACAAAAGGGACAATGGAACTACCATACTTGATTAATCCAGATCCTGTTGGTGTATTTGTGATGTATCACATCTGTTCTTCTGAAATATTTATAAGTTTAGCTAAATCTTCTCTATCGTTGGCAGATTGGTTTAACATAACAATGAATTCAAGTTTGATAACATAATTGTTCCTTGTTGACTTGATAATAAGTATTTCATATTTTGTGTAATACCCGTTGGATAGGCATCTCTTTTACGAAATTGTCTCCATGCAGAGACAAAGAAGGTTGCACTTTCTTCATTTTCAAAGATAACATGAATTTTATAAATTGAAAATTCTATCTTTAATTTAAGTTATTGTAATCTAATTCTATATATTACAGATTGATAAATTATTGTTCTAATGATCATAACAATGAAAATTGGTTCATAAAGAAAATATTCCTAGTACAATAAAAGATATATTTGAAAACAGAACAGAAATAAGCTCTAAAAGAAAGAATAATTGATTAGAAAAAGTTTACCTATATAAAGGAGAATATATTGCAATTACAGGAGTAGGAACAAATGGTTGTATAGTAACTGTTTATCCAGGAGGAAGCTCAAGATAATGAAAAAATTAAAACTCATGCTAGATTTTGGAGAAGGTCCAATATGGACTGAATATTTTGATGAAGAGAAAGGAAGATTATTAACAGGAATTGAAAAAGTAGACAATGATAAAGAATTATGGGATATAAATGAAACAATTCAAGAATTGTTTACATCTTACTACCACTTTGATTATAATGATCAGGCTTGCTTTTTCGATGAAGAGCAAGAGAAAAAAGATAAATACAAAATGCTTGATTTGCTTGGGAAACTTATGAAAAGACTTGATGAAGTAAATGATGGTTCTTTTGAGATTGACGATAGAGAAACTAAGAGAGTTAAAAATTTATAAAAATTATCTCCAGTACTGGGACTATGATGTGACTGAAAATATGAAAATGTCCTATAATTAGATGGATTTAAGGATATTAGAAAAAATAAGATTTAGTATTTTGAATGGTTTGGGATATATCGAACGTTTGGAAAAGAAGAGTAGGAATAGAGTAACAAATATATTTTGTTATAAAACCGTTGAAAATATGGTATTTCAACAATTTATGGGAGATAAAAACTTTTAAGTGATACTATTTGATATTAAAAGTAAGAAAAATAGGTTCTAAATGGAGAAATTGAGTGATTTTTACGAGCAATGTATATTATCTAAATGAGAATAAGGAATAATAGAAATCCTGCTATCATTTTGGTGTTCAGTTTTTGTGGAAATAGCAGTGAGTAAATTTACATTTGAGTAGATGTTAATACATGTTGCTTGTGGCAATAGGATATTTAAAGTTATATTTACTACGAAAGGAGATTTTCGATATGTTGAGTGAAAATATTAAAATAAGTAGAAAATATAAAGGGCTTTCGCAGGACGAACTTGCTATTAAGCTTAATGTTGTAAGACAAACTGTATCAAAGTGGGAGAGAGGATTATCAGTTCCTGATTCTGAAATGTTGATTGCTTTATCAGAAATATTAGAGATTCCTGTTAGTACATTATTAGGCGAAAATATTGAAACATCGAAAGCAGATCAATTAGAAGTAATTGCTCAAAAATTAGAAGTTATCAATTTTCAATTAGCAAAGAAGAAAGATGAAAGTAGAAAATTGTTACATGGGTTCATGATAGTATCATGTATTGGATTGATACTTATTTTTATCGTTATGTTGATGATAAATAGTTCATATTTAAATTGGGATTATACAAATACTGAGTTAGCTATTGCTGGTGTATTGGTTCATGGATTTGAATGGGTTTTCATCAGAATTTTTCCAATTGCTTTAATAGCATTGATTGCAGGAATTATAGTCACAAGAAAAAAGCACTGTAAGTAATAAATTTGAATATTACTTTGGCAATAAAATAATTAAAGTATATAAATTTGTAAATTTGACGATTATATATTTACAAAAGGATTGGCATGTTTAGTTTGAAAAAAACAAAATAACTATTTTATCTTTTTATCTTTCATATTTTAATAAGTTCAGTATATATTTTTATCAAAAAGAAAACTTAAATAAGCAATAAATAATAAATAAAATAATTAATAAGGAAATAAATGATCATTTTTAATATTAAATAAAAAACTATTGCTTGTGCAATAGTTTAATAAAGTGGAGCTTAGGAGGATCGAACTCCTGACCCCCTGCTTGCAAAGCAGGTGCTCTCCCAGCTGAGCTAAAACCCCATCATATGAGAAACATCAATGAATAACAAAATGGTGGGCCTGAATGGATTTGAACCAGCGACCTCACCCTTATCAGGGGTGCGCTCTAACCAACTGAGCTACAGGCCCATTCATTGAATGCTTATCTATAATAGCAACGCATATAATCAATGTCAACAGATTTCTTGAATTTTTTTATTTTAGTTGTTATTGTTTTGATACGGAGGAAGATATGGAGTCATTTGTGATGTGGTGGTCAAGTCATCTTGGTCATATTATTTCTCCTCTTTTTTCAACTTTTTTGGTAAGTATGTTACCAATTGTTGAGTTAAGAGGTGCACTAATTTTATCGTCGTTATTAAAAATTCCATTAAAACAAGCTGTTTTATTAGCTATTATTGGAAATATGTTGCCAATACCTTTTTTGATTATTGGAATTGAAAATTTAATTAATTGGTTAAGTGAACATAATTTAAATAAAGTTGTTACAATTATCCATCATAAAGTAGAAAAGCATCGTCATGAAATTGAAACAGTTGGCTTTTGGGGCTTAGTTATTTTTGTTGGTATTCCTTTACCGGGAACAGGAGCATGGACAGGATCAATTATTGCAGGTTTGTTAGGTATGAATCGTTGGCGTGCAACTTTAGCTATTTTTTTAGGTGTTTGTTTAGCAGCACTGATTATGACAACTATTTCTTATGGTATTATAGGTCACATTGTAAAATAGTTATGATCTAAATAATAGTTAGTATTTTAGCATTGTATTTTTTATTTTTTGTGCTTTAATATGAAAAAACGAGGTGTATATGGAATATAGTGTGGTAATTGTAGCTGCGGGAATTGGTCAAAGAATGAAACTTGGTTTTAATAAAGCTTATGCAAAACTATCGACAGGCAAAACGATTGTCGAAACAACTGTATCTGTTTTCTTGCAAGATAAAGACTGCCGGCAAATCGTTTTAGTAACGGATATGGAAGATCCTTTTACTAAGCGTTTGACAGCACAATATGGTCATTTAGTAGTTGCAAGAGGAGGAAAGACAAGACAAGAAAGTGTATATTCTGGTTTACAAGCGACGTTATGTGACTATGTTTTAATTCATGATGGAGCTAGACCATTCGTGACATTAGATTTAATAGCTAAAGTCAAAAAAGAATTAGCTCATGAAAAGGCTTGTGTACTTGCTATCCCAGCAAAAGATACGATTAAAAAAGTGGTTGGTGATTATGTTGAAGAAACTTATCCACGTAAAGAATTAATGATGATTCAAACACCTCAAGGATTTGAAACAAACTTGATTTTAGATTGTTATAAAAAAGCTCAGAGAGATGATTATCAGGCAACTGATGATAGTTCTTTAGTTGAAAAATATAGTAATGTAAAAGTTAAAGTTATACAAGGTCATGCTTGTAATTATAAAATAACAACACCAGATGATTTAAAATAATCATCTTTTTTTATGGATTAGATAATTATAAGGTAATAATAAAGTATGCAATGTAAAAGATGTGGTAATGAAGATCCAAGGTATTTTTATTGGCATCCTTTAGGTTTATATTGTCGTAAATGTATTACTTTTAAAGATGATCAAGTTGAAAACTGGAAGATAAGTGCTAAAGATGTTGACGAATATACTTTGGGTTATCAATTGTCTGATAAGCAAAAAGAAATCGCTTATAAATGTGCTCGAGAAATTTTAGATCATGATGTTTTACTAAAATGTGTTTGTGGTGCGGGTAAAACGGAAATGGTATTAGATACGATAGCTTGCCAATTAGCTAAAAAGAAAGTTATTGGTTTTGCAATACCAAGATGTGAAGTAGTTAAAGAATTATCTTTGCGTTTAAAAAGTATTTTTAAAAAAGCAAAGGTAGTAGCTGTTTATGGTGGTCATAGTGATTGTTTAAAAGGTGATATTGTGGTTTGTACAACACATCAGCTTTATCGATATGATAAAATTTTTAATGTCTTAATTTTAGATGAACCAGATGCATATCCTTTTAATAACAATGATTTATTATGGTCATTTGCTGAAAGAGCATGCTTAGGGCATTTTATTTTTTTAAGTGCAACGCCTAACGAACGGATTATGAAAAGAAATAATTTATGTATTTTTCGCTTAGATCAAAGACCGCATGGTAAACCTTTACCAGTTCCTAAAATTCGTTATGGCACATTTGTTAAATTGGTTATTAATTTCTATTTTTGGTGGCAAAAGCGGAAGAATAAACCGGTTATGTTATTTTTACCAACCATTTTATTAGCTAATAATTTATACTGTTTTTTACATCTATTTATAAATTGTGCTTTATTAACAAGTAAGACAAAAGATAAAGATCAAGTATTACAAGCATTTAAGCAAGGATCTTTTAATTTATTATTATGCACAACAATTATGGAAAGAGGGGTAACAATTCCTGGTGTTGATGTTTGTGTCTTATGTGCTGAACATAATGTTTTTGATGTTGCAAGTTTAATTCAAATAGCTGGACGAGTTGGTCGTAAAAAAGAATATCCATCTGGTTCTGTTCTTTTTATGTGTCGGAGAAAATCATTACCTGTTTTACAAGCAATTGATTTAATTAAGGAGTCTAATGCGTTGTCTTTTATGTGATCAAAGATTGAATAATTCATGGCGAGAAATTTTGTTAAGTAATGACCTGATTTGTGAAAAATGTCGTTTATTAATACCTGTAATTAATTTTAAAATGACTTTTCTTGGTTATCCGTTACGGAGTAATTATGTATATGATGAAGAATTTTCACGAATTTTAAAACAATTTAAAGAGAATCGAGATATTGCTTTAAGGCAAATATTTTTATATGGTTTGAAATGGCGAATATGGTTTTATTATCGTCAATATACAATGGTTTTTATGCCTTCTCGATTAGCAAAGGTACAAATAAGAGGTTTTTCGCATTTAGATGAAATATTCAAAGATATTCCGCTTAATAAAAAGGAGCTTTTTATTAAAGAAGGGCAAAAAGATCAAAAAGAATTAAATTTAGAACAGCGAAAGGAAATTGGTAAAAACATACATCTTATGCCAAGGGTTGATATTCCTAAAAAAATATTATTAGTTGATGATATTTTAACCAGTGGATCAACGATGAAGGCAGCTATTTCATTATTAAAAGATAAAAATGTTGATATTAAGATATATTGTTTAGCAATTAATAGAAGATGGTTGAAAGATCATGTTGTAAAATAAAAAAATCTCTAAATTTATTTAGAGATTTACAAAGTAATTACTTAATATATTTGGTAATGTTTTGCAGTAATTCATTGGATGTTGAAACAACTTCACCATTTAATTTAACTAAGCCGACCGTATAAAGATTAACATAACTGAATTGTGATTCGCCAACTTCTTGGAGAGCTTTAATTTTTTCTTTGTTAGTAGCACCTTTTTGGCGTGAATCAGAATATAAGGCAAGAATAGGAATACCAGCTTGATAAGCGATGCCTATTTCGCTTGCAACTCCTACATCAATTGTACAACCATCAAGGATAGCAATTACTAATTGACTACTTAGTAATTCATTAGTATCAGTAGTAGCAATTTGTTTAGAATCAGCATAGGCATTTTTATCATTAATAGACATTTGCTCTTGAGGTAAATAAATGTTTAATTGGGGATATAATGTGCGTATTTTAGTTACTAACTGTTGATTGTATAAAAGTTCCATTTCGGAAAATAAGGGAGCGGCAAAATAAATTTTCATAAATAAATGATCCTCCTTTTGTAAGATATCAATAAGTTGATGATTTGTCAAAATAAGATCTAAATTAAATTTTTTAATTATCGATGTATAAGTATAATTTACGGGTATAATACCATGTGATAGAATATCATATATTGAATATATTATTTATTATTTTTAAATAAAGTAATAAGATATGTGCAAGCTGGCTAAGAAAGGGTGAAAAATATGGCAACAGTGTGGGATAAATTAGATCATAATGAATTAAAAGAGGTAATGGCTCTAGGCGAGGATTATCGGCAATTTTTATCTTGTTCTAAAACGGAAAGAACATTTGTTCGCAATACCGAAAAATTTGCTTTAGAGAATGGTTTTAAACCACTTGAACAATTTAATGAGTTAAAAGCTGGTGATCGGGTATATGTCATTAATCGTAAAAAAAATATTATGATGATGGTTATCGGAGAACAACCATTGCCAAAAGGAGTAAACATTTTGGGGGCTCATATTGACTCACCACGTATGGATTTAAAACCTAAACCACTTTATGAAAAAGATGGTATTGCTTTTTTTGATACACATTATTATGGGGGTATTAAAAAATATCAATGGGTAGCTAGACCATTAGCATTAGTTGGTGTAGTTGCTAAAAAGGATGGTCAATTAGTTGATATTAATATTGGTGACAATGATGATGATCCAGTTGTTGGCATTTCTGACTTATTGATACATTTAGCAGCTAAGCAAATGCAAAAACCAGCTACTACAGTTATTGAAGGTGAAGATTTAGATTTAACAGTTGCAAGTCGACCAAAAAAAGGTGTTGAAAAAGATGCTGTTAAAGAATTTTTATTAGATTTATTAAAAGAAAAATATGGTATTGAAGAAGATGATTTCAATAGTGCTGAAATTGAAGTTGTGCCATCAGGTAAAGCTCGTGATTATGGGCTTGATCGTTCAATGATTTTAGGCTATGGTCATGATGATAAAGTTTGTGCTTATATATCTATTCGTTCAATTAATTCTATAAAAGTACCAAAGAAAACATCTGTTTTAATTTTGACAGATAAGGAAGAAATAGGATCAGTAGGAGCAACGGGTGCTCATTCTGATTTCTTTGAACATGTAATGATTCGTACTTTAGCTAAACAAGGCTATAATACAATGAGTGATCTTTGTGATTTATATGAGCATTCAGCAATGTTATCAATTGATGTATCAGCAGGTTATGATTCTCTATATACTACAGCTTTTGAAGCAAGAAATGCTGCTTATTTAGGTCAAGGTGTATGTTTTAATAAGTATACAGGTGCACGTGGTAAATCGGGATCAAATGATGCTAGTGCTGAATTTGTAGCTAAGATACGTAAAATTATGGATCAAAACAAAATTAGTTTTCAAATGGCAGAATTAGGTGCTGTTGATGTTGGGGGCGGTGGAACAATTGCTTATATTTTAGCTCAAAAAAATATGGATGTTATTGATGCTGGTATAGCTGTTCAAAATATGCATGCTCCAAATGAAGTTGTTTCAAAAGCTGATATATATGAAGCATATCGTGCTTATTTTGCTTTTTTAAGAGACATGGAATGATAAAGTCTTGCCAATGCAAGGCTTTTTTGTGAAGGATATTTATGAAAAGATTATTTTATTTTGTACGGCATGGTCAAACACGCTTTAATCAAGAAAAAAGATTACAAGGAAGATGTGATTCACCTTTAACATATGATGGTATACGTCAAGTTAAAAAGTTAAGAGATATCTTAGATCAACAATATTTTGATGCTGTTTATGCTTCACCAGCTGGTCGTGTGCGTCAAACAGTTGAAATATTAAACGAAAATCAGCATTATCCTATTCATTATTTAGAGAACCTGCAAGAACCTAGTTTTGGTTTAGGAGAAGGTCAGGAAATCGAAAACAATGAACAAATAGCAAAATGTTTTCAATATTTTGATTGGTCATCATTAGCTGGTGATAGTTATCAAAAAGCAAGTGAAAGAATAAATAATTGTTTACATGAAATTATTACAAAGACACATGAAAATGATCGTATTTTAATTGTATCGCATGGTACTATAATGCAATTAATTCAAAAAAATTTATTGCATATTAATCTTGAAGAATATCGCCATCAATGTCAGGTAAAAGGAATCGATTTTTTACCTAATGCAGGTACAATGATTTTTAGCTATGAAGATGGTGAGTATAAGTTATTACAAGAACCAACTGATTGGTCATCATTACAGGTTAATAAAGAAGATAAGATAGTTCACTTTTATTACGTTCGTCATGGTCAAACATTATTTAATGTACAAAAGAAAGTGATGGGAAGAAGTGATTCTCCTTTAACTGATCTAGGTATTAAACAAGCAACATTAGTACATGATCGCTTACAGCATATACCTTTTACAAAAGCATATTGTTCTTATGCTAAAAGAGCTGTGGATACAGCTAAGATAATTATTGCGCAAAGAGATATTCCTTTAAGCATTGAAAAACAATTACAACAACTTGATTTTGGTGATTTAGAAGGACGATATCGTGATGATAATATAGAGGCTCAATTACAGTATTGTCATCAACATGGAGAAGATTTTACAGTATATAATGGTGAAAAAAAGGAAGATTTATTACATCGTTTTCAATCTTTTTTGCAAAGAGCTGTTTGGCAAGCTAAAAATGGTGATAATATTTTACTTGTTTCACATGGTACATACTATACAATATTAGTTGACTATTATGCTGGTATTAAACGCTGTGATTTGAAACAAAAACAAATTAGTAAAGGAAAAAAAGAGAGTTATCATGGTGGTATTGCTCTTTTTGATTGGTATAAAGATCATTTTAAGTTAGTTCAATTAATGCAAGATGCAAATGAATGGAAGGAGAATTTATGAGTCGCATTATTTATTTTGTACGTCATGGTCAAACCTTTTTTAATAAAAGTGAAAAATTACAAGGCTGTTGTGATTCTCCTTTAACAGATTTAGGCATTAAGCAAGCTAAACAGAGTGCTAAAGTTTTAAAAAAACAATATTTTGATAAAGCTTTCTGTTCACCATTAGGTAGAGTTAGAGAAACAGTAGAAATTTTATTAAAAGGTCGAAATACTGCAATAGAATACAATGATGATTTACAAGAACCTAATTTTGGTGAATGGGAAGGGCAAAAAGTTGAATATGGTCCTTTATTACGCCAATGTTGTGATGATTTAGATTTTTCACCAGTCGGTGGTGAAAGTAAAAAATCTTTAGCAACTAGAATTAAACGTATGATGCAAACAATTTTAGCAAATACGCAAGAAAATGATCGTATTTTGATTGTTGCTCATGGAGTTGTTGCTTTAGCTTTTTTAGCATACATCTTGGATATAAATGTAGTTGATTACCGTAAACAATGTATAGCTAAAGGAAAGTCATATATGCCTAATGCAGGTATATTTATCATTAAAGAAGAACAAGGTCATTTTTCTTTATTGCAAGAACCAGCGATAGCTAAGGATATTGTGATACCTAAAGAAAAGAAAAAAATATATCTTTATTATGTGCGACATGGTCAAACTTTATTTAATTTGCATAATCAAGCCCAAGGACGATGTGATTCTCCTTTAACTGATTTAGGCTTAAAGCAAGCCCATAAAGCCGGTTTTGCATTGCAAACAATACCTTTTAAAAGAGCATATATTTCAAGTGCTAAAAGAGCTATGGATACAGCTAAAATCATATTAGCTAAGCGAGATATCCCTTTTACAATAGAAAAAAAATTACAAGAAGTTTGCTTTGGTAGTTTAGAAGCTATGCATATGGATGAAAAAGGATTGAAAACATTTTATGATTGCCATTTGAATCATGAAGATTTCACGAAATATGGTGGTGAAAATTTAGCTATGGTTAAAAAACGTTGGCGTTTTATTTTAAATAAAATATATTTAGAAGCTAAAGATGGTGATTATGTGTTAATTGTTGGTCATGGTACGATGTATACTATTTTAGCAGCTGATTTATTACATATGAATCGTTTAGAATTAGAAGAATATTGTTCTAAACAAGGAAAAAAATATACATATAATGGAGGTATAGCCCGTTTTTTATTAGATCATAAGGGAATACATTTAGAAGCATTAATGGCTGATCCACAAGATTATTTGCAAGAATAATTTTGTGGATTTATTTTTTTTAGGGAATATATAAGTAAGCAAAGGAGAAATAATGAAAAAAAAGAAATATGTAATTTTCTTTTTGCTTTCCTTATTATTTCTTAGTTATATTCCACTTGTGAAAGCCGAACAATTAACGATTGTTAAACGCATGGAATATAAAGTTACACCGGGAGCAAGAGGACAGGCACAACAATATATAAGTTATGTTACACATCAAGGTTATCCAGCAATTTGTATTGAACCGGCTGTGGATATGCATTTTGGCAATAAATATCAAATAGGTAGTTTAACATCAGTGATGGCAGATCAAGCTAAACATTTTTCACGTTTTATGTCTTATGCTTTTATGAATGGTTTAGGTGATCATCATTTAAATTATGCGGCTGCTCAAATGTATGCATGGTATTTGAAAGGATATCAACCGACTATTGTTGATGGACCATATAATCATCAGATAGTTTGGCAAAGAATTCAGGATATTTTAGCTAAAGTAAGGCAATTAGAAAGTAGTATTTTACAATTGAAAGATATAAGTAGTGGTCAAATTGTTGCACAAACAACAGGTGATAAGTTGATTTTTCATCAGGCAATTAAAGGACATCGTTATCAGTTGACACGTTTATTACAAGATTTTGAGATAAAAGGATTTAGTAGTTCGATAAAAGCATGGTCAAATAAGGATAAGCTTTTTTTTGATGTTGATGAAACAATGGTCAAGGAAGCTAAAAAGATAAATGTTTTTACAACGGATAGCAAAAATAAAAATTATGTTTTATATGGGCAAGGTCTACAAAAATTAGCTATATATAAAAATGAAGAAATAGCTGATTTTCAGCTTGAAGTACAAGCTAAGACATACTCTTTACAATTACAAAAAGAAGATAAAGACACAAAAAGACCACAAGGCGATGTGCATAGTTTTGATGCAGCAAAGTATCAGTTATTAAATAAAAATAAAGAAGTAATAAACACTTTTTATTTGCACAATGGTATTTCTAATTTAGTTGATGGTCTTTTACCAAATGAGGCTTATTATCTTAAAGAAATAAGTGCTCCAATAGGTATGCGACTAAATAAAAATTTACATCTTATTTATACAAATGAAGAGACAATGCTTAATTTAAAAAATAATATTCGTCTTGAAGTTGTGCAAGATGAAGTAAAGGAAGGTATGATTGTTATTCATAAATATCTTGGTAATAGTGAAGAAGCTGATTTTTTAAAGCCCGAAAATAAGAGTGAATTTACAGCTATTTTAAAATCATATGTTCAGATATATGGTAGTTTTCAAGAAGCATTAAAAAATATTCATAAAATGAGTGCAAAAGAATATTCTATTTTTACAACTAATGAAAAAGGGATAGCTAAAAGTTCTAAATTAGCCTATGGTACATATGTTGTTAAGCAAACAAAGGCAGGTAATAAAAATATTTCTTTATTAACTAAGGAATTTATTTTTCAAGTAGATAATGATGGGCAATTACAAGATTATTTTATTTCTAATATTGTGCAAAAATTTTATGTGAAATTAGTTAAAATTGATCAAAAGACAAAACAAAAAATACAATTGAGTCCGGCAACATTTAAAATTAGACGTATTAAAGATGAATTTGGTAAAGATATTAATGAAATTGTTTGGCAAAAAATAGGTGATAAAGTATATGATCTTTTTCAAACAAATGCAAAAAATGAAATAGTAATTGCCCATGCTTGGCAAAATGCAAGTGATAATTTAAGTGAATTAAATATACCTTTAGCATTAAAAGCAGGTGTTTATGAAGTTGAAGAAATAAAAGCACCAAATGGTTTTATAAAGAGTGATAAGTTTAATTTTTATTTAGATAAAACGAGCTTACAAAGAAAAGATGAAAATGGTCATACATGCGTTTTAATTCCCGTTTTAAATACAATTAAAACAGCTAGTTTACATATACAAAAGACATGGCAAGATTGGTTAGCTGATGTTGATGTTAGTCAAAAAGATTTTCATGATATCAAGTTTAGATTGTATGCTATGGAAAATATTTATAGTCCATTGGATGGCTCTTTAGTTATGGCTAAAGGAACTATAGCTAAAAATATCTTTGGTCAGGAAATAGGTATAATTGGTTTAAATAAAGATGGTCGAGTACAGATAAATAATTTATTTTTTGGTCATTATCAATTACAGGAAATAGCAACATCAAATTCTTATATTTTAGATACAGTTCCTAAGGATATTATTTTAAAAGAGCAAGATACAGAGATAACTGATTATTTTCTTACATGGCAAAATGATGTAACTAAAGTTGAAGTTATAAAGTCTGATCTTAGTGATAAAAAAGTTATTGGAGCACATTTAGCAATTAAGGATGAAAAAGGAGTAATTATTGACCAGTGGATATCAACTGATAAAAGTCATCGTATTCAGGGTCTAAAAAGAAATAAAAATTATTTTTTAGAAGAAATAGAAGCACCTAATGGTTATGCAATAGCGTTAAGAATACCTTTTCAAGTGTTTAATGATAGTAAAATTAAAAGCTTGCGGATGGTTAACAAATCATTAAAAGTATATGTTCATAAAGTTGATCAAAAGGGACATATAGTTCGTGGAGCTAAATTAATTTTATTAAATGAAGATCGAAAAAAGATAGCTGAATGGATATCAAGTGATATGCCTTGGTTAATTTCTAAATATGTTAAAGGAGGTGAAAAATATTTTATTCAAGAAGAAAAAACACCATTTGGATATTGTCAGGGTAAAGAAAAAGAAATTTATATTCCCAAATATGTAGATCTAATAAATATTTCTTTTATTAATGAACTTAAAAAATTTACAGTTTTGATCGAAAAAAGTGATCAAGATAATCAAAAATATAAAATAAAAGGAGCTATATATCGTCTTTATCATACCAATGATGAAATAGTAAGAGATGAAAATAAAAAACCAATAGATTTAATAACTAATGAAAAAGGTTTGGCTATCAAAAAATTAGATTATGATAAAACAGGTTATTATTTAAAAGAGATAAAGGCACCACCAGGTTATTTAATGGAAAATAAAAAATATCCAATTGTTATTAAATCTTTTTTTACAACATTAAAAGTAGATGTAAGTGATAAAAAGAAAAAACCTGTTTTAACAGGGAATAAAAATTTTTATAATTTTCTTTTTATTATTGCAAATATCAGTTTTTTAGGCACATTAATTGCTCATTGTAAGCTAAAAAATTAAATATATACTGTATAAGTATTGATGATAAAAATGATTAATACTTATACAGTTTAATATTTAGAGAAAAAAGATAAGTTAAAATTTTCGATAAAATTGTCTTAAGGTCTTGCCAAGATGATAAATATTGGGTATTATATTTAAGCAACTTAGATAGAAATAACGGTTCCTTAGCCAAGTGGTAAGGCAGCTGACTGCAACTCAGCGAGCGCCGGTCCGACTCCGGCAGGAACCTCTTCATGGGGAAGTGGCGGAATGGTAGACGCACAGGACTTAAAATCCTGTGTTGGAGACAGCGTGTGGGTTCGAGTCCCATCTTCCCCATTAATAAAATAAAAACCGGAATTATTAGCCGGTTTTTATTTATGAAAAAGTATTGATATAAGAAATTTAAGTAATTTTATATTTATTTTGATATATCATTTTTAAAAGCTAAAAGGTGGCGAATTGTTTGTGTATCATAGATATAAAATTTTAAGTCTTCTTCGGTCATTGATTTAGATATTGTTTGATAGTATTTCTGAATCTTTTGATAATAAATTTGATAGTTTTGTGCAACTTGAATATTTTGTTTTTTGTATACACTATAAAAGTACCAAAATTGGAGAGTCCATATTAGTTCATAACAACTTTCTTCAATCCAAAAATCACCTTTATTTAGAGGTAAGTCATACTGTTCTAAAAGTCGCATAATAATTGCAAGACCATCTTTAGTTGATTGCCAAATATCACTATATATATAATCAAAATTAATTAAATAATCTTCTTTAAAATAATCAAATGCATCACCAAGTATAAAATTAATCTTTTTATGTGTAGAAAATTGTGGATATATAAATCGTTTAAACATTGATAAGACAGCTTCACTTTTTTCGATAACTGTAATTTCATTAACATTTTTATTATTTATAGCGAACCATAAGAAATAGCCTATACCAAGACCAAAGGTTAAAACTTTACCATGTGCTTTTAAAGCATGCTTATAATTGGTGTTATATTCACTTGGTGCATCCATCATCCAGTCTTTTTGATCTTGAAACAGATAAAGAGTTTCAAAGTTACGATCCATGGCTCTTAATTTCATCCAGTCATTCAATTCACGTTGAGGATCTTTTTGTATTTCATCACTGTTAAACAGTTCAAAACCAGCCGTCTTTTTCTTGCTAAATGAAAAATGACTATCTTTTATGTAATCAAGATGAATATTTTGATGATATGAATTTTTTTCCCAATCATCGGTTGATAAAAATAAGCTCGGCCATTTTTCTTTATTACCCATAAATTCACTAAAGCCTGCTTTACTTAACAATTTTTGTACTTTGCGCTCGTTTTCTTTGGTTACATGATAAGCTATAAAATCTGCTTTATAATCATTTTGTATATTATTAAGTACTCTTTGAAAAAAGTTATCTATTTTTTTACTTGACGATATCCTCATGGATAATATTATAATGAATATCGTAATGCTTGAAAACAAGTGGAAAGGATAAATTAATGACACTTGCACTATTACTTTTTGGTTTAATGTATATATTGCTTTTAAGCTTGCCTAAATATCGACCTCAAATAGCTTTAGGCACGGCTTTTTTATTTGTAATATTAGGTATTTTGCCTATCAAAAAGGTTATACCGGCAATTAATTTTAATGTTATTTTAATGTTAGCCGGAATGATGATGTTAGTTCAATTATTTATTAGTTCAAATATGCCAACATTAGTTGCTGAAAAATTATTGAAAATAACAGCTAATGTTAAGTGGGCAATTGTTGTATTGAGTCTTTTTGCTGGTTTAGTATCAGCTTTTATTGATAATGTTGCTACACTATTGATGATTTCTCCCATTGGTATTTCGATAGCCAAAAAGTTAAAAATAAATCCCGTACCGGTGATTATCTCAATTGCTGTATCATCTAATTTACAAGGAGCAGCAACGTTAGTAGGAGATACGACTTCTATTTTATTAGGTGCTTATACGAAGATGAATTTTAATGATTTCTTTATTTATCATGGTAAAGTATCAATCGGTATTGCTACGGAAGTAGGGGCTTTATTAACAATTCCTGTTCTATTATTTTTATTTCGTCATGAAAAGGAAAAAGTATCTGTTAAAGCAATTACAAAAGTAACTAATTATATTCCTACTATCTTATTACTGGGCGTTATTTTTTCTTTAATTATAGCTTCACAAGTACCTAATTTGCCATCATTAACAAATGGATTTATTTGTCTTTTCTTTGCTTTTGTTGCTCTTTTATATGAAATAATGTGGCAACGTAATAAAAAAGCTATAAAGCAATGTTTACAAGCTATTGATTATAAAACATTATTGCTTTTAAGTGGTTTATTTATCGTTATTCAAGGTATTAATGAAGCAGGGGTAATTAAAGCAATGGCTAATTTATTTAGTATATTTGGTGGTCATAATTTGTTATTGGTGTATGTTTTAGTTGTTTTTATTTCTGTTGTTATATCAGCTTTTGTTGATAATATTCCATATGTTGCTACAATGTTACCAGTAATGCAAAAAGTTGCTTTCAATATGGCGATTGATCCGACTATTTTATATTTTGGATTACTAATTGGTGCCACGCTAGGAGGTAATTTAACCCCCATAGGTGCTTCAGCAAATATTACAGGCATTGGTATTTTAAATAGTGAAGGATATGAAGTTAAAACTTCTGATTTTATGAAAATAGGTATTCCTTATACTTTAGTAGCTGTATTAGCAGGATCTATTTTCATTTGGCTTATTTGGCACTAATTTAGTTGTTAATCAATATCAAAAATGAGGAAGGATATTATGCAAGATAAGAAAATAGAGATTCGTTATTTTAGTCGTAGTGGTAATACTAAAAAAGTTGCTGAAGCAATGGCTGAACAGTTGGGTATTAAAGCTTATGATATTACAAAAAAAGTAGAACAAGCTGATATTTTATTTTTAGGGGCAGCTATTTATTGGTTAAAGATTGATCAAAAAGTTAAAAAATTTATTACTGAATTAGATGCTAGTAAAGTACATACGGCGATTATTTTTTCAACTTCTTTTTTTACCGAATTAGCTTATCCAGAATTAAAAGAAAAATTAATTAAAAAAGGAATTAGAGTTGAAAATCGTTATTTTTATTGTCATGGTGCATTAATGAAATATCATGATCAGCGGGTTAGTCAAGAAAGTTTAAATGATGCTAAACGTTTTGCTAAAGTGTTGAGTGAAAAAACGGATTAATTTAATGTAAATTTATAAAATTTATCAAGATATTATAAATACCTCTATGGAGGTATTTTTTATAATTTAATTAAGCATAATTAAGGAGAGAAAAATGAGAAAGAAGAGATTGTTTAGTTGGCTTATGATATTTTTTTTAAGCACTACCATTTTGGGTTGTAAAGCTCATCAAGTTAGCTTGAAAGATGGTGATTATACAGCAAATACACAGGGGCATAATGGACCAATTGAAATGAAAGTTACGGTTCTAGATGGTAAAATTAAAAAGATTGATATTTTAAAGGAAGTTGAAACAAAAGGAATTGGTAGCTTAGCAATTGCGAAGATAAAAGATAAAATTATGGACAAACAAACACTTAATCTTGATGCAGCTACAGGAGCAACAATTAGTTCAATGGCGTTTTTAAATGGTATGAAAGATGCTTTAAAGCAAGCAGGATTAACATCAGATATGGTTAAAGGGATGCCTAAAGAAAGTGTTAATCAAATTTTATCAGATAAAGAATATCAATATGATGTAATTGTTATTGGTGCCGGTGGAGCCGGTTTAAGTGCAGCTATTCAAGCAAGAGCAAATGGTGCTAAAGTATTGATTTTAGAAAAAACAAGTCAAGTAGGAGGTAATACTTTAGTTTCTGGTGGTGGTTTGAATGTTCCTCAATCAGATTTACAAAAAAATAAACAGATTATAGATACGCCTGAGATATATAAAAATGATACTTTAAAAGGTGGTGATAATCTTGCTAATCCACAATTAGTGGAAACATTAGCAACGAAAGCACTTGCCGCATATCAATGGTTAGTTAAAGAAGTAAAAGTTAATTTTATAAAAGATCGTATTCAACAGTTTGGGGGTCATTCAGTGCCTCGAGCAGTAATTCCAGTAGGTAATTCAGGATATGAGATGATTTCTAAATTAGAAAAATTAGCGATTGAAAAAGGTATTGATATTTTTAAAAATACACGTGCTAAGCAATTAGTTAGCGATAATACTGGTATGGTTACGAGTGTTATTGCAGAAAATGCTGGTAAAGAGATTAAATTGCAAGCAAAAAAGGCAATTATTTTAGCAAGTGGTGGTTTTGGTTCAAATATTGATATGCGTAAAGAATATAACCCAATATATGATGAAAAATATAAAACAACTTGTATTTCAGCAAGTTCGGGTGATGGCATTAAGATGGCTCAAGATATTAATGCGGCTTTGATTGATATGAAACAAATACAAGTTTATCCAACATGTAATCCAGAAACAGGTATTATTTCTTATGTTGCTAATGCTCGTTTTGATGGTGGTATTTTAGTTAATCAGGAAGGTAAACGCTTTGTAAATGATATGGGTCGTCGTGATGTTATTTCGCATGCTATTTTGGCCCAAAAAGGTAAGTATGCTTATTTACTATGGGGACAAGAAGTTGAAAATAATGGTCATATGACACAAATACATAAAAATGAATTTGCAAATATGCAAAAAGACGGTTTATTATTTACGGCTGATCGGATTGAAGATTTAGCAAAGAAAGTTAATATTGATGTTGTAACTTTGCAGAATACTTTATTAACTTATAACGAGTATGTTGCTAAAGGTAGTGATCCGGAACAAAAGCGTGGTGGTAAATTAAGATCAATTGCGCAAGGACCTTTCTATATTCAAAAAGTAGCACCAGCAACTCATCATACAATGGGTGGTGTTAAGATCAATGAAAAAGCTCAGGTAATTAATAAGAAAGGTGAAGTTATACCTCATTTATATGCAGCTGGCGAAGTGACAGGAGGTATTCATGGAACTAATCGTTTAGGTGGTAATGCGATCACGGATATTGTTGTATTTGGTCGGATTGCAGGGGAAAATGCTGCTAAGTAAAAAGAAATGGAAGTGCATCTTGCACTTCCATTTTGGACATTGTTAGAATAAAAATATGAAAAGATTATATGACGTAATTGTCAAACGAGTTTTTCTTATTCTTATTGTATCTATTATTAGTATTTCAACTATTTCACTATGCACTATTTATGCTTATATTTTGCCTAATGTACGTCATTTAGTAAATAATCATGTTTTAACACAAGTAAGTGATATTAATTTATGGTTTCAATTTAATAGTGAATTAATTCGTTTATATGCTACCCAATTTCAAAAAGAAGAAATTTCTGTACAGAATCAAAAAAAATTGCTTGCTAAACTTAATGAATTTAAAGAAAAGTCAAATATTCAATATGATTCACTAGGATTTATAACTTTAGATGGTCAAAAGTATGTTACGGATAATGCTCACTTTCAAGTATTAGATCGTTCTTATTTTAAAGAGTTAAAAGATAGTAATAAAGATGTTGTTATTTCTGATGTTATAGAATCTAAGTCAAATAAAAATAAAATTATCTTAATCTTAGCTAAAATATATGATCAACAAAAGAAAGTAAAAGGTTTCATCAGTGGTGCCTTGAAAACGACTTATATTGAAAATTTAATGACTAATGTAGCGGGTAATTTTCGAGCTTATTTGAAGAATGATAAAAATAAGATAGTTCTTGGTAAAGAATATTTTACGCCTGGTAGTATGCATGTTGAAAAACCTTTACATGCATATTTGAAATTGACATATGTTCTTGATATTCCGCAAAGCTATTACATGAAGAAGATTCTTGTAACGATTATTTTAATTATTTTAGCCACAATCATTTTATTATTTATTGCTCAATATGTTATAAAGCATGTTGTTAATCGTATTGTTAAGCCTTTACAAGGTTTAGTTAATGCCATGTTACAAGCAAAAAAAGGTGTTTTAGAAAAAAATAATGCAAATATAGAAATACTTGAATTTCATAATTTAAATAGTGATTATAACCAAATGATTGAAGAAATACATCTTCTTTTAACTAAAGTAAAAGAAAAAGAGATCGAACGTAATAATGCTAATAATAAGGCTATGTATGCTCAGATAAAACCTCATTTTCTATATAATACACTAGAAACGATTCAGGCAATTGCCTTTGAAAATGATGATCATGAAGTAGAAAAAGCAATTCATGATTTAGCTGTTTTTTTTCGCATTGGCTTGAGTAATGATCGCCAAATTATTAGTTTAGAAGAAGAAATAAAGCATGTTAAAAGTTATTTAAATATTCAAAGATTACGCTATCGAAATATTCTTGAATACCATTTTAAGATCGAAAATATTAATTTAAAAAGCCCTTTTTTGAAATTTACATTACAACCATTGGTTGAAAATGCTATTTATCATGGCATTAAGTTATTAACTAAAAAAGCAGCCATTATGATCCATATTTATCAAAAAGAAAGTAATATTGTAATTGATGTAGAAAATGATTTTGAAAAAATAGACTTAAAGTTAATCAATGAAATTAATCATCTTTTAAAACAAGGTAGTATACCAAATAATCAATTAGGATATGGTTTATTTAATGTAAATGCACGTATTAAACATCAATATGGAGATTGTTTTGGTGTTTATTTAATTGTTCAAAAACAACGTTTTATTAGCCGTATGGTACAACCGGGGAAAGAATAATGAATATATTAATTGCTGATGATGAAGAAATTATTAGACAAAATTTTGCTCATCGTATTATGAAAGCTTGTTTATCTTTAGAAAATATTTATCAAGCTGGAGATGGTGATGAGGCACTTAAAATTGTACAAGAAAAAAACATTGATATCGCTTTAATTGATATCAACATGCCTTTTAAAAATGGGCTTGATTTAATTGCCGAAATTCGTCAACAAAATAAAGAATTAGTTTTAATTATTATATCTGGTTATGATAAATTTGATTTTGCCCAAAAAGCTATTACTTTTGGCGTTTTTCGTTATTTATTAAAGCCAGTTGATGCGGTTGAATTTATTAGTACGATCGAAGAGGCAATGCAACAGGTTAGGCAACAATCAAAATCATCTTATTCACCAGTTATGAAAAAAATAATAGAAATAATAAAAGTAAATATTAGTAATGATGATTTTGCATTATCTGATCTAGCATCTAAATTATTACTTAGTGAAGGCCATATTACCAAGTTAATAAAAAAAGAAATGGGTAAAACATTTGTTGACCTCATAACAGTTATGCGAATTGAACATGCAAAGTATTTAATTAATAATTCAAAAATAAATTATAAAATGTATGAAATTGCCAAAGAATGTGGATTTAAAAACCAGTATTATTTTTCCCAAGTATTTAAAAAAATGGTGGGTATTTCACCTAAACAATATACTTTTAAAAAATGATTTTTAAAGCCATTTGACTTTTGTTTCTTTTTTATTGATTAAGCGATGAATATTTGCTTGATGGCGATAAATAACAAAGAGCCAAAGGATAAATAATGAAATTTGAATATTTAATGGTTCTTGTATAAGTAAGCTTATAATAAATGCAATACCTAATGAACTTAAGGAAGCTAAGGATACATATTTGTAAAGATAAAGTAGTAAAAAGAAGAAGATAAGTGGAATAACTATTAAATATAAGTATTCTTGATGGTGTAAAATAGATATTCCTAATAAAAAGCCAAAGCTTGTCGCAACTGCTTTACCACCTTTGAAATTAGCAAAAAGAGGAAAACAGTGACCGATACAACATGCTAAGCCAGTATAGATAAAAGTAAAAGAAGAAGGAAAAAAATGATAACTAATAAGCATTGCCAATAATGCTTTAAAAGCATCTAGCAAAATAACTATAATACCTGCTTTTTTACCTAATACTCGTCCAGCATTACTGCCACCAAGATTACCAGATCCTTTTTCTCGAATATCGACTTGATAAAAAACTTTACCAATAACAAGAGCCCATGGAATAGATCCTAATAAATAGCCAATGATAATCGTTACAAGTTCCATGTTAAATCCTCCTACTAATGTTCTTAGTATATACCCTTTGTTTTATCTCTTCAAAAAAAGGTTGAAAATTAGTATAATAAATAAACTGTAGGAGATAACATGGCAAATAGTTATAATGACGATAGTATTCAAGTTTTACAAGGTTTAGAAGCTGTTCGTAAGCGTCCAGGTATGTATATTGGTTCAACAGATATAAGAGGTTTACATCACTTGATATGGGAGATTGTAGATAATGCTGTAGATGAAGCTTTGAACGGTTATGGTCAAGAAATTTATATTACTTTAGAGGCAGATGGTTCAGTTAGTGTTGTGGATCATGGACGGGGTATGCCAAGCGGTTTACATGCTACTGGTATACCAACGATACAGGTTATTTTTGGTGTTTTACATGCAGGAGGAAAGTTTACTTCACAAGGTGGTTATAAAACAGCTGGTGGCTTACATGGGGTTGGAGCTTCAGTAGTAAATGCTTTAAGTGAATGGCTGATTGTTGATTCTTTTCATGATGGTAAACATGTGGAAATGGAATTTAAAGAAGGGGGACGAATAATATCGCCATTAAAAGAAATAGGTAAAACGACTAAAACGGGTACGATTGTACGTTTTAAACCAGATCCTAGCATTTTTTCTAATACATATTTTAATTTTGATCAAGTAGCTCAAAGAGCAAGGGAAGAAGCTTTTCTTTTATCAGGTATTGCTATTATTTTAGAAGATAAAAGACCAGGTAAAGAAAAGAAAGAAACATATGCTTATGAGGATGGATTATCTGCTTTTTTGCAATATCTGCATGAAGATTGTCAGACTATTACCCCAGCCATAAAATTTAGTGGTAAATATAAAGACATAGATGTATCATGTATTTTTCAATATACAAATGGTTATCAGGAAAATACTTATAGTTATGCTAATTTGGTACATACAGGTGATGGTGGTAGTCATGAAGCTGGGTTTAAGTCGGCTTTTACAAAGGCAATTAATGATTATGCACGAAAATATAATTTTTTGAAAGTAAAGGATAAAAATTTAGAAGGTGTTGATGTAAGAGAAGGTTTAACAAGTATTATAACTGTTCGTATACCAGAAGATTATTTGGAATTTCAAGGTCAAGTTAAAAGTAAATTAACAACTCCATTAGCTAAAATAGCAGTTGAAAGTGTCATTTTTGATAAATTCAGTTTTTGGTTAGAAGAAAATCATAAACAAGCAGATGAATTAATTCAAAAGATATTAAAAGCTCGGCAAGCAAGAGAAGCTGCTCGTAAAGCTAAAGAAGCTGTTCGCAAAGGTAAAAATTTAGGTAAAGGTGAAAAATTATTATCAGGTAAATTATCACCTGCTCAATCACGAGATGCTAAAGTGAAAGAGTTATTTTTAGTAGAAGGTGATTCAGCTGGTGGTTCAGCTAAGCAGGGAAGAGATTCTTATTATCAAGCTATTTTACCATTGCGTGGTAAAGTCTTAAATACAGAACATGTTTCATTAAATGATATTGAACGTAATGAAGAATTAAATACATTAATTTACACTATAGGTGCGGGTGTTGGTAAAGATTTTGAAATTAATGATGTTAATTATGGAAAAGTCATTATTATGACAGATGCTGATAATGATGGTTCACATATTCAGATTTTATTATTGACTTTTTTCTTTCGCTATATGCGTCCATTAGTTGAGAAAGGTATGGTTTATATTGCTTTAGCACCTCTTTATAAAGTTAGTAAAGGTAAAAATATTAGTTATTGTTATAGTGATGAAGAATTAGAAACTTGTAAGCAAAAATGGGGCAAAGTAGAAATTCAAAGATATAAAGGTCTTGGTGAGATGAATGCTACACAATTATGGGAAACGACCATGGATCCACAAAATCGTAGCTTAATTCAAGTTAATATTGATGATTTATACGTTGCTGAAAAAAGAGTTGCCATGTTAATGGGAAATAAACCGGAATTACGTCGTAATTGGATTGAAGAAAATATCCAATTTACACTTGAGGATAATTTCCAACGAGGTGATCAAAATGGCTAAAAAAAGAGAATGGATTGATCAAACAAAATATATTAACCAACGCTTAGAAGATATTATGGGTGCTGGTTTTTCACGTTATGCTAAATATATTATTCAAGAAAGAGCTTTACCAGATGCTCGTGATGGTTTAAAGCCTGTACAAAGACGTATTTTATATGCTATGTACCATGATGGTAATGTTTTTGATAAGCCTTATCGTAAATCAGCTAAGACAGTTGGTTTAGTTATTGGTAATTATCATCCTCATGGTGATATTTCAGTTTATGATGCAATGGTCCGAATGTCCCAAGATTGGAAAGTTCGTTTACCATTAATTGATATGCATGGTAATAATGGTTCTATTGATGATGATCCACCAGCAGCTATGCGTTATACGGAAGCCCGTTTAGCTAAAGTAACGGTAGCTATGGAAGAAGATTTAGATAAAAATACAGTTAAAATGAGTCCTAATTTTGATGATACGGATGAAGAACCAACTGTTTTACCTGTTCCTTTTCCAGTTATGCTCGTCAATGGAGCAAGTGGTATTGCGGCTGGTTATGCAACAAATATGCCACCTCATAATTTAAATGAAGTTGTTGATGCAACAATTTATCGTATTCAAAATCCTCAAGCAGAATTGAGTGATATCATCGATATTTTACCTGGTCCAGATTTTCCAACAGGTGGCATTGTGCAAGGTGCAAAAGGGATTCATGAAGCTTTTTTAAGTGGTAAGGGAAGAATTGTTATTCGTGCTAAAACAGAAATTATAGCCACAAAGAATAACCAACAAATTTTAATTACGGAAATACCATATGAAGTAATTAAAGCTAATCTTGTTAAAAAGATGGATGAAATTCGTTTAAGTAAAGCTATTGATGGTATAGTTGATGTAAGAGATGAATCAGATCGTAATGGTTTACGGATTATCGTGGAACTAAAAAAAGATGTAGATGCTAATTTTATTTTGCAATATTTATTTAAAAATACCGATTTACAGATTTATTATAATTATAATAATGTAGCTATTATTAATGAAACTCCTCAACAAGTAGGTTTATTGGGGTTATTAGATGCTTTTATTTCTTTTCGTAAGGAAGTGGTTTTAAGACGTTCTAAGTATGAATTATCTAAAATGGAAACACGTTTACATATTATAGAGGGATTAATTAAGGCTATTTCTATTTTAGATGAGATAATTACTTTGATTCGAGCTTCGAAAGATAAAGCGGATGCTAAAGTTAATCTTCAAGTAAACTTTGGTTTTGATGAAATACAAGCTGAAGCAATTGTTTCTTTACGCTTATATCGTTTAAGTAATACAGATATTGTATCTTTGCGTAGTGAATTTGCACAATTAGTTAATCAAATTGAAGAAACTAAAGCAATTATTGAAAATCAATCTGTTTTAGATAATGTTATCATTAAAGAATTAAAAATGATTAAGGAAACATATGGACAAAAGAGAATAACTAAAATAGAAGCAGATATTGCCGAAATAGTAATTGATAAGCAAGCGATGATTTCATCTGAGCAAGTTATGATCACAGTATCAAAAGATGGTTATCTTAAACGTGTTTCTTTACGTTCATATAATGCTTCAAAGGATCAAAATATAGCTTTAAAGGAAGATGATCATTTAATTGGATATACAGAAGTTAATACATTAGATTATCTTTTACTTTTTACGAATAAAGGTAATTATGCTTTATTACAAGTTTGGCAATTAGATGATGTAAAATGGAAAGATATTGGTAGTCATTTAAATAAATTTGTACATATGGATGCGGATGAAAAGATTGTCGATGTTATTCATGTAGTAAGCTTTGATTCTTATGCTTGGATATGTATTGTGACTAAAAATAATAAAATTAAGAAAACAAAATTGTGTGATTGGAAGATGGAACGTACTTCACGTTTATTCAAAGCTATTATTTTAAATGATGGTGATGAAGTACAAACAGCTTTTATGGTTTATGATAAACAAGAAGTCGCAATTGTAACTAAAGATGGTTTTGGCTTACGTATGGCAGCTGAACAAATTCCAGAAGTTAAGATTTCTAAAGGTGTACAGATCTTAAAACTTAGTAAAGATGATATGATTGCAGATGCTTGTGCTTTAAATGACAATGAAAATCTACTTCTTTTAACGGCTAAAAAGCAAGCTAAGCGTCTACATCGGGATGACTTAAAATTAAGTATGCGGGCTAAGAATATGGGTGAAAGACTTTGTAAAGTAGTAAAATCAAAGCCTTCAAGAATGAAATATATTTTAGCTGTTAAAGCGAGTCAAGAACTGGTTTTTTTAGGTGCAAGTCAAGTAATTATTAATGTTGGTGATATTGCCTTTAAAGCTAAAGATATGGGTTTTATGACTTTAGCGATAGATGATAAACAATATTTATTGAAAGGTATTCAACAAGCTTTAATTAAGGATCAAGAGATAACTGATGATAAAAAAGAAGTAAGTTATGAACAGTTGGGATTATTTGAGGTAAATTCATGAAATGTATTGGTTGTGGTATAACTTTGCAATATGAAAATATAAAAATGCCCGGTTTTAGCCCTAAAAAAGATGCTGTATATTGCCAACGTTGCTTTCGCTTACAACATTATAATGATCCTGTTTATTCTCAACGTTTTGGTATTCCCTCACAGATGGTAATACAAAATATCTTAGCTCAAAAAGGATTGATTATTTGGGTAGTTGATTGTTTAGCTATAGAAGAAAGTTTAAGTCAGAAATGGGTTAAAGAAATACAAAATAGGGATGTTATTTTAGTTTTAAGTAAATGTGATTTATTACCCGATAGTATTAAATTTGAAAGATTAGTTAATTATGTTAGGTGTCTTATTACAAAATATGATTTACCAATTAAACATATTTTTCTTAATAGTACAAAAATTAATTTAGGATTAAATGAATTAGAAAATTATTGTTTGCAATATCCTTTAGGACATCATTTTCTTTTTATTGGTTTAGCTAATGCTGGTAAAAGTTCATTATTTAATCGCTTATTACAAGTTGAACAAGTTACGACATCATATTATCCGGGAACAACCCAAGCATTTATAACCAGAACTAAAAATGGTTATGAATGGATTGATACACCAGGTTTAGAAGTTGAAATTTCATATCTGATGCAAGTTAAAGAAGCTGATTTATACTATATTTTAGTACATAAACAAATAAAGAGTCGTAATTATCAAATTTATAATCCCCAAAGTTATTTTATAGCGGCTTTATTTAGAATGGATATTATCCCCCAAAATAAAGCTTCTATTTGTTTCTACTTAGCTGAAAATTTATTGCTTCATCGGACTAAATTAGCACATGCTGATGAATTATGGCAAAGACAATGTGGTAGAGAATTAAAGCCGATGATAGCTTCTAAATTATCTCAAAAAGTTTCATTTATTAAGCAAATAGATAAAGTAGATGTTGTTTTACCAGGCTTAGGGTGGTTTTGTTTAAGTGGCTGTTTTAAAAAGATTACATTTTATTTACCAGAAAATATGGTATTTTATACAAGAAAGGCAATAATATAATGTTAAATACAAAACAAAAATCATATTTAAAATCATTAATTCAAACAAAGCATGCTTTATATCAGTGTGGCAAAGATGGTTTATCAGATACATTTATTCAATTGATTAAAAATAGTTTTAATACGCATGAATTAATTAAAATTCATATTTTAAAAACATTAACGGTTGATTTAAAAGAATTGGCTTTTGATTTATCACGTCTCACTAATTCAGAAGTAGTTCAAATTATCGGTCGTCATATTGTTTTATATAAAGCTTTTAAAAAGCCTGAGATTCAATTACCACGATGAATTATATTGGTAGTTTTGATCCTATTTCAGAAACGGATCATCGTAGATTGAGACGCTTAGCCAAAAAAGGTAAGATATGTATTACTTGCTTTGAAGATGGTATATTACCTAAAAAAGAACGTTTGTTATTATTAAATAAAGTTTTTCAAAAAAATCATAATATTAACATAATGGAAGTAATATCAGAAGCTGATATCTGGAAGAGTCAGGATGAAAAGGCTATTCAAGAGGGTAAGTTTTATTATGCTCCAAAGGTTATTCGCTATTACTTGGTTAAAACACATGCTTTTGCTAAGAATATCTTACAATTACATTTAAAAGCAAAAAGAGTAGCTCATTCTTATTCGGTTGCCAATGTTTGTGCTAATTTAGCTAAACTGTATCATCTAGATACAGAAAGAGCATATCTAATGGGACTTTGGCATGATATTTGTAAAGATGAAGAGGAACAGGTTCGTAAATTTAAGCAATTAAAGACGTATCAATTAATACCAAAATGGGCGATACATGGTTTTTTAGCAGCTGATTGGTTGAAAAAAAATTTAGGTATTCAAGATAAAATATTGTTACATGCTATTGAAAGACATTCATTGGGATTAAAGGGTCAGAATGCTTATGACTATATTTTGTTTATTGCTGATAAAATTGAGCCTTTAAGGGCTTATGATACAAGGGCAGAGGAACAATTAGCCAGAACAGATTTAAAAAAATGTGTTAAGCTAGTTTTAAAGAATCAAAAAATTTTTTTAGAAGGACAGAAAAATGGACAAATTAAGTAGTCTTTTATATTTATTAGATACTAAATTAGCAGAAAATATACGTATTCTAGATGTTCGTAAAAGATGTTTTTTTACTGATTATTTCATTTTATTGACGGCTAAAAATACCCGCCATCTAAAGTCATTATTAACTCTTAGTGAAGAAGAATTAAGTAAATATACACATCATTTTCATCATGAAGGAGATGATCAGAGTACATGGTTACTTTTAGATGCTCATGGTTTTATTGTTCATTTTTTTCTTGCTGAAAGTCGAGAGATGTATCATTTAGAATCATTATGGGCTGATTGTCCGAGTTATACTTTAGAAGAATTTATACGTTTAAATAATAATTAGGAGTTTTTATGGAATGGTATGAACAACCTTATTTTCAACATCGTGATTGGATTATTAGTCATCTTGAATATCTTGGTTTAAGTGATAAAGAAGCATTGTTAGTTTTAATTTTAGATTTTTTTAATGAACATGGTGAGTTTATTAATTTAAATCATTTGGGATTGAAATTGCATTTGCAAGAAGAAGAAATAGAAACTTTATTAAATCAATTAATAAATAAAGGTTACTTAAATATCACAAGTACGAATATGGGACCACATTTTGATTTACAAGGACTTTTTTTATATGATCAAAAGAAGATTAGTCAAGATGATATGGATAGTTCTCTTTTTAGTATTTTTGATCAAAATTTCAACCGTCCATTAAGTTCAACTGAATTACAAAAATTAGTAGAATGGCATAAAGCTTATGATGATAAGGTTATTATTTGGGCGTTAAGAGAAGCTTTGATAAATGATAAAATTAATTTTTCTTATATTGAAGCATGTATTTTATCAGCTTATAAAAATGACGAAAAATTACATGCGATTCTTGAGGATCGTCAATGAAAGCATTAGCAATTAAATCAATTTTATCTTTTTTAGATCAACTTTTTCCAGAAGCTAAGGGTGAATTACAAGCTCATAATACTTATGAATTATGTATTGCTGTTATTTTATCAGCACAAAGTACAGATGTTTCAGTTAATCAAGTTACACCGCATTTATTTAAACAATATCCTGATCTTCAATCATTAGCTAAGGCTAATATTAAAGATGTTGAGAATTGTATTTCTAGATTGGGTTTATATCATGCTAAAGCAAAGAATATTGTTGGCTTTGCTAATAATGTTATTGCTCATTTTGGAGGTGTTATTCCTTCTGATATGGAAGCATTAATTTCTTTGCCAGGTGTTGGTCGTAAATGTGCTAATGTTATTCAAGCAGAATGTTTTAATATTCCAGCTTTAGCAGTTGATACACATGTTGCACGGATTGCTAAAAGACTTGGTTTAGTTAATGAAAATGATAGTGTATTAACGATTGAAAAAAAGTTAAAAAAGAAAATTAATTCTGAAAGATGGATAAAAACTCATCACCAAATGATTTTTTTTGGTCGTTATTTATGTCAAGCAAGGAAACCTCAGTGTTGGCGTTGTCCATTTATCGAACATTGTTTTGAAAAACAGAAAAATTATGTATCTGGTGCTTAAATTTTTTTACAAATTTTAAGGAGCAGTTTAGAATATGTTTAAGGAGGAATAAGATGCCATTTATTTTAAGTACAGAGACAGTTGCTGATTTAACAAAAGATTATTTAGATCAGCATGATATTCCAACGATTGCTTATCATTATCTTATTGATGGTAAAGAATATAAAGATGATTTTGGCGAAACATTAAGTATTAAATCGTTTTATTCAGCGATGGCTAAAGGATCAATAACACATACTTCCCAAGTTTCAACAGGTGAGTATTTAGATTATTTTCGTCCTTTTTTAGAAAAAGGAATGGATGTTTTACATGTTTGTTTATCTTCTGGCTTGTCGGGTAGTTATCATAGTGCTTGTTTGATAGCTAATCAATTAATGGAAGAATTTCCAAAACGTAAAATATATGTTCTTGATAGTTTGAATGCTACGATTGGTATTGGTTTTTTAGTTCATCAATTGGTTTTAAAAAGAGATAGTGGGTTTAATATTGATGAATTATTTGAATATGGAAAACAAATTAGATATAACATTGGGGCATGGTTCTTTTCTGGTGATTTAACTTATTTTATACGTGGTGGTAGAATTTCTAAGACATCTGGAATGATTGGTAATATGTTACATATTGAACCACTTATGGCAGTTAATCAAGAAGGTAAATTGGTAGTGCGTAAAAAGATTCGAGGTAAAAAGAAAACGATGGCGATGACACTGGAAATGATTAAAAAATATGGTTCACCAGTGATGGAAGATGTGATGATTGCAAATGCCATGTGCTTAGATGATGCACAAATGCTAGGAGAAATGATTCAAAAAGAATATCCGAATGTAAAGATTCATCATGTTGATATTGGTACAACAATTGGTTCACATACGGGTCCTGGTACAACAGCTTGTTTTTTCTTAGGAGAAGATCGGCGTAAAGTAGATGCTGATTTTAGTAATTAATAGATGATAAAGTTACCAGAAAATTGGCAAGAATATGATCAAATAGAACAAGCTAAATGGTTTTTACGTAATGTTATAAAGTATGCAAGAGAGGGAGAAATTAAAGATTTGCCAATTGATTGTCCATCGGAAATTAAGATTGCATATAAAAGTTTTTTAGCTAAAGGTGGTTATAAAATAGAAAAAGATAGTTTACTTAAGTAAACTATCTTTTTAAGATATTTATTATTTTATCTCTTTGTTAATTAAGATATTGATTATACCATCTTTTTCTTTTTCTTGTAATTTTTTTAAACCATCAAAATCCGTATATTCGATAACTGTACTTTGAATTGATATTTTTTGATAAGAAATTAAAAACATTCTAAAAACAAATATATCTATAACGATATATATCTCCTTTCTATTATTTTATAAAATAAATTATTTATAAATAGATCAAGTAATAACAACTGGTAATAGTCTATCTTGAATGCATAAAATATGCAAGTAAAATGAAAATAATGTTTTATTTATAAATATATAAAAAGGATATTAGTGAAAAATATCCTTTCAAAGTGATTAAAATAGTTATTGCTATCTATTTATATGTTCATTCATATATCTGATTTTTCTTTTCCAAATAAAATATTGGCTAAGCCATATAAATATAAATATTATTAAAAAGATTCCTATATGTACTAATATTCCCATAATAGAATGAGGCATCCAATTTGCATAGTAGGCGATAGGAAACATGATAATACATGATATTACAAAGTAAATACTGGTTTGTTTAGCTATACTCCATGAATCAATATGCCAGATAATGGAAGCCATTGAAAAACATGTACCCATGATGCCACAAAGTAGTGATTGGAAAAGAACAGCATTGAGTTCCGTCCCACATGTTTTAATGAGTTCTTGATTAACGGGATAATATAAGCCATCGGCAATAAAAAGCGATATAAATAAGGTTATGACATGGCCTATTGCAAGACCGATAGGAAAGCCTAAAAGTCCTAGTTGGATTAGTTTTTTCTTCATTTTTTTCTACCTCTCATTCCTAATATTTGTTTAATTTTAGTGACATATCTTCTTGAAACATATGTTTCGTTTCCATTTAACAGATTAACGTGTATGGTTCCTGCGAAGCTTAGGTCAAAGCTTTTAACTTTTGTCAAATTGATAATATCAGAGTTTGATATGCGGACAAAATCATTATTTTTAAACCATTTTTCTATTTCATAAAGGCGTAAGTGAAGATAGTAATAACCTTTTTTTGTTTCGGCAATTACTTTATTTGATTGGGTAAAAATGCGGTAAATATCATCTTGTGCAAGTATTACAGCAACATCATCCTTAAAACCGGTGATGACTTGTATTTGTTCATTTTGTATCTTTTCCATGATGCGTTTGATTTCATCAGTAACTTGCTTTGTCATGATGATAATTTTTGGTTCTTCATATTCTTCAGCTAGCTTAATTTCAATTTGCATTACTTCACATCCTTTACGAATACATTTTATAATTCAATGATCATGATTTCTATAAATTTATAATAAGTGGTTGTAATAATGATATAAGTGGTAATTTTTTTATCTTGATGATAAAAAAGACGATATTTTTCTTATCGTCTAATATGTATCTTTATGAATGTGTTCTTTTTACTAACAATGCATGATTAAATTGTAAGCCTAATTCTTTAATATAAAAATTTAGTAGCTTATGATATTGATAAGATGTTGCAATTAGTCTAATTACATCCACACTATTCCATACATCCTTTTCGATAAATCGATAAAGTTCTTTGCCAATTCCATGGTTACGATAGGTACTTAAAATATACATTTCATCAAGTTCAAAAGCTTTTTCATTTTCTTTATTATATGAAGTTTTCTCTTTTTGCACACTAATATGTCCAAATGCATATGCAATAATACGCTTTTTTTCCATAGCTAGATAAACATCGTGACCAATGAAATCACTTGGATCATTTTGATAATATGCCGGACAACAATTTTCATTAGCCCATGTTTTTGATAATGCAAGTAATTCATCAAGAATTGAATCTTGTGCTTTTATCTGAACTTTTTTATAAGTGATTGTTTCCATCTTTAGCCTCTGATAAATTTTAGTTTATGCTAATTGTATAATTAAATTATTATATTTAAAATAACTTTATCATTAAGATATTTTATTGCGGTATCGTTAATGTAACAAGCAAGCCACCATGTTTACTTTTACTGATCACGACTTTTCCATTATGAGCATCAATAATTTGTTCTACAATAAGTAGGCCTAAACCATGTCGTTGTTCCATACTACTATTATCACAGAGCATATAATGTGGTGTATTATTGAGCTTTTTTAATTTTTCATTGGTAATACCTATGCCATCATCTTCAACACATATAATACAATTGTTGTTTTGTTTGGTGATAGATATATAAATTGTACAGCCTTTTTTATTATGGATGATGCTGTTCCAAATAAGATTTGCAATTGCTCGTTTTAATAAATTTTTATCTATATTAATATTATAAACATTCAGTTCTTCACTTGTTTCCCATTGTAGTGCAAAACTATCTGGCATATCCATATTCATAAAATCAACAACAACTTGCCGGACAACAGCAACGATATTTTCCTTTTTTTTCATAATGGCTTGCATATTATATTCAAGTTTAGAAGCAAGATTGAGGTCATTAATCAAATTCTTTATGCGTTCACTTTGTTGCATAATCATCATTACTTTGTGCTGTTCTTCTTTGGTGAGATGAGAAGCATTTTCTAACTGTCCAGAATAGCCCATAACCATTGATAGTGGTGTTCGAATATCGTGGGAAACACCAGCAATCCAATTAGCTCTAGCCATTTCTTTTTTTCTTAATTGTTCTTTTTGTTGCTGTAAAATATTGGAAGTTGAATTGATATTGGCAGATATTTCAGCAAGTACTCCCGTTTCCGGAAGATGAACATTTTCACCATTAGATAAACATTTGATACCTTTTGTGATCGGATTAATTGATTTAAGAAGCTTTATATTAGCAATTAAATAAATACTAATAATAAGTAAGATATTGATAAATAATATACTGAGTATAATTTGTGGAGAATGAGCAATTAAACGGTAGTTCCAACTAGGTTGAGTATGTTTCCAAAAGCTATGGTGGGGAAAGCCAATGACGACAACACCATTTTTATGAGTTCCTGTATAGGTAGGATAACCATCAAGATAGCCTACGTTTAAATTAGCTATATCTGATAAAGTATAATGATCTGGAATAGTAGTAGGAACATTTTTTGTTTGCCATATAACTTTTAAGGTATGATTATCAATTAAAATTGCCCATGCCCCAGCATTTTTTAGTTTAGTAGCCATATTTTCAGTGAGAACATAATTACCATTTGTAGATAATTGTAATGCTGTTCCTGTTTTTTTGGCTATATTATATGGAGAAGTTTCTTTATTAGGGGCGTAGTTTGCTATAAGTACAATAAAAACTATAATATTCATTAATAATATTATTAATGAACTAAAGAGAAAAAGACTTATAAAGCGTTGAATTAGTTTAGGTATACTTTTCATACTTACTTCTCCTTTACAATCAACTTGTAGCCTAATCCCTTAACAGTTATTAATGAAATAGGTTGTGATGGGTTATATTCTATTTTTTCTCTGATCCGGCGAATATGTGCCATTAAAGAATTTTCATATCCAAAATGATTATTACCCCATGCTGCTTCACATAATGCATCAATCGTTATAATTCGTCCTGCATTGCGATATAAGGTGGAAAGTAAGTCATATTCTTTCGCTGTTAATGAAATACGTTTATTATTTTTAATTACTTCGGCAGAAGAAAAATCAATCTGACAGTTTTGCAGTTGGACAATATTATTTTCACTCTTGTAACTTCTTCTTAAAATTGCCATGATTCGAAATATTAGTTCTTTGGGAATAAATGGTTTAACAATATAATCATCAGCACCTAAACTAAATCCTTTAAATTTATCAGTATCTTCGCCACAAGCTGTAAGAAATAACATCGGACAATCACTATATTGTTTTAATTGTTTCATTAAATCAAAGCCATTACCATCAGGAAGCATAACATCGAGGATAGCTAATTCTGGATGGTATTTTTGCGTTATTTCGATAGCTTCTTTTATGCTTTTGGCAGTTGATATATGACGAAAGCCGTATTCACTTAGAATAGATAGAACCATATCTAAAAGTTCTTTTTCATCATCAACAAGTAGTAAATGCTTGTTTAATAAATATTCATCCTTCATAGTGAATCCTCCTTATCATATATTATGCCATGTAAATATATATTTTTTGTTTTCTTATAGCAATGTAAGGTAGATGTAAGGTAAAGCGAATGTTGTCATAAGGTTAGTACAGTATCATAAAGCCATGAAAGGAGATATTGTCATGAACAATATTATTACTACAGAACAGTTAACTAAAAAATATAAATCATTTATGGCTGTAAATAATGTTTCACTTCATATTCGAAAAGGAAGTATTTATGGCTTTCTTGGGCCAAATGGAGCAGGGAAATCAACTACTATGAAAATGCTTTTAGGGTTAAGTGCACCAACGAAGGGTATTTTTACAATTGATGGGAAACAATTTCCTACTGATCGTATAGCTATTTTAAAAGAAATAGGTTCATTTATTGAATCACCGTCTTTTTATGCCAATCTAACAGGTAGGGAAAATCTTGATATTATTCGTCGTATTTTAGATCTTCCATCAAGTGCAGTTGAAGATGCTTTAGAATTGGTTGGTCTTGCGGAGTTTGGTGATCGTCTTGCAAAGGCATATTCACTTGGTATGAAACAGCGTTTAGGGCTTGCCGGCGCATTGCTTGGTAGACCACCTATTTTGATTTTAGATGAACCGACAAATGGACTTGATCCTGCGGGTATACATGAAATTAGAAATTTAATTAAATCACTACCTAAGCTTTATGATTGTACTGTTCTTATTTCTTCGCATATGTTATCTGAAATTGAATTGATAGCTGATGATATTGGTATACTTAATCATGGACACTTATTATTTGAAGGTAGTTTAGATGAATTACGTAAGCATGCTTTACGTTCAGGTTTTATGACGGATAATTTAGAAGATATGTTTTTGTCTATGATTGAAAAAGATAATATAAGCAGAAAGCAGAAGGCTAAATTATGAGAACATTTTTCATTGAACTTAAAAAATGTAAAAGGACAGGATTTATACCTTTAATGATAGCAGTAGGTATCATAGGATCAGCTTATGTTTTTCTTAATTTTATAGTGCGTAAAGATACTTTATTAAACTTACCTTTAAAACCTATGGATATTCTTCTTACACAGGTTTACGGTATGATTATGGTTTTAAATATGTTTGGTATTATTGTTGCCTCTTGTATTATTTATAAAATGGAATTTAAGGGTAATGCTTTAAAAAAGATGTATATGTTACCGATGAGAATACATGATATGTATTTATGTAAATTTTTGTTATTGACTGTTTTATTACTATTTGCTATTGGTATTCAAAATTTAGCTTTTAGTAAAATTGGTATGACTGATTTACCACCAGGTACTTTTGAAATACATACCTTAATATCTTTTGCTGGTTATTCATTTATTACATCAATGCCAGTACTATCTTTTATGCTCTTCGTATCATCACGAATTGAAAATATATGGGTGACACTAGGCATTGGGGTAGTAGGATTTTTAAGTGGTATGGCATTAGCTTCATCAGATCTTATGTTTTTTATGGTATCACCTTTTATGATTATGCTAAAACCGGCTGTTGCTATGAGTGCTAAGCCTAATATGCTAGTTATAGTTATATCTCTTGTTGAAACAATAATCTTTTTATGTTCTGGCTTATGGACAGCTAAACATATGCATTATGAATAAGGGGGTTAGGAAAATGAACTTTTGCGAATTACTTAAAGTTGAATTTATGAAAGTAAAAAGAAGTAAAATTATTCCTTTGATTTTTATTGCTCCGCTTCTTGTAGTTATATCTGGTGTTGCTAGTTTACATAGATACTTTACACCTGAATATACAAATGCATGGATGGCAATGTTTATTCAAAGTGCATTGGTCTATGCATATTATTTATTGCCTCTTAGCATGATTGTTGTTTGTGTGATGATTGCGGGAAGAGAAATAGGTAATAATGGAATATTAAAGATGTTGGTACTACCTATTAGTCGCTATGCACTTTCTTTTGCTAAATTTTGTGTACTTTTATTTTATCTGTTTCTGGAAATTATTGTTTTTTTTACTGTATTTGTTATAGCTGGTCTTTTTGCTGTTAGTAGTAGGGGAATGAGTGAAACACTACCAATTCTATATTTATTAAAATGGTGTTTTACGCTATTTTTAGCGATGATTCCAAGTTTAATCATCATGTGGGCAATCACAGTTATTACCGAAAAGTCATTGTTATCTGTTGGCTTAAATATATTGCTTGTCATACCTGGTATTTTAATAGCAAATACACCAATTTGGTTTGTTTATCCTTATTGTTATAGTGGTTATTTAGTTTCTCGATCTTTACATGATCTGACAACGATAGGAATAGGAGCCGGTTTTAAACTTTTACCTTTTTTACCATTCGCTATTATGTTTTCTTTATTTGTATTATGGTTAGCTATAGTCCGTTTTGGAAAAAAAGAAATGAGCTAATAAATAAAAAATTACTTATTTTTCATTAAGTAATTTACACATGTATTAGATTGATTTATGTTACGATGGCTATTTATTAAAAAAGAGTTAAAAGATAGCCATCAAATATGGCAATAATAAAATACATAACTAGTGCTCTTAAAAACGCTTTGATATGTTTTTGGGGATTTTGATAGAGTTCTTTTTGTGGTAGTTTTAGTAGTCTTATTCTTTTTGTATTTCGCCACCATAATAGATCTATAACGATAAGGTCAAAAATATTTAATGTTTCGCCTAAAATTAGTAAGTATATAAAGTTATGCATAAAATTTGACTGTCGAATTACTATTCCCAAAACGAAAAATAAAATGGTAAATATTAAAAAATTAAAGATCAATGTAGTATATTTATTTGCTATTGTATATTTTTCTTGATAATCTTTGATCTTATTGATTTGTATTTGTACTTCATCAGGATATGATGTGTAGTTTTTTAAATTTTTTTCATCTGTACCAGTATTCAAAAAACATAATCCAAAAAAAGTAAAACATAAAATGATGGTTTCAATTAGAAGCATAGTTTTTTAATCCTTTCTAGCTATATTTTTATAAGAGTAATAATATTATCTTTTTTAAATACTGATATTTTTGTTGAATCAAATTACTGTTCTTATATGGTTTTAGATCATACTATGAATCTTTAATAGAGGTTTGTATGCGGAAATATTATACATTTAGATATAATTAATACTTATAAAATTATCAACTGTATATTAGTATTCTTACTTATATTATATACAAAAAGGCCCTACTTTATTGAACTGCGTCCCCAAAGTTGGACACAATAAATAAAGCTTATGCAACTGTGGACTGACATCGAAATTCTTTTGGTGTCCGTCCTTTTAGTTTAACTTGTCTTCTCTGCGTGTTCCAGTAAATAATGTACTTATTCAGTTCCAGCTTAAATGTTTCAAAGTCCGGGAACTTTATACCTTTGAAAAACTCATCTTTTAGATGCCCAAATACCTGCTCTGTTGCGCCATTGTCTATACAATTTCCCTTACGCGACATGCTTTGTACAATACCAGCTTCCTTCAATCTGTCACAATAGCTTTTATGCTGGTATTGCCAGCCCATGTCCGAATGCATAATTGGATGTTTACCGGCAGGTATCTTAGGAATAAGTATGTCTAGCATTTCAAATTGCTGGGCAAGATCCGGGTTCTGTGATATAGACCATGCTACTATCTCTTTGCTGCCAAAATTATACACTGGGGCAAGGTATGCCTTGCTCAATGAGTTCTGCTGCTTTTTTTCGCATTTCCTTACTATATTTAGTCATATTAAAACCGCACCTCCTGAATCGGTTCTTTTTTTTTCTCCAAATTCAGGGGCGCAGTTCACTTGTGAAGTGGGGTTTTATAATTCTTCATGCTGAATTATTCTTTTTTTTGAAATAATGGTGTTCAAAAAAGGAGTAGATAATAAGTATGCGCTATGGGTATGCAAGGGTGTCTACAAAGGATCAGTGTGTAGACAGACAGTTTAAGGCTTTGGAAGACAGTGGCATTAGAAAAGGCTGTATTTATGTTGACAAGGCATCAGGGAAGGATTTCAACCGTAGAAATTATTTGAGATTGTTTAGACGTTTGAGATCTGGTGATGAGTTGTTTGTGAAGTCGATTGACCGTTTAGGCAGAAACTATGATGAGATTATTGAGCAGTGGAACAAAATCACGAAAGAAAAAGAAGCAAATATTGTAGTGTTGGATTGTCCTTTGCTGGATACGAGAAAACATGTAAATGGTGTAACAGGTAAGTTTATTGCCGATCTTGTATTGCAGATTTTATCGTATGTTGCTCAAGTTGAGCGAGAAAATATTCATCAAAGACAGATGGAAGGGATTCGTGTTGCCAGACAAAGAGGTGTGGTGTTTGGTAGGCCAAAGATTGAGGTCCCTGATGATTTTTATGCTGTGGCGACTAGGTGGCAGCGTGGACAGGTAAATTTGCGTGAGGGTGCAGAAATGCTTTCTGTTTCGCATACTACGTTTTCTAAGTGGCTACATGCAAGAAAAATTGAAAAAATTTGTAAATAAATCTAGGAATTAATTTACAAATAAATATTGCAAATCAACCCTGCCTTTTCTTGATTTTACTACGCCTGCTGACAAAAAGCAATTATGTAAATTAAATCCTAATATAGTTGCCATCAACATGAAAATGTAGGGAGAAAAAAATATGACAGCA
>CAMUDN010000009.1 GCA_947087645.1 uncultured Bulleidia sp. | reverse complement strand
ATCCCCAACAAAAAATATTTATACCCGAAGGCATTGCCTTAATTATGAAGGAGGTTTTATGAATCAAATAGGTATTATAGGTTTAGGTGTAATGGGCAAAAATATTTGTTTAAATATGTTAAACCATGGTTTTAAAGTTAGTGGTTTTAATCGTACTTTTACCCGTACTAAAGAAATTATGAAGCAAAATATATCATCATTTAATGGTTTTGAAAAATTAGATGAATTTGTTTATTCATTAGCATTACCACGCAAAATTCTTCTGATGGTTCCATCCGGTAAAACGGTTGATGACATTATTGATCTATTAATTCCTTTATTGCAAAAAGGAGATATTATCATGGATGGTGGTAATTCCTTTTTCCAAGATACAAATAGACGATTTATAAAATTAGCTACAATAGGTATTAATTATTTTGGTATCGGTATTTCAGGAGGTGAAGAAGGTGCTTTACATGGACCATCTATTATGCCTTCTGGTGACTTTACTATTTATAAAGAAATACAATTCATATTAGAAACAATTGCTGCTAAAAAAGATAATCATCCTTGCTGTAGTTATATCGGACCACAAGGTAGTGGTCATTATGTTAAAATGGTTCACAATGGTATTGAATATGCTGATATGCAACTATTAGCAGAAGTTTATTTAATCTTGAAATATATGGCCAATTACAGTAATCAACAAATAGCAGATCTTTTTGATGATTGGGATAAAAAAGATACCCAAAGTTATTTATTGAATATCAGTGCCACTATCTTACGAGAAAAAGATCCTCGTAGTGACAATGATTTAATTGATATGATTTTAGATATTGCCGGTAATAAGGGAACAGGGCGTTGGACAAGTATCGAATCTTTAACGCAAGAATACAATGCTTCGTTATTAACCAGTGCATACCAAGCTCGTATAATGTCTAATCAAACACAATTAAGAAAGCAATATATGCAAACAAGCAATACTTTTAAAGATATTAACAACGATGTTTTATATAATTCTTATTATTTAGCAAAATTACTTGTTTTTATTCAAGGTTTTGGTTTATATGAAGATGCTTCTAAAAAGTATCAATGGCATTTAAATTATGCTCAAATTGCTGCTATTTTCCGCTCTGGATGTATTATTCAATCAAAAATTTTAAGGTATATTATGGAAGCATATAATAGTGGTATAGATAATTTATTACTATATCAAAAATTTAAAGCACAAATCTTAAACTATTTACCCGACCTCAGAAAAATTAGTAGCGAAGCCTTAAAATATGGTCTTGCTACCCCAATATTTACAAATGCGACCGTTTTCTTAAATCAATTATGTGCTCTTTCATTAGGCGCTAATCTAATTCAAGGACAAAGAGATTTTTTTGGTGCTCATACTTATCAACGTATTGATCAAAAAGGTTTTGAACACCATAATTGGAGCCATCATGAATAATATTGCTATCACTATTTTCGGTGGTACAGGTGATTTAACATATCGCAAGCTAATGCCAGCATTATATACCCTTTTCAAACGACATTTACTACAAGATAATATCCAAATTTGTGCCATTGGTAGAAGACCCTATCAAAATGATGATTATCGACAAATAATTTATAATTGGATTCAAAACTATGCTCGCCTTAAAGTTAATAAACAAGAATTACAAAATTTTTTACTACATGTTATATATTTTAAAATGGATTTTACAAACTTAAATGAATATCAACAACTTAACTTTTTCTTTAAAAATAAAATTTTTGATCAACATGTTATCTATTTTGCTGTTGCACCAAATTATTTTGAAATTATCAGTAAAGGATTATCACAAGCTAATTATATTAAGCAACCCAAAATAATTCTTGAAAAACCTTTTGGTACAGATCTAAATAATGCTCGTGAATTATCGCAAAAACTTGAAAATCAATTCGGGAAAAAACAAATTTATCGTATCGATCACTACTTAGGTAAAGAAATGGTACGTAATATTCTAACTGTTCGTAATACTAATCCCCTTTTTGCCCATGCTTGGAATAAAGATTTTATTGAAAGTATACATATTAGTGCTTTTGAGACAGTAGGTGTCGAAACACGTGGCAGTTATTATGATCAAACAGGTGCTCTTAAAGATATGGTACAAAACCATTTATTACAAATTTTAAGTATTGTAGCTATAGATAATCCACAAAATAATATAGCTGATGAACAATATAAAATTTTAAAAGCGCTTAAACCTTTTACGCTTGCTGAAATAAAAAAACATATGGTTCTTGGTCAATATGAAGGATATACAAAGGAAGAAAAAGTAAATCCTCTTTCCCAAACGGAAACTTACGCCGGTTTAAAATTATATGTTGATCATCCTCGTTGGAAGAATGTAGCCTTTTATATCGAAACAGGCAAACGTTGTCAAAAACGAGCAATCACGGTAACCATTAAGTTCCACCAAATCAATAAAAATATTCCGGCTAATATTCTACAAATTCAAATTCAACCAACCGAAAGTATTAATCTTTCTTTCAATATTAAAACACCAGGTCAAGATTCTATTTCGTCTGTAAATATGAATTTTTGTCAAGATTGTAATTTACAATTTAAACTAAATACACCAGAAGCATATGAACGAATGATATTATCATGTTTAAATAATGATGATACATGGTTTGCTAAATGGGATCAGATTGAAATATGTTGGCAATATATCCAAAAATTAAAACAATTATATACTGCCGCTAATTTACCTATATATATTTATAAGCAAGGCGAAAATCATCCCCATGAATTTACTAATTTATTAAATAACTAATCTATACATAAGTTATAAATATTTAATAATCATCTAAAAAGTCAGAAGAAATACTTCCGACTTTTTATATTACTATTTACAATTACTATTATTTTTTGTTTTCTTTTGCCCCAGAATAAATATCGTAAAAATCATTACACTTAATAATCCACTATATAAAGATATTGATATTTTATCTGCTGTTTTCACTGTTTGACTGATCACTTTACCTTGCCCATTATTATTTTGTGATGAATTTAATCTACCTACTGTTGAATTATTTCCATTATCTGATATATGACTAATCGGATTAATATTTGTGGGTGAATTTACTATCGTAATATCAGCATTTACTTGACCATCTTTAGAGACAATTGTGAGTTGATGTTTACCTAATTTTAGCTTATTTAAATAATCAGCTTTTATATTTACAATTGTCGATCCGGAAATAACAGTATAATTTTCTTTAGCTAACTCTTTGGCATCTATTAAACAATACAAGAAATTATCTATCTTCGAACTTGATTGCATTATAACTGGATCTTTTGTACCAAGAATATGTCTTTCTCCTTTTAATGATATCAAAAAGGGTTTAGTAGGTAACACAGGAACAAGATCTACTTTTTTAACCGTCACCACTGCTTGTTTTCTAACCGTTGCTCCTTTTTTATCTGTAAGGCTAAAAGAAATAATGTATTTACCCGGCTTAGATGAATCAAATTTCCCCTGATCAATAACTACCTTATCATTTAATTGTGGACCATCTTCTTTATCATCTGCTCGCTCAATTAATGTTTTTAAATCAAGCTTTTCACCTTGTTTTATTTCTTTATTTTTAACAGATAAATGAGGCGCCTCATTAATCATTGCTGCATATTTAGAAATAAATTCCCATTCACCATTTAAGCATAAATCACGATTAACATTGCTAACTGATTTCACTGTTTTATTTTCCAACATCCAGTCTTTTTGACGATTAAAACGCCATAAGCCATCTTCAACATAAAAATAGTCATCATCTAATTCTGTTTTTTCATCAATAGTATATGTTTGACCTTTTTTAACCCAATCATAATTTTTCATCAGATCTTCATTAACATAATCTAGTTGATCAGGTAATTTTCGATCTTTATTACCATTTTTTAGCTGATAAGTAGCCTTATAAGGCATTGCAAAAGGAATATCTTTTACATCTGATTTTGGTATATCACATTTAAAAGGAATAATGTTATTGGCATAAAATACATTACCTGAAATATCTGCTTCCATTCTACCTTTTGCTAAATAGTCTGTACCATGTACACTATCTTTATCAAACCATGCTGTTGTCACTTTTAAATTCACTTTATCAGCAATTCCTAAAAGTTTCTTTTTAACCAAAGCATAAGAATATGACCTAGGACGAAATAATAGTGGACCTGAAAACCAATTACGTGTATTTAATTTCACTTTAACTACCAATTGATTGTTGTCGTTCGTAACACTATCAACAAAAAATGAATTACTATCGTCATCTAATACACAATGATTAATATTGTATGAAGAATATTTTGTGATTTGCGGTAATAATTTAACCCCTATTGGAAAATTATAAGTCATCTTTAAAACAACATTTAAATCACCAATACTTACTCTATTTAAATCATTAGCTGATTTTATAATCCATTTTTCAAGTGGATCTATCATCTGTTTAATAGCATCTGTCGGAATAGTCGAAATTAATTTAACACCTGGATAACCAACATCAAAATAATCAGGAATAACTTCATTATATAATGATGAGCTACCACTATAAGTATCTATATCATAAGTATTTGTAAATGCAAGCTTCTTTGTTTTATCATATGAAAAATGTTTTTCTTTTAATTCTTGATATTTATAATCATTTTTTAAGCCTTTAACTAAAGGCAAATGTACTTCATCTGTGCTATAGTCATTATGCCATAGATTATAATTCCAATGTGATTTAAAAGCTAAAAAGCCATAACTATTAATATACTTATTTGCTAATTTCTGCCATTGTTCTTTAGTAACCCGATAATGAGCTTTCAATGTTATTGTTTCTTGCTCATCTTCTTTGAAAATTTCCCCCCATGTTTTATTAGCAAACAACATTTCTAAATGCAATTTATTATTATCTATGTGATGCTTAACTTGTGCAAAAACATGTGATTTACTTTGTAACTCTGAACAATCTTCCCAAGTAAGAGAAGAAGGCAAAATAAAATTATAATTAAAAATTGCCATTTTATCATCATCTAAATAATCTAAAGGCTTAGCATTTAACTCTATATCTTTACGTAAAGTTTTTAATAACTCTACTACTTTAAAATTAAAAATCATTTCACCATTATAAACTGTTGCTTTATCACTTCTATCATCAACTAATTTACCTTCTTTATCATAAGCATTATCACTAACTGATACATATGGTTCCATTTTTAGTATTATATTATCTTCTTCCCTTGCTTGACAATTTAAAGGAAAAACAGAAACAGCCATCATAACAAGTAAAAAATAATTTATAAAACTCAAAAACTTCTTATTTCGTTTCATAAAACACCTCTTATATTATATTTATACCTATAAAGATCAGCTCTTATTTTAGCACTTATTATAAAAAAGTAAATTTATATATAAGCCTTAAATAACTTTCTTATTTCAAATTACAAGTATCTTATCAAAACAAACCTCCTTTCCTTTTATCATTTAAGAGTTTTAAAATATCTTTTACTCTTTGCCATATATTCCTCTCAAATAAAAAAGCACTCTATTTAGAATGCTTTTTTGAAATTCCAGTAATGCCGTGGGCCCCCCTTCTGTGTAATAAATCAGAAGACCCCCACATATCGTATATCAGCTGTCCAGGGAAAATTTCAGCCTCGCATTACCAGTTTTACAAGTAAACAGTAAAATATCTATTTCCTTTTGTCAATAAGCCGATCTGATTTTGATAAAAATCTATAAAGCTTTTCCGCTTTATGATGCTTCTTCCCAACATGATTTGCATGAATAATTAATTCAGAGTTAGAATCCATCTAAGCAATAACAACATCTAATCCTGTCACGTCATCATTACCTTTATATAATTTATAAAACTTAAAGTCATTTTTACCTACTCTACCATCTCCATATAATAATAAATCATAGTTTTCATTTGATATTTTCCATCAGACGTATGACTTATTTCAGCACCACTAATATATTCATTAATACCTAACATTTCTATAATCATTAAAAGCCTATTTAATGGCTATTTTTTCAACTTATACTATTGCACTTGACTTTGACATATTTCTATAAAAATGCTAAATTAGGTATGAAAAGGATAGGAAGACCGCTTAAGGTCGACGTATCTCTTTTTTTATTTTATAAATTGATAGATTCTAAAATCTTATCACCATCTATTATCATCAATTTTATATCACTTGGTGATTTAAATTCTATGCGTTTGAGTGAAATGATTATGATTTCATCTAATGACATTTGGTTTTTGATTTCTTTAATATTCAATATAATACCGCCTGATATTTTTCCCATTATTCCCGCATTTATTTGTTTGATTCCTTTTTCAATTAACTTATGCAAGTTTTTACTACTTTTAGGGGTTTTTAGTTCCCAAAGAGAATCGTTTATCAAATAGTCAGGTGACGGTCCATTATAAAGATCTTTATTTAAAAATTTAATATTTCCACCAATATTTTTTCTGTATATCTCACCAGCTCTTATTTCTTCTTTATACCTACCCTTTTACAATATTTTTATCAAAAAGTAATTCTGCTTCTTTATAATTATTATTTTTTACTAATTCATTAGTTATATCTTTAAATTTATAAAAATTATTAAAAGGAGATTCCATCATTCCTTTATACTTTTCATCTTCTCTTATCAGCTGTTGTTCTTTTCGCTTGTGTACTCTTATATTATTTTCATCTAATGAGCCAGCTATTAATCGCCTTTCTCGTTGAATCTTATTTTGTAAATAGTGATGTTCTTGTTTTCCTTTTTGTGCTTTATCCTCATCATCAGGAAAATACGTACTTAAATGATGTTTACAACTAGGATGAAATAACCCACCTTGAATTGCAGTACTTAAAAGGGGAAGGTTTAGCTTTTCAGCTTCTTCACCACTTCCCCCACTATATACATCATCAATATACACTTTAGCTTTGTTAAAACGTTTTTAAACTATCTATTTTCAATTTGATGCCACTTTACATCTTGTAATTTTTCTAAATTATCACTATTTTCAATACACATTCTACCTTTAAACGGTACTTCATAACGCATTTTTTTACCTAAATGCAAAAATTCAATAATAGCTATATTCATTCTAAAACCAACTTTAAAGTCTTCAATTTCATGCCAAGGCATAAGCACAAAATTACCTTTTAAATTAGTGCTAATATTTTTTTCATAAATACCTTTTTCATTAAAATTTAAAATATAATTTTGACTTCCTGTTAACACAAACGCCAATGGTCCAAGCAAAAGGAATCTTGCTAATCCTTTTTTTACATTATCACGATTAAAAACGTATAAATAATTATCTGTATTTCCAAAACATTCCCTAACTTTATTTTTAATATCATCTAAACTGTAAGATAAAAAGCCCATAAAACCTCCTATTTAAATATAAACACTTCCTTAATATCTTTATTAAGCACCTTACATATCTTATAAGCTGTCTCTAAAGTTGGACTAATTGTATTTTTTTCATATGCCATAATTGAGCGTCGCTTAAGACCAACTTCTTTTGCTAAACGGTGTTGAGATAAACCCATTACTTTTCTAAATTCTGCTATTCTATTCTGAATTTCCACCTCCATTACATCACCTCCTTTATTTTGGTTACATTTATAGTACTATATGTTACATTTATAGTACCATCTTTAAAAGATTTGTCAAATAAAAAGAAGATCTTAATCAATCTTCTTTTTAATATTATTTTAAGTTTATACTTACTTCATTATATGCATAATCTTGCATAACTAAGCGAAGCTGTTGTTTTTTGATACCTTTAATATTGTATCGACCATCTTTATCACATTCTATTTCTCTTGTTCCAAATAATAATTTAGTACTATATATACCACTTAGTTGATCTTCACACTTTAATGTTAAATAATCTCCTTCTTGTATACTACTAATTAATTTAGGAGCAGTATTATCAATATAAAATGGATAGATAAAACTTTGCATATTTTCATTATCTTTAAGATCATGTTGTACAACAACACGAGCAAAATATTTTCCTTCTTTAACATGTTGAGGAACATATTGCCAAATATTTAGTGACTTCTGATTTTTTTGATTACCACCATAATAACTCTTTATAAATTCAGGTTTCTTAACATCACTATATGTCGCAATAATATTTTTTTGACTATCTAAAATATCAATCTTAATCTTTTGATATGTTCTTAAAGCTGTAATATTAAAATCTAAGTGATCTGCCATCTGATCATTATTTGGTGAAATAGCAATATTTTCTTTCTTAAATATACGTTGATCATCACTACTATTTGCGGTTTCGCCAAGCACGATATTTTGTGCTTCACCATTAACTAAAATATCACTACCAAAATAAGTAAAATCATTGATATCTTTTGCTTTTTTAATATATGTAGCATCGCCATTTGGTAAATCATAAATAGGTGTTTCAATACATGGTAATTTATTAAATTGACCTTTAAAAGAAGTAAATGCAACTCCTACATGTGTCTTTGTAGAACCATAATTATAATCAATAAAACCATCAATGAAAAAACCATTAGGCATCACATTTTGTAATTGAATATCATGAATATCAATTTTATAAATTACTTTCTTTTTCTCTTTTGGATTTAGAACAACATCGCTTAAAGAAGATTCTTTAACTAATTTACTATGCATCGTAAAACGTCCGTCTTTAACTATATCAGTTAAAAGTTGATATTTACCTCTTAAGCATATTTTTTTCTTACTTATATTTTCCAAAGTTACGGGTACAGTCAATACTTTTTCAACTTTTCCTAAATTTAAATTTATCTTTTCTTCATCAATATAAGCTACCACTTTACTTGTCACAGCTGACTTAATATTAACTACTCCACTTCCTTGCTTACGTGGTGATATAAGAACATTATTTTCTCTTTTTGGTATAGCAGTTGACATCATAATTTTTCTAACTAATTTAGCTTTAGCAAGTGGTGTTAATTGCTGATCATAAGTTTCATTTAAACGTTGTAATGTTAAAGCTGCAACACCTGATATATATGGTGCTGCCATACTTGTACCTGTCATTCTTGTATATTCACCATGATTAGCTAAAGATAAAATATTACCACCAGGAGCTGTAATATCTGGTTTTAATAGACCTTCATTCGTAACTCCCCAAGCTGAAAAAGAATTAATAACGCCTGCTTTACTATTTGGATATGATTCTTTCTCATTTAAAAAAACAACAGGCTTATTCTTTTTGGCATTAGTAATAATTTCCTTTGCATCTTTTTCTCTTAATCGGGCAACCGGTAAAGAAAATAAACGTGCATCCCAAGTAAATTCTTCATCCATATCTGTAGCACTATAAACAACTAAAGCAGCTACTCGATGTTGTAAAGCTATATGATGCAATTGTGTATAATCAAGTCTTCCTTTTTTAGCAATAACAATTTTACCTTCTGTATCTAAATTATCATATTCTTTACTTGTTCCCTCACCAACATCAATAAGCTGAACATCTTTACCATATGGCAATTCATCTGCAATGCTAAGTGCATCTTTACTTGCTTTTTGATAAGGGTATTTTTTACCATTAGAAACTATCATCGGTGAACTTAATGTATCACCATTCAACGAAGCAACGGCAACTGTTTCTGGTAAAATAGCTGGCATTGAAATAACGCCATAATCGGGATTATCACTTTTAGGTAAAGCATCAGGATATGCAAAGTAACCATTATTACCACATGAAACATTAACAATAATACCCGCATCTTTAGCTTTTTTAATTGCCTCTTTAACACTCTTATCTAATAAATGATCAGCACCAGCACCAGTTCCTAAACTTAAATTAATAATATCTGCTTGTAAGACAATAGCATCTTCAATTGCTTGTACATAATATTTACTACTATCAACGATGGTATTAATACCGGCATCTGGGAAGACTTTCATCAATAAGAGCTGAACTTCTGGTGCAACACCTTTATTTTCCCCATTAGCACCTACAATACCAGCAACATGTAAACCATGTTCATTACTACTATAAATATCATTATCATTATGATAATAGTCATGTATATAAGGAATTTTTGCATTAACATATTTTCCCTTTAAACCTTTTTGAGCAATGATGTTTTGTACCATATCTTTGCTTAATTTAGCATCATCAGGACTACTTAATTTCAAATCAGGATGATTAATATCAGCACCACCATCAATAATAGCTACAACTACTCCTTCACCATGAAAATCACGACGATAAGCTTCTGCTTGATCAGATGATGTTTTAGCAATGACAGAAAAAGTACCCAATGCTAATAATATAGCCGAAATAACTAAAATATATTTTTTCTTCATATCAATTACCTCTTTTAATCCTTAACTGTCAATTTATAATCATCTTCAATATCATATATAAATGTATATTTTTGACATTTTATATGCAATTCTTCAAATTGTTTAGGCTTATTAATACATAATTTTATACTTTTTGTTTGATCATCAAACAACATTAAATACTTATCTTCCAAAACTTCATCTATTTCTGCATACTCATCTTTATCATATGTTGTACGACCTATTTCAATGCCTAAATTATTGCTTGTATAATCATCTTTTAAAGCCTGATAAATATCTTCATTTACCTGATCTGTCTGATAAGTATAAACATCATTTTTATTACCTATTAAAGAAAAATTAACTTGGGCTTTGTCTTCTCCATGTTTTAGCTTGATAACAATTAATGTCTTAGCATGATAATCATCTTCAATATATAACTTAAGTACATTATCTTTCTTTATATCATCAACTAAAGTCTTTGGTAATTTTATTTTATTATCTTGCAAAATAACATTCTTTTCTGATCGGCCACTATATTGATTTCGATAAACATGTAAATTCTTATATGCATACTTATCTTTAACTAATTCTAATTCTAAATTATCTGTATAGCTAAATACCTGATCATTATTCTTAATCACTATCTTTTCAGGTTTAAAGAAAACAATTCTTTTTTCATATTTAATACCATCTTCTTCAAAAGTAAATATTTGTTCTCTTTCATTGTTTAAATACTGTACATATGAAGAAACATATATATCATTACCAACTTTTGTTACATTAACATCATGATTATTAACTTTTAGTCTTACTTTATGTTGGAAAGCAGTTAAGCTAAACTTCAAACGTTGACCTGCTTTAATACCATATACTGTTGCTTTATTAGTTAAAACAATTTTTTTCTTAGTCAAAGGTCTTGATGGCATACCTTGAACATCTAAATCAAAATCAGAACGGTCTTGATTATCATCAATAAACTTCTTTGTTTGGTCATTATACTTAATTGTCAATTTAACTTTCTTGGTATTTGTTTTAAGTTTAAATGCATCTTTTTCAATTCTTTTAATAGTATTTGGTAAATTAACACTTGTTAAAGCAGTATTCATAAAAGCATTTTTACCAATTTCTTCAATCTTATCAGATAATTTAAGACTAGTTAATTTAGTATTACCATAAAAAGCTGAACCATCAATACGAACTAATGTATTTGGTAGTGTCAAGTTCGTTAAATCATTACCTGCAAAGGCAGTATTCTCAATGAATTTCAAATTATGTGGTAATTTTATCGTTTGAAAATGTTTATACATAAAGGCTGTTTGAGCTATGCCTTCAACCATTTGACCAGCAATTGTATCTGGAATAACTAAGTCTTTATTTGTTTTTGCTTTTTGTTTACCAGCTTCACTAAATTGTACTTTATTACCAGCTAATAATTTAAAATCACTCTCAATATATTCTTCTTTATTAGGTGTATCAACAGGATTGATGACTTGAAAAACATTAGAAATAAAATGATTTGGATTCTTACCATCTTTTGTATATAACTTAACTGCTGAATATCTTTCTGAACCATGTGGATCACTATTCTGCTTAAAAGCAGAAGCAGATAAATTCTTTAATGTACTTGGTAGATACTTTACCGCTACTAAATTATTCTTACCAAATGCATTATCTTCAATTGTCTCTAATCCTTCATGTAAGACTAGTTTTGTTAAATGGCAATTAGCAAAAGCTGATACTGGAATAGTTTTTATTTTTACTGGTATTTCTAATTCTCGTTTTACTAATTTAGCATTATTTTTAAAAGCACCTTCACCAAGTTCGATCAATGAAGCAGGTAAATTAATTTCCTTTAAATGTAAAGAAGAAAATGCTTCTTTACCTATTATTTGTAAGTTTTTAGATAAATATAAATTTTGAATGTTATTAAACGCAAATGCTTTATCTCCAACTTTAACAATTGAATCAGGTAAAATTAATTCTTCTAAAAGATTTGATTCAAAAGCATAAGCTCTAATCTCTTGATATGTATTTGGTATAACAATCTTTCTTGTTCTTAAACGAGCAAAAGCTGCTGAACCAATTTTCGTAACTACTTTACCTTGATCATTTCTTGATGGTAAAATAATTTGTTTATCATTAGGAGCCACAAGTCTTTCATTTAATTTATATTCACCAATTTTGCTTAAACCAAGTACGATATCATTTTCAAAATAGAAATCATATGGATACCACTCATGTTCTTTTTCAACATAAATATGACGCTTGCCTATTTGTTGATTGCCATCTTCATCTTGCACTTCATAACGTACAGTATAAATACCCGGTTTATTAACATCAACTTTTTCACTATCATATACTTTAATCTTATCGGTTATATTATTCATTTTATAATCACAAGCAAAAAGATCTTTTTTAAAATCAATATTGTGAGCTTCCGGTGAGCCAACATATACAATAATTGCTTGCTTTAAACCATTAAAAATTGGTTTACGATAATCTGTAGGTGAAGTTAAAGCCGGTTCTTCATTATTATAGTGAAAAGCCACTTCACTATTAACTGCTCCCTCTACAAAAACATTAGCTAAATGTAAGTAATCATTCCGTCGTGCGACAACATTTATTTTTTCCCCAATTTTAAAATATTTATCTAAATGATCACTACTACGACGATAATGATTTTTACGTTCTTTAGAGACAAGATGATCAACAAATTCAGCTTTATCTTGATCATCATAATAAGTTACTTTTACACCTGCTCGATTAATTACCGAGCCAAAAGGTTTGATCCCTTTTTGTTCAAGCTCTAAACGCTTAAACGGTATCGTTGTCTGAAAATAAGCTTCATCATGAACATCTTTATTTGCGGTTATAATATTAACATATTGATCATTATAAAAAACACCATCTATTTTACATAAAGGATTAGGTATAACTAGTTGCTCTAACTGATTATAATCAAAAGCACCTCGTCCAATTTTCTGTAAAGATGTTGGTAAATCTATCTTTTTTATTTTATTACCAAAAAAACAGTCTTTTCCTATTTCAACTAATGTATTAGCTAACTCTACTTGTTCTAAAGCTAAATTTTTAAATACACCATCTTTGATACCAACAATTCCTTCCGGTATTTTAATCTTCTTTGTCTTTTTAATATCTTCTAAACCTTCTTTAGTAAGACCAATAATAACTTTATTTTCTAATATAAAATGTGTTGGATATGCATTAACATGTGGTCTTATATCATTAGATATATTATTCTCTTCATTTGGTAATAAAGAAGAATCACTATTAAAATTATTAGTTAACTGATTATTCCTAACATTTTTTATCTTTGTTTTAAAATGTCCTTCTTTTGGTAAATTAAAATGCGTTGTTTCTTGACGTTCTTTACCTGCTTGATTGACTTTTTTATCACTTTTATTTACATATTTATCAGATTGATTTGTTTTAGTTTCATCTATATGCTTATTATTTTGATCATTAAATAACTTACTTCTGCTTATACCAAGACAAACTAAAATGAGCAGTAAAGCTAATATACTTCCTATTGCTATTCGCTTTTTCATATTATCCCCTTTAGTTAGAAAAGACTAACCCTATAGTATTATATACCATTTTAAGGAAATTAATATTCATAGCATATTATTTAATAAATTTATGACCATACAATGATAAAATAATTCCTATAAATAATAGAAATAAAGCAAAAATGAGAATAACTTGCATATTATAATGATCTAATAGTAAACCACTTACCAGTGATCCTAGCATAATAGCAAAGTTAAATGAACATGATTGAATAGCATTTGCAACTGCTGTACCTTCACTTACTTGTCTTGCTGTAGCTGTTTGAAATGTTGAACTTAATGAGCCAAATGCTATACCCCATAAGATAAAAGCTAGATGGAATAAGTATACCCAATGGGCAAAATAAAATAAAATCATACTTATAAAAGTCATTATAAATACTGCCTTTAAAATTAAGTGAAACTGCTTATCAATAAACTTCATCACTGCCCAAACAGCAATTATTGATCCAATACCAAAAAAAACTTGTGCCTCTATAAAACTAGGATAAGCTAAAATATCAAATAAATGGGTAATAAAAGTATAAACACCATAATTGGCTGCGACACCTAAAAAAGTTAAAACAATGACAAGTATTATACCTTTATTTTTTAACATTGTAAAAGGAGAATTAGCAATACTCTTTTTTTCTCCCGCCACATCTGGTAAAAAGAAATTACAAAGGAAAGTAATTACTAATAATAAAATACCTAAAATACAAAAAGCTACCCGAAAACCAAAATAATTACCAAGCCAAGTCATTACTGGCAAGCCAAAACACATACCAACAGTTATACCGGACATGATAATAGTTACGGCTTGACCTTGTTTTTCTTTATCCACCATTGCCATACCATAAGCTGTAATCATGGGCCAAAGTGTTCCAACACAAAGTCCACCTAGAATTCTACCGCCTAAAGCAAAAATATAATTCGGTGCTATAGCAACTAAAAAATTAGCTACAGAAAAACCTAATAATAGATAATATAAAAGTTTTTTACGAGACCATTCAACAGTTAAAGAAATAATAGGAATACCAAAAAGAGCTGACGAAATAGCATATATACCAACTAACATTCCTGATTCTGATGCATTTAAATGAAAATTTTTAGCCATCATCGGTAAAACTCCTGATGGCATTAACTCACACAAAATAGCCATAAATGTGATACTCGCCATTAAAATTAAATAACGCATATGTTTTCTGCTTCTTTGCATATTGCCTCCACCATCTTATCAAAATGTTACTACAATATAGTTTAAAACAGATTTAAACATAAAAAAAGAAGGTATATACCTTCTTATTCAACGTTAACTTTAATACCCGGACCCATTGTTGTTGATACAGTTACACTCTTTAAGTAAGTTCCTTTAACAGTATTTGGTCTTGCTTTAAGAATGACATCATATAAAGCTTTAAAGTTCTCGGCTAATTGTTGTTCAGAGAAAGAAACTTTACCAATTAAAACATTAATATTTCCATCACGATCAACACGATATTCAACTTTACCTTTTTTAATCTCATCAATAGCCTTTTTAACATCCATTGTAACTGTGCCTGTCTTTGGATTAGGCATTAAACCCTTAGGACCTAATAATTTACCTAATTTACCTAATTGACCCATCATATCTGGAGTAGCAACAATAATATCAAAATCAAACCAACCACGGCTAATTTCATCAATCATATCTTTACCACCAACATAATCGGCACCAGCTGCTTTAGCTTCATCTTCTTTAGCTCCTTGTGTAATAACAAGAACTTTCTGACTCTTACCTGTACCATTAGGTAATACCATTGCTCCACGAATATTTTGTTCTGCTTGCCGTGGATCAACATTTAACACAAAGCTAGCTTCAACCGAAGAATCAAACTTTGTTGTACTAATTTCTTTAGCTAATGTTAAAGCTTCTTTATAATCATAAAATTTAGAGTGATCAACTTTTTCAAATGCACTTCTATACTTCTTACCTGCCATTAGTTAGATCCTCCTTCAATTTCAATACCCATATTACGTGCTGTACCTGCCACAATCTTCATTGCTGCTTCAACGGTATTTGCATTTAAATCTGGCATCTTATACTCTGCTATTTCCCGTAATTGAGCTTCGGTAATCTTACCTGCTTTAACTGTCTTAGGTGTTCCAGATGCCTTTTGAATACCGGCTGCTTTCTTTAATAAATTGGCAGCTGGTGTTGTCTTAATTACAAAATCAAATGACTTATCTTCATAAGCAGTAATTATAACAGGCACGATATCGCCATGACGATCTTTCGTCGCATCATTAAATGCTGTACAAAATTTAGGCATATTAATACCAGCTGATGCTAATGCTGGACCTGGTTTTGCTCCACCAGCAGGGAATTGTAGCTTAGCTATCTTTGCAATTTTTTTCTTTGCCATGTGGTTTCCTCCTATTTCTATCCACATGCTGTGGTTCAACGAAGAATTGCTCTTCTCCCACGCACGTTGCATACATAAATATGCCCTTATACTTTACACTAAACAAAGGAATTTAGTCAACAACTAAAAGTCATCACTTTCATGTTGCTTATCTTTCTCATCGCTTGGCCATTCAACCTCATCTAATATACGCAAATAATCATCAAAAGAAAAGAATTTAAAAACTTTAAAAAAACTTAGTTCTTTAAGATTCATCAGCTTTTCCACTTCTTTATCTTTGACTTGCATACTATACCTCTTTTCTATATTTATATTATAAAATAATCAATTATAAGGAGACGGAACTTATTTTCTTTGTCCTACATTTTTAAAAATAGGTTATAATTAAAGTATGAAAAAAGCATTTCGAATTACTACCTTACATAACGGAATTTGTATTCCTTACCCTGGTTATCGCATTGATTTAAAAAGTCCTGAATGTACTTATAACAATCTTTTGCGAGCTTTAAACTTCGGTTTTCGACATTTAGACTTACCTGCTAACCCTTCTTCTTTTCCGCTTATCCAACAAGCAATTGAAGATAGTAAAGTTTCTCGACATGATTTATTTTTAAGTGCTAAATTACAAAATAGTGATCATGGTATGAATGGTGTTAAACGTTATTTTGGTCATGTTTTAAAAGTATTTAAAACCGATTATATTGATTTATTTATCATTAATTGGCCTAATCCTATTCAATTTCGTAAACAACATCATATCATTCAAAAAGAAACATGGCTTGCCCTTGAATCTTTATATCGTGAAGGTAAAGTTCATGCTATTGGTATTGGCAATTGTCAAGCTAAACATATTGAAGAATACCTAGAATTGTCAAATATCTCTCCGATGGTCAATCAAGCTCGTTTTTATCCTGGCTTCCCTTTTCATGATAATTTAGATAGCGCTCACTTACATTGTATTCAAACTATTGGCTTTCTACCTCCTGACCATCAAGCTATTCTATCTTCCAAACAAATTAACATATTTGCCCAAAAATATAATGTTTCACCACGTATTATCTGTGCTCGTTATCTCCTCGATAAAAATGTTATTCCACTTGTTCAAAGTGATGACTTAGATGATTTAGAAGAATATAACCATTTACATGATTTTCACTTATGTGATAAAGATATAAAGCTATTAGATAAAATTCCTAATTATGGACCAAGTGATATTGATCCTGATAATTGTGACTTTTAAAAAAAGAGACATTGTCTCTTTTTTATTATTTAATATGATGATCATATGCTAATTTCATTCGTTCTAAAGCTTTTTGTAAAAGATTTCTTGGCATACCAATTGATAAACGAAACCAACCATCTGCATTATCAATAAAGTAACTTCCTTTAACTATACAAATATTACAGTACTGAAAAAAATGATCCATTTCTTCTTCATTTTTAAAATAAGCTTGCCCATTGATCCAAGCTAAAAAACTCGAATTACATTTCATAACTTGCCAAAGAGGCATATTTTGAGCTATATATTCTTCTAAAAAACGATGATTTTCAGCTACATAAGCTACCATTTCATCTAGCCATTGACAAGCATTATTATAAGCTGCTTGTAAAGCTGGAACGACAAAAACATTTGGTGAAGTAATAGCATTAGCTTTTAAATGTTGATAAATTTTATGCCGTAATTTTTCATTAGGAATAGCAATATAAGATGATTTTAAGCCGCCTAAATTAAAACTTTTATTTGGTGAGCAACAAAGGATACTATTTTCTTTTATTGCTAAATGAGCTTGAAATAAAGATGTAAATTGATGACGATCAAATACAATATCACGATGAATTTCATCAGAAATGACAATCACTTTATGACGCAAACAAAGATCGCATAAAGTCCATAACTCTTTTTTAGTCCAAATACGTCCTGATGGGTTTTGCGGATTACAAAGGATAAAGACCTTAACTTTTTTAGCTATAATATCTCTTTCCATTTGTTCAAAATTCATACTATACTGGCCATTAATTAACTGTAAAGGACTAAAAATTGCTTGCCGACAATTATCTACTACAGCTTCATAAAAAGGTGCATAAACAGGTGTATGAAACATTATTGCATCACCTTTTTTAGTGAGTGCTTGAACTAAATAATGTAAAGTAGATACTGTACCATAAGTCAATTTCAACCATTCTTTGTCTAAATTAAGATGAAATCTCTTAGCATTAAAATTAATGATCGCTTCATAACACGAATCAGGAATATATGTATAAGAATAATCAGGAACTTTTGCTCGCTCAATAATTGCTTTAGCAACTGCTGGTGCTGTTGCAAAATCAATATCTGCTAAATCCATGGGAATAGGATCATTGTTACTATCAATATGAAATTTATTTTTAATAACATCCGCTGCCCACTTCCGAGCATTTCCTTTTGTACGATCAAAAATTTTATCAAAATTATCCATTTAAACCTCCAAAACAACTAAATCTTTTGCTGTTTTATTTAAAGGTTGACCATGGTCATCAGCTAAAAGAACATCATCTTCAATGCGTACACCCCCTAAATCAGGTATATAAATACCTGGTTCACAACTCATGATCATACCATTTTCAAGAATCATTTCACTATCTGGTGCTAACATTGGTAAATCACTACCTAAACCAATACCATGTCCTAAGCCATGTGAAAAATATGTCCCATATCCAGCATCACTAATTATTTGCCGTGCCACAGCATCAATTTCTTTACCTTTTTTACCAACCTTAATAGCCTTAATAGCTGATACTTGTGCCTTATGTACTGTTTCATATATATGACGCATTTTAGCTGAAACTTCACCTAAGAAAACAGTACGTGTCATATCTGATTGATAAAAATTATGTACTAAGCCAAAATCCATAATCAATGTATCACCATAATTAAGCACCTTATCTGTTGGCCGACCATGTGGTAAAGAAGTTCTCTTACCACTACAAACAATCGTTTCAAAAGACATTTTTTCAGCCCCTTCTGCCATTGCATAATAATTAATCCAACCAGATAATTCTTTTTCACTCATACCTAATTTAATTTTGGTAAGTACGTTATGAAAAACATTATCTGTCATGCGACAAACATCTTTTACATATTCAATCTGTTCATTTGTTTTTACCGATCTTATCGTGGCAATCCAATCCTTAGCTAATACCGTATTCACTTCTTTAGATAGTGCTTGAAATTCTCCTAAACTTAAGCCTTTTGGTTCAACATAAAGAGTATTTATCTGTTCTTTTTTGACAAATTCAATTATTGATTCAATATAATGTCGACCATTAACTTCAATATTTTCAAAACCTCTTGTCAATTCTGCAACCTCACAACGATAACGACCATCATAAAATTGAACAGCTTTTTGTGGCATAACTAAAACATAAATACCACTACCAGATCGAGAATTAATAAATAATTTACTTGGAATATGCTTAACTAATAAAGCTTCAATTCCTTTTTCTTTTAAAAACTTTTGGACACGTTGTAAAGACATAATTACCTCCTTAGAAATCTAGATCCATATCATCCAGTAATTTATTTTCTTCAGCATTAAATATTTCTTTTTCTTTTGCTTTCTCTTGTAACAATTCTTGTCTTTCAATAATTTTAAAGAAAGGCCAATAAATACCTATCGTTAAAACTAATTGCAATAAATTAGCTAAAATTGAACGCCAATCACCATTTGTTAAAAATCCTTCTAAGAAAACACCTACATATGGTGGATCAAAAATAGGTTTACTGATTAATCCCCAATGCATTAAAAATAAAGGTAAAGTACCTATAATTGCTCCGCCAAAAACATGTGGAATAAACATAATTGGATTTAAAATAATTGGTGCCCCAAATAAAATCGGTTCATTTATACCAAATAAAGCTGGGAATAAAGAAATCTTTCCTATTTCTCTATATCGTTTAAGCTTTGAGAAAAGACAAGCAATAATACAGCCAATAGATATACCACAACCCGTAAAGCCAAAGAAAGCACTACATGCTCCAGCTGTATAAAAATGTGGAATTGCTTGACCAGCTTTAAAAGCTGCAATATTCTCAGCAATAAAAGCAACCATTATCGGCCGAGTAATTGGTGAAAAAACCGATGAATGAATACCAAAAAAGAAAATCAAGGAAATACAGAAATTCAATGCTAAAACAGCCCATGGATTATCCATTGAGCCAACTAGTGGACTCAAGAATTTAGTTAATAAAGTTGGTGGCAATTCACCAATTGTATTTAAAAAGAAAAGACGTGCAAGGATAAAAATACCCCCAACTATTAAAGTAACTGGTATCATTTCAAAAGACTGTGATACAAAATCAGGTACCCCTTCAGGCATTCTGATAGTTAAATGTCCATTTAAACATAAACGATAAATTTCAGTCGTTAAAATAGAAACTATCATGGCAGTAAAAAGCCCTTTCGAACCAAAATTAGCTAATGACAATCCCCCATCTTTAGTTAATACCACGGTCATAAACAAATATCCAAATATACTTAAGGTTACAGCTCCTACGATATTCAATTTATATGATCTTGCTAAATTATAAGTAATTGCAATACATGAATATAAACCAATAAAACCAATTGATAAAGTGATTGCTAAATCAAATAGTGCTTCATTAGCTAAAATTGCCTGACTAATTGGATTCGTTTTAGCAAGCATATTAGGTAAAGCTGGTAAAATAGCAAAGAAACTTCCGATAATTGTAAATGGTATCATTGCAACCATACCAGCTTTGATAGCTCTAAGGTGAATCTGATTATCAACTTTATGAGCTAAAGGTATAAAGTACTTATTCATAAAAGCTTCAAATTTTTTAAACATATCATTCTCCTTTAATCTATTTAAATACCCCAATATTTAATTAATTTAATGACTTTTTTTATATGTTACTAAGGCTAATTTCAAGACTGTTGCCCCATCCATTTCACCATAAACATCTTTATCAATGACCGCAAAAGGAATACCTTTTGGTTCCAAAACAGCTTTGATATGATCAACTTTATGAGTGATTTGTGGACCAATTAAAACAACATCCCAATCATCTATGTCATCCTCTAATGCATCAGCTGGAATAGCCTTAAAATTAAAATCTTTTAACTCTAATTTTTTACTATTTTTAATGACCTCTTTCATGCGTTGCATCATCATATTGGTAGAAAAACCACCTGCACAGCAAAGTAAAATATTCATAATTATCTTTCCTCCTTTTTACTAATTGCTTCAAATGTATCAATAAGTACTTCAATTAAATCTCTTGCTAATTGACTTGTCATATAGTGATCCTGTGCATGAACCATTAATAAATCAACATCATTTTCATGGCCTTCAGCTAATGATTGACTAATCAATTCCGTTTGTAATTTATGGGCTTCAATATCTAATTGACGAGCTTGGGCTAATTTTTTTCGAGCTTCTGTAAATTCTCCTTTTTTGACACATGTTAATGCCTCAAATGCTTTTCCTTTACTTTCACCAGAACTAGAAATGATTGTTAAAATCTCTTTTTGCTTCATAAAATTATCCTTCCTTATTTTTAAAATATGCTAAATTGGCTTATCTTTTCGGTCGTTAAATCTGTTAATACTTTATAGTGCCATAATACTGTTTCCTCAATGTCTGATATTTGTACAATCGAATATGGTGCATGTCCCATACGAACCGGTAAAATTGTTACCACACTAGGAATACCTTTACCAACTTTATGTGCTTCACCTCCATCAGTACCACCCGTATTAAATAAATCTAATTGCAACGGTATATTATTCTGCAAAGCAATATCTTTAACATAATAAAGTAATTTTTTATTTGGACTTAAAGTACGATCGAAATGAGTAAGAAGTGGTCCTTTACCTACTTGTCGCTGATTTTTAAAAGAACGATCAAACGGATTAGGAAAAGTTGCTACATCAACAATAATGGCACAATCGGGTTTAATTAATTGAGTTACAGTTTTAGCTCCACGAATACCAACTTCCTCACTTGAAGTAAAAGCCATATGTAAATTAAAATCTAAATCAATATCTTTTAATTCTTCCATAAGCCTTAATAACACCAAACAACCTAAACGATCATCCATTGCCTTTCCCATAAAAACACCAGGAATAGCCGAAGGCACACATGAGCTATTAAAAGTTACCATATCGCCAGTTGTAATTCCTAATTCACTAATTTCCATAGCATTGTGTGCACCCATATCAACATAAATTTCATCTGTCTGTCCCGGTTCGGAATAATTATTTAAAATACCAAGAAATTTTTCCCTCTTTCTTGTCGTAATACGAACTTCTTGATGATCCATTGCTTTAATCTGTGTTCCCCCAACTTTAATTAAACGAAGCAAGCCCAAATCACTGACATTACGTACCATGAAACCAACTTCATCCATATGCGCATATAACATTACACTCTTAGCATGTGGATTTTTTGCTTTTTTGGTATAAACAAGACTACCCATACCATCCGTTTGTCCATGCCAACCTTTAGCAGCATATTTTTTAATTACTTCTCGAACCTCTACTTCATCAGCAGCAATAGCATCTGCATTAGACAATTCAATTAATATATTTTCCATAATAATTCTCCTTTCTTTAATCTTGTAAACTCAATTTCAAAACATGTATAAATTCTTTAAAATTCTTTACCTTAACTAACTTTTCAACACTATATTTATTCTGTGATAAACGCACTAAATACTTTGAAATAAGTTGATGCATATATAAATCATTAGCCTTTAAGCCAATCATAAATATAATAATTGGACTTGTACTACCACCTTTAATACCTTTAGGTAAAATTGATACATCAATACGATTATGTTGACCATGCATTTCTAAAGGATGAGGAATAGCAATACCATTTTGATAAATTGTCGATAAATATTTCTCCCGTTCCATGAGTGATTTCGCATATCCTTTTTGTTTTTGAAGTTGTTCCATCACTAATGCTCTTTGTTCTAATAAAGAATTATAATCTGTACATTCATCAATTACCTGAAATGATTCTTTATAAAATAAATGCCAAAAATCAGTTGTTTGAGCAAAAAAAGTAATTTGTTCTAAATAGTTATTTACTTCATTCTTACGAAAAAAATTAATATTCTCATCATCAAGTTTAATAATTGGGCATTTAAAATTAACTGTTAAAGTGGTTATAGAAAAAATTAAATCTGGTTTAAATTTCTTTAACTCATCCATCTGTGCTAGAGCAAAATTTTTAATTTTAGCCCTTTCAAAAATATGGCAAAGCTGTCGTCTTATCCATTCAGATACTCCACCACCTAATGGACAAACAACACCAATATGATAAACTTGTTCATTACGACATCTATTTGCTTGTTCAATAGCATTAGCAATATGCATTGCTAATAATCCTATTTCTTCAACATTTACTTTTAAGTGATATTTATTTTCAATTTCTTTAGCTAATAAAACGGCTTGAATAAAAGCAATTGGACAAGTTTGACTTAAATTTTTTGCATACGGATTCCAAACATGAATATTTTTATATAAACGGTCAAGCATAAAAACAGTATGTAAACTTAACAATCTTATAAACTCTTTATCATTTCTTATAATGCGTAAATTTTCCGTAATTTTCGTCGTTAAAAAATTATTAATTAAACAACACACATCTTGATAAGATAGATTATTTAGTGAACATTTAAGCAATACAGATAAAGCATCTTCAAACCAAATAAAAGCATCTTTTGGCACATTACTAAGATCATAATATGCGCCTATAATCTGATATAATAATTGTTCTTTTTTTAACTTGTGATTATCATTTATATTTTTCTGCATTTGTTTTAAGATAATTAACCAATCAATAATTGTTTTTGCTTGGTGATCATCGATTGACCATTTATAAGCAGTAGATATACATACTAATTTCACATGTATATCATCATACTGTTTAGGCGTAAAAAGAAATCCTAAGATAGCTTGAATACATTTATCACTACTATGCAATAAGTTAACTAAAACATGCATCCGATCCGAAAAATCACCGTTTATTTTAAAACCATAATGAGCTTTACAAACCATTACCAAACGATATTGCAATAATGTATTTGAAATTTCTTTTAAAATTTTGCGAACTTGGGAATCGCTGACTTGTACTTTTTTACATAATTCAAAAACAGTAATATAGTCAAAATTCAATAGAAGTGTTCCTAAAATAACTTTTTTACGATCATCATAATTAAGTTCAATAATTTGTTTATACTTTTTCCGTAATTCAGCATATTTAACTGGATCATTAATATTTAAAAAATAGCCTAATAAATCTGAATATTCAATCGTATAACCACTTGCTATATCCCGTAACAAATTAAGCTCATTTTGAGCTGTTCGTAACGAAATATCTAAGTTTTCAGCGATATCTTCAATCGTTAAAAAATTATATTTTTCAAAATTATTAAGTAACTCATTAGTTCGCATTCATTCCTCCTTTCCTTATAACAAAGTAATTATAATAACTTATATTTCTTTAGAAAACGCTTTCTTTTGCTAACTTAGACGGCAAAAATAACTAGTATAATAACTTTATGCCCACAAAAAAAGCACTTTCTAAGTGCTTACAATAAATTAATGCTATATCAAAGGTATATTTAGAAAAAGATAAAACGCTTCTTATGATATATTTCGCTAGTCATTCCTTTATAATCATATCCAAGATTTTTAACTGTTTGCTGAATTAACTCATCATTTACTTCTTTTTCGCTTAAAAAAGTAACTTCTTTTTTCTTCCGATTAGCTTTTACATGTTTCATACCAATGTTACGAAATGCTTCTTGTAAATGATTTTCACACATAGCACAAGCCATTCCTTCAATCTCTACTTTAATTTTATACATCTTTTCCTCCTTTTGATAAATATCTATCTATTTATTTAATCTTGTTTTTTGCCAAAGTAATATTATTTAAACGCAAGGCATTCAAAACAACTGTTATTGAGCTAAGTGACATAGCTAACGCTGCCAACATGGGTTCAATATTAACATGTGGAATTAAACCTGAGGCTAATGGAATTAAAGTTAAATTATAAATCAATGCCCAAAATAAATTTTGATAAATTATTCTAAGAGTTGCTTTGCTCAGCATAATTGCCTTTATAATATCTTTTAAATTACTTCTTTGGATCACAATATCAGCTGCTTCAATAGCTATATCCATACCTCTACCAATAGCTATACCAATATTTGCTCTTGCTAAAGATGGAGCATCATTAATACCATCACCTATCATTGCTACTTTAGCATGCAGAGACAAATTTCTAATAATCTTTTCTTTATCTGCTGGTAATACCTGTGCAAAAACTTTATTTATGCCTATTTCCCGAGCAATAAAATTAGCTGTTTCTAATTGATCACCAGTCAACATAATAACATCTTTCCCTGCTTCTTTTAACAATTTAACTACTTCTTTACTTTCCTCTTTAACTTGATCAGCAAGAAAAATAGTTCCTAAATATTGCTTATCTTTAGCAAATAAAATACCTGTTCTACCTCTTTTAGACTGTTCTTTTATTTTTGCAATTAAAGTAGATGATAAATGTATTTTATCTTCTATATATGATAAAGATCCAGCCCATACTTGCTTATCATCTATATTAGCTTGTAAACCTTTACCGACAATATTTTTAAAATTATTAATTTCTATGCTTGATATTTTTAATTCTTTTGCTTTCTTTACAATCGCCTTAGCTAAGGGATGACTGCTTTTGCTTTCTAAAGAATACGCTACTTGCCATAATTCAGTATCATTAATATCAGTGTCAACCACTTCCATTTTACCTTTTGTTAATGTTCCTGTTTTATCAAAAACAAAAATATCTATTTTGCCTAATTCTTCTAAATCCTGTGCTTTTTTAAATAATAAACCATGCCGAAAGCCAACCCCACTACCAACCATAATTGCTACTGGTGTTGCTAAGCCCAACGAACATGGACAAGCAACAACTAATACAGCTATAGCATGTTGAATGGCTAAATTAACTTGTACATTAAGACAAAGCCAAATGATCAAAACAGATAATGCTAAAAAAATTATACATGGTATAAAAATAGCAGCTATGCGATCAACTGTTTTTTCAATTTTCATTTTCGTTAAAGAAATATCTGATACTAAATGAATTATTTTAGCAAAAACAGTATCTTCACCTACTTTAGTTGCCTTTATCTTTAAATAACCATCTTGTAGTATGGTTGCAGCTTTAACCACACCCCCAATAAATCTTTCTACAGGTAAGCTTTCCCCAGTTAAAAGGCTTTCATCAACTACTCCTTTACCATCAATAACAATACCATCAATAGGTATCTTTTCACCCGCTTTAACCAATACAATATCATTTAACTTAATTTCTTCAATATCTACTATCTTTTCTTTTTCTTTTGATATTAAACAAGCTTTTGTAGGCATCAATTTTAACAATGAATTTAAAGCTGATAATGTTTTACCTTTTGTATATGTCTCTAATAATTTACCTAAAGAAACAAATACTAAAATCATAGCTGCTGACTCAAAATAGTATTGATGATGAGCTAAAAACATTTGCTTTGAAAATGGTAAAAAACTAATTTTACTTAATACAAATAAAGACCATATATAAGAAATACCAGCACCTAAAGCAATCAATGTATCCATATTAGCTGTTTTATGACATAAAGCAAGCAAACCTGATTTAAAAAGAACAAAATTGATTATCATAATCAATAATGAAATAATTGCTTGGATCAATCCAATCAAGAAAAAATTATTTTTCAAAAACAGTGGTACCGGTAGATTAAACATCATATAACCCATACTAAAATACATTAAAATGATTAATAGTACTAATGATGAAATAAACTTGTAAAGTTCTTTTTTATCTTCTTGATCTAACTTAGTATTATTTACTTTTAATAATTGATAACCAATCTTCGCTAAGACCTTTTGTAAGTCTTGAAATGTTACTTCACCATCTACCATAATTTCATTTGTTAGCAATGATACTTTACATGATTGTACTTGTTTCATATTCTGCACTGCTTTTTCTACAGCTATCTGACAAGCTTTACAATGCATACCTTTAACCTTATATATCTGCATTTAAACCTCTTTATCTATATTAAAGCCAAGACAATTAAGATGATAAACACTCTTAATTCGCTTTAAATAATGTTGAATATCTTGATCCATCATTTCCTTAGGTATATTAATTGACTGTAATTTACCTATCCCATCCAAAACTTGACTTTTCTTTTGCAAAGCCAATCCTTGCATAATATCTTCTTGTTTATCACTCTTAAAGGCAAAAATAAATTCTTCTTCTTTTATGATATCTTTTTGTATCTCTTTTAAAAAATGATCTATATCATTATCACTTATTCCTTGCCATTGAATAATGGAATAACCTTTTTGAGGCATACCATATGCTTTTGTATAAGGATATAAACCACTCGTAAAAAAGTTATTTATAACCTTTTTTTGCATCAATAAAGCTTTTTTCACTAAATTATATAGTTCATGCCAATTATCCCTTTGATAAGAAATAATCGCTTTTGCATAAATCATTTGCTCTTCTAAATAACTTGGTTTGATTTGCCAAAAAATAGTCTGTTGTTGTCTTAATAAAGGTAATAATTCCTTTTCGATTTGGTTGACCGTCAACCATGGATAAGCAAAAGGTTGACCTTTACCATCACCATCTAATAATACTTCATAAAAAGCTAAACGAATTTCACGTGCTTCTTTGGTTAAATCACCATAAGTATAAGTCTGTTCTTCATTAGCAATTAAAGCTTTTTTTGTATGCCATTTAAAAGGAATATTGTGATCAAAAATAAAATGACTTAAAGGTTCTTTATCTCCTCCCAAAGATGGCATATTGATATCATAAATTAATGTTTGTATAGCTTGTTTAATTTCACTATAACGCAATTTATCTTTGCGTACATATGGTGCTAATAAAGTGTCAACATGGGCAAAAATCGTAAAATTTACCCATTCATTTTGCATAATACTAATAAAATTAGCCATATGTAAACAAGCTGTACTTAGATGTTTAGCAGGTAAAGAACCAACTTTATTATGAACAGATATAATACCTTTATTTAAAAGTGATTGTAAATCCCAAAAACATGTATATGGTGCTAACATATTTAAACCATCAATCTCTATTTCACCACTTTTAATAGCTTCTCTTATCGTTTGATCATAAACATCTTCTAACCAATATAATTTCGTTAACATAGCTGAATTATTTAATACTAATGCACCAATTGAAGTTTTATTATCAGCCTTTAAATAATTTTCAATATTCTTTAAATAATGATTATTAACTTCTTCTATTTCACGTAAACGCTGATGTTCACGGCGATAAAGAATATATGCTTTCGCAACTTGAGAATAACCACATTCTGACAAGACATGTTCAACACTATCCTGAATATCTTCAACACTAATAATATCAGCAACTACTTTACTATCAAAATCAGCAACTGATCTTAAAGCAATTAAATCAAGAACATCTGGATGTACACGTTTTTTTAAACCTTTAAATGCTTTATGAATAGCTGTCTTAATCTTATCAATTTTAAATTCTGTTAAGCTATCATCTCTTTTTTTGACCTGTAACATCTTTTATCTGTCTCCATTCTTCTTTCTGCCATTCTTCTAAATTAGCATTTAAAATATTTTTGCTTTTAATAAAAGGATATATTTGCCAATGTTTATCAGCTGCTAATTCTTGCTTCATTAATTTTAAATCTTCAGCTGTATGTAAATCTTTAACAACTGTTGTATGTAATTCATACTCAACATCAGCTTGCTTTAATAAAGCTATACTTTCTTTAATTCTTTTTAGAGGTACATCTTTAGCCCATAAACCAACTGTTTCTGGTAATTTGGACCAATGATTTTTAATATCTAATTGCACATAATCAACTAAATGTTGTTGTAATAATTTTTTTAACATAACTGGGAAAGTACCGTTTGTTTCTAATTTAACTTTATATCCTAATTTTTTAACTTCTTCAATAAAAGGTACTAGTGCTTCTTGTAAACAAGGTTCACCACCACTAAAACAAACAGCTTCTAAAAATATTTTACGTTTTTTTAAATCATTCAAAACATCCGATGCTGATAAATAATTAGCATCTTGGGGTATAAAAACAAGATCTTTTTTATTACAAAAAGGGCACTTAAAATTACATCCCGATAAATAAACAGTTGCACTAATATGTCCTTTATAATTAGCTAAGTCCAAATATTTATATTCACCTATACGTAATGATTGATAATTGGTTGTTATAGCTAATGATTCATTTTCAGAATTATCCATAACTTGGTTTAATTGTAATAAAAAATTATTAAAATCAACTTTACGTGATAATAATTGGCTATATTCTTGACGATAATGGTAGATTATACTAATAATTTCAGTTGCTTTAGAGGTTGTATAAAGATGTTTTACCCGATGATCTTGTTCATCAATCATAATTTTTAAATATCCACTATCTAACAAGCCTTGTACAACTTTACTCGTTGTTCCTTTATCAACAAGTGATTTCTGTGTCAGTTCTTGCATTGACATACCATTATGTTCATTAACCATCAACAAAGGTAAAACTTGTCCCCAACTTAAGCCTAAAGACACTAAATGGTGATCAAAATATTTTTTTGTATTACGATAAAACAACGATAAAGCTAGTAAATAATTATCTTTCATCTATCTTATTTTAATCTAATAAAGAAAATTTGTGCATAAGAATATACATACCATAAATCATTTTTCTTTTTTATCATCCGGAAAAACCGGAATAGCTAATTTCTAGTATTAATAGAATTTTTTTCTATATATAATTCACATTTATTGCTAGAGCATAACTTGTTTTATTTTTTCACTATTTTTAACGCTTTTATTTTATCTATGAATAATTATCACTTAAAAAATATTTCTATTTTATCTCTGTGGAGGCGTTTCGCTCCCAGAAATAAAGTTTATTAGGTTTGCAAACTTCTGATTTGATGTATTATTATAATATATGTAGTACATCGTACTATTGAAAGGAGATTTATTATGTCTTTTTCTATCAGATTAACGGGTGAAGAGAAAGCCTTAGCTGAAAGTTATGCTAAACTTCATTCTATTTCTTTAGGTGAAGCTTTTAAACGTGCTTTATTTGAGAAAATTGAAGATGAGTATGATATTACAGTTGGTAATGAAGCATATAAGGAATATGTTGATAGTGGTTATAAATCTAGACCGATTGAAGAACTATGGAAAGAATTAGATCTATGAGTTATCGTCTTGAAACATCTATACGCTTTGAAAAAGAGTTTAAAAAGCTCGATAGATATACCCAGATGATGATTCAGTCTTGGATTTCAAAAAATATTATGAATTGTGATGATCCTCGTATTCATAGAAAAAGTTTAACTGCCAATCGAAGTAAACAATGGAGATATAGGATTGGATATTATAGGTTGATATGTCTGATTAATGATAATCAATTTGTCATATTAGCTCTAACAATAGGTCATGGAAGAGAAGTATATAAATAAAAACTACTTCTCTTTTTATTTTTCAGTATTCCACCACTTTAAAACTGTTGGCTTTGATAATCTAAGCCTCCCTAATGGAGAAAAGAGATAGGATTGCCGTCCTATCTCTTTATTTTTTTCTGATTATAATTATTATACTAAATAGCATAAGCATACCAATTGTTACCTGAATTATTCTATTCGACGGAAATAAAATTATATTAAATATGTAGAGAATAGAAATGATTGTCAAAAAAGCAACTGCAATTTTTTTTAAATAGCACTTTCTCATATCGACTAATTAGTGGACGTTATACTCCCAATATCCAGAGTTACATGGTAGTGAATGTCTAGGTTCACATCCAGTGTCATCACACCACATGCACTATTTGAAATTTTTTTATTATTTTCTTCATATGCATAAATATTTGTAATATTGCTAAAAATCGTTATCAATGACATAGTAAGAACTATCGTTATAATCTTTTTTATCATATTATTTTATCCTTTCTTTGTAATTTATAAAAGATTTTGATTGATATTAAACACATATAAAAATATGTGTTTAATATATTTCTCCATTCTTGTAACGATAAGGATTGTAATTTAATTTTGTTTGCCTCTTAGCGTAAGGGTATTTAATAAATTCCATAAATTCCCTCCTATACACTTCCATTATATATCAATCAAAATATTGTATTCAATAACGAAAAATTAGGTTGCACACGCATTGTGTATTCCTTAAATACTTCTTTTATGGTATGAGGAAAATAATAGTCGTATGAGTGTTTAAAAAATTTCATACATAACATAATATGATAGGTATAACTTTAGTGGTACTTTGGAAAGAAATATGCCTATTTTAAATACTTTAATTGAACGTGATATGGAAGCATGTGGATATTCTGAAAATTGAGAATAAAATGAAAACTTAGGCTCGTATGCCGTATCAAATGAATTTGCTAGGTTGCCACAAAGAATGAGCGTACAAGCATTTAAAGCTTTAGGTGTAATTTTGTCTCAAATTGATTACACAAAGGATAATAGGAATGAAAATGGAGAAGTAATAATATCTTGTACTCTTTCAAAGATACGAAAAGCCTGTGGTGTTAGTGCTAAAGATACAAATTATGAATATTATAAAAATATTATTTCCAATCTGATTAAAAGTTCCTATGTAGATGGTGAAATTGATGGAAAAGATGTTATGGGATATGTAATACCGCAGGTTGAAGCAGAACAAACAAAGAATTTTAAAAGTAATTTAAAATAACAGCGTAATTTTAAATAATTACGCTGTTAAGATATTATAGATAGTGAATAGTGCATCTATTATTATAATGACGTAAAGAACAATTAATATTTTAAATTTAAATTTTTCACTTAATATATGTTTTCTAATAAATATCAATAAAACAATTAAAATTTCTATTATTGATAAATAAATTTGGTTAAAATTTTGAAAACGTAAGATAAAAAATAAACAAATAAATAATGCCAATAAAGCATTTACTATTTTTAATTTCATATCAATATACTTCTACGGATGTTTTCCAATAAGCATATGGAGGCTGATTGCATGCAGCAGAATGTGGAGGATATGGACATGATGAATCTTTATATAAATAACGAACCACTTTATATTTTCTCCTCTCTTTATTAAATAAATAGAAACGATTAATACATTAAACTTAAATACCGGTCTTATACCTTGCAACATATATTTTCATATAATAAGTATTCCTTCCCTAGTTTTATTATATATATACTAAATTATAAAATAAAAGATCTATTAATTAATATTTAAAAATGATATAATTAAACGGTTAAGAAATACTTTATATTTTTTTATCGATCTAAAAAAAAGATAAGATCATTTGTACCGACCCCCAAAAGTTAGACCAAAATCTAACGATTGAAAGGTCGGTTTTTTTATGGCAAAACATAGTTTTGAATTTAAGAAAAAAGTTGTTTTAGACTATTTGGATGGTAAAGGTGGAATGCAATATCTTTCGAAAAAATATGAACTTGGTTCTAACTCACAGCTACTCAAATGGATTAATGCATACAAGGCATTCGGTGATGAAGGATTAATACGTTCTCATAAGAAAACAAATTATTTTTTTCAAAGTTCATTTTTATCACTTTTTCTAATTTTCTTACTGGTGCACTTACAAAATAAACATTGTTCATAAATCAGATCCATTCCTTTCTTCTATAATTCGCATTTATTGCTATCGCATAACTTATTTTATTTTTTTGCCTTTTTTAAATTAATTTTTAAGGTTTTTTCCGCATTAAATTTCTCCTTTCAAAATAAAAACACTCTTTTGAGTGTTTAAATATAAAATCATTTGATAAATTGTATTTTTAATTATTCATATAAATAAATAATTTTATTTTCTGAAGATAAATTATGACAATAAGTATAATGATCAAAATCAGTTCGTAATTCATCTGTCGAAGTTATTTCTTTTTCTGCCATCATATATACTAAATCACCACGTCCTATTTTAGCCATTGTTGCTTTTGTTTTTAAACGCTTACCTTCTAAATGAGCAAAAATAACATTAGTTACTTTACCAGGATAATTTTTTAACCAATCTTCACTATATTCTTTAGAAGCTACATTTATAATTTCTTCATTTTGAAAATATTGTCTTAACTTTTCTTGCCAAAATTTCTTTAAAGATAATTTACCTATTGTTGCTTGCATTTCTAAACGGTATGGCACAACAGCATCCATCGGTTTTAAAACACCATACATAGCAGATAAAATACGTAAATGTTTTTCTAAATAAAGAATTTGTTTATCCGTCATTGCTCGAACTGATAAATGTTGAAAACTAAGACCACTATATGCATAAATAGATGGCATCTTGCCTCTCATCGTATCTATACTATCTAATTGTTGATGATATTTAATAAATAATTGCGTACTTATTTGCCAAATGTTTTGTAATTCTTGAGCTGAACATGATTTTAAAAGATGTAAAAGATAATTTGCTTCTTTTAGAAAAAAAGATTGTTGTTCAGTTATTAATTCTTCACTGAATACCATTTTTTTACTTGGTGAAAAAATAATTTTCATATTTTATATTCCGATTACTTGACGATATTCATTTAGAATACTTTGTAAATCATGTAATGTATCTACTGATGATAAAGCTTTCCGTACTTGTGCTGAATTAGGCATACCAGTAAGATACCATGCGGACATACCTTTCATCATCTGCATAGCTGGATATTCACCAAGATGATTAATTAATTTAACAGTATACTCTTCAAGCATTCTTAAACGTTCAACAATACTTGGTACATGGTACTCTTCATCATCTAAATAAGCTAACATTTCTTGTATAAAATATGGTTTTCCTAATAGACCTCGACCTATCATAATGGCATCAACACCTGTCTTTTCTAACATATTTTTACCATCTTCAACACTTTTTATATCACCATTACCAATGACCGGAATAGATACAGCTTCTTTTACTTTTTTAATGATTTCTAAGTCAACTCCACCACTATACATTTGTGCCCTTGTTCGACCATGAATAGCAATTGCTGCTACACCAGCATCTTGTAATGCAAGAGCTACTTCAACTGCATTAATATGTTGACTATCCCAGCCTGATCTAATCTTAACTGTTACTGGTTTATGAGTATGTTTAACAACTACCTCTGCAATTTGTTTTGCTTTTAAAGGATCTTGTAATAAAGCTGAACCAGCACCTGTTTTCACAACTTTATGTACGGGACAACCCATATTTATATCAATAATGTCACAATCACTTTTCATACTTAAATATTCTGCAGCTTCTGCCATTGTATCAACATCAGAACCAAATAGTTGTAAAGATACTGGATGTTCATCATCAACTGTTTCACACATTGCAAAAGTTCGTTCTGACTTATAATGTAAAGCCTTATCAGAAATCATTTCCGAAACAACTAAAGCTGCACCATTACGATGCATTAATGAACGATAAACAGGATTAGAAATACCTGCTAAAGGAGCAGCAACAATTTGATTTTTTAATTCTACATTAGCTATTTGCCATTTTTTTCTCACTTAGTACCTCCTTTAAATCATCTTCATTAAATTGATATTTTTGATTACAGAATTGACAAGTTACTTCTGCGCCATGATCTTTTTCAATCATTTCATCTAAATCTTTTTTAGATAAAGCTGTTAATGCTTTAAGATAATATTCTTTACTACAAGAACATTTTAATTCTACCTTTTTCAAAGCCAATATTTGAGCATCTGGTAAATAGGTTTTAATCATTTCTTCAGCGTTTAAACCACTACTAATCATTTCCGTAACCGGCTTCATCTCTTTAGCTATTTCTTCTAATTTATTTATTACTTCTTCTTTTGCTCCTGGTAGAGTTTGTAAAATAATACCCCCAGCTGCACCAATATTTCCTGATTGCTTAACTAAAACACCAACGCCAACAATTGATGGAATCTGTTCTGACATAGCAAAATAATAAGCAAAATCATCACCAACTTCACCTGTTTGGATCTTAACCCTACCAATAAAAGGTTCTTTTAAGCCTAAATCTTTAATTACCTTTAACTCACCATCACAGCCAATTGCTTTAGCAACATCTAAATGACCATCATCACGTACTAAATAAAGTGATGGATTAGCTATAAAACCACGTACATGACCAGCACCATCTGCTTGAGCTAAAACTGTTCCCGCTTGTCCTTTACCATTAAAAATAGTTGTTATCCGTGCTTTATTATCTTTTAAATCAGATGCCATAAGTGCTGTCACAATTAATGTACGGCCTAAAGCAGCTGCCGATGTAGCTAATAATTGATGCTGTAAACGAGCTTTTTCAACCAATTCAGTTGCGACAATTGCTCGTATACGAACCATTCCATTCAATGCTTGGGCTATTACAATTTTATTTTCCATCATTATTCATTCTCCTAAAACGGGCATTCCATTTTTGTATAAACTCTTTATCTATTTTTAATTCTTCTTCATTTTTTTCACAAAGACCATCATTATAATTACTACTATCTTGAAAACGTTCATAAAAATATCCTGCATAACCTTTTTTCAGCTTTGTTAATACTTCATTTAAAAAAATATTTGCCATCGCATGGTACCAATCAATCTTATCCATATATTGTCTTTGTGGTTGATATTTTTGCATAACATTATTTTTAGTACTATAACCAATTTTACCTACTTTTATAAAATTTAAACGTTTATAATCAAATTTTTTAGTATAATTAACACTACTATAAAGATCCATATTAATTAGATACTTTGGACTATATCTATTCATCATTTCTTGTTGTTTACATTTTGCTAATCCTGTATTTTGTAAAATCAACGCTACTAGTGAAGGATGATAAGCATAACCATTTATTAACTTATTAACTTCAGTTATAAAATTTTCTTGTTCATCTTCACTTCTTTTTCTATGCCAACTAAAAAAAGGCAAAGACTGTTGCGATAAATCTTGAAAAACTATTAAGCCAATTAAATCACAAAAATAAAACCAGCGATTGCTTTCGATCATTCCTCGCTTATAAATAGCCTGATATCCTAGTGATTTAATTAATAAAAGATGTTGATACATTTTATCATCACTTAAATACATAGGGCCAGTATAATCTGACCATGTTTCATCAATAATACCGTTAAGCCAATATTTTTTCTGATTAAGATAAAAATAATGATAATCTTTATACATTATTTTCGTTTTCACTGTTCTTAAAGCAATATAACTTTTAACTTCATCATCTTCCGTCTTTACATGAAAATCATATAAAAAGGGATCATCTGGTGACCATAAATGTGGTTCTTGGATAATAAATTCATACTTTTTATCATTGGTAAGACCTTGATAAAGAACTTTTGATTGTGAAGAAATTGTTAGTAGTGATTGATCAAAATTACCTTTTAATTGAATAGCTAATTTTTGAGTTTCAGGATACCACTGATAAATAATATCTTTAATCATATGATTACCACAATCTTCTAACCATACATCACCATATATACCCATAAATGGATGTTCATTTTGAAATGGTAAAGACCATGTCTTTTGATTAACAACTTTAACTAGCAAAAGATTTTGATATTTGATCGTTTGCGAAACATCAACATAAAAAGCATCATATCCACCTTCATGATAAAATAGTTCAACACCATTTAAAAAAATAGTACATGATTGATATACTGCTTCAAAATGTAAAAGTGTTTTTTGCTCATTTGGCAAATATGCAAACTGTAGCTGATACCATAATACTTCATTCATTTGTGGTTTACATTCACAAAGAGAAGCTTTTGTACCAGGTAAAAATGGTACCATTATCGGCATGAATTTTTCTTTTTCAGGTAGACTATCTTGATGACAAATCTGGATATCCCAAATACCATTTAAACTTGTATAACTATCACGCTGTAAATGCATACGTGGATATTGTCTAATTTTTGTCTGATTCATACCTTATTCTCCTTTATTATATTTATGATAAAGCCACAATAAGATTAATATCAAACTATGCCAAACAAGCCAAAAAACAAATAAATTAATTTGGATCTTATGATAGCCAATAAAAGCAACATAGCATAAACCGATACAGTTATTTAATCCTAAAATTAAAAGTTGTACTTTATAAATCATTTTTCTTAGTTGTTTAAACCAATATAAAATTAAATACATGGCTAAACTTACCAATAATAAAAGGATTAACATTTGCAAATTAATCGGCAAAAAGAAATATTGCCAAATATTTATTTCTACAATGGAAATTAATAAACCATATATCAAAGCAATAACTAAATAATTCTTCATCATACCTATTTTAACAAAAAAGCAATATTTTTGTTAAAATCAGATAAATAAAAAGTAATCACTATTTTAATTAATGATTACTTTTTTATCAATTTTTGCACTTAATTTAATTCAATAACATCCATAAAAGAATTTAAAACCGTCGTTTGTAATTCACCAATACTCATTGTTGCACCAGTTAATAAATCTTTATCTGCTGAAACTACATGATTAGCATCTTTCTGCTCTACCTTCATATTTTCAATATCTTCTTTACTCTTACCTACTAACCATTTATCAAACGCTGCATTTTGTTCATACCATTCCTTACCAATTTTCGATGCTTTTTTCATTCCATAGCTATCTTTCATTTCCCCTTTTGTTGGCATAGCTTTAACTTCTTTCGTAAGCATTCCTTTAGCATCAATATAAACTGTATTTTGCGCAACATCTGTTATAGCAGATATAACTTTATCATTTTTATCAAGAGCTAACAAAGCATATGTTACGTTATATTGAGTTGACTTAGCGTCTTTATTTACCATCTTTGTGGTCATTCCTTTAGCAACTTTCGTTGTACCTGAAACTTCAACAGCATTTTCAACCGCTTTATCAAAACTTGCTAAAAATTGATTTACTTTAATTGTTACACCAGTTGTTAATTCTTTTTCGGTTGTTTTAATAGCTCCTTTATCATCTTTAACCGTTTTCATAGCTTTAAAATCGGCTACTTTTTTACCAATTGCCCACTTTTCTAATGCCCCAACTTGTTCATTCCACTCTTTACTAATTTTCGATACTTTTTTCATACCATAGTCTTCACCTTTTTCTTTATTAGTTCTGACTTTCGTATTATTTGCTGTAAATTTACCATTGGCATCAAAATTACTCTGATCTTCGATTTTATCAAAATATAAATACTTGATAACATCATCCTCTAAAATAACTGTTGCAATGGTTGTTCCAAATTTAGCCATACCACTGCCTTTTTTTGCATCTTGAGCTTTCAATTTTGACACTGAACCAATACCAACTTTTAAAATATGTTCTTTTTTGGTACTTGTTTTAGGACTATTACATCCTACCAATAAAAATAAGGATAGCCCCGCAACTAGTAATTTTTTCATTCTCTTATTTCCTCCCCAAAATGATCTTTTATTGCTTTTAAACATTAGCTTATGCTTCTGCACCTTCAATCGGTTCACCTTTTACAACCCGTCTAATTTGTTCATTAGTCAATGTTTCATTATCTAATAAAGCATGAGCAATTCTTTCCAATTCTTCTTTATGTTCTGAAATGATTGCTCGTGCTTTAGCATGGCATGTATTAACTATCTTACGAACTTCTTGATCAATTTCATAAGCAACTTCACCAGAAACATTATTTGGTTGATTATAATCTCGGCCTAAAAAAACATTTTCATTAGATGAATTATATTTTATTGGTCCTAAATCTGACATTCCATATAAAGTAACCATATCTTGAGCAATATTAGTTGCCCGTTTAATATCATCAACTGCTCCGGTTGTAATATCATCAAAGAATAATTCCTCAGCTGTTCTACCACCCATATAAGAAGTTATGGAAGCCATCAAATCATTCTTTGTATGCATCATTTTTTCTTCTTTTGGTGTCATTAAATTATAGCCACCAGCTTGTCCACGAGGAATAATAGTTACTTTTTGTACGATTTGTGCATTATCTAAGAATAGGCCTATAATTGCATGTCCACTTTCATGATAAGCAACTAATTTTTTCGTATGTTCATCATAAGTTCGTGATACTTTTGCTGGTCCCATCATAACCCGATCAATTGCTTCATCAATTTGTGCCATCTTAATTTCTGTCGTATTTTCACGTACAGCTAAAATAGCTGCTTCATTTAATACATTTTCTAAATCAGCCCCTGAAAAACCTGGTGTTCTTCTAGCTAAAGCTTCTAAATCCACTTTATTTTCTATTTTTTTATTACGAGCATGTACTTCTAAGATTGCTTTACGTCCTTTCCAATCTGGTAAAGCAACTGTAATTTGACGATCAAAACGGCCGGCTCTTAATAATGCAGGGTCTAAAACATCTGGTCTATTCGTTGCAGCAATAACTACTACCCCATTATTTTCTTCCATACCATCCATTTCAACTAATAGCTGATTTAAAGTTTGTTCTCGCTCATCATGGCCACCGCCAAAACCAGCTCCCCGTTGCCGACCAACGGCATCTATTTCATCAATAAAAATAATACATGGAGCTGTTTGCTTTGCTTTTTTAAACATATCACGAACCCGTGAGGCACCAACACCAACAAACATTTCAACAAAATCTGAACCGGAAATACTATAAAAAGGAACATTAGCTTCCCCAGCTACAGCTTTAGCTAATAAAGTCTTACCTGTTCCTGGATGCCCACTTAATAAAATTCCTTTAGGAATGCGGGCTCCCATTTGTTCAAACTTTTTAGGAAACTTTAAATAATCGATAATCTCTGCCATCTCTTGTTTTTCTTCATCACAGCCGGCAACATCTTTAAAACGAGTTTTAATTTTATTTTCTAAACGAGCACGTGAATTAGAAAATTCAAATGCCTTCCCCCCGGCTCCATTCATTGCCATCCGTGAAATCATCCAGAAACCAAAACCCATCATTAAAGCAAATGGCAGTAAATTAACGATTGTTTCAACAAACAAATTAGATGCTTCTGCATCAACTACATTAATACTTTTATCTTTCAACTTCTGAATACTATCATTAACCAATTTACTACTTGTTGGTACAACAACTTCAAAGTTTGCTTTATTATTATCCTTAATATAAATACCTTTAATCGTTGTAATATTTGTACCTATTGAAAAAGTAGCTGATTCGACTTTCTTAGTATCAATAATTTTAGTAAAAGCATCAATCGTCATTTTTTTTGCTTTTGCATTAGGATTCATTAACCATAAATTGAAAATAGCTAAAACTATAATCAATAAAGGTAAGTAACGTTGTATTAGACTTCTCTTTTTCATTATTTCTCCTTTATTTCATAACATTCATCTTGCAATACACCAATATATGGCAAGCAACGATAATCTTGATTAAAATCCATTCCAAAGCCTACCACAAATTCATTTTCAATTTCAAAGCCAACATAAGCTGGCTGAATATTCTCTACTCGCCGACTAGGCTTATCTAATAAAGTTACTACTTGTACTGAATTAGCACCTTTATTCATTAAAGTTTCCGTTACTGTTTTTACTGTTCGACCAGTATCAACTATATCTTCTACTAAAATAATATCTAATCCCTTAATAGATGTATCCAAATCTTTAATGATACGAATATCACCAATTGATTCTGTTCCTTCATAAGAAGAAACATCCATAAAATCATATTGAATATTTAAATCAATATATTTAATTAATTCAGCTAAAAAAGGAACTGATCCTCTTAATAAAGCAACTAGTAAGGTCTTCTTATGAAGATAATCCTTACTTAACTGTTTACCTAATTGTAAGCATCTTGCTTGAATATCTTGTTGACTAAATAATACTTTCTTTATTGTTTCTTTTTCCCACATAATAGCTCCTCGTTACCAAAGTATTGTACCACATTGAAAGATGGGTTTATAGAAAAATGGTCAATATCACAACCTAATCCTGGTACTAAAATAACTTTTCCTAAACAATTACACACAATCGGCCATACTTTCCTTTGATAACGTGGAATTTTACGATCAATAAAAAAACGTGAAATTTTCTTTTTACCAAAAAACATTTGTATAAAATCACCACTCTTATATGGTCGGATAATAAGCGGATAATCACTTTCCTTAACGGTCAGTGCATTAACGCCTATTTGCCCTTTTTCTATTTTAAAATAAGTATATAAACCAATTACTATTGTTTTAAATTGAAAATAATATGGCTTAACAAAAAAAACAAAAATATTTTTTTTATCAATTACCAAATGTTTTGCCTTTAACTCTAAATCAAAATCATCCTTTGTCATCATCAATTTATCTAATTCCCTTAAATGTGACTGACTATAATGCTGATCTTCTTCAAGCAAAAAACGTAAAGCTGTTAAACGCTCAATTAGTAACAATTGACGATAATCAATAACCCTAATTTTATTTTCATGAATAAATGATTGTACATAATTTCTACGTATTTTCAATAATTTATTTTTATGCTTAATTTCAGCTAAGATCTGACATCTTTCGATATCATTTAATTTCTTAATTATATGGTGACGAATTTGGTTACGACGATAGTCATCTTGCATATTTGTATGATCAATAAAATAAGGAATTTTATTTTTATCTAAATAAGATAGGATTGTTCTTTTCTGCAAATCGAGTAATGGTCGCACTACTTTCATACCATTAATGATCACTTCTTGCTTTAAACCAAAATAATTAGGCTCTATTTGTTTTTCCACTTGCATGAAATAAGTTTCTAATAAATCATCTTGATGATGAGCAACTAATACACCTTTTAAATTATTTGCTAAGACAAGCTTAGCAAAAAAATCATAACGCCATTTACGAGCTGCTGCTTCAAAATTACCTGTCGGTTTAAATTCAGCATTTAAAACATGCAAAGGAAGATGATATTGATGTGCATATTGACGAATAAATACTTCTTCTTGTTCCGCTTGAGCCCGAAAATGATAATTCACAAAAGCAATTTGTATATCCATTTGCAACAAAAGGCATTGTTGTAGTAAATACATTGAATCAGGACCAGTTGAAACAGCCACCAGCCAACAACCTTCTCTTTTTTCCATGCTTTTATTTTACTATAATTTTAAGCTATTACTCCCAAAAATTACTTTTATTACACCATGTTCAATCTTTTTAAATAAAGATGAAGCTGGTGAAATATGTGCTTTAATATCAATCACTCTTGCTGTATTAATAAATCTTAAATCATTTAAAAAAAGAACAGATGGACGAACTAAACCAGGAATTAAACCTATTTGCATCAAATGTTCTTTACCTGTTGGTCTTTGTCTTTGATCATATGCTTTAGCATATGTAAATACATTTGATGTCATAGGAATAATTAAAGCTTTTTTAGCAAAAATTGAAAATACTAAACCAAAATGTTGATATCCCATTTCATTTAAATAACTTTGACCAAAATCTAAATAACAAATATCTCCAACTTGTACATGAACACCCAAGTCGCCACCCCAACTATATTGTGATCTCGTGATCCAATTTGCTTCTGAAATCAAAGCATTGTCAGCTTGCTTAGGTACTATTAAATCATATATTTTCTTTTTTTCACTGATATAATCATGCCAAAGTTCTTTTGCACTCATCATTTTTAAAACCTCCACTTTTCTATTCCCTTAAAAAAAGTTATCCCTCTTTTAAAAAAACTTTCCATAAAGGAAAGTTTAAGGTAAAAATTTGAGAATAAAAGAACCTGATAAATAAGCTAAGGATAAAACTAATAAACCAAATAATAGTTGAGCTTTTTGAACCTGATTTTTATGAACCAAAATCTCTAAACGTAAAGATTGTAATGCATAAAAGCTCAGGCAAAAAGTCATTAAATAAATGCCTGCTTCTATTATTTTATGTAACAACTACTTAGTCCCAAAAATCCGATCACCAGCATCACCAAGTCCTGGCACAATATAGCTATTCTCATTTAATTTTTCATCTAAAGCAGCTAAATATATATCCACATCTGGATGCTCTTTTTGTAATAATTGTACACCTTCTGGTGCTCCTACTAAGCAAACAAGTTTAATACTCTTAGCTCCTCTTGCTTTGACTAAATTGATGGCATCATTAGCACTACCACCGGTTGCTAACATTGGATCAACAATCATAACAATTGAATTTTCTAAGTCATTTGGAAACTTAGCAAAATATTCAACCGGCTCCATTGTTTCTTCATCCCGATACATACCGATAAAACCAACCTTAGCTGTTGGAACTAAACGACGAATACCATCTAGTAAACCAATACCAGCTCGTAAAATAGGTACAATAACTACTTCTTTTGATAATTCATAGCCAATACATTTAGCTAATGGTGTTTCAATTTCAACAGGTTTGGTTGGTAAATCACGACACACTTCATATGCCATCAATTCAGCAATTTCATCTAGATTTTCACGGAAATCTTTCGTTGTTGTCGACTTTTGACGCATTTGTGTCAACTTGTGTGTAATAAGCGGATGATGTAGCACTTCTAACATGATATTTCCTCCATTTTCTCAAGATATTTTATACGAAAATAAGCCTATATTCAATAAAAATTATGATATATTTTAAATATCAACTACCCACGACCTAAAGGTCATGGGCTTGTAACTGCCCAGTCGTACTAACAGCTTACGCCTCCGACCTTTAACCCCAATAGATATCGCTATCTAAAGTGGCGTTACATCGCAGGGTGGTTGACAGCACCCTTTGCAACAAAGTTTACTCTGTTGCAACCGTATCAGGTACTTGGCTATCAGAAAGATAGTTTATTCCCATACGATACAGATTCATAGCTCCAATACGGTCATCATTGGACTGATAGCCACAGTTTTTACAAGTAAACAAATGTATTTTCTTGTTACGGTTAGACTTTTCCGTATGCCCACAAATAGGACAACATTGACTCGTATAACGAGGGTCCACCTTAATTACAGAAGATTGATTCTGCTTTGCCTTGTAAATTAGTTTCTGTTCCAAATCATAGAACGACCACGACACAGAAACATAACGGTCTTTTGTTTTGACACGCTCTGTAGCATTACGAATACCCGACAAATCTTCTAATACAAAGAGTGTATGCTTCGGGTTATTCTCAACAAGTGCCTTTGATACACAATGGTTCACATCTTGCATCCAACGGTTTTCTCGATGACCGATAGCTTTTAATCTTTGCCTTGAAGATGGAGTTTGTCGCATTTGGAGTTTTTTACGAAGTTTGGAATAGTTAGCACGTTTCTGCTTTATAGCTTTTCCACTAACAAATCCAGACTTGTGATAACTGTCATAGGTTGCAACAACGAAGTTAATCCCTCTATCAATGCCTACGACATTACAAATGTCAGAAATATTACTTTCTTCGGCATCATAAGTTACTGGTATGTGAAGATAATATTTACCATGTTTGTTTGTGAACTTGGCTGTACCAAATCTATAGATTGTGTGGTCAAAATATTTAGACATACCTTCAGCGAAATATGGCAGTTTAACACGACCATTCAGTGTATTCACAGAAAAACAGTTTTGCGTTAAAGAATAATCTCTGTTCCAAACTAAATCATAATGAGGTTTCTTGAAGGTTGGTCGTATCCATTTATTTTGATTTTCGAGAATAGTTCTATATCTTGCGATGACTGTTTTCAAAACGGACTGAGCCATTTGCGATTTCAGACCAAATTTTTCTCTTAGAGTAGAATACAAAACTTTATTCAGTGAAAACTGCTTTAAATCATGAGTTTGAAATACATAGTCTGAAACATAATTACAGGCATCACGATAAACAGACATAGTTTCATCAAGCAAAACTTTATCTGCATCAGTAGCAACTATTTGAACTTTTGCTGTTATAGTCATCTGTTCCATAGATGTGCTCCCTTAATTGATATTTCACTAGATATAGTAATAGTTAGTGAAAGTCAATAATTATCAGAGGTAGGCTATGGACAATAGATATAATCGTCATAACAGATGAAAACATAGTCTAAAAGTACATATAGTTCTTGTAACTAAATATCGTAAGAAACTACTAAAAGGTTCTATTGCTGACGATGTTAAGCAAAAGATTTTTGATATAACCAATACTCGTGGCTACGAAATAATCGCTATGGAAGCAGACAAAGACCACATGCATTTCTTAATAAGTTATGATACGACTAATAGGGCTTGCGACATTGTTAAGATTGTAAAACAAGAAACAACATATTACCTATGGCAAAAATATGGTTCGTTTCTGTCTAAACAGTATTGAAAGAAAAGGATATTTTGGTCAGACGGATACTTTGCTTGCAGTCTTAGAGAAGTATCGTCAGCGACTATACAAAAGTATATTGAAAGTCAGGGTTAATGGCTAAAGATTCACAAGGCTCCTCCCACCACCTGCAGGTAGTGGGTTTCCGCCTATGGCAAACGAAAGGATTTAATTTATGAAAATACTTTGGTTAGTTCGTCAGCAAGATGACTATTTAACATTATATAAATATTTACACCTACATATACATGCTCAACAAGCTATTATTATGGCTAAAAATAATTTTATAACTAAAAATATATATTATGCACCAAGACCACATCAAAAAATTTTTTTTAATGTTCAAAGCTATTTAGGAACATATGCTAAAAAAGGTGAACTTAATTATAAATATTTAAAGAAAGACTTACTATCAATGGAAAAAGCCATACAAGATTATCAACCTGATATATTAATTAGTTTAGGTCGTTTTAGTGCATTTATAGCTGCCCAAAAATATCATTTAAAACATTATTACTTAGCTGAAAAAAGTCTACAAATTAAAAGTGAAAATAACTTATTCCATGCTTTTAATAAACTTCTAAAAGAAAATGATTGTCGCCAAATTATTAATTATAATGATTTACAAAAGTATGCAACGCCATTTTCCCTATCATCACAAATCAAAATAATCGATGCTGATATCTTAACATCGGCTGATACCATTATCGTAGAAAAAGGCACAAGCTTTGATAAACTTATCAGAAACTCTTTAACTTCTTTCAAATATATTACTAAAGGACAACTATTGCATCAAAAACCAGAACTAATAATCCATCAAGAAAATATCTACTTATATAATTGCTGTTTGCAAGCCGGCATTCCGCAAATCATACTACCTCGTTATGGATATTGTACTTATCAAAAAGGTATTTATCTTAACCATGCTGAATGTAATAAAAAACAACTATACGAAGCTATCCAATATGCTTTAAAAAGTTCTTTTTTTAAACAACAAGCAAAAATAATAACAACTACTTATCAACCACTAAATAGTCTATTTTAAGGAAATATATCATATAAAGATAAAAGTCTTCTTTCTTGGTAGTATATTTAATACCATTTTAAAAAGAAGACTTTTATCTATTTATTAATTATTCTTTTCTAAATCATTTAAAGTAATTGGCCCGTTACGCAAAATTTGCCACTGTTGATCCTGATATTCGGCAATTGTACTTGCTTTTGCAAAAGCAACTTTACCATTTAGGATAGCTTTTACATTAGGTACTGCCTTTTTTACATCTTCAACACTTAATGCTGAAGGTTCACCTGATAAATTAGCACTTGTCATATAAATTGGACAGCCTAATTGTTGAATAATTAGTTTTAAATTATCATCCGTTGCTAAGCGAATGGCAACTGTCTCCATTCCCCCATTAACAAAATAAGGCAAAGATAATTTCTTTTTTAAAATAAGCGTCAATGGTCCTGGCATTAGTTTCTTAATTACATTTTCTTCCACTTTTGAAATTTCACATATTGTTTTCACTTGTGCTAAATCGGCACACATAAGTGGAAATGCTTTTGTCTGTGGTCTCTTTTTTAGATTACGTAAATTTTCTTGTGCTTTTTGATGATCATATCTTGCACAAACACCAAATACTGTATCCGTTGGTACAGCCACTACTTCATCTTGACGTAAATATGTAACTAATTTTGCAATATCTTCTTTTTCTAAAATCTGCATTAATCAAACCTCCATAAATCTCATCATTATAAACTATGCTTTTAAAAGTGATGAATATAATAAATATTCATCACTTTAATTTTCTTCATGGATAGCAACTAAACAATCTGCTTTTTTCACAATCGTTTTTTGGGGAATATATCCCCGAACAGATGTTAATGGATAAACACGTACAAATGGTTCAATAACTGTTCCCGGATTAAGCACTGAATTACAACCAACTTCTACATGATCACCAACAATAGCACCCATTTTCTTAAGCCCAGTTGCAATCTTTTTATCTTTTTCTTTGATCCATACCAAACTATGATCTGATTTCATATTTGATGTTATAGAACCAGCTCCCATATGACTATAATAACCTAATATAGAATCACCTACATAGTTATAATGAGGAACTTGTACATGATCAAATAAAATAACATTTTTTAACTCTACTGAATTGCCAATAACACAATCAGCACCTACTAACGCTGAGCCACGAATAAAAGCACCTTGCCTAACTTCTGTATGCGGACCAATAATACATGGATCACCTAGATAAGCAGAAGGAAAAATCAATGCACTTTCATGAACCCAAACATGAGGCTTAATTTCTTTATATTCATTTGATAACTGTGGACCTAAATCTAAAATTAACTGTTTAATACCCGATAGTGCTAACCAAGGAGTAGCAAACTTTTGTAAATAATCACGTGCTAAAGTATGTTGTAGATCAAAAAATTCATTTATCTTTAACATTATATAACCTCCTAATCAGACAATTGTTCCTGTTCGATTCTATCACCATTAAAAATCTTCTGCAATTCATCTTTAATAAAAGATAGTTGCTTCTTATTTAAGAGTACAACTGCCAATTTTTGTTGCGGAAAACTTGCTGTTTTGCGCAAAACTGATTCCCCTGTTAAATGATAATTAATAATATCCCAATTACCACCTTTATCCAATTGTTTAGCCATAAGTGCATATATATCTTGAACTTTTAAATTAGTTAAAAAAGAATTTTTTAAAGTATCTAAAAGATTATTAAAATGCAATATACCATGTAATGAAGTCAATTTTTTAATAATAGCTTTCATTACTAATTGTTGATGCATATTACGATCAAAATCACCGTTTTTAAGACTCTTTCTTTCACGTACATACATTAAAGCTTCATCAGCATCTAAATGAATCATACCTTTTTTGAAAAAACGACCATCTAATGCTTTAAAAGCATATGGATTTTCAATATCTACACCCTTTAAAACCGTAATTATTTGCATAAAAGTAGTAAAGTTAACTAAAGCATAATGATCAATGTTAATATCTAATAGTTTTGATAAAGACTTCATGGTTACATTTAAACCACTCATTCCTAAATGTGTTAATTTATCTTTTTTATCAGCATATGCAGGATTAGATACATAACTATCACGTGGTAAATTAAGCATCAAAACTTGTTGTTGCTTAGGATTTATCACCATTATCATATCGACATCTGTCCGTCCAAATAATGATAATGAACCTGGTTGATCATTTCCTGCCACAAAAAGAGCAAAAGGCTGATTAACTACATTAGTCTTACTTGTTTTAATAGCTGCTAATTCATGAATATAAGATGCGACGATATAAGTATCATCTTTAAAATGAGCGTTTTCTGCACTTTCGGATAACAACTGCACATATGGCTCACTCATTACCAAAGCATCGATATCGCCATCATATAAAGCTCTAATAGATTTATCTATCGTCGCATAATTAACCCGCTCAACATTTGTTTTTAATTGTTTATTCAAAGATGTAAAACCATAATCTTGATTTTCTTTATCCAAATAACTTAAACCACCAAATCTCGCTTTTTGCCAATCTTTAAAAGCTGTTGTTTGCTTAAAATCCGTTTGTTTTAAAGCATGTTCTTGTTTATAACTATCTTTCAAAACATAAACATTAATTCTTACTGTATTAGCTACCACATGATCAAAAATAGCTGCTACTTTATCAGTAACATAAGGTAAGGCAATAGACGTTATTAAAAGTGATAAGGCAAATAATAAATTTAATGACTTGCTGATAATATTATATGGTTTTAGTTTACAGGTAATAATTAAAAGAAATATCAACATTAAAAATGTTAAAGATATGCCCATAAAAATCCAACGTTTTGGAAACATTGGTAAATTATAAAAAGTAAAACTAAAAACAATTGTTGATAATAAGCATATAATCCATAAAATACGACTAGAAATTTTTCTCTTCTTTTTTAAACGATGTATTTCTTTATTCATTAATTAATCCTTACTAATTTACCGATAAGTGCATAACGCCCATCTTCAAGACTATAATCACAAGTTGAAAAAAGAACTAATTTATCTTCCGGATTTACTTTTTGTTCACTCTTAAAAGTACTATCATGAATAAAAGTATTAACATATTGCATAAAATCATCGTTAGAACTAAAGCGATAACGGACATAATTATTACTACCAACTGTTAGAATACCAGCAATAGGATATACTTTATACTTGGCATGGGCTGTTTCTAGTGTCATTTCTTTATGACTATTGTAATATTCTTGCTTACGATAACGATCAATATCTGCTAGCATACTACCATTGTGCATATTATGACCATAAATAACCCAAACTTTATCTTGGAAAAGATGACCATTATTAACATCCATAAACAATGTCCCTGAATTCTGTAAGCGACCATCAATTAAATGATTTAAATAATACTCATTACCTCTTCTACTTGGATATCTAGAATCACCAAAAACAACCGGATAATCTATTTTACTATCCGCCATTTTAAGCCAAGCTGCTATATCTGGATATTTTTTTTGTAACAAAGGCCAATTTATTTTATCTTCATGTGTTTGCTGATTAAATTGAACAACTTCTTTACGTACTTGTGTATATGTTAAATCAGACTCGTGATAACCTTCTAAAGCATGATAAATGTTCCACGCTGAATAACCTGCAACTAATAAACTGACAAGCATTAAAAAATCTAATAATATACGAATAAATAAACGAGATGACTTTTTTGTTTTTTCTTTTTTCATATAACTCCTTTTTAGTACTTAATTAAACTCCGATCATTCTTTTTTATTGTATAATAATAACTATGATTGGAACTGATTTATTTAAAATTTCAAGGATTAAATTACATAGTGCCTTTATTAATTTCATTTTACAAAAAGATGAATTGGTAGAATTTAATTCCTTATCTTCTTTATATCTTAAAAAGAGATTTTTAGCTAGTCATATTGCTGCTAAAGAAGCAATTTTTAAAGCAACACAAGATCCTCAATATCTATCTTATCAAATGTTACATTCTAAAAATGGGCAACCCTATATAAAAGATCACCCAGAAATAGAAATTTCTATCTCCCACGACGGGGATTACGTATTGAGTTTTGTTATTATTCATCCTTTAAGCGATTAACCATCGCTAAAAGGGCTTTAGCTGAATTAAAATTTTCATTAACAATATCCGTTGCCGGAATAGAAATATCATAATGATCATTTAAAGCACTAATCGTTTGTAAAATATCAAATGAATCAAAAATTTGATTATCAATTAGCTTATCTTCTTTTTCATAATCAATGTCGTCACGTACTTCTTCTTTTAATAGTTTAATTAATTCATCCATTTTTATCTCCTTGTATTCCATGGAAAAGTATCTTCTAATTTCCTTATTTCTATAATACCATTTTTCTGTTTAAGATAAACAGCCGGTAATTTACGAGATAAAAATAATCCCATACTTTCCGTAACACTATATGCTCCACAATTTTCAAAAGTTAAGCGATCACAAATATTTAAATGTGCTAACTCTACTTTTCTAACTAATACATCCGCTGTTGTACAAAGACTACCACATAAACAGTATTCTTCTTTTTCCCCAAGTGAAGTACTTTTAATATGTGGAATCTTCATACCCATCATTTGACCATAATAATTCAAGTGATGAATACCACCATCAAGAATAACTATATTTTGTTCATTTAATGTTTTAATATCTTGTACTTCGGTAACATAGCTACCACAGTTATATGTCATAAAACGTCCCATTTCGATCGTTACTTTATGTTTTAAATTATTTAAAACGGTCAACAAATCACTTAATGGCTGTAAATCATTTTGAAAATCATCACCCACAAATAAAGGAACTGCTAAGCCAGGACCATATTCTAAAGACAAATGTACTTTATATCTTTCTTCCAATGTCAACAAGTATTGATCTAATGCTAAAAGTTCTTCTTCTTGATGCTTAATTTTTTTACGCTGAGTACCGGCAAAATAATGAATACCAATAATTTTTATCTTTTTATCATTTTGGGCTAATAAATCATTAATATCTTCTTTACTCATTCCAAATTGATTACCTGAACTTAAGCGTAAATAAACCTTTACTTGCTTTCTTGTTGTAGCAAGTACTTCTTTTAAACGTTGATAATGAATCTTACTTTCTAAGCTAAATAAACAAACACCATAAGCAAAAGCATCTTTAATATCGGCAACTGTCTTATTTACCCCCGACATAAGAATTTTATTAGCGGGTACTTTACGAGCCATACATATTTTCATTTCACCAGGTGAACATACTTCTAATTGATCAACATCATGTAATAAAGAATCAATTAGAAAAGGATTAGCTTTAATTGAATAGCAAAGATTAAAATTAGGCTTTAATAATAAATTAATATTCCTGATTCGATCTAACAATATATTTTCATCAAATAAATAATAAGGTGTATCCATATTATTCTCCTTTCAACAACTGCCGATCTATTTTACCGTTTTTAGTCAATGGTAAATGTTCCAACTGATGAATATGATTCGGCATCATGTAACTTGGTATTTTATCTTTTAATTCATGTGTTAATGCTTCTTTACCAATTGTTCCTTCAAAATAAGCTTCTATTCGACTTCGTTTTTGATCATAGACAACACAAGCTCTTTCACAACCTTTTATTTCTTGCATCATGGCCTCTATTTCACCTAATTCAATACGATGACCTAAATGTTTAATTTGAAAATCTTTACGTCCTTGGAAAAATAAACAGCCTTTTTCATCATAATATGCTAAATCACCTGTTCGATACATACGTATTGGTATACCTGATACAAGTGGATTTAAAGGAAAAGATTGAGCTGTTTTTTCAGCATTATGCCAATAACCTAATGCCAAACAATCACCACTAACACAAATCTCCCCAACTTGCTTAGCTTGATTAACTAATTGATCATTATCATCAAGTAAAAAAACCCACTCATTTGCAAAAGCTTTACCAATTGATAAATGATTTAAATCAGTTGTCGCATTAATTATCTCATAAGTACAATTACAAGTAATTTCTGTTGGCCCATATAAATTAACATACATTGCATGCGGTAAATATGTCATCCATTTCTGTAAATGTTTCATTGGCATTACTTCACCAGAAAATAAAATAGCTCTAATTTTATTTGGTAAACGATATTTTAAACCATTCATAATAGAAACGAAACAAAGTGCCGAAACAGCCCATACTAATATTGTTACCTGTTTATCACATAAAAGATCCATTAATTGCATAGGATTAGAAAAATACTCACGTGGTATCAATACTACCCTTGCTCCTAAATACATTGCTGAATAAATATCTTTAACTGATACATCAAAATCTAAAGGGGCTTGATTAGCAAAACAATCATCTTTTTGAAAATTAAATTGTTGACAAAAAACAGGAATAAAATCAACAACCGAGCGATGACTAACTGCTACCCCTTTTGGCTGACCTGTACTTCCAGAAGTAAAATTAATATACAAAGGAGCATTTGAATAAGCTCTGGTCATAATTTCACATTCTTTTGGATAATTTATTTCTTCTACACAAATAGGTTTATACTCACTGATTAAAGAAAGATATTCTTTAGAACATAATATACAATTAGCTTGCAACTGATTAATCATCTTACTTAAACGATTTTGTCCCTGTCGACTATCTAAAACACAATAACAAGAACCACAATAAGCAATTGCTAACATCCATGAAACTAATTCAATCGATTTATCCATTAAGATGGCAATTGGTTGAAAAGGTTTGCAATAATCATTTATATAAGTTATTTTTTTCTGCATTAAAAGCCAAAAATCATAATAACTTATTTCTTTATCTTGTTCTTGTAAAAAAATACGATGAGGATAATCATTTACACTTTTTAAAAACCAATCTATAACTGTTTTCATTTTAAAACCCCGCATACATCATTGCTATTGTATCAAAACCTGGACCATAGCAAGCAAAAATCACAATATACATAAGTAGTATATAAAGTAGTAATCCCTTTATCATAAATGGCAAAGATTGATACTTCGATCGCCAATGCCATTGTTTTTCTTCGCTAATATTATAAATAATAACACCAACAAAACCAATAACTATTGCTAAACATTGACTAAAAGGCATAGCTCCAGCTTTAAAAAAAGTATAAATATCCACAAGATGAAAATTAGTTATAACACTAATAAGCATTTGTTTTGTTAATAGTAATGAGTTAGACAAAAACATCATTTCCCCAAAACAAACAATAATCAGTAACTTAAAAAAACGAAAAATACTATTTACTTTACCATCTACTTCCCAATTCATTTTATGATAAAATTTCTGCATTGGTTTTTCCAATATTAATTCTAATAAAATGAGTACAAAATAATATAAACCATAGACAATATATGTCCATTGTGGTCCATGCCATAAACCGTTTGCTAACCAAACGGCTAAAAGAGCAATAAATGGACCAATTAAACGGGCATATTCTTTGCCTAATTTTTTTCTTATCCATTTACTTAATTTCTGAATTGGTTTACTTAAAGAAACAGGATAAAAAATATAATCACGAAAAAAATGACCTAGTGTAATATGCCAACGTCGCCAAAAATCGGCGGCATTTTTAGCAAAAAAAGGTTGTTTGAAATTCTCTGGTAAAATAATTCCAAATAATCTTGCTGCTCCAATTGCCATATCAATTGCCCCCGAAAAATCCATATAAATTTGCATGGTACACAAAAAAGCTCCCAATACAACAACAGATCCTTGATGAGCATATGATTTAAAAATAAGTGCTACTATTGGAGCAATACTATCTGCTAAAACCATTTTCTTCATGATGCCCCAAATAATACGTAAAGTACCTTGTTTAATATTCAACCATTTAATATCTTCACCTTTTATAAGTTGATATATAACTTCTTGAAAACGGGTAATCGGCCCTAAAACAACAGTACCAAAAAAAGTAGTATATAAAAGAATTTGCTTAAAAGTCGGTTTGACAACTTTCTTTGTTTTACAATCAACTAATAACGAAATTAATTGTAAAGAATAATAACTAATACCTAAAGGCATAGCTAATTGACGAATATATTTTGATGTTGATAAAAATGGTGAAAATAAAGATATCAGAAAATTCCAATACTTTAAATATATTAGTAAAGATAAAATACCAACTATACCTATTCCTACTATTACTTTTTTATAATTTTCTTTTTTCTTTTTCAAAATATCTAATTTATCAACATATTCTAAGCATCTAATTAAAATATAAACCCATAAAACGGTTAAAAGATGTAACAAAAGCCATTTTTTAGTCCAGATAAAATATAAACAAAGATTTGCCAACAATAAAAAAGATGACCTCCATTTAGACGGTAAAAAATGGTAAATAGTTAATGTTATGGGTAAAAAAAGACCCCAAAAAAGAAAAGATGTATAAGTCATTTTTACCTACTCTCTATTGTTTTCTTTAAAATTGGTGCTAAAAACTTACGCACTTTAGCTTCCCCATTTAAATTTAAATGATCTCCGCCATCACGTGAATCTAAAGCCCAATCAATATTTAATTCTTGTTGCATTAAATTAAAATCATAAAAAGAAACTTGTGCTTGTTTAGTCCATTTTTGACCTAAATCATGTTCCTTTTTACACCATTGCATGATAGATGGTGTACTAACTAATATCAATTTAATATGAAAGTTATCACAAAGATCTTTTATTTTATTTAAATAATAAATATTTAAATTTTCTATATGAAAAAAAGAATAAATATTAAAATGTTTTAATGGCTTTGTATATGGAACAACAATAGAAGAACCATTAAAACCTAAAAGAGGGTTATCATCTGCCTTAATTGGAAAACGATACATGGCATGATAATTAAATAAAGGAAAAATAGAAAAGATCATTTCTCTCCAATCAAAAGCATGATTAAAAAAACCATTAATTTCTAAAACAACAACTTTTGGTTTTTGTTTAGTCAAAGCTTTTTTTAAAATAAAATAACTATCTATTGGTGGTTGACCAGAAGTTGCCAAGTTAAATCCTTTATAACCAATATCCTGTTCATAATATATAGGACTATATCCGGCCCAAGCTAAACTATTACCAACAAAAAAATAATCACAAGTATTATCCTTTTGCTTATCAAGTAATAATAATCGTGGCAAGGTATGGATATATTCATAACCATATTTACTTAATCCTTGAAATGGTAAACCGAATATATATATCAAAAGAAAAAAGCTCACAATAAAAATAGATGCTTTCTTAAAAGAACTTAAATGTTTATTTGTCATCATAACTCCAATTATATCTAAAAATAAACTATCATTTTTAAAAAACTATGATTTTCTCATAGTTTTTTAGAAATGAAATGTTTCATCAAGACTTTGCCAGTTTAGATCACGCTGATTAATATTTAAATATGTACCATCAATCATTTGATATTGTCCTTCTTTTGATTGTACATTAGTTACTAATTGTGGCCAAACAATACCTATCTTAGGATCATTAAAAGCTAAGCCACCTTCATCACCAGGATGATAAAAATCAGTTACCTTATAACAAAATTCAGCTTCATCACTAAGTACTAAAAAGCCATGTGCAAATCCTCTTGGAATAAAGAATTGCGTTTTATTTTCCGCACTCAAACAAAGACCATACCATTTACCAAAGGTTTTACTATCCTTTCGCAAATCAACTGCAACATCAAAAACTTCACCTTTAACAACTCGTACTAATTTAGCTTGTGGAAATTTAATTTGAAAATGTAAACCACGTAGTACACCTTTTTTAGATGATGATTGATTATCTTGTACAAAGATTTCATTGATACCTGCTTCAGCCATATCTTTTTGCGAATAAGTTTCCATAAAATATCCTCTTTCATCACCATAAACAGTTGGTTGAATAACACAAAGGCCTTCGATTCCTTGGATATTTTTTTCTACTTTAATTTGTCCCATTCTACATCTCCTTTAAATAACGTGCTAAAGCATCTCGCCAATCTGGTAAAGGTTGAAAACCATTTTTAATTAATTTTGTTTTATCAAGCCGTGAATTAAAAGGTCTTTTTGCCTTTGATAAACCATATTCAGCACTCGTTACGGGTATAACTTCATTATCTAAACCAGCTTGTTTAAATATCTCTTTGGCAAATTCATACCACGAGATATAACCACCTTCGTTTGTTGCATGATAATAACCATATTTATCTGTTGTCAACATATCAACTAACAAACGTGCTAAATCAAAAGTATATGTTGGTGTTCCTATTTGATCATTAACAACTCTTAAAACATGATGATTTTTAGCCACCTTCAACATCGTTTTGATAAAATTATTTCCATTTTTACCAAATACCCATGCAATACGCACAATAAAAAATTTCTTTAATATTTCAGCAATTGCTAATTCTCCGGCTAATTTTGTTTGACCATAAACATTTAATGGCTGATATGATTTACAATCAGGATCCCAAGGTTGATCTCCTTTGCCATCAAAAACATAGTCTGTAGAAAGGTAAATTAACTTACAGTCAAGTTCTTTACACGCTAATGCTATATTGCGTGTACCTTCAGCATTAACTTTATAAACTAGTGATACTTTATCATCATCTTCAGCCATATCAACTGCTGTCCAAGCTGCACAATGTACTACCGCATCTGGCTTGACCGCACTTAAAACACTTTGAACAGCTTTACTATCCGTAATATCTAAAGCATAATATTCCGCACGTGTAACTGCCGTATCATCCATAATACCTGCATATTGCTTAGTTAAATCACTACCAATTGCTTTATAATTGCGTTTTGCCAATTCATTCATGACATCATGGCCTAATTGTCCATTAACACCCGTTACCAAAACTTTCATTACTTCACCTATCTATTCTTATACATTTTCTCATAATAATTTTGATATTCACCTGATATAATTGGTTCCCACCAAGCCTTATTATCTAAATTCCAACGAATGGTTTTTTTAATTCCATCGGCAAATTTTGTTTCCGGTAGCCAACCCAAGTCATGATGAATCTTTGATGGATCAATCGCATAACGCATATCATGACCTTTACGATCACCTACATGTTGAATTAAACTTTCAGGTTTATGTAATTCTTGTAGTATTAATTTAACAATATCAATATTCCGCATTTCATTATGACCACCAACATTATAAACTTCACCAATGTGACCATTACGTATAATTAAGTCTATTGCTTTACAATGATCATCAACATATAGCCAGTCACGAACATTAATTCCTTCTCCATATACTGGTAAAGATTCATTATCTAAAGCACGAATAATCATTAAAGGAATTAATTTTTCTGGAAATTGATATGGTCCATAATTATTTGAGCAACGACTAATTGTAATAGGTAAACCATAAGTACGATAATATGCCATTACTAATAAATCAGCACTTGCCTTTGATGAACTATATGGTGAAGAAGTATGTAAAGGAGTATTTTCAGTAAAAAATAAATTTGGCTTATCTAATGGTAAATCACCATATACTTCATCTGTTGAAACCTGATGAAAACGTTTAATGCCATATTTACGACAAGCATCCATTAACACAGCTGTACCTAAAATATTAGTTCGTAAGAATACTTCCGGATCTTCAATTGAACGATCAACATGTGATTCAGCAGCAAAATTAACTATTATCTCCGGATGTTCTTCCTGAAATAATTGATCAATAGCCTTGCGATCACAAATATCGCCTTTCACAAAACGAAAATTAGGATTTTTCATAACTGGTTCTAAAGTAGATAAATTACCAGCATAAGTCAATTTATCCAAACAAATAATACGATCTTGGGGATGGTTTTTTAACATATAAAAAATAAAATTTGAACCAATAAATCCTGCTCCCCCTGTAACAACTATTTTCATATCTTATTTTCTCCTTGTTTTTGAATTAATTTCTGAGCATTTCCCTTAACTACATGTTTTAAATATTCGCCATAAGGTGAATGGCCATATTCTAAAGCTGCTTGCAGTACTTCTTTTTCACTGATCCAGCCATTATAATAAGCAATTTCTTCAGGTACAGAAATGCGAATACCTTGAATGTGTTCAATGGAGCGAACATAATTGGTCGCTTCCGCCATTGCTTCCATTGTGCCTGTATCAACCCACGAAAAACCACGGCCTAAAACTTGTAAATCTAATTGTCCCTGCGCTAAATAAATTTTATTTAAGTCCGTAATTTCATATTCACCACGGGCTGATGGCTGTAATTTCTTAGCATATTCACAAACATGACTATCATAAAAATATAAACCCACTACTGCATAATTTGACTTTGGCTGACGTGGCTTTTCAACAAGTGATATAACTTTCCCCGTATCATCAAATTCCGCAATACCAAAACGTTCTGGATCATTTACATATTTGCCAAAAACAGTTGCGCCACCTTTTTGAGAAATATTATGTACTGCTTCTTTTAACATTCGACCAAAATGATTACCATAGAAAATATTATCACCTAATACTAAACAAGCTGTATCACCTGCTAAAAACTCTTCACCAAGTATAAAAGCTTGCGCTAATCCATTTGGTTTTTCTTGTACTTTATATGCAAAACTTAAGCCAAATTGTGATCCATCACCTAATAACTTGACAAAATTAGGTAAATCACTCGGCGTAGAGATGATTAATATTTCACGAATACCAGCCAGCATCAATGTACTGATAGGATAAAAAATCATTGGTTTATCATATACTGGTAATAATTGCTTACTAGTAACCCTAGTTAAAGGATATAGGCGAGTTCCTGAACCACCTGCCAAAATAATACCTTTCATTATTTATTCTCCTTGTTTCTTTTCTATTTTAACATTTACTTATGTGATTGAAAAATAACTAATTTATAATCACATGATTTATCCCATTCTTTGGCATAGAAGGGATCATCATTTAAATACTTCGACCAATTGTCTTTCATATATTGCATTTCTTTTTTATATCGTTTAATACCAACCTCTGTTTGATCAATACCACGACTCTTTGATTCATGATGAATTAATTTCACTTGTGGTAAATAAACATTATAATATCCTTTTTCTAATAAACGAAAAGCAAAATCAACATCATTATAATTAACTGCTAAGTTTTCATTAAAACCATTTACTTGTTGAAAAACTTCTGTTTTTACAAGTAAACAAGCTGCTGTACAAGCAACTACATCTTCCGAACATAAAAGCTGATAATCATAAGCCTTTATATCTTGTTTTTGGCGATAATAGCGATGGGCTGCAATACCTCCTTTACCAGCAATCACACCAGCATGTTGATAAGATGTATCAGGATATAACAACGTGCAGCCAACTGAACCAATCCACTTTTGTTGAGCATATCCAACCATTTTAAGAAGCCAATCAGATTGCATAATTTCGGTATCATTATTTAGAAATAACAGATATTTTCCTTTTGCTTTTTTAGCTGCTAGGTTATTCAGCTTAGCAAAATTAAATGGTATATCACAAGGGAATATATTTACCCGATCATCATTCTCTATTTGTTTAAAATAATTAAATGTTTCTTCCTTTTGTGAACCATTATCAACAATAATAATTTCATAATGAGGATAATTTGTTTTAGCTAGTAATGATGAAATACATCTTTGCGTATCTTTTACACCATCCCGCATTGGTATTATAATACTAACTAATTCTTTTTTTCTTACAGGATAATCGACCACATAAACATCATTATATTTATGTAATATAAGTTGTAAATGATGATCATAACTAAATTTAGGCACAACACTTAAATCATTAGATATATCACATCCATATAATAGTACTGATTGATGTTCAAAGGTTTTACCTTGTCTTAACCATTCTAAATAACAGCGATATAAGGAATGATATTTTTGATAATCATCTTTTAAATCTTTTTTAACTAATACTGCATAGCCAATATAATTAAAGCCTAAAAGAGTATCTGGTGATAAAACGGGTTTAAAAGAGGGATGAATTCTTTTACCATTCCGATTAATATCATGATCAAAATAAACAATATCTGCTTGTGGTTTTTGAATAGCTACCAACATTTCCGCATAAAATACAACTCCTTTTTCACTTAATAAAACATAATCTTCAAAAGGATATGCATTTACTTTATTAATTTTTTGATAACTACACCACTCTGTGTATTCTATTTCATTGTTTGGATCTAAAATTAACTTTCTTTTTTCTTCTTGATATTTTTTTAAATAATGTTTCCACATTCCCTTAGGTATATGACCATGATATTGAATCAACCAAATATAAATAATTTTTTTACCTAAATAAAAAAATCGCTTTATCTTTTTAAACATACTATTATTCTACTCTATTCACCAAAATTAACAAATATTAATTACCATGCTAAAAAATACCTTTGCAGAATTCACTTGAAGATTGAATAAGAATTATTGCACGACAGCTTCAAATGGTAACAAACTGAAAACAACCCTACTTGAGTAAAAATCCTCTGGTAGGGTTATCTTTTTTGATTTTGATATTGCAAGTGTCGAAATGGTATATGAGCTTATTTAAGAATTGATATGATCGCATTATACTTGAATTTTGCTTTTTTAGTAGCTTTCTTATTTTCAAAATATGTTCCAAGCTCCTCAGTATTGATGTATCAAGTTTTTTAATGTAGCTACGATTATCAATTTGTTCTTTACTATATTAAACATCTGACTGTAACTTTAATACTGTTTTCAGATAATTGATCTATTTACTCACTATCCTTTTTCTTTCCGTACGTAACTGAATCCTCTGCAACTACAAGAGCAGGCTGCTTAGTCATCATATCTGCATAATTAAAAACCTTAGGCTCTTTTGCAGTAAATGAACCACCAACACCAAAGAACTTCTCAAAGAATGAATTCAGCTTGTCAATTACGCATTGTTTTTTAATAGCTCTTTTTCCACCACCGAAACGAGATACAGGAGGCATAAGCTTATCAATATCTGTACCTGTGGTTTTAATTTCACCATCACGGAAGGCATTCCCTATGAACTTTCTTGTTTCAGGTTCTTTCAGCTTTTCTTCTTTGATAATCTGAACAAGTTCCTCTTCACGCTTTTCAGCTACATAATCATGCCATTCTGTCATAACATCTTCGACATCATTAATTCCTGCAATAAAGGTTTCAATAAGAGCCTTCTTGCTACGAAGTTCAGGACTGGCATCAATAGCTTTCTTGATTGTAACAAGGACTTCTTTATCTTCACAGTGGCTATCATGATATTTCTTTACAAGCATAAGGATATAATCAATATTGATTTCTATCTGCTTGATAAGTTCAACCTCAAAGACAATATCATCAATAATATCGATGCTTTCACCTTTCTTGCGTTTTTCATTCCATTCATCACGCAAGTCCTGATATCTGCAAAGGTAATCTTGTAAATCACGTTCGGTAATCATCTCTTTACCTGCAAATTCATCAAATACAGATAAAAGGTTTCTCATACGTAGGATTGCTCCAAAGAGAGATATAAAGTCCTTCTGATTCTGCTCGCCTATAATCTGTGGCTCTGAAAGGGGAAATTTTGATGTAAGGTCAGCCATCATATCTATATATCCCGGATTCATTTTGCCATCAATACCTTCATAGCCATAGTAGTAATCTTTGAAGCCCTTCATTAAAACAATACCACCTGCATTCTTATCACCAAAAAGGGAAATAGCAGTATCAACACGTTTCTGAAGATTTCTAAAGCAGACAATGTTACCAAATGTCTTAATCGAATTAAGAATTCGGTTTGTTCTTGAAAATGCTTGAATGAGTCCATGCATCTTCAAATTCTTATCAACCCATAATGTATTCAAGGTTGTGGCATCAAAGCCTGTAAGGAACATATTTACAACGATTAGTAAATCAAGTTCCTTGTTCTTCATACGAAGGGAAACGTCTTTATAATAGTTCTGGAATTTGTCGCTATCTGTAGAGTAGTTCGTATGGAACATCTCGTTATAATCTTTGATAGCAGCCTCAAGAAAATCCCTTGAATACTGGTCAAGTGCAGATGTATCTTCTGAATTTTCCTCATCAAGAATACCGCTTGTACCTTCATCATATTCAGCTTCGTTTGCACCATAGCTATAGATAGTAGCAATACGGAGTTTTTTGGTAGGGTCAGCCTCCATCTGTTTCTTGAATTCCTGATAATATAATTTTGCCATCGGAACAGAGGCAACGGCAAAGATAGAGTTAAATCCACTTACTCGTTGTTTCTGCTTGATTTCTTCTACCGCACCATTCTTGCCGGAAGCAACTTCCGAAATGTTTGTAAGGGTGTTATAGATATAAGTCTTATCACCACGATAGGTTTTTCTATCAAAGTTATTAAGGATATATTCCGTAACAAGCTTGATTCTTTCAGGTGCCATCATAGCCTTTTCACGGGCAATATCAAACACCTGTTCATCATCAATATCTTCACCCATATCCATTGTCTTTACATAATCAACTCTGAACGGAAGTACATTCTTATCATTGATAGCATCGACAATAGTATATGTATGAAGCTGGTCACCGAAAGTCTGCTCGGTTGTAAAGAACTGTGGCTTACGGACACTTCCTGTATTAGCCGGGAAAATTGGTGTTCCTGTAAAGCCGAACAGATGATATTTCTTAAAGCTTTTTACAATGGCAGCGTGCATATCACCAAACTGACTTCTATGGCATTCGTCAAAGATGATAACCACGTGCTTATTATATATTTCATGTTCTTTATTTTTTTTGATGAATGTTGCAAGTTTCTGAATAGTTGTAATGATAATGTGAGCATTACTATCATCTAACTGCTTTTTCAAAATAGCAGTAGAGGTATTGCTGTTTGCTGCACCTTTTTCAAAACGATCATATTCCTTCATTGTCTGGTAGTCCAAATCCTTACGGTCAACTACGAACAACACCTTATCGATATAAGGAAGTAATGAAGCTTGTCTTGCCGTCTTAAATGATGTAAGGGTCTTACCTGAACCTGTTGTATGCCAGATGTAACCACCACCGGCAACATCACCATATTTTTTGTAGTTATTGGCAATCTCGATACGATTCAAAATACGCTCTGTAGCCGTAATCTGATATGGGCGCATTACCATAAGCATATTTTCTGATGTGAAAATGCAGTACTTGGTAATGATATTTAAAATCGTATGCTTTGCAAAGAATGTTCTTGTAAAGTCAATCAGGTCAGGAATGACACGATTGTTTGCATCTGCCCAGAAGGAAGTAAATTCAAAACTATTACTTGTTTTACCTTTCTTGGCACTGGCAGCAGCATTAACATCCTTGATAGCGTTAAAACGTGTACTGTTGGAATAGTACTTTGTATTTGTTCCATTAGAGATAACGAAAATCTGTGTGTATTCAAACAAACCGCTTCCAGCCCAAAACGAATCACGCTGATATCTGTTAATCTGATTAAATGCCTCACGAATAGCCACACCTCGGCGTTTAAGTTCTATATGAACAAGTGGCAAACCATTCACAAGGATTGTAACATCATAGCGATTGTCGTGCTTTGCACCTTCAGCAGTACCAATAACATACTGATTAATGACCTGAAGAAAGTTATTATGAATATTCTTCTTATCAATAAGAGTGATATTCTTTGTACTTCCATCATCACGCTTTAACACCTGAATATTATCTTCCTGAATCTTACGAGTCTTTTCCACAATCCCTTCATTCTGGTTGGCAATGGAATCTTTGAAAAATCTATCCCATTCCGTTTCAGAGAAATGGTAACTATTCAGTTTCTCAAGCTGAGTACGAAGATTGGCAAGCAAATCTTTTTCATGATGTATTGTAAGATATTCGTATCCCTGTTCCGTGAGCATACGAATAAATTCTTTTTCCAAAGCTGTTTCAGACTGATAATTGCTGGCACGTGTTTTTACCGACTCATATTCTGTAACAACTGTATTCTCTGTTGTCTTTGCAACAATATTGAAATATGGCACAGTATCCACCTCCTTTACTTATTTACTCAAAATGGAGTAATTTATCTCTATAATATTCATATTGCTTTTGTCTTGCCTCAATCTCGGCAGGTAAACCAGATGAAATATCATTACATAATGAATCGAATCTATCGAGGATAGAAACGATTCTTTCTTGTTCTTCTATAGTAGGAAGAGCAAATTCATATTGTTTTAGTATCTTATCCGAAATTTCAGGATAACTAGCGCCTTGTTGATTTGCCTCAACATAAGAGTAGAAATCTATTGTCCCAATAACGTGATAAATATAGTTTGTTAATGCTAAATGATTGTCGATTCGTAATACACAATAACCTGTGCTGCATACCTGATCGTCATATTCATCTGTAACTATACAAAAGCGTTTTAACATTGGTCTTGTTCCACCAAATAATATATCATTTTTGCTTATTATCTGTTTTGCTCTACTAGGAGCATTATTGGAATTAACCGTTGTTACGTCTTCACCAATAATACAGTGGTTATCTCTACTTACAGAAGTTAAATCAATATATGCCTTTGTATTGTTTTCTTTCTTCCAATTAATTGATGATACTTTTTGACAAACATCTTTAAGCTTAACAGGAGCATAACCAAAGACATACTGAATAAGCCTAATTATTGCTTGCTTGTCCGTCCGTCCGTCCGTCCGTCTTGATTGTGTTGCCCGTTTCAGCGAATGTCAATAGTAAATCACGATAAAATTCATATTGTTTTTGACGTGCTTCAATCTCAGCAGGAAGACCAATGTTGAGGTCAGAGCAGATGGAATCGAAATTATCCAATGTGGATGCTATCTTCTTTTGAATATCCAATGATGGATATGTTATTTTTATTTTTCCAATATCTTCTTTATTAATTTTTATAGGTACTGCATTATGTAATGTTCTTTTTGATAATTCTTTTGTACCTGAAACACTTTCAATATAATACTTTAAATAGCCCGTATCTATAATTTTATTATTAGGACGTATTAATGCTAATGATACATAGTATGCTAAATCAATATTTTTTGTAACAATCGCACATTTTCCTATGGAGCCTATCCTTGTCATAAATAAATCATTAATTTGTGGCGTTATTTTATATAAATCATAATCTTCTTTTGAAATAAATTTTTCACTACCATATATATCGTTTATATTTTCAACACTAATAAAAGGTATTCCTGAATTTTTATAATTTGGAGTTTTGTGAGTACCATCATAAATTAAAGCTATTTCACATAGCTTACTACTCTGTGTACTACCTCCTTTTATAATTTCACCAAATGACAGCAAATCATCCCTATAATATTCATACTGCTTCTTGCGAGCTGTAAGCTCCTTTGTAAGCTCCTTTGTAAGCTCCGTGAAATTGTCCAATATGCGGACAATTTCACGTTGTATAGGAAGAGGAGGGACGGGGATCTTAAACTCTTCGGTAACCTTTAGTGAAATCTGAGGAAGAGATCCCATTCCAGAGGCAGCTTCTCTGAAAGTATTAACATTGTTTTTTAGAACATAGTAGAGATATTTTACTTCTGTTACAGTATCAGCAGTATATGCCCACATTTCATTCTTGAATGTAAATGGCTTATCGTAATATATTGCATCAATGACTCCTCTCGATTGAACTAAAACAGCCGGAACTCTTGTGATGTTTGCCTTAGAGATGTCATCTTCAAACGCATCTATTACGGTTTTTCCACCTGCAAAAATTCTAATATCACCATCTTCATTTGCAATTTCTTTCATTTTAGAAGCTGTGATAGGAGTCCCTTTTAAACGAGTATAAACATCTTTTATTTTATGAAATTCCACCCCATCAGGACATAATTCCTGAATCAGTTCTTCTAACTTGCTCATTCTTCTTCACCTGCTTTCAGCATCTGATTAACCGCTTTATCGAAGTCAGAAGTAATTTTTTGCGTTTTGTTAAATTCCATATACTCAGTAACAGCTTTTTCTTTAGCCATTATGCTGGATATTTTCCCTTTGTCATGCAAAATATCGTATTTGCGGAAAGCCAAAAACTCATTTACACTTGCAACAAATTCCTTCATAGTAAAAGTATTTTCGCGCTCTATCAAGTCTTCAATATAATCAAAATATCCGCTTACAGCTCTTTCTAATTGTCGAATTTGTTTTTCTTCCAGATAATTTTTTGCAATCACTACATCCGATTTCAAAATGCGTCCATCCGGTGCATTTTTCCATGTAGTAAGACCCATATGTTCTTTGGTTCTATCTGCATGGCTGTGAACAATTTCTGCCGCAGTCCGTCCTACAATAGCATAGTGAAATTTATTTTGCACCATAGCATAGAAATCGTGAGTAATCTGTGAATTCTTATCATAATCAATGCTGCATTCTGCAAAAATATCAGTAATCTGTTGCCATATACGACGCTCACTTGCTCGGATAGAGCGAACTCTTTCCAGCAATTCTTTGAAATAGTCTTTACCAAACGCCGTTTTTCCCTGTTTTAAGCGTTCATCGTCCATGGCAAAACCTTTTAGCATATATTCTTTTAATACGCCTGTTGCCCAAATACGGAAATTAGTTGCACGTCGAGAGTTTACACGATAACCAACGGATATAATTGCATCCAGATTATAAAACTGAGTAGGGTACTTTTTTCCGTCTGTCGCAGTTGCCGAGATTTTCTCGGTAACTGAATTTTTATCTAATTCACCATCGGCAAAGATATTTTTCAAATGAAGTGAAATGTTATCCGTGCTGCATCCAAATAGCTTCGCCATTCCTTTTTGATTCAGCCAAATGGTTTCATCTTTAATTAGTGCATTTACAGAAACATTTTCTTCAGCGGATTTATAAATTAAAAACTGAAATTCGTTACTCATACGCCCACCTTGATTTCTGCAATGATCTTGTCAATCTCATCACGAAGAACTTGCTCACGAGCAACG
>CAMUDN010000008.1 GCA_947087645.1 uncultured Bulleidia sp. | reverse complement strand
ATTTCACTATTCGTTCCATCTGTGCCTAACCATTCAACTTTAATCGGTACATTTATTTTCTTATTTAAAAACTTTGTATTTGCTACAAAAGTATGATCAGCACTAACAACTGCATCTTTATCTAACAAGTTTTCATTTTGCCAATTTGCAAAAGCATAAAGATCATTTATTTGTAATTTACTTGTATCTGGAATCGGTAACAAACCAAATTTCAAACCATCAATAACATCATAAACAATTTCCTTACTACCATCTTCAAAACTAGCATGACTATCAGTTTTAAAAATAACTCGATGATATCCATTTGGTACAACAGAATTGCTTGTCTTTCGCTTGATAATTCTTATATCTTCATATTTAAAAGTAATATTATCTTTATTTGTCCCATTAATTCCTAATAACTGACCTTTTTCATCTAAATTAAAGATTAATTGTTGCTGTGGTTCACCAACTAGCTTATAACCTGGAAGATCACGATAATTTCTTGCATCATAATCTTTATTGCCATTGACCACTTTCTCCATTGGTAAAATATTATATTCGCCATCAGTATTTGAGCTTATATAATTAACACCATATTTACGCACTCTAAAAGGACGATAATGGAATACAAATGTATTTGGATTTTCTCCTTTACCATCATATGGTTGTACAATTTTAGTCTTAAAATAATGATTCTCGTCGCCACGCTTAAGTTTATCATCACTCTTACTATCTTTTAAAAGCCATTTTTCATCTTGAAATTGAGCATAAGCAGAAGCATAATTACCAATTCGATTTTCTGCAAGCGAAACAACTTTACGTTTATCAACCAATTCATTTCCTTCTAAATCATAAAATTTATGAATTGAAACTATTGGTACTTTATTATTTTTAATCCAAATCGCCCTTAAAGTAGCATCTTCTACAACTTCATTTTGAAAAGCATATTGTTCTGGTACACCATACTGCTTACGATAAGAATCATCTTCTATCATATGCATTGGATCCTTATAACGAACATGTTCCCAACCTATAAAATCATATCCTTCTTTATGTGGATAAATATTTGGCTCTTTCACAATGCTTCCACTTAAAATTGTATAAGTAAAGCCTTTTTTATCATTAATAACTTTTTTTATTTGCTTTAAAGATTTTGGATCTTGCTTTAACACAATATCTTCTACCTTTAAATCACGATCAACAATTCCCCCATTCAAATCAAATTTTAGATCATGATATTTATCTGGATTACCCCATTTAGCATATAAAGTCATATTGTAATCCGGCATCTTAATATCTGTATCTGAGATTAAATTTTCACAAGCCTGATCAATACACCAACCTTTAAACTCATAATGTTGAGGTATATTACTTGGTTTTTTAGGAGTTAATTTTTTTAATTTTTCAATAGCATTTAGCGGCTTATCATATACCACATCAAGTTTAGTATCCGCATCCGGATAATCAGCATCACTTTGTTCTTTACGAATAGATGGATTATTATTCAAGAAAAGACGATATTTATTACGTTTCTATGAAAAAGCTATATAACCATTATCATTGTATTCAACATCATCGTCGTCACTTTCATCTGCATCAGTATTTAGAAATTTTCGAAATTTCATAACAATACTTGGTGAAACTTCACTTCTCTCTTCATTTAAATCCTCTATATCATCTGCATCCTTTTTTTCAGCCTTTTTCTTAAGAACATATGGTGTAAATCCTTTCAAACTAGGTGCTAAAAAGTCATAATCACTATTATCAATATCCCATTTTAGATAATAATATACGATATCTTGCGGATCTTTTGGCTCATACGCATCTGCATCACCTTTATTTTGTAATTCGTCCTCAGCTTCTTTAATACTTTGACATAATATATTTACATGCAAAGGCATAACTTGGTTATAATAATCTATTCCTAGAGATATTTCATTATCTGCTAAAATACGTTTACCTGATCCATCTGTTCGTTTAACAGCTGGATCTTTTTTTATCAATTTAACAAAATCATTCTTACTCATCCGATATGGTTGTAAATCACGATATGTTTGTGCATTACTATCGAACCAATCCAAAGATCCTTGTCCTTTTGGAAAATTTGTTATCGTACTTGCCATTGGCCATTTTTTACCAAAGTTTTCACCAAAACGGACTTGTATGGAATAAATATTTTCTTTGTTGTATTTTACACCATCTTTAACAAATTCCGGATAAAAATCAGGATGCTTTTGGGTACACTCAAATACTAAACGATATATTTTTCGATCATAATATATATTGTAATTAGTATTACCAACTGAAGATATCTTTTTTATTTCAGGACCATTCTTTTCTTTATTTATTTCTTGTGAAAGACCTTCATTTAAATGATAATACTTTGGTAAATTATCTTTAGTCATATCATTAGCATTATCTAAATCGGGGAAAACAATATTGTTAGGAAAGATATCTTTCAAATTAGGCCGTGAATTAGATAAAACATCCTTTATGATATTAGAGCCAACATAATCATATTTTTTCAATAAATAAGAACTATCACCAGCTTTTTTTAACTTTTCAACTTCTTGTTCATCATAATCTGCTTTTTCACACCAAAAAGAAATAGCATAATTTGTTCTTTCTTTATCATGCCATTTGGCTTTAAAAACAACATCTTGATTTGGTGTAGCATCTTTAAACTCACTATCCGATTTATTAATTCCTGTCTTTTGACCTTTTTGATATAATTTATCCTTGATGGTACCATCATTATCTATTTTAGATAAATCTTGATTTATTTCCCAACCTTCAAAAACAGATCCATCTTTAACAGGTGGATCTACGGCTGTAATTGTTTGCCCATAAATAGCCAATTTAGCAGGAATATCATTTCCTCCATCTGTATCATAAATAACATTTACTTTTTTTCTTAAATAACGGATTTCCATAACGAAATCTTTAACATCTGGAATAACTGTTTCAACTATATTTCGCTCAGGAACAAAACCTGGTCTTTGATCTTCCGGCAATGGTATCGCCCTAACTAAATCACCAATATTAACTTCCTGGGTTGTATATTTTTCTGGAATAGTACTAAAGTCTTCTTTATTATATAGAGATTGAAATGAGTGTTTAATTTTAATTTTTAATTTGTGATTATTATAAACATGAAAAAGCGGACCATTAGTAGCTACATCATGATCTTTAATATATTGATAATTAAATTTAAAAATATCTACTGGCTTTTGATAACCATACAATTCCGGTAATTCAATCTGATGATCAATATTTGGTATCGTATCACTTTCACCTACCGTTGCCCGATAAGGCTGAAAAGCAGAAACTTTTTTGCCATTACGATTCACTAAATATTCAGCAAACATTGTATATGTTTTTTTCTGCTCTGGATTTTTGATCTGTTTATTAGCTTCTTCTTTTGAGTTCGCATCAGCTAAAACTTTAACCATTGGTTTATGCTCATTTAAATAACTCTTTTTATCAATATGTTCATAGTCTAACTGATTATTTTCATTACTAGCTAATGTTTTAGATGGTATCAATGACAGCAACATTATAATTGCTAAATTAAATACTATTAATTTACTTACCCTTTTATGCATAAAACTCCTTATAATGATTATATATATAACGTATAACGCTAATATAATAGCTCAATAATTATAACATACTATCAAGTTTTTTAATTATATATTTATTAGGGTAGCTTTAGGTTTTATAACTTATCTCTTAAAAAATAATACTTTAACAATAATTACTTATACCATTCATACTAAAAATGTATCTTATGTCATATACATAAGATACATTTATTTACCATTTAATAGTACTATAATGCCACTTTTTTAATTGCTCATTAACTTTATAAAAAATATTAGAACCAAAAAAGCCTCGATATGCTGATAGAGGTGAAGGATGAACAGATTTTAAAAGACAATGTTTTCGCTGATCAATTAACTTTGCTTTTGCTTGTGCTTTTTTGCCCCAAAGAACAAAAACAACATGTTCTTTTTCCTTATTTATTTTCATTAATACTTGATCCGTAAAATCTTCCCAACCCTGTCCTTGATGACTTAAAGGCTTACCTTCTTGAACACTTAAAATAGTATTTAACAAAAAAACACCTTGTTTAGCCCAATCTTGTAAATTACCCTGTTCTCTTTGGTAACCATATTCATTTTTAATTTCTTGAAAAATATTTTTTAAACTGGCCGGTAATATTCTATTCTTAACTGAAAAAGCCAATCCATGTGCCATTCCTTTAGTTGGATAAGGATCTTGACCTAATATAACAACCTTAACATTTTCTAAAGGGCATAAAGCAAAGGCTGTAAATAACTCTTCTTTAGGTGGAAAAACTGCTTCATGACGATAAGCATAAGAAACAAATTGATGTAAATGATGATACTTATCTTTAGCTAATTCATTAGCAACATAGCCATTCCATACATTAGTTTTTTGCATATTAATTAACTTTTAATTGTTTTTCTAAATATTTTAACCACTGTTTAGATTTAACAATTGCATCTTCTTTATTTTTTGCAACAATAGTTAAATAAAGTTTAAGCTTAGGTTCAGTACCCGAAGGTCTAATCATCAACTGACCATCATTTTCTAAAGAAAAGGAAAGAACATTAGCTTTAGGTAACCCTGTTTCTTGCATATAATCAACTACTTTTAAAACTCGCTCACCACCAATTTCTTTTAAAGGTTTATCACGTAAAGAACTCATAATATCTTCCATCTCTTGCATACCTTTTAAACCAGCAAATTCATAACTTTTTACTTCTGAAAGATAATAACCATATTTTTTATATATCTCTGATAATTGCTCGGCAAGTGATGATCCTATAGATTTATAATAAGCTGCCATTTCACAAATTAACATACCTGCCACAATCGCATCTTTATCACGAACATAAGTTCCTGCTAAATAACCATAACTTTCTTCAAAGCCAAATAAAAATCGCTCCGTCTGCTTTTTGGCTTCTAATTTATTGATTTGATCACCAATCCATTTAAAACCAGTTAATGTATGTTTCATTTCTATACCAAAATAATTGGCTATTTTATCTGCTAGTGGACTTGAAACAATTGATCTAACAGCTATTGATTGTTTAGCTAAAATACCTTTTTCTTGCTTTGCTTTAGCTAAATAATTTAATAATAAAGCTCCCATTTCATTGCCACTAATTAATTGATATTCACCATTTTTCAGTCGCATAGCCACCCCAACACGATCCGCATCGGGATCTGTTTCTAAGACTAAATCAGCTTCTTTTTCTTTTGCCAAAGATATACCTAGTGACATCGTTTCAGCTTTTTCTGGATTAGGATAAGTACATGTTGAAAAATAGCCATTAGGATATGCTTGCTCTTTAACTAAATAAATATTCTTCATCCCTATTCTTTTTAGAATTGTTGTAAGTGGTACTAAACCCGTACCATTTAAAGGACTATAAACAATTTTTAAATCTGTTTTTATACAGCTTTCAGGACGAACCTGTTCCGCTAAAATAGATTGATAAAAAGATTCTTTACAATCATCAGATATAAATTTAATCAAACCATCATTTACCAATTCAGCAAATGACTTTCGTTTAACATCTTTAAAAATATCTACTTTATGTATTTCATTAAAAACTTTAGCTGCCACTTCATCTGTTAATTGACAACCACTTGCATCATATACTTTATAACCATTATAACAAGCTGGATTATGAGATGCAGTTAACATAATACCAGCTGCACAATGATAATATCTTGTTGCAAATGACAAGCTTGGTACGGGCATAGGATTATCGTATAAATAAACATGGATATGATTACTTGCCAAAACCAAAGCCACATCTTTAGCAAAATCCCAACTTTTTAAACGTGTATCATAGCTGATTGCAACTTTTTGACCCTTAATTGTTTGTAAGTAATTCGCTAACCCTTGGGTTGTTTGTCTTACTACAAAACGATTCATACGATTTGTACCAACGCCTAAAATACCTCTTAAACCGGCTGTTCCAAAAGATAAAGATTTACTAAAATGTTCGGCTATAACCTCTTCATTACCAGCCATTGCTTGTAACTCTTCCTGTAAATCAAGATCTTCTAAATCTTCTTTTATCCACCGTTCATATTCTTTATTCATTTTTATAACCTTCCTATTAAAAATAGGAGGCTCAAGCCCCCTCTTTTTTTGATTTATGTTTAAGCAATTACTTTTTGTGCACGAAGAACATCTTCAATTGTTTTAACTGCTAATTCTTCATCATCACCTTCACATGATACAGTAATTTCTGATTGTGTAGGAATGCCTAAAGACATAACTCCCATAATTGATTTCATATTTACTGTACGACCCTTATAAGCTACTTTTACTTCACTTTTAAACTTGCTTGCTGCATTAACAGCTACCGTTGCTGGACGTGCATGTAGTCCAACTGGATCAACTACAGTTACTGTAATTTCCTTCATATATACCTCCTATAGTTCACACTAGTTCACTGCTTATTTTACACTGATTTGAGTTAGCATGCAAACAGAATGAATATACGAAATGATAAATAATTTATTTATTTATGATATGGTTCATGATGCAAAATACGAAAAGAACGATAAATTTGTTCTAAGAGAAAAAGCCGTACCAATTGATGTGGAAAAGTTAAAAGAGATAAGCACCAACGATCATTTGCTCTTTGTATTACCGCTTTGCTAATACCAAGACTACCACCAATAACAAAACATAATGAGCTATTCCCTTGAACGTAAAGAGAAGCTATTTTTTGAGCTAGTTGCTCACTACTTCTTTGTTTACCTGCTAAATCCAATAAAATAACATATTCATTATCTTTTATTCTTTTTAAAAGACGTTGTCCTTCTTTATTTTTAACTATTTCATTTTGTTGTTGCGAATTTGTTTCAAGTGTTTTTTCATCTTCAACTTCAACGATTTCTATCTTTTCATAAGCTATCAATCTTTTTAAATATTCACTTATGCCCATTTTCATCCATGATTCTTTGATTTTACCAACTGCAATTATCCGTATCATTTCATTTTTACCGCCAAAGTCATTTCCTGCCCATTTCTTTCTAATGTCACAGTTACTTTATCACCTGATTGGTGCTGATAAGCAAATTTAATATAATCAGTAATTGTATCTATTTTTGTTTTATCTATCTTAGTGATCACATCACCTGCTAAAAACTCTGAATTATCAGAACTTGCCATCACTAGAACACCTTTATTATTATCTAACTTTAAATTACGAAAACTTTTTTCATAGCTATATAATTCCGCAACATTACGTACTATTAACCCTAAATTTCCTCGATGTAACGCCTTTTTTTGTCCTAATTGATTGATTATCTCAGCTAATTCAAAAGATGCTATAGCATATGAAAAGTTAGCACTTTGACCATATGGCGGATCAATAATCATACCTAATATCGTACCTGTACCATCAAGAATAACACCCCCATACATATCTTTCTGAACCATTGTATCACTTTGAATTATATTCATTCGCCAACTATCTTTTACACTTAATGAATATTGTAAACGATTTGACATTACCCCACTTGAAATACAAGCTGATCCACTCATGATTTGACGTGCTCCTAAAGCAATTACCATCTTACCTAATTGATAACTTTTTTCTTTAGCTAGTTGTAACGGTATCACTTGAAAAGGAACATTAACCTTCAATAAAGCAACATTAGCTTCTTTACTTTTATTAATTAATTCTGCCTCAACCATTGCCCCGGAATCAAAAGTAACACTTATTTTTTCATTATCTTCTAAAACACTAGCAACGGTAACTATCTTTAAACTGTTTTTTGCTTGCTCAACAATAAAACCACTCGCCCGTTTATTACCAAAAGCTCCTGTAACATGAACCTGTACAATTGCTGAATGAACTTGATTTGTCAGCTTGGTAACATCCGCTTTTTCTGAATTAATACCATGCATCACATTAATTTTTGGAATATCTTTATCACTTTGTCGCTCAAAAAAGAAATAAAAGCTAAGAAAAAGATTCCATATTAACAAAAGAATAATAATTACCAAAGTCCATTTCTTCATCTTGATCACCTTTCTTTAATGGCCTAAACTGTTCTGCTGCTGCAATCATTAATTGTGAATTAGTTGGTATCTTACGTAAAACATTTAAACTACATTGCAAAGCTAATTTTGGTGTATTTGCTTCTTGTGATAAGTGCGCTAACCAAATATATTTTGTTTTAGTTGTCACAATATGTTCTAAAATATTTGCACAACTATTATTACTTAAATGTCCTTCATCGCTCAAAATTCTTCTTTTTAAATAATAAGGACGATTAGTATGCATCAACATCTCAACATCATGATTACTTTCAATAACAATATAGTCTAATCCTTTAAGATAGGAAAAATATTTTTCATGTAAATAACCAGTATCAGTCATATAAAGCAATCTTTCTTGCCCATTATCAAAAACATAGCCCAATGTTGAACCAGCATCATGTGATAAAGCAATTGGTACAATCTTTAAATGTTTAATATTAAAGGGTTTATCTGCTGCTATTAAAGTAACTGGTATATCATCTAAATTAATTGGAGCATAAATTAAATAATTTTTAAAATATTTTAAAGCTGATATATGATCACTATGATTATGCGTAATTAATATAGCATCTAAATCTTGTACATTAGCATGAAAATTAGTAAAGCCATCCATTATGCGATGTTTACTTGCACCACAATCAACAAGCAAATGTACATCACCATCTGCTAAATAAAAACTATTTCCTTTAGATCCCGAACAAAATAAGCTATATTTCATCATTGACTATACCTCGAACAATCAAGGAATCCATCACATGCATCAACTATTTTATGATCCTTTTTACGTTTGATATAAAAATGAACATATGGTCCATTAGCTTTACCACTCATACCAATTTTACCTATTACATCACCTTTACTAACTGCTTCACCAATTGCTAATGGTGAATTTTTAGCTAAATGTCCATAGTAGCTTTCATAACCATTTTGATGATCAATAAGTACATAGTGGCCACCTTTTAAACTACTACTATTCTCTTTGACAATACCATTATCGGCTGCATAAACAGAACCAAATCTATTATAAGCATCAATAAAATCAAGCCCTGTGTGATGTGCATAACAAGCACTATGACAAGCAATGACAGCATTATCTGTTGGTGCCCGATAAAAACCAATACCGATACTTTTCTTACCCCTTATACCAATTGCTATAACAGCATTCTCTGGATATTGAATAATTTTAGTACTTTTTTCTTTAGCTTCATGTAAAACACCATTAATCCACTTTTCTTCAAAAATAGAATTTTGTATACCATTTTTCCCATTTTTCATGATTTTAAACATACCACTTTTTAAATTACTATCTTGAATATAATTTACTTTAAAATCGATGTTTATTGCTTTAAATGTCTTCTTAAACACTTCAACATTTAAAGGTGAAGAAAAATAACTAACATTTAATTTATCTCCTTCTTTTAATTTTTGCTTAGTATATGTTAATTTATCCGCATTTAAGTTAACAACTTGTTCAGCACTTAAACCATGATTTAAAAGACCAACACCTTCAATTGTGTCACCTTTTTTAACAGTATAATATTCTCTAGTTTTATTATCTCCATAACACAAATATTCAAAAACATCTTTCTGTGTCTTTTTTATTTCACTTTCGAAAGCAAATGTACGATATGTTCTAATTTTTTCTTGAATAACTAAATTTGTTACCGTATGCCCATAGTGATTTAATTTAATATCCTGATTATTTTGGATCCGTTTAAGACTGCTTTTATCAATAAATAAAGATAAAAATTGACGTAAAGCATTTTCATAAATTTCATTATTTTTGACAAATATTTTAGCGTATTCCTGACCATTTTTTTCAAAACAAATAGCTTTTACTTGAATCATATATTGATTTTCATGATCTAAATAATTAATTATTTGCTGATCAGCATCCGAAAAAAGCTCATAACTTTTTCTTTCTAAAAGATAATAACCTCGCCCTAAATGACAAGAACTATGCGGATATTTCTGCTTATATCTTGTCTCATAAATATCTTTTAAATGTTTCTTTAATACTTCTTTAGAACGAAAAATGCCAATCAATTTACCATCTTTAAACAATTCATAATTTTTATGTGGACTTGTCGAAATATAAGCTATTGACTGATTAAAAATGCCATATTTTTTAGTAACGGCAACATCTGTTATATTCACTTGTTGACTGGTTATAACTATCCCCACGGATAAAAAGGCTGCCCCTATTAATGCAATTATTAATTTCATTTTTCTTCTTTCCGATATTCAACCGACATAATTGCATTTGTGCTACCTACAAAAGCTAATTTAATTTGTCGGGTTGCTCCATTACGATGTTTCGCTACATTTACTTCTAACATTTCGGAATTATCAGCTGTTTCTTGTGCTTTAGCACCTTCTGTTTTACGATCATAATAAGCTGGACGATACAATAACATAATAATATCTGCATCTTGCTCAATAGCTCCTGATTCACGTAAATCAGACATCATGGGATGCTTATCCTCTCTTTTCTCAACTTCTCTTGATAATTGAGAAAGAGCTATAACTGGCACATCTAATTCTCTTGCTAAAGCTTTTAATGCACGGGAAATCTCAGAAACTTCCTGTTGACGATTTTCACCTTTTTTACTATCTGCTGATAATAACTGAATATAATCAACAACGATTAAACTAAGACCATGTTCTTTTTTAACTTCACGACACTTTTGATACATATCACGAACTTTACGATTAGGAAAATCATCAATAAAAATTTTATTAGTCATTTTGAAATCATTCATGACTTCGTATAACAAATTCCACTCATCAGCATTTAAACGACGAGGAACTCTTATTTTATCACCAGCAATATGTGACTCTGCACTTAAAATACGTCTTGCTAAATCAACACTACTCATTTCTAAAGAGAACATAATAACTGCTCCTGGATTATGATTAGCAACATTTTTTAAAATATTTAAAGCAAACGCTGTTTTTCCCATTGAAGGACGAGCAGCTACAATAATCAAATCACCTTTTTGTAAACCATGAGTTAAATAATCTAAATCTTTATAAGAAGTTTTATAACCCGTAATCTCTGTATTTGCTTCCGCATTACGTTTCATTTCTTCTTTTAATTCATCCATTGTTGAAGCAATGTCTTTAAAACCACCAACTTCACGTGAACGCGAAATACGTAATATTTCTTCTTCTGCATTTGCTAAATAAACTGATAAATCACTAACTCCTTCATAACCTTTAGCTGCTATAGCCTCCGTTGCTTGAATCATTTCTCTTTGCAGACGTTTCTCTTTTAATTGGGTTACAAATTGTTCGGGTTTATTATAAGAAATAGCTGAATTTTGTAGTTCTAATAAATAATTAAATCCCCCTACTGCATCCAATAAATGTTCATCTTCCAATGCTGCTTGAACATTCATTACTTCGGTAGGAATGCCTTTTTCTCGTAATTTTTTTAAAATACGAAAAACATGTTGATGACGCTCATCAAAAAAATCATCTTCAACTAGACTATCAAGTACTTGATGATTACTTTCTGGATATAAAAGAATTGTTCCCAAAAAACTCTTTTCTATTTCTGGAATGGTTGGTAATGTTCTTGCCATTAGTTATTTCCCAACACTTTCACCGAAATAGTCGCAATAACCCCTTTGAAAATTTCTAAACGTACTTTTGTTGTACCTAATGTTTGAATTGGATGCGTATCTAAAATAACATGCTTATCAAAATGATAATTTAACTTTCTTAACTCTGTCATTATCTGTTTCGTTGATACAGAACCAAACATTCTCCCCTCTTGTCCTGATTTAACATGAAAGGTTAATGTTAACTGATCTAATTCTTTAGCTATAAGCTTAGCTTTTTCCTTATTTTCTTCATATTCTGCTTGTTCTTTAGCTCTTTGATTAGATAAAATTTCACGAGCTACTTTTGTTTCTATAACAGCTAAACCCCGAGCAACTAAAAAGTTACGTCCATAACCATCACTAACTTCAACTATTTCACCTTTTTTACCTACTTTTTTAACATCCTGTTTGAGAATCACTTTCATGTTCATATCCTCCTATATCTAATGCATCTATTTGTTTAACCAATTCCTTTTTCAACTCTTGAATATTAATATCTTTGCGCTGAACAGCAGCAGCACTTAAATGACCACCACCACCTAAATTTTCCATAATTACCTGTACATTTATTTTACCATTGCTACGAGCACTTATACAGCTTAAACCTTGTTCATCTTCAGCAATCACAAATGCTGCTTCACTACCTTGAACATTTAAAATTTCATCAGCTATTTGTGACATCATTGAACGCGTAATACTTTTTTGATCCACTAATGCAATAACAATACCATTTTTCTTACGGATAGCTTTTGCCATCACATTATTTTTTAATTGAAATTCTTCATAACTTTCACGTAAATAAGCATATGCTACTTGAGGATCACCACCATAATTACGAATAGCACTAGCAGCATCATAAGTCCGTGATGAAGTACGGACACGCCATTGACGTGTATCAATAATCATACCTGCTAACATAAAAGAAGCATCTAAAGGACTAATATCTGCTTTTGGTGCAACATAAGGAATCATTTCACTAACTAATTCATTAGCACTTGAAGCTGCTGCCTCTATATAAAGTAAGATTGGTTTTACGCCCATTTCACTACTTCGACGATGATGATCAATAATCGCTACTTTTTTAGCAACTTCTTCTACTTTTGCGCCATTTGATTGCTGTACATTATGATGGTCAACCATAATTACTAAACTTTCTTCTCGTAATTGATTCAATGCTTCATTCTCAGAAACAAAAACAATACCTTCCTTTTCAAATTCTGCCTGATGTGTTTCTAAAGCAGCTGCAACTTTTTCTTCTAATCCACCCGTCTTCGTAATAATACAAGCTTGTTTACCTAAAGCTAAACTCATCTTAGCAACTGCTAAAGCCGAACCAATACAATCAAAATCAGCTGTTTTATGACCAGCAATAATAATATTTGAACTATGCATGATTAAATCACGTAAAGCATGTGAAATAACTCGTACTCTTACTCGTGAACGTTTTTCTGTTGCTTCAGAAGAACCACCAAAAAATTGCACATCAGCACCCTTCACTTGCATAGCTACTTGGTCTCCACCTCGTGTTTGTGCTAAATCCATCAACTTTGTGACCATTTCATCCAACTCTAAAAAATCATGACTTCCTCTTGCAAATGCCATGGAAAGAGTAATTGATACATCAACACTAGCAGATACTGTACGAATTTTTTTTAGAATCGAAAAACGGTCTTTTACTAACTCTTCATATATCTTTTCATTTAAAATAAATAAATAACGATTATTATTTAAGCGTCGTAAGAAAATACCATGTGTTTGAGCATATTCACTTAATGGTGTACGAATAGCCGCATTAATCAAAGCAATATCTGCATCATCAGCATATAGTGTACTTTCTTCATAATTATCAAAGCTAGCTAAAGCAATAACTAATTCTTGCTGTTTTAAAAAGTCTTTTAACTTATTAATTTCCGTTACATCTTTAAAAAAGATTGTTGGCTCATCTTCTTGCCTTGTCAATTCAAAAATGCGCCCTTCTAACTCAACATAAGCAATATCAGTACTACCAGCAATTAAATCATTAGCTTCCGGGATCCAATTTAAAAGTTTCATGCCTACTTTTTCAATACCTAAATCTTTAAATAAATCAGACATAGAAATGATAACGTAGTTTTCATCATAAACAACTGTTCCTAAACCTGCTAAACGATAAGCTAACATCGTCGACTTACCTAAAACATGTTTAATTGTCGAAGTTTCTTGTTGAACACTTTTTTCTAAATAATCAAAAGTCCAGAATAATAATACAATCTCTAAAACAATAAGAAAAAGAATTGGCCAAATAATCATTCTGAAAAAAGAGCCAAATACAATTGCTAATAAAAATTCAATACCAACAATACTTACAGCTATACGCTGAATTTTTGTTAATTTTTCTTTCATGTTTTAACCTCTAATTTGTGGATAAAAAACCGATATCATGCCTAATATCGCAATGATATAAGGTAAAAATATAGTCAATCCAACTAATATTAATAAAATTACAATTTTAGTAGAAATTACTTTTTTAACCCAGAAATAACAAGTAACAAGACCAGAAAATATTAAATAAAGTACAGCTAACAACCCGATTGCTAAGCCAATTATTTGGATAATATCATTAGTTAACGGATAAAAAAGTAAATATATAAATAGAAAAAAGCCGGCACTTGCTAAATAAGCAGTTTGATAATTTACTTCATAATTAATCACCATCTTAGCCATCTTTCGTTTCAGATGTATGCGTTCTAAAATAATTTGCGACAATAAGCAAGTACTAAGTGCTTGCAGAATACCTAATACCATTGAACTAATATAAATGATATTTTTAATTAAAAGAGGCGAAACATGCTGTCCTAATTGTTGTAATAATTGGGCTAAATTAGCCATGTCACCATCTATATTTATACCAAAAAGATGGATTGATAGATAAAAATCAATTAATTGTATTACCACAGAAAAAATAATTAAACGCCATAATATTTTTACAAAAGAATAATTTCTAACAGCTAAATAACCATAATAAAAGCCAATCAATTCTTCCGCCATCACAATAAATAAAAATACTGGTGAAACTAAAATAATATTTAAGATAAAAGCTGAAATAAGCACTAACAAGCCTGCTTTTTCTTGATGTTTACATGTATAAATTGCCAAAGGTAAAGGAATAATAAAAGTAAATAAGGAAGAAAAGAAACCTGCCAATTGACGATCTAGAAGAAAAAAAGATCCCATTATGGCTAAAATCATAGCTCCTTCTGTTATTTGTAATGTTGTTCGTTTCATTGCTTAATTATAACATATCAAAAAAAATAATTCGTCTTAAGCTTATTTTGTAAAATACCAAATTCAATAACAACTAAATGATGTCTTATGATAATATAGATAGACAGGAGGTAATCATGAAAATATACAATCTAAATACTAATCAAGAAGATCAAAGATTTATATATTGCTTACTTATATCTACACCTATTGCTATTATCTTAGGTATCATTTATGGTCTTATAACCCGTAGTATATCAATGTCGATTAGTATCTTATATATAGCAATCGCATATCTGCTTGCTATGATTATCAAAAAAATTGGCCGTGGTTTAACTCATAAATTTGCTATTTTAGCTGTTTGTCTTACTATAATCACGATCATAGTTGGTGATATGTCATCTATTTTCGGTTTATCTTTTTATCAATGTTTTATCAATACTCATCTTTTTTTACAATTTTTACAATATGAATTATTCGGCTTAACAGCTAATTTAAATGCTCTTATCGCTCTTTTAATTAGAGTTTATGCTGTTTATGAAGCTTATAACAACGCAATCTTATTTTAGGAGTAAATATGCATCGACAAACATGGTTAGAAATTGATTTAGCAAAAATTAAATATAATATTCAACAAATTCAAGCAATTCAAAAAAAAGATATTATTGCTGTTTTAAAAGCTAATGCATATGGTTGTGGTGATGTTGAAATAGCACACTTTTTAAAAACAATGAAGATTAATTTTATTGCTGTATCTTCCGTTGATGAAGCTATTGTTTTACGTGAACATGATTTTCAAGGTAAAATACTTGTCCTTGGAGGTAGCTCTTGTACTGATATTGATATTTTAAAAAAATATCATATTACAGTTACAGCGTACAGTCTAGCATGGGTTCAATCCTTTATAAAATATGATTTAAACGGTATTGATATTCATTTAAAAGTTGATACCGGTATGAATCGTATAGGTTTTGATAATACTGCTACATTAGTGACTGCTATGAACTTATTACAACAAAAAAAAGCAAACATTGAAGGGATTTTTACTCATTATTACTTAGCTGATACAGATGATAAGACAACTAATCGACAATTTAATGATTTTAAAAAAATTGTTTTATCTTTACATTATCCTTTTCAATACATCCATGCTGATAATTCGGATGCATCACTATCCTTTAAAGACACTTTTACAAATGCCATTCGCCTTGGTATTGGTTTATATGGTTATTGTGCTAAAAATAAAATTTTAAAAGAAGCTCTTTCTTTATATACTAAACCTATTATGATAAAAGAAGTTTTACCTGGTGAAACAATTGGTTATGGGGCAAGTTATAAAGCAACAACTAAAGAAACTATTGCTACTTTACCAATTGGTTATGCTGATGGTCTTTTACGTATAAATCAAGGACGAAAAGTTTTTTTTAATGGTCATTATGGTACTATTGTAGGGCGTATTTGTATGGACCAATGTATGGTAAAAGTAGATCATCCTATTCATTTAAATGATACTGTCGAAATATTTGGCCAACATATATCACTTATGACCATGGCTAAAGAAATAAATACTATTCCTTATGAAATAATAACTTTACTTTCTTCCCGTGTAACTCGCATTTACAAAAATATTGATCAACAAAAAGAAGAAAATTGGCGTTATCTTTAAGGACCACATGGTCCTTTTTTAGATAAATGGTGTAAACAAAAAATAGTTACAAATAAAGTTACTGTTTCAGCAGCTAAAAAAGATAACCAGACACCGTCAATACCCAAAATTTTAGGTAATGATAAAGCAAATAAACAAATTAAAATTGTTCCTCGTAGCATAGATATCCAAAAGGATTCTTTAGCTAAACCAATAGCACTAAAATAACCAGCTAGTATAATATTCAAAACAGATATCAAAAAACCAATAAAATATAAATAAATACCCCTTTTTGCTAAAAAATAGAAACAACTATTTTGTTCCCTATTAAAGATAGCTATTAGATCATCAATATATATGAATGAAAAAGCAATGATCAAAAGACTTAATAAAAAGCCAAAAAAAGATGATAAGTAACATATTTTTTTACTTTTATCTATTTCACCTGCACCAAAATAATTTGATACTAATGGCTGTTGACCTTGAGCAATACCATTGTCAATTGCAACAATCACTAATGCACAATTAGCAATAATACCATAAGCTGCAACAGCAATATTACCTTGCAATGATAATAAAACATAATTGAAAACAATGGTCGTTATACCAGAAGCCATTTCACCAATCAAGATAACTGTTCCTAGTGATATTGACCGACGTAATTTTGTCAAAGAAGGTCTTTTCCATTGCCATATAAGATGATTATTATGATGAAAAAAATGGATAGAACAAATACACATTGATACAAAAGGCGAAAAAGCAGTTGCTAAAGCTGCACCTGCCATTCCTAAATGTAACGGAAAAATGAGCCACCAATCCATTACTATATTGAATAAACCAGATAATAAAGTAGCCATCATTGCTATTTTAGGATCATGATCATTACGAATAAAAGCTGTAAAACTAATATTAATCATCGCAAATGGTGCTAAAATCATAGCAATACGCATATATGGTGAAGCTAACTTTAACAAATCAGCATTAGCACCTAAAAAAATTAAAATATGATCCGTAAATAAACCGAATAATAATGATATACAAAGACCTATTAATAAATTCCATAAAATAGAATTCGTAAAATAGAAATCAATATCTCTCGCCCCTCTTGCTTTTTGTAAAGAATATCTAGTGGCTGAGCCAATACCAATCATGCCCCCAATACCAAAATTGATAGCATACATCGGTAAAGCTAAGTTTAAAGCAGCAATACCATTTGTACCTTCTGCTTGAGCAATAAAAAAAGAATCCGCTAATACATATAATGATGTTCCCATTACAGCTAACATACTAGGTAATAAATAATTAGCTAACTCTTTGATCAGGCTTTTTTGCATGCTCATATAATATCATAAAATTTATTTAATTAGATATATTGATTTTACGAATCTGGTGGCTAATTATATATGCTCCTATATAACATGAAAATAAACAAATACATAATAATACCCGTACACTAAGCACATCTAAAATAACACCAGCTGTTAAACTGGAAATAATACTGGCAATTAACATCATCATCGAGAATAAAGACTGCCCTTTAACAGCTTCTGCTTTCGTCATAATTTTACTTGTATAACTAACCATGGCTGGTAAGAAGATAGCAAAACCAATTGCTTGCATTGCTTGTGAAATATATAATAACAAAATATTATTGGCAAAAAAGAAGAAGGTTATTTTTAAACTATATCCCATAACTGCTAATAACAACATTTTTACAACCCCAAACTTTTTTTCAAAATAAGCATAAAAAATCATTGCCGGTACTTCAACAATAGCCATAATTGCAAATAATTCACCAACTTGTGATTGAGTACCACCAATTGGAGCAATCAGTTGAAACATAAAAGCAGATAAAGTACTGTGATGATACCATAAAAACATAATACCGATATTTAAAAGGAGAAAGTTTTTATTTCTTTTAACAAAAGCTTTTAAATTAATTGTTTCTTTGCTAACATCTTGTTTACATTTATTTACCATCTTATGAGTAAAATTTTTTTGTAAAAGATGTATTGCAAAAAATAAAATCAAAGCACAAAAAAGTGATAAGCAAAGAATTGCTGATGAACCATAAGAAGTCACTAAGTAAGCGGTAAAAATAGTTATCAAAGCAAAACTAGCTGATCCACAAGCACGACATAAGCCAAAATTAACTTCCTTACCTGCATGGGTCAGATATTGATGGACAGAATTAACAATCGGTAATAATAAACCATGAAGTGTAAAAAGTACCATATATGCTAAAAGTACCCATTTACTAGCTCCTTTTAAACAAAGTAATACCACTAAAAAAAGAATCATCGTTATATCTAAATAATATAATATATCAACCAAAGTTATTTTCTTACTACAATCAGCCAAATCAGCTAACCATGGTTGTATTAAAGCAGCTAATAAATTACCAGCACTAACACACAGTCCTATTTCCGCATTACTAAATCCCTGAGCCAATAAATAGACTGATGCAAAAGCACCAAAAGCACCATAAATCATAATGTAACTACCTTGTAGCAATGCATAAACGGCTGTTATTTTTGTATTCATAAATATCCCTTCACTAATTAATCATCATATAACTGCTAATATTACTAATTCTATTCTATAATAAATAGAGTACGATATGAAATATTTGTGGCAAGCTCTTCTCGTTTATAAAAAAGAATCTTTATTAGCTCCTTTTCTTAAAATGATAGAGGCAATTTTAAATTTATTAGTCCCATATATACTGGCTAAGATCATCAATCATGGTATTCTAAACCATGATTTTCATTATGTTCTATTTTTTCTTGTTATCTTAGCTTTTCTTGCCATAATTAGTTTTCTATTCAGCTTTGTAGCTCAATACGCTGCAGCTAAAGCTGCTTGTGGTATAACAAAAGAAATACGACAAAAACTCTTTAATCACTGCCAAGATTTTAGTTACCAACAAATTGATAAAATAACAGAAAATACAATTATTACACGTTTAATAAACGATACAAGTACTTTACAAAATGGTTTGAATTTATCCTTACGGCTTTTATTACGTAGTCCTTTTATCGTTATTGGCTCAATCATCATGATTTATCTTATCAATCCCTTAGAAGCTATTATCTTTATCATCATTATTATTATTTTAAGTAGTATATTTTTCTTAATTTCCTTTTTTAATCTTTCCTTTTTAAGTAAAGCACAAATACAATTAGAAAAATTATTACTTGCTACACATGAAATATTAAGTGGAATGCGAATTATTCGCTCTTTTAATAAAGAAACATATTTTCAAAAAAGATTTGATCAACAGAATAAAATACTTTATCAATTATCAAAAAAGGTCGCATATATAAGCACTCTATTTAATCCTCTAACTTATTTTTTAATTAATACTGCAACCATCATCTTAATTTATATTGGGGCTTTAAAAATTAGTAATGGTCAATTACAACAAGGTGATTTAATTGCTATCTACCATTATAGTATGCAAATGATTATTGAATTGATTAAATTAAGTTCCTTAATTATTACAATTCATCGATCAATTATCAGTTTCCAAAGAATAAGTGAAATTTTAGATGTACCAATCCGGCAAAAAAGAAATAAATACATAAATAAAAAAGAAGTTAAAGGACCTATTAAATTTCAAAATGTTAGCTTTAAATATTCTACAAATAGTTCCCTTACCCTTGAAAATATTTCTTTTATAGCTAAAGAAAATACAACTATCGGTATCATCGGTAAAATAGGATCTGGTAAGTCCAGTTTAATCAATTTAATTCCCCAACTTTATATTCATCAATATGGTACGATAACCATCAATCATCAGCCTATTCAACAATATGATAAAAAAGAATTAATTAAACATATTGGTATCGTTTCACAAAAGTCTGTTTTATTTAAAGGGACTATCAGAGAAAATCTCTTATATGCTAACCCTAATGCTAGTGATAAAGAAATATGGTCAGCATTAGATGCCGCAATAGCTAAAGAAATGGTTCAACAAAAACCAAAACAACTAGACTTTATGCTTACAAAAGGCGGTAAAAATTTATCTGGCGGTCAAAGGCAACGACTATGTATAGCTCGCTCTTTACTCAAAAAACCACGTATTCTCATTCTTGATGATGCTTCTAGTGCCCTTGATTCACAAACTGAATCAGCCCTCAAAAAATCTTTACAAAGCTTAAAAAATGTAACTATCTTTTTAATTAGTCAACGTCTTTCTTTCTTAAAACATGCGAATAATATTTTAGTTTTAGATAAAGGAAAAATAATTAAGCAAGGAAATCATGATTACTTAATGAAAAATTGTGAATTATATTACCATTTATATTGTTCACAATATGATCTTTCAGAACGAGAAAAGGAGATATAAATGTTTAATAATAAATATAAAAAATTATTATCTTTTTTCCAACCTTATTATCTTTTAATAATAACTATTTTTATTCTTTCCTTCTTATCCGTTATTTCAACTCTTTATATCCCTATTTTATTTGGTCAAGCAATTGATCATGCACTCTTTAAAAATAACGTTAATATATCATTTATTATAACTGTTCTAAGTAAAATTTTAGTTTTAGGTATACTGATAAGTATCATAAATTGGTTAATCGAAATCATTAATAATAAAATAAGCTATCAAATTATTCATAACATAAGAAAAAAGATTAATAATAAAATAAATCATTTACCGATTAGCTATTTTGATAATCATGATCCATCTGATATTGAAAATCAAATGCTTTTTGATAGTGAACAAATAGGCAATAGTTTATTATTTACATTTGCTCAACTCTTTACTGGTTTTATAACTATTATCTTCACTTTTATATTTATTATGTTTCAATCAATATATATAGGTATCATTATTCTTATCCTTAGTCCACTTAATTTTCTATTAGCTAAATTTATCGCCCAACACTCCTATAATTCCTTTCAGAAACAAGCAGAATTACAAACAAAACAAACTTGTTTAATTGAAGAAATGATTGGTGAAAAAAAGACAATTCAAACTTTAAATTATCAAAATATAGCCAAAAAACGCTTTTTTGAAATTAATAATCAACTATGTCAAACAAGCCAAAAAGCCATCTTTTATTCATCTTTAATTAACCCCATTACCCGTTTTATCAATGCTATGATTTATACAATTGTTGCATTTATAACTTGTATAGCTATTTTTTATCATCATTTAAGTGTTGGTAGCTTAGCTGTTTTATTGAGTTATACAAACCAATATATGAAACCTTTTACTGATATAAGTGCTATCTTTGCTGAATTACAAAATGCGTTTGCTTGTAGTCAACGAGTTTTTAAATTATTAAATGAAAAAGAAGAAATTGATAATGGTAATCAAATAATTAAAACGATAAAAGGTAATATCACTTTTAATAATGTTTCATTTTACTATCAACCAAAAACACCTCTTTTTGAACAACTTAATCTATCAATTAAAGCAGGTCAACATATCGCTATTGTAGGAAAAACAGGCAGTGGTAAAACGACTCTTCTCAATCTACTTATGCGTTTCTATGAAACCATTAATGGTTCAATCAAAATCGATGGTGTAGATATTAAACAAATATCTAAAAAGGAGTTAAGAAAATACTTTGGCGTTGTCTTACAAGAAACATGGTTATACAATGCCAGCATATATGATAATCTTTGTCTTGGTAATCCTAATGCAAGGGAAAGGGATATAGCTCAAGCTATCCAATTGACAAATAGTCAACATTTCATAGATCAACTTCCGAATGGTTTAAAAACACTATATTCAGATACAGAATTATCACAAGGTGAAAAACAATTACTATGTATTATGCGTTTAATTATTGCTAAGCCAACTATTTTAATACTTGATGAAGCAACTTCAGCAATTGATACTTCTACTGAATTGCAAATTCAAAAAGCACTTGATCATTTAATGCAAAAGCGAACAACTTTCATTATTGCTCATCGACTTTCCACGATTAAGAATGCTGATTTAATTCTTGTTATGCATAATGGTCAAATAATTGAGAAAGGTACACATCAATTTTTAATGCAAAAAAAAGGCTTCTATTATCACCTTTATAAAAGCCAATTTACAACTACTTAATGAGCAACTTTAAAATTGTTCCTAAAGTTGTCATACCAATAATCATATAAATAGAATTAATTTTATATTTACGTAACAGATATAAAGAAATAATAAACAAAATAATTTCCAAATATTGAATATTAGCTAAAGAAATATGATTTGAATTAAAGAAACCCAACATCAAAATCATCATTCCAGCAGAAGCTATAATAGCTACAATAGCAGGTCTTATCTGCGTAAGTATACATTTCATAATAGCTAAATTTTTATATTTAGCATATAAATAAACTAAAACCAAAACAATAAATACAGAAGGTAAAATAGAAGCTGCCGTACAGACAATTGCTCCCCATAAACCAGCTATTTTATGACCAATAAAAGTCGCACTGTTAACTGCTATTGGTCCGGGTGTCATTTCGGCAATAGAAGTTAAATCAACTAATTCTTCCATACTAATCCATTTATTATTACCAACACAAAGTGATTGAATAAAAGGAATTGCCGCATAACCACCGCCAAAAGAAAACAATCCTATTTGTAAATAAACAATAAATAATTTGAATAACATTATTTAGCCTCTTTTCTACGTTGCCAAAAATAGCGTAGTATTCCCAAGGAAATAAAAAACAAAATCAATGCAATAGCTGATGCTTTAAAAAAGTAAGAAGCAATAAAAGCTAATATCATTAATAAAATATTTATTTTTTCTTTACTGGAAATAATATCATTGGCTAAATCAATAACAACATCTACAATAATAGCAGCAATAATTACTCGCATCACTTTAAAAACTATTTGTACAATTTGATTTGTTGATAAAAACTGATAAACCATCGCCACGAATAAAATAATTATCATCGGTGGTATAACAGTACCTATGGTAGATATAATAGCCCCTTTTAAACCAGCTAAGCGATAACCAAAAATAGCCGCACTATTAACTGCTAAAGCACCTGGAGCAGATTGAGCAATGGCCATTAAATCTAAAACTTCATCCTGATTAAGCCAATGTAACTCATCACAGAATTTATTTTTCATAAGACCGATAATAACAAAACCTCCACCAAAAGTAAAAGTTGAAATACAAATCATTATCTTGAATAATTGAAATAAAGAAACATTTTTATTTTTTTGCATATTTTCACCTAATGCTATTATTTTACTCTTCTTTATTTAAAAATATAGTTTTCCTATATAGTATCATGAAAATAATTATTGTTTTATTTTTCACAAAATTTTATAATTTGTTCAAAGGAGAATAGATAACTATGTATAAGAAGAAACTTTTATGGTTACCACTACTTACATTACTAATAATATCTAACTTTAGTTGTAAGACACAATCAAGAATTAAAGATGGTTCCTATGAAGCAACAAATAACGGCTTCAATGGTCCTCTACAAATTAAAACGATAATTGAAAATGGGAAAATAAAACAAATTGATTTTCTTAAAAATTATGAATCATTTGGTGTACAAAGAGGTTTACAACAATTAAAACAGGATATTATCGAACAACAAACTTTTAATTGTGATGTTGTATCTGGAGCAACTTTTGCTTCAAGAGCATTATTATCTTCAGTAAAAGACTGCTTGAAACAAGCTGGCGTAAACGAAAATGAATTTAACAAAAAATTTATACGTGGTAAGTTAGCTAAAAAAGAATATCATACAGATGTACTAGTTATCGGAGCTGGGGGTGCTGGATTATCAGCAGCTGTTGCAGCAGTGCAAAAAAATGCACCAACAATCGTTGTTGAAAAACTTGGTTTTACAGGTGGAAGTACTATCTTTTCTGGCGGAGCATTAAATGCTGCTGATCCAGAAAGAGGAACAAAAACAAAAATGACCGATGCTAATATAAAGTCAATTCAAAAATTATTAGATAATCCAAGTCATGATGAATATGAAAAAAAATTACAAGATAAAGTTCGTAAACAATTACAAGAACATCTTCAAAAAAAGCAAAATTGGCTCTTTGACTCTGTTGAATTACACGCTTTGCAAACATATAGTGGAGGTGATTACAAAGGTAATCCTAAACTCATTGATACTTTAACACAAAATGCTCTCAGTGCTGTTAATTGGCTAGCTGATATTGGCGCAAAATGGCAACCAAAATTAGGTTCTGCAACTGGTTCACTTTGGCAACGTAGTCATTATGGTGTAGAAGATACATTCCCAAATGGAGCACCTGAAATATTTCCAGCTACGAAATTCCTGCAAGATAGTAAAAAAGCAGAAATACATCTATATACTTCTGCTAAATCATTATCTAAAGAAGGAAATGACTTTATCCTTAAAGCTGATAATAAAGGTCAAGAAATCACCTATCATGCTAAAAGTGTTATTTTAGCTACTGGTGGTTTTGGAGCTAATGTTAAAATGCGAGAAAAATATAACCAACAATGGGCTAATCTTGGTGAAACTATAGGTTGTTCCAACCAAAATCCGGCAGCACAAGGTGATGGTATTAAATTAGCTGAACAAATGGGAGCTAACCTTATTGATATGGGCTTAATCCAATTACATCCAAATGGAGAAGAAGGAACAGGTATGATGATGGGTCAACCTCATACATCAGGTTTAAATCGTATTTTTGTTAATAATGAAGGTAAGCGTTTTGTTGCAGAAGATGCAAGACGTGATGTCTTAGTAAATGCAATATATAAACAAAATGGAAGTAATATGTGGATTATTGCTGATGGTAATCGCTATCCTGAAGGAAATAAAAAAATTGCTAATTTTGTGACTTTAGGAAAAACATTTAAAGCTAACACAATTGCTGAATTAGCTAAATTAATTAATGTTGATGCAAATAATTTACAAGCATCTATTGATCAATATAACGCTACGGTTGATGGCCAAAATGATCCTTTCGGTTTAAAAACATTTGATAAAAAATTAGGTGTACCACCTTTCTATGCTGCTAAACGTATCCCAACTGTACATCACACAATGGGTGGTATTCAAATTAATACCAATGCCGAAGTAATAGATAAAAAAGGAAATATTATTCACGGTTTATACGCTGCTGGTGAAGTTACAGGCAATATTCATGGAGCTAATCGCTTAGGTGGTAATGCACTTGTTGACATTGTTGTATTTGGTAAAATTGCTGGTACAAATGCTGCAACTATTAATAAATAAAATCAATGTAATTCTATAACAAGAAAAGTCTTCTTTCTGATAATAATATTAAGAAAGAAGACTTTTTCTATGTAATTTCTTATTAGTTTTAAAAAATAATAAAAAACTAGAAGAAATATCTTCTAGCTATATTTATATAGACATTAACTATATACTTATGATCATTATCATCATAATGATAAATAACTACTGTTTCTTCTTTAAGATAAAAATTACAGCTAATGATGAACACAATGTTCCTAATAATGTCCAAAGATAATTACGATCACGTGTATTTGGTATTTTGTTATTTACAAGATCATTTCTTCTTGGCTCTAACGTAGATCTAATTGGTATATATATAGCATATACTGTAACATTATTATTAACGAATGTATCATATCTATTTATTGCCAACAATTTAAAATGATTAGTTATCTCTAACTAATCATTTTAAATTTAATACTAAGCAAATAGATATTATGAACTACGATCAAAACTAAAGAATTTATACAATCTTCTTTTTTACTTTAAAATGCATCACGTAAGATATTAGCTAAATCAAATTTAGTTACGAGTGCCGGATTAGTTGGTGTACATCTATCATGTAAAGCTGTCAGTGCCATGTCTTCAATTGCATTTTGATAAGCATTAGCATCAATCCTACCCAGTCCAGATAATTTTTCAGGAATCTTAAATTTACAATTCATTTCTTTAATAACTTTTATAATACATGTATAATCACGATGACCTAATTTTTGTGCTAAACAATCTAATTTTGCATGAGCATCTTGACTACGTTGACAATTATATTCAATTACAAAAGGCAAAAGAATTGCATTTAAACGACCATGTGAAACATGGAAAGTACCACCAATTGTATGAGCTAAAGAATGATTAATACCTAAGCCAGCATTATTAAAAGCGATACCTGCCATATTTGCTAATTCAAGCATCTCTTTACGTAAACTTAACCGATCACCTTCATCATATACTTTAGGTAAAACTTCAAAAACACGACCTACAATATGCTCACAAAAAGTATCTGTATATACAGATGCATTTTTACTAACATATGCTTCTAAAGCATGTGTTAAAACATCCATACCTGTATCAGCAGTAATAAAATTTGGTACTGTCTTAGTAAACTTTGGAACAAGTAAAGCATAATCAGGCAACATAATATCGTCAATTAAAACCAACTTATCATGTCCCACTGTAACAACAGCAAAATTCGTTGCTTCACTACCTGTACCAGCTGTGGTTGGAATAGCTACAAAAGGACACTTAACACCTTTTTCTTTATATATATCATAAATAATAGCTTTCGTAGCATCAATTGCTGAGCCACCACCAATAGCACATATTAAATCAGCTTGTGAACTTAATAAGGCAGCCTTACCTTTATCTACTAATTCTTTACTAGGATCTGGTTTAATATCTTTAAAAATTTCATAAGCTTGATTTTCATCAAGTACGCGTATAACTTGATCTATCATTTTACTTTCTACAACAAAAGGATCTGTAATAAAAAATATTTTTTTTGCTTTTAGCTCACGTAAAAGATTTAAACTTTCATCACCAACATTTATTGTAGACTTTACTGAAAATGTCATTTTGCTTCCTTTCTTATTTTAATTTATTATCTATAGGAATCAATATCTCTGTAACATATTGGTTCTTATTTCTAAATGTCCAAGTATCAATAACAAATCTTTCTATAACTGAATTACCTAATACAAACTTATTACTATTAGCCCAATCAATAAGTTTTTCATATGACTTCATTAATCCTTTATAATCACCTAAATGATATAGTGATACATAAAAACCCTGTGGTAGATAAAAGCACATACTTTTATCTATAATTGGATCAACAGCACTTTGAATATATAAGAAATCTATTGGCTTATTTTGTTTTTCTTGTTTTATTCGCTGCTTATATGAATTAAAATAAAACATCACTGGTCCAGTTATTTTATTGTTTTGATCTTTGACAAAATTAGAAAAATCAAGATCTAAAATTGCTTCCTCATAATTATAAGTGAAAGTCATTTCATATTTTATTAATTCTTTTTCACTAATATACTTAATACTAGGTTTATTATTTTCAATTAATAATGCTGACGATCCTTCCATAATAAGATTATGCCAATCTTTAACTATCATCAAACGATCATTTAAATGACTAATTTCTTCCTCTGTTTTTTGCGTTAAAGTTGTAAAGCTTTCACTTATCTCTTGATAATTTGCATTATAGATAAATTCTTTAATCTCCTCCAAACTAAATTCCATGAATTGCAGATATTTTATTATTGAAACCATCATTATTGTATCTGAACTATAATATCTATACCCATTTTCTTTTACATAATCAGGTTTTATTAATTCGATCGACTCATAATGTCGAAGTGTTCGTGTTGATATCTTAGCTTTTCTTGCAGCCTGACCAATTGAATATAAATTATCTACTTTGTCCATCTAATTTTCACCATTTAATTTATGTGCTAAAAATAAAGTATTTTGATAAATCAGACCAATAAAATCAACATTTGATTTCTTTATAAAATCTCTAATCTGCCATAGAGTTTTAAGCGAATATAAACTTATCTCGCAAATATAATAATCTAATGATGATATCTTTTTACCGTCATTTTCTACTGGTCGTGAATTTTTTAATGTTTTTGGTAATTCACTTTTTTTGATATTTATTCTCTTTTTTAGTTCATCTTTTATTTCAAGTAATAAATTTTCCTTAACTTTAGATATAGTTATCAATTTATTTTTTATATTCATAAAATCATCTGGATCAGTATATTCCATCATTCGTGCATATTTATCAAAAATAGGATTAATCTTTTCTGTTGCCATAGCTTCATAATCCTGATATATTAGACGAATAATTTCAGTCGTATAGGCTAAATATTGTGCCAAACGCATAAGCAAAAATTCTTTAGCATTATCTTGGCAAAATGCTCGCCCATGCATTCCTTCTACAGCATCAAATTGTGACCACTCAAAGTTTAAAATCAACTTTAACTTATTTGCTGTGTCACTATCGACATTATATTTTTTAAAAATATTTATGATCAGTTGATGATCTATATTAAAAAATAAATCTCTCATTCATTTTCCTTTCATAAGATGAAGATTACGAATTTTATCATTTACAATTGAATTTTGTACTTCTTCGGCTTGAGTAATTAAAAAATCTTCCTTTGTTTGCGTTATATGCCGATAATTCAATATTTCTTTAATATATAATGATATCTTCTCTGCTAAATACAAAAGTTCAGTATCATTATTAGATAATTCAAACTTTTCAATATCTGTTAATAAATCTAAAGGATAATAATTTAATTTTTTGAGCATTCTAAACCTTAACTTATAATAAGGCATATATGTTTTAGCTAATAGAAATAAAGTCCTAAAAAGAGCATCTATAAATTCATATTTAGCGGAAAAAACAGCAGATATATCATTTCTTTTAAGTGATCTTGCTAAATTATATTGACCAGCTTGTGCCATAATTGCTAAATTAGCAGCTAATTTTTTCTTTCTTACATCTAATGGATAAAATTGCAAAAGATAATTACGGTATTTGCTAAAAAGACCATCATTATCTTCAAATACCTCTCCATTAGTTACCGTTGCTAAAAAGGTTTCCGGAATTCGTAAAAAATCAAAATCAGAAATAGGAAATTGCTTGAAAGAAGTATATTTCAAATAAAAATCTTCAATTGAGAATAAACCAACTCGTTTATCAGCACCTTGTGATATTATGCGTTCATATCCATGATATTTTTTTGGTAAATTCGTTAATATCTCATTAACTTTATCTTTATAAGAGACATAATCTTTCTCTTTCAACCATATACAAAAACCAGGTCCAAAATCATGATCTTGAGAAATATCATCATCTAATTTAAAACATTCACTACCTTCACCAACTAAACCCACTGCCCAAATATTTATAACTTCTGGCAATGATCTTTTAAAAAGGGGATAAGCTACTTCTTTAAAATAAGATTTAGAAATTTCTATTCCTTGCATAAACTATCTCTTTTCTGTGTTACTTTTGCTAAATTCTTTAAAAGCATATCTCTAATTGGTCCATTGCCTATATTATGATCAAAGATATCAATTGCTTTTTCAAGATAAGAAATACTCTTATCATATTCATTCAATTTATAATAAATTGACGCTGCTGTAGCATATGCATTTGCTAAATGGGGTATATATAAATTATTTTTTTCATAATATGAAATAGCTTTATCAATTAAGTTTATGGCTTTAACACAATCATTTTGTGCCAATTTTATTTCAGCAAGATTAATTTGTGATACTGCTATCTTCTCTGCATTACTCGTTAGCATCATTGCTTTATTAATATCATTTTCTGCTTGATCAAATAATTTAAGATTTCTAAAAGCCGCAGATCGATTATTATAGATACTTGCTAAAAGATAATCATTATTTTCTTTTGTCATAGCTATTTTTTCTGCTTTTGTTAAATTTTCAATAGCTTTTTCATTATTTTTTGCTACGATATCTAAATCACCGATATTAATTAATAAAGTCGCATATTCTTCCGAGTATAAGCCATAATTTTTGATAACCAACTTCTCAATCACACTATAAATTTTATAAGATAAGTCTATAACACCCTTTACCCTCAAAAAACTTGAGAGCTCATTACCTACAAAGATAATGGCTCTCTCATCTTCTAAATTTATTGTATTAGAGAATTCCTCCAGTAAATATATGAGAGTATCTCTGCCATTAGATTTATTAAACTTTTCTTTTAACTTTTGATAAAAGTTTGATAAATCATAAGTTTTCATAAAAATTATTTAACGTGAGGTAAAATAGACTCAACTTCTGTATGAGGTCTTGGAATTACATGTACAGAAACCAATTCACCAACTCTTTGAGCGGCTGCAGCACCTGCATCTGTAGCTGCTTTTACAGCTCCAACATCACCTCTAACCATTACTGTTACAAGTCCACCACCAACGTGTACTTTACCAATAAGTGTTACATTTGCAGCTTTTACCATTGCATCGGCTGCTTCAATACTTCCTACTAATCCTTTTGTTTCAATCATTCCTAAAGCTTCGTTCATATTTTTTCTCCTTTTCTTTATTATAAACTACTTATTCACCTTTAAAAGCGTTAACAAATGAATCAACCATTGCCTTTAATTCTTCTAAGTTAATTTCACCTGTTTCCTTAAAATTAGACTTTTGTCTTTCTTCTGGACTCTTACATGAATTACAACCTGTTGAATATTCAAAGTATTTACTCTCAGGCTTATTATATTCAGGAAGTGAGTCATGATATTCTTCTGGATGATATTTTCTAAAGATCTTATCTTCAGCAACAACTTTATCAGCATCAATTGTGCCATAAACTAACTTCTTAATATTAATTAAATGTTTTGGACCAACATTCTCTGATACGCTTGATCCACCCATTGTTCCACAACCAAGTGTTAAAGCAATTGGAAGACCCGTTGTAAGACCAGTTCCACCCATTGTTCCACCTGTATTTACTAAAATACGGCTGGCTGGCTTAATTGTAAATTTCCGAGCAATTTCTTTATTTTCTGTATGTAAGCTCATTGTATGACCAATACCATTTTCAAGTAATTTAAATGATAAATCACAAGCTTCTTGCCAATCAGCAACTGTATAGAAGCCAATTACACAAGTTAATTTTTCAAATGATAATGGATATTCTTTACCAACACCATATTGTTCACCAACTAATACAGTTGTATCACTGGCAACATCAATACCTGCAGCATCAGCAATAACTTTAGCACTCCGACCAACAAAGTCTGGATTCATTGCCGTACCATTTCTAAATAATAACTTGCATACTTTCTTGCACTCTTCATCAGACATAAAGTAAGCTTTATGAGCTTTAAGCTCCTTAATAACTTCTTCACGATTTGCATTTTCAACAATAATTGATTGTTCAGAAGCACAAATAGTACCATTATCAAATGTTTTGGAAGCAATAATATTACTTACTGCCTTCTTAACATCAGCTGATCTTTCAATATATGCTGGTGAGTTTCCAGCTCCTACACCAATTGCTGGTTTACCAGCTGAGTAAGCGGCTTTTACCATTGCTGGTCCACCAGTAGCAATAATTAACTTAACTTCATTAGCATGCATCAAAGCATTTGTTGCATCCATGGAAATCTTAGTTATTCCTTGTACAATATTTTCTGGTGCCCCAGCATTAACAGCTGCTTCATTAACAATTTCAATAGCTCTTTGTGTACATTTACGTGCCTTTGGATGAGGACTAAAGATAATTGGATTACGTGATTTAATTGCAATCATTGAGTTATAAATAACAGTTGATGTTGGATTAGTTGATGGTACAATACCCATTATTAAACCAACTGGATCAGCTACTGTAATAACTTGTTCTTTCTCATCAGCCCCAATAATACCAATTGTCTGTTGATCTTTAATATCTTCGTATAAAAGTCCACTTGCCATGTGATTTTTATACATTTTATCTTTAACTTTACCAAAGCCTGTTTCTTCAACTGCTAACTCTGCTAACTCTTTAGCATGAGCTTCACCGGCTTCTGCAATTGCCTTAATAATCTTATCAATTTGTTCAAAAGTATATTCCCGAAGTTTTAATTCAGCTACATGACCTTTTCTAGCTAAGTCTCTTGCATGCTGAATACTGGCTAAATCTGTATCTAATTCTTGCATGCTTACCTCCTTAATATTTTCAATCTATGATTTAGTCTTTATGAGGTAAGATCAATTCTACTTCTGCATGTGGTCTTGGAATTACATGTACAGAGACTAATTCACCAACTCTTTGAGCGGCTGCAGCACCTGCATCTGTAGCTGCTTTTACAGCTCCAACATCACCTCTAACCATTACTGTTACAAGTCCACCACCAACGTGTACTTTACCAATAAGTGTTACATTTGCAGCTTTTACCATTGCATCGGCTGCTTCAATACTTCCTACTAATCCTTTTGTTTCAATCATTCCAAGTGCGTCTAATTGTGCCATTTTTTTGTTCTCCTTTTCTTCTATTTTCATGGTAACATTTGCATTTCCATTTGCATTCGTATTTACAGTTTTATCTACATGTTCATTTAATTTAGCTTCTATCTTTGTACTTATATCTTTTTTCTTTTCCATATTCAAATGTACATCAATATTTACCTTTTTATTAACATGTGGATTTTTAATCTTTAATTTAATTTGTCGTGAACTTTTTGTTAACGGTTTTGCTAAACTCCGAAGTTCTTTTCTGTTTTCAATCATTTATACCTACCTTATAATTTCCACATAATCATCTGCACTAAGTCCAAGTGCATCAACTTCCTCTTGATCAAGCTGACAATTTAAGCAGATACCTTCTTTAATACGGACAACTACATTTTCTAGAATAGCTGCTCTTTCACCCTTCACACGTATTGAAACTACATCACCTGCATGTAAATTTCTTTCTTTTGCTTCCTCTAAATTAAGATTAAGGGTTCTTTTCGAAACAATTACTCCTTGCTTTAAAATAGCTGTACCTTGCGGACCGATAAGTGTTATTCCTGGCGTACCATCTAAATGACCACTTAAGCGAATCATTGGTTTTATACCCAATTTAGTAGCATCCATACGTAAAATTTCAACTTGTGTTGCTTGCCGTGTTGGACCAACTAGCATAACCTTTTCAATAGCTCCACAAGGTCCTGCCAAAGTAAGGCATTCTTTGCAAATATATAAACTATCAGATGTTGAACCTTCTATTGGATTCAATTTATAGTCCTTACCAAAAAGAATATCCACTTCATTTTGTGCTAAATGCACATGCCTACCTGCTATGACAATTGGAGCTCGATAAAGATTAAGATTAACTTTTATGCTATTTTTATTATAATTTTCTATTAATTTAGAAAATAGTTCATTTAGCTCTTTCATTTTATTTCTTTATCAATTTTTCAAGATCTTCTACTGAAAGTAAATGATTATCTATACCCTTCTTTAATAGTGCATAAATTTCATCTTCAGAAATTGCTTTTTCTTTACATTCTGTTTTGCATTCCGTTTTACATTCACAATCTTTCTTCTCTTCGCAAGCCGGTGAAGAGTCTTTTGATTCACTTTCTTTATGTGTGCAATGTGATTGTATACATTCACAATACTTCACTTCAATGCCTAAATCTTTAGCTAAATCTTTAGCTGCCGGCGTTATAATTGTGTTTTTATCAATCAATATTGGCTCCTTTGAATCCTTATTTTTCAAGACCTCTTCTTGGCTTATAAGTCTTTTCATCAAAACCTCCTTTAAACGTTACAATCTTCGTCTATAATTCCCACTATTACAGCATCAACAGGTATTTTCACATCTGTTTCTTCTTCTAAAATAGCTCTTGCTGAAGATCCTTGGGTAACAATTACCCGTTCACCAATACCCGCTCCTATTGTGTCAACAGCAACAATTCTGCGTACTTCACTTTTACCATCTAAAATCTCAACTAACATAAATTTTAGACCATTCAGTGATTCATATTTGCGGGTAGCCCATACATTTCCTATCAGACGTGCAATTACCATATGTCTTTTTCCTTACTTTTTTCTGCAATCTTTTTCAAAGCAATTTTTACTTCTTCTATTTCGCCAACAATTGCTAACATGACAAAATTCTGAGGACATGAACCTCTAACATCCGTAACTTCAACACCACTCGTTTTATAAGCAATATCACAAGCTACTGTCATTTCAATAATTCTTCCTTGGACAAGACCAATCGCCCCGGGATTACCTTCAATTTTCAACCTTGATCGATTGCGAATAATATCAAGTGTTGCCGGTGCCGGTGCTTTAATCAATTTAATATCCATTAGGATCACTCCTCTATTAAAGAAAGAGCGATACCAATTGGCGTAACAAACATCGGATTACTTGGCTTGGTGGTCTTAATACCTAATTTTTGTTCAACATAATCTTCCATACCTGTCAATAATGCTGTTCCACCAACAAGAACTACTTCTTTCAAGTCTTCACCGACACTTGCCGTTTTAATAATGGATATAATTTTGTCAATTACCGGTCTTACAACCGGAAATATTTCACCATGTTTAGAAAAATCTTTTTTCAGATTTTCAGCATTCTTGAAGTCAATCTTATAAGCACCAGATAAGACAAGAGAAAAGTGGGTTCCTCCTGTAGGCTCATCAATACTTTTCTTGACTTTACCATTTTCAATAATTGATATACCAGTTGTTCCTCCTCCGATATCAACTACTGCACCATCTGAAAGTTTAAGTAATTTATTAGCTGCACTTGGTTCATCTAATACTCTAAGTACTTCAAATCCAGCTGATTCAGCAACATTTTTAACTGCTCCACCATCCAAATTCTCCGTACCTGGAGGAATTGCACAACCTGCTTCTAAAAGTTCTACACCTAATTTCTCTTCTAATTCTGATTTTAGTTTTCGAACAATATCACAAGCCCCTACATAATCAACAACCATGCCATCTCTTACGACTTCCGCAAATTGATAAGCACCTGCAACCGGATTTCGATCTTCATCAAATACGGCTAATACAATATAAGCTGTTCCAAGATCAATTCCCGTATATAGCTTTTTACCTTTAACTTTCAAAGGTTTATCTATAGCTTTTTCAAAATTGCTAATAACGACATTCACCTTTTCTAAATTAATAAGCATCCCCTCCCTTCATAAGAATAATGAACCAATTAGTAACATCATTTGATATATAATCAAAGACTCGATCACATTGACTGTCCATATCTTTAAGCCTGTTAACTTCTTTAATTAATTTATCCATTGCATTAAATGCAATTAAGCAATTATTTGTTAAATCACTCTTCATGAAAATATCAATCGCTGTTGCATAACCATCTGTTAAATCAACTATTTCAATTGCTTTATTTTCATATATCTGTTTAGCTCTTTTTGCTATTTCATTTGCATAAGCTTTATCGCAATCTTTTATTTCAAAAGCAAACTTTTTAAGTGCAATTGCTAAATTAATTTTTAACATATCAACTTGACTATGATTAACTTGCTTAACAACATCTTTACTAATTTTCTTAGTTTTTTTACTTTCATCTATTATTCTTATTCTAAAGTCAACCAGAAACTGTCTGGCTTGAGGGGTAATCTTCGTGCCTTTTTTGACAAGGTAACTCTCAAAAGGAATTTTCTTATATTCTTCTCTTAATTTATCTTCTGTTATAAAAAGCATCTTGACTTTCCTCAATTTCTTTAATTCTTTTTTCTAATTGTTCAAGACCTACACCCGTTTTAAATGATATACCGATTATGTCATTCGCATTTATTGCTTTAGCTTTTTGCCAAAGTAACGATAACTGTTCCTTGGAATACAAATCTGTCTTCATAATTATGCAAATACTTTTTCTTGTAAAAGAGCGTGCATAATTAGGTGGAAAATGAATCGTTTTTTCTAAATCAATCAAAAATAGGTTAGCCAATGATTGATTTTGACCAATCATAATCACTGCACTATTCAAATATGGTATAGCTATAAACTCTGATGGTACCTCAATCGTGTTTGCACGATATCTTAAATCAAGTGTTTTCTTTAATGGATAATCTTCTTTCTCTATAAAATTAGCTAAGGTTGTTTTACCAACTTTTTCACTACCCGTTATAAGCCACTTTCTTTTCATGATTGCGTTACATCACAAGCTGTAAAATTAAGCATATTAACAAAAACATCTTTCACTTTACTAAGTGATTCACGAACACTTGCTGTATCACCTTCTAATAGAACACAACCATTAAATCGATCGATGAAACAGACCGCTACACCTGCCGACTTAGCTGCAATATCAGCTGCAATAATTGCTGTTTCTGGAGGCGTAAGATTCATAATGCCAATAGCATTATTTTTATCTAGACCTATTTTTTCATTAATTGATGGATCAGGCGATGAAATTAAATGGAGTAATGTAATTTGCTTACCTGGAACTACTTCCTGAATTATTCTTTGTAAATCTTCCATCTTGCCCCCTAGTGTCGAACTAAATTCACGCCTATACCTTCTCGATCAATCCATTCTTGTATATTATCAAGTTCCTCATCTGATAAACCAAACTCTCCTTGCATCGGATAAGTCATATCTAACTGATCATACTTTCCAACACCATATCTGTGATATGGCAAAAGATCGATACCATCAAAATTTTTAAAGCACTTATAATCTCTTAAGAAATCAATAACTGCAAGAATTTCTTCATGGCTATCATTAACTCCTTTAAGAATTGGCATTCTGACACGAACTTTATGACCATTTTCAAGAAGATATTTAAGATTATCTAATATCAATTCATTATTGACACCAGTCCAATATTTGTGTTTAACGGGATCCATTTGTTTAATATCAAACAAAAATAAATCTACATGTGGACGTATTAAATCTAATGATTTTCGTGGCATGTAACCGCACGTTTCAATTGCTGTATTAATTCCTTCCATGTGGCTTGCTTCAAGTAATGATTTTAAATTTTCCGCTTGATAGGAACACTCGCCACCGCCAACGGTTAATCCACCACCACTCATATTATAGAAATCTTTATCTTCTCTAACAATATCCATAATTTCTGATATTGTTTTATTTTCACCGACAATATTGATTGCTTTTTGCAAGCACGCTTCTTCACATTTACGACATCCTATGCAATTAATATCACGTCTAACTCGGTGCTGACCATTTTCCATAATATGAATACTTTTAGGACAAGCTTTTATGCAATCGCCTCTATTTTTACAAAGTGGTTTTTTCATCATTACCTGATAGTCAGGCCTGAGTCCTTCAGGGTTGGCACACCACTTACAACGTAGTGGACAACCCTTGAAGAAAATCAGTGTGCGAATACCAGGACCATCGTGGACATTATATTTTTGTGTATTGAAAATTCGTGCTGTTCTTTCAATTTTATCGCTTTTTACATCCACGTTTTACTTCCTTTCTATATTAGAAATGTTCAAGCATTGTACGACTTATAATTTCATCCTGTACATCTTTACATAATTCAACGAAGAATGCAGAGTAACCGGCAACACGTACAACTAAATCTCTATGTTTTTCCGGATGCTTCTGAGCATCTATCATTGTCTTATTATCCAAATAGTTAAATTGCATTTCACCATTACCATACATACAAGCTGTACGTAATAAAGTAATCAATGCATTTTCACCTTCTTTAGTATCTAATACACCTTTTTGAATCTTAAAGTTATGTACCATACCAATGTTCATTGAATCATTACTCATCTTAGCTACTGATTTAATAATAGCTGTTGGACCTTTATAATCAGCTCCCTGAGTTGGTGAAATACCATCTGATAATGGTTTCCAAGCATCACGACCATTTGCACTAGCACCTGTCATTTGACCAAATGGTGTATTGTTTGAAATGGAAAGTGTACCATGACTTAATCTTGAATATAGTGTCCGAATCTTAGCATGTTCATGCTCTGTGAAATTAATAATGTCATTACAGATATTATCAGCATATGAATCATCATTACCATACTTAGGAGCATCTAAGCAATCACGCTTGATTTGTTCATATCCTTCAAAATTAGCTTTAAGAGCTGTATTTAATTCTTCCAATGTATACTTCTTATCATCAAATACTAACTTCTTGATCGCTGCCATTGAATCAGCATAAGTTGCTAAACCTGACCAAACAACACCAGGTCCAAAGTTATACATTGCTCCACCTGCCGAAACATCTTTACCATGTTCCATACATCCTTCATACATTATTGACATTAAAGGTTTTGGCGCTAACTCACGATGTACTCTTTGTGAAATAACAGTTGCTACACCAGTTAATTTTGTAATATAAATAATCTGTTCCTTAACTGCATGATCAAATTCTTCATATGTCTTATATTGACTTAATTCACCTTGATCAGGTGTAACTTTCTTACCAAACCACAATGGAACACCATGATTTAATGTTAATTCAATAGCAATTGGCCATTGTGTATACGCTGTTGAAGTCCATTGATATAAGCGACCAGCTTTCTGTGGCTCAACGCAACCCATCATACAGTAATCACGTGCATCTTCAACGCTAACTCCTTTAGCTAGCATCATCTTAATGTGTGTATCATCAAAGTGACAAGCAGGGAAACCCATTCCACTTCTTACAACATCAATAATCTTACGCATGTATTTCTCAGGTGATTTATTATGAATTCTCGTTGCTAATGATGGTTGATAAATTCTAACATGACGTACAGCATCCATTAACAAATATGTTAAATCATTTGTTGCATCTTGACCTTCTCTTGTAACACCACCAACTGTCATATTGATAAATGGTTGATAACCAGCAAAGAACTTAGAAGCTCCTTCACTTGTTAACCACATCATTTCACTCATCTTAATAAGCATACAACCAGCTAACTCAAATGCCTGATAATTATTCATTCGACCTGCTTCAATATCAGCTTTATATAATGGATACATATATTGGTCAACACGTCCAATTGACATACCTGTCTGATTCTCTTCTACTACAAGTAATGATTCGATTGTAAATACAGACTGAATAGCTTCCCAGAAAGTTCTTGGTTTGTGAGCTGGAACATATGCGTTAACTTCGGCAATCTTTAACAATTCTTTCTTACGTTTAGGATCTGTCTCTTTATCAGCTAATTCTTTAGCATAATCACTCATACGCTTAGCATAGATCATAACCCCTTCTGTTGTATCAATGACTGACTTATAGAAATAAATCTTATCAATATCATCAGGATTTGAATAATCAAGTTTTGCTAAATGTTCTCTAGCTTCTTTTTGAATATCCAACATACCTTTCTTCATTAAGATAACATCATATCCAGGGTTGGAGTCACCACCACCATTAACTTGGTGATATGAACAATCTGATACAAAGCTTTCGCCAGATAATGTCCAAACACCAGCATCACGATACTGACCTTCGCAGACCTCATCAAGGCTTTTACCTTCCCAGAATGGGAAAATAACTTTCTTACAATAATCTTTGTCTTCTTCGGAAATATAGAATGGATCTTGTGGACGCTTAGAAATAGTATCTAATTCATCTCGCAACCAACGCCAAGCAATATCCGGTGAAAATGCTCCGCTTCTTGGTGCTCCACAAGGTGCACCAACGATCAACTCATTGTCTTGAATTACCAATGGTGCTGTTTCACAACATTTTCTAAATGACTTAGCACGTAAAACAATCTTTGGCATTCCAGGATTTTCACGAGCCATTTCTGTAACAACTTTTGCTCGATAAATAGAGATAGTTGGTACCTGCTTTAAAAAGTTTGCTTTCAAATCTTTGAGTCTTTGTGTTGGCCCATCTGGTACTTCTGTCCCTTCACATTCAAGACCAATATTGGAACATTCTTCTGGATGCTTTTCTAATTGATCGTGTACTTTTTCAAAGAGAGCTTTAATGCTTTCTTTTTCTTCTGCTGACATATGCTCTGTTGCTAATGCCAACTTCTTTGAAAATTCTTTTAAGTCCATCTTTTCCTCCTTTTTCTTAACTATTTAAAATTTAACCAATAAGTCAAATATCTAAGTTATACTTTTTAAAAACTCTGCTAAGCTCTTATCTTTTGCAATACCGATTTCTTTAAATTTCATGAAATGGTTTGGAATAAGTGACGTTCCACTTTCACCTGCAATCTTCTTTGTCGATAAACTAAATGTCAATGGCAAATTAGTACCTATTCCAATACTTCCAAAACCTGTTGGTGCATTAACTAAAACCCTTGCAACCGGTTTTTTCTCGATAAATTGCTCAATCACATATGCATCATTAGAATATATTGATAAACTTTGTCCTTTCTTATCGTTCAAAATCAATTCAACACACTTTTCACAAGCATTCAACCAATCATCTTCCACATAGAATGAAAGTATTGGATTGTATTTTTCTTTTGAATAAGGACTCTTTTTTGACACATATGGCTTTGTAACAATCAATACTTTTGTATTTTCATGAACTTTAATATTGGCAATTTTAGCAATTTCCTTAGCGCTTCGACCAATCAACTCTTTTCTCACTTGATGGCAATCATCATAAAGTATCTTTTCTAAGCAAATATGCTGATCTCTTGTCAGAAAATAAGCACCATGCTTTTCAAAGCTTTCTTTAACTTGCCTTACAACACTTGCTTCAACAACTATTGCCTGTTCAACACCTGGTAATAAGCCATTATTACAAGCTTTTGAATTTATGATTTCTAGACTTGCTTGATCAATATCTGCTGATTTATCAATAAAAACAATATTATTACCTATTTCAGCATAGAAAACATCAGCTCTATCATTTGTAAATTCACGTTTATCTTTGTTTAAAATATTTTCAATAATAAATGAAACATTCTCATCACCCGTTAAAGTTCTTTCACCTAGTATTGAATTATATTCCAACATTGCCAAAAAGCCTTTAGGATAATACAAATCTTCACCCACTTGCATGATATCCTTAACTACCTTCGTAACCGTCTTTTTACACCTTGAATCACTAACAATAATTAACGGACTTGCCGATCTTATAGCAAAATAAATTGCCTGAAAAGTTGTTAAATTTACAAGATATGGAGCAATGAACACAACACTTATTCCTTTTGGAAGAGTAACTGCCCTTTGTTCATTATCACCATCAATTATGTCAAATAGATTAGGATATCTTGCCATTTGACCATCTAAATTTTCTAGATAATAATTTAATAACTTTTTTTCATCATCCTTTTTACCATAGCAAGTTTCTTCAAATGCTGATGCTGTCAGTAGATCTAAATTTTTCTTATAATATCCTTTTACTTTTGCCAATAGCTTTAATCTTTCATCTTTATCAATTTTAAGTAAATCCTCTCGGACCGTTTTTGCTTCTTCAATCAAAATCCTCGCTTCTTGAATAGATAAAAGATCGCTATCAATAATTTTCATTTAAACCTCCTTAAAAACGGGCTAATCTAAGGTGTACTTCTTGGTTATTTTCTCTAATTCCGGATGTGGGCTAGCAAGAACTAATGATGCATATGCTTCGCCGCCAATTTTTTTAACTGCTTTCAAACCGGCATCAACAGCACTTTCTACAGCTGCTACATCACCTCTTACAAGAACTGACATATATCCGGCACCAACATTTTCATATCCTATAATTTCTACACCACTTGCTTTTTCCATAGCATCTGCTGCTTCAAGGACATAAACTATACCAAAGGTTTCAATTCCGCCTAATGCTTGCATACTTTCTCCTATTCACTTATTCCGTGTACTTTCAAAATCTTAGAAATGTTGTCTACTGGCCGTTTCATAACGTTATGAGCCGTTATTTTGCCAATCTTTGACCCTTCACGATAACCTGCTTCAACGGCTGTTATGCAACTTGCAACATCACCTTGCACAATTACCGTTACTAATGTAGATCCAATATTTTCATACGCTACCAATTTTACGTCAGCCGCCTTCAGCATTACATCTAGGGCTTTGAGGGCTGGTAGCATGCCTAAGCTTTCAATTAGCCCCGTTGCTCTTTCTTCCATCTTTTCCTCCTTCTACTTTATATATGAATTAATGGTTGACTTTTGTTCATCTGAAGCTTTGTAATAGACAACTAATTCGTCGCCTTCAAGCTTATATGATTCCTCATCGATCAGACCGTTTGCTTTGGCTGTCATAAGAGATTCAATTATGTTGGCAAGTTTAAAAGCTTTATGATCTTTAAATTCACCAGCTAATTCACGATAAACATCTTGAGCACTTGCCTTGTCTACTTTCGTGAAATATTTTAATATTTCATAGTTTAGTGGTCTTTTCATTATCGTTTACCTTTCTTTAAATAATCTAATGGATTAACACTCATAACAAATATACCGAATGCCATAAGTAATGATGCCAACCATGCAACTGGTGGTAAGTCATATCCTTCTTTATTTAAAATGATACCAAGGATAATCCAGCAAAATAATGGTCCCCAGAATGTATATGTTCCATTACATGCCATACCTAACGCTGCACCACACATAGAATTTCCCTTATACCACATACTAAATGTGAAAAACGAGAAGAAACCACTAATTGCTAGAAGTAAAATTGTTGGATCAGTAACTGCTTTGGTAAATAAACTACCCAATAATCCAACTCCGCTTCCTTCAATAGTACACAAAATTGGTAAGACAACTAAGAAATTAGCAAGAGATGATACAATTTGGCGAATAGTAATACCAATTTCTGAATCAATCATTGTTGTACCGAAACCAGCTATGCATCCTTCAAAACCCCAGCCAAATGCTGCTGCTATAGCTAAAATCATTCCTAGTACAATACCTTCTTTTGGTGAGCCGGTTACGGACGTTAAACCAATTATCAAAGATGCCGCAACACAAATTAACATACCAATAATCATGCGAAGACTTAACTTCTGCTTGAAAATAACACTTCCTAAGATTGCTCCTACAACGGCGTTAAGACCAGCTAATGGAATAACTACTGGACCACCCATTTGAATTGCCAAGATGTAAGCTACCCCCGCTAAAGGACCACCAACAATAGCTGCAACTACCATAATTAGACCAGGCTTTGTACGTAAGACTTTGAAAACATCCCCGAGCTTTCCTTTGAAACCTGAAATAATTATTGCCCAAATGGCTGATAAACCATCATTAAATCCCGTTGCCAGTGTACCCAGGATAAATGCTACTGCCATTGCTGACAAACCAGCTTCACCTGAAGACCAATACGCCCAAACACCGTAAACAGTAGCGGTTGTCAAAAAAGCTGTATACAAGCCGTAATTGATGGCTGATGCAAGAGCAGTTAAGATCCCCTTCTTAAAATATCTCTTATCAACTTCAGCTTTTCTTTGACATGCCATACTTTTAGCATTGTTCTCTGCTTGAAATTTTTCCACGGTCGATACCCTCCTTCTATCATCGACTTTATGAAAGGCATATATTATAATGCTTTCTTTAATCTAATACTATCAATATACCTAGTGTTAAAGTCAACTGCTTTTTAAATGAAAACGCTATCACCGTTTTTTACGCATATATTTAATATCCGTTTTACAAACTAATTATTTTTTTAACAATTTTCTTTAACCTAAACGTTAAAGTTTAATATTTGATTATAAAACATAATAAAGCTAAAACTTAAAAGGTTTAATACTTTTATGTATTAAACCTTTTTAATCATCAATCAATAACTATACCGCTAATTCTTTAGATTTCACTTCATATATATTATATATTTTTCATCATTTATTTTTTATGATTTGACTTTTCTTAAGCAAAGGTATCATACCAATGCTTAACCAAAGGATAATCCAATACATCATCTGATTAGAATTACCATCTTTCGTATTCACTATTTTATGATTATCAACTGGATTATGTTTTTCACGATCAACGGTACTTGGGTTTACCTTAAATTCCCATGTACCAACAATAACTTCATCTTTATCTTGGATAGTTACTTCATCTTTTGCAAAGCCTTTAAAGATCCATGTACCACCTTCTACAGCAACACTTGTCTTAGCTAATTTAACACTTTTAACAACTGTTCCTTTTTGTAAGTCTTTCTTTGTTGCAGGTAATAACTGCATTACTTGTACGGGTAATTCTTTATCTTTTGTCGTACTTTTAAATTTATATTCTAACTGATATGTTTTTATCACTTTAACAATCGCTTCTTTTTCAACACTTGCTTTTTGCTTATCTGTTAAACGATATTTAATAACATATTCACCGGCTTTTGTAGCATCAAACTGTCCTTTATCAATAACTACTTGCTTATTTAGTTGTGGTCCATCTTCTTTATCATCTGCTCGCTGTATTAAACTATACAAATCAAGTGTTTCACCTACTTTAATTTCCGCATTCTTAACTACTAAATTAGGTATATTATTTGTCATTGACCATGCTTGTACTTCTTTAAATGCCCATGTGCCGGTAAAGGTAATATCTTTATCATTAACCGTTTGTTCTTGAATTGGCTGCCAACCTTTAAATAACCATATACCGTCATTAACTTTTATATTTTCATAATTTTTCGGTACGGCAACCTTTTTACCTTGTAAAACCAACTCATCTTGTGGTTTTTTCGCTAAAACTTCTGGATCTAAGGCTTTATTTTTAGTTTGGGAGGTAAATAAATAAGATACTTTATGAACTTTATTTAATTGCCAAAGACCGACAAATTTAACATCACTATTTATATTTGTGAATTTATCTTTTTGCCAACCTTTGAAGACCCATTTTCCTTTACCATTTGGATCATCTAATTCAGTTATATTTAAATTTGGTGCTACAACATCAGTTGTTTCATAAGCTTGATATGATTTAGGTAATATATCAAGTATTTCTTGTGGCAATCTTTCTTGTGAATTATCAGCATTTTCAAAAGTATGGGTTATTTGCAAAGGTAAAGCTGCCCTCATCTTAAGCTTTCCCCAACCAAGCATATTATACATATATCCATTAACTGATAAAACCGACCATATTTCACCATTTCCACCCTTAGTAAAAATGAACTCATCCTTGTTCTTTCCTTTGTGACCCATATCATCAACAAAGAAATTACCATTATCCCCATTATAAACTTCTAAAAGAGATCCTTTGTTTACTTTATTACCAGTAAATTTAATAAAAGGTCGTTGCACAGCTTTATCTTTTAATTTACCAACATGTTCTTTATCGGGAACCATAATTATATCTGTCAATGTTTGACTAGCAAACGGACTACTATTACGAGGATCATCTGAAATATTTGAAGAACCATAATTCTTGGTTGTAATTTTTGTTAAATCACAATGTGTTTCAATCTCATTAATATGGTTCCAGCCAAAAGACTGTAAACCCAAAACTTTTAAAGTAGATGGTAAGACAACTTTATTGATTTCATTATCTCGAAAAGCCATATGTGAAACTTCTTCGACTCCTTCAGGAATAATAACTTCCCCTGTGATATCGTTACCAACAAAAGCTCCAAAACCAATCTTTTTTAGAGTTGAAGGAAATTTAATATGCCGAATATGAACACCTTTATTTTTATAATAATAACAAAATGATTGATCATCAATTTCAACAATTCCTTCCGGTATTTCAAGATAGCCATTTGTTCGTTCTAATTTTTTCTTTCCTTGCTCTGTTAAACCCATAGGAATAGAACCATCTGTTGGTCGCCGTTCAAGGATTTTTGTGCCTGTTTCTAGATCAAGATAAAAATCTTCTTTTGTCCAAATAACTTTTGTATCTGTTTTCTTTATGCTTTGATCATCTTGCTGCTTATCCAAAGCAAAAATATGTAAAATACTTAAATTACCTATTATCATCATCGTCGATATAGGCAATATTATTAATTTCAAAAATCCTTTTATCTTCATATTTCCCCCTAATGCTAAAAACGTTTTTATATTATAATCTATTTTTGCTAACTTTATGCATTAAATGCTTTTTGTTTTATGCATAATAAACTTATAACTTAATTTCAACTTCATTATCATATATAATAAATACATGGTATAATATCAAATAGTTAAGAGTATACTTTTTGATTTTTGTTATTAATAAAGCTATATAAATTTCAGCCTTCTTTTGTTCTTTGATCTGATTATTTATATTTTCTTTATTATCTTCATGCTCTTTTTATAGATTGCGCAAGCAGTTGAAGTTTCATTATTGTGAAATGTTACTTTTTCGACAGATTAAATGACTTGTAAAGGAGGATATATGTCTAAAAAATCTATTATGAAAAAAAGTACTAAGAAAAATAGTATACACTCTGTCAGTAAAGCCTCTGCTTTATTAGGGCTATCTTTAGCCATGAGTACAAGTACTATTTATGCATTAGCTGTTGAGCCAAAGCAACAAAATAATGTATCCGCTCAGCAAAACTCCAAGTATCATGATCAAATTCAAAAAATAATAGCCGATGATCCAACTAATTTAAGTGAAGAACAAAAACAGAATATCGCCAAAAAATTAGCCGCCATCAACAATATCAGTGTTGATAAAATAAGTTTTGATAATCAGGGTAATGCAATTATGCAATTGGATGCCCAAAATAGTGTAACAATCAAAAATGAACTTTTAGCTGTTAGAAAAACAGATATTAATTTACCTACGGGAGAAGATGCTATTGTTGTAGCTAATCCTATTCGTTATGCAAAAAATGAACTTGCGTTAATTCAGGAAAGATTTTTTGAGAAAAATAAACATAATCCTAAACTTGGTTTACAAAATAAAGAGCAAGTCAAAGTTTATCAAAAAGTAGCGGATAATGAAATCAAACAAGGTGGCAAAGCCTATCAAGGTTATTCTAATGGTATAGCTTCAAATCCGGTTATTGTTCATATTGAAACAAATTCCGTAATTGGTGATTTTGAATCAAATATTGTAAACAATATTATCACTTCCGTTATCAATATTCGGACTGATTATAAAGTCACTTGGACCCAAAAACACATCGATGGTCGAGATAGTGATGAAGGTTGGTCATATGATAAAAATGGCAATGTTCTTTTATATCATTATGATGCAACTAAAGCTAGTAGTTTTACATTATCTGATGCTGTAAAAACATTACGTGCTAATTCAATTAAGAAAAATCAAACATTGCGTACTTTAGATGGAGATGAAATTAATACTTTAAAAAGTGAAAATTTTACCCATGTACATAGTAAAATAAATGACAAAGGCGAACCAGTTGCTGTTTTAGATATGCTTATCAAATCTGGCCCTTATGCTATCAGTAATGCCCTAGTATCTGGATCTGATCAGAATCTTGCAAAAGAGAATGCTAAAGTGATTACTTTAAAAGGATTCCCTAACGAAATTGATAACAATGCCAATACTGAAGTAGCAGCTAAAAAAGGAGCTATCTATCGAGCACGTTTATTTGTTGCGCCATATACATTAACTTATTACTACCATTTGCTTGATCCAAATCATGGCATGCATGTAACAAAGAAAGCATTAGAAGTTGTTTTTGTACCTCAGACAACTTACAAAACAAGTGATCTTGAAAAAGCTATAATGGCTCATAACAATGAACAAGATCAAGGCACAAAACATGATTCTACCTATTATAATGCAAGTTCAGATATCAAAAAAGCTTATGAAAATGCTCTAGCTCGTGCAAAAGAAACCCTTGCCAAAATTAAAGAGAAGACAAAAGATGCACATTCTGAGGCAGAAAAAGAAGCAATTATTAGACAAGATGCTAGTTTAAGAGCAGAACTTGATAATAGTTTCTTAACCTTAGAAAAAGCAAAAGATGCTTTAAATGGTGTACCAACTAATAAAGAAGCTTTACGTAAATCTTATGATAAACATGGTCAAGCTGCTGAAGGAGATAAGCCAGCTAGTGGAACCCAAGCAGAAAGTAGTTATAAAAATGTTTTAAATCCTGATTTTCGTAAAGATGATGGTTCATTAGACGATCAAAAAAATGCTAAAGCAGCAAATGCTAAAAATAACTATGATCAGGCTTTAAGTAATGCACAAAAAGTATTAGATAATAAAGAAGCTAGTCAAAAAGACGTTGATGATGCTAAAGCAACTCTTGATGATGCTCGAGCTGCTTTAAATGCTTTTACAACTGATAAAGATAAATTAAATGTCGTTATTAACCGTGATGGTAAAGTTAGTCATGATGATCCAACATATCAAAATGCTACTGATAACGAAAGAACGGCATATGATAATGCAGTAATTGAAGCACATAAAGTATCAGCTGATCCAAAAGCAACCCAAGCTGATGTAAATAAAGCTTTATTTAATTTAAAGAAAGCTAAAGAAACTTTAGATAAGCGAGCAACAAATAAACAAAAATTAGATAATGCTGTTAAGCAATCGTTTGATAATCCAAATCCTAATGATCCAAATAGTAAAAAGAGTGTTTTCTATCAAAATGCTAAAAATAAAGTTAATGATCCAAATGCTCAAAAAGCTGTTAAAGACTATGATGATGCCATAACAAATGCTAAAAATATACTTGCTCTTCCAAGCGCTACGCAAAAACAAGTTGATGAAGCTTTGCAAAAGTTGAAGACTGCTGAGGAAAATTTACATCAAAATTATTCTTCTGATAAATCTGATCTTGGTAAAGCTTTAGCTGATAATGTCAATGGTTACTTACTACCAGCTTATTTCAATGCTCATGCAATGGGAATTAAAGAAGGTTCAAATGCTCAATCAGCTATTGATTTTAAAACTTATAATGATGCATACCATGCAGCTAAAAAGTTATTACACAATCCTCAAGCAACACAAACGGAAATAGATACTTTAAAAGATGCTTTAATCAATGCACGTAAAGTTATTGAAAAATATACAACTGATACTACTGAGCTTACAAATAAACTGAATGATAATAAGAAATTTAATGATAATCCTCTTTTCAAGAATGTTCTTGAATTAACGAAAAAAGTTAATGATCAATCATTGGATGCTAAAGAAAAAGCTAAAGTTACGCAAGCTATCAATGTAAAAAAAGCATATGATGAAGCACTTGCACAAGCAAATAAAGTAATTAATAATCAGTTATCTAAAGATGTCTATGCAGAAGGGGCTGATAAGGGTAAAGAAATTCCTCTAACAAATATTCCAGTTGATGATCCTAATGTTGATGTCAATTCTGCTGATTACTTAAAAAATATTCAATCACATGCAAATGGTGAAGCTTTACAAAAGGATGTTGATAATGCTTTAAAGATGCTTGATGATGCATATAAAGCATTTGCTCAGTTTGAGACGAATACTGATCAACTTAAACAATCAATTTATCAACATGATGGAGCAAGTGGAACAGAAAATGATCCTGCTTATCGCAATGCAAATGATCCAAATTATTTAGCTAAACATAAAGATGCAGAAAATGCTATAAAAGCTTACAATAAAGCCTTAAATGATGCTAAGAATATTTTAAATAAAGATGATATAACCCAAAAACAAGTTGATGAAGCAAAGCAAAAATTGGATACTGCTCGGAAAGCATTAATCGAAAAGTATAAGACAGATATTAACACGTTAAAACCTTTGGTTGATCAAAATGTTACCGATGAAGCTTATTATCGTAATACTACAGCTACAGATGCTAGTAAAGAAGCTAAAGAAGCTATGAAGAAATATGATGATAGCCTTGCTAAAGCTAAAGAATTAATTCAAAAACATACTGATACAAATGTTCCTTTATCTCAAAAACCAACTCAAACAGAAATCGATAATGCTTTAGCTAAGTTAAGTGCAGCTCAAGAAGGACTAAAGCCATTTGAGACAAAAATTGATGAAATTCAAAAAGAAGTAAATGATGATTCTAATTTTCAAAAAAATGCTGAATATCAAAATATAAAAGATCGTAAAGAAACACCAAAAGATCCTGATCTTGAAGAATATGAAAAAGCTTTAAATGATGCTAAAGAACTTATTGATAAACACAATGGACTACTCAATGGGCAAGCGGTTCCGGCTAAAGATCGTCCTACTCAAAAACAGGTTGATGATGCTTTAGCTAAACTTAATCTTGCTAAAAAGAATCTATTAGATCACAATAAGACGAATGTTGATAACTTAAGAAATGAAGCTAACAAAGATCAAGAATTTAAGAAATTAGCTGAATTTACTAATGCTAATGATAATAAAGATAAAGAACCTGCTAAGTCTGATCTTGCTGCTTACAAGTCTGCTTTAGATAATGCTAATGAGTTATTACACAAACAAGATGATCCAAATACTCCTAATGATCAAAAACCTACTCAAAAACAGGTTGATGATGCTTTAGCTAAACTTAATCTTGCTAAAAAGAATCTATTAGATCACAATAAGACGAATGTTGATAACTTAAGAAATGAAGCTAACAAAGATCAAGAATTTAAGAAATTAGCTGAATTTACTAATGCTAATGATAATAAAGATAAAGAACCTGCTAAGTCTGATCTTGCTGCTTACAAGTCTGCTTTAGATAATGCTAATGAGTTATTACACAAACAAGATGATCCAAATACTCCTAATGATCAAAAACCTACTCAAAAACAGGTTGATGATGCTTTAGCTAAACTTAATCTTGCTAAAAAGAATCTATTAGATCACAATAAGACGAATGTTGATAACTTAAGAAATGAAGCTAACAAAGATCAAGAATTTAAGAAATTAGCTGAATTTACTAATGCTAATGATAATAAAGATAAAGAACCTGCTAAGTCTGATCTTGCTGCTTACAAGTCTGCTTTAGATAATGCTAATGAGTTATTACACAAACAAGATGATCCAAATACTCCTAATGATCAAAAACCTACTCAAAAACAGGTTGATGATGCTTTAGCTAAACTCAATATTGCTAAAAAGAATCTATTAGATCACAATAAGACGAATAAGCAAGAACTTCAAAAACAAGTTGATTCTTCAAATGATGTATTAAATCATAATTATCTTGCTGATGAAAGCATTAAAGAAGAATATAAACAAGCTATCAATGAAGCTCATAAATTATTAAAAGATACTAATGCAACACAAGTAGAGGTTAATGCTGCTTTAGCTAAACTTAAAGCTATCGAAGATAAACTAAGATCTTCAATGGCATCTAAAGTTCCTCATACTGCTGATCCTATTGGTACATTACCATTTACAAGTTTATTTGCCTCTATTCTTGGCTTAATAGGTATTAAAAAATTACATAAAAAGAAAGATGATGATTAAAATACATCAAAAAGGTAATTGAATTAGTTCAATTACCTTTTTTATTGGTAAATGTATATAAACATATATGAGATCATATAAAAATTAAAATTCTTCTTGATAATAGTATTAAACATACTATTAAAAAAAGATCTTGTCTATATATACGCTATAAATAATAGCTTATTATACACAGGCTATTTAATAAAATAAAACAAACAAATAAAAAACAATCTTGATATAAAAAGCCAGAAGATATCTCTTCTGGCTATATTCATCTCTTTTTAGATAAATACTTATATATTTATTTATTTAATAAATGATGCATTAGCGATATAAATATACTTATTAATATTAAGGAGAAAAAACTAGTAATTTCGATATGTGTAAATTTTAAAGCAAGCTTTAAGATATAAGCATTAATAAATAAGCTAAATATACCAAGTGTTAAAATAGTAATCGGAAAACATATGAAATGCAATATAGGCTTTAAAATATAATTTAATATTGTTAATATAAATGCTGTTGCTATCATTGTTCTCAAGCTATCAAATTTTATAATAGGAAAGATAAATTCTGCTAAATATAATGCTAAAAAATTAATACCTGCTTCAATCAAAAAACGCATATTAAGCTCCCTTAGCTATTATTATATACTATTTTAATAAACGCAATGAATTAATTACACAAAGTAATGTTACACCTGTATCAGCAAAAATAGCCATCCACATATTAGAATAACCAATTGCTCCTAAACATAAAACAATAATCTTAATTGCAATAGCCATCCAAATATTTTGCTTCGCAATATTTACAATTTTTTTAGCTTGAACCATTAAAGTTTCAATTTTATTTAAGGAATCATCCATTAAAATAATATCTGCAACTTCAATAGCTGCATCTGTTCCCATTGTACCCATCGCAATAGAAACATCTGCTACTTTCAATACAGGAGCATCATTTGTACCATCACCAACAAAACAAGTATAGCCATATTTTTTACCTTCATTTACTGCTTGTACTTTATCATTTGGTAATTGATTTGCTAAATAATTATCTACTCCTAATTGTTGAGCAATATCTTTAACTACTGTATCAGCATCACCAGAAAGAATTTCTACTCTAATCTGTTTATTTTTTAAACTTCTAACAAATTCATTCGTTCCTTCTTTTAACTGATCACGTAATAACATACATCCTAAGTAATCATTTTCTTTTGCAACGTAGACTTTTGTCCCTACTTGATCAACTAACGGAACTTGAATACCTGCCTCCTCTAAAAATTTTTTATTACCTAAGCGTATTAGTTTATTATCTACTATGCCTTGTAAACCACGACCAGGTACATCCTTAACACTTTTAACAATACATTTATTAGATGTATTGTTTCGCATAGCTAGAATCGGTGCTGATAAAGGATGCTTCGAATGTTCTTCTAAAGCACAAGCATATTGCAATAATTCATCTGTATTATTTGAAATCACATTTTCAATACAAAAACTACCTTTTGTTAAAGTGCCTGTCTTGTCAAATACCATTCTTTTTATTTTATTAATTTTAGCAAATACATTAGCTCCTTTTACTAAAATGCCCTTTCGTGAAAGACCGCCAATACCAGAAAAGAAAGAAAGTGGTATCGATATAACTAGAGCACAAGGACAAGAGATAACTAAGAAAGTACAAGCCCTTTTAATTCCTTCTTGATAATCACCAATATAAATACTGGTAACAATAGCAACTACAAAAGCTAAAGCTACAACTACCGGTGTATATATACTTGAGAATTTAGTTATAAATTTTTCTTCTTTTGCTTTCGTTTGACTAGAATTTTCTACTAAATCAAGTATTTTAGCAATCGTTGAATCTCTAAATAAACTTGTACACTCAAGATAAATAGTTCCATTTTCATTAATTGAACCACCTATCACAGAACTGCCTTTTTCAACATCTTGCCAAGCACTTTCACCAGTTAATGATGATAAATTAATACTGCTTATTCCTTCTTTCACAATCCCATCAACGGGAATTTTTTCACCTGGTAAAACTCGTAAGATATCACCTATTTTAACTTCTTCAGGTATTACTTTAATAAATTTATCATTATGTTTAACTACTGCCATATCAGGACGAATATCCATTAATTCACTAATTGAATGGCGTGAATGTTTAACGGCTTTATTCTGACAATATTCACCCAATTGATAAAATAATACTACAGCTAATGCTTCTTTATATTCATGCATAAAGATAGCTGAAAAGGTTGCTATTGTCATCAAGAAATTTTCATCAAATATTTTTCCCTTAATACAAGAGTAAATAGCACGTACAATAACATCGTAACTAACACTTACGTATGCTACTAATAAAATAATTGTTGCTGTATTATAATCAAAGATTAGTGCTAATAGGAATAAAATAACACCTATTATTATTCGCAATAAAATTAAATCAAGTTTATTATTTTGTTGTTTTAACCATTTTATTTTAGCTTTATCATTTATTTTAGAGCACAAATCTTGAATATCAGATTTTATATTTTTAGTATATTTAACATCGAATTGTAATTTTATTCTGTTACTAATTATATCAACTTGGTAAATATAAGGTAATTGTTTAATATTCGATACTAAAGAAAGTACTTCTTGGTGATCTCTAGTATTATCTATTCTAAAGTCTAACTCCGTTGCTTCAACAGGTTTTATGACTGCTCCTTCTTCTTTTAAAGCAAGATCCATAACTTTATCCAATATATGTTCTTCTTCATCTGCAAAATCAATTTTTAAAGTTTCACTAATAAAATTAATATAAGCTGATTTAACACCACTTAATTTATTAATTTTTTCTTCTAGATATCTTGCACAGTCGGCACAATCTAATCCTAAAATTTTATAAACTTTTATACTCATACAATTGCCTCACTTGAACACTTGTTCAAGTATATTTTATGTCTTGTTATTTTTTTTGTCAATTAATTTCTTATTAACACTAATAATTAAAAAATGGATACTCACTGTAATAACTTACAGTTCATATCCATTTTTATAAATATGTATTCTTTCTAAATAATCTTATTTAGCAACTTGGAACCAAGGTACTGAAACAAGTGGTTTGTATTCTCCTGAACTCCAAATACCGAAAGCACATCCAACGATACCAATAACTAGCAATAACATAATACAAGCTGTTGGTGACCATTTCTTTTTCTTAATCAAAGCATAGCACATCAATGTTAAAGCTAATGGTATCATTGCTGGTAAAATACCATTTAATAACCCTTGAATATCTATGAAATTTTCAACTGTCTTTTTAGTTACTGCATCAATCTTTGTACCATTAGGAATCTTCATTGCAAGTTTTGTTGCACCATAGTTACATGTCAATGCACCAACAACGAAAACACCTAACATTGAAGCAGCGTGTGTAAATTCACGTGCATTCTTTGTTAATACTTCAATTGCTCTTGTACCTAAATCATAAGACCAATACATTAAGCCATAACGCAATGCCATTTGTACAACAAAGGTAATGACAAAATATAATATAGGACCGGCAACACTACCATCCATAGCCAATTTAGCTGTAATTCCAGCTGTAATTGGAACTAATGTAAACCAGAACAATGCATCGCCAATACCACCTAAAGGACCCATAGCTGCTGTACGAACCGCACGAATTGAGTTGATATCAGCTTTTTCTTGTTCAAGTGATAAAACAATACCCATAACGAATGTAACTAAGAATGGGTGTGTATTAAAGAACTCTAAGTTATGAGTCATTGATGTACTTAGATCTTCTTTATTAGTGTGAATTTTCTCTAAGCCTGGTAAAATACTCCATAACCAACCAGCAGCTTGCATTCTTTCATAATTGAAAGCAGCCTGTAAGTTCATTGAGCGCCATACCATTTTATTTAATGTAGATTTTGTAAGTGGCTTAGCTGGAGTCTTATCCACATAAGCTAATGAATGATTAGATTCCATCTGATTCACCTCCATTAGTTGATCCGAGATTCTTCAACTTAACATTTATATTATAATCATATAAAGCAACGGCAAAACCAATAAATGCAGCTAACAATAATGTTGCACCTGAAGTTGCTTCAATATTACCTAAGATGGCTGCTGCTGCAAAACCAGCAAAGTAAATACCCCACATGTCACCAGCTAACATAATCTTTAATAATACGGCAAAACCAACATAACGCATCATACCGCCGGCAGCACCAAGACCTGCCATAATCCATGAATAATGTTCTTTGAATGATGTCAATGTTGCACCGGCAGCACTACCACCATAATAAGCAACAACGGATAAAGCAGCAAATAACAAGCCTAAAATAGTCATTGACACTAAAGTAACATTTGTAATTCCTCTTGGGTTAGCATTCTCTGCTGCCTTATCAGCAGTTTTCATTAAGTAAGACATGATTGTAAATGTCAAAACAACAACATATTGACCAAATACAGAGAAAATCATAGCCAAACCTAAAGCTTCTTCAACTGATAAACTAGCTTTAACAGCGAAAATCATTGCAACAACCCCACCTAATACAGCATTTGGTGGCTGAGCTCCTCCAACAGGCATATTACCGACCATCATTAATTCATAGGTTCCACCAACAACTAATCCTGTCTTAAGATCACCTAAGATTGCTCCAATAATAGAACAAGCAACGATTGGACGATATAACAACTCTGTTAGGGAGAATTGGTCAATTGCAAAGATGAATGTAACAATGACAAGTAATACAACTTCCATCTTTCTATCCTCCTAATAATGTTTTGTTAATCAAAACTTTCTTCAGAAACGCTTAACACTTGCAAATTTTGATTTTATTTGAAAAGTTTATTGATATCTTCAGCACCTTCTTGTGGTACACGACGAATTTCTAGCTCAACACCTAGCTCTTGTAAACGTTTGAAAGCAGCTACATCTGCATCATTCACTGCAACACTACCCACTACCTGACGTTTACCTTCCGCCATGTGCATATTTCCAATGTTGACTTTCTTAATTGGTACACCACCTTCTACCAGCTTTAATACATCTTGCGGTGTTTCACAAATCAAGAAAATATGTTGAGATGGAGAAGCCTTATGAATTGTTGAAATTGTCTTCTCCAAAGTCCAATATCGTGTTTGAGCATAAGAAGGAGCAGCCATATCCATCAAACCTTGACGGAAGCTATCTCCAGCCACCTCATCATTAGCAACTAATAATAAGTTTGCCCCAATTGAGCTTGACCATTGAGTTGCTACTTGACCATGTATTAGACGATTGTCAATTCTAGTTAATACAATATCTGGCATATATACATCCTTTCTAAAATGTAGTTCGCTGAAAGCGTTTCCTACTAGTATGTTATCATCTTTTTACCAATATGTTTTACATTTTTTCACATAATTTGTATATTTTTTAGTTTTTTTTGGAAAAAATGAAAAAAATACATTTAAGGAATATCACTTTCTATAAATAATAATACTACAAATATTTTTAAAAACATTGTTTAACACTTCAAGTATAATGACTATATCAGTTAGCATAAAGCAGTGATTATAAATTTATTTATTTTAAAATAATTTCTAATATTTATAATATATATATAATAAATTACTTAACTTTATTCTCTTTTACTAATCATTAATCAGTATACATTTCAACATTTAAATTAATAATTAAGTTACAATAAAGGAAAGGAAAACATATCATGTTTAATAAAACTACCAGTTCAAACTTTTTAAAATATGGTTTCGTTGTACAAAATATACCCAAAAATGATTTAAATAAGCAAGACTACACTGTTTATAATGAGAATACATCAACATTAATATCATATTCTCAGCCTATATATATTGAGCCAATGGAAGGTATGGCGTTAATTCATATTACTAAAAATGGTGATTTTGATCATTTAGAAACATTTGCTCTTCATCGCAGTATTTGTATCTATCCAAATAATGCTTTTTCTCTAGTAACAATGGGAAATTATATTGTCTATAATTTATATACTCCTCAAAATATTAAAATTAGTAAAAATACATTATCTAAACCAATTATGTACCACCGTATTAAACCTTCTATTAGAATTGATGAATTACTAGCATACTATTACGTAGTTAAAAGTCCTCATTATCAATTTAAAGGCGAAGTACATCCATATTTTGAACTAACTTTTGTTGATCAAGGTGAACTGGAAACAGAAGTTGATGGGCAAATATTTAATCTCAAAGTTAATGATTGTCTTTTTTATGGACCAGGGCAATTTCATACTCAAGAGATAACATCAGATCATCCCTGTTCTTATTTAACATGTGTATTTGAAATAAAAGGAATTGATAAAAATGCACTAATCAATCAAGTTTTTCATTGTAGTCGTGAAGAAATTTATCTTATCCAACAATTTGTTAATTATAGTGAACTGGAAAATAAATACCAAAATGACTTATTAATTACAAGCCTAGAATCATTCTTAGTCAAAATTCAAAGCCATATTGATCCCTCTTCTTCTAAAAACATATCACCAGTTAATCAAAATTATGAAGATAGCTTATTGGATGAAATTGTCCAATATATAAATCAACATTTATATAATTCACTGCCTATTGATCATTTATGTGAACACTTTGCTATTTCACGTAGTACTTTACAAAATTTATTTAAAAGTCATATGAAAATTACTCCTAAAGCATATATCAATAATGAAAAATTAAAGTTATCACGTTTGTTAATTAGAGATGGAAAATATTCTGTAACGCAAGTTGCCAGTCTTTTAGGTTTTAATTCAATTCATTATTTTTCACGTAAGTTTACCCATCGTTTTCATATTACCCCTAGTGAATATGCTAAAAAAATTTATGATCTACTTTAAATGCACAAAAAAAGAAGCAATTGCTTCTTTTTAAATACCATCTTCAGATGTTTCTTCTTTGTGATTACTCATCACAAATTTAGTTGTTTGACTATGACCTGTTTGCACTAATTGATCTGCAAAAGTATCTATATCATCTGCAAATTGGCGTGTTAAATTACCTTCAATAATCATTCCTAAATTTGTTCCTGATAAAACACGAATTGGTTTTTCAGAATGAGCAACACTTAATTCAACTGCCACTTTAAAAGGTGATCCACCTAATAAATCTGTCAAAATCAAAATACTATCACACTCTTTTAATTTATCTAAGGCAGCTTCTAACTTTTTTTGTAAGTCTTCTGTACTATCTGTCTTTTCAAAATCAACTGGCACATATAACTCAGGCATACCTGCAATTAATTCTACTGAAGAAGTTAAGCCGGTAGCAAAATGCCCGTGGCCACTAAGAATCATTCCAATCATTTTTTTCTCCTATCTACTATATGGATATAGTATAACACCTTTTACAACTCGATTAACTTCTCCTGTTGGACATGGATCATCTGGTGTAATCTTCACAGATAAAGACTTAAATAAAGCAATAACTTGGGCAATTGTAATATAAGCTAAACCATTAACCACATTATCTTTAGCCGTACCGTTAAAGCAATAGTACCAGTCCGCTAACTCTTTCGCTTTTGGCTCGGCTTGATTACAAACAACTAAAATTTTATTTCCTTTACGTTGAGGCGCCATTTCACGTAATAGATCCATTTCATATTGTCTTTGATAAGCACCATCAGATAAATAAAGTACAGTTAACGTTGTATCATCAATAACACTCTTAGGACCATGTCTAAAACCTAACGGAGTATCATACATTGTCACAACCTTACCAGCTGTTAATTCAAGCATTTTCAAAGCTGATTCTTGTGCTACTCCTTTTTGTGTATTTGTTCCTAAATAAACAATTCTTTCAAAAGGATATTCTTCTACGATATTTTGAGCTAAACAATATCCTTTTTCTAACCATTGTTCAACTACTTCAGCTGTATTTTCAACTTGTGTTTTTAATGTTTCATATTCATCTTTAGCAAAAGCTAATAAAGTTGCCAAGTACATATTCGTATAACTCGAAGTCATTGCAAAACTTTGATCTAAAGTTTCAGGTGTTAAATTAATTGCAAAACAACGTTCACCTTCTTGCGCTGCTCTTAAGCTAAGGGCTCCATCTTTATTACAAGTAATAAAAAGATGACGTACTTGAGGATTTACTGCTTCAACTGATTGAATTGCCCCAATTGATTCTGGTGAATCACCTGAACGACCATAACTAACTAATAAAGTTGGCTTAGTCTTTGAAACAAAATTTTCTGGACTAGCTGTCAAATCTGTTGTTGCATAACTCTTAATTTTATAATCGTATTGACGATTTAAATAAGAGTATATACTATTACCTACAAATTCACTCGTTCCAGCGCCTGTTAAGATAACATCAAAATCGCTTTCATTAGTTGTTTTAGTAATAAAATTCACTAATTCTTTACGAATACTATCTATTTGTTTTATTGTTTTACGCCATGTTTCAGGTTGCTGAGCAATCTCTTTAGCTGTAAATTTAGCTTTTAAAGCTTCTAATTTATCATTTGTTAAATTAAAAAGTGACATATCTACCTCCATTTATACTTCTTATTCTATATTATAACAATTAGCCTATTTATCTTATATTTTTAGTTGAAAACTACCAATTATCAACGAAAAAATACAAATGTTTAAAGAACATCATTGTATAATCATGGTAAGATAAATAAAAAGGAGATAGTTATGTATATTAAAAGTAAAAAGGTTTGGTTAGCAGGCTCTTTCCATCCTGCTACGCTTCATATAGAAGATAAGAAAATATCGGAAATTCTACCTTACGATTCAGAATTTTGTGATCATGATTATGGACAATTACGTATTGTGCCAGGCTTCATTGACATCCACTGTCATGGTGCTTATGGCTATGATACAAATTATGCAGAAGCTGAAGGTCTTAAAAAATGGGCTAAGGGAATTGTTAAAGAAGGTGTTACCGGATTTTTATCAACGACTATCACGGAGCTTCATCCAGTAATTGAAAAAGCCGTTAGAAATATTCGTGCTGTTAAAGAACACCATGTTGCTGGTAGGGATGGAGCTGATATTCTTGGTGCTCACCTTGAAGGACCATATCTTGACATGAAATATAAAGGTGCTCAACCACCTGAAGCTATTGTTCAAGGAAGTGTTGAAGAATTTAAGCAATATCAAGAAGCATCTGGTAATCTTGTTAAATTGATTACCCTTGCTCCAGAACATGATCCTAATTATGCTTTGACAAGATACGCTAGTAGTCATGGCGTTGTTGTATCTGTTGGTCATAGTAGTGCTACATATGAGGAAGCTCTTTTAGCATTTGCAAATGGAGCAACCAGTATTACCCATACATTTAATGGACAAACACCATTCCATCATCGGGCTAATGGTATTGCTGGAGCAGCGTTACGTCTAAGAAATATTTATAGTGAAGTTATATGTGATGGACAACATGTAACACCTGAAGCATTAAATATATTCTTTAAAGCTAAAGGTAGTCATTTTGGGGTAATGGTTTCCGATGCTTTAATGGCTAAAGGATTACCAACTGGTACTAAATTCCAATTTGGTGGTCATGAAGTAGAAATTGATCCACGTGGATTAGCCCATCTAACTGAAACAGGTGGTATTGCAGGATCTACTTTGAGTATCAATAAAGGATTAAGAATTCTTGTAGAAGAAGCTGAAGTACCTTTTGCAACTGCCTTAAATAGCTGTACGCTTAATCCCGCAACTTTATTAGGTATGAATGATCATCTTGGTAAAATAGTTGCTGGTTATGATGCAGATATTGTTGTCTTAGCTGATGACTATAGTGTAGTAGATACTTATTGTAAAGGTATTAAACAATAGTATTATTTATGAATAAAAAAACAAGAAATCTTATTGCCGGATATAACGTTTATCTAAATGATGATAATCAAAAAATCTTGCTTGATCCAATCAGTAAAATTGGCTATTTAGTTAAAGATGACGATTATCAAAAATTTAATTTTTTCCATAATCGTTGGCCTCTGGCTATCGCTATTGGAGCTTTAGTATATTCTTTTACTAATATCATTATTTTAGCTGTTGTCATTGCTTTAGCTTTTGGTTTGGTTATTGAGTACAGATATCGCAAGTATTGGCTTGCTTCTCTAACTCAATTTCCTCATTTTAAGCCGAAAAATAAAGTTACATTTATGCGTGGATTAGCCCAGCAAAAAAGAAAATGGGATTGTCTTTTACTTGGCTTAGCATATATCTGTTTTGGCATCTTGCTGGTTATTCATGGTATTATCCAAAATGCTGCTACGTTTATTATTGCAGGTGAAGTATTACTAATGATTTTAGCTCTATATAGAGGTATTCAATATCTTATTTCTTTCTTTGTCCAAATCAAAAATAAAAGTTGAATTCAAATGAATTCAACTTTTTATTTATTAAATCATTTATTATTACTTAACAATTTCTGTAATAGAACCAGATCCGACTGTACGTCCACCTTCACGAATAGAGAAACGTGTTCCTTGCTCAATTGCAATAGGAGCTAATAAAGTTACTGTCATTTGTACATTATCACCAGGCATACATAAATCTGTTCCTGCAGGCAATGTAATAACACCTGTTACATCAGTTGTACGGAAGTAGAACTGAGGACGATAATTAGAAACAAATGGCGTATGACGTCCACCTTCTTCTTTAGTCAATACATATACCTGAGCTTTAAATTCAGTATGAGGTGTAACTGAACCAGGTTTAGCCAATACTTGACCACGTTCAATTTGATCACGGTTAATACCACGTAATAAAGCACCGATATTATCACCAGCTTGAGCAAAATCAAGCATCTTGCGGAACATTTCAATTCCTGTTACAACTGTCTTACGTGTATCATGAAGACCAACAATTTCTACTTCATCGTTTAGGTTTAATTTACCACGTTCAACACGTCCAGTAGCTACTGTACCACGACCTGTAATTGTAAATACATCTTCTACTGCCATTAAGAAAGGTTTATCAAATTCATGTGCAGGAGCTGGAATATATGTATCAACTGCATCTAATAATTCTTTAATTGCAGGTGTCCATTTTTCATCACCTTGTAAAGCTTGATATGCTGAACCACGGATTACTGGAGCATTATCTCCATCATATCCATACTCAGTTAGAAGCTCACGAACTTCCATTTCTACTAAATCAATTAATTCAGGATCATCAACCATATCACATTTATTTAAGAAAACAACGATCTTAGGAATACCTACCTGACGACCTAACAAGATATGTTCACGTGTTTGAGGCATTGGCCCGTCTGTTGCTGCAACTACTAAGATAGCACCATCCATCTGAGCTGCCCCAGTAATCATGTTCTTAACATAGTCAGCGTGACCTGGACAGTCAACGTGAGCATAGTGACGAACCTTTGTTTGATACTCTACATGTGCTGAGTTAATCGTAATACCACGAGCTTTTTCTTCTGGTGCTCCATCAATCTTATCATAAGCTTCAAAAGTAGCCTTACCTGCTTCTGGATGCTCAGCTAAATACTTTGTAATTGCTGCTGTCAATGTTGTTTTACCATGATCAACGTGACCAATAGTACCAACATTAACATGTTCCAACGACCGGTCAAAATGTTCCTTTGCCATAATATTTTTCCTCCTAATATTTTATACTTTTACAGTCTATTCTAATTTTATAGTAAGTAACTTGTTTATGCAATAATTTCAAGTTTTATTTGTTTGTGTTCTTTTTTACAATTTCTTCAGAAATACTCTTTGGAACTTCTTCATAATGATCCATCTGCATTGTATAAATGCCACGACCTTGTGTAAAAGAACGTAGATCCGTTACATAACCAAACATTTCAGATAATGGAATATATGCTTTTACTTTAATTGCATTACCTGTTTCTTCCTGTTCCCGAATTTGACCACGACGTTTTGTAACATCGCCCATTACAGCTCCTAAATAATCACTTGGTGCTGTAATATCAACTGCCATGATTGGTTCTAAAATAACTGGATTACACTTCTTAGCTGCTTCTCTTAAAGCTAATGCTGCTGCTATTTTATATGCTTGCTCTGATGAGTCAACATCATGATATGATCCATCGAATAATACCGCCTTAATATCAACTGCCGGATAACCAGCTATTAAGCCAGAATTCAGAGCTTCTTCTAATCCTTGTTGAGTAGGCTTAATATATTCTTTTGGTACTGATCCACCTACCGTAGCATCTTCAAATTCAAAGCCTTTACCAGGGTTTGGGCTAAAACGAATCCAAACATCACCATATTGACCATGACCACCAGACTGACGTACAAACTTACCTTGCACTTCTGCAGTTGAACGAATTGTTTCACGATAAGCAACTTGCGGTGCACCTGCTGTTGCCTCTACTTTAAATTCACGTTTCATACGATCCATGATGATATCTAATTGTAATTCGCCAACACCGGCAATAATTGTTTGCCCTGTTTCTTCATCTGTATAAGTCTTGAATGTTGGATCTTCTTCTGCTAACTTAGCTAGAGCTTCATCCATTTTTTGGGAGTCATTTTTCGTCTTTGGTTCCACTGACATTTGAATAACTGGTTCTGGGAAAACCATTGATTCTAAGATAATTGGTGCATTTTCTGCACATAATGTATCCCCTGTAGAAGTGTTTTTCAAACCAACTGCACCAGCTATATCACCTGTATATACTTCATCAATATCTGTTCTTTGATTTGCATGCATCCGAATTAAGCGACCAAAACGTTCCCGTTTATCTTTAGTTGCATTTAGAACATAACTACCTGATGTTGCTTTACCTGAATAAACACGGAAATATGTTAAACGACCAACAAATGGATCAGTTGCAACTTTAAATGCTAAAGCAGAAAATGGTTCATCATCTGATGGATGACGTTCTGACTCACTACCATCTTCAAGTGTTCCTTTAATAGCTGAAATATCAGTAGGAGCAGGCAAATAATCAACGACTGCATCTAACAATAATTGAACGCCTTTATTTTTGTAAGCCGATCCACATAAAACAGGGAAAAATTCAGAGGTCAAAACACCCTTACGAATAGCTGCTTTTATTTCAGCAACTGTTGGTTCTTCACCTTCTAATACTTTCATCATTAAATCATCGTCATAGTCAGCAACAGCTTCCAGCATCTCTGCTCGCATTGTTTCTGCTTTATCACGATATTGAGCATCGATCTCATGATCTGTGAATTTTGATGTTTCACCCTCGTAATCCCGTTGTTTCATTTCTACTAAGTCAATAATCCCACGGAAATCTTGTTCTGCCCCTATTGGCATTTGAATAGCAGCAGCTTTAGCTCCTAAACGATCACCAATACTATGTACAGACATCATAAAGTCAGCCCCTGTAGCATCCATCTTATTTGAGAATACAATACGAGGAACTTTATATTCCGTTGCTTGGCGCCAAACTGTTTCCGTTTGTGGCTCAACGCCCGCTTTTGAATCTAACACGGTAACTGCACCATCTAAAACTCTTAATGAACGTTCAACTTCAGCCGTAAAATCAACGTGACCTGGTGTATCAATAATATTAATTCTTGTATCGTGCCATTGACAAGTAGTCGCTGCAGAAGTAATGGTAATACCACGTTCTTGCTCTTGAGCCATCCAGTCCATTTGTGAATTACCATCATGCGTTTCACCAATTTTATGAATTTTTCCGGTATAAAACAAGATACGTTCTGTTGTTGTCGTTTTACCAGCATCAATATGTGCCATGATACCAATATTACGCATCTTATCTAGAGATATTTCGCGTGCCATTTAATCTTCCTTTCTACCTTACCAACGGAAATGTGCAAATGCCTTATTAGCTTCTGCCATTCTATGTGTGTCATCTTTCTTCTTCACGGAAGCACCTGTTCCATTAGCTGCATCCATAATTTCGTTAGCTAATCTTTGCTCCATCGTATTTTCATGTCGCAAACGAGCAAAACTAACAATCCAACGTAAGCCTAAAGTTAACTTACGCTCAGCTGAAACTTCGACTGGAACTTGATAGTTAGCTCCACCTACTCGACGTACTTTCAATTCCAATTGAGGCATAACATTAGCCAATGCTTTTTCAAAAACCTCCATTGGATTTTCACTTGTTTTCTTTTCAATTGATGCAAAAGCATCATATAAAATTGTTTGGGCTGTACCCCGTTTACCATCAACCATAATTTTATTAATTAACTTCGTAACCAATTTTGAATTGTAGATTGGATCTGGTAGTACATCACGTTTAGCTACATAACCTTTTCTTGGCATATTCTACTTTCTCCCCTCTATTTACCAGCCTTTGGCTTCTTTGCTCCGTACAAAGAACGACCTTGCTTACGATCATTAACACCAGCACAGTCTAATGTGCCACGAATAATATGATAACGAACACCAGGTAAATCCTTAACACGACCACCACGAATCATAACAACTGAGTGTTCCTGTAAATTATGACCAATACCAGGTATATACGCTGTTACTTCCATACCATTTGACAAACGAACACGAGCATATTTACGTAATGCTGAGTTTGGTTTTTTAGGTGTCATTGTACCAACACGTGTACAAACGCCTCTTTTTTGTGGACTACTTAATTTTGTTGTTTTGTTCTTAAGAGTATTAACACCACGATTTAAAGCAGGTGACTTAGACTTATATATACTATCTTTACGACCCTTACGAACTAATTGATTAATTGTTGGCATCGCCAGCTCCTTTCTTATGCACACAGTACCAAGTGTGCCAAATATTTTCTAAAGAATAACCTTATCAAAGACTAATCCATAGCCTTTGTGATTATAATGTATTTAATTGTAGATGTCAAACAATAATTAAACTGGATATGCAAAAATATCATGTCAAAAGTGAAAAAGCTAAGAGTTTTGATAAGACAGTTGCATATACCAAAGTAATTGTTGATAAATATGATGGTGAAAGTTATGCCTTAGATTGCCAATTGTATGATAAATTAGCAATCTTACAACATACACATGTTGAACAAGCAATAGTAGCAATTTTAGCAACAAAGAAGAAATAGCAGGAGCATTCAAAAAATACAGACTTTAAGATGATGTAACAATGTGTTGAAAGATTTATGAAACTTGCCTTTTTGATATTGTTAGCTTCACAAGGTTGATTCACAACAAGTAAGCAAGCCACGCATAATAATCACGCAAATCATATATGCACATTACGATTGCCAATTTATAGTCCGCTTTGATCATAAAAGTAGTATTGAAGGATATGATCCAGATAAATACTTAGAAATACATCAACAAACAGAAGGCAAAAAAGCATAAGATAAAATAAATTCTATGCATCGAGCACTTGATCCCAAAATCAAGGATGAAAGAAATGAAAAGAGGAGAAAATTATATCAGGAGAAAAACTCCCCATTTATATAAAAGGCTTAATTTTATATTATATGGTGAAAAATGTTTATACCAAAAGAAGCCAAAATTATAAATGTTAAAACCATTCATCACTAGAAACACCTTGCTCTTTTAAATAGCCTTTTAAAGCTGTGTATTGAGCTTGTGTTCCTCGTTTGTCTAAAATATCCGCTATCTTTTCATAATCAACGCTTGATGAACCTGTGTTGCTATCGCTTGTACTTTGCGTTTGCTTACTCATTTGTTCATCATTTGTTTTGTTTTGTTCGTCCATTTTTCCTCCTGTTTTTTGAGTGTCCCTCAATTGCACGCACCTTTTAATGACTTGTCGTGATTGGTCATAAGAAAAGCAACTACCTAAACCATCCACTAGTAGTTGCTTTTACTTCTTCTTTTATAATTTCTACAACCCTGAAGTTAACTAACCGATTGGCTCTATCTTCTTCTACTTCAAAGGTATCTCCAATCTTCTTTACTTCATCGAGTTCACGATCGTAATACTGTTCAATCACTCTTACCTTTACCACGCTCTCTCCTTTCTAGGTAATTATCCTATGCTGCTGGTTGCATTGCACTCTTATCTGCAAACTTCAAACAACGATTTTCCCATTTCTTATAAGCGTCTAAATATAATTCTTTTTTATCGCCATTATAAGTAAGCTCATAGTACATCTGATCATGAACGGTTGTACTTACCATTGCTTTACAATTTTGAAGTGTCTTACACATCCAAACGATAAATACATCATCTTCAGTGATTGGTGCATTATCCGTCTTGTCTGCATTCTCGTTAAAATAAGCTACAATAGCCTTTTTAACTACTCCAGTAAATTCTTCTGTTCCCATATATTTCCTCCTTCTGGGTATAAAAAAACCACTCTGGTGAGTGTTGAAATAAATAATATACATGATATACTTGAGGTACAAAGATACCTCGGTCCCCGTTGTACATTATGTACGGACCTATGGTATCTTTTTTTACTTTATAAATATTTTTTCAATATCTCCATTTCTAAAAATAATAATTTCTTTAACGTTTCTCGTATGCGGAGAAGTGAAGATATCATCTATTTGTTTTGCGATTGAAACGAAGCTTAGAGAAGATTTGGTAACATCTAGAATAAATCTATCACTTTGTTTCTTGTGTTTCTTTACAGTATCATAAAGTGTAGATTTACCATTTCCTATAATATCTTTTAAATCAAACTCTTTTCCATCAACAAGATAATCTGCAACTTTGATTTTCTGTGGAAAATTGATTTTCGGATTCATTTGAACATTCTTGCCAAAGCTAGCTAAGGCTTTACCAACATTTAATTCATGCACAGTATAATCAAGCTTATTTTGTTTACCGTCAATAATGTATTCTTCCCCTTTATACTTAAATACTTTATCAGCATTAAATACTTTCCCAATAACACCATTTGAATTGCTTTTCCATTCTTTAGTGGTATCAATTGCATTTTTCACATTACTATAGGCATCATTTTTTAGTTTGCTAACTATTTCATTGTCTATGCTTTGGATACTCACCAACCTCTGATTAGCCTGTTCAATATTTGTTGGATCCATAGAGCCTAACGCTATGCGTTTTTGTTTTTGTATCTCTAGTTGATTGATTCTATGTTGTCTTTCCAGTGGTGGATGTTCGTATGGTGCATCATACTGTACTGGATGTGCATTATCTCTTGGATCTCCATCATCATCATTTTGAGTACCAGGATAATAGGTGCTTAAGTGATGCCTACAGTTTGGATGGAAAAGACCACCTTGAATGGCTGTACTTAAAAGCGGAAGATGTAACTCCTCCGCTTCTTTTGCTGTTCCTCCTGAATATACATCATCCACATACACTCTGCCTTGCCATGGTTGGCACAACTTTGAACATGCTCCATAGCTTGACACTTTAACGGTATGTATTCCTAATTCTTTTCTTTTTTCACCGTCTGAATATAACCTCACTCGCTTATTCGTTGTTCTTAACGACATTTCAGCATAATTGGCAATATTGACATGTTTCCCGTCTTTATAAACAACACAATTAATTCCACGGCTTAAAAAATCATGGCTAGCCATATCAATCGCTTGTTTTAGTGATCCTGACCCCGTCACAAAATATGTTTGTGCATTGAAAATAATTTTACGATATTCATCGTTGCACTTTCTAAGCATTGCATATTCTGCTTGTTTTAAGTCATTCATTGTTGAATTAATAAGCGTCCTTACGGCCCGGCTATTAATCTCAAAAAAATGGGCTAAATCACCTTTTGCCCAAACTTTCAAGGCTCTATCATTTATTTTCTGAAAACGTGGTATATAAAGATCCACGTTTTTCTTTTTAAATTCTTCTAAGGAGGCTAACTGTTCAACTTGCCACATTGACCATTTAAAACCCTCTTTTTGCTCGTCTGAAATGTGTTTTTTAAAATTGCGTTTCATCGAGGCTATTAGCTCAAGTTCTATTGTGCGAAAAGGATTAACCTGTTAGGAACAGAAAAAATAATAAAAACTTGGAAAGGAGGTAATTCTAAGAGTAGGACAAACAGCCCTTTATGAACGTTTAAGTCGTGATGACGAAATGCAAGAAGAAAGCAATTCCATCACCAATCAAAAGCAACTACTTGCAAGCTATGCCAAAAGAAACGGCTTTGGAAATATCTATCACGATACCTATGATAGAGTAAGTGGAACAACCTTTGATAGAGAGGGATTTCAAAAGATGATAAAAGCAATAGAAAAAACAAAGTATCTACTGTGATAGTAAAAGATATGAGTATGTTTGGCATAGATTACCTCAAGAAAAATACAACCTATCTTCAGAGCAATAATGGAAGAAGGCAAAAGAGTATCTCCAAGCGTTCCATATGGCTATTATAGAAATCCAAATAACAAACAGTAATTACTTGTCGATAAAGAGAGTGCAAAGGTCGTAAAATGCATTTACAGGATTGTAATAGAGGGATACTGAGTAACACAGATAGCAGATATACTAATACAGCATTTTGAACAAGAAATAGAAAGCTACCATCAGAGAAAAGTTGACATCGACAAATTCCTAAAAATGATAGAGAAATATACAGATATTGATTAACTGACAGTACAAATGATAAATGAGTATATAGAAAAAGTAGTAGTCCATGAAGCAAAAGGGGGAAGAAAAGGAAAAGACAGAAAACAACAAGTCGATGTTTACTTTAACTTTATAGGCAACTGTCAAGTACTATAAAAAGCGGACATAGAAAAAATGACTTAAAAATGGTAAAATATTATTAGTTAATTTATACTAACTTGCAATTATCTTTCATCTTTAAGGAATAATGTAAAATGCTAAAAGCGGAAAGAGTTTAAAATTTGTTGTTGGGAGGAGTTTTGTTGGTGAGTGATAAGAGTAACAAAAAATTTTGGGATAAATTCGCCAAGCTGTATGCTCCTTTTATGAAGAAGGATAAAGGTGTTTATGATAAAGTTTGCGGATACATAAACCCCTATTTGAGTAAGGATATGAAGGTACTTGAACTTGCTTGTGGTTCAGGTCAATTATCCTTTAACCTTTCAAAATATACGAAAAGTTAGATTGCAACTGATTTTTCTAAACAAATGATTTTTGAAACAAAAAAACATGGAGAATACGAGAAACTTGTCTTTGAAATAGCTGATGCTACTTCATTGATTTATACAGATGAGAAATTTGATTGTGTAGTAATAGCTAATGCACTTCATATTATGCCTGAGCCTGACAAGGCAATGAAAGAAATATATAGGGTATTAAAACCTAATGGTACTTTGTTTGCTCCCACTTTTTTATGGAAAGAGGAAAAACAAAGTAAATTCAAAAAATGGCTGATGTCTATTGTAGGGTTTAAGATGTACCAAGAATGGGATAAAAAGCAATTTAAAGATTTTATTGAAGAATATGGATTTTCAGTAGTTGAAATAAAATTAGCCTATGGAGGTCTTGCACCAGTTGGTGTAATGATTGCATATAAAAAGTAATATTAAATTATTATTTACAAAGTAATATAAATTCAAAAGCAAAAGGGAGATGAGTTTATGGATTTAATACAGGCAATTCTTGTCGGAATTGCTATAGCAGCTATTTTTA
>CAMUDN010000007.1 GCA_947087645.1 uncultured Bulleidia sp. | reverse complement strand
TTCATTTCTTAATCACATCCAAATCTATTATTTCATCAGCAATTTTATCGAACATAAGCATTACATAGACAAAAATCAAACTTAAATTCAGACACATTATACCACTGTCAAAATATGAGCTGTACTTTCTCGCTGTTTAGCAAATAAATCTTTCACTTTGATCAATATGCTTTTCAGATAAGTAGATACTTCCTCTTTACTTGAGAATATAGATCTATCCAGTTTATTATGAATCGATTCCTCAATGAAAACAGAAAGCTCTCCCATATTATTGAAATAATTCCTATTATAATTTTTTCTTGTCACGATGCCTTTTTTGAAGATAAGGACGTAGTTAAGCATGCATACGCTTGACAATAAAGCTATCCCTCTACTAAAAGCAAGAGTCGCACTCAAAAATCACGAGAACATAGCTTAAAGCCGCCACGCATTAAACTTTTTAACGATAGCCCTCGCTAAGCCTTGCTACACAAGGGCAAATTTGCACCCACCTAATCAGCCTTTGACATCAATACGACAGTCTCGACGTGGATTGAGTGGTCAGTATAAATAAAATTTGAAATTCCTCAAAAACCTCGTATGTGAGAATATATGTATGAATGGTATCCCACCAATTTTAACTAATAATCAGTCCTATCTCTATGGCTATTTAAGTTTTGCTTCTCAGCTTATATATGATAGAATATAATCCTCCATGAATGCTTCCTTATTTAAAATATACATAAATTATCCCCATTATACTTTAAGAATGTTTCTCGGTTATTAAATCTAAATCTAAATCCCTCAACCTGAAAAGCATATTTTTTTCTCTCTTTCTTTCGTCAACTCACTTAAATGGACATAAATGAGGACTCATGCTCTATGTCATAAGTCCTCTAAAATGAAAAATATCCTCTTTAATGTATTTTAAATTCTTAAAGTATTATCTTCTCCCATAAACTTGAATTAGCATCTATCTTTTATATTTCAAAAATCTCATCGCTGACTTCGTTCAAAAACTCAATATCATGGGAAACTACAAAAATTATCTTATCCTTATTTATATATTTTTTAATAAGTTCTGATATTTTTTTCATATTTAAATAATCCATACCACTTGTAGGTTCGTCGAAATAGACAAATGTAGAATCCTTGCACATAAGAGATGCTATAGCAAGTCTTTGCTTTTGTCCTCCTGATAAACTCATTGGGTGTCTTTCAATAAATTCCTCTAAGCCTAAATCTTTTAATATACTTTTTGCCTTTTCTTCATCAAAATTCTTTACTCCTAGACTAAGCTCTTTGAATACTTCATCTGTAAATAATTGATGATTTACGTCTTGCATAACAAGTGAAGATTTTTTAAGTCTTTCTTTTTTAGAAAGTTTCTCTCCCTTAAAATAAATTTCTTCTTTTGATTTTTTCTCAAGACCAATTAAACATCTTAAGAGCGTTGACTTTCCTCGTCCATTTGATCCTATTATGCCATAAATTTTACCTAGCTTAAAAGAAATATTTTTTAAACTTAAATATTCATCTTCAGTGAACTTATAGCTAAGATTCTTTATCTGATACTCTCCACCCTCTTTTAAATAAGGAACTTCCAACTTAGTTAGCTTCTTATCCCTTAAAGCTAAGGCATTTAAGTCTCTTGTATCTATCTTTAAAAATTCATTTCTTGTATAAGCTTTTTTAATTTTGCCCTTATCTATTAAAAATACACGGTCAACTATATCCATCAAATAATAAATCCTATGCTCAGCCACAATTATGCTTATGCCTTTTTCTTTTAGTATTTTAAGCATCTTTGTCAAAACACCTATGCTTTTAATATCCAAATTTGATGAAGGCTCATCCATAACAATAATCTTTGTCCCCGCTATATATGAAGCGGCAATGCAAAGGATTTGTTTTTCGCCACCGGATAGGTTAAATATATTTCTGTTCAAAAGATTTTTTATCGGGAAAATTTCTAGCATATCATTCAAACGCCTGTCCATCTCTTCTCTTGCAAGTCCTATATTTTCTAAAAAAAATAATAGCTCTAATGTGGTATTAACATTAAAGAAATAGGTCTTAGGATTTTGAAAAACAGTTGATACAAGCATTGAGATTTGATAAAGCTCCAAATCTTTTATATTTTTTCCATCAATAATTATTGAACCCTTGATCTTTGCGTTATCATATCTTACAGCTAAGCCATTGATTGAGTTTATTAAAGATGACTTACCGCTTCCGCTTTTCCCTGTAAATAGCACACATTCTCCCTCAGCAATGGATAGCGATATATCATCTATTATATGCTCTTCGCCATAATCAAGGCTTAAATTTTTAATTTCTACCATATTAAGCCTCCCACAATAAGTCCAGCAACCACTAAAACATAGACAAAATCAATGACCTGTACCTTTACAGGAATATATCTGGTCTTAGCAACTGGGTTCTCTATTGCCTTTGTTTCTGCCGCTTTTGCAATATCATCTGCTATGTTTGAAGATATAATTAGTAGTGGCACTGAAACGTATTCAAGATATTTGATTGGATTTTTAAAATTTATACCTCTTATCTTCATAGCCATTTTGATGTTTTTCTTCTCCTCTTTAAACGATGGGAAGAACCTAAACATAACAGCAACAGGTATGGAAAGATTTTTTGAAATTTTAAGTTTATCCATCGATGAAATTATTGCACCTACATCAGAGGTCTTTATCATGAAGCTTGCCGCCATAAATGGCAATAAAAACATTCTAAAGATAATAAATAGACTTAAAAACATCTTAAGTATTGGATTTATATTAGATAGCACCATAAAATTAGGCAAAGCATATAAAATTGTGCATAAAATTATCCATTTAAAAAGTGTTTTTTTGTATCCATTTAAATAAAATAAAATACCAATAAGGCAAAATATTCCTAACTCGAAACATATGTTTAAGCTATGCACAACAGTTAAGCCTGTAAGAAATACGACTAATAACTTACTTATTGGGTTGATATTAAAGGAAGAGTTCGAAGAAAAGGTAGGCATTATACAATGCCTGCTTTTTCAAAGTGTTTTTTCAATAGAGCCTTGCCTATATATGCTCCAATTATTCCTCCTATAAAAGCACCTAAGGCTACTAAAGCCATGTGAGGATATGTTATTAGATTTTCCAATGCATCAGCATATTCTTGTCCCATCATGCCAACAGACATTTCTATATACTTTTCTTTTGCTAAAAGCATTTGCATTAATGATCCACAAATCCACGTACAAAATACTGCATAAGAAAGCATATTATATTTAAATGAATTATAATTACCAATCTTTCTAATTAATTCTGCCACTATCATTACTATTAATGAAAATACTGGCAATACATAAGTATGTCCCATAGCAAACATCACGAGTGGTGATATCATACCTAATATAAATAGTGCCCATGGTTTTTGAACTTTAGCCATAAATAACATAACTACAGTTCCTGCGATTATACCCAAAACTGTTGGGTATATTAAAAACAATATTGGGATTATGCCCATCATGCCAACACCAAACATCAAGACGAAATAAATTACAGCAAAAACACCGATGCTTACTAAATCTTTTACCTTTAATTTTTTAGTATCCATTTAGTCCTCCTAATAAATAAATTCTTCTGCCATTTTTGTTTTTTCTATTAGATTCTTGTAAACTTTTGATTTTTGTAAAAGCTCTTCATGTTTGCCTTCACTCTCTACTTTTCCGTTTTCAAGAACTACTATCTTGTCTGCATTTTCTATGGATTTCATTCTGTGCGAAATGATAACAACTGTTTTATCTTTAATTAAATTATTTAAAGACTCTTGAATTTTTTTCTCGTTGTCAACATCAAGGCTTGCCGCTATCTCATCTAATATTAGTATTGGTGCATCTTTTAAGAAGGCTCTAGCTATTGATAACCTCTGTCTTTCCCCGCCTGATAGCTCAGCACCGTTCTCACCAATAAGAGTATCGAAACCTTTATCCATTTTTTCTATAAAATCTGTGCAGTTTGCAAGTTTTGCTGCTCGTTTAACTTCTTCATCGCTTGCATCTTGCTTACCAAGTCTAATATTTTCCATAACGCTTTGATTAAAAAGAACCACATCTTGGAAAACTATTGAGACCTTGTCAAAAAGAGATTCTGTTGATATTTCTTTTATATCTTTGCCATCGATTAAGATTTGTCCCTCGTCGTAATCATAAAGTCTTGATATAAGTTTCAAGATAGTTGTTTTACCGCAGCCACTTGCGCCTACTAAGGCAGTTACTTCTCCCTGCTTAGCTTTAAAGCTTACGCCATTTAAAACTTTCCCGTCTTTATTATAAGCAAATTCAACATCTTTTAGATCAATATCAAATTTTTTCAAATTATAGTCTTCGCCCTCTTGTAATTCTTGATTTTGAATTTCTTTTAATCTTTCAATCTTTGGTGTTAAATAAAATATCTCCATCATGCCCTCTTTAGATGCGTCTAGAGAGTCTTTTATCTTCATAGCCGCTAGTAAATATCCTACAAGGTAGAGAGGGCTTATCTCTTTATTAATAATTAGATTTACGCCAACAAATATTACAACCGCTAGAGAGATAAAGCTAAATATTGAAGATATAGACATAGTTAAAATAAGTCCTATCTCAGTCTTTAAGTGCACTTTTTCACTTTTATCCATTTTTTCATATAGCTTATCTTTCATTTCCTCTGATAAGCCATAGGCTTTAATCTCCATTTGCATCTCGATATTTTCTTGAAAGCTTTCTGAGTTTTCTCTTAGAACGTCATAATATTTTTTATGTTCTTTAACCTGATATTTTTTAGATAGTGGTATAAATATAAAGCTTAATATCGTTGGAATAATTACAGCTAAACCCATCTTGACATTGCCCACTAGCATCATGATGGATATTAGTGGGAAGAAGAGCGCCATACCGCTAACTTTTGGTATTGAGTGGCTCATCGCGTGTTCTATACCTGCAATGTCAGCCATGATTGTTTGCGCTAAATCTGATATGTCATGCTTAGAAAAGTATGATAAAGGCAGTTTTGATAAATTTTCTGCTGTTATTGTTCTTAAATCCGCACTTTCTTGATATGTTGTGCTGTATAATTTATCGTATTCGATAGAAAGCAAAATATACATTGCTATCAAAGTCAAAACTGAGAATGCTATATAAAATCCCTTGCTTTTGTCAATATTTTCCAAAACTTCTTGAGCAAAAATCATTAGTAGTATCGCAGGAAGCATGTTTATACAATAAACAAAAAATGAAGCCAGTGTTGCTTTACTTAAATTTCTTGCTCCTTTATCTGTAAGAGCAAATCTTTTTTTATAAAACTCCTTCATTTGAAACCCTCCATTCATTCGCACTGTTAAATAGCTCTTGCAGTCTCTTATAGCTTGTATCTTTTGACATTAATTCTTTGTCGGAACCTCTTTCTATAATTTTTCCGCTGTCCATCACAATAATTTCATCAAGGTCTTTGATTGTAGATAACCTGTGAGCAATCATGATAACTGTTTTATCCTTCATAAGATTCTTGAAAGCTTTTTGCAATTCAAACTCGTTATCTGGGTCAATAGACGCCGATGCTTCATCCATAATTATAATCTTGGAATCCTTTAAAATTGCTCTGGCAATTGCAATTCTTTGTTTTTCTCCGCCAGATAAATAAACTCCTTTTGAGCCTATGATAGTATTTTCTCTTTCTGGGAATTTGTCTAATATCAGATCGCATCCTGCTAATTTTAAGGCTCTCATTACATCATCTCTCGTCGCTTCTTTATTAGCCAAGGCAACATTGTCATAAATACTTCTTTTGAATAATTTCGAATCTTGAAAAACAAATGAAATGGCTTTAATTAAGGCTTCGTCAGAATATTCATTTATAGGTATGCCGCCTATCTTTATGCTTCCATCATTTACATTGTAAAAACCTGATATAAGTTTTGCTACTGTTGATTTGCCTGATCCAGATGAACCTACTAGTGCATAGGACTTTCCTTCTTCTAATTTAAAAGATAAATTTTCAATGACGGCTTTATCGTTATAAGCAAAGCTTACATTATCAAAGTCTATATTGTAGTTTTTAAAATCATTTACATTGCCATGCACTAATTTATCTTTTTGCATATCATTATAAAGCGCCTCTAAAGTATCTACTGCATAATTGCCTTGAGAAATGTACATAGCGTACCACATCATTCTCATAAATGAAACAAATAGAACTCCTGATAAAAATAAAATCATGATAAGGTCAAGTAAAATCACCTTGGCGCTGCCTAGGCTAGTCATAAAATAAATAATAGGTATAAGTAAAATTGCAATCAGTCCAAAAAATAACCATTGATACAAAACATAAGGTTTTTTACAAGATAGTGAATAATCATAAGCATACTTTGAGTAATCTTTTATAGCCTTGTAAAAACTTTTAAAGGACTCGACATTTGCTCTAAATATCTTTACAACTTGCATCCCTCTAACATATTCAACAGTTTCAGCGCTTAGTTTAGATAGAGCTTCTTGGTATATCTTCATAAATTTTTGCTCGCCCATCATCGCACCTAAAATTAAGCCTCCAATTATTGTGAGAGCGAGTAAGGTGATACCAACCCTTATACTTACTATAAAGCCAAGTACAAGTACAAGAACAGGTGTCATTATTGCCTGAGCACTGTCTGGAATCATGTGAGCTACAACCTGATGAGTTTGTGCAGCATTATCATCTATAATCTTTCTTATTTGACCGGAAGGATTTAAGTCAAAAAATCTAAAGCCGGCTTTCTCTAAGCCGTCAATCCCCCTTTTTCTTAAATTTGTTTCAAGCCTGAATCCCAAGATGTGAGAACATGTTCCTGAAACAGAATAAAATATCGCTCCACTTGTTAGTGTGATGACAGATTTTAACGCTAGGCTCTCTGCTCCGGCTAAATTTGAATTAATTATTAAATTATCTAAAAATTTGTAGATTAAATAAAATCCATATACCGTAAGCACAGCAGATATAGCAGAAAAAACTATAGCTAGAACACCAAGATATTTTTTATCCTGTACATAAGCAAATAGTTTTTTGTAAATCTTCATAATATTATCTCCTTTCTTTGATATTCCTATTAGATAAAATTTTCTTTGCTAGCAAATATTATCCTTGCTTTTTATTATGCATCAGCTATAATTAATTATTCAATAGCCATGGCTAACTAAGTCTATTAAGGATATTGTCTAAAAGGGATAGGTGTATTATGACATATTATGAATTTGTAAAAGATTATATGAAAGTGGATGAATGTAAAAACAATAAAAAATACTCAAGTGTAGGTCACACTTTTTGTTGGAGTAAAGATAATTCAACTTATGCGGAAGGCCTGTATTGGTTTTATGAAGGAGATGGCTTCATTATTGATATACTTGATTTTTATATAAGTGAAGAAGTAGTTAAAAATAGTACCAATAATATGGAAGATTATGTTTCAATATACACAAGCTACATAGTAAGTGCAAACGGAGAAAAATTTAATCCATATCAAACACTTACTGCGAACTCATTATGTACTCTTGATTTTGACAATATAAAAGATGACTTCTTATTTTTATTACACGAGAATTCATATTATCTTGCTGTTTCTATAGGCTTTAAAAAGGAGCTCTTAGAAAAACACCTATCTTCCATTAATATTGATCCAGAATCATTTTATTCCACTTTACTACAAACTAATCAAATAATCCTTACAAAGTCATTAGAAAAAGTAGCCATGGAAATTTTAAATTGTAAGATGGACGCTCCAGCCGCTGATTTTTTCTTTAAAGCCAAGGCAAATGAATGGGTTAGTATAGTAATAGACACCTACTTAAATAGAAAAAAATATAAAATTGAAATTGATGATGATAAAGCCCTTGAAGATGTAGCAAGATTCTTGGACGATCATTTCGCCATGAATGTAAATCAGAAAACCCTTGAAAAAATATCTAAAATGAGTGGAACAAAATTAAAAAATCTATTCAAAGAAAAATATGGTCAAAGCATTACAGAATACACTCAAAGAAAAAGAATGAATGTGGCTGAAACTCTACTCTTAAATACCAAACTACCTATAAAGGAAATTGCTGAATCTGTTGGATATTCATCCCATAGCAAATTTTCCATTTATTACAAGAGATACAAGGGAAAACTTCCTAATGAAGTCCGTAATTTAGCTTGCGACCATTACAATTTAAATTGTGATTGCTGTGATTAAGGTGATTTTTTTATTTATACACCCATATATTATAGAGATTTAAGTATATATGTTTTCATTGAAATGTATAAATATTATTAAGTCAAAAAAAGAGTAGCCTTTTAAGCTACTCTTGTAGAAAGTTCAAAAGAAGTTAATTATATTTTTTGCCTTTCCTCATACCAGTTGCAGAACTACTCTTACATCCATGTAGTTTTTTTGAGTCTTTTTGACGTATCCTTCTTCATCTTTTTAAAAAACAAAATGCTTATAAAACTGCTTAAAATGCAGGATTTCTAAATTTGCTTTTTTTGTATCAACGCTATAGTCTTGACGTGTATCAAGACTACCCTGATGATAACTATACATCAAGAAATAGGTCTTAACGCCCGTTGCCGGACGAAAAATAGCAAAGGGAATGTCATATAATGGTCTGATCCACAGATTCATACCCCTGGGAAAACGAATTGACAGCTACTCCGACGAACAGATTGCTCAGCCTGAGATCCGGTGCAATGGCCTTCCACAGAAGTCACTCGGCTACCACACCTCAGATGCCCCATTGAGGACGAACTGGACAAAATTTACTCCTGTTTTGAAGCGTTTTATTTTTTTACAATCTCCAGCTTGCAGCTCGCTCTCTTGCCTTAATAAATGCTGAATAAATCCCTTCTCTATTTATCAAATCATTATGTTTGCCTTCTTGAACCAATTTACCGTCATCAATCACTAGTATCTGATCGGCTTTTCTCACGGTTGAAAGTCTGTGAGCTATTGAAATTACAGTGTGTCCTTTGGACAATTCCTCAATCGCTGCCAAAATCTCATATTCATTTTCAGGATCAACAGAGCTTGTCGCTTCATCCAAAAGAATAATCGGTGCATTTTTAAGTAACGCTCTGGCAATGGAAATTCGTTGCTTTTCACCACCGGAAAGAGAACTACCACCCTCACCTACCATGGTGTTATAGCCATCAGGAAGTTCCATAATGAAATTATGACAACGAGCCCTTTTTGCAGCTTCCACCACTTCTTCATGACTTGCCTGAGGATTTGCAAAGCGAATATTATTCTCTATGGTATCTTGAAAAAGATAAACATTTTGGAAAACAAGTGAAAGATTTTTAAGTAAATTCTCAACTTTGTAATCTCTTATATCCTTATTTCCAATTTTAATTGTCCCACAGCTAACATCATAAAAACGAGAGAGCAAATTGATTATTGTTGTTTTCCCGGAACCAGATGGTCCTACGATAGCTGTCTTTGACCCTTGTGGAATAGTAAATGAAAGGTCTTTTAAGACAGGATTCCCTTTGTCATAACTAAAGCTCACCTTATCAAAGACGATATCCTGATTTTCCATAGCTTCTAAAGTCCCGTCACTTATTTCAGGAATGTCTAAAACCTCATTCAAATATTGCATATTGGCTGGATTCTTAACCATGAGGACGGATGCATTCTCAAGTTGTTTTAAACCGCCGAAAATCATAAAGCAGGCAGCCGAAACGGTAAGTGCATGTGGTAATAAAACTTCCCCTTTCGTATAAAGATAACAAGAAAATAATGTAACAAGCAGACTCGAAAGATTAATAACAGTAGAAAAAATTCTCGAATAAATAACAAAGACTATTTCAAAATGTACTTGAGAAAGTCTGAGCTCCTCAGAAGCATTGTTCAATTTAGAATGAATTTCTTCAACAACACCTTCATCTGTAAATGGAAAACTGCGAAGCACAGGAATCCCGCTAATGCTATCAACTAACGCATCACCTAGCTTTGTAATCGCTGCATGTTCACGTGCAATCTCTTTTTTTGCTAAATTAATCATAAAAGACACGCATAGCCAAATAAGAATTAAACAAATTAAAGTTAAAAATCCAATTTTAGTATTTACAGCGAACATCCCAACCAACAAGAAAAAGGATATTGAAATGCCTGAAACAGCAAAGTCGATACTCATTGCAGAGTAATTTTCAAGACTCTTCATAACATTGGTAAATGCCGCCATAATTCTTGATAGGCTTTGTTCTGCAAAATATCCCATAGGCGCCTTTTTAAGTTTTTCGCCAACTTCCAGTCTGTAGTCCTTGAAAATGCCAAAGAAAACACCGTCACTAAGACCGCTTTTCGCCCAGCCTGTCAAAAAATTAAAAAGAAAGGAAGCAAAGATCACTCCAAAAATCGCCCAAATATGGTCTCCAGTAGTTTCATTCATCCAACCGAATGCAAGAAAGAGAGCGAAAAATCCAAACAGCATTGAAGCATTTTGTAGAAAAATAAGAAACATTCCCGCCTTAAGACGATTTTTATACTGTCCTGCCAGTTTGAATGATAATTTTATAAACTCCATGTCTTACGCCTCCCCTAAATATTGTTTCCAAAGGCTTGCATAAAGCGGCTCTTTCATCAGTTCTTCATGTTTACCCTTAGCTATAATTTGACCTTTATCAATTAGAATGATTTGATGTGCTTGCTTAATTGTATTTAACCTATGAGCAACCATCACAAGATTTTTCCCCTTTACGAGATTCGATATTGCTTCTTGGATGAGAGCTTCGTTTTCAGGATCAGCATAAGCTGTTGCCTCATCCAAAATAATGGTTGATGCAGGTTTCAAAATTGCTCTGGCAAGAGTTATTCTCTGTCTTTCACCGCCCGACATGGCTCCGCCTGCTTCTCCCGCTTTGGTATCATACCCATTAGGAAGTGCCATAATAAAGTCATGGCAATGAGCAGCTTTTGCCGCCGCAATAATTTCATCTTCGGTTGCATTAGGCTTGCCAAGACGAATATTATCTCTAATACTTACGTCAAAAAGAAAGTTATCCTGTGAGACAAAAGAGATCTCTTCAGCAAGCTGCTTAAATGAAATATTCTTTGTATCAACATTACCAATGGAAATTTTACCCGATGACTGATCCCAAAATCCTGCTAAAATCTTTGCAATTGTAGATTTTCCACCACCTGAAGGCCCGACAAGTGCAGTCACTTCTCCGGGGCTTGTTTCAAAAGAAATATTATGCAATACCTCAGTTCCGTCATGATAAGAAAAACTTACTTTATCAAATTTTATCCCCTTGCTCCTATCTATAGTAACTTTATTTTCTGCATCAGGACGTTTTTGGACAGGCATATCAAGCAATTCTTGTATGGATACCCAAGTATTAGAAGCCATCTGAAAAAGTTCAAAACTCATCATGATTGCAAAAGCCTGTGGAAGAATAGCAAATGGCAGAATAAGTGATAAAAGCAATGTTTCAATGCTTATTTGTCCGTTCCCATATAAATAGAAAGCTAAAGGCAAGCTCACTATCTGTGGTGTCATCATTGCAGCCGTCATCAGTGCTTTTCCAAACCAACTTTGCTTCCACCATTTCATCGTTGAAAAATGGTAGAATTTTACCGCATCTGCAAATTTTCCATATGAAGCTTTGTCTTGTGCAAATGCTTTGATTACAGGAATTCCACGAACATACTCCGCACTTCTATCGGCAACATTGGCATAACTTGATAGCCACACGGCCATTCTACTACGGTATTTATACATCATTGTAATCATCCCGACAAAAATAATTGGTAGCGGCACAAATATTGATAATCCTATGCGCCAATCTAAATAAAACAAAATAACTGTGCAGAGTATCGGATGCAAAAGCCTGCTCGGTAGCTCCGGCATAACATGGGCTACCCAGTCTTCCATATCCGCTACTCGATCCATGATAATTACCTTAATTTTACCTACAGGATTATCCACCAAATACCCCATTGGAATTACCTTTAATTTTTCAAACAAAGTCTGTCTAAGTTTTGCAAGTATGGAAAATGAGGTTTTATGTGAAATGATTGTGCTGAATCCTGAAAATATAAAGTAAAGGAGCAGTGATCCTATTGCAAAAAAAGCATATTTCATTAACACATGAAAGCCGACCGGGTTACCCCCGGCATTTTTTATAAGCCATCCTGCTGCATAAGCACTAAAGAAATAGGTAGAAAAACTAAAAAACTCTCCAATGCAGGCAAAAATAACAGAAATTCGCATCCTACCCTTATACTCAGGCGCTACACTCATAAGTGCTTTATTTAAACCACCCATACTGATTTTAGGTTTTTTTTCGCTTTGCTCAACATCACTTTCGATTCGCTGCATAATCTCATCAGGAACATCCAGGTTTAGACTCTCTACCTCTTTTATTAAATTTTTATTTTGCTTGAGTTTCTTGCTGTCCGAAGCAGAGCAAATTAACTCCTCATTTTTTTTCTTCATTAACTCATCTCCTTTTTGGTTAGCTTATACTAACTATTAGTTCAAAAAAATTACTTTATTTTACCTTTTTCATAACTATCAATAAACAGCTTTATTGTTTCTACAAATAACTCTCTATTATTTATAAAGCTATCCCTTGCCCCATCTAAAATTTCACATCCCAGTATAACGGTATTCATAAAAAATATTAAAAAGTCATTTTTGAGATATTCACACTCACCTTTCTTTGCAACTTTAACTCCCATATATGTAGCTTTTAAGGACTCTTCGACCAAGATTGGGAACAAATTCTTTAGGTCATCATTGTTTTTCATAGCCTGAAGATATATGGCATATACGCTCATGAGCTCACTTTCATCAAGTACTTTATCGACAATCATATGTGCTACAGCATTATCATCTAACTCTCCCGAATACTCTGCCAGAGCTTCATTAATTTTATTGACTCGATAAGCCATACCTTCTCGCATTAAATCATGTAATATTTCAACTTTATTTTTGTAATGGTAATACACACCTCCTCGAGAAAGTGAGGTTTCAGTAATAATATCTTCCATTACCGTGTCAGCAAAACCCTTCCTTAAAAAAACCTTTTTAGCTGCATCTAATATTTCTTTTTTTCTGATTTGACTAACTTTCTGCTTTTTTCCTTCCAAAATATATCCCTCTCTTTGTAAATAAAACCGACAAAACTGTCGGTTTTACTGTAACATCATTTTATGTTAGTGTCAACTAACTTTTTCAGAATACCCTTTATCCTCTACTATTCATTATTCATAGCCGGTTATCTTCAAAACACAATTCATCCAAACTGCGCCCTATGTTCTGAAGCACTTTGTTAAAAAACTCTTTTCCTTCAAGTTCAGATCTATGGTGAGCATCCAACAGCTTACTATAAAATTATCTACATAAATTTATCTGCCGAAAAATGCAACAACCAAAGTCTGAATCATCGCCACAAACGGTATGATTAAAAACGGTGTAATTACAAAATGCTCCATAATTGCCAAATGCTTCATCCAGTTTTCAAACTCATAATCAGGGTGTCCTTCTGTGCTGGGGATGACGATTTTATCCTTATATTTTCCCTGAAACAGCAGACAATCCAACAGTAAGAAATCTCCTAAATTTAATATGCTCCACTGAATGTATCCCATCCAAAAAAGATGCCAAAAACCTGAAATTCCAGCATGGAAAAGACTTTCTGATGAATATATGAAACAAATCCCGCAAATTACAATTGTCAAAATAAGATTTATATTTTTTTCTTTTTTTGTCATCTGTTCAGGTGCAGCTTTCTGAATTGCCTTTGGATAAGAATCAAAAAAATATCTCGGATTTATAAGAACCAAAGCAGCCACTGCACCGTTAAAAATGGAAGCTATTGCAATTCCGTCCAGAATGGCTCGTGTTATATCCATAAAACATTCTCCTAATAGTTATCGTTCAAAATAGAGTCAATAAATATCTGTCAAGCACCGTGATAAAAAAATACAGAACCAGTGCTCTTAAAAAAGCTTCAATGCGCTTCTTAGGATTATGATAGAGTTCCTTTTATGGTATTTTTGATAGCCTGACCCGCTTTGTATTTCTCCACCACAGTAGATCAATAACAATAAGGTCAAAAGCATTTAACGTTTCGCCTAAAATCAGCAAACACATAAAGTTATGCATAAACTCTGCCTGGTGGATGGCGGTACCCAACAATAAAAATAAGACGGAAAATATTAAAAAATTTACAACCCATATGGCAAATCTGCCTGTTTCCTTATATTTTCCTTGATACTCTTCGATCTCTCTGATCCGCTTTTGAACTTCATCAGGATAGGACATATAATTTCTCAAATTTTTATCGTCTGTGCCGGTACCCAAAAAACAGAGCCCAAAAAATGCAAAGTATAAAATAATGGCTTCAATTAAAAGCATGTATTTTCAAATCTCTTCTTCGTCTTTAGATTAAGATTTCAATAATTCAATAATTTGTTCCTGTGCATCTCTTCCTTCTCTAAAAAACCTCGCCAAAGGATAACAGTGACACATTCCTTTTCCTACAATGATTTCATATGGGACATGGTATTTTTCCATTGCTTTTTTAAACTCTCCTGCAAAGGCGTAGAGACATTCATTTTCGCCGTAATAAAAATATATTTTCGGAAAGTCGGTAAAATCTCCTACCGTTCCATCTAACATATATTCCGGTAAATCTTCATCTCCCTTTAAAATTTCTCTTGCAGTTTTAATATATGTAGGTTCAATCATGATGTCTTTATGGTTAAGTTCATTTAATCTCTCCCATATTCCCTTATTTTTGTCAAGACTTACATCGGGAATTCCGCCCGGAGAAACTGAAATAATTTTACCGGGCATGTTAAGATGTCTGCCTAAAGCATTATTATGTAAAAAAATTCCGATAGATAGGCAGGCACCCGATGAAAATCCAAGTACGCTGATATTTTCCGCCTTATAAGTTTCTGTCATTAACTTATAGGTTTCAAAACAAACTTCATAGGTTTTATTCACCTTTATATCCTCTGAACAAAGAGGATAAAATAAAAACCAAACATCTTTACCCGTGTTTTCCATGATTCTTTCTGCCAAAGGAAAATCCAACTTGTTCGGTTGTGTAATCATTCCTCCGCCGAAGAGATAGAGAACCGCCCCATCGGCATAATTTTCATTTTTCTGATATGAAATCAGCCTGTATCCCATAACCTCTCTGTCGCAAAGATAATAATTTTTTCTCTTTGCCCTCTTCATTGCCTTATCTAAATCAAATACAACTTTTGCATTTTCTCCCTTTGCATACTCAAGCATCTCTTCTTTGTTCTTTAAAAACATTTTTTTGACATTTAATAGTCTTACTATTTCTGATGCAATTTTATAAGTTAAACTCATTTTATTTTACTCCATTAAATATAAATTCCGCTATGACCTGTACAAACATATAACAGTCTCACAATCTTAAACTTCCTTCAAGTTTTGCCTATCTTCTTATGCGGGATATCTTTGCCCTTACGAATCCAATCACGAATAGTGGCAGGCTATACGCCAAGATACTCAGCCGCCTCTTTTGTACCGATCCATTTTTCTTCTTTTATGATTTCGCTCATTTGGATTCTCCACACTTACGAAAATGCGTACGTAATAATTCAATGAATATTATACCAGATAGCTTGTTATACCAGATAGCTTGTATTTTTTTCAACGGTTTGGGTACTTTTGTATCGTTTTGCGTGGTATCAAAGAAAACTGACAATAGTTCCATAGTCTCAATATCTCCAAAACCACCTATGACAACAGTTCTGTAGTCTCAATACGGCAAAAAACAGTTCTGTAGTTATAATCCTCTATTTTCCAGTAGTCAGAGCTGTTGTCAAAGGTCTAAAAAGAAAGTCTGAACATTTGCCTAAACCGGAACAGTTCTTCGGAATCCCTTGATTTCAAGCCTTTTTCACACTTTTACTTGTGTACTTTAGTCAACAAAACTACACTCTCGACATGTGTAGTATGCGGAAACATATCCACTGGTTGAACTAATTGTATATGAAAATTCATCTTCTGTAGAATCACTAAATCCCGTGCTAATGATGCTGGTCCACACGAAACATACACAAGCCTTTTTGGTTTCATCTGCATAATTGATTCTAACGTACTTAACGAACAACCTTTACGTGGTGGGTCAACAATTACTACATCTATTTTTTCTTTCTCTTCAACTATCCTTTTAGCCCCATCTTTCGCATCTAAACACCAAAAAGAAATATTATCACAACCATTTATCAAAGCATTTTTCTTAGCATTCTCAATTGCTTCTGGTACAATTTCAATACCAATAACTTTTTTTACCTTTTTGGCCGCTAAAATACCAATCGTACCCGTACCACAATATAAATCAACAAGGGTATCCTTCTTCGTTAAACTAGCAAGCAAAAGAGCCTTTGTATATAATATTTTCGTTGCATAAGGATTAACTTGGAAAAACGATTTTGCGGATAATTGAAATTCCATATCTAAAAGTTTTTCTTGCATAAAATGAGGTCCAAAGATTGCATATATAGGTCCATCTAAAATAACATTTGTTGATTTATCATTTTTCAAATATGAAAAAGACACAATATTTTCTACTTTTTTCTTTAAAAACATTGCTAACTCTTTAGCCTTATAAAAAGGATAAGACCGTACTATTGGCATTACCATCAATTCATTTCGTTCATGAATATGGCGTATAAATAAATAACGAAATGGACTAACTATTTTATTATCATCTAAAAATTCTTTGATCAACTTACTGATTTTATTAGAAGTTTCTGTTTGTAATAAACAATCTTCATAAACAACCACATCATGTGAATGATGACGATAGAAACCTATCAAAGCCTTCTCTTTTTTTTCTTGAATAGGAACTTGTACTTTATTACGATAACGCTGTATTTTCGGTGAAGCAATAACATCTTGAATAACATCTAATGATAAATTATTAACTCGAAAATAATTACAGAGAATTTCTTTTTTGAGATAAAGTTGTTCTTTATAAGACATATACTGTAATTGACATCCACCACATAATTTAGCAATTGTACACTTTGTCTGTACTCTTTCTTGCGAAGCACTTAAAATTTCTACTACCCGTGCATAAGCATAATTATTTTTTACTTTTGTTAAAGCTATTTTGGCGATCTCTCCTCTTAATAAACCTGGAATAAAAACAACAAATGCTCCAATTTTAGCTAATGCTAATCCTTCTATAGTATATGACTCTACTTGTACTATATATTCTTCATTCTTTTTCATGTTCAAAATAAAAGGGGAGCTTATTCCCCTCTGCACCCTTTCCTATTATTTATCACTTTTTTTCTACTTCATTACTAGAATTATCTTTTTCTTCAACGGTTTTCTTTTTTTCTACTTTTCGCAATTCATCCCGTTCTTTTTGCTCATCACGTAAAGATTGTGCAACTTTAGCATCAACCGGTTTAGAAACAATTTGTTGAATTGGATCTTTCATCGCTGAATTTTTTGTTTCAATTAAATAAATAAAATTTTCTGCCTTATCATTTTGAACATTATAAACATGTATTTCTAAGTCATACATTTTTTTATCTTTTGTTTTTGTAAAATACTTTTCATTTGGTAAAACACTTGTAACAGCCTGATATGCAAGCTGAGCTTTTTGTTTTAAGGTGTCTTCATTTGCATCATCATTAACATCAAGATAAATTCTTAAAGTAGCTGTCTTTAAATGCAGTTCATGTGCTTGAACACCTTCTATCTTTGCTAGTAATGTGTCAATATTCTTTAACTGTTCCTTCTTTATAGCCGGATTTAAATCACCTTTAAAACGATTAGCTATGACAGGTGCTCTAGAATCTAAATAGTTACTAATAAAAACCCAGCTAAAATAGAAAAATGGTAAAAGGATAAGAAATAATAAAACGATAAATAAAATACCCGTCTTATGCTTCTTCATTTTCATTTTAGTCAATTTATTAGTCATATACTTCTCCTACTTAATTCTAACTTATATAATCATAACTAACCAGTTATTTTTTCTTTTAACAATTCTCTTACACAATCATTAACCATTTGTGGATTTGCCTGACCTCTTGATTGTTTCATGACTTGACCAACTAAATAACCAACTGCCTTATCTTTACCATTTTTAAAATCTTCAATCGCTTGAGGATTTTTATCAAATATGCTAAGAACCATTTGTTTAATTGTATCATTATCCGAAACTTGTACTAGTCCTTTTTCTTTAGCTACTAAAGCCGGATCTTTACCGATCATCAAATCATCAATAAGCTTTTTAGCTTGTGCATTGGACACAATACCATCATCAATTATTTTAACTAATTTAGCAAGTAATTTTGGATCTAATTGCACATCATTAATATTTTTTTCATGCTTATTCAACCACGCTGATATCTCACCTAATAACCAATTACAAACAGCCTTAGGATTCTTACTAAATTTTAAAACTTGTTCAAAATAATCAGACATTTCTTTATTGCTGATTAAAACATGGATATCATGATCACTTAAATCATAATCATGCTTATAACGCTTTTTACGACTTTCTGGTAATTCTGGGATATTTGCCTGAATATTCTTTATCCATTGTTCATCCAAGCGAATAGGGAAAATATTTGGCTCAGGAAAATATTTATAATCAACTGCCCCTTCTTTTTCACGCATTAAAATAGTTGTATTTGTTTTATCATCAAAGCGACGTGTTTCCTGATGAACTTTTTCCCCAGCATCTAACAATTCCGATTGCCGTTTAATTTCATACTCTACAGCCTTACCAATATGTGAAATTGAATTAATATTTTTTATCTCATTCTTTACCCCAAGTTTATCTGAACCTTTAGGAGCCAATGAAATATTAACGTCACAACGCATTGATCCTTCTTCCATCTTAACATCTGATACACCAATGTAATACAAGGTCTGTCTTAATGCTTCAACATAAGCTTCCGCTTCGGCTCCATTTTTCATATCTGGTTTAGAAACAATTTCAATTAATGGTGTACCAGCACGATTAAAATCCAATAAAGAAAATTTACTCAAATGGAATTGTTTCGCTGTATCTTCTTCCATATGAATACGTTCAATACGTATTTTTTTAGTCTTTCCATTACTTTCAATTTCAACATAACCATCACGCCCAATGGGATGAAATTGTTGCGTTATTTGATAACCTTTTGGTAAATCGGAATAGTAATAATTTTTACGATCAAATTGAACTAGTGGATCTATTGTAAGATGTAAAGCAGTACATGCCTGAATTGCTTTATGAACAGCTTCTTTATTTACTTCTGGTAATGTTCCAGGATGACCTAAATCAATTTCATTTACACAAGTATTGGCTTTACGTCCAAAAGATGTTGGTGCACCAGAAAACATCTTCGTTGCTGTTTTTAATTGCACGTGAATTTCAATACCAATCGTTACATCATATGTCATCCATCCACCTCCACAGAGCTATCTTTCAAGCCACTTATATTTTCAATAACTTGTGCTATTTGCAACATCAATCCTTCTTGCCATAAATCAGTATTTAAATTAATACCAACTGGCATTTTATCTACAAATCCCATCGGTTGTGTCATTGATGGCGTACCAGCAAAATTAGCAATTGCCATATAATTTTCCGAAACTAAATATGTTTCTGATAAAGGATCTATTTGCTCTACTTGATTAACAAATGGAGCGATCGTCCCCGTTGCTGGTGCAATTACGGCATCAAATTGCGTAAATACTTTACGCCACATATTTACAATTAAATGTCGAACTTTTTGGGCCTTACGAAAAACACGTTCTTGATTTTCAGCTTGTAAGCCATATGAGCCAATGACAAAACGCTGACGAATTTTTGTACTAAAGCCAGCCGTTCTTGTATTAATCATAATTTCTTCCATGTCTTTTCCTTCTTTACGATTGCCAAAGCGAATACCATCTAAATTAGAATGATTCGATGTTGCTTCACAATTGGCAATAATCGCATAACTTGGAAAAATAGCATCCATCAATTTATCATCAAGTTTAATTTCTTCAACAATTGCACCTTTATCCTTTAAAGCCACTACAATTTTCATAAATAAATCATTAATTCTTTGATCCTTTATATGGTTAACTACATTACTTAAGATAGCAATTTTTTTACCTTTAATATCTTTATTTAAATACTTAGTATATTCTTCTACTGGTTTGAAACTAGAAGTCATATCTTTTTCATCTCGTCCACTTAACACTTCTAAAGATAAAGCAGCATCTTTAACATTGCGGGTAAAAAAACCTACATGATCCAATGATGAAGCATAAGGAATAATACCATAACGACTAATTCGACCATAACTTGGTTTAACTCCAATTACGCCACAATATGAAGCGGGTTTTCGTACTGAATCACCCGTATCCGAACCAATTGCCATAGGCACTACACCAGCTGCCACTAATGCTGCTGATCCCCCTGAAGAACCACCCGTAATTCGTCTTGTATCCCAAGGATTATAAGCCGGACCAATAAATGATGAGAGATTAGTACCACCCATTGCCAGTTCATCCATTGATGTTTTGGCAATAGTAATAGCACCTGCTTTTTTTAATTTTTCAACAATTGTTGCATTATATATAGGAACATAATTTTCTAAAATGTGTGATGCAGCTGTTGTTCTTATGCCCTTTGTATTAACATTATCCTTTAAAGCAATTGGCATCGACCATAATTTACCACCATCAGGTAAATCATTTAATTGTTCACTTGGATCAACAAAAGTAATAACTGCATTTAGCTTAGCTTGCAATTTTTTAGCTTTATCATAAGCCACTAAAACATCTTCTTTTGTATAATTCATTATTTCACCACCTTTGGCAAGACAAAATGACCATCCACTTGTTTACTTACATTTTGAACAGCTTCTTGTTGACTAATCACATGATTAACAACATCTTCTCTTAAAAATGTTGTTTCAACAGCAAAAGGAAATATCATTTCTGTCACATTATTAGTATCTATTTTTTCCATTAAAGCTATTTGTTTATCTAAAACTTCAAAATTTTTTAATAAACCATCTGCCTCTTCATCACTAAGCTGAAACATTAAACGCTTAGCTAAAGATTTAAAGTATTGACGATTTTTATTATTACTCATAAATACCCACTTTCTACCGTATTATTCTATCCTTTTAATAATTTCTTTTCAATCTATCATAAATTAAAGCGTGTACATAGTTCTGCTTCACTAATAATAGGAATAGCTAATTCTTTTGCTTTTTTATTTTTAGTTGACGTACTATTCACATCATTATTAATCAAAAAACTTGTTGCCTTACTGATACTGGATGTTACTTTACCACCTTGTGATTGAATTAATTCTTTTAATGCACTACGATTTGGAAAATGTCTAAGTTCACCAGTAATAACAAATGTTAATCCTGCTAAACTATTGTTATTATTGTTAGCTAAATCTTCAATTTCTATGATTGCTAACAATTTTTTAACTTCTTCTTGCTTTCTAGGATCTTGCACAAAATTAATGAAAGAAGCTGATTTTTGTGGCCCAATACTTTCAATAGATGCTAAGCAATCTTTTTCTTTTACCATTGCTAATTGCCATAATTCATTAAAAGAATACGCTTTTAACAAACGTCTTGCAACATCAATACCAACTAATGGAATAGATAAAGCAACTAAAAATTTATCAGCTCTTACTTTTTTAGCTTTTGTTAATGATGAAATAATATTAAATGCTGATTTTTCGCCAAATCCATCTAACTGTGCTATTTCATCCTTATATCTTTCTAAGTGATAGATATCTGCATAAGAATGGATCCAACCACAAGCAATAAAACGAGCTAATGTTGCTTCATTAATTCCTTCAATATCTACTCCTTGTTTACTAACAAAACGAACATATTGTTTTAAAGCCTTTGCCGGACAATCATCATTACTACATTTTAAGGTCTTTGTTCCCGATACTTTTGATATCTGAATAGAAGTTTTAGCATGACATACTGGACATTTTTCTGGAATTACTAATTGACCTACCTTTTGCTTAACAGAAAGTATTTTAGGAATAATCATATTAGCTTTGATAACTTCTAACACTGTACCCTTATCACCAATCCCTAAACGTTCACATTCAGAAATGTTTACTAAAGAAGCACGTTTAACAATTGTTCCTTCTAATTCAATCGGTTCAAAAAGAGCAATCGGACTAATTGTTGAAATAGCATTTGACCATTCAATACCTATAAGTTTTGTTATTTTTGATTGGTCTTTCCACTTAAAAGCTAAGCCTGCTCTTGTTGCATGGTGACCTGTAACATTCCCTTTTTGTGCATATAAAATATCATCATAAACAATAACTAAACCATCTACTGGATAAGGATTCACTCTTTCCATAACTTGTTTGGAAAATTGTTCAACAGCGTTTTGCATATGTTCTTCATCACTATTTAAAAGACATATATGTTCTACGACATCAAAACCAAGAGTCGTTAAAAACTTCATTCTTTCACCCCAACAATTAATTGTTTGATCTATATAAACTAATGTAAAAGGTCGAAAATGAATATTGCGTCTTTTTACTTCTTGTGCTTTTTTAAGATTTAAAGATCCAGCTGCTAAATTACGTGGATTAGCATAATCTTCACCTGTTTCACGAATATATTGTTCAAAATCAGCATAAGAAATCAACGCCTCACCACGAATTACTAATTCCCCTTGATAATCAATATGCTCAGGAATGCCAAAGATTCCTTGAGCTAAATGCGTAATATTTGTGCCAATATGACCATCTCCTCTGGTAACAATTTTCAACAATTTACCTTTTTGATAAGTTACAACTAATGTTAAACCATCTAATTTCCATGACATCCAAATTTTTTTACCATTTGCCCACTTTACTAACTCACTGACAGACTTTGTTTTAGCTAATGATAAAGCCGGATAAAGATGTTCTTCTTTTTGCCCATAAACTGTATCAGCCGATACTTTATGTGTTGGTGAATTAGATAAAATAATCCCTGTTGTTTGCTCTAAATTTTGTAATTTATCAAATAATTGATCCCACTCTGTATCTGATAAAAGCTCAGCCTGCCCATTATAATAAGCATCGGAAGCAGCATTTAATCGTTGAATAAGTTCTTTCATTTGCTCTTCTATACGCATATACACTCCTTATTTTTTCTTAAGTGATGGATGATTTGCCTGTAATTTCTTAATCCCCCATGGATAAGCAAAAGCAATTGTTACAAAGTCACCATCTTGAGATATAACAACACCTTCCCCAAATTTAATATGCATAACAACTTCTTTTTTATGCCATACTTTATTTTTTGCTAAAGATTGAACATTTTTAGAAACAAATAATGGTGGCATCATATTTTCTTTTTTAACACCTGATATTTGATGTGTAATATACTCATCAGCAATTTCTGTAATAAAACGAGATGGCATTTTAGCTTTTTGCAAAATGTATGAATAGCCACTAGCATCTGTTAAATATAAATGTTGTCGTGCCCGAGTAAAAGCTACATAAGCTAGACGTCTTTCTTCTTCTAAGCCTTTATTACCTTCACTTATAGATCTTTCAGATGGAAAAATTCCCTCATTTAAATCACTAATAAAAACAGTATTAAATTCAAGTCCTTTTGCTGCATGAATCGTCATTAATTGTACATAGTTATTATCAATTATTTCTGTACGATCACCATATAAAGCAACTGATTGTAAATATTCCTCTAAATGAGCTTGGGGATAACGTTTTTCAAAATCTTGTACATCTTCTAATAAAGATTTTAAATAGCCAAGATTATCGGCATCATTTTCACTTGCCAAGAAAGCTTGATAACCGCTCTCATCAATAACCATTTCAAATGCTTGTAACAAAGATATATCTGCTTGCTTAATTCTTTCTTGCCAATTATTTAAACTTTGCAAAAAAGAGTCTATTGTCATTTGTACTTTACCTTTAAATAAAGATTCCTGCTTTAAAACTTCTAATTTTGTACAATTTAATTCCTTAGCTCTTTGACTTATCTGATCTATTGTCTTTATACCAATTCCTCTTTTCGGACGATTAATAATGCGATCAAATGATAAATCATCACCTTTAAGCACTAAACGCATATATGATAAAACATCTTTCACTATTTGCCGCTCAAAAAAACGTAAACCACCATAAATAACATATGGAATACGTTCATCCATTAATGCTTTTTCTAATGAACGTGATAAATAATTGGCACGATAAAGAACAGCCATTTCCGCATAACTACCTTTTTTAGCACAAATTGACTTCATTTTATGAGCAATCCATAAAGCTTGACTTTCATCACTACTAGCTGAAAAATGATATATTTTATCCGGTGATTGATCAATTGTAAACAAATCTTTATCAACCCTTTGCTTATTATTCTTAATTACTGAATTAGCACCTTGTAAAATAGCCTTTGTACTACGATAATTTTGGGTTAATAAAATAGTTCTTGATTGAGGAAAATCTTTTGCAAAATCAACAATTATACGAACATCTGCACCTCGCCAAGTATAAATTGTCTGATCTGGATCACCCACAACCAATAAATTATTATCTTTACCAACAAGAAGTTTAATTAATTTATATTGGATATGGTCAATGTCTTGAAATTCATCAACTAAAATATATTTAAAATAACTTTGCCACTTTTGTTTAATTGTTACAAATTGTTGAAATATATTTACCGTCCATATAATCAAATCATCAAAATCAAGTGCCAAAAGTTCTTTTTGCCTTTGTAAATAATATTCATATATTTTTGCTTTTAATTTTTCATAATCACTGAAATCTGCTATTTTATATGCTTCATCAACTGTTAAATTAACTGCTTTATTATTTGAAATATAATTCAAGACAGCACTAAATGAAAGATCTTCTTTATGTAAATGATGTTCCTTATAAAATTCTTTAATAATAGCTTTTTGATCTTCAGCATCCAAAATAGTGAAATTACGTGGATAATTCATTACCCCAATATCTTGGCGTAAAATACGTACACATAAAGAATGAATCGTACAAATAATTGGTTTACTTATATCTTCTGTTAACATTTTGAAAATACGATTTTCCATTTCGCGAGCCGCTTTATTTGTAAAAGTAATTGCTAAAATTTTAGTTGGCCAAACTTGTTTATCAGCAATTAAATGAGCAATTTTCATAGTTAAAACACGGGTCTTACCTGAACCTGCTCCAGCAATAATACGTAAATATTGATGTTCATCTAAGACTGCTTCTTTTTGTTGTAAATTTAGTGATTGAATATCCAGCACAGTAATTCCTCTTTCTAGTGATTTCATTTTATTATAAAGTTTTCAAATAGGCTTGTAAATTTTAAAGAATTGTCGTGCTATAATCAACTTGAGGTAATTTATGATAAAAAAAGCTGAATATTGGCAAGATTACGAATGTATTGATGCTGGTGATTTTGAAAAATTAGAGCGCTGGCAAAATATTATATTAAGACGCCCTGATCCATTAGCTATCTGGGCTAAAAATCCTTCTACTGATTGGCAAAATTATGATGCTATTTACCACCGTTCAAAAGCAGGTGGCGGTTATTGGGAATATCGCAAAAAAATACCTGATTATTGGTTTATACATTACCAAAATTTAACTTTTAAAGTTGCACCAACCAATTTTAAACATACTGGCTTATTCCCTGAACAAGCTGTTAATTGGGATTGGATGCAACATTTAATTCAAGATCGTGTGAAACAAGGTAAAGTAACTAAAATATTAAACCTTTTTGCTTATACAGGAGCAGCTTCTTTGGCTTGTTCTTTAGCAGGAGCGGATGAAGTTGTCCATGTTGATGCAGCTAAAGGTATGGTACAATGGGCAAAAGAAAATAGAAATTATTCCCATCTTGAAAAACATAAGATTCGTTTTATCGTTGAAGATTGTCTAAAATTTGTGGAACGGGAAAAAAGAAGAGGTCATCGTTATCATGGTATTTTGATGGATCCACCTAGTTATGGTCGTGGGCCAAATGGCGAAATGTGGAAATTTGAGCAAGAAGTAAGAAAACTCATTCAAAATGCTAGTCAATTGTTAGACCAAGATGCTTGTTTCTTTTTAGTTAATTCTTATACAAGCGGTTTTTCTGCAACTGTCTTTGCTAATTTGTTAAATACTACTTCTTTACCAAATGGTAATATTGAAACAGGAGAACTGGCATTGCCTATTTCATCACGTAACATTGTTTTACCCGCAGGAATATATGCACGATGGCAGAAAAAATAAATATTATTTATGAAGATAACCATCTTCTTGTTGTACAAAAACCAATCAATATTCTTTCACAAGCTGATAAAACAGGTGAAAAAGATCTCTTACAATTACTCAAACAACTGATAAAAGAAAGAGATCATAAACCTGGTAATGTCTTTTTAGGCTTAGTTCATCGCCTAGATAGACCAGTTGGTGGTTTAATGGTTTTTGCAAAAACATCAAAAGCTGCTTCTCGCTTAAGTGATGAAATTCGTCAACATCTTTTACAAAAAAGTTATTTAGCTATATTAGATAGTACTAAGTTACCAAAACAAGGAACTTTAGAAGATTATTTAAAAAAAGACCATAAACAAAATAAAGTCTTTGTTTCAACATGCAAAGAAGGTAAATTTGCTCGTTTATCTTATCGTATATTAGCTCAAAAAAAGGGCAAATCACTTGTACATATTGATTTAGAGACAGGGCGTCCTCATCAAATACGTGTTCAATTTGCCAGTCGAGGTTGGCCTCTTTTACATGATCAACGCTATCATTTCAAGCCTGCTAAAGAACCTATTTGCTTATTTGCGTACAGATTATGTTTCTTACACCCCATCAAAAAAACAATGCTTACATTTGAATTACATCCTAAAATGATAGGTGACTGGATGATCTTTAAAAAGGAATTATTATGAAAAAAAAGAAAAGGAAAATTCGTAAAAGTTTTATTATTTTTATAATATGTATACTTATAGTACCTTTTTATCTATACTTTCAACCCATTTTAAAAGAAAAAAAAGAATTATCTAAGCTTGGATATAGTAAAAATCAAATTAAAGTTTTACAAAAAGAGAAGGTAAGTTCTTGGATTATCAAAAATAAGCTTAATTCACCAAGCCTTAAAAAAGCTATTGATAGAAATAATTTTTATCCTCACTATTTATCAATTTATAAAATTAATTATAAAGAACAAGAAATCAATGAAAAAGATATCCTTTTATATCAACGTTTAAAAGATAAAGGATATGAAGATGATCAATTAGAAAATTTATTTTCTAAATTAAATTTTTTTGAATTAACGCCATTACTTGTTTTTGATTATCAATGGGATGAAAATAACTACATTAAGGATTGTTTGCAACATCATACACAAAATAATAATAATAAATTTACATTATCTGGTAATTATCGCCAAGAATATAAAATAACGCATGAAATAAAAGATCCTAAAATAAACACTTTAGTAAATTATAATTATTACTACAATAAAAATTATAAACCTCATGACTTAGTTAATATTCCTCGTCAATATGCTTCACCAAATCAACAATTACGTAAAGAAGCTATGCAACAAGCTGTTCTTTTCGTCAAAAAGTCAATTCAAGAAAAGATGAATTTTTTTATAACTAATGCTTATTCAGATTACCAAAGTCAATTAAATTTATATCAAAGAATGGGTAATAAAGTGATGAAAGAAGGTTTTAGTGAAAGCCAAAGCGGACTTAAATTTAAAGTTGCTATAACTTATGTCAAACAAGAAAAACAAGTTCTTGAATGGATTAGTAAACATGCACATGAATACGGTTTTATCCAACGTTATCCAAATGGCAAAGAAAAAATAACCGGTCTTTTAAACCCTAAGATCTATCGCTATGTTGGTAAAGAATTAGCGCTTAAAATCAACAAATCACAACTTTCTTTCGATGAATATAGTGAATTATATCTGCAAAATTGGTTTGATAAATCTTTAAAACCAGATGCTGCTCTTTTACAAAAAATAAAATAGGGATGAACCCTATTTTTTTATTAATTTTAATATCTCTTCTTTTCTTTCTGCCATATTTTGATAACCTAATTGATACAATTGTTTAGCTTGACTTACACTTCCTTTAAAACGTGATACAGGAACATTTACTGTAGGATATATATTTATGGCTTTACCTTCATTAATATATTTTTGAATCAATTCTTTTTGATGATAATAATTAATATGTCTTACGGCATAATCTTTTGCTATTTGGGGATAAGCATGATAAAGAATTTTAATTAACCATTTTACAAACCGACTTGATGGCTTACGTACATAATCTTTAGCTTTCGTTGTAATAACCAAAAAATGTGTACAGCCTTGTTCAACAGCTCGTTCAATTGGAATCATTTTTGTTACACCACCATCCAATAAATGTAATCCTTTATACTTACAAACGCTACCAACAATTGGCAATGATGCTGAAGCAATCACAGTTGTTAAATCACTTTCAACAGGAAAATATTCTGTTTTACCATGTTCCAAAACATAACAACCAACTTCAATTGGTAAATTTTCTTTAATTAGTTCTTGTACATTCAGATGTGCTTTTTTCTTTAAATCTTCTTCAAAAAGTTTCCGATATGCTACAAAATGACCTTCTTTCAAAAAAGCTTTTACACCAACAATATCTGGATCTATTGAATACTTTGTTGCTAAATCATAAGCTATCTTTTTTTGTTTTGCTAAATGGATTACAAGATATATAGCTCCTGATGAGATACCTACATAATAATCAAATTGAATATTTTGATCAGCTAGCCAAGCCAATGCTCCCGCTGTAAAAGCACCTCGAATTCCGCCACCTTCTAAAACTAAACCTACTTTTTTCATTTTTTCCTCTATACCATTGGGACAAACAAATTTAATATATCACGATATAAACGTAACCATATATTAGTCTGACACTTTTCTTCACTCATCAATTCTGATATGGCAATAGCTTCTTCAAAATTCTTACGCATTTGACAAGCTAAGCGTTCATTAACAAATAATACACCATTTTCAAAATGTAAAAAATAACTACGATAATCAGTATTAACTGTTCCCATTAAACCAATTTTATCATCAACAACAATATTTTTAGTATGATTAAAACCTGGTGTATATTCGTATATTTTAACGCCTTCTTTAACTAAACATGCATAATTTCCACGTGTTATTTGAAAAACCCAATTTTTATCAGGAATATGGGGAGTTAAAATGCGAACATCAATCCCTCTTTTAGCTGCTAAAATCAATAAATTGCGAATTGTATCCGTAATTGCTAAATATGCTGAATCAATATAAATATATTTTTTAGCATGATTAATCAAACTGATATGCAAGTCTAAAGCTAAATTTTGATCATCTGTCGGACTATCCGAAAAAGGTTGAAAAAAGCCTTCATTTGCACAAGAAGCATATATTTGATACTTATTATATTTAATTACTTCATTTTTATTTTTAAGATATGTCCATAAACCAAGAAACATACATGTAAACGACCATACAGCCTTACCTTCTAAACGAATAGCTGAATCTTTCCAATAGCCATATGGATGTATCCTATTAATATATTCATCAGCTATATTAATTCCCCCCGTATATGCTATCTTATTATCTATAACAGCAATTTTACGATGATCACGATTGTTCATAATAACAGAAAGAGCAGGTCTTAAAGGATTGAAACGATAAACAGAAATTCCCCATTGGCGTAACTTTTTATCCCAATAGATAGGTAGTGTAGCACTGCCAAAATCATCCATAATCATTACTACTTCTACTTTTTCTTTGACTTTTTTACGTAAAATATCAACTATTTTAAACCACAGCCAACCTTCTGAAATAATATAATATTCAAGAAAAATAAAATGTTTAGCAGCTTGTAAATCATGTAAAAAATGTGGATACCAATTTTCTCCACTCGGAAAATAATCACCTCTTGTTCCCTCATAGATAGGAAAATCACTATATTCAATACCATACTTAAATAGTGGATAATCATCAGCATAATATTTTTTTAATTCATTTAAAGTATCACTATTTTGTTTAAATAAATTATTCATCGCTTTACTTGCTTTAACTGTACCTTTTTCTAATTTTTTAGGTACCCGTCTATTACCTGCTAATAAATAGATAGCAACGCCAGTAATAGGAAAAGTTAAAAGGACTAAAAGCCAAGCTATTTTATAGTGTGAATCACTATTACGATTAATAATATATATAGCAAAAACAAGTGCAATAAATCTTAAAAAACGATCAATCAAAGGACTAAATTGTGATGTTCCTTGAAAAAGAGCTAAATACAAATATAACTGTAATAAAACTAAGGGTGCTATTAAGATAACTTTTGAATATAAAAATTTAAGATATCGATGCATATAACTCCTTATTAGATATGATAAATATTATCCTACTAATTATCATTTTACTAGTTTCTTGAATATATTAATGTATATTTCTTGTAATTTCTTCTTTTGTTCATCATTTAATTGTGAACTTTCATCAACTAAATCAAAATCATCTACTAAAGCTGTATGTTCATCTACGGGTTCACCTTTTTTAATTGCCACAACTAATGGTACATAAAAACCATCATTATGATCACCTTTTGTCTTTAATAAAGGTATAAATTTAGCTAATAATTGATTCATTTCCAATTCTTTCATTTTTTCTGTATCAACATAATAAACCATTACACCAGTTTTTTTCATTGCTTCATTTAACTCAGGTATAGCCCGGATACAAAAAGGACAATGTTTATAACCAAAATAAATAAATCCACTGCCTTTTTCATTGATAAGACGTAGTGCTTCTTGGGAACTTATTTCTCTAAAATCAGCTACTTCATTACGTATATATTGATAACCATGCATATCTGCTTTTTTACTATCAAGTTTTAAATTATAATCAATTGTTAATTTATTTTCAGGCTTGTTAACTACTTTATGACATGCACTCAGTAATATCAAAGATAGTAATAAATATTTTATTCTTTTCATATAGACTCCTTTATCTAATTTTAATCGTTCCCACCCTATTGAATATTTTGCTTATAAAAGATGATAAATAATAAATGTGGTATTATCAAAAAATTATTTTTTTACATATCCAACTTCTTTAACTTTTATTTTTTCATACTGATGATTAATTCTTTCCATCGTTGCTAAACCTTTAGAATATGCTGTTGCATAACCACAAACAGCTGCAAAGCGAAAAGATTCAATACCATTAAATGAACGTTGATAATTCATTAAAAAGCCAGCTACTATCGAATCACCAACACCTACTGTATTAACTTGTTGGTTATTTGTTGCAAGAGGAGCTTCATAGCATGATTCTTGATTAAAATATAAAGCCATTTGTGAACTTTCCAAAATAATAACATGTTTAGCACCTTTTTTAGTCAACTCATAACCATAATTTAATAATTCACTACGATCAACTTTATGATCCACTTCTTGTTCATACTGCTCTTTATTTAGCTTAATAAGAAAAGGCTTTAATACTAATATCTTTGCTAAAATTTTTAAGTCAATATCATCTAAAACAACATTTACTTTATCTTCACTTAGGGTTGCTAACATTTCCACAATATATTGTTCTAAATATTTAGGTGTACTACCAGCTAAAACAAAACAATCACCTTCATAAAGGCTTGTCACTTTCTCACATAAAGAACGCATATCATCATATGTAATATAAGGACCAGCTGCATTATAATCTGTATGCGTTGGCGCATGTGCTTTAACATTAATACGTGTTAAACCGTCAATATATGTAAAAGATGGTCTTATATATTCATATTTTTCTAATAAAGAAATATAAAAATCTTTTGTAAAACCACCTAAAAAGCCAAAAGCTCGGGAAGGAATATTTAAATTGTTTAAAACAATAGATACATTAATACCTTTACCACCTGCTTCATAATATTCAAGATTAGAACGATTTATTTTACCAATAACAATCTCTTTTTCAAATTCTAAATAATAATCTAATGACGGATTAAAAGTACAGGTACTAATCATAATTTACCTCCTTCTTTAGCAATCTGACAAATTAACTCAATAGATTGATATAATTCTTCTAAAACTAAATACTCATATGGACCATGAAAATTAGCACCACCTGTGCCAATATTAGGGCAAGGTAAACCTTTAAATGATAAAGTTGCCCCATCTGTTCCGCCCCGAATTGGTTCACGCACAACTTCAATACCTAAATTAGCCATTGCTTTAGTAGCTAAGGAAATAACTTCCGGATGCTTATCTAAAACTATTTTCATATTCTGATAAGTATCTTTGATAGTTACTTGAACGATATTTTTACCTACTTGTTGATTAATCATTAGTGCTGCTTGCTTTAATAAGTCTTTTTGAGCTTGTAAACGTTTTTCATCATGATCACGTAAAATATATTCTAAAGTCGCTTTATTAGCATTTGCTTTAATCGATAATAGATGAATAAAACCTTCTCTTTTTTCAGTATACTCAGGGCTTAAATGATCAGGAATCATTGTTTGATATATAGTTGCCTGTTTAGCAGCATTAATCATTCTGTTTTTAGCTGAACCAGGATGAATTGATACACCATTAATCACAACTGTAGCACTTGCTGCATTAAAATTTTCATCTTCTAATTGTTCAATTTCACTACCATCAACAGTATATGCAAAATCAGCACCAAAATTTGCAACATCAAAATACTTAGCACCATTACCAATTTCTTCATCCGGTGTAAAAGCAATACAAATTTTACCATGAGGGATATTTGGTTGTTCTTTGAGCCTTTTCATTGCTTCAATAATTGCTGTTACCCCAGCTTTATCATCTGCTCCTAATAGTGATGTACCATCTGTTGTAACAATTGTTTTACCTATTTTTTTTGCTAAAGCAGGAAATTCACGTGGGCTTAAAGTACAACCACTATGTAAAATAATATCTTGACCTTGATAATTTTTAATAATTTGTGGATGGATATTTTGACCATTAAAATCAGGTGCTGTATCCATGTGAGCAATAAAACCGATTGTTGGTACAACTTTATCTATATTAGACTCTAATTCAGCATAGACATAACCATGTTCATCTAAACGTATTTTATTTAAACCAATTTCTTTTAAATCATCTATCAAACAGTTAGCAACATTCCATTGTTCTTTACTAGATGGTGTTACTTTTTCATTATTAGGATCAGAAGTACTGGGAATACTGATATATTTTATGAATCGTTCTAAAGCATCCATATTAATCCTCCTTTTTCTTTTTAATATTATCACTTTTATATTCTTTTATAAAAAAGCCTTCCTTTATGGAAGACTAATTATTTTCTTTTTCAATCCGTCCTATATCACGTGCATGCCGACGACGATCGATTTCGGTTAGCCACTTTTTCCGAATACGTATAGATAATGGTGTTATTTCCACTAATTCATCATCATTAATAAATTCAATTGCTCTTTCTAATGTCAATTGTTTTGGAGGTACTAATTTCATTGCTTCATCATTACCAGTGGAACGTACAGCCGTCATTTTTTTATTTTTTAAAGGATTAACTCCCATATCCATATTCTTTGCTGAAACACCAATAATCATACCTTCATATACCGGTGTTTGAGCACCAATAAATAACTGTCCTCTTTCTTGAATATTCCATAAAGCATAAGTCATAGCTGAACCAGTATCTGTAGATATCAAAGCCCCATTTTCTCTTTGTGGTATTTCTCCTTTATATGGTTCATAACCAGATAAACGTTGCACTAAAGTTCCTTCACCATGAGTTAAATTGATAAAGTCCGAACGGAAACCAATTAAACCACGTGTTGGTACTGAATAAGTGATTCGTGTATATGTACCAACATCTTCCATATTATGCATAATACCTTTACGTAAGTTTAAAGCTGAAATAACTGCTCCTGAATATTCACTTGGTAAATCAATTACGACTTCTTCAATTGGTTCTAAAGTATGACCATTCTCTTTCTTTAAAATTACTTCTGGTCTTGAAACAGCTATTTCATACCCTTCTCGCCGCATTTGTTCTAATAAAATAGTTAAGTGTAATTCACCTCGACCAGATACTCTAAATGTATCAGTTGAATCTGTATCTTCGACTCTTAAACCAACATTTACTTCTGTTTCCTTTTCCAATCTTTCCCGAATATTACGTGAAGTTACAAACTTTCCTTCTTGACCGGCAAAAGGTGAATCATTAACCATAAAATTCATTGCTAATGTAGGATCTTCAATTTTTAATTCTGGCATTGGATCTGGTTGATTTAAAGGACAAATTGTATCCCCAATATTAATATCTGGAATACCTGAAACTAAACAAATTTCACCACATTGTATCTCTTGTTCAGATGATCTTTTTAATCCTTTATAAACAAATATTTGATTGGTCTTACCATTTTTAACACGTCCATTTGCATTAGCAATTGTAACAGCAGTATTAGCTTTTAAAGTTCCTTTATATACACGACCAATACCTAAACGGCCAATATAATCATCATATGCTAAAGCTGAAACTTGCATTTGAACTGCTTCTGTCATCAAATTAGGATAGGCTTGTGTATGATGAATGATTGTTTCAAAAAGAGGAATAATATCCATATTTGTATCTTCTTTTTCATAACGCACAATACCTTCCCGAGCAATACCATATAAAATAGGAAAATCTAATTGTTCATCCGTAGCATCTAATTCTAAGAAAAGACTATATACTTCATCGATAACTTCATCAACTCGAGCTTCTGCTTTATCCAATTTATTAATCAATAAAATAGGTTTTAAACCACATTCTAAACTTTTTTGTAAAACAAAACGTGTTTGAGGCATTGGCCCTTCTGCAGAATCAACCAATAAAATAACTGTATCAACCGTTTTTATAATCCGTTCTACTTCAGAAGAAAAATCAGCATGTCCAGGTGTATCTACAATATTTATTTTATAATCTTTGTAGTTAACTGAACAATTTTTAGAATAGATGGTAATTCCTCTTTCCCGCTCTAAGTCATTTGAATCCATGACTAAATCAGCTACTTCTTCATTATCACGGAAAACATGGCTTTGATGTAGAAAGGCATCAACCAATGTTGATTTACCGGCATCAACGTGCGCAATTACTGCAATGTTAATAATTTTTTTATAATCCATTACCTTCTCCATTTCTTTATTTATAAAAGCCTATTTATTTTAGTTGCAATTTATATCAGATACAAGTATATAACGAATTTTTACATTTGAAAAATCATTTTTATGCTATAATACTCTATATGCACCGGTGGTGGAATGGTAGACACGTACGCTTGAGGGGCGTATGAGGAAACTCGTGCAAGTTCAAGTCTTGTTCGGTGCATTATATTTTATTCATAAGCTACTATAAATACTATATTTTTATTGTTTACTTAGCTTAAAGAATATTTTCAATTGCTCTAAAAGATGAAAATAGCCTGTCTTTATTAAAAAGTAGGCTATTTTTAATTTTTTCACTGATTTTTAGCTCATTTTACATAGCTCAACATTTTTAATATTCTATTATCTTTCATAGCTTCTTTAGCCATTTAACATCTTTTGACCTACCATCTACTCTCATCAATAACACATTACATGCTACAATAATCTTCTGAAAATACGTATATCTTCGTTCTATGTATTTAAAAGTTATTTTTAAATCATGTTTAAACACTTATTAAAAATGTATTATCCACAAATAATTTCTTCTAAGAGATAAACTTTTTTTTACAACTATTTTGCTTTATAATCAACAAAGAAAGGACTTTAATTATATGCCTAAAATAGATATCATTTCCGGCTTTTTAGGAGCGGGAAAAACAACTCTGATTAAAAAATTATTACCTTCTGTTTATCAAAATAAAAAAATTGTTTTAGTAGAAAATGAATTTGGTGAAATTGGTATTGATGGTTCATTTCTTAAAGAAAGTGGTGTCATTATTAATGAGATTAATAGTGGCTGTATATGCTGTACATTAAAAGGTGACTTTAAAAAAGCACTCAAACAAGTAATTGATACTTATCAACCTGATATCATTCTTATTGAGCCTTCTGGTGTTGGTAAATTATCTGACATTTTAAACATCATCAAAAGCATTGAAAAGCTTACTATACAAGTTCAAAGTACCGTTGTTGATGCTAATCGAGCTTTAACTTATCAGCGTAACTTTGGTGAATTTTTCAATGATCAAATTCAAAATGCTAATTGTATCATTCTTTCACGCACGCAAGATATTAATCAAGAAAAATTAGATGCTGTATTGAAAATGTTGAAAAAGATAAATAAACATGCTCATATTATTACTACAAACTGGGAAAATATTAGTGCTGAAACAATATATAATACCATGATCAGTTCTCATTCATTAACCAATATTATTCAACAAGAAATAGCCAAAGCAGAAATAAGTGATAATTGTTGTTGTCACTGTCATGATGATCATTGTCATGAACATACAGAAACCCATCATCATTGTGATGCTGATGAAGTATTTCAATCCATTGGTTTAGAAACAGGGCGAAAATATTCACCTGAAGAATTAGAACATGCTTTAGAACAATTACCAGAGAATGTTATTCGTGCTAAAGGTATTGTACAAGATCAACAAGAAAATTGGTTTTTCTTTGATTATGTTCCAGGTAGTATAGATGTTCGTAAAGGTAAAGCATCTTACACTGGATTAATAACTGTTATTGGTACAAATATTGATAGTGCCAAAATGAAGAATATTTTTGGAGTCAATTAATGCAAATACCAGTGTATATTTTTGCTGGTTTTCTTGATTCAGGTAAAACCAGTCTAATTATGGATACTTTTAAAGATGAATCATTCATGCAAAAAATCAGTAATACATTACTCATCAGTTTTGAACAAGGAGAAAAAGAATATGATCAATCTTTTCTCAAGCAACATAGTATTCACCTTGTTCAATTAAATAAACATGATGAATTAACATCTTCACTTAGTCAAAAACTACAAAATGATTATCAAGCTCAACAAATATTTATTGAATGCAATGGTATGCAAAGTCTTGAGCCTCTAATTAATAACCTACCTAAAATGTGGCTAATTGTTCAACTTATTACCACAATTAATGCGACAACATTTGAATTGTACATGAATACTATGCGTTCAATCATGTATGAACAAATTCGTTTTGCTGATACCGTTATTTTTAATCGTTGTCATGAAAATACCCGTGCTTCATTTCTTAGATCTAATATTAAAGCCATTAATCAACGCAGTGGTATTTATTATGAAGGAGCATTTGGTCAAGCAATTAGACTAAAAGAAAGCCTTTTACCATATGATAAAAAGGATTCGTTTCTTGATATCAGTGATCAAGATTATGGTTTATGGTATATGGACGCCATGGAACATCCAGATGACTATAATCATAAAACAATTATTTTAAGAGGTAAGTTTGCTCAAAAATTACCTGGTTATAAGCAATCATTTATTTTAGGTAGACAAGCAATGGTATGTTGTGCTCGTGATACTAATCTATGTGGTATAACTGTGACTGGTGTTCGTATTGATGAAATGCAATTAAATGATTGGTTAGAAGTTGAAGGTAAATTATCTCTTCTTGATTTAGATAATGGTAGTAAAACATTACTTTTAACTGCTTCACGAGTTCAATTCTACCAAGCTCCACTTGATGAATATGTTTACTTTAGTTAGTTTTTTTAACTAACTTTTTATTTTGTGCTACAATAGTAGCCGTTATGAAAAGTGAAGAAGAATTAGAAAATTTTTGTCTTTCTGCTTTTTTAGCTTTTAGTGGTGGATTACAAGATGCCTATACATATAATACAAGGGGGCATGTATTCGCAAACGCTCAAACAGGTAATATTGTCCTGATGAGCCAACATTTAATGAATGGTCATCTTGATAAAGTATTAAATTACTTATTACCATTGTTAGCTTTTATGGCAGGTATTTTTGTTGCTGAACAGTTACAAAATAAAAAAAGTTTTTTTCATCGTATTCATTGGAAAGGTAAAATTTTACTCTTAGAAATAATTGCTTTATTTATTGTTGGTTTCATCCCAAAAGAACTCAACTTTGTTGCTAATATGCTTGTATCATTTGCTTGTGCATTACAAGTTCAGTCTTTCCAACGCTTAAGAGGTAATCCTTTTGCAAGTACTATGTGTATCGGTAACATGAAAGGAGGAACAGCTGCCTTTTCTTCATTTATACGTGAAAAAAAGATTGAAAAATTAAAAATAAGCACTTATTATTTCGGCATTATCCTTGTCTTCGCACTAGGTGCTGGTTTTGGCGGCTTATTATCCATACACTATGGTTATTTATCAATATGGTGTTCTTGTATCATTTTAAGTATTCCTTTATACCTGATTCATCATCGCTAAATAATTTCTAAACAATTATACGTATAAAAGGATTTTCTTTCTGATAGGCTTTCCAGGCATTCCCCGGATTGCCTTTTTTAATAAAATTAGTCCATTGATCCATAATCATTGCTTCTAAGCGATAATCACGAAAAGACCATTGTTTTTCACTTCTTTCCAAAGCACCAAATGTAAATAATAATTCATTATCTGCTAATTTTTTACTAAAAAGATACATATAAATAGGTGATTGCTGAGATCTTGTTTGAATTAAATTAAGAATACCTTGATAATCTGATTGCTTAAGATCATCTGTCATTTTACCAATGATAATTGGAACATTTGCGACTTCTTGTTTCTGCCATAATTCTTCTAAATTTTTTTCTATAATTAAATGATCAACGGCTGGTAAAAAGAGATCTCGACCATATTTTTTATACAATTCACCATATATCGATAGTATCTTTTGCGTAGGTATTGACCCTAATTCATCAATCTTATGTACATTTAAGAAAGTCATTATGTCTTTACCTCTTTGATAAGCTTCATCCTTTGTTAAACTACGTTTTATACCATCATTAATACCAGCTCCTGATTGCAAAATAGCAGCATATATCATACCCCGTGTCAATGCTGAAGCAAGTAATGCTTGACATGCTATAGCAGCATATTCTTGACCCATAATAGTAATTCTATCAGCATCACCACCAAAAGCTTCTATATTACGATAAACCCAACGTAAAGCATAAATCATATCTAATAAGCCTAAATTAGAAACAGCATGTAAAGAATCTGCTCGTGTCATTTCTGGTGTAGCTAAAAAACCAAATATACCAAGGCGATAATTAATTGTTACTAAAATTGTTTCCCGACTAACATAATTTTTACCATTAAATAATGCTTCATGACCATATCCACTGCTAAAAGAACCTCCATGAATCCAGAAAACAACCGGATACTTTTTCTTTTGATAATCAGATGGTGCCCAAATATTTAAGTATAAACAATCTTCTGATTGAGGTACATTATTAGTTGTAATTTGCGGACAAATAGCTTTAAATGCAAAAGCTTCACGAACACCAATCCAGCGACTTAAAGCTTGGGGTGACTTAAAACGAAATTCATTAATTGGTGCTTTCGCATACGGTATCCCTCTAAAAATCATTTGTTTACCTTGAATTTCACCTCGTAATACACCTTGTTCAACCTTAATATCAACTGTTTTCACTATCATCACCCTCTCTTATTACTTATTATAGCAAGAAAAAGAGCTTGCTGGCACAAGCTCATATTTCTTTCTATTTGGGAGGGAAAAGAAATTTAAAATTTCTTTCGTCTTTTATATAAGACAATAATAATATATAACTAAAATGTGAAAAGAAAGTGCGTTTTTTGTGAAAATAAAGTGAAATAATAAATTTCTTTAGTTCCCTATCATGATATTAATTAAAAATTTTTCTAACGCTATAGCACTATATATTTTTGTTTTAAAAAGTAGTAGAATTAGATTACACTCTGTCCTCGTAGCACAGCTGGAGAATGCAGTCGCCTCCTAAGCGACAGATCGGGTGTTCGAACCACCTCGAGGACGCCATTTTAAAGCAAAAATGTCTTAATTCATCAAGAATTAGGACATTTTTTCATTTGAATTATTCGAGGTTCGAATCCCTATAGCTTTTAAAGGTTGATTTATCCCTATCTAGTTTTATATATTCAAAACATAATAGGCTGCTTTAATTTCTTATTTTATTTTTTGTATTTGATTAAAGTATTTTTTAAAAGGTTCAAATCAATTTTACTAACTTCTTCTTTAAGATCGTCAATAGAATATGTTAATCCAGCAACTCGATCAAGTGTATCGTCGTCACTATCATCAAAACGAAATAAATCTAGAGCAATTATTGAATCAATCCATTCGGACAAAACTTCAAAACTAATTTTCTTACTCATATACATTTTAATTGCATTTTCAACATGTTCGAATTTAACTATATGAGCTTCACCTTTCTCAGGTTCTAAATCATAATAACTCGTTCCGCTTGGAGCATCATTAGGAAACAAATCTTGATCTTATATTTTTAGTTGAAGATAGTCTTCTAATGTTGTTTGTTTTACTTCATATTTCATGGTTTTCCACCTTTTTTCTTTAACTTATCTTTAGTATGTGCTATTTCACCTTTGTTATCATATGTAGTCTTATATACTTTTGTTGTATCTCCGCTTGAAGAAACTTCTTTAACATATGCAGCATGAGAACCTGGCACTTTACCTGGATTGTCTGCTACTGCCAAATAAGAACCATCATTTTGCTTCAATACATAAAACCCATTTTATTAGAAAGTATTGAAAAGTGACTTTTTAAATACTCTATTCAGCAATTTTTTTTATTTTTTCTGCAATATGCTTTGCATCCAAACCATAATAATCTAATAGATCTTTTGGTTTTCCACTCCTACCAAATGTATCCTGCATTCCTAACATATATTGTCTGCATGCAATTCCTTCTGGTGCAAGTACTTCGCTGACTGCACTTCCAAGTCCGCCATAGATATTGTGTTCTTCCACAGTTACAATCACATCATGTGTTTTTGCTGTTTCAATAATCAATTCCTTATCTATTGGTTTGATGGTTGGAATATCGATGATTGTTGGTTTATTATCTAATAAATCATATGCTTTTAAGCTTTCCTGTACCATAAGTCCAGAAACAATAATAGCCACCTTGCTTCCTTTTTTAAGTACGGTTCCCTTGCCAAATTCATACTTGTAGTTTTCATCATATACATCCTCTACTCCAAGTCTTCCTAATCGTACATAACATGGTCCTTCAATATCATATACAGCCTTGATGATTTCTTCTGTCTGTTTGACATCACATGGCTGAAATACTTTCATATTTGGAATCGAACGCATAAGTGCCAAGTCTTCAATACATTGGTGACTTGCCCCATCTTCTCCGACTGTAATTCCAGCATGCGTTGCACATACTTTTACATTCAAGTTTGGATAACAAATACTGTTACGAATTTGTTCAAAAGCTCTTCCTGCTGCAAACATCGCAAAACTTGATGCATAAACAACCTTATTACTTGCTGCCATACCAGCAGCTACTGCCATCATATTTCCTTCGGCAATTCCCATATTGAAATGATGTTCAGGTCTAGCATTCTTGGCATCGATTGTCTTCGTTGATTTTGTTAAGTCAGCATCCAATACAAATAGATCATCATGTTCTACGATTAGTTTTGCTAATGTCTTTCCATATGCTTCTCTTGTTGCCGTTGCCATTATTCAAGACCTCCTAATTCTTTCATTGCTGTTTCATATTGTTCATCATTTGGTGCTGCACCATGCCATGCATAATTATCTTCCATGAAAGATACACCTTTTCCCTTAATAGTATGAGCAATGATTATAGTTGGTTTATCTTTTTTTTGTTTAGCTTGATTAAATGCATTTCTTAATTCATCAAAGTCATGTCCATTTACATCTAATACATTCCATCCAAATGCTTCGAATTTACTAGCGAATGGTTCTGGTGAAATTACATCCTCAATGTTTCCATCAATCTGTAAATGATTATAATCAAGAATTGCACATAAGTTATCTAACTTATAATGACTAGCTGCCATAGCTGCTTCCCATACTTGTCCTTCTTCACATTCTCCATCTCCAAGTAATGCATAGATACGGTGATTATTTCCATCTACCTTATTTGAGATAGCCATACCTACAGCACAAGAAATTCCTTGTCCTAATGATCCTGTAGACATATCAACACCTGCAATATAATTCATATTAGGGTGTCCCTGCAGTTTAGAATCAATATGTCTAAATGTAGTTAGATCTTCTTCTAACAATCCTTTTTCTTTTAATGTTGCATACAATACTGGACTAGCATGTCCCTTACTCAATACAAAACGATCACGATTGATTGTAGCTACATTGTCTTCATTGATATCCATCTGTTCAAAGTATAGTTCTGTCATGATATCCGCTGCACTCAATGAGCCTCCTGGATGTCCTGACTTTGCACTATATACTTCAGTAACTATATTCTTACGAATATTATTTGCATGTTGTTCTAAATTAGTCATACTTACTCCTTATTTCAAAATAAACAATGTATCCGTTGCAGAAATATCTTGATTTTCATTACGTTCTTTAATTGTTTTATCTTTTGAACTGGTTACGATAACCATTGTAGTCATGTCATATTTTTGAGTTAAATAATCCATGTCTGCTATAATGATGACATCTCCTTTTTTCACAGAAGCACCCTGTGTAGTACTTGATTTAAAACCATTTCCATTTTCATTGACTGTATCCATACCAATGTGAACTAAAATTTCTGTTCCATCAGCAGCTGTAATACCATATGCATGCATACTTGGAAATAGTGCTGAAATCACACCATCACAAGGGGCAACAAATGTATTTCCACTTGGTACAACGGCAACTCCATCACCCATCATTTTTTGAGAAAACATAGGATCTTTTACATCCTCTATTGGAATACTTTTACCATTTATTGGACTACCAATCTCTAAAGCATTATTTTTTTTGAATAAATTAAACATAGATAAACCTGCCTTTCAAACGTATAATATCACGTACAAAATCGTTTTAATACTCATTATCTCATATATAAATGGCCATATTATTACGGTAACTAAGTTAACGAAAGAAAAGACCGATATTCGGCCTTTCTAATTTGCTTAAACCATAGCACCTGAAGCATTAAAGTAATAGTCTTTTTCATTTGTTTTTTGAGATCCTGTCACCATATAACCATTACTATCAAAGTAATACGTTTGTCCTAAAATCACTTCAAAATCATTCTTTGTGTATGAGCCATCTTGATGTTTATACCATCAGCCATTTGTATCACGCATCCAAGAACCATGCTTTTTATTTTCTTGTTCCTGCAGATATACATTTAACTGATCTTGTGCCTCTTTTTATTTTACAACCGCTTCTTCATAAGCCTGTTTCGCCTTATTGCAGGCATCTTGCTTTTCAGAATAAACTGTCTTTACATCTTCATAAGTCAATTGATTTATATCTAAATCGATCCATGCCTTTTTATATGTTATTAAAGCATTCGTGATTTCATTATATTTAAATTCAGGAATTTGCGTATTCAACTACTTCTTTTGCAAATGTTCGAAAACCATTTGAAGCTTTTCTAATTCTAATTGATCTGCATTTAATCCACTTAACTTATTTTGAATTGTATTTACTTTTTCACTACTTTCTACAACCCTAGTATGCATCTCATTTTGTTTATTTTGGGCATTCTCGTTTTCTACTTTTGCCTTTTCCAACAAAGTATAAGCATTCTTTACATTTGCATCTAAAGATAATAAGGCATCATATGCATCTCTTGCATTATTCAAAGCATTCTTTTTTGATTCCACTACACTTAATTGGCTATTTAACTCTTTTTTAGTCACGTCTACAACGCTCTTAGTAGAACTTATTTTCTGCTCTAACTCTTTACTTGTATCTTTTAAGTCTTGTAATTCACTTTGTTTATTCTTAACATGTACTGACTTGCTTTTTAGAATCCAAGAGCTTTTCTTTATTTGCTTTTAAAGAAGAAATCTCATTCTTTAAAGTTTGAATCTTAGAATTCAAACCACCTATCTTTTGACCTGCTTCACTCTTTAATTACATCTTCTTTAAGATCTCTTTATTTAAACCCTCAGTTTGACCATTCAATTCTTGAACAGCATCTAGTAAAGCTTGCTTTTTTCCGACTGTACGATCATAATCCGTTTTAGCATTTGTCTTTTCAGATACATCCACATCATAAACCTTTTTTTCGATTGCTTTTCTTGTTCAAATGCCTTCGTACTTTCTAAAGAAGCAGCTACATTCGCATTCACCATATCATAGGATTGTTGTGCCTTTTGTAGATTTACATAACTTTCACTAATCGTTTGCACATCACTTAATGCCTTTTGTGCCTGAACCAGCTTTTCTTTTGTCCCTTCATATGCATCAAACACTTTTTGAATTTTACCCACATAATCTTTGAGCAATTTTTCATATTCATCCACTGTCATAGTCGAATCCAAGCCAGTAAACATAAATGTTTGAGAATGATCCAGACAACCAGGATTCACTTTTACGGTTTATCCTAAGGCATAACTCGTATAGCTCTTTACTCTATATGGTTATATTTTATATCTATATACAAAATGTTTCATCTATTAATTTAAACGCTTTACTAATTATTAAGTCACAAAAAAGAGCTAGACTTATCTAACTCTATTCTTTCGTATATTGACTTGGATTGTTCTTCTCTTTAAAATACTCATAGCCAACTGTATTCAGTTTTAAGATATCCGCCTCATCTAATATAGGACTGATTTTTACCACAGATTTATCTGTTATAATCGTTGCACTTGTTGTAGATAGGAATAAATCATATTCGCTTAAATCTTCATCGCGATAAGAACGTACATCAATGATTCTTGATATATTCATATACGGAACTAAGTCATTGATTCTTTGTTGAAGAAGCTTATTTACACCAACACTATTTTCACTAATTAAAAGTACATTTAATTTCTTCTTCTCTCGATCTAAAGCTGCCACAAGATGCAATGTCAAATAGCCAATTTCATCATCACTGATCACATATCCAAAGTTTCTTTCTATATCTTTACAACAATCCTTCGTAATTAGAAACGTATTTCGAAATTGATTTTTGATTATCGGCAATAGCGTATTTTCCATGGGAATATTGTGCTCCAAACGCGTAATGGCCGGCTTACAATGACGATATAATGATGAGAATAATTCTTCATCTTTATCAAATGGATAATCAAGCTGTTTCATCCAACCATGAATCAACTGATAAGCCATGACCTTAGCACTTGTATTTGTGTTTTTTTCGTTCGATTCCGAAACAATAGACTGAATATGCACCTGTAAATAATGTACTTCAGTTTCATCAAAAGATATCGAATAAGCTTTTTCTATAGCTTCACAAATGATTTCTGCCTCTTGATAATAATTTAAATTTTCCAATTTATTCATGAAATCCTTCGATAAGGACACAGAACAATCATCTAAGATTCTGATGTAGGAAATAAAAGCAAGGATCAACAGTCTTTGCATACGATCAAATGATAATTCATCAAATAAAGGTAACTTTGTTTCTAAAACAACATTAAACAAATCATAATAATTCTTATCCGCATAGTCGATAGAAGGATAAATAAAATAATCTGTACTCCTATAGTCCGGATTCAAAATCAACTCACTCAATATATTGTACTTTTCACTTTGTGTCATAAAATCAAAAATACAATCACGAATATGTCTTTCCTTGCCCTTTACATAGATACCTACATTACTTGACACAATTTCCAGTTTTTTATGTCTAAAATAACCCCTTAACGCATGTACATCCTTATGAATCGTTGCTTTTGATACATATAATTCTCCCCCTAACATACTCGTCTTGCATGGATCTGTTGCAGTAAGAATTCTTAGGGCAATATAAGACTGTCTAGCCAAAGGGGAAAACTCCTGATTGGTATCTACTTCAATGATATATTTATTTTTAAGAGCCAGCTTTGCCGAATCCGGCCCTTCCATTCGAATTCCCATCCCTTGTTTTCGAATCAACTCAATATTATACGGTGCACAAACACTTTCCACCGTCTTAAGATCCATTCTTACAGTCTTGTTTGAAGCTTTTACAACCTCTTTGATTTGATCGACTGTCATATAATCTTCTTGATTTAACAACAATTGAATAATTCGAATAACCCTTTGATTCATACTTAATTACCTCCGCAAGATCATTAATACATTAGTAAAAAAACATGGAAATGTTCCCATGTTAATCCACATATTTAAGAATTGTTTTAGCAACTCCATCTTCTTCATTTGTATATTCCGTAATATATTTTGTTTTTCCTAAAAGATACTTTGAAGCATTCTTCATTGCGTACCCATAATCAACAACTTCTAACATTGATATATCATTCATATCATCACCAAATGCGATTGTGCTCTTATATTGATGTTCTTTACAAATCTTTTTAACAACATCACCCTTGTCGATATGATTAGCCATGATGTCAAGGCTCTTTACATGTGACGAAGTAATAGAAACAAAAGCATCACACTCTTGCTTTAAAGTATTTAACCTATCTTCATCTTCATCCACAAGTAAGACTTTATAAATATCCGTTTGAATTCTATCAAAAGATTCAATATTTCGATATACTTTTATTTTACCTTCATTTTCTAAATCTCCATAGGTAAATCGAACATCATCATCACTGCAATATACAGTGTCCACACCTTTTAAATAGTATTTCTGAATCGAATTCTTTTGGATGCTATCCCATAAATTTTTCAAAGATACAATATCTATATTTGTTTTGAATGCTTCCCCATTTATTTTATACACCGCCCCATTAAATGCAACTCGACTACATCTTTGATCAATCGAATTCGCAATTTGGTCCACATAAAATATGGGTCTACCACTCACAATATAAACATCAATTCCACTATTCATACAGTGCATCAAAACCTGCTTGTTTTTTTGACTGACAACCTTTTTCGAATTTAATAAAGTTCCATCCAAATCAAGAAAAACAGCATCAATCTTATTCATAAGACTGTTCTAAAATTTTAATGCATTCTTCATAAGATGCGAATGGCAAATGATGTAGAATAGGTGAACTACAAATTTCATTAAATTGATTTTGTGTTACACCCATTGTTTTTAATGATACATTCATACCAATAGATTCCATGAAATCAGCAACGATACCTGTTAATTCTTTCGCATCATGATTTGATTTTGAAGGATCCATGATATCAGCTAATTGTGCGAAATCTTCTTTGTGCTTGTCATTCATAACGCTCACAAAAGGTACAAACACACACGCCAACGCAACACCATGCGTCATATTCGTAATACCACCAATGATTTCACTCAATGGATGTGGAATATCAGCTCCAGAGTTTGATAATGCTTTTCCTGCTAAAGTATCCGATAAACTCATGTATTTTCTATATTCAATATTTGTGATATCCTCATGTAATTTTGGTAAATATTCACAAATCATCTTAATTGCATTTACACTGTCAAAACGAGAATACACACTGTGATGTACATTTAAATAACTTTCAAAAGCATGTGTAAATGCATCAAATCCAGTTGCCATACTCATCTTCAATGGTAATGTAGCTACTAAACTAGGATCCAAAATCACTTCTTTTGAAATGCATTGAGGATGATAAATCGTACACTTATCATGATTTCTAGAAATAACAGCTGCCTGTGTAACTTGAGATCCTGTACCTGATGTTGTTGGAACCGAAATAATTGGTAAAACATTTTCAGAGTAAACTCCATAATCTCCATATGGAGAATCAAATTTTTCAAACAACATATCCCAATCAATTGTTTCATCTTGGTTTGTCAATGCCAATACTTTCGCTGTATCAATTGAACTACCACCACCAACAGCTAAAACAACATCTGCATGATATGCATTTAACATTTCATGTCCTTTTTCAATCATTGTTGAACTTGGATTTGGTGTAACCTGATCAAAGTGTAAATATTCTAAACCATTATCCTCACACAGTGCTTTTACACGATTATACAGCGGAACCAACGGTTCATCCGGTGTAGTAACAATAAAAATTTTCTTTCCATATTTCTTTAAAATATTTGGCAACTGATTCAAAGAATCATACTCAAAATAAATCCTACTTGGCTGATAATAAATTTCCATTTTAACATTCTACTTTCTATTTACATATAATTCAAAACCATCTAAAATGCTCTGATGATCTTCTTCTGGTTTCATTCCCGAAACCGTACAAGCTCCAATTACTTGATTATTATCTAATACAATAGGGATGCTTCCTGGAGTAAAAGTATAATCCTGATAAGTAAGGCCATACTTTTGAACTAAGTTCTGCTCATTTCCCTTGTTTTTTTCAAACAATTCTAGTGTAGACATTCCAAAGTATAGACAAGAATTCGTCTTTCTTTGTAACCAATGTCCATTATCTACAATACATTCATCAGACATATAACGATACACTTCTTTACCATACAAAGTGATTGAAATACAGCATTTTTTAATATCGTTACTAATCAAATAATCATGAATACAAATTCCTAATTGATAGGCATCTTCGCATGAACAATGATCCATATTTAATTTATATTTCATACTTATTACCTCAAAACTAAAGAACCAATCGTAGTCTCTAAAATAAACAAGATGGCGAATATAACAAATACAGTAATACAAATACCTAACTGGCCTTCTTTTTTTAATCCTTGCATCATATTTCCAAATGAGAAATAATCTTTCCATTTATAAATCTTATTCAAAGCAACAATTCCCAAGGCCATAGTAATAAAGTTTAAAAAACAAGCACTAAATACAGTGATTACCAACAGTTTAAAACGATTACCCTCAACATTTTTATATTCTGAAAAATCTTTAATGTATTGATCCGCCAAAAAATAATTGAATAAAGAAGCCATAGCCATAATGAATCCACTCACAACTGACATATTTTTTGAAACCACCTCAGATAGAGGCTGATTTAACATGACAGACAATAAGCCAGTATATAAAAGAATCAATAAAATGAGCACAATTGAAATTGTCTTAATATATTTAACATATTTAATTGCATCTACATTTTTAAAATACATACGTTTCTTTTTTATTTCTTGTTTATTCATAGGATCCTCCTAAATAAGGCAAGATTCCAATCTTGCCTTATATTTTTTAATCAATATTTAAAATGTCTTTTACTTTAGTTGCGATATTTTGTACTTGAACGCCATAAATTACTTGTAAAGAATTTTTTCCACGTACTACACCAACAGCTTGTAAATAAGCTTTCCAATCATCATCACTAGCAACGATTGAATCATCTTTAACTGTAACTCTCAAGCGAGTTGCACAGTTTGTTACCGTTACGATGTTTTCTGAACCACCTAAGGCTTCAATGATTCTTGCTTCTAAAGAATCTGTATCAGCAGCAGCATTGTCTTTTTCACGATATTCTTTTTTACTGAATAAGTGAACTTCTGCTTCGCCACGACCTGGAGTTTGAAGATTAAACTTAACAATCATGAACTTGAATGCAACATAGAAAACTACGAATGTTAATGGGATCAACCATAGAGCTGCCATAGCATGAACTTTTTGAGGCTGGAAAATATTAGGAATCATAAAGAATAACGCTGTACCATTGATACTGATCTTTGTGATTTCGGCTAATACGTAACATAATCCACATAACGGAGCATATACTAACCAATATAACTGTGGAGCAGCGAACAAGAATGTATATTCGAATGGTTCAGAAATACCAACCATCATCAATGTGAATACTGCAGGTAATAGCATTGAAGCAACGGCTTTGCGGTTTTCTTTATTAGCACATTTATATAATGCGAATGCAGCACCTGGAATACCACCTAATTGGAACAATAAACGTCCGTTTGTGAAGTTGCGAGTGATATATCCTGTAGCAGTTTTACTTGCTGCCTGACCATTGATAATATTCTTAACACCTTCGTATACAACGCCATCAATTGTCATTGTTCCACCAACTTTTGAATATTCAATTGGGAACGCAATTAAGTGGTGTAATCCGAATGGCAATAATGCTTTATCTAATGTACCGAATACGAATGTTCCTAATAATCCACTACGACCGATGAATGATGTGATTGCTTGTAATCCACCACCAATGAATGGCCATACATAATAAGTACCGATTGCTAATGGAATAGATATTACTGTTACTAAAAGAACAACTGTTTTCGTACCAGCAAAGAAACCAAACATTTCTGGTAATTTAGTATCTACGAATTTATTGTGTACTAATGAAGCTACTAAACCAACAATCAAACCAGAGAACATCCCCATATTATAAGTGAATATTCCTAAGAAGTCTCCGAATAATGCATTGTAATTCATAGCAGCTTCCATGCTCATTCCAGATTTTACTAATGCATCAATCTGAATTGTTTCCTGAGTCACACCAATTAAGTTTGCCCAGTTTCCAATACCAGCAGTGTAAGTGAAGAATAATACTAAACCAGCAAATGCTGCCCAGCCTTTTTCTTTTTTAGCTAGTGTAAATGAAATTGCCACAGCAAACCACATCTGTAATGAATTCATGAAGAAGAATCCACACGATGCTAGCATTGAAAAAATGTTATAGAAGAATCCACCAGGTTGAAGTACATAGTTTGTAAATGCACAACCAATACCGACAAAGAAACCTACCATAACAAGAAGGATGATTGGTACCATCATGGCACCAGCAAAAGTTTGCAATTTTGTCTGAATTTGTTTAAACATAAAGTTTTACACCTTTCTCTAAACTTATGATATCAAAACGCAGTAAGCGATTACAATTGCGTGAGTGTTATATAAAGTTACGTATCGATGTGGTAAAACTTTAATCATTTATTCACAAGCCAATAAATAGATAGCTTCACAATATATTTCGAGTGCACGTAACAAATCATTTAATGGCATACTCTCATTAGGCTGATGACACTTCGTATCATACCCATCAAATGTTGCTCCAAAAGCAATTCCACAATCTAACACACGAGCATAACTCGCACCGCCCTTAGTGATTGGCTCTGCCTTTTCTTGTGTAACACTATAGTAGGCATCTGCCAATTTTTGTATTAATTCCGATTCTTTTGGAACAAACAATAATCTTTTTTCTCTGATTTTCTTTAATGAAGGAAACAATGCACATAAAGAAGCTTCAATCTGTAAAGGATCTATTCCCTTTGGATAACGCAAATCCATACGTACTGAATAAGAATCTTCTTTCATTTGAAGCATATAAGCTGCAATGCTCGTTTTCCCCATATCTACATCTTCATAATAGATATTACAATCTTGTCCATATGGATCTTTCAAATATTTAGCTACATCACGCAACAAAGCCACAAAACCACCATCAAAATAAAGGCTATATTTCTGTACAAAATCAGCTAGTTCAAACAATGGATTCCCCGCTCTTTGTGGATTTCGTGTCAATGCCGGCTTACCAGTAAAAGTAAATGTTGCTACATGATCCTTAAATGCATCTTTTAATTCTGAACACAAATCCCCAACATTTTCACAATATACACGAACTTCAATTTGACCAGGAATTATATAATCTTGTTCAAAGCCTTGAATTTCAACCACTTTAAAAAAACCATTTTCTTTTGGATATGATGTTTCAAATGTCAAAATTCCCTTTTCTCCATTCACAATTGGAAAGTTTCCATCCGGAGAATATCCCATTAATGGTTGTTTATGCGTTTTAAAATAATGCTTCATACAATTCCAAGTTGTTTCTTCCGCACCACCCGCAATTACTTTTACAGGCCTTTTAAATGTGCATCCCATATCTCTTAGAATTCGCACTGCATATAAATTAATCAATAAAGGACCCTTATCATCATTCACACCACGACCATATAAAATACCATCCTTTAAAGTCAACTTATAAGGATCATATTCCCAGTCTTCTTTATTATATGCATCAATAATATCTAGATGTCCCAAAACACCTACAAAATCCTCTCCGTCTAAATAATTAGCACTGATTGCATATCCATCATCCTGTTCTACTTCAAATCCCAAGCGTTTAGCAATATCTTCATATGCCTCAAAAGCATGGGCAACACCTTCTCCAAATGGTTTTTTATCCACAGGATTAGTTTCATCACTCACACTTGGAATACGAACCAATGTATCTAAGTCTTTTAATAAATCATCTTGATATTTATTGATATAAAAACTATATTTTGACATCTTTTCTCCTTTTAAAACAAAAAGAGGACTAAGACTCTTTTACTGTTAATTTCTTATTAGTGCACCATGTGATAACTCTATTAATTATCAATAGACTAACCAAGCTAAAAATAGCAACAAAAAGCTCACCACTAATAAAACCTGATAATATTACAACAATGCCATCTAATGAGAATAAAATATTTTGTACTTTGATTTTCTTCAAAAAATGATGAATCAATAAAGCAATAACATCCGTTCCACCAGTAGCACCTTCATGATTTAATGCCAAACCGACAGCCATACCAACAAAGATTCCCCCAAGAATTGCTCCTAAGAATAATCTACCTATATTACCCAAAACTGGAATCGATTCAAAAAGATCAATTTTAGGAATAATAGCCATCATTAATGGATTCATAAAAATAACAAATATTGTTTTAACACCAAATGATTTTCCAAGCACTAAAAACGAAAGTAATAATAATGGAAGAGAAATGCATAAAGTCATCGTCGAAACTGAAATACCAGTTACGGTTGATAAAATGATTGCCATTCCAGTAATTCCTCCTGGAGCTAAGCCTGTAAAAATAAAGATCCAATTCACGGCTAATGCACAAAGAATACTTGAAACAGACAACCATACTAAATCATACAAAAATGATTTTAATGATTGCTTAGATTGAGTCGTACTCATCGATCAATCTTACTCCAATCCAAATTTTTCTGCAGCTTCATCAATTGCCTTACGACATTTTTGAACACCAGCAGTAATTCCATCTGGATCTTTGAATACTCCACTTGATAAAACGATAACGTCTGGATTGCATTCAATCAATGGCTCCATATTATTAGCTCTTAAACCGCCATCAATTGCCAATTCACAATTAGGATTCTTTTCATCAATCATTTTTCTAGCACGTTTTAATAAATCGATTACGCTACGACGCCATCCCCAGTTATCGTGACCATCCGTTTCATCTACGCCATGAGTAACGATGTGTAAACGATCAATGTCATAAATAGATTCTTCAACGAATGAAAGAGGAGTATAACATCCAATAGTTAAACCAACTTTAATTTTTCTTTCACGGCACCAGTTGATGATATATGCCAATTGTGCTCCAATAAAGTGTTCAGCAGGAATAATTAACATATTTGCTCCTGCATCATAAATTTGATCAATAAACATGATATCCATGCTTTCAGTATAGATGTGGCATTCAATTGGCTTATCCGTATAATCTCTCATACCTTTAATGACTTGCCATCCTCCCATAAGCTTCATGTTTCTTAGATCATGCATATCAGCTGCATCTGAGTGAATGTAATCTGCTCCTGCATCAGAAGCTTCTTTAACGATGTCTGCAATGTGACCATAGTCAACGTGTGCTAAACCAGCTGCAATTTTAATATGTTTCATATTTGTCCTCCTATAATCTCTTATTGCAAACAAATTATATCGAATGATTTATGAAAAATAAACAAAGCTATTCGCCTATATGTAACCACAACAATACGGTAATACATAAACAAAATTTCATCTGTTACTATTCATTCATTCTATATATAAAATAAGCCTCTCAAATCATATAAAATGATTTGTATGGACCCTTTTCATTTGCCAAGGCTTGTTTATACCTCTATTTAATCCTATACTTCAATTATGGACACAACTTATCATTCAAATATTCCAGTTGAAACTCTATCACTTTTAGATTGCGATTTTAGAAACTTTAATTTTATTCATCCCATCAAGTATATCTTCTTCGATAATATTGACTAAATTCGAAAACTAGATGCTTCCGGTAAAGCTCGTCCATGCATTTTAGACAATGTATAACGTTCACTACTTTGCCACACATGTTATCTTGGCTTTGACCAGTTTGAATGTACAGATTGTGATAATTGAAATGTCATCCCTCATTCATGTCATTCAAGATCCTGTATTGTATGTGATGTTAAATTTGCCAAACAGCTTGCAGCCAAGGCTACTTCTTTTTTTCTTGACTGCCCTCATAGACACATTGTCTTTACCTTTATTGAGTAGAGAAAAAACATATATAATTGCTGGAATGAATTTGGCGATGTTACTACAAATTGGAACATATCCAAAGGAAGAACCATTGAGTGATGAAATTTGTCGTAGTTTTATGGAACAAGGCAAGGAAGCTGTTGTTTATGTTAATGATGCGATGAATAGTGAAGTTGAAGAATTTGATGAATAGAAGTAAAAAGTATGGAAATTAAGAATGTAAGAATTGAAGAAAGATTGATCCATGGGCAAGTAGTTACTGTTTGGTTATCTCATTTAAAGCCTACAAGAATTATTATTATTGATAATGCAACATCAGCTAATGAACTTCAAAAACAAGCTTTAAGAATGGCATGTCCAAAGGGTACAAAATTATCTATTTTCTCAGTAGATCGTGCCATTGAAAGATTGGCCGAAGATCCATATCCAACAGAATCTGTATTTATGTTATTTAAGGATCCAAAGAACTTAAAAGAATTCATCGATAAGGGTTATGACATTAAGGATATCAATGTTGGTAATATGGGAGGTAAGGAAGGAGCCACTCAAGTTAAGAAGGCTGTTTCTATAACTCATGAAGAGGCTGAAATCTTTAGAGAATTAGCAGCTAAGGGCATCACTATTGAGGCTAAGATGGTTCCAAATGATCCAGCTGTAGATTTCCTTGATTTAATTAAGAATTTATAATTAATAAAAAGCTTGATCTATAATAGATTAAGCTTTTTAAACGTATGAAAGGAGCCTGTATGAATAAAGAAAAAAATATATATTGGACACTATTCTTGTCCATGTTACAAATATCTGTGTTTACCTTTGGAGGTGGCTTTGTCATTATTGGCATGATGAGAAAGACATTCTGTGATGAATTACATTATGTTACAGATGATGAAGTATTAGATATGACTGCTATTGCCCAATCTTCTCCAGGTGCATTGGCTGTAAATAGTGCGATTATATTTGGTTATCGCATTAAAGGATTAAAAGGAGCATGTATCAGTGCTTTGGCAACAGTTATTCCACCAATCGTCATTATCAGTGTTATTTCGCTTTGCTACGAAGCATTTTCAACAAATTATTATATTCAAATTGCTTTACAAGTAATGAGAGCTGGTGTGGCTGCGGTTATTTTGGATGTTGTGGTAGATCTTGCCAAAGATGTATTTAAGACAAAAAATATGATCAATATCATATTGATGTTTGTTGCATTTATTGCGACATGTTTCTTCAAAGTAGGTGCAATCACAATTATTATTTTCTTTATCGTATTAGGTTTAGCTAGAAGTACTATAGCGGGAGATAAGGCATGATATTATTTGAATTATTCTTAGTTTATTTTCAAATTGGCTTGTTTGCGTTTGGTGGTGGATATGCTGCAATGCCTTTGATTCAAAGTTTGGTTGTTGATGGCAAAGGTTGGTTAACAATGGCAGAATTTGCTGACTTAACAACTATTGCGGAAATGACACCGGGTCCAATCTTGGTAAATAGTGCTACTTTCGTTGGTCAAAAGGTGGCAGGACTTGGTGGTGCCCTTATTTGTACAGTTGGTGCCGTATTACCAAGTTTCATCATTGTTTTGGCTTTAGCTTATTTATATACCAAATATAGAAATTTAAAGCTTGTTAAGAATATCTTAACTACTTTAAGGCCTGCGGTTGTCGCAATGATTGCTAGTGCTAGTTTAATGTTATTTTGTTTAGCTTTATTTGGAACTTCTACTTTTTCAGAAATTCATTTAAATAAGATACATTATATTGAATTAATATTGTTTGTTTCTTCTTTTGTGATTTTAAGAAAATTCAAAACAAATCCCATTAAGATTATCTTTGGTACCGCACTTATTGGAACGATTTTATATATTATTTTATAATTAAAAAGCTGATTATCTTGTACCGACCCCCAAAAGTTAGACTTTAAATCTAACGATTGGGGGTCGGTACAAATTTATATATCTTTTTAATTTATCCTATATTTGCTTTAAAATATATTCTTTAACTTCTTCTAAATTACTTTTTTGCCAATTTCCTTCCCGTGCTTTTTTAGCTAAAGGATAAATGATTCTAAAATCTAATGCTTCATTTGGTACACGCCCACTCCTTTTTTCAGCCATAAAATTTTCAGCCCATTTTTTTTCATCCGCATATTTAAATTCATTTGCTTTTAAATAAAGTAATTGTCTTTTATATGCTGATATCATCATTTTAGCTGCTAAAGGTATTAATAATTGATACTGTTGTGCATCAATATTTTGACAAATAACTGGTACCTTCGTTTCTTCAATTGTTTCTGTTTGACGATTAATTTTAACGCCCTTAACTTCAAAGTCATAATTATGCATATTTAAATTAATCTTTAGTAATTCTCCAATATCAGTATTAAACTGACATCGTTGATAATCTGTATCAAAAATGAAATTACCCAAGGAATAAAAAATGATTTTTTTACCTACTCTTTCATAATTCATAGGTACATGTGGATGATGGGCAACAATAATATCTGCTCCCATATCTAAATAAGTTAAATAACGATCACGAACATATGGTGATGGTAAAGAAGTAAATTCTTCACCACCATGAACAATCATAATACACCAGTTACATCTTTCTTTAATATCTTTAATACTTTGGCTAATTTGTGCCATTTCATGCCACAAATAACAGCCTGCTTGATTCATCGATGCTGCTTTACAACCCCGCCGATAACCGACACTAAAAAGACCAATTCCACCAGCTTCATTTAGATAAATTGGTTTTTTTGCCTGTTCAAGATTAATACCTGCTCCCACTGTTTGCACATGATGCTTAGCTGCATAAGATAAAGTACTCTTAATCCCTTCTTCACCAGCATCTAAAATATGATTATTACAAATATTCCAAATATCTGCATGCATTTTATCAAAAACTTTAATCGCTTGGGGCGACATAGTATGTATTAATTGGCTAATTCCTTGTACAGATGCTTTTTTTTCTTGCTCTATTAATGCTCCTTCAACATTAATAATGACATGATTCGCTGTATGTAAAAAAGATAAAAGTGATGGTGATATTAAATTTTCATCATTAAATCGTTGATCCATATATTTATCAAAACCAATATCACCGGTAAAAATAAGTGAAGAACTATCTTTCATATTAACTCCTAATACTAACAGTATAACATTTCCTATCTACAGAAATAATTTTTAAAAGTATTATAATATACAAGATAGATAAATAAGGAGATAACTATGATATATGAACAAATAGATACTAATTTATTAAAATTAAAAGAACAAGCTGATCATGACTTAAAAAATATTTTTCATAAAATTGATCAAATTTGTCTACAAAATTCTGATCGTATCTTATCAGCTTTTATTAATAATAATGTATCTTATAGTGACTTTTGTGATATTAATGGATATGGCAATTATGATCCTGGACGTGATAAATTAGAAAGCATATTTGCAAGTGTATTAGGTTGTCAAGATGCTTTAGTAAGACCCCAAATTATGTCTGGTACTAATGCTTTATATATTTGTTTTTCTGCTTTATTAAAACATGGTGATACAATGATATCTTTAAGTGGTCAACCTTATGACTCATTACAAGAAACAATTGGTTTAAGTGGAAATTCAAGTCAATCTTTAAAAGCTAATGGTGTTCAATATGAACAAATAGAATTAGTTGAAAATAATTTCGATATTGCCAAAATTAGTAAACGCTTAGCCAAAAAAGATGTTAAATTAGTAGAAATCCAACGTTCACGTGGATATTCAGCACGTAAATCAATAAACATTAAAAAAATTGCTGAATTAATTAATATTATCCGTCAAATTGATACCAATGTTATTATTATGGTAGATAATTGCTATGGTGAATTAGTAGAAAATAAAGAACCTGGTCATGTTGGTGCAGATATTGTCGTTGGCTCCCTAATGAAGAATTTAGGTGGTGGTATTGCTACAAGCGGTGGCTATATAGCTGGTCGAAAAGATCTCATCCAGCAAATTGCTGAACGCCTAACGGCACCTGGTATAGGTAAAGAATTAGGAGCTAATTTTAATACAAACAACACCTTTTTTAAAGGTTTATTCATGGCTCCAAACGCTGTTAAAAATGCTCTTAAAACCCAAATATTTACTGCCTATATGTTAACAAAACTAAATTATCAAAACATTTCTCCAAGTTTTGATGAAGAAAGAACTGATATTATTCAAACTGTTGAACTGACAAGCAAAGAAAAACTCGTTGCTTTTACTCAAAGTATCCAATCTACCTCACCAATTGACTCTTTTGTACAAGTATTACCAGCACCAATGCCTGGTTACCCATTTGATGAAGTTATGGCTTGTGGTTGCTTTACCCAAGGAAGTACTATTGAATTAAGTGCTGATGCACCTGTAATACCTCCTTATACGTTATATTTACAAGGTGGTTTAGCTTACGAGTATAGTCAATTGTCAATTCTTTTAGCTTTGACCAAATTAAACTCACATTAATTCACATAATTATAACTCTTTACAATTATCATCAGAATGTTAAAATGTTTTTAGCACTGGCAAATAAAGAGTGCTAATGAGGTATATTATGAATTCTAATAATAAACAACGACGACCTTTAATTTACTACTATTCTTTAATTTTATTAATCTTAGTTTCTTTAAATCTTATTCTTCGTCCTTTAATGGATCAATCAAATGTTAAAGAAACTTCTTATACAAGTTTTATTGAACATACATTAAAAGACAAAGTAAGAAAAGTACGGATTGAATCTAATCAAATTTATTATCGCTTAAAAGATGATAAAAATCTTTATAAAACCGGAATTGTTAATGATCCTAAGTTATCTGATCGGCTTTATGAACACAAAGTTGAATATTCTGCAGAAATTAAAGAAACTTCTCACACTTGGGTGGATATTTTATTTTCGTGGATTATTCCTATTATGATTGCTACTGCCTTTGCGAGAATGTTATTACGTGGGCGCAATAATAAAGGTACTGGTGGATTCAATGGTGGCTTATTTAATTTTGGTAAATCAAATGCTCGTATTCATGAAAAATCAAAAGAAGATACACGCTTTAAAGACGTTGCTGGTGAAGATGAAGCTAAAGAAAATCTCCAAGAAATTGTCAACTATCTACATGATCCTAATCAGTATCGTTTCATTGGTGCAACTATGCCTAAAGGAATTTTACTTGTTGGTCCACCAGGAACTGGTAAAACTATGTTAGCTAAGGCTGTTGCTGGTGAATCAAATGTACCATTTCTTTCAATATCTGGATCTGAGTTTATTGAAATGTTTGTTGGTATGGGTGCTTCAAAAGTACGTGATTTATTTAAACAAGCTAAAGAAAAAGCACCTTGTATCGTTTTTATCGATGAAATCGATGCCGTAGGTGGTAAACGAAATGCAGGCAATTTAGGTGGTAATGATGAACGAGAGCAAACTTTAAATCAGTTATTAACCGAAATGGATGGGTTTGAAAGTAACAATGGAGTAGTTATTTTAGCAGCTACCAATAGACCGGAAAATCTTGACCCTGCTTTACTAAGACCAGGACGTTTCGATCGTCGTGTCCCTGTCGAATTACCTGATTTACAAGGACGTGAAGATATCTTAAAAGTCCATGCTAAAAAAGTAAAGACAGAAACTAATATCGATTATAATATCATTGCTCGCATGGCATCTGGAGCATCTGGTGCTGAGCTTGCAAATATTATCAATGAAGCAGCTTTAAGAGCTGTCCGTGAACATCGTACTTTAGTAAGTCAAAAAGACCTAGAAGAAAGCATTGAAGTCGTTTTTGCTGGCTACCAAAAGAAAAATGCTATTTTAAGTGATAAAGAAAAATTAGTCGTATCATATCATGAAATTGGTCATGCTTTAGTCGCTGCCTTACAAACACATAGTGCTCCTGTGCAAAAAATTACCATTATTCCTCGTACTTCTGGAGCTTTAGGATATACGATGCAAGTTGAAGAAGGCAACCATCCTTTATATACAAAAGAAGAATTGGAAGTTAAAATTGCTACCCTAACTGGTGGACGTTCAGCTGAAGAAGTAGCATTTGGCTCGATTACGACTGGGGCAAGTAACGATATCGAACAAGCAACAAAATTAGCACGGGCAATGATTACTCGTTATGGTATGCATGATGATTTTGATATGGTGGCAATGGAAAGTGTGCAAAATAAATATTTAGGTGGTGATACATCTTTAAGTTGTGCTGATAAAACAGCTTATACAATTGATCAAAAAGTTGTTGAATTAGTAAAAAAACAGCATCAACTAGCTCGCAAATTATTACAAGATCACAAAAAAGAATTAGATAAATTAGCTAAATATTTGTATGAAAAAGAAACCATTACCGGTGAAGAATTTATGCAAATACTAAATGAAGATAATCCTGAGCAATAAACAAAAACCAAGTTGGTCATCAACTTGGTTTTATTTAATATGATTTAATTGATCAACACGTCGAGCATGACGACCAGCTTCAAATTCTGTTTCTAAGAAAATATCAACTATCATTTTAGCTAACTCAATACCCACTACTCTAGCTCCGAAAGTAATAATTTGTGCATCATTATGACAACGCGATAATTTAGCTGAATAAGGTTCACTACAAGTACAAGCTCGAATACCAGCCACTTTATTACATGCAATCCCAATACCAACACCTGTACCACAAATAGCAATCCCTCTTTCTACATAACCATCTCTAACTGCATGAGCTAATTTCTCACCATAAATAGGGTAATCTACTGATTCATCTGTATCGGTACCAAAATTAATTACTTCATATCCCTTACTAACTAAATATTCAAGTAATTCCTTTTTCATTTTAACTGCACTATGATCATTTGCAATGCCTATTATCATTTTTTAATTTCCTTTCTTATACTGGTATTTCATCAATAGAATACCACCAATAACAACAAATATACTAATAAATTGTGAGGTTGATAATACACCTACTTGTCCTCTTATAATATCCCCTCTTAAGAATTCAATACAAAAACGAACTATTCCATATAGCACTAAATAACTAGCACCAGTTAGATAAGCTTTTTTACTCTTCGTCAATTGATAATATAAAATACCAAAAATAACAAAATTCATGAAAGAGGAAATAAGCTCTGTAGGAATAACTTTAATACCTGCTCCCGGTCCTAATGAATTAGCTGGAAAAGTTACCCCATACCAAGCATCAGTCGGTATACCATAACAACAACCAGCAAAGAAGCAACCAATGCGACCAAAAGCTTGTGCTAAAGGAATACATGGTGCTAAATAATTAAAATAGTTCACAAAATCAAGTTGATAATAACGACAATATAAATAAGCAACTAATGTACCTATTAATATCCCACCATAAACAACAAAGCCTTCCGAGCCAAGTACAGCTAAAGGATTTACTAAAAAACTTTTAATATCTGTTAAAACAAATAAAATTTTAGCTCCGATAAAACCAAAAATAACACAGATAAAAATTAAATTATCAATTTTATCTTTCTTTAAATGATAACGATCTGCTATTCTTTCAGCTAACCAAAAAGCTAATAAAATCCCTATTGCTATCATCACACCATAACCATGAATCGTAAATGAACCAATTTTAAACCAATTATTATACATTAATTTAATCCTTTCTCCTTTAAAACATGCTGAAATTTTTTCTCTAAAAATAAAATAGCATATCCATCTGTAATAGCACAATAAATATATCCCAAACCAATAATTACAAATGAACTATGTTGCAATTGATTAAATGATAGAAAAAATATGGAAATAAGTCCAATTACCATCGAAGCAAATGCTAATACTAAATAAGTATATGATAAATCTATTCTTAAATGATAAATAATAATCCCCCGTTGCATTTTCCATAAGCCACTAAGTAAAATTAAAAAGCCTAATATAATAGGAACTAAAAGAACTACTAAAGTTTTTTGTAAAATAACAATCAGACCAGCTGCCATAAATATGACACCAATTGTCAAATCATTACGATTAATCTTTTTAGATACCTCTAAAACAACATAAATTGTTGTTAAAATAATACCCATTATGATTAATCCAATACCTATAAATAGAGAAATTAATTCTATATTAAGATTTAAAAAAGTTAAAATAAAGCCCATTATAAAATAAGCAAATATTATTACAAAAGATATATTTTTTGATTGTAAGAACATATAATCTCCTTATGACTATCTTATAATACCATGAATCTATAAAATAAAATTTTTACTTGCTTTATATTATATATAAAATCAATTGTTTTGATACAAAAAAAGATATTTATAGGTAAATATCTTTTTTCATATTTTATTCTTTCTTTTCCGAATCTTCTTTTTTATTTTCTTTATCTTTATCCATTTCTTTTTTAACTTCATCTATACTGTTTTTAACTGCTTTACCAACTACTTTAGCAAATGCTTTAGCAGCATCAGCACCTATTTTAGCACCTTCAACTACCTTATCCTTATCAAACTGAATATTAATATTATCATTATTCTGTTTGAATGATAACAATGTACAAATAAAAATAAAAACTGATGCCAATATACATAAATAACAGCCAATACCTAAAGAAACACCATAAGTAAAAAGAACCCTATTATTTAAAAGACCAATAATTAAGAGTAATAAAATAAGGATACTCACTGCTGAAATAGCAATATCTTTTTTATTACCAAGTTTTTCTTGAGCTTGATCCCATAATGATATAACTAAAATCACAATAAACAATATGCCAAAGAAATAACCATATTTAAAATCTCCATTTAAAGAATTAATACTAATACTTGCACCGAATGCCTTAAATTGAAACCATGGCATAAATAAAGATAAAATACCAACTAAAGATGCCAAAGGAACAAACGTCTTCTTATTTATATTCATTTCTATTCTCCCCTTATCAAAATAAATAATAATTAGATATTTAAATTATTATCCTAAATATAAAAAATTTCAATAAACTATATCAACATTTCAATCAATAAGTATATTTACATATTTTATCTCTTTGTTAATTCTTCTTGCTCTTTTCATTCTTCAATGATTAATTTTTTTGATCTTCTTCTAACATATTGAAATAAATCGTATTTCTAGTTTTTTCTAATGTAACTTCTTTTCATATTTAACTTAAAAATCAAAAGTAATTAAAAAAACGGTTCAAAACAACCGTTTTTTTAAGTCAATAGTGGAGCTGAACGCGGTAAGGTCGAACCTTACCGCTTGCGGCTTTTTTTGCCTTCTGGAAGTCCTCCCAGTCCACCTCATAGTCAGCATCTGAATACTTGCACGTCAGAATGACCTTGTCGTCGTAAAGGTAAATCTTGTCGACGAAATACTCCAAGACCATGTCCCTCACCTCATGGTCATCAAGGTTCGCATACAGGAACTTGCCAAAGTATGCCTTGATGCTGTGCTCGTCCTCGGAAAGTTCCTTCTTCGCCTTCTCCGTCTCGATGGCGTCCGTCAGCGCCTTCTTACGTCGCTCAAGCTCCTGCAAGCGTTCCTGCGTGGTCTCGCTGAAAATCCCCGCCTCAATCGCCTTGACTAGATTTTTAAGAGCCATCCGCGTATCAGCCAGCTCTTTTTCAAGGCTCTCAAGGTAGCTCGACTCGACGTAGCACTCCTTGTAGTACGCCGCCGCGTCCACAGCAAGGGACATCAGGTTCTCGGAATCGCTCAGCAACTCCTTCAGTAGCTGCTGTACCAGTCCCTCGATGAACGCAGCCTTGATTGGCTTCTTCTCGCAGCGCTTATGCCTCTGCTCCTTACAGTAGTAATAAAAGTGGTGCGCGCCCGTCTTGCTCGTGCCGGATACGCCCTGCATGGAGCTTCCGCATTCCCCGCAGAACAGCTTTCCCGTCAGCCAGTACCTCGGCTCGCCCTCCATGTGCTTTGAGCGGTTTCCAGCGCCCGTGCGCTTGTTCATAGCAAACATCGCCTGTGCCTTGTTGAACAGGTCTGTCTCGATGATGACGGGCATACCGTCTGGGATGACGATATCCGCGTACTTGTAGACCCCTGTGTACCTGTCGTTCTTCAGCACGCTCCTCAGCCCGTTGACCGTGAACTTCCTGTCAAGAGCTGTGGTTATGCCCTGAGCATTCAGCTCGTCGGCTATCTGCTGCATCGGTTTGCCGTCAACGTAATCGTGAAAGATTCTCTGAACCACGGGAGCTTTCGCAGGGTCAATCTCATAACGCTTGTCCGCCGCCCTTCTGTAGCCCAATATCTTTTGACCGTTGGACAGTGCGTTCTTGGCGTTATACCTTAGCCCTCGCTCAATGTTCTCTCGCGACGAATCGCTCCACATCTGCGCGAACGCATCCATCACCGCTTCGGTGAACTTGCCCTGCGATGTGCTCACATCAGGCGCATTCTCCGCAACATACTCGATGCTGCACCCAGCTTCACGAATCTTTCGTTTGGCATAGGTCAGCTGCAATACATCACGACCCAATCTATCGTTCTTCCACATGATGAGAACGGCAGGACGCAGCTTTGCGACCTCTGAAAGCATCAGCTTGTAATTTGGTCTGTTATCGTCCTGCCCAGACATCGCACGGTCTGCATACTCCTTGAGTATGCTGTAACCGTGCTCAGCCGCATAAAGCTGCACCAGCTCCTGCTGTTCCTCAATAGAAGCATCGTTTTGAGAGCTTGACGAGTAGCGGTAGTAAGCGATGGCAAGGTTATTATCGTTCTGAACAAATTTCTTTGTCTTTGCCACCTATAAGGTCACCTCCTAAATTCACTCTCTATATTTCATCGTCTACAAGTGCAAAAATCCAAGATAGCCACGCCAAAACACTTGTTGCTCTACGATGCACTGTTGAGCCTTCATTGCAGACATTTAGTCGCAACATTTCCTTTTCAACGTATGCTTTATCAGGAAATTCACCACTATTCACAACGATACCGAACAAATCATGAAAGATTTGATGTTGCAATATCAGGCTGGTGTAAGCTAACTGACGCTCTCTATAACGCATGTTCAGTATTTTGTGCGCTGTATCTGTCAGACTTGTTGCATTACGCGAACGTTGAAACAGTCCTAAATATTCACCCGCAGCTGGGTAATATGCAGCCTGTCGCGTTACCAAGCCCATATGCTCGGTAACCTGCTCTGTAGTCAACCTATTATCTTCAGCAGAGCTTAAGCGTTCCGCAAGCGATATTACTCTATCAAATCTATCCGCTTGAATAAACGGAATTTTCTTATCCACCTGTTTATCCTGATTATCATCAGTTACCACAGGCGTATTCTTCCATACATCGACAATATCCTTCTCTGAAATCTGGCAATCCTCAAACGTATAGGCTTGTTTGTTTCGTAATCTAATTGAAGAGAAAGAAGTTGGCTCAGTAAACTCGTATTCATACAAATAATAAGTCAGATTTGTGTACTGGGAAAATACCAATCTAATAGGTTTCTGAACTATAGCAAGGTATTTTCTATACGGAAAATAAAGCTGTCGTACATTAAAGTCATCATTACGAATATTCTTGGCTTCCATAATGCATACAGACCGCTGTGATTCAAAACCACCATCAATTTCAAGTTGCGCCTTGCTAACATTGATGGTCTTCTTTGCTGTACCATCTAATAAATTAACGTCAAACGAAAAATCGCCAGTTCCCATTCGACCATTGAAAGTCTCCAATAGGCCCTGCTCTTCTTCATTAAGAAAATTCTCCAAAGTATGCGTTGCTAGAAGCGCATTTATCGCATTTGATTCGCTTGTAAGATTTTCCAAACGTAAAGTTTCATAATCAGGCAAGGTTATAGCTTTTGGTCTCAGCTCCGTAACATCTGGAAACTTCTCGTACAAGTCAAAATTTCCTAGTACATAAGAATGCCGAGAAACTGGCAATACATTCAATCCAAGCTCTTTTAGAGGGGCAGCAACCGATTCGGAAGTATCAAACTTTGTCATCAATCGTGGCTCTCTAAAAGCTTTAATTTCACTTGCTTGGATTTCATATAACCCACCTTGGCGAGTCTTTTCCTCAATGGGATATCTAGCCAGTATCTCCTTCCAAGCTTTATCCAATTTACCAGTGAAATCAGCCACTAATCAACACCTCCTTCACAGCACCTCTTCTATCACCACGTGAATTGATAGAACGTTTTGCCTCTACTGTTTCTATTTTGAAATCCTCATACAACTCGCGAATCTCTTCACAGTCACTATTTGACTGCAAGAAATGAATTCCCTGTTCACGCAACTTAATACATTCATCTCGTAGGCGTATTTGCTCGTCATATCCGAAACCGTCTTGGGTATACCCTGTGAATGCCGAAGTGGCTGTAATTGGCATATAAGGCGGGTCTAAGTAGACAAAGGCGCCCTTTGGCAAATCTTTTAGGGATTCAGCAAAATCCCCTTGGCGCATATCAATATCTGCTTCACTGAAGTATTTATGCAATGCCCTGATGCCAACTTCATTTACAATATTAGGGTGCTTGTACCTTCCATAAGGAACATTGAGTTGACCAGCAGAATTCACCCTGAAGAGACCATTAAAACAAGTCTTGTTCAAGTAAATAATCCTTGCAGCTTTTTCAACACTCGATAGTTCGTCAAACCCCGATTCTCTATCAAGCCCTCGAACACGGTAGAACCATTCACTGCCCAGCTGTTCATTCTTCTCTTCATGCACAGCCAATTCTTTAATGAGCTCGTTTGGGTTATCTCTTACAACCATATAAACATTGATTAGCTCTTCGTTGTAATCGTTGATTCGCACATGTTGTGGCTGTTTATCAAATAGAACAGCACCGCCACCTACAAAAGGCTCAACATAATAGCTAATTTTCTTTGGTAGCCTTTGCTCTATTTCATCAAGCAATTGTCTTTTACCACCGACCCACTTCAGGATAGGCTTGACAAGTTTATTCTTCTTCAAGCTATTTCCTCCTATCCTTAGTTACCAGTATTTGATGTTTTTGCACGCTTTGTTGCAAATTCTTTTGCTGCAAGACGCAAGAATGCCGATAGAGATAATCCATATTCATTAGCTATATTTTTGATTTCGTTTTTTTCTGATTCGGCAAGTGAAATCGAAACCGATACTCGCTTTTCATCTAATTTGCTTAGCATAGATTCTCCTCATTTATGAACACAAATATACTTTTGTAGTGTAGCACACAACCATTATTTTTTCAATAATTCTTAGATAAGAATTATTGAATAAGCTGATAAAATATACGATTGAGCTCTTCTCCAATGCTTCTGCAAGACCGTCTGAAGACGGTCGAGATTGCACGAAACAAAGGAGGATTCCATGAATTTCAATGATTACATCAAGACCTACGAAGACCTATCAAGGCAGGTGGGCGGCATGGTTCTCGCCAACGAGATTGCAAGCCGTCCGCTAGAGCTAATAAATGGTGATTTGAACAATGAGATATTCCAGTACTTCATCATTTCCGACCCCGATTTCCTACTAGAGCACACCGATGAGGTGGTTTTCCACGACGAGGAACTAGACCTGTACATCTGGGGGATAGACCATTTCGGGACGGCATGGTCTGGCGTTCCTGTCCCTGAACTTCACTAGACGCAAAATAGCGGCTCCCAATTAAGGGAACCGCTATTTTTTTTACTCGTACTGCTCGCCATCAGTCTTACCTGCCGTTCTGTCTGCTTCATAGACATCCTGCATGTGGCTTGTGACCCTTCTGCCGCCTGTTCGGCTCATCTCGTGGTCAATGGCACGATTTGCAGCCTTGAGTCGCTTCTCAGCGTCCCACATGTTCTTTCTCGACTCGTAGAGACGCTTTTCTGCTTCCTCGCGTGCCTGTCTTCGCTGCTCCTCAATCATCTGCCTCATAATCTCTGCCAGCATCTGGGCGAACATGTCATCGAGCATACGCTCGAACGGTGACTTGCCCTTCTGATTACCTGCAATCTTGAAGTACTGGCTTAGACCATAGAGGTTCGGCGTCTTGTGGGTCTTCAGCTCGTCGAGGTTAGCCTTGTCAGCCTTGAACTGCTCACGCGCCTCGTCCACATCGGCTTGCAGCTTCTCTGTTGTCTCGTCAATATTGTTCTGTGCGTGGCACATATCGTTATATATGGCATCCCCTCGCGTATCGACCCTTCGTCTGCGATATTGAGAAGCCAGAGCATCCGTGAAGTCCCTAACATCCTCAGAATCGACCTTGTAATCATCAAGCAGGGAATAAGCCACCTCATCCTTCGTATAACCTTTAATAGGTTCTGTAACGTCTTCTGAGGCGTTTTCCTGATAGATTGGTATAACTGTCGGCTTCTGGTCTTCTACAGCCTTATTTGCCTGTTTCTGGTTGTAGTAGGATTCGATGGAGCCCTTCGTCAGGTCGTCGGCTAAAAGCTTTGCCTTGCGGCGGCGCTTGCGGGGCTTATCACCGTAGATGTCCATCATCTTGTAGCACCATGCCTCGTGTTCCTCTCCGTCCTTGCCCTTGCGTTTCTGCTCCATCAGCTCGACGCCGTAGACCCCGAGATTATGCTTGAACTTGTCAAGGGACTTGGATTCATCACGCGCCCGCTGCACACGGTCGCCCAGCCTTTGCTCGAACGCATCGCAGCTCTCGCGACGTTTAGTCCATGTCGTGCCTTCCTTGTGTTTTTCGCGCTCGAACTTGGGCGTTCCGATGACGGACAAGCCCTCCTCTGCTGCAAGCTCGTCGCTCGCATTCTTGACCTCGAAATGTCGTCGGTTATCTCGTAGCGTCTGACCTGTCACCTCGTCATGGTTCACGACGAGGCAGTGTGCATGAACACATCCACCTTTGCCGTCGTTGTGCACGGTGACGTAACACATCGAGTTGGGATAGAGCTTCTTGCACAGCTTGTAGCTATGCTCACCTGCCATCTGCTCGTCCGACTTGTTTCCAGCCTTCAGCTCGTCAGGCGAGAAGGAGACGCGCACCTCGAACGCCTCATAACGCGATGCAGGGTGCCTCTTGTGCATCTCCTCGGCATATATCGCCATGTCATCTCTGGGCATGTCACCGACCTCGTAGGCAGCCCTCGTCGTGCCTTCGACTTCGTGCATCTTCTTCTTTTTGCCATTGCCAAGTTCGGTGTAAATCATGCTCGCCTTGGCATCCTTAAGCGGATGGATGTACGTCGTCGCCATCTGTTTCACCTCCGTCCTCTGGAAGCCAGAAATCCTTCATCTGCTCGAACTCGTAGTCGGAAATCTTGCCGATTTGCTCGCGGGAAAATTCCGCACGTGCATCAAGCAACTGCCTGTCGATGCTTGAGAATTTCAACTGCAAACTTTTCAGCTCAGCAAGTACCTCACTCTCGCGCATCGGGGTCACGCCGAAGCACTCCCGATAGCTTGCGCTCGCGTTCAAACGACGAGCAATCTGATTCAAGTTGCAGCCGATTTTGTTTACCTCGGCGGTAAGCAAATTAAGGTCGCGATTATTTGTGATAATCATTTTCTTCACTTCGTGGTTCAGCGCAGCATCGCGAAGATACTGCGACACCGTTACGCCCCACTGGTTTGCCTTCGACTTAATCGCCTCTGCCTCGGACTCGGTAACGCGAATCTTGACCGTGCCCGACTTGCGTTTTCTCTCGCTGGAAGCAGGTATCTTACCTGCATGTTTCTTATCTTTCTTCATAGCTGAAATCCTCCTTGTAAATTGATGAAACATGACGCTTCTGCGTCATGCGCAAATTGCGTAGAAAAGGGAATTAACGCAAGCAGACATCCTGTGCGTACAAACCCTCGCTTCGCTCGGGCTTGACGCAGGATGTAGCTTGCGGGGGCTTCGCCCCTCGACCCCGAAATCCAGACCCCAAGCACGGGTCTGATGGTGCCGACGACTCGGCACGTGAGGCACGACTGCCTCGCTGGAAATCGAGGTGTAGATACGCCCACCAGATGAAGGGACGGAGCGTCATCCCGCGTCGAAAAATCGACGGCATCCCCACCGAAAACGGACGGGCATAGTTTCGGTTTTGGGACGCTTGTTGGTCTCATATTGGTGCGATCTTGGTCAGAAAGAGACCAAGAAGACGCCAGAACGGAGACCAAAATCAAGCGACTTGCTGCGAGCATGTCACTCCTCCTCGGACGGGAAATCGTCACCCGTAGAGACCGCAGGTGATGTGCGCTCAAGACCCGAATAAAACTCCTTCAAGTCATCCGGCGCACAGCGCTTCTTCCAGTCACTGCCCGTGTAACTCGCATTCATCCACTCGACCACTCCGTAATCGAGAATCAGGCGCTCGAGTGCGTCCATCTTCGTGCCACGACGGCGGTTATCCGTCACCGTCCATCCGGGATAGTCTGGAAGAATCACACGCATCTGCTTGAGAAATGCGCCCTTGCCAACTGGCTTGCCTTTGACGTTGCGCGTATACCAATGGCAATACAGGTCGTAAAGAAACTGATTAGGTACCAAATCCCACGCTAGCTGCCCCATGACCTCTGCCATGAAGGCACGCACAGGGTCGTTGAACTCCTTGTACTCATTAAGCAAGTCAAGGCACGCCTCAGGTGGGTCAAGCTCGTAGTAGTTCGTCGTAGCCAGAAGCTTGTAGAGGACGTACTCGAGCACTTCCTTACGTCCCAGATAATCGTCCTTGATGTACTTGCGCTCATGTCCCTCGAACTGCTTGTTCATCGGGACGATGCACAGACGGCGGTAAAACGACGGCGTTTTGTCCTTGACACGCGGCATAGAATTGACGCACTGCACCATCATCCCGCGGAACTGAAGCTTAACCTTGCTCTTGAACTTGCGGTCAATCGTGACGAGGTCGCCCGTGATGATTGACTTCAAGGTCGCTGCGCTGTCGATGTAGGTATCCGTGTCGTTTTCGTCAGTGATAATCGCCGATGCGTTCAGCAAATCATCCAGTCCGAACTGCTCGGCGAACTGCTTGAGGTTGATTGACGTATGGGCGCCATCACCGAGCAGATTTCTCATCAGTCGGCACAGTGTGCCCTTGCCGTTGTTGCCGACCTCAGACAGCAGCCAAATAGAATGGTTCCAAGGCACGTTAGGGCGTATCACTGCGCCAAGCACACGCCAGAGGAAATCCACAACCTCAGGGACATCAGAGAGCCCTTGCATCCAGCTATCCACGTCCCAGACCTCGCCGTCAGGCATGGTGATGTGCGGGTTTTGTGCGTTGTCCACGAAGTTGACATGCGACTTCGTTGTGAACACAAGCTCCGGGTCGAAGCCCATGAGGATTTTCGTCGAGTAGTCGTAAATGCCGTTGCCGACGGCAACTAAATCCTCATTCGTGCAAGGCACAACAATAGGCGCCAAGACCTTGAGAGCCTCCAGAACAGCCTTCCAGTTGCGATAGTCGTCAATCGCGTTGTACTCGGATGCCAAAGCACAAATCTTGTCCTCGTCAAAGTCGTAGATTCCCTCGTCCGCCCCTTCGAAGATATACATGCCGAGCGCGTAGTTCTTGGCCTTGGTACCTCCGACATTGATGCGACGCACGCGGTGTCGATGAATGAGAATCAAGGCAACCTGCCTCGTTGGCAGGGTCTTGAGCTTCTTGTACTTGTCGTCGCCCTTCATGGGGGACGGAAACTCGCCAGACCCGGGCGGGTCTTCCGGTCCCTTATTATGGGCACCAATCGCCCTGTTGATAGACTCAAGAATCTCTCGCTTAATCGTCGTAGGTAACGGCGGATTGTCCATGTCCATCTGGTCCAAATAGTTCAGCGTCTCAAAATCAATAATTTCATCGTATGTTTGTATCATGTTGTATTTCCTCCTTCATGAATTTCGTTCTCGCTCAACCCATGTAGAGGAAATACCTTGCATTATCAGCAGTTTTATGGTATTCTTTACATAAGTTGAAAGTTGGTTGTCCCATTGCTTAGCGAGGCGAGGGGCAACCTTTCTTTTTTGCCTTTAGATTCCAGTGGCTTTCCCCGCACGGATATAGGCATCGAGCTTCTCGCGCTCAGCAACCTTGCGCTTACCGATATAGGTAACGAAGTCCGTGTCCGGCTGGTTGAACAGCCTCTGAACGTGTGCAAGCCCCAGTCCGTACAGGTCGCTAACTTCGTTCTTTGTCAGGAACGTCTTCTTCATAAGAGCAGCAATCCAGCTCGAATACTCCTGCTGTGTCATTACTCCGTTTGACTTGGTCTTCTTCATCGTTTCTTGCATATCTATTTCCTCCTCATCTTTCTCGAAAAACAAAAAAACGGGCGGCAAACCGATAGGATTTCTCCTAAAGGTTCACCGCCCGTTTTCCATTCGTGCGTTATGAACGTTGGTCGCTTTTAAGTGCTTCCCCAAACTGAAAAACAGGGTCGCTCAAGTGCGATTACCGCTCGTGAACATATCTAATTTTGTTTTATTATACCACGAGTCACGTTCGCAATCAAGACTTTTTAAGCCTCTGAACTGCTCAAACACAGGCTTGAAAACACCCGTTTTTGATAACCCCCAACGCAGACAAGGCATCCAAGAAAGCCGGGCACAGAGAAAAGGCAGAAAATATTTTTTTGAGGGCAGTATGTGGAAAAAATGGCACTTCATTTTCCCACGCATTTTTTCAACGCACACAAGGGCTTCAAGGCAAATGTGGGGATGTGGAAGATTTTTTTTCAACTCCCCCCTATATAAAATTAAAAGGGGGCACAGGATAAAATATATATAGACTAATAGATATTTTTTTCCACATTTCCACAAACGGTCTGAAGCCCTTGACTATCAACAAAAAATGCGTGGGAAAATCAAAAACGAAAATCCCACACAAAAATAGCGATTCGCCTCAAAGCCCTTGATAGTCAACAAAATATGCGTGGAAAAAATTAAAACGAGTTTTTCCACACACCCCGCCTTTTCCCTGTGCCCAGCTCGTCTTCTTCGTGTGGCGAGCGGCGCGAAAGCGCCAGCGAGGCACACGCTCTGTCTTTTGTTCTTGAAATCTTGCTTTTTCAAACAAAAAACGAGGGCTGCGTTAGCAACCCTCGAATTTATAGACAAGCGCGAACTCATTCTTGAAAAAGAATAGAGTTCGACGCTTCGCGTTCTGGTGGAGCTGAGGAGAATCGAACCCCTGTCCAAGATAAGTCCCACATTTAAGCATCTACAGTTTAGTCATTTTAAAATAAGACGAATTGATTTAAAATGACAAAAATCAATATTCGAATTTACCTATTAATTGTCAAAAAAGTTAGCTAGGTTATAACTTTTCTTATCCGTTTTTTTACACAATTATAAAAAGACGGCTACTTTTTATAATTGGATGCTGCAACGCTTCTAGCGTCTATTAGGCAGCGAATGCGAAGTTTGCACTTCTATTTGTATTTGCGTTTATTTTTACCATGATTAGGTCATGACTCCACTGCCACTTAAATCAAACATTAACCTGTCGAAACCAAAACAGCCCCATAGAATAAATATATTCATATTTTAAAAATAAATCAATAGTGCTTTAATGCTTTACCAATTTCTCTTTGTGCATCTCTTTCTTTAGCACTCATTCTTTTATCATGTAAATTTTTACCTTTAGCTAATGCGATCTCTATTTTAGCGCGCCCATTTTTTAAATAAATACGTACTGGAATTAAAGTAAAACCTTTTAAACGTATTTTTTGATCTAAACGTATAATTTCTAATTTATGTAACAATAATTTACGATCTCTTGTTTCATCAACATTAAAGATATTCCCAAATTTATATGGTGAAATATGTAACATCTTTAACCACGCTTCACGCTTTCTTATCGTTATATATGCATCTTTAAACTGAACTTTTCCTAATCTTAAAGACTTTATCTCTGTACCGGTTAATACCATGCCACATTCATATCGATCACTTAAAAAATAATCATGATTTGCTCGTTTATTAAAAGCAATAACTTTTATCTTTTCCATAATTTATACACCTACACTTTATTACTTACTAAAGCAAAATCAACCGTTCCTCTTTGCTTATTACCAGCTATAACTTCAATCATAATTTCTTGCCCGACACGATAAACAGAATGCCTCTTTTGACCAACCAATTCCATTCTCTTTTCATCAAATTGATAATAATCATCGGGCATATTTTGTAACGATATAAGCCCTTCTATCGTATTTTTTAACTGTACAAACATACCAAATGAAGTAATATTTGTAATTATACCCACCATTTTTTGACCAATACATTGACCCATATATTCAGCTTTTTTCATATCTAAGCAAGCATACTCAGCATCTGTACAAATTCTTTCTTGAACAGATGCATGTTGTGCAAATATTTTATTCTGATCAAGATCTATCTTCATCTTCCTTTTTTTACCTTGAAAAACATATTTCCATAACATCCGATGCACAATCAAATCAGGATAACGACGAATAGGCGAAGTAAAATGTAAATAATTATCTTCCGCTAAACCAAAGTGACCTTTATTTTCTATATCATATTTTGCTTTTTGCATACTTCTTAACAATAAATTATTTAATAACATAACTTCTTTATCATCTTTAATTGAAGATAAAAATTTTTGAATATCTTTTGGCTTTATATCATTTTTAACATAATTAAATGTTTCTCCTAAAGCTGTAGCTACTTGTTTAAAACAATTCATTTTTTCCATACCTGGTTTTTCATGAATCCGATATATACAAGGTATATTATGTTTACTCATATAATTAGCAACCGAGACATTAGCTGCAATCATACAATCTTCAACCATTTTTTCAGCTATATCTCTTTGTCGTGGATATATTGCAATAGCTTTTCCTTTTTCATCAACTTCAACTTCACTTTCTAAAGTACTAAATTCAATAGCTCCCTTTTGTTCACGATTTTGGCGAATAACTAACGAACATGCCCATAAATTTTGTAACAATTTAACTAAAGAATGATATTCCTTTTTTTTCTTTTTATCACCCTTTAAAATTTGATTAACAACATTATATGTCATTCTAGCAAATGAATTAATAACAGCTGGATATATTTCATAATCAACAATATTACCTTGCTTGTTAATAAACATTTCACACGTTATAGTCAGCCGATCTTGATGGGGATTAAGAGAAGCTAAACCATTACTTAATTCATGTGGTAGCATTGGTACCACACGATCAATAACATATGTTGAAAAGGAACGCTTTTGAGCTTCTTTATCTAAAGCAGATCCAGCTTTTACATAAGTTGATACATCAGCAATAGCTACCCATAAATGATAACCATTCTTTCTTTTTTTTACTGTTAATGCATCATCAAAATCCTTTGAATGATCACCATCAATCGTTATAAAAGGCATTTGACGTAAATCTTTTCGTCCATTTAATTGTTTCTTATAAACTTTTTTAGCTAATTTTTTAATATCTTGCATAACATCTTCTGGAAATGTTAAAGGAATATTATAACTTGCCAAAATAGAACTAATATCTACCCCCGGATCATCCTTATGACCAATAACTTTTACTAAATTAACAAATAATGGTTTTCCATATCTAGTAATATGAACAAGTACTTTTAAACCATCTATAGGCATAAAGTCTTTTGGATAACTAAAATAAATATTATGTGCTTTTAAGCGATCATCATCTGGTATAAATATATGTTTTATATTACTTGTATCTATCGTTCCCACTAATTTATCTAAAGCCCTTTGTTTAATAGCTATAACCTTTGCCCAAAATGATTTTTTCAAACGTTGAATAACAACAATATCCCCATTCATCGCTGTTTGTAAATCCTTTTTATCAATCTTATATGATCCTTTTTTTTCATCATCAATAAAACCCATTCCTGATCGATTAATTGATAATTTTCCTACTATCATACCTGCTTGTTCAATCGTTAAAAATTCTTTTTTAGCATTTTGAAAAATAAGGTGTTCTTTCTTCATTTCTAATAAAATTTTATTTAATTTATCTATTTTAAAAAATCTCTTCATTTCACATAATGTATGTTTAACATGAGGAGTTTGTTTTAAATAATTAATAATTTGTTCTTTTTCCATGGTATATCCTCGATTTAAAAACCGGTCTTAATAACCGGTTCCTATTTCATAATTCTTATTGCAATAACCAAGATAAAAAAGATAATACCAAGTATCAAAGTCATATTTGATATAACTTTTTCAGATCCTCTTTCTTTTTGATTTGCAAATAAATTAAGCCCGCCATTACCAGTAAACGCTCCTGAAATACCATCCGATTTACCACCTTGTAATAACGTTAAGATAATGATTATAGCTGAAATAATCATTAAAATTGGATTTAGTATACTATTCATTTAAACCACCTTATAACGCTAGAATTATATCATTTACTAATTTACTTTACAAGATTTAGAACTATTACAACCGCCTGCCTGATTATTCTCTTGAGCTTTTTTATTTTGCTTAATTAATTCTCTCATCTTTATTTGAAATTGCTCTTTCTTTTCAGGTGTCCAATAATCTTTTATTTCCATACCTTTAATATCACTTGTTTCATTATCAAAAGCTATTATCTTGCCATTTTCAATAAATAAAACAAGGGGGACATAAATAACCATTTTACCATCATTATCATACTTAATAATTTCTTTACCTGTTTTATTCATTGCTTTAATTTTATTTGCTACCTGATCATAAAAAGAACGATCATTTTTCTTCTGCTCATAAATATTGAAATACTTCGTCTTTATTTTTTCTTTTTTTAATAACTCATTAAAAGATGGATAATATGCTTGACACCATTTGCAAGATGGAAATCCCATGGTCAAAATACCTGTACCATTATCTAAAAAAGTAATTAAGTCTTTTTTATCTATCAATGTAAATTCATTATCTTTTGGTAAATCATGATAAAGCAAAGATAAATCATTTTTACTACTCCATTTTGCTAAACAACCTGTACATAAAAATAATACTAAGAATATACTTAAATATTTTTTATTCATAAAAATCACCTTAATTATTATGAATATATCATATTTTATAGTATTAAAAAAGTTCTTAATCATTTGATTAAGAACTTTTATTAATTATTTTGATGAAATAGCTTTAACATTATAGAAAGCTTTACGACCACGATATTGTGCAACTTCATCTAATTCTTCTTCAATTCTCATTAATTGATTATATTTAGCAATACGATCTGTTCTACTTAAAGAACCTGTCTTAATTTGACCAGCATTTGTGGCAACAACTAAATCAGCAATTGTACTATCTTCTGATTCACCTGAGCGATGGGAAACAACAGCTGTATATTTAGCTTCTTTAGCCATTTCAATAGCATCTAATGTTTCCGTTAAAGTACCAATTTGGTTTACTTTAATTAAGACAGAATTAGCTGCTCCAAGTTCAATTCCCTTCTTAATATAAGTTGTATTTGTAACGAATAAATCATCACCAACTAATTGAACTTTTTTACCTAGACGTTTAGTTAATTCAACCCAACCGTCCCAGTCATTTTCAGCTAAACCATCTTCAATGGAAATCAAAGGATACTTTTCAACCCATTTTTCAAGCATATCAATCATTTCTAAACTTGATTTTTCACCTTCGCCTGAACGTTTTAATACATATTTACCTTTTTCTGCATCATAAAATTCTGAAGCTGCTAAGTCCATAGCAAAGCAAATATCTTTACCTAATTCATAACCAGCTGCTTTAACTGCTTCAACCATTAATTCTAAAGGACCTTCATTACCCAATGTTTCTAATGGACCATTATTACCTTTAATCGTTGATGGAGCATATCCTCCTTCATCACCAACAGCTGTATTATAACCATATTTCTTAAGAACTTTCTTCAAAGCATGGAATGTTTCCGCACCCATACGAATTGCTTCATGTACATTTTTAGCTCCTACTGGCATAATCATATATTCTTGACAATCAGCAGCAGAATCAGCATGTTTACCACCATTTAAAACATTCATCATTGGTACTGGTAAAACTTTTGCGTTAGTTCCACCAATATATTCATATAATGGTAAACCACAAGCATCAGCAGCGGCTCTTGCAGCTGCTAAAGATACAGCTAAAGTTGCATTAGCACCTAAATTACTCTTAAATTCTGTACCATCTAATTCAATCATGACCTTATCAATTAAAACTTGATCAAATACATTTAAACCTTCAACTGCAGGTGCAATTTTTTCATTAATATTTTCAACTGCTTTTAAAGTACCTTTACCAGCATAACGAGATTTATCACCATCTCTTAACTCTAAAGCTTCTCTTTCACCTGTTGAAGCTCCTGAAGGAACAATTGCACGTCCAAAGGCTCCTGATTCAGTGTATATTTCTGCTTCTACTGTCGGATTTCCTCTAGAGTCTAAAATTTCACGTGCATAAACTTCTGCAATTGGATCAATAAAATTAGGCATTTCTATTTCCTCCTATCCTAACTAACTATTTTGTTGCATCAATTAATTCTTTAAATGATTCTTCTTTTAATGAAGCACCACCAATTAAAGCTCCATCAATATCATCACAAGCCATATATTCACGAATATTATTTGGCTTAACTGATCCACCATATTGAATACGTACTTTTTCAGCTGTTTCTTTATCATACAAATTAGCTACTGTTTCTCTTACTAATTTACAACATTCTTCAGCTGTCTTTACATCAGCACTTTTACCTGTGCCGATTGCCCAAATTGGCTCATAGGCAATTACCATACTTGCTACTTCTTCAGCTGTAAGACCAGCTAAAGAACCACTTAACTGATCTTTGATAACATTAGCTGTTTGAGCATTGTCATACTGCTCTTCTGTTTCACCAATACACAAAATTGGCGTAATATCTGCTTGAAATAAACGCTTAGCTTTTAAAGCACATGCTTCATTTGTTTCATTATAGTATGTTCTTCTTTCCGAATGTCCAATAATACAATAAGTAATACCAACTTCTTTTAACATCGGTACAGAAACTTCACCTGTATATGCACCAGCATCCTTTTCATGACAATTTTCAGCAGCTATAATCAAATTTTTAGCATTACGAACAGCCACATATAAATCAACAAATGGTGTGGCAATACCATAATCAGCATTTTCTTTACCGGTTAAATAAGTTTCAATTGTTCGTACAAATGATTCAGTTTCAACCGGTGTTTTATTCATCTTCCAGTTACCAACAATAATAGCTTTTCTTTTCATAATTATTTTTCCGGAATAATAGCAATACCCGGTAACTCCTTTCCTTCCATATATTCAAGTGATGCTCCACCACCTGTTGAAATATGACTGAATTTTTCAGCATATCCTAAATTCTTAGCTGCTGAAGCGGAATCACCACCACCAATAATTGTTGTTGCACCTTGTAAAGAAGCTAATTCCTCACAAATAGCTATAGTTCCTTTTGCAAAACGTTCATCTTCAAAAACACCCATTGGTCCATTCCAAAATACTGTCTTTGCACCAGCTAATTCTTTTTTAAACAATTCAACTGTTTTAGGACCAATATCTAAGCCCATAAAATCATCAGGAATTAAACCGGCATCAACAGTTTTAATTTCACTTGGATGTGAAAAATCATTAGCAATTACTGTATCAACTGGTAAGAATAACTTTCCTTTACCTTCGTGCATAAATTGCTTAGCTAAATCCATTTTATCTTCTTCTAATAATGAAGTTCCAATTTTACCTCCATTTGCTTTAGCAAAAGTATAAGACATACCACCACCAATAAGAACTTTATCAGCAATTTTCAACAAATTAGCTATAACACCAATTTTATCGGATACCTTTGCCCCACCTAAAATAGCTACAAATGGACGTTGTGGATCATTAACAGCCTTACCCAAGACAGCTACTTCTTTTTCAACTAAAAATCCTAATGCACTTGGCAAATGACTGGCAATGCCTACTGTTGAAGCATGGGCACGATGAACAGAGCCAAAGGCATCTTCAACAAATAAATCACCTAAAGAAGCCCAATATTTACCTAATTCAGGATCATTTTTTGATTCACCTTTTTCATAACGTGTATTTTGCATTAAAACAATTGAACCATTTACCTGCTCTTTAACTGCTTTTTCAAGCTTCGACCCTCTTGTTTCATTCACAAATGTAACAGGTGCACTTTGCAATTTAGCAAGACATTCAGCAACAATTGACATATCATTTTTAGCTTTGTCTTCTTCTGTCTTCACTTTGCCTAAATGACTAAGTAATAATACTTTTGCACCATGTTCTGTTAAATAATTAATCGTTGGTAATGCTGCCCGTACACGATTATCATCTGTAATAATTCCATTCTTATGAGGAACATTAAAATCAACACGTACAATCACATGTTTTCCTGCTACCTCTAAGTCCTTAACCGTAACTTTCGCCATGGTTATCCTCCTTTTACTTGCTTATTATATCACTAAGTTTTAAGTGCTTTCTATTCTTTTAATTCACTTTCTAACTGAAAGCCTTTACATACTTGAATAATTGATTTTATCATCACAAAACAATAAAAACCCTTATCAAATAAGGGTTTTTAACAAATTATGATCGCTTATAAAAACGCCATAACAATAATGATAAATAAGCTATAAATGATAAGCCAAACATAAACACAAATGATGATCTATTATTATCAGCTGTATTTGGAATAGCATTTGTCATTGAATGATTATGATCATGATGTACAAGATCTAACTTATTATTTCGATATTGTAAAACATAACTATTTGCTTGTTTATCATAACCTGATTTAACAAGTGTATATCCATTTGGTGTACTTGCTTCTAGGCTATAACCTTGGGTATAATCAATCTCTTTTAACTGATCATCATACTTAACTACTTCAAACTTATCTTCCCATTGGCTTGTTTTCTTTACCTTAACTTCTTTAATAAGCTGACTTGCTTTCTTTAACTGCACACTTATTTCACTATTCGTTCCATCTGTGCCTAACCATTCAACTTTAATCGGTACATTTACTCGCTCATCTAACTTATTATTTCGATATTGTAAAACATAACTATTTGCTTGTTTATCATAA
>CAMUDN010000006.1 GCA_947087645.1 uncultured Bulleidia sp. | reverse complement strand
CATAAGTTCTTATTTACAAACATGATTCACTTTCCCTCCTATATAATTTTTGATATTACATATAATTACAATATATATATATATATATATATTAGGTCAAGAATATTTAAGTGATAATACAAGTTACTTATATAATTTTTTATTTTCGATTTCATATTTTTTTGTTATCCTATTTAGTAATAGGAAAATAATTATGAAAACTTGTGGTATTGTTGTTGAATATAATCCTTTTCATTTTGGGCATTTATATCAAATTAAAAAAATTAAGGAAAAATTACAGGTTGATGTCATTATTGTTGTTATGAGTGGTAACTTTGTTCAACGTGGTGAACCAGCTCTTATTGATAAATGGCAAAGAACTAATATGGCGTTAAAAAATGGTGTTGATTTAGTGATTGAGCTACCTTATATTTACGCTACTCAAAGTGCTAATACTTTTGCTAAAGCAGCTGTTGATATACTTTCAATAGCTCAAGTTGATTATCTTTGTTTTGGTAGTGAATGTGCTAATTTAGCTAATCTACAGGAAATTGCTTCAACATCCATTAATCCAGATCATTTAAGAGAAAATATGCGACAAGGTTGTTCTTTTCCTAAAGCATATTCATTATTAACTTCTTCAATGATGCCAAATGATATCTTAGCTGTTTGTTATTTAAAAGCTTTACAACATACAAATATCAAACCTTTTTTAATAAAACGTCAAGGTGAAGCTTATCATAGTTTAAAAAACACTGATTTTGCTTCGGCTAATGCCATTCGTTTTGCCTTAGCAAAAAAAGAAAATGTTTCTTTACCAAGCCCAATTAACAAAGATAAAAAACTCCATTTCATGCAAGATTATTATCAATTGTTAAGATATGAATTATTGACAAATACAAGAAAAACAATCCAATCATATTTTTTAGTTAATGAAGGTATTGAAAAGCATTTAATTAATAAGGCTATGCAATATAATAATTATCCTGATTTTATTCAATCTTGTATCAATTATCGTTATACAAAAGCACGTATTCAAAGAACTTGTTTACAAATTTTAAACCATATTCAAAAAGAAGAAATAAATCATTTAAAACCACCTCACCAATTACGTATTTTAGGATTTAATACCAATGGTCAAAGATGGTTAAAAGCACATAAAGATCTACCTATCGTTGTTCATTTTTCTAAATTAAATGAATTATATCGTGAAATAGAACTACGAACAACTTATACTTATGCTCATATTTTTCAAGAGCAAGATATCATAGATCGCGAAATAAAAGGTCCTATCGTTATCGAATAGGACCTTTTATTACTAATCATTGAGCATAACATTAGTATAAACTTTGTCTACATCATCCACTTCATTTAATAAGTCAATTAACTTATTAAATGAATCTATATCTTCTTGATTTGTTAAAGTAACATACTCATTTGGTAACCATGTTGCTTCACATTTTGTAAATTTTAAATCAGGAAATTTTGTTTCTAAAACATCATGTGCTTTACCAAAATCAGTAAAAGATGTTTTAACTGTCATCATTCCATCTTCCACGCTTAAATCAAGAACATCAACTTCTGCTTCAAGCATTGTATCAAGCATTTTCTCTTCATCTTCAAAAGGAAAAACAAATAAACCAACACTTTCATAGTTATATGAAACACTACCAGCATTAACTAATTTAGCTCCCTTACACTTATTAAAACATGTCTTAACATCCGTAATAGAACGATTAGTATTATCTGTTAAGCAATCTACAATAAGCGTTGAATTGCCAGGTCCAAAACCTTCATAACGAGCTGATGTATAATTATCAACATCGCCACCTTTAGCTTTTTCAATTGCTCTTTTAATAACATCAGCTGGGACTTGATTACTCTTTGCTTCCGCAATTTTCCGTTTTAAAGTTAAATTCATCTCCGGGTCAGGCACACCAGACTTAGCTGCAATAAAAATTTCCTTTCCAAAACGTGAATATAATTTTGATTTAATAGCTGCTGTTTTTGCCATTGAAGCAGCTCTAACTTCATGTGCTCTTCCCATAAAAACCTTCTTTCTAACTATTAATTTCAGGAAACAAAAAACATTATATCAAAAATAGTAATTTTGTGCCAATAACATTATCTTAACAATTTCAGTTAATAATTAGTGTAAATTATTTTTAATATGTGCTATTACTTCTTCAGAAGTTGCTAACTGTGTACATTCTACAGCTAATTTCTTCATTTTTTCATAGCTTAAATTATTAATAACTTTACGAGCACCTAAAATAGAAACTGCTGACATCGAAAATTCATCTAAACCAAGGCCTAATAAAATTGGTGCTGCCATAGCATCTCCTGCCATTTCACCACACATACCACACCATTTACCATGGGCATGTGCACCTTCAATAGTCATCTTAATTAAACGTAAAATAGAAGGATTAAAAGGTTGATACAAGTATGACACATTTTGACTCATGCGATCGGCTGCCATTGTATATTGAATTAAATCATTTGTACCAATAGAGAAGAAATCTGCTTCTTTAGCTAATTGATCAGCATTAACAGCTGCTGCTGGTATTTCAATCATCATACCAACTTGAACATCACCCAAAGCAACACCTTCTTTTTGTAATTCTGCACGCACTTCATTATATAACGATTTAGCTTCTCTAAACTCATTAACTGTCGCAATCATCGGAAACATAATTGCTAATTTACCAAAAGCGGATGCCCGTAATAAAGCTCTTAATTGTGTCCGGAAAATATCTTTTCTAAGTAAGCAGAAACGAACTGCTCGAACACCTAAAAAAGGATTCATTTCTTCTTCAAACTGATAATAATTTAATTTTTTATCACCACCAATATCCAAAGTACGAATCACTACTTGGTGACCTTTCATTGCTTGTAGAACTTGTTTATAAGCTGAAAACTGAACTTCCTCACTTGGAAAATCATCTTCACTTTTCATATATAAAAATTCTGTTCTAAATAAGCCAATTCCTTCACCACCATTATCTAAAACTGCTTGTACATCTAATGGTGAACCAATATTACCAACCAATTCAACTTTATGACCATCTAAAGTTATTGATGCTTTATCTTTAAATGTTTTTAATTCTTCTTTTTCTTTTGTAAAAGATGCTAATTTAGCTTCATATTCACTCTTCTGCACTATTGTCGGATGTAAAATTATTTCCCCACTAATTGCATCTAAAATAATTTCATCGCCATTTTGGACACGTGATAATAAATCACCACAACCAACAATAGCCGGTATTTCCAAAGAACGAGCCATAATTGCTGAATGTGATGTCCGTCCTCCCATTTCTGTAGCAAATCCTTTAGCATATAATTTATTTAATGATCCTGTATCAGATGGCGTTAAATCTTTAGCAACGACAACAACTGGTTCATTTAAGGTAGCTAAATTAGGAATTTCTTTACCTAAAACATTGCATAATAAACGATATGAAACATCTTTAATATCCGCTGCCCGAGCCTTCATATACTCATCATCCATACCTTCAAACATAGCAACCATCATATCTGATACATTCTTTATAGCTTGAGCAGCATTAACGCCATCATTCTTGATAGCATTTTCAATTGAACTTTGAAATTCTGGATCCTTAACCATCATTAAATGTGCATCAAATATTTCTAATTCTTCTTTTTTCAAACTCTTAGCAGCTACTTTTTTAATCATCTCAATATCATTAATTGTTTTTTCTAATGCTTTATGTAGCTTTGTTAATTCTTCTTCAACACTTAACACAACATTATCTATTTCAATTGTTGGTTGTTCTAATTTATAAACTTTAGCAATAGCTATTCCTTGTGAAGCAGCAATACCTTTCATATAAACCTCCTTATCATTGGAAACGCTTATATATTTTATCATTCATACTGCATCTAAGCAATTTAAGAACTCATAAATTGCTCTTCTTTTCAAGCGATAATAAGATGATTTAGCAAAATAATTTAAATACCAATCATTTGCTTGCTTTTCCAAAAAATCAAAACGAATAATCCAATTGGTTGTTTCTGAACAACACTTTAACGTCCTTTCAATTAAATTCAAAAATTGTTGATCACAAGTAGTCATATCATTTTTATCCCGACAAGATTGATAAGCAATACTAACATATTGTAAAATCCTTTTCTTGTCTGCATAGGATTCAAGTGACATATCAATCACCTCAATCATATATTACCAAGTAGCTTATTTAATCCTATTTAAATTCTCATATTTTTAGTTTTAACCTTGAATTACTTAATTTTTAAACAAGTTTAATCATATTTTTTATATAATTAAAGATATTGTAATGCAATAACAATTAGTTTCTCTAAAAAACACCTTGTCATTATCAAATAAACATCTGTTTATGACTAATAATGACAAGGTATTAAAACTTAATCTTGTATTTCTAGTAAACCATATCCACCTTGTTTACGTTCATAAACAAGTGCTTTTTTATTTGTTTCTTCATCTGTATAAATAAAGAATGAATGACTCAATAATTCCATTTGTAAAATAGCTTCTTCAAGACTCATCTTATCAGCAACAATCATCTTTGTACGTACTAAATGATCATTTTCTTTGCTTGTTGTTTCATCAGCAATAAAAGCTTTGGCTAAATGATCACGATGTCGCTTAGATAAACGTGTTTTTTGACGGCGAATCTGATTTTCTAATTTATCAATAGCTAAATTTAAGGCTGTATAAAAATCATCTTTTTCAACTTCTGCCCTAATTTGACCTATTTTTGTTGGAATCGTAACTTCTACCTTCTGCGTATTTGGATAGACTCTAGCAACTACCCGTGCAATCGTATTTTTATCAATGAGAAGATATTTATCAAGTGATGATAACTTTTCTTCAATTTGATTACGCATCGCATCTGTAATCTTAATATTTTTACCAACTATTTCAAAACGCATATTATACCTCCTGCAAGGAAGCATTTCCTTGTTAACTATATTTTAGCACTAAAGATAGATAAGTGCTACTATCTTAATCTTCATTCAAAAGTGAGTAACTGATCAAAATAATAATTATATTTTTTATGATTACTTTCTATTTCTTTTTGCAAACAAACTCTTAAATTATCATATAATCGTTCTAAGCAATCTAAAATTTTAACTATTTCATGTTGTACTACTAATGGTGGTAAAGCTATTTTTATCTTTTTTAAATCATGAAGCGTTAATTTTGGTACACTACCATGTACATAAGCATGAATATCAATAGTCATTAAATAATAGTATAAATAACGTAAGAATATCTCTTCTTTAGCAGCTAAGACATGAGCATGATTATTAACCCATATTTTACCTTTTACCCATGTAACAAATGGGCTATGATCTTGCTTTATAACACTACCATCTTCACCAACTAAAACATATTCCCCATCAAATATATAGTCATTGATATAATCTTGAATACCATTAGCACCATAATATGGATATTTTCCCTTTTTTCTATTTTTTTGAGCTATTGCTTTCCGTTTTTGATCAAGTATATAGCAACAATCTTCTAATGACTTATATACTAATGTTTCTTTGTTTAATTGTGAAAATTGATGTGTTAAAGGATGGTAATCATGAAATTGTAAAAACTTATTACGATAATATACATACTGTTTGTTTATTTTAGATATTTCATTTTCAATTTGTTCAGTTAATGATTGTTGATAGTTTGTTAATTGCCCAAGCATATCAACAATTTCTTTTTGTTTATCTTTTGATGGTATAGGTATTATATATTTTTTTAATTTATTAATTCCAACAGATGGAAAACTTAAACCTTTAACTTTTTTATTAATATTTTTACCAATGATATAAAAATAATAATATATATATTCAATTAATATCTTTTGTTTCATTTCTTCTTTTAACGTAAAAACAGTAAATTGTTGATTAGCCAAAAAGTCTTTTTTTATTAAAGCATGTTCACCTATTGTAACATTAGTAGATAAAATAATTGAATCAGCAGGAAAAAATTTACTCTTAATTGCTTGCATATTAACATGTTTTATAGCATCTTTTAAAATATGGCCATGTAATCTTATATCTTCTATTCTAAACCATGGTATTACCCCATTTTGCCAATATGCAGGACAATTTTTAGATGGTGTATAACCTTTTTGCATAATAAATATATCGGCTAATGTTCTATATTCCACATCTTTGATAGATAGTGCTTTAACTAACTCATCTTTTTTATTCATTTATTTTATTGTGAACTAACTTTTTCTTAAAGGCAATGCACATTAAAGATAATCTTAAGATGTTTTATCTTTACTCCAACATTTAAAAAGTATATTGCTTATTCAAGCAATATACTTTAATGTCTAAATTTATTTAACTTTAGCTAATGTTCCAAATGGATCCCATGCTGGCAATACTTTCGATGGCTTATCTAAAGCTGCTAATGCTTCTTTACTTAAATATTTCTTATTAACGGCAGCAACATAAACATATTGATCAAACCATGTATCAGAAGCAATAAAATATCCCTTATGAGCAATCTTATCACCCCAAGAATTTTCAATCTTCCATCTATTAGGCTTATCATTAACTAAATTAACACCTGTCAACACCATAGCATGATTCATCATGGATTCATGACTGTCAAGCATTTCAGCTTTACTCATTTCTAACTTCATATCGAAACTTTCAGCATAAGCGAATTGTTGATCATCCCAAGCACCTGTATTACGATCACCAAATTTTGAACAATCACAACCAAACCATGTTGGCATACCATCTTTCATTTGAGCTATAACAGAAGCTTTTAATTCATCCATAGGTAAATTCAAAAGACAAATATCTTCTCCATCAACAACATTACCAAGTAACTCAACTGAGTATGTTTGATAAAATGATTTATCAGCTGTTGGACCATTAATGATATAAATATAATCTTCTAAATGAATATCTAGTCCTTCATAAAATTCAACCGGATTTAAATTTTCAAGCCGATGGAATTTTTTATCTTTATCACGATATTCCCATGTAAAGCTCTTTGGTGGAACACCAAAACAAGAAGCTAATAAACCATAAATTTCAGATAATGCTTCTTGATGAAGTTTCTCAATTTCTTGAACATTTTTACCTTGAATATCCAAAACAAAACGACGTAAACGACGATTCAAAAGAATATTTGAATTGGTATGTGATGACTGAAAAGTTTCAGGCATTGCCGATTTAACAACAATACCATATTTACGAATCAAACTTACGAGCATATTCCATTGACCACCATCGCCAACTACTTCAGCAAGTAAGAAACGCATCTTTTCAGAATGTAAACCATTCGCAATTTCCTTAATAGCACAATTCATGAAGAAATTAGCTTTTTCAAGTTTATCAAAAAAAGCAACATAATTTTGAGACAATTCTAATTCTTCAACATTATACTTCTTAGCAACTACTTCTCGTAAAACATTTAAAGCCGAGAAAATCCAACAACGTCCAGATTGTAACTGATTTGTTACTGGCATTGTTTCTAAGTCAAGCGAAAAAATATTAACATTATCACGATCAGCCATCTCATTATGCACAACTTCATTTAAACTATGTGTACTTAAAGCATGCCGTAAAACTTTAGCTTTATCATTTTTAGCATATTTTTTCTGTAATTTTTCTATTTCTTTAATTTCAATTTTCATATTTTCACCTCTATTCTAATTAGTATAGGTTAGTTTTACCTAACTGTCTACTGTTTCAATCTGAAACTATTTTAAAGAAATTCCTACTTTATGTAAAACATCGCAAACACTTAAAACTGGTATAATCTTAAGCTGATCTTTTACTTCCTTTGGCACATCTTTTAAATCTTGTTCATTATCTTTAGGAATAAGAACTGTTTTTACTCCTTCTCTTGCAGCTGCCATCAACTTTTCAACTAAACCACCAATTGGCATAACATCTCCCCTTAAAGAAACTTCACCGGTCATGGCAATACTTGGATCAACTTTATGATTTGTCAATAAAGAAGCTAAAGCAGTCGTAATTGTAATACCGGCACTAGGACCATCTTTTTTTACAGCTCCTGAAGGAAAATGAATATGTAGATCACTATTTTCAATTTCTTTTTCTTTATTTGGCAATAAATATTTAACTAAACTCAAAGCAATTTGGACTGATTCTTGCATGACTGAACCTAATTGACCAGTAATATGTAAATTACCTTTTCCAACTGTTTTCAATGTTTCAATAAAAAGAATTTCACCACCTGTCGGTGTCCATGCTAAGCCAGTAACAATCCCAGCTTTGGTTTTTTTATGAATAATATTATGTTCTAATGATCGTTCATCTAAGATCTCATTTAACTTCTTTTGACTAATTACTAATTTTGTTTTGCGTCCCTCAACAATTTTTAAAGCTGTATACCGACATATTTTATCTAATTCTTGCTTTAAACCACGAACACCACTTTCCATTGTATAATCATCAATAATCTTTTTGATAATATCATCAGTTATAACTAATTTTGTTTCTTTGATACCATTATCAGCCATAGCATTTGGTAAAAGATAATTTTTAGCTATCGCAAATTTTTCAAGTGCTGAATAACCTTGAAACTCAATAATTTCCATACGATTTAATAAAGGCTCAGGAATAGTATCTAAAGAATTAGCTGTACAAATGAAAAAAACATCTGATAAATCATATGGAACATTCATATAATGATCAACAAAAGTCTTATTTTGTTCAGGATCAAGCACTTCTAATAAAGCAGCTGCTGGATCACCATGATAAGAAGAAGATAATTTATCTATTTCATCTAATACCATAACTGGATTAGAAGCATTAGCTTTTTGCATCGCATCCATGATTCTACCTGGCATTGATCCAACATAAGTTCGCCGAAAGCCAAATATATCTGAACTATCTTGTACACCACCTAATGAAATACGAGCATATGGTCGATTCAAAGCAAAAGCTATTGATTTACCAACTGATGTCTTACCTGTACCTGGTGGACCAACAAAAAGTAATATTGAGCCTGATTGTTTCTGCTTTAAATTCATAATAGCAATCTGTTCCAAAATACGTTTTTTAACTTTTTTAAGACCACTATGTTTTTCATCTAAAATATGTTGTGCTTGCTGAATATCAATTTTCACTGCTTTCTCTTTAGCCCAATTTAAACTGCATAAAAAATCTAAATAATCATAAAGCTTATCATATTCAGTTGAATTTTCACCTTCTTGTTGCATCCTCGCTAGTGTTTTTTCACTTTCCTTACGAGCAATTTCATTCATAGCAGAATCTTTAATTCGTTTTTCTAATTTTCTTATTTCACTAATATTTTCTGGATGCATTTCATCTAGTTCTTTTTGCAAATACTCGATTTGTTTTTTAATCGCCATTTCGCGATAAATTTTCCGATTACCTGCTTCTTGAGCACTACTTGCAGCTGATGACACATTATTCATTTCTGTATATTCAAGTATATATTTTTCAATCAACAAAAAACGTTTACGCCGTGAAGTTATTCTCAATAGCTCATATTTGTCATTAGCTGATAAAGGTAAAAGTTGTGAAATACCAGTAATTATTTCTTCCGGACTATCCATATTTTGAATATAACTCTTAGCACCAATAGCCCAACGATATTGCGACATAAATTGAATTAAACTATCTTTTAAACCTTGCATACGCTCATCATAATCATCACTATAAAGATCATTCCGTTCATTTGCCTTATGCACTTCAAGACAAGAAACATGATGATCCTTATCAATATGCAAACCCACAAACAAAATACGATGATAAGTTTTAATCACAACATATGCATTATCACTGATTTCACTAATCACTCCACTAACACCATAATCATAGAAGTTATTTGTTGTGAAATTATTATCTGTCAAGATATTCTTAGCAATAGCAAAATATACTTCTTCATTCTGTTTGGCAACTTTTCCAGTTGTTTCTTGGTATGATTTAGCAGTTAAAATGACTGTTGCATGAGGAAGAATAACCACATTATAAATAGGAACTATTTCTGCCATAATAAAACCTCACTTTTCTCTATCTTAGTACTTTCTAAATAAAACGACTAATATTTATTTACTCTTCACCTATTTTATGTTTGCCAATAGCAATTAAATATTTTTTTAATTTAGCTTCATAACCGACATTACTTAATTTATAAAAACATTGATCTTTAATCATATCTGGTAAATATTGTTGTTCAACATAATGATGAGGATAATCATGGGCATATTTATAACCTTTTTCCTTACCAATATTCTCTTCTCCTTTAATAACAATATTACGCAAATAAGCTGGTATAGCTAAGTTACCAAATCGCTTGACAGCTTCTTTTGCTCTCTTTAACGATAAATAAGTCGCATTTGATTTAGGAGCTGTAGCAAGATAATGACAAGCTTGTGATAGAATAATAGCCGCTTCTGGTAAGCCTACTCTTTCAATAGCTAAAGCAGCATTTGTGGCTATAATTAACGCCCTTGGATCAGCATTACCAATATCTTCACTAGCAGAAATAATCATTCTTCGACTAATAAAATGAATATCTTCACCCGCTTCTAACATTCTTGCTAAATAATAAATAGCAGCATCTGGATCCGAACCACGAATACTTTTAATAAAAGCAGAAATAATATCATAATGATTATCCGCATCTTTATCATAATGCAGAATCTTTTTTTGTATACATTCACTAACAACCTTTAAGTCAATATAGCGATTACCATCTTCCGCTGCTGGGGTTGTTAAAATTGCTAATTCAATCGCATTTAAAGCAACTCTAGCATCACCATCACTAGCCTTAGCTAAAAAAGTATAAACATCCTGATCGACAACTGCTTGAAAAGAAGCCATTCCTTTAAGATCATGAACTGCTCGATACAATAAACTTTCAATATCTTTAACAGATAATGCTTTTAATTGAAAAACTGTACTTCTTGAAAGCAAAGCTTGATTAACTTCAAAATAAGGATTTTCCGTTGTTGCACCAATTAAAACTATGAGACCTTCTTCAACATATGGTAATAGATAATCTTGTTGTGCTTTATTAAAACGATGAATTTCATCAACAAATAAAATGGTTTTTTGTCCCTTTGTTATCTTCCTTTTTTTTGCTTCTTGAATAACATCAACCATCTCTTTTTTACCAGCAACAGTTGCATTTATTGTTATAAAATATGACTTCGTTGTTTGAGCAATGACCGTTGCTAAAGATGTCTTACCTGTACCTGGTGGACCAGTTAAAATAATAGAACCTAAACGATCAGCTTGAATAGCTCGATAAAGTAACTTATCTTTAGCTAAGATATGTTTTTGACCAATAAAATCTTCTAATGATGTTGGACACATACGCTTAGCTAATGGCTCTTGATTAAATTTTTCATTATCAAATAAATTCATAACTATATTTTATAAAAAAAGAAGACATCTGTCTTCTATTTGTCTAAATGTTCTAAAGTTTCAGCCCATTGACCAATTAAGGAAGAAATAGATAATCCTCTAATTGCAGCTGCTCTTTTTAAATGCGCTTTTTGTTCTTTCGTAATATAGGCGGAAATTAAAATTTTCTCTCGATCACTAGTTATTTTCCCAAAATACTTTTCTTGTACTTCTTTACTACCTTGTTCAAAAACATATTTTTGAGCGTCTTTAAACAACAATGGACGCATTCTCTTTGAATTTTCATCATACAGGAAAAATTCTCCTGTTGATTTTTGATAAAGATCCCGCTTCAATCCATCAACATTTAAGGTCATCACAAAACTAGCGGTATCTGTATCATAAACTTTTCCATTATGTACCTTTCTCATGTACACACATCCCTTCTACATTATATGACACATCTATTTATACTACTATTTTCAAAAAAATAAATACTTTTTTTACAAAAAATTGACATCAACTTATAAGTTTTACCAAATTTTCACTTTTCTTATTGTATAACTTTATTTTTTAACAATATTTGTGATATATATTTTCTTTTTCACAATAATTTTTTGACTATTTTAAGCAATTGATCTTAATAACTAATACCGAAAATATTTTAATTTTCAACCTTTTTTATCATTTTCATATTTATTGCTAAAAAAGAAAAGCCTTATAAACTTCTGCCCATAAGGCTTTTTCTTTAAAAATCCTAACTAGCTATTTATTTATACATCATCAACTTAATTTTGTTTTTCTTTAATCACTGCCTGGGCAGCTGCCAAACGTGCAATAGGTACACGATATGGTGAACATGAAACATAATTTAAACCACATTTTTGAAAGAAAGCAATACTTGCTGGATCACCACCATGTTCACCACATACACCTAAATGTATATCTTGACGTGCTTTACGTCCTTTTTCACAAGCCATCTTAATCAATTGCCCAACCCCATTTATATCCACATGGGCAAAAGGATCACTTTCATAAATATGTTTATTATAATAATCTTCTAAAAATTTACCTGCATCATCACGGGAAAAACCAAATGTCATTTGTGTTAAATCATTTGTACCAAAAGAGAAAAATTCAGCTGTTTGAGCAAGCTCATCTGCAATTAAAGCCGCTCTTGGAATTTCAATCATTGTGCCTATTTTATATGTTTGACTAACCCCTTCTTCTTGCAAAACTTTTTCAAAAGTTGTTCGAATAATACTTGCAACATAATCTAATTCTTTCTTTTCACCAACTAGTGGAATCATTACTTCTGGAACTAACTTATAGTCAGGATGACGTCTATTAACCGCAATAGCTGCCTTCATAATTGCTCTTGCTTGCATTTTACCAATTGCTGGATAAGTAACATCTAAACGACAACCACGATGTCCCATCATTGGATTAAATTCATGTAAATTAGCAGCAGCTAAAACAATATCATCAACTGTAACACCTAAATCTTTCGCTACTTGCTCCGCTTCTTGTGTTGTTTTTGGTAAAAATTCATGTAATGGTGGATCTAGTAAACGAATCGTCACACTGCGACCAGCCATTGCTTCATAAATACCTTCAAAATCAGCTTGTTGCATTGGTTCAAGAATATCTAAGGCTTTTTTACGTTGCTGTTCATTAGTTGCTATGCAAAGTTCTCTAATAGCATTAATTCTTTCTTGCGAATTAAAGAACATATGTTCCGTTCTAACTAAGCCTACTCCTTCAGCGCCAAATTCAACTGCTTTCAAAGCATCTTCTGGTGTATCAGCATTCGTTCTTATTTTCATTGTTCTAATAGCATCAGCCCATGCCATAAAAGTTTTAAAATCACCCGCAATAGTTGCAGGTACTGTTTCAATCTTACCCCGGTATACATTACCTGTTGAACCATCTAAAGAAATAATATCACCAGCTTTAAACACTTCATCAGCAACTATCATTTCACCTTTTTCTTCATCAACTTGAATCATGCCAGCTCCAGATACACAACATGTTCCCATACCACGAGCAACTACTGCTGCATGTGAAGTCATGCCACCACGTACTGTTAAAATACCTTGTGAAACATGCATTCCTTCAATATCTTCTGGACTTGTTTCTAAACGTACAAGAACAACTTTACGACCTAATGATGCCTTTAATTTAGCTTCTTCAGCAGTAAAAACTATCTCCCCACTAGCAGCTCCCGGGGAAGCAGCTAAACCTTTAGCAATAATATCATTAGCTTTTGCTTTTAAAGCTTTTTGATCAAATTGGGGATGTAATAAATCATCTAGTTGTTTTGGCTCAACCATTAATAAAGCTTGTTCTTTACTTACTAATCCTTCTTTTTCCATATCTACAGCAACTTTTAATGCCGCATTTGCTGTCCGTTTAGCATTACGTGTCTGTAACATAAATAATTTTCCATGTTCTATGGTAAATTCCATATCTTGCATATCATGATAATGTTTCTCTAAACGTTCACAAATCTGTACAAAATCATGATAAGCATTAGGCATTGTTTCCGCTAATTCAGATATTGGCTGGGGTGTCCGAATACCTGCAACAACATCTTCACCTTGAGCATTCATCAAAAATTCACCAAAAAGTTTCTTTTCACCAGTTGCCGGATTACGTGTAAAAGCAACCCCTGTACCACAATCATTACCCATATTACCAAATACCATTTCCATGACATTAACTGCTGTTCCCCATGATGATGGAATATCATTCATTCGCCGATAAAAGATAGCCCGCTCATTATTCCATGAACGAAAAACAGCTTCTATGGAACGAACTAATTGAACATGTGGATCTTGTGGAAATGATTCATGTAAATTTTCTTCATAGAAAGCTTTAAATCGCTTAGCTAACTCCTTCATATCTTCACCATTTAATTCAATATCCAGAGTCACTCCTCTTTTAGCTTTAACTTCATCAATTATCTTTTCAAATTTAGCTTTATCTAAACCCATTACAACATCTGAAAACATCTGAATAAAACGCCGATAAGAATCATATGCAAAACGAGTATTATTTGTCTTTTCTTCAACAACTTTAACAACTTCATCATTCATGCCTAAATTCAAAATAGTATCCATCATACCAGGCATAGATGCTCGAGCACCAGAACGGACAGAAACTAATAGAGGATTTTTACGATCACCTAATTTCTTACCACTAATTTCTTCTAACCACACTACATTGCGATCTATTTCGGCTAAAATTGTTTGATTAATTTTTTGACCATCATCATAATATGCCGTACAAGCTTCTGTTGAAACAGTAAATCCTTCTGGTACAGGCATACCAAGATTTTTCATTTCAGCTAAATTAGCTCCTTTACCACCTAATAATTCACGCATTTTACCATTACCTTCACGAAATTGGTAAACATATTTACATTTTGTCATATAAACCTCCAATAGCTATTAAAATTTTATTATAACCGCTTACATTTTTCAATAAAGCAAATAAACTAATAATAACTTTATATTCTAAAGACACTTACATAATAAAAGTGAACCTCTTTAAGCTTTTTTAAAAGCTTTGTTGGTTCACTTTATAATTATTTATAATTCAAGCATTTCTTTTAAATCTTGATCACTCACATCATATTTATACCATTGTTTATAATAATCTTTAATCTGTTTCTTTAAGTCATAATCTTTAAATACTTCGGGATAAGCATTTTTCGCTATCCACGCTAAAACAAGTGGCGCATCGGGATTTGGTGTCATCCAATTCCACATACCTAGTTTCGTATTATAAACACGTTTATTTTTAACGGCTGGCATATTAGCTAAATCAAGACCTTCAACTTTATTACCTAAAATATCATTTACTTTAATATTTAATAAACCTGGTCCATCTAAGAATAAAATATCTGGATTCCACTTATATATTTGTTCTACATTAACCGGTAAAACACCTGACTTTAGAACAACATTCTTAACACCTGCTCTTTTCAACCAATAGTCACCAAAAAAGTCTTTACCACAAACAATCGGTGTACCTTTCATATAACGTACTAAAGTTAAGGCACTTAAACGATCTTTATCTGCTATTTTAGCTGCTTTATCTTCAATATCTTTGATCATCTTATTACCACATGTAATAAACTTATCCATCTTTCCTTTTTCACCAAAGACATCTTCTAATAATCTTAACCATTGTTGATAACGATCAATAGGATCTGATTTAGTAAAAACAGGATCTGTTGCAAAGCCAACACATGGAATACCTGTTTTAGATAAAGCATCATAATGTTCTTTATTTGAAGCATTATAGAAAATAACATCTGGTTTTAATTTAATAATTTCTTCAACATTAATATCTGATTGAGCTTTCACTGTATTTTGAGAATTTAATAACTCGGGAGCAATATTTTTCAAAACAGTATTTGAAATAACTTCTTTCAAAGAACCAGCATAGCCGACAATATAAGGTGCTTTACCACCATGATAAGCCATATAAGTTGATAAAATAGGAATCTGATCAATTACTATTTTTGTTATTTTCTTTGGTAACTTAACTTGATTATGAGCATGATCTGTAATTACTCTTGTTTCTGACTCACTACTTTTCTGCTGACTTTGTTCACTATTATTTGTTTTATGACAAGCAGCTAAATTAATTAATAATATACTTGCTAAAAAAAGCTTTAATTTTTTCATTTTCTCTCCTTACATTGTTAAAATAATTAACATTTTAAATTTTGTGACAGCTTGTACATCATGCATGACATCTTTTGGTAAAACAATTTGTTCACCTTCTTTAATTTCATATACTTCACTATCAACCTTAACTTTTGCTTTGCCTTCTAAAGGAATTAATAAAGCATCTCCTTTAGCTTTATGTGGGCTTAAACTTTGCCCCGCATCAAAAGCTAAAACCATCATTTTTAAATCACTTTTAGTAACTAAATCAATATTGGCAATACTTTCATCTACATAGTCAATAATTTTTTTCAATTCAATTTGTTTACCTTTTACAATATTATGCATTTCATCCTCCTCTAATTTTATAGTTATCTCTAAAATAATGCTCTTTGCTATACTACTTATGCCAAATGGCTTATCAGCTGCTAAACAAATTGCCATATTTGTAGCTAATATATTGTCAGCAATTTTAACTTTTCCATTTAAAACAAAATATATTTTTGCCTGATCATAATATTCTTCACTAATATCCGTTTCTTTATCAAAACTAAATAAACTGATCCAACAATCATTTTTAGAGTATAATTTTTTACTAATTGTTTGCTTATCTTTACAAGCAATAATATCAGTTACTTTAAGAATATTTCCTTTATTTATATTTTGCATACTACTCCTTAATAACTTGCGTTGGTAAAATCACTTTATAATTTTTATCTGCTTTATTAATTGTTTCAATAATTACATCAACCGCAAATGCTTGGCGAATATTATCGGCCGTTAATATTTCATCTGTTTTCCCTAATTTGTAATGATGATCATAATCAAGCAGTAAAACTTTATTGGCAATTTCTAAAGCATGATTAGGATAATGTGTATTCATAATACAAATAATACCTTTCTCTCTTGTCAGTTTTTTAATTAATGCCAATATTTTCAATTGATTACGAAAATCTAAACCTGATTCTGGTTCATCTAAAATAATCATTTTCGGTTTTGATACCAATGCTCGGGCAATAAGTACCATCTGCAATTCACCACCACTCATTAAAGAACAATCTTTATCAGCTAATGATAAAATATCTAATTGTGCCATTGTTTCTTCAGCCTGCTTAATTTCCTTATAACCCGGTTTAGCAAAATCACCAATATGAGTTGCTAAACCTAAAGTTACCATTTCTAAACCACTATAAGCAAAAGTAAAATTCCTTTTTTGGGGAATATAAGCAATCAATGACCATAATTTTTTCGTATTAATCCTACTTATATCTTCACCATTTAAAAATGTTTTACCTTTAGACCACTTTAACATACCAATAATTGCTCTAATCAATGTTGTTTTACCAACCCCATTAGGACCAAGAATGCATAATGTATCACCATCACGCAAACTGAAATTAATATCTTTTAAAATATCTTCCTGTTTAGCAAAATGATAAAAAGCATTTTTAACTTCCATTATCATTTTAAAATACCACCTGTTCTCTTTAATAGAACAATAAAAATAGGAGCTCCTAAAATGGCTGTTAGAATGGATATTGGTAATTCAATAACGGAAATAGTTCTTGATAAAGCTTCAATAATAACCATAAATGCTGAACCAAAGAAAATACCAACTGGTAAAGCATAAACATTATTAGATCCTATAATCATCCGTGCTAAATGTGGAATAATCAAACCAATCCAACCAACTTGTCCACAGATAGATATAGCACTTGCTGTAATTAGTGTTGATGCCAAAATAAAATAAACACGATAACGTTGAACGTTAAGTCCTAGTGATTTAGCTTCATCTTCAGATAAAGACATAATATTCAGTTTAAAAGATGAAAAAACAATAAAAAGAACAGATATAACAATGAAAAAGCCAGCAATAATTATATTATTATATGATGATCGGGCAAATGATCCCATTAACCAATAACTAATAGCTGGTAATTTATTACTTGGATCAGCCGTATATTTCAACAAAGAACTAAAGGCATTAGCTAACGAAGAAACAATTAAACCAGATAAAACAAGCATAATAATTGATGATTTACCCTGTAATCTTCCTATTTTTAAAGTAATAAAAATTGCTATTAAACCAAAACACATAGCTATCAATTGAATACCTAATGTATCAACATTAAGAATAATCGCAATAATTGCTCCTAAACTAGCAGCTGAACTAACGCCTAGAATATCCGGGGTAGCTAATGGATTCGCAAAGATAGCTTGAAAAGAAAGACCTGCTGCACTTAAACCGGCCCCAATAATTAAAGCAGTTAAAATACGTGGTAAACGAATATTGAATAAAATAGAAGATATTATAGGATCTATCTTTTGCTGCTGTATAAAATTGATAAATGCCTGTATAACTTGCAAAGGATGCAAATAAATACGACCAATACATAGTGAAAACAAACTACAAATAAGCGGCAAAACAAAAAGTATTATATAAATATAAGATTTTATATGGCCATTTTTTATACAATACTTCTGTAACACATTAACCTCCTTTCATAAATTAATAGTTAAGAGTTATAATATTAAACATCACTAACTGTATGTATTATAATGTAATTATTGATATACATATGTTGCTTTAGCAACATACAGAAAATAATTTATGATGGAGAAAAAATGGTTGATATATTAAAAAAAAGTAATTTTTTTAAATCAATTGATACTGATAAAATTCAAAAAATACTATATTGTATCGGATATCGTATTAAAAAAATTAACAAAGATAACTATAGTTATGAGCTATCTACAAATTTCAAAGCATTTATTGTTTTAGATGGTATTATTGATATCATTTCCCTAGATGAAAATGGTACGGAAACAATTAATTGTCGTTATTTACCAAATGATTCCTTTGCTTTTGATTTTAACACTCATCCCGGTTACATTATAAAAGCTAAAGAGGAAGCTAAAATGATTGTCATAAATATAAATAATATTTATGATGAACAAAAAAAATGCTGTCAATTACGAGCCCTTTTTATGGAAAATATAATTCTTGAAATGCAAAGACAGTTAGCCTATCTAACATTTAAAATGGAGCTTTATACAAAAATATCACTACGGGATAAAATTTTTACTTTTCTTGGATATGAATGTAAAAAACAAAAAAGTAGTAAAATTAATTTAATTTATAATATTGAAGATTTAGCAAAATTTCTAGCTTGTAATCGTTCTGCTTTATCACGTGAAATATCACGCCTTGAAAAAGAAAAAATAATTAAAAAAAGTAATCATATAATTGAAATAAATAATAATATCAACTAAAAAAGCAAGGAAAATAATCATCCTTGCTTAATACTATTTTTTAATACTTCTAATAGCAATATAATGCAACTTATCATCAGATGAGGTAAATAATTTTTTCATCGATAAAAATTGTCCTTTATTCTTATCTTTCATAGCATTATCATGAATTAATTTAGCACGCTCTTCGCCTTCATCTAAAATCATACCTTTATCTGACATAAGGGTCATTGGATCATCTTTTTCAATCACTTCTTCAAAACCATTATTTTGAAAAAGATTTAACCAATTTTCCTTAGTTAATGGTGTAACTGGAAAATTAATTACACTACGTAATGTTTCAATTAACTTACTATCTTCCTTGATTAACATAACATCATGTGTCAATAAAATACCACCTTTTTTTAAAACACGATAATATTCCTTGATCGCTTGTGCTTTTTCTTCCATCGATAACATTGTCAACATTGCTTCATTAATAACAACATCAAAAGTATTATCCACAAATGGTAAATCTAAAGCTGATGCTACTTGTAGCTTCACCTTATCTTGTAATTCTTCTTTTACAACTTTCTTTATTGCTTGAGCAATAGCTTTTTCATTAATATCAATACCTGTACATGCACAATGATATTTCTTAGCTAGACACATTAATGTTTCTGCTTCATTACAAGCCACTTCTAATACTTTTGTATCAGCTGTAAATTGCACTTGCTTTAATAACCAATTAGTAGCTGTTATACCACCTGGACGTAATTTTGTTTTACCTAATCTTTTCAATAAAAAATGACCTACTTCTTTAAACATTTAATCCTCCTATAACTGTCTTAAGAATAAGCTAAAAATAAAAAATAACAAGTAATATTATCTATCATTTGGCCACTGTAAAAGACTTTCTAACACTTTTGCTTCTGTTTTTTGTAATCTTTCATATGATTGATGACCTTGCGCGACTAAATAAATTCTTTTAACTCCGATCGCCTTAGCTACCTCTTCATCATGATCAGTATCTCCAATGTATATACACTCATCAGCTTTAATATTACTCTTTTTCATCCATGTTAAAGCACTGTCTATTTTAGAATTAGCTAAATGATCTTGTACACCTATTATCTCTTCAAAATAATCATCAATCTTTAAAGTCGATACTTGTTTTTGCAATTCTTCTTGCTTTGTAGCCGATAAAATAATCTGTTTATATCCTTTCTTTTGAAAATCATCTGCTCTTTCAAGAAAACCTAAACATAGCTTTAAATGCTTATATCGTTCATTAAAATAATGATGAAATGATTGTGCTACATCTTCATAGCTTATTTTATTAAAGTCATATCCCATTTTACGGTAATACTCACGTACTGGAAAACCAAAATTAGCTAAATACTTTTCTTTTGTAATGTATGGTATATGCAATTGCCAATCAATAGCAATTTGATTTTCAATATCAATACAACATTGTACATCATCTAAAATAGTACCATTAAAATCCCAAATAATTATTTTCATGACTTTATTGTACAAAAAATAAAAGAGAATAACCATTAATTATTATTCTCTTTAACTAAATCATTTGCTACATCAACAATATCGCCTGCACCAATTGTCATTAATAGATCTTGTTCCTGAACTATTTCATGTAGATATTCCTTTATCTTTTGAAAATTTATAAAACTCTTTGCATGACCACCTATTTCATTAATTCGCTTAGCTAACAAAGCAGAAGAAATACTTGGATCATTATCTTCACGAGCAGCATAAATTGGTGCTAAAAGACATATATCTACTTTCTTTAATACTTGGGCAAATTCTTCAAATAAAGCTTTGGTTCTTGAATAAGTATGTGGCTGAAAAACAACAATCAAACGTTTATGTGGATAATTAAAAGCCATATTCAACGTAGCTTGTATTTCTTGTGGATGATGAGCATAATCGTCAATAACTGTGGCTTTATGAAAAAGACCTTTCTTTTCAAAACGTCGATCAGCTCCTTTAAAATGTGCTAACCCTTCTTTGATCATTTGCCAATCAATTCGTAAATATAAAGCTACACTAATCGCTGCTAAGGCATTTAAAACATTATGATCACCCGTTATTGGTAAATGGATTGTACCTAAATTATGTTGCTGATAAACAACTTCAAACATTGTTGTTCCATCACTTAACAAATGTTTATTTAAACTATGTATATCACCATCATTTAAACCATAAGTAAGCACTTGACCATGATAACCAGCAATAATTTCTTCCTTAGCGACAATAGCATTATGGATAATTAAAGCTCCTTTATTACTTGTTTTAAGAACAAATTTATGGAAAGAGTGACGAATATCATTAATATCTTTAAAAAAATCAAGATGATCTTCTTCAATATTCGTAATAATTGAAATATATGGTGCTAATGCTAAAAAAGAATTCGTATATTCACAAGCTTCAGCTATAAAATATGCACTATGACCAATATAAACATTACCATTTATACGTGATAAATTAGCCCCTATCGAAATTGTTGGATCTAATTTTCCCTGTAAAAAAATATATGACAACATAGCTGTGGTTGTCGTTTTACCATGTGTTCCAGCAATCGCTATAGATTTAGGATAATGCTCCATGACCATGGCTAATAAATCTTTACGATTTAATAAAGGAATACCCAATTCTTTTGCTCTTTGATATTCCGGATTATTTGGATGAATAGCTGCTGTATAAACAACAAATTTATAATTAGAATTGATATTCTCTGCTTTTTGACCAATAAAAACAGACGCTCCTTCTTTGACTAAACGCTGTGTATTATCAGAAATATGTAAATCTGAACCAGCTACTTTAAAATGACGATCAAGTAAAATATGGGCTAAGCCTGACATCGATACACCACCAATACCAATAAAATAAACAGTCGTCGGTTTATCAAATTGAATTTTCATCAAGATCACCTCTTTTACATTTTAGCCTTTAATTCTGCTAATTTTGTTAATACTAAATCATATTGTTTCTCATAAGCTACTTGTTTCTGTTTTTCTAAAATAACCTTTTCTTGTGGTGCTTTAGCTAAAAAATTCTGATTAGCAAGCATACCTTTACTTCGCTTTATTTCTTTTTCTAAACGTTCTTGTTCTTTCATTAATTTAGCTAACTCTTCTTTAGGATCACTTAATTCATCAAGCATTAAATGTAAACTACCTTCTTTTAAATTTTCAATTGTTTGTTCACCACTCATTTCAGCAAGCCAAACACACTTTGTCATTGTTAAAATAATTTTTTCAAAAATTTCTTTTTTAGCTACCAAATGACCATCTAAATCATGCAATGTAAAATGTAATACCGTACTTGGTTTTAAATTATATAATGATTTAACTTCCCGTAAACGAGCAATAACAGATAAAATTCTTTCTATTTCTTCAAGATCGAATTCTTTTAATTTCTGAATACAAGGCCAATTTTCATGGTATATTGTTTCTTTATGCTTTGGTAAATGCAAATAAATTTCTTCTGTTACAAAAGGCATAAACGGATGTAATAAAATAACAATTGCTTTTAAAACATAAGCCAATGTTACTTTTGTAGCTAATGCTTTATCACTATGCAAAGTTGTCTTTGCTAATTCAAGATACCAAGCACAAAAATCATTCCAAACAAAACTATATAACTCATTACCAGCTAATGCCATTTCATATTTTGTCATATTTAAATTAACTTGCTGAATTGTTTTATTTAATTTCATTAAAATCCACAAGTCAATCTCACTTAATGGCACTTTTGTAATATCAGCACTTTGATCTTCATCTAAGTTCATCAAAACAAAACGAGAAGCATTCCATATTTTATTAATAAAATTCCAAGCTGCTTCTACTTTTTCTGGTATATAACGCATATCCTGACCAGGAGTTGAATTAGTCGTTAAGAAAAAGCGCAATGCATCAACACCATACTGTTCAATAACATCCATCGGATTAATGCCATTACCTAATGATTTTGACATTTTTCGTCCTTTTGCATCACGAATTAAGCCATGCAAAACAACATCTTTAAAAGGTGCTTGATGGGTAAAATGACGAGCTTGAAAAGCCATTCTTGCGACCCAAAAAAAGATAATATCATAACCGGTAACCATAACGTTATTTGGATAATAACGCTTAAAATCAGCACTTTGATCAGGCCAACCCAATGTTCCAAATGGCCACAATGCACTTGAAAACCATGTATCTAAAACATCTTCATCTTGGAACCAATTTTCTTTATCAGTTGGCTCTTCTTCACCAACATAAATAGCATTTGTTTGCTTATGATACCAAGCAGGTATGCGATGTCCCCACCATAATTGACGTGAAATACACCAATCTTCAATATTTTCTAACCATTGTTCAAAAGTCTTTGCAAAACGTGCTGGATAAAAATTAATCTTTTCTTCAGCATTTGCTTGCTGTTCTAAAACATCTTTAGCTAATGGTTTCATTTTCACAAACCATTGTTCTGAAAGATATGGTTCAACTACAGCATTTGTTCTTTCTGAATGACCAACTGCATGAATAATATCTTCAATCTTAACTAAATCACCGGCTTTTTCTATTTGCTTAACTAATTCCTCACGACAAGCATAACGATCCATGCCTTGATATGATCCTGCTTTATCATTCATTGTACCATCTGGATTCATGACTAAAATATTAGCTAAATTATGTCGACGACCAATTTCAAAATCATTTGGATCATGGGCTGGTGTACATTTCATTGCCCCTGTTCCAAAGGTCATATCAACATAATTATCAGCAATAACTGGAATACTTTCACCATTAGCTGGATTAATAACCTTTTGCCCAATATATTTCTGATAACGCTCATCATCCGGATTAACAACAACACATGTATCACCAAACATCGTTTCCGGTCTTGTTGTTGCTACAACAAAATAATCTTTACAACCAACAATATGATATTTAAAATAATACATCTTACCTGGATCATCTTGATAAATAACTTCAATATTACTTAAAGCTGTCTTAGCTTGAGGATCCCAGTTAATAATTCTTTTACCACGATAAATTAACCCTTCTTTATATAACTGAACAAAAACTTTACGTACAGCACGATTTAAACCTTCATCCATCGTAAAACGTTCTCGACTATAATCAAGACTTAAACCAAGTTTTGCCCATTGTTGACGAATTGTTGTCGCATATTCTTTTTTCCATGCAAAAGCATGCTCTAAGAATTTTTCACGACCAATATCATATCGTGATATACCCTTTTCTTTAAGTCGTGCATCAACTTTAGCTTGCGTTGCAATACCAGCATGATCCATACCTGGTAAATATAATGTATCTTTACCTTGTAAATGTTGATAACGAATTAACATATCTTGAATAGCATTATCCCATGCATGCCCTAAGTGTAAAATACCTGTTACATTAGGTGGTGGGATAACAATCGTAAAAGGTTCTTTAGCTTTATCACCAGCCTTGAAATAGCCTTTTTTTAACCAATGATTATAGCGACCATCTTCAACCTGATGATGATCATATTTCGGTTTCAATTCAACTTTCATATCTTTCCTTTCCACATAAAAACGCCCTTCCAAAGGACGTTAATATAAACGTGATACCACCTTATTTACTTCTCATCTTCGATAACGGATCGCACCGGTTTTTCTTAATTATAAGTTCAGAAAAACAGCTCCAAGACTACCCATAAGTTCTTTTATCTTTTTGCAGCAACCAAAGACTCTCTTCAAAAAAGAATACTTACTTACTTCTCTTCATCGCTTTAAAATTATTATAGCAAAACTTTTGCTTAACTGCGAAAAATCATATTTAAATCATAATTTAACCAATTACGAATTATCTTCATATGTAAAATTCTTCGGCGATTAATTAATGTGAATATAATACTTAAAAGAACAAGTATTAATTCAACATATGGCTGAAGACTTATAAACTGTGTAATTAAATAAATAATTGCCAAACAAAAAGCCATCAATAAAAGAAAAATAAAAAAATTAGTAGCTATATAAATAAAACACATTTTATAAAAATATAACTTTTCCTCTTTTTTCGTCATTTGCATAATTTTTCTCTACCTTTAATACCCAAATGAGCATATGCTTTATCTGTTACAACCCGTCCTCTGGTTGTCCGATTAACAAAACCTATTTGTATTAAATATGGTTCATAAACATCTTCTAAAGTTGTTGTTTCTTCACTAATTGCATTAGCTAAAGCATCAAGACCAACCGGTCCACCATGAAAACGTTCAATAATGCCTTGCAAATAACGAATATCAACTTCATCAAGTCCTAATTCATCAACATGTAGTCTTGTTAAAGCTTTATTTGCAATTTGTTTATTTAAATAGCCCCCATTTAAAACCTGGGCAAAATCACGAATCCGTCTTAATAATCTATTCGCAATACGTGGCGTACCTCTTGAACGTTTAGCTATCTCCTTAACCGCTTCTTCGGCAATAGGAGTATTTAATACCCGTGCTGAACGATTAACAATTTGTGCCAATTGTTCTTGTGTATAATAAGCAAGCTTAGCTGTTATACCAAAACGATCACGTAATGGAGAGCTCAAATCGCCTGCCCTAGTTGTTGCCCCAACCAAGGTGAATGGTGGTAAATCTAAACGTAAACTACGGGCATTACCACTATCATTACCTACTGTTACATCAAGAACAAAATCTTCCATAGCTGGATATAACACTTCTTCAACCACTTTCGGTAAACGATGAATTTCATCAATAAAAAGTACATCACCAGGTTCTAAAACCGATAAAATAGATGCTAAATCGCCGGCTTTAGCAATGCTTGGACCACTTGTTACTTTAATCTTTGAATGCATTTCATAAGCTAAAATATGTGCTAAAGTTGTTTTACCTAAACCCGGTGGACCATACAATAAAACATGATCTAAAGATTCTTCACGAGCAAGAGCTGCCTGAATATATATTTTTAAATTTTCTTTTAAACTATCTTGACCAATATACTCATTTAAAGAACTAGGACGCAGATTTTCTTCTTCCTCCATTGCCATTTTATCAGCTGTTAATAAACGTTCTTCCATGATATCTCCTTATTTTTGTGCAAAAAATTGTAGACCAAAACGAATATATTCTTCCGTCGTCATCGTTTCTTGTTCTAACATTTTATTACCAACTAAATTTAAATCACTTGCTCGATAGCCAAAATTTTTCAAAGCATTTAATGCTTCTTCAATTGCTAAAGGATAATTATCTTTTTTATCTTGATGATATGTTTCCATATCTAACTTTCCTTTTAAATCTAAAATAATTTGTGAAGCAGACTTTGCTCCAATACCAGGTAATTTCTTTAAGGCAGATACATCACCACTTGCAATAGCATTTGTAATAAGTGAAAGACCAACTTTCTGGAATATATTCATAACTGTTTTAGGACCTAAGCCCTTTACAGAAATTAAATTAAGAAATAATTCTTTCTCCATTAATGAACTAAAGCCATATAAACGCATATCATTTTCACTCACTGCAAGATAGGTATAAATTTGCACATCCTGTTCTTTTTTTAATTCTTGACAATGAGCATAATAAATAAGCCACCCTAAACCATGATTATTTAAAACAATATAATCATTTGCTATCTCGGTAACTATTCCCTGAATAAATGCTAGCATACTTACTCCTACTCACTATATTCCATAATAAATGTGCCTACAATAACAGCATCGCCAGGCTTTGCACCCGCTTTCTTTAAGGCTGTATCAACACCCATTTTATGTAAAATTAAAGCAAATTGATGTGCTTCATCTGGTTTATCAAAATCAATTGTATCAAAAAGATGATCAATCTTAGCTGAATCAATACGAAATTTGCCATTTCCCATATTAACCACTTTAAAATCAGCTTGTTTTGGCTCAAAGCGATAAATAACTTCACCTTTAGCAGTCGGTGTTTCTACTTCCACTTCTTGTTTACTATGACTAATAGATGCCATAATATCATATACAAGTTGTTCAAGACCTTGATGAGTAATTGCTGAAACTTCATAAACTTTTAATTCAGGATATGCTTTTTTAAATTCTTCTAAATGTAAAAAAGCATACTCATCATCCATTTTATTTGCCACAATTATTTGTGGTCGCTTTTTTAATTTAGGATCATATTGAAATAATTCATCATTAATGACCTTATAATCAACAATTGGATTACGTAACTCACCAGCCATATCAATAACATGAATCAATACTCGACAACGCTGAATATGTCTTAAAAATTCATGACCTAGCCCTTTACCATCTTTAGCTCCTTCTATTAATCCCGGCATATCAGCTAAGACAAAACTTCGACCATCATTGAGTGATACAACTCCTACATTAGGTTCAATTGTAGTAAAAGGATAAGCTGCAATATCTGGCTTAGCATTCGTCAAAACGCTTAATAAAGTACTTTTTCCAACTGATGGAAAACCAATTAAGCCAGCATCAGCTAAAAGTCTTAATTCCACAATAACATTTAAAGATTCACCAATTTCACCTGGCTGAGCATATTCTGGCGTATCATTACGCGCAGTTGCAAAATGCATATTACCAAGACCACCACGACCACCTTTAGCAATTAAAACCTTATCATCAGGACTTGTTAAATCAGCTAATAAATCATGGCTATCAGCATTTCTAATCATCGTTCCTAAAGGAACTTTAACAATCACATCAGCTGCACTTTTACCATGCATTTTTTTTGTTAGTCCAGGCATTCCATTACCAGCTTTAATGGTTTTGGTAAAACGTAATCTACTTAAAGTAGTTTCATTTGTATCAACTTGGAAATAAATATTTCCTCCTTTACCACCATCACCACCAAATGGTCCTCCATTCGGATAATATTTTTCATGACGCCAAGCAACAGCACCTTTACCGCCATCACCAGCTTTTAAGGCTATTTTTACAATATCAATCATGTAACATCCTTCCTCTAAAAAAGCTCCTGTTAACAGGAGCTATTAATCATTAAGCAACTTGTGGATAAACTGACACTTGTTTCTTATCACGACCTAAACGTTCATATTTAACAATTCCGGCTGTGGTTGCAAATAATGTATCATCACCACCCCGCATAACATTTTTGCCAGGATAAATTTTTGTGCCCCGTTGACGATAAATAATAGAACCGGCAGTAGCAAACTCTCCATCTGCTTTTTTAGCTCCTAAACGACGGCCGGCTGAGTCACGACCATTCTTGGTAGAAGATACCCCTTTCTTACTGGCAAAGAACTGAATATCTAATGTAAGCTTAAGTTTCATTTGATTTTCTCCTTCTTAATTTTTACAAATTTTTGATTCTTTTGGCGAACTGTTTCACATTGAATATAAGCTGTTCTTAAAATTAAATCAGCTTTTTCACTTGGCTCTGAAATAATAATATCAATTTTATTATCTTTCTTTTGAAAATTAACCTGACCCATTATTTCAGCTAAAGCATTGATTGTTCCAAAGGCAATAGAACTAATAGCAGCACAAACTACATCTTTTCCATATTCTGCACTAAATGCATGACCTTCAAAAGACATACCAACTAATAAATCATTCGCTTCTTGAATCTTAATATAAATCATTATGCTTCAATAGATTCAACTAATAATTTTGTATATGGTTGACGATGACCCTGTTTACGACGAGTTGAACCTTTCTTAGCTTTGTACTTAAAGATAATAACTTTCTTTTCTTTACCTTGTTTTTCAATTGTGCAAGATACTTTTGCACCTGCTACATAAGGAGCACCAATCTTTGTGCTACCATCGGATAACAAAACAACCTTATCTAAAATAACTTTATCACCAGCTTGACCAGCTAACTTTTCTACAAAAATAGATTGACCAACCTCGGCTTTGATTTGCTTTCCGCCTGTTTCGATAATTGCGTACAATTTACATACCTCCATTTCTTATCTTAAGACGCGCCATTAAGGGAGCAATGCTTTAAACCCTTTTCTGTGCGGTTACCGACTAAAGAGGCGATAACAAGAATATAATATCAAAATAAAAAAATACGTCAATACTGGCTTTCGTCATTGTCTTTTATAAAATGCCATGAATCTTTGCACATTGTTGCTAAATCATATTGGGCTTGCCAATGTAATAATCTTTTAGCTTTACTAATATCTGCATAACAAGCTGCAATATCACCTTTACGACGAGCACATATTTGATAAGGAATTGTTTTATGACATGCCTTTTCATATGCTTTTATTACCTGTAAAACACTATAACCTTGACCCGTTCCTAAATTGATTTTTTCCATCCCATGATGTTTAAAAATATAATTTAAAGCCGCTAAATGACCACTTGCTAAATCACAAACATGAATATAGTCACGAACACCTGTTCCGTCTATCGTATCATAATCATTACCAAAAACTTTAACATATTCCCTTTGTCCTTTAGCAACTTGTGCAATATAAGGAACAAGATTATTTGGCACACCATTTGGTGACTCACCTAATAAACCACTTTGATGAGCACCAATAGGATTAAAATATCGTAAACTCATAAATGAACAATCATGATCTGCATAGCAAATATCACTTAGTATCATTTCATTCATCAATTTACTTGTACCATAAGGATTAGTTGTTTTTAAGGGAAAATTTTCTAAAATTGGATTTTGCTTAGGATCACCATATACTGTAGCACTTGAAGAAAAAACAAGATATTTACAATTTGCTTTTAGCATTGCTCTATACAAAGAAAGAGAACCCGAAATATTATTTTCATAATATAACAATGGTTTTTGAACTGATTCACCAACTGCTTTATAACCCGCAAAATGAATTACGGCATCAATTTTATTTTGTTGAAAAACATTATTTAATTGATCTTCATGTAAAATATCGATTTCATAAAATTTAACTTTTTTCTTACTTATTGCTTCAATTCTTGTCCGCACAGAATACTTTGCATTATATAAATTATCAACAATTACCACATTATATCCAGCCTGTAATAAAAAAACACATGTATTTGAACCAATAAAGCCTAAACCTCCCGTTACCAATATTGTTTTCATTATGCATCACCTTTTTGTTTTTTATGCCAATTAAACCATTTAATTTCATTTTCTTTTAAAGATAAGGAAGATTGCTTACCATCACCATCATAAATAATTGTATCTTGCTTTTCATAAGTATTATTAACGACACAATAACTATTAGTCGCCGGATAATAATTAACTTCAACATTATAGTTTTCTGAATACCATTGATACATCATTTTTTCCTTATGACATGCATAAAAGATAGCTCGATATAAAAGCCGAGCATTTTCAAAACTGAAAGGTAAACCATTAATATATACGCCTCTTCCTTTACCATATTCATTAACTGCTAAATTAACTGATAAATCTTTTTGTTTAATAACTGTTGTTCCCGCTAAAGCATATACGCTATTAATATTTTCGCCCCAATTTTCATGCTCTAATTGTTCACTTATAAAATGATCATGACATTGCCAATTATATTTATCACTATGTAAAGTAAAATCTAATTCTTTATCTACACCTAATACATCATATAAAGTAAAAAATTTACCATTTTTAGCACATGCACTTGGCTCACCAATACCTATCAAAGCACCACCGTTATATACATATTTACGTAAACGAGTAATAACTATTTCATCAAATTCATCACCACCACTGAAGCTTGTATAAGCACTGCCATAATTTAAAACGACATCAATATTATCAAGTATCTTATCATCATTTCTTAATTCATCAAAACTAATAAATTTAATAGCAAAAGGGAAACCACTAAGAGCTTCTAAAACACCCGTATAAGAATAAATCTGTTTATACCATATAGCATGATGAACAAGATGTGTACCCCATCTTCTTAATTCACCATAACTATTGATAATAGCAATTTGTAATAAATTATGGGGACTTTGTTTAGCAATATGAGCATATAATTCTCTAAATTCATCACAAACTTGTGCAACATAATCAATAAATTTAGGAAATTTTAAAGCTAACTTTAAATAGCCACCATAACCAATACGATCTAATGGACTACGTAAAATAGCTCTTCTAGCTGTTACCCAATTAATTTTTGCTTCTTTTAACGGATCACCACCTTCGCAAAATACATCTGGAAAAAAGTAAGGTAAAAAACGACCTTCTGTATATTTAACACCTTTAATATCCGAAATTAAACGCAAAGTTGAGCCTGATCCTACACTACCAACTACAGCATCCAAACCAATATTAGCAAAATATTTACCAAATGGTTCCGTACCAATCCAATGATCACCTAAAAACATCATTGCTTCTTTACCATATTGATGACAAATATCAACCATTTTTTTAGCCAATTTAGAAACTTCTCTTTGCTGAAAATCAATAAAATCTTTATATTCTTTACTTGGAATACAAAATTGACTATTATGAAAACCTTTATTAATAATAAATTCAGGTCGAAATTTATAACCAACTTCTTTTTCAAACTGTTCTAATATGTAAGGTGAAACAGAAGCACTATAGCCATACCAATCAACAAATTTTTCTCTTGCAAATTCATCAAACTGTAAAGTAAACTGGTGAAAAAAAGTTGTAAAGCGAATAACATTAACATCTGTTCTTGTCTTACAAAATTGCTTTAATTTATTTAAAACATGTTCTTGTGTTAAAGGTAAACGAACATCTAAAGTCATTTGATGCTCTTCATTTTGCCAATCATTTGTTAAAGAATTATACATATGTACAGGATCCCAAATAACAAAAGCCAAAAAACTTACCGTATAAGCATGAAAAGGAATTGTTTCATCGATCACTACTTCTTGTGTTTCTATATCATAGTGCCAATTATCAATAACTTTATCAATAGTTCGATCAATAACTTCCCACCAACGATGAAGATCTAATTGATAATTAGGTTTTAATTCTTTTTGATAAAAATGGGCCATTATTTTAATTTTTAAACTTGTTGTATATGCTGTTACAAAGTCCGTCATAAGATACATTTGTTGTAATTCATCAGGATGTTTTTTTGCCCATTCATTATCTTTTCTTGTCGTATAGTAAGTCGCATATTGCTTAATATCCATTTTTCTTAATTCTTCAGGCATACTTGTACCATCACAATCACGAATAGCATCCGCTTTCCATTGCTGAATAATCTTTATTGTATCTTCAACAACATCAATATCTGTCGGTATTGTAACTTTACCATAACTCATTTTATCTTCCTCCTAACTAATACACTCACCTGTTTTTTCATCAAATAGATGAATCTTATCTAAATCCATTGATAAACGAATAATGGAATGTACTTGTGCTTCATTACGAGCATTAACTTTAGCTTGTATTTCTTGACCAGCAATTTTACCATGTAAAATAAATTCATGACCAAGTAATTCTTTAATATCAACCATAAAATCAAAGACTGCACTTGGATATGTTTCACCAACAATATCTTCACCATGTAAATCTTCTGGCCTAATCCCTAGAACAATTTCCTTATTTTCATAACTTTCTAAATCAGAAAGAAATTGTTCTGGCAATTTAATATTCAATTCACCAACTTTAAAATGTCCTTTGGTATATATTCCTTTCACAAAATTAGTTGCTGGTGAACCAATAAAGCCAGCCACAAACATATTCTTTGGCTTATTATAAATTTCTTTTGGCGTACCTATTTGTTGAATATATCCATCTTTCATAATGACTATCCGACTAGCCATTGTCATTGCTTCTGTTTGGTCATGGGTAACATATATTGTTGTTGCTTTGATTCTCTCATGTAGACGAATAATTTCCGAACGCATTTGGACACGTAACTTAGCATCTAAATTACTTAATGGTTCATCCATTAAAAAAACTTTTGCATGCCTTACAATTGCTCTACCAAGAGCAACTCTTTGTCTCTGACCACCTGATAAAGCCTTTGGCTTACGATCTAAATACTCTTCAATAGCTAATGCTTTAGCTACTTTATGAACCCGTTCATCAATTTCTTTTTGAGCTATCTTTCGAATTTTTAAGCCAAATGCCATATTTTCATAAACAGACATAAAAGGATATAAAGCATATGATTGAAAAACCATCGCTATTTCACGATCTTTAGGAGCAACATCATTCATTTTTTGACCATCAATAAATAATTCCCCTGAACTAATATCTTCTAAGCCAGCAATCATTCTTAAAGTTGTTGATTTGCCACAACCACTAGGCCCAACGAAAACAATAAATTCTTGATCTTTAATTTCAAGATTAAAATCAAATACTGCTTGAACTTGATGATCATAAATTTTATTAATATTCTTAAGTAATAAATTAGCCATATTTCCTCCTATTCATATTGCTTATTGTAGATACCTAAAACGGTAAGCATTATTATTAAACCTATAATCTGTAGAAATAAATGAAAATAACCAACTGTTTTTTGCCCATAAATAACTAAAATAATACCCACAACAAATAAGAGAAACATACATATTGATTTTGCTTTTCGCTTCATTTACATCACCTAATCTTTCAAACCGCCAAGAACCATGCCTTGCGTTAATTTCTTTTGTACTAAAATATATAAAATTAAAGTCGGTAACATGACCAACACTAATCCAGCATACATAGGGCCATAATTAGTCGCTGCTTTTTGACTTGCCATTAAATTTTGTAAACCAACTGGTAGTGTTTTTAATTCTTTTGTTTGAACCAATGTTAAAGAAATAATATATTCATTCCAAAAAGCCAAAAAATTAAATAAAATAACTGTAATAATACTTGGTTTAGCCATGCGAAACATAATCATAATCATTGTTTTAAAATAACCACAACCATCTATCTCGGCAGCTTCTTCATATTCTTTTGGAAGAGAGCGAAAATAACTTGCTAATAAATATACCGTAAAAGGAATAGCTGTTGCAGCATAAACAAGAGCTAATACAAAGCGATTATTTAAAAACAAATGGATTTCTAAAAAACGATCCCAACCAATCAACATTAAGAAAATAGGTACGACAATATAATTAACATTTATAAATAAACCAGCCATGAATAATAAATTTAAAAATTTACGACCTTTAAAATCAAAACGTGCTAAAACATAAGAACAAGGTAAAGATACAATCAACAAAATAACCAATGCTAAAGTTGTAACCATAATTGAATTAAAAATATATTCTCCAACATGAGCATTAATAAATGCTACAACAAAATTTTGTAAATTTATCGTTTTTGGTAAAGCCCATGGATTAGCATAAAATTCAGCATTAGTCTTAATCGAAGCTAAGAAAACCCATGATACTGGAATAATAATGGAAATAGCTAAGGATATCAGTGCCACATAAACAAATAATTTATAAAGTGATATTTTTTTCATCGTCTTTATCTTTCTATACCTTTCCGTTCCGTAACACGATTAATTGCCCATGAAAGAGCAAAAGATAATACAAAAACAACTGTACCAATAGCCATACCATAACCATAGCTAGCCCGATTATAAGCTTGTTGATACATATAACTTAATACTGTCTCACTTGCTCCATCTGGTCCTCCACCTGTCATGATTTGGACTAAAAGAAAACTTAAATTAATTGTTGAAATCACAAAAAAAGTTAAAGTAGTACGAATATTATCCCAAACCATTGGAATCGTAATCATAAAGAATTGTTGCCATTTACTTGCTCCTTCTAATGAAGCGGCCTCATACAAATGTTCGGGAATAGTACACATACTTGCCATATACATCACCATGTAATAACCAATAGCTTGCCAAATTAAGGCAAAAATAACCGCATACACAACTAAATTAGGATCACCTAAAAATTTAATGGTATCTTTATTACCACTGAAAAAAGATAAAATAGTATTTAATAAACCATTACTCGATGGATCATAAATAGCACTAAAAATAGCGGAAATAACAACAATTGAAAGAATATTAGGAATATAAAAAATAATGCGAAATAAATTCTGACCATGAATTTTTTCACGTACTAATATTGCTGCAAAAATAATTGCCAATGCCATCGTTACAACCGTTACTAAAACAATAATTAAAATAGTATTTTGTAATGCTCTAATAAAATGCATGTCTTTTATTAAAACTAAAAAATTTTGTAAACCGATAAAAGTTTTATGTGCACTTAAACCACCCCATCTAAATAAAGACATGATAAAAACATTTATCGTTGGATAAAGCATAAATAAAACAAATAAAATAATTGCCGGCATAAGACAAGTTAAAATAAATATTTTTTTAGCTGTATTTTTTTTCATATATACCCCCTTTTTCAAAATAACGATGGCTAAACCATCGTTATTTTGAAACAAACTATAATTACTTGCTTATTTATTTGCAGCCGCAATTTTCTTAACGGCATCTAATGTAGCATTATACCATTCATCAACTGTCTTTGAACCATTTACAATTGAATTTACTGTTGAATATAAAACCCCAGTATTAGCATCCGCAACGCTAACTCCTTCAACATTTTTATCCATTGCTTTAAAGCCGACAGCATTAGGCTTAGCCCCATTATCATAGATTGTATAATATAATGCATTTTCATCATCTGCCTTAATTAAAGAAGAAGCTTTCTTAATTGGCATTACAGCTCCACTATTTTCATAGAATAATTTAGCTGCTTCATCAGAATACAAATAAGTAATGAATAATTTAGCAGCATCAACATTTTTAGCACCTTTTGGTATAAATACCTGTTCCGTAAACGATGTTGAATAAGAATCTCCTTTAGCATCAACTTTAGGTAATGATGTAAAGCCCCACTTAAATCCATCTTTTCTTGGTGCTTCTTTCATTTCAGCTGGTAACCACGTACCATTTGGAATGAATAATGCTTTATTATCTAATACTAATTGTTGATTCTTTTTAAAATTATCACCATTAGCATTAGCAACTGTTGTTGATTCAACATATTTAGCTAATTTACCAACAATTTCAAATGCTTTCTTAACACCTGGTTTTTGCCATGCTTCAACATCATATGACATTAATTTAGTATATGTTTCAGGACCAACCGTTTCATTTAATAATGCTGAAAAGAAGGCATCAAAATAACCGGTTGTTGGATAAGTAAATAAAGCAATATTTTTAGCCTTTGCTTTTTCGGCTAAAGTCCACATTTCATCCCACGTTTTAGGTACTTCCCAACCATTTTCTTTAAATAAACCAGCATTATAGAATAAACCACATGGACCATAATTGATTGGTGCTAAATATAATTTACCATCAGCATATGGTTTAGTTGCTAAGCCATCAGCAATACCAGGTAATAATTTATCTGCTACTTTTGTCTTCTCACCATTAACATTTTGTTCTAAAACATCACTTATTTCTGTTAATGCTTTTTCGGCAATCATCGTATCCGTTAAACCACCTTTAGAACCTACTGATAAATAGATCAAATCAGGGTAAGTACCAGCTTGGACTTCGGAGCGTAAGATATCCGCAATATTTTTTTCCAAACGTAATTCAACTTTAACACCTTCTTTCTTTTCAAAAGCTTGTGTTACAGCTTCCCAACCTTTTTTACCAAATCCGCCATCTAAACCAGAAATTTTTAAAACTGTTCCTTTTAAATCTTTCTTTTCAGCAACAGGAGCTTTTTTATTACAAGCGACTAAACCACTTGTAAGTAAGACAGCTAATGAAAACTTTAACAATTTTTTCATATATTCTCTCCTTTAAATTGTATTTCCTTACTAATTTAAGTATATAAAAAGAAAACGCTTTCAAAAATTAAATAAATTGCTATTTATTATCGAAAAATTGCTCTTTTCGTTTTTTTACATAATTTTTCTTAATATCTTACTATATGTTAAAATTGACTTATGAATAAAACTTCTAATCAATCAACACATAAACGTTTATTAGGAAAAATATTATATGTAACACATGCTAAAAATGAAGGTGATTGGTTATCAATTCCACACACCCATCCCAATGCTGAGCTTTTTTATGTTATTTCTGGTCAAGGACAATTTTATATTCAAGGTAAATATATTGATATAAGTGCTGATGAATTAATTATTGTAAATGCTCATATTGAGCATACAGAAATAAGTAAAAATAATTGTCCTCTAGAATATATTGTTGTTGGTATTGAAGGCTTACATTTTAGTGGTGATAATTCTTTCAATGATAATTACAGTGTCCATAATTTTCAGCCATATAAAGAAGAGATACTTTTCTATTTAAAACGTTTATTAGTGGAAATTAGTAGTCATCAGTCTGATAAATATTCTAAACAATTGATAAATTCATTACTTGAAGGCATGCTTATTGAAATGATTCGTAAAACGAATACCAAACTTGCTGTTTCAACTTTAAAAAAGACAACTAAAGAATGTACATATATTGAGACTTATATTAATCAACATTTTAAAGAAAAAATTGATTTAGCTACTTTAAGTAAAGTAAGTTATTTGAATAAATATTATTTAGTACATGCTTTTAAAAAATATAAAGGCATTTCACCTATTCATCTTTTAAATAAACGTCGTATTCAAGAAGCTCAATTACTATTAATTAATACCAATCATACAATTAACGATATTGCTTCAATTATTGGTTTTTCAAGTTCAAACTATTTTACTTATGTTTTTAAACATGAAATAGGTTGTGCACCTAATGAATATCGCAAGCAACATAAAAGAACTGATTATTAAAAAAGAGCTTCTAGCTCTTTTTTAATGACTGTAAATATTCATAAGCAGATGTTGCTGCATTAGCACCATCCGCAGCTGCTGTTGTTAATTGTCTTAATTCCTTAACTCGACAATCACCAGCCGCAAAAATACCTTTCTGACTGGTTATTCCTCTTTCATCAGATATGATATAACCATTTGTATCTAAATCAATAATATCTTTCATTATTTCATTTACTGGAATTTGACCAATAGCAACAAATAAAGCTGCCACTTCCAATATTCTTTTTTCTTGTTTCTTATTTGTTACTTCAATACTTGTTAAACGTTCTGCACCATTTAGTTTAGTTACAACAGAATCATAAACACATTCAATATTAGATTTAGCTAAAACACGATTTATTTCTGCCTGATTGGCTCTAAATTCATGACGACGATGAATTAAATAAACTTTTGAACATAAATTTGCTAGATACTGTGCATCTTCTAAAGCAACATTACCACCACCATTAACAGCTACTACTTGATGACGAAAAAATGCTCCATCACAAGTTGCACAATAACCAACACCATGCCCTGTTAAACGTTCTTCATCAGCTAAACCAAGTTTTCTTCTAATTAAACCACTTGCAACAATAAGTGCTTTCGTACGATAAATATTTTTATTTGTCTTAATAATTTTATCTTCAGCATCAATTTCTACTGCTACTACTTTTTCATATTGTACTTTAGCTCCTAATGCTATAGCCTGTTTATACAAATTAGTAGCAAATTCAAAACCGCTAATATGAGCAATACCTGGATAATTTTCAATATCAGCTGTATTAATAATTTGGCCACCATAAGTATTACCTTCTAAAACCAATGCATTCATGCCTGATCTTTGAGCATAAATAGCTGCTGATAAACCAGCTGCACCAGCACCAATAATAATTATATCATTCATATAAATACCTCTTTCATTCATTAATTTATCATTTATTATCTTTTTTCTATAGTATGATGCCCAAAGATTATTTTCTACAATAAACGTAAAAGACGTTTATAATTACGCCATCTTTCTTTTTCTTCACAATTAGTAAGCATTGTTAAATAAGAATAAATTTTTAATTTCATATTTGTTGAATAAAATTCAGATTGTTCAACTTTAATTGTTGTTTTATTAATTTCTTCAACCAGTTTTTCTTCATTAAAATTTTTACAATCTAATAAATTAGTTCTAAACTCTTCTCTAATATCAGCAGTTTTATGACTCATAAAAAATCCTCCTCTTCTTGGGGATAAACAATTGATGATTTTGTTTCACATATTGCTTTAGCTAATAAACTTTGCCAATCAAATTTATTTTCCCAAAATTCAGCTTTTTTAATTGTTGGTTTAGTTACTGGATTTTTAGGATCAAAAATAGTACAGCAATCTTCATAAGGTAAGATAGAAACATCATATGTACCTATCTGTCTTGCTAACTTAATAATTTCAACTTTATCCATTGCAATTAACGGTCTTAAAACAGGTATCTTAACAACATCATTAATGGTTACTATTGATTCTAATGTTTGACTAGCAACTTGTCCTAAGCTTTCACCTGTACCAATAGCTAAACAATGATTATCATTTGCTAATTGTTGAGCAATACGAAACATCATCCGACGCATTAACGTAATTGCATATGGATCTTTGCTTGTCTTATAAATAGCCAATTGTAAATCTGTAAAAGGTACAATATGTACCTTCATGCCGGCTTGATATTCAGCTATCATTGAAGCTAACTGTAAAACTTTATCTTGAGCTGCTTTTGATGTATATGGTGGAGAAGCAAAATGAATTGCTTCTACTTTGATACCACGCTTAATTAATTCATAAGCTGCTAATGGTGAATCAATACCCCCTGATAACATAACCATAACTTTACCATTAACGCCTGCAGGATAACCACCAATACCAGCAATTTTATCATGTGTAATATAAGTTTTTTCAGCATGAATTTCAATACTGATGGTCAATTGCGGATCATGAACATCAACTTTTAAATTACTAGCAAGTAAAATAGCATCCGCAATTTTACGATTAATTTCATCACTATGAAAAGGAAAATTCTTATCATGTCTTTTGGTAATCATCTTAAATGTTTGCTTATCACTTGTTTTAGCAATCCTTAAACAAGTTTGTTCAATAACATCTAGATCACTTAAAACTGCTTCCGTAAAAGAAAAAGAAGAAATACCAAAAACCTTTTTTAATTTTTGTGCTATCTTTTCATGATCAGCACCATTCAAACAAATATAAATACGATCATATGTCTTACGATATTCTAATTGTTCAAAATCTTTTAAAGCATACTTTATATTTTGATACAAACGTTGGACAAAATTCATGCGATTTTTACCTTTAGTTGTTAACTCACCAAAACGCACAAGCACGGTATCATAATGAACCATAATACTGAATAACCTCCTTATAAGCTTGCAAGAATAAAACAATTTCTTCATAAGTGTTCGTGCTATGTAAAGAAACACGCAATGAAGATAAGCTTCTTTCACGCCCTAATCCCATAGCCATTAATACATCTGATGGAAAATTAGATTTAGACTCACAAGTACTCTTAGCTGAAACCATAAAACCCCGTTGATTAAGTGCATTTTGCATAACTTCCGAAGTAATAGGTGGATAAGAAAAATTAATAATATTGGGAATAGCATTTGATGGGCTATTGATAAAGACACCTGGTATTTGTAATAAACCATCAACTAAACAATTACGCAATTTGATTAAATGCTCTTTAGCTTCTTTTTGTTCTTGTAGATATAAACGTAAAGTTTTAGCTAAAACAAGATCAGCTAAAGTATTAGCTGTTCCTCCTCTTAAACCAAATTCTTGTTCACCACCATTTATTAATGGTACAAAAGGTACATGTTTTTTCTTAATCAATATTCCTGATCCTTTTAAACCATTCATTTTATGAGCTGACAAAGATGCTAAATCAATATTTTGCATATCCACATCAATCTTGCCAATAGCTTGTGTTAAATCAACATGAAAATAAGCAGTTGAATGTTTTTTAACATATTCACCAACTTCTTTTATAGGTAAAATTGAGCCGACTTCATTATTAACTGCCATCATCGATACAAGAACTGTCTCTTTTCGTAACGCCTTTTTAACATCAGTTAAAGAAATTTGACCATATTTATTAACCGGTAAATAAGTAACATCATAATTAAAAATATCAGCCATCTGCTTAACTGCATTACGCATAGAAGAGTGTTCAAAAGATGTTGTGACAATATGCTTTCTATCAGGACAAGCAAAACAAACACCTTTAACTGTCGAACTATTAGATTCTGATGCCCCCGATGTAAAAATTATTTCATCCTTCTTAACTTGTAATAAATCAGCAATAGCTTTTCGTGCTTTTTCTAATTTTAGATGCATTTTTACACCTTCATCATAAAGCGCTTCACTATTAGCATAATCTTTTTTTAACAATTCAATATAAGTATTTAAAACATCACTATTTATGTTTGTTGTACTAGCACTATCAAAATCAATTCTACGCATCTAAAGCACGACTTTTCTGCATCATTGTCTCATAACTACCAGGATTAATTTTTTCCATTGTCGTAATTGCTCGATGCAAAGCTAACGTATATTCACCATTTCTAAAATCCAATTCTTCACGTGTTAAATCTGAATCAATATCAGCATAAGTTGAACGATAACGATTACCATATACTATTGTTTCTTCAACCATTACAGCTGTTCCTATAATATTCATTAATTCACGATATAATTTATAAACAAATGGTACTGCTTCTTGCAAAGTAGAATTAATCAAAGGCATTTGCAAAGGGCTAGCATCTAATAAGCCATTCAAACGATAAAAATATTCATAAGCACGATTCACATCTTCTTCATACTTATCTGAAATAATCGGTAATTTAGTCTTTCTTAACTTTAATTGCACAATCGACATTGTTACTTGTAACTTAATCAATTGTTCACGACATCTTTCTTCATCACCACTAGCTACTTCTAACTCTTCCTTCATTTCCTTGAATACATTATTTGAAGTATCTAAATCAGTTATTAATTTACGTAAACCAACAAGTACTTCCGTAGCTGGAACTTGTTGATTTTTAATTGTATCCATAATTGAAGGCATTGTTTCAACTAATTGATTAAAAACATTACACTCATGATCTATTTGTTCTTTCATTTTTGCTAAATCAAAACGATCTTTAACTTTAGCATATTTTTCAACTACAAATAATTTTAGCTTTTCTACTTGATCACGTAATTTCAATGAATCTTTCGTTAAAATATATACTTCATCAAAAGCTTTACCTTCCGTTTTAACTGCTTGATCCATTTGTTTAATTCGCTCTTTCATATCTTTTAAACGATCTTTAACACCATCTACCGAACCACTTTTTAAATAACGTAAATCTTCATTTAAAGATTCTGTCATCATTTTTAGATTAGTTTCAATCTCTAAATGTTTTAAAAAGACACCCCGACTTCTTTGATGAATAAAACTTTTTTGTAAAGATTGGGCAAGCTTAGGAATAATACCTTGAGCATCATGAATCAAATCTGGCATTTGATCTAAAATCTTATCTAAATCTGCCATACTGAATTTAATTCTTACTAATTCTTTATTAGCCTTATCAAAATCAGCATTAAACATCCATTCCTCAAAAGTCATAAACATTTTTTCACAATCAGATATTTTCTGCTCAACCATTGCCCATGCAAAAGAAAGACGATTAGCTGTTTCCATGGCTTGGGTTTTCATTGCCCGAAAACGATTTTTAAGAGCTGTTACTTCTTGTCTTTGAGCTGTTTCTTTAGCTAAAAATCCATCTAATGTATGTTCTAATGACTTAGTATCTACTTCGAGAGTTTGAATTTTTTCCTGTAAACTGGCAATTTTTTTCTTCATTTTTGATAAATGATTAGTTTGAATATCATTATCTAAAACAGATAAATTTTCATTAAATTCATTTATTTCTGATGACACTTTAAGAAAAGATTCATTGGCAGCATCAACTGGCTTCATAATCTTCTCATTAGCATGGGCGACATTCATTACTTTATTCATTTTTAAAGAAAGAGGAATCATTCTAACAGCTTCAAAGCGTATCTTTAACTCATTTAATTCACGCTGAAAATGACGTGCTCTAATCACTGTTACAAGTAACCAAATAACAGCTAAAACAACAATAACACTAACTGCAATAATAAATCTGATATCAGCAATAAAACCAAAAAACTGATTCATAAAAAACCGCCCTTCTAATCTTTTCTATTTTAACATATTTTTAAGTGCTTAAACTATCCGCAACAAGAACTTATTTTTATAGCAACAAGCTAAACTATTTTTAAATACTTATTATGATTATATATCAATTATTATCTTCTTTTTTAATAAATTAATGTTATTTATTTGACGATTATTACTGATAATGATATCATTTTTATCGAAATCGGCAGCAGATAAAGTTTTTTAATTGTGCGTTTGAAGATTTATGATCTCCCTTAGTACCTAGCTGCATAGTGAAAAGGCTCATTCAAACACCCTTAAAAATGATTTATCCCTATTGTTGATTTCGTCAATAGGAGGAAAATATTATGGCACGTTACACAGGACCTGTTTGGAAAAAATCACGTCGTTTGAGTTTTTCCGTATTAGAAACAGGTGAAGAATTAAAGAAGAGAACTTATGCTCCTGGTCAACATGGACCAACTAAGCGCGTTAAATTATCTGGTTATGGCATGCAGTTAAGAGAAAAGCAAAGAATCAGATCAATGTATGGCCTAAATGAAAGACAATTCCATAACTTGTTTGTCAAAGCATCAAAGATGGATGGTATGGCTGGTGTAAACTTTTTAACTTTGTTAGAAAGTCGTTTGGATAACATTGTTTATCGTATGGGTTTTGCTCGTACACGTAAAGCTGCTCGGCAATTAGTTAATCATGGTCATGTCTTAGTTAATGGCAAGAAATTGAATATTCCTTCAGCTTTAGTTAAGCCAGGACAAGAAATTTCTTTAAAAGAAAAGAGTTTAAATTTAGCTGTTGTTAAAGAATCACTTGAATCACAAATTCAAACTCCAGCTTTTGTCGAAGTTGACAAGGAAAATAAAAAAGGTAAATTTGTTCGTTTACCAGAACGTTCAGAATTAAATCAAGAAGTTAATGAAGCTCTTGTCGTTGAATACTATAACCGTTAAGCTATCAACTAAAAAGTACTTAATTATACTTTCTGTTTACCAAAAAGTGGGTTTCGATGATACCCACTTTTTTATGTATGATGATCATATCACATATAAAAATAACCATCTTAAGTATTTGATCTTAAAATGGTTATTTAAAATTATGTTCAACAAAATGAATTACATATGACGCTTAATAATCATCCGAATAATATCCGCAGCTAATTGTGGGTCATCATTACAAACAACATATTTATACATGCCTATAAGCTCCATTTCCCGAGCTGCTTTAGCTAATCTTTCCTGAACAATTTCTTCAGGCTCAGTATTACGTCCACGAATACGCTTTTCTAAAGCTTCCATACTTGGTGGTACAATAAAAATTGTTAATGCATCACTAATCTTTTTCTGTACTTGTTGGCAACCTTGAACCTCTATTTCTAAAATTACATTCTTCCCCTGATTTCGTAATTTCTCAACTTGCGCTAAAGAAGTACCATAATAATTACCAACAAATTCAGCTGATTCTAATAACTCACCAGCCTTTTGGGCACGTTCAAACTCTGCTCTTGAAACGAAAAAATAATTTACACCATCAACTTCGCCCGGTCTTTGCTTACGGGTTGTCAAAGAAACCGAATAGGATAAATTCAAATCAGGATCATTAATAAATTCTTTTAATACTGTCCCTTTCCCAACTCCGGATGGACCGGATAAAACTATCAACAAACCCTTAGCCATAACAATTAATCTCCTTTTCTAATACTTTATTACAAAAACAACACTTCTGCAATTTATTTCTTTAAAAACATGTTATGATAAAAAAATGAGGTGACTTATGGCAATGGATGGCATTCTTTTACATAAAATTATTCCTATTTTACAAGCAAATTTACCTTTTCGAATCCAAAAAATATGGCATACTTCAGAAACAGAATTACTCTTTCAAATTCATGGTTGTCAAGGTAAAAAACAACTATTAATTAATTTACACTCTGCTTATAATCGTCTTTTGCTTAGTGATGAAAAATTAACAACAGCTGATGAACCACTTACTTTCGTCATGTTATTACGAAAATATTTAGATAGTAGTATTGTTGAAACAATTCAACAGATAGACTTAGACCGTTGGTTTGAAATGAAAATTAAAGCTTTTAATACTATTGGTGATATTGTTTATTATCGCTTAATTATTGAACTAATGGGTAAATATGCTAATTGTATTTTAGTCGATGATCAAGGTAAAGTAATTGATGCTTTAAAAAGAATACCACCATTCACAAACACGCAACGCATAATTCAACCTGGAGCCATATTTAAAGCAGTTGAAAAACAAGCTAAAAAGAATCCTTTCACTATAGAAAATATTGATCCTGATATTCCTCTTTTCAAACAATGTGCTGGCTTTTCACCACTTTTAGCTAATGAATGTGAATATCGCATGCAGTGTGGGCAAAGTTTTAAAGAAATCATGCAAGAAATTAACCATTCCCAACAACTTTTTTTTGCTGATGATCATGATCCTAATCATTTTCATTGCTTAGCTCTTAAACATCTTGGTAACAATCATAGCTATCCTTTACAAGAAGGATTAGCATATATTTATAAAGACTTACAAGAACAAGATCGAATCAAACATTTAGCTGGTGATATACTTAAATTTATTCAACGTGAAAAAAAGCATCAAGCACGTAAATTACCCCGTTTAAAAGCAGAATATGATCAAGCATTAGATTGTCAACGTTATCTTAAATACGGTAATTTATTATACATGAACCAAATTCAGGATACTAAAGGACTAAATTTCATTAACTTACAAGATGATGAAACAGATCATATCATAAAAATACCCCTAGATCCTAAATTAGATGGCAAAGCAAATGCTCGTAAAATGTTTCAAATTTATAATAAAAAGAAAAAAGGACAAGCATATTTACAAACCCAAATTGCTAAAACACAAATTGAATATGACTATTTTTTATCCTTAGAAGAGCAATTAAGCTATGCAAATGTTACATCTGCTAAACAAATTCAAGCAGAATTAATCAGACAAGGATATATTAAAAAGAAAGTTAAAGGTAAAAATAAAAAAGAAGAAAAATTACCTGTTTATACTCTTAAATCTAAAAATGATATCGTTATTCGTTTTGGCAAAAATTGTTTTCAAAATGAAATTGTTACTTGGCATAGTCCCAAATCATTTATCTGGCTTCATGCTCAAAATTACCATGGTGCTCATGTAGTCATCGAAAGTAATCAGCCTGATGAAGAAACCCTACGTTTAGCTGCTAACATTGCTGCTTACTTTTCTGCTGGTCGCTTTTCAAGTTCTGTACCTGTTAATTATTGTCCTATCAAAGCATTAAAAAAAATACCTGGTGCTAAACCAGGCATGGTACAGCTAAGTGCATATAAAACAATCTATATTGATCCTGATATTACCGAATTAAAAAAATATGAGTTACCTATCTAACTCATATTTTTTAGCAATGGCTAATAATTTCTTGACTTCAAAAGTTTTTAAGCGACGATATTCTCCTTGTCTCAATTTACCAATGGTCAAAAAAGAATAAGCTATTCTTTTTAAGTTTGTTACTTCAAAGTTAAAATATTCAATCATTCTACGTACTTGCCGATTACGCCCTTCCTGAATACACAATTCAATTCTTGTCTTATTTGTTTTTCTACTTCGTTCTAATAAACTAACTTTAGCTGGCCATGTCATACCATCTTCTAAAGGTATACCCTGACTTAATTTTTTTAACATCACATCTTCTAAATAACCATCTATCATTACTTCATATGTTTTTTCAATATGATGACTAGGATGCATCATAGCATGTGCAAAATCACCATCATTTGTTAATAACAATAAACCACTTGTTTCATAATCTAATCGTCCAACCGGAAAGATCCGCTTTGTAATGCCTGGAAAACAAGATAAAACCGTTTTCCGTTTTTTTTCATCTTGCAAAGAAGTAATTACTTTCTTCGGCTTATTTAATAAAAAATAAACTTTCTCTTCCTTTTGAATTATTTTACCCTTTACTTTTATCTCATCTTGATCATTAACTTGTGTACCCAATTGACAAATAACTTGTTCATTAACTTGTACTTGCCCTTGCATAATCAATTCTTCTGCTTTACGCCTTGAAGCAATTCCTGCTTGTGCAATAACTTTTTGTAAACGTTGCATATTTCTCCTTCTAATGGTGATTTTGTGTATGCCCCCAAAAGGAACTACCAGATTTCTTAAAATTATTTTCAATACAAACAAGAACTTCTTTTTCACCCATTTGTGCTAAACAAGTTAAACGTTGGTTACCATCCAAACAGATATAACCATTATCAACTTCATTAACAGAAACAGGAATTGCCATTCCTCTTTGTATCAGTGATCTTTTTAATTCCTCATTCGGCTTATATTGAAAATAAATTTGTGATAATAAGACTTTTTTCATAATCATACTTTAAGTATAAAAGAAAAATTTATTTTTTACGTTCAAAATTACTTTTTCGATTTCTTTTTATCATTAATATCTATCTTATAAATTATGTATTTCTTATATATTATATAGAATATCGTACTTACAAACCATATCTCATCTTTTTTACATTTATCTAACTATTAAATTGTATTATTTACAAGTTATACATGATAATGCTTGTAATTCTATTGAGTCATAAATATATCACATATCATAATAAGAAATACCAATTTCTTTTATCAATCTAATTTTCAAAAAGAAATTGGTATACTTTTTTAAAAAAATACTTCACTTGCTTGGTGTTTAATTTCATCTGATGTCGCAAAAGGAATTCTTGTTGTATAACCTTTTTTAGCAGCTACTATCTTTTTAACTGGCCATTCATATATTTCTTTATTCCAAGTTAATACAGTATCATTATATACTTCTCTTGCAGCCGTAATTTCTCTTTGTAGATAAGAATTTTGTTGCATCACATCCTCAATTTCGTGATGTGCTTTAAGATCTGGATAATTTTCAAAAGCAACATTAATATCATGTGCTATTTTATCAATATTTTGAGCTGCATCATTACGCTCAATGTCGCTTTTAATATTTCCACTTCTTAATTCAGCTATTTTAGTAAAAGTATCTTGATCTAAATGCATACCTTTTTCTAATAATTTAGCTGCATTTTTTAAAATAATAACTCTTTGTTCAAGATAATTATCGATTTGTGATGCATCATGTTGTAATTTTTGTTGCAATTGTAACAAATAATTAGCAGCATTCACTTTTGCAATAGAAAATAAAATACCTGGCATGAAAGCTATTACAATACCTAAAATAACTGCCAAAAGGTCATTATTATTAATCATTAACAAGACAACAACCATACCGATAACAATTGGTATCAACCAAATCAATACGGTAAATAATGTACTTTCAATACCAATTGTCACTGGTAAAGTCTTATTAATAACCTCTATTTTACGTCCTTCTTTTAAACCTTCATCTCTTTGTTCATCTAATTCATTAGCCATTTTAATTACGCTCCTTTTCTTTAAAATTATGTAATAATTTATTCATTTCTAAATCAATATCATCACTACATTGATCTTTATCAATTTTAATTGCAAACATACCATTTACATAACTATAATCATATCTCATATGATCATGTATATAAGCACTTTTCTCATTCCTCATAAAATCATCACTAAATTCATGATCTTTTAAGTCTATGGCTTTTAATTTCATGAAAGAATCTTTTCTAAGTGGTATATATTCCACCCACTTAACTGGCACATCATGATAACGACCATCATTACCAAAAACCGGAATATATGTTATACGATCTATAGTATCATAAGAGAAAGCTGATACATTGACAACATCTGTATACCCATCTTTCTTATTTAACGAAGTTTTTAAAATTACTGGTGTCTTAGAACTTTCATGAGCAAAACTATCACTGCCTAATTTATTAGCCATAACTTCTGCTTGATAACTTGTATAATTACGTACATAGTCATGCTGATAAATATATTCACTTGTTTTATATTGCTGATATAAAGGAATAGATAAGATAGGGGCTATTTGAAAAAAGAAATGATCAAAGTATTGTATATTAAAACGAATAAAAAAATCACGAGCTGCATCTATATCATAATTATAAAACCGTTCGACGGAAGTATCTAGATCCCAATTAATGGAATTTTCACCTGATATTTTATTTATTTTTTGTTCTTTAATAAAAGTAAAATCATCACCATAAGGACCAAATTTCATAATATCCAATAAATTTTTTTGTGCCAATGGTGTAAATAAAAGCCGAAACTGTGTTTCATTATCACGATCTAACGCTCCAAACAAACAATCAAATTCATCATTTCCTAACGGTGTAAATGAGCCACCATTTTTAATCGCATTCTTAGCATATTGGTTAATTTTACGTGAACCTTCTTTAACTATTTTTTCTCTTTTTTTCGCACTTAATTTTTCAATATGATCACCTTTTCGTGAAAAAGATAGATCAGCGGCTGCTTCATTACCATAAATCATCGTTGTATATGAATTATAATAAGGCTTTGGTTTATCTAAACTAGCATATAAGGTTTGTGAATGATGATGCGTTACACGTTTACCATTTTCATATGAATGTGTTTCCCAATAGATAACTAATTCACCTGTATAAGTATAAGTTCCTAATTTATGATTTAGGCTTTTAATAATAACATATGGATTACCAACAATATCACCCGTTAAAACATGCAAAGAACTATTGTCTAAGTCATCATCATTTTCTTGCAAATTATATTTATGATTTAAATAATCAAACCTTTTCATATTAAAATATTTATCTAAATTAATATCTGGTAAAACTTTCAAAATCAACTGTCTTGTATCATCTGAATCATATAATATATTTAATGCTTGCATTTGTTCATAAGCTTTATTTTTCAAATCATCTGCTTCTTTGGTTAATTTTATATTAGAAGATTTCAAATTATTTACTAAAGGATTCAATTTATTTCTAATGTAAATAACAATTAATATAATTATCAACATTGCTGATAATACATAAAAAATATTCTTCCATAAAACACCCGTATGGTGATATATATCATAAATAAACTTCATAATTACAATACATGCAACTATGCCTACTACATAAAGAAAAGCTTTTAAAATATTATATTTATTAATTTTTTTTACATCTTGCTGAATAACCGTGATTTTTTCATTATATTGTTTAACTGTTTCTCTGTTTAAAGAAACATCAATACCTGATTTCTTAACTAATTCATCAAAAAAAGAAGCGACATTATTAGCATAAGTTTTTTGTAAATTATCATTATAAAATTTTAGTGGTTCTAATAAATTTTCATTCATAAAACACTCCTCTATTAGTAATCAAATATTTAGATTTGATTACTACTTATATAATAATACATTTTGGCATAATTAATTTAATTGATCTACAATTCTTTCAGCTTCTTCAAGGATCTGCTTAAATTTCTCTAATGCTAAACATATTGGCTCACTGGTAGTTAAATCAACACCACCTATTTTTAATGCTTCTAATGGATAAACAGATGAACCAACACTCAAAAAACGACGATAATTTTCTTTATCTTCAAGCTTACCTGAACGTAATTTTTCTGATATAGCTACTGCCGCACTATAACCTGTTGCATAAACATATACATAGAAAGGACGATAAAAATGAGGAATACGCGACCATTCATATTGAACTTCAGAATCAAATACTAATTCATCACCAAAATATTCTTTTATCAATCTAGCATATAAATCATTTAAATAGACCGTTGTTAAAGCCTGACCTTTTTCACGATTTGCATGTGCTTCTTTTTCAAATTCAGCAAACATTGTCTGACGATAGATCGTCCCTTTAAAACCTTCTAAATATTGATTTAATAAGTGAAGACGTTTTTTAGGATCTTTTTCTTTTGCTAGTAATTGTTCAATTAACAAATTCTCATTTACGGTTGATGCCACTTCAGCAATAAATAAAGAATAATTAGCATAAGGCTGTTTTTGATTATGACTTGTAAAATAGGTATGCATTGAATGACCCATTTCATGAGCTATCGTACTTACAGCATCTAATGTACCAGTAAAATTAGTTAAAATAAACGGATTAGATGTTCGTGTGCCACTAGAAAAAGCACCTGAATGTTTACCATCATTTGGATAAGCATCCATCCAACGATCCTTAAACGCTTGTCGGACAATATCTTGATAATCTTTACCCATCGGTTGAACAGCATCTATTACCATTTGTTTAGCTTCTTTAAGATCATAGTGCATTTCTAAATCACTAAGAGGTGTATATAAGTCATAATAATGTAACTCATCAAGTCCTAAAATTTTTTTACGCAAAGCAACATATCGATGCATTAAAGGCATATATTTATGAATCGTTGTAATTAATTGATCATAAACTGTTTGGGGTATAGCATCACTATATAATGAAGCTTGCAATGAACTTTCAAAATGACGTAATTGTGCTTGCTTAGTCGCATTATTTACACATGTACTATAAGTTGCTGCTAAAGTGTTATTAAATTGTTTATATACTTTATAAAAAGCATGAAAAGCATTTTTACGCAAAGTTCGATCTTGTGACATCTGTAAAAGAATATAATTAGATGAATTTAAAGCATGTAACTTCCCATTTTCATCAGCAATATCTGAAAATTGCATATCAGCATCCATAATCTTTGCACTTATCTTTGCTGATGCATCAAGTACTTCTTGTAAAGAAGCTAAGATACTTTCTTCTTTTTCACTTAGTGTATGTTCTTTTTCTCGTATCATTTTATACAGAATGAATTGATAATCTTTTAACTGATCATCATTTAAAAGAGCAGTTAATTCTTGCTTATGCAAAGATAATAATTCTGGTTGTACATAAGCAATATTATTCATCATTTCAACATACAAACTATATGCTCGTGCATACATATCACTAGCTTTAGCATCTCTTGTATCTTCACTTTCACGCAATGATGCATATGTAAATACATTTTCTAGTTCTGTTTCTAATTGATAATATAAATCAAAATACTTTTTTAATTCCGTAGCATCTTTTAATTTACCAACATATTCTGTCAGTAATGCTAATTTACTTTGCGTTAATTGCAAAGCCTCTTCAAAGGCTTCATCATTTACAAATAAAGTACTTAAATCCCATTTGTCTTCAATTGCTATTGCTTTACGATCCATCTTCACTTACCTCATTTTACTATTTAATTTTAACAGATTTTTTGAACTTTTATGTTATCATATTTGCTGGAGGTTTAAAAATGAAAAAGGCATTTGATTCACAAAAGTATCTAAAAATTCAAAAAGATAAGATTTTAGAAAGAATTTCACAATTTGAAGGTAAATTATATTTAGAATTTGGTGGTAAGATGTTTGAAGATTTCCATGCTTCAAGGGTATTACCTGGTTATGATCCTAACAATAAAATTAAATTATTAACCGAATTAAAAGATCATGTTGAAATTATTATTGCTGTTAATGCAGCAAATATTGCTGATAACAAAGAACGCTTAGATTTAGGTATTACTTATGATCAAGAAGTATTTCGCTTAATAGATGCTTTTCGCGAATTAGACTTATACCTTGGTTCAGTGGTTATTACCCAATATCAACATCAACCAGCAGCAGATAGTTTTCGGCAAGCCCTAACTAGACATGGTATTCCATCTTACTTACACTATCCTATTGATGGTTATCCTGTTGATGTTGAAAAAATTGTTTCCGCAGAAGGATTAGGTAAAAATGATTATATTCAAACAAGTCATAATTTAATTGTTGTTACAGCACCTGGTCCTGGTTCAGGTAAAATGGCAACTTGTATTTCCCAACTATATCATGATAATTTACATCATATCCGTTCTGGTTATGCTAAATTTGAAACTTTCCCTGTTTGGAATTTACCTCTTACACATGCTGTAAATCGTGCTTATGAAGCAGCAACTGCTGACTTAGAAGATGTTAATATGATTGACCCATATCACTTAGAAACATATGGTATACAAGCTGTAAACTATAATCGTGATATTGAGATTTTTCCTGTTTTAAAACAATTATTGATAAAAATTCAAGGCTCATGTCCTTATAATTCACCAACTGATATGGGTGTTAATATGGTTGGCTTTTGTATCATTGATAATGATGCAGCTATTGAAGCAAGTAAGCAAGAAATCTTAAGAAGATACTATCAAACACTTGTTGCTCGTACACAAGCTAAAGCTGATAATAATGCCGTTAATAAGCTAGAATTATTGCTAAATAACATTGCTATGACCCCAAGTGATCGTAAAGTGGCTGTTATTGCTCGTAACAAAGCAAGTCAAACAAATGCACCAGCTATGGCTTTGGAATTAAATGATGGCACAATTGTAACGGGAAAAACATCTTCATTATTTGGTCCAAGTGCAGCTGTCATTATTAATGCTTTAAAATCACTAGCTAAAATAGATGATGAAACTCTATTAATTCAGCCTGAATTTGTTAAACCAATTCAAAAATTAAAAACAGAATATTTAGGTAATCATAATCCACGACTCCATTCTGATGAATTATTAATGGCTCTAACAATTATTGCTAAGAAGAATAGTACAACAAAAAAAGCAATGGAACAATTATCTAAATTAAGAACATGTCAAGCACATAGTACTGTTATCTTAGCTGAAGAAGATAGCTCTGTTTTCCGTAAATTAGGTGTCGATGTTACTTTTGATCCATATTACAACCAGAAGAAACTTTATCACGGTAAAAGTAAATAATTATAAAATATTCTTAGAGAAATGAACCCCAAAAGTTGGACAACAACTTAAGAGGTTCATTTTTATTGTGAAATTTACATTTGAAAACAAGGTTAAAATCTACAAGAAACGAAAACTTGGAACCACATTCTTTAAGCTCCATTTAAAATGGAAAATGCAAAAATCTAAAATTAAATATCTCGTTAGGCTAGTTGATAAACATGGATTGGATATTCTACGTTATAGTTATCACGATTACTCTATCCAATTTAAAGAAGCAATCATCTAGAGTATTGCCTCTTCATGGGTCAATAATGAGCGTATCAATAGACTTGGGATTATCCACCGATAGTCTTCTCTTTCGATGGATTAAAGAATACAAAGAAAATTAAAAGGCCTAACCCCTTGTTAGGCAAGGAATCAAGCCTTATCATGTCAGTAAATTAAAATATCCAAGAAATTGGGTTCACTTCACTAAGAACCTTTTTATTCGTTTAATAATTCTTTTCGTTGCTTCTTTTTACGCCACAAACCACTAAAATAATAAATAGCAAAAAACAAAGAAGTCGACATCCATGAAAGTGGATAAACTTTTAAAGTATCTAAGACACTATGCATAGGATAACATAATACCCACAAGATACGAACTACACCAACACCAATCAAAGAAACTATCATTGGTACAACGATAATATTCATTGCTCGTAAAGTGGCTGACAGTATTTCAAAAAGAAAAACAGCATTCCAAAACGGTGCAACTAAAAATAAAATAGACAAACCAACCTTTAATACTTCTTTATCTTGTGTGAAAAGACGATAAAATTGTTCACCAAATGTTAAAGCTAATAAAGAAATAAAGATAGATCCTAAAAGAAACATAAATAATGCCTGATGAACTCCTTTTTTAACACGATCCATTTGTTTAGCACCAAAATTTTGACCTATAAATGTTAAAGTAGCAGCCCCCATTGAACCGGAAAAATTCCAAAAAAACATATCTATTTTACCAAAAGCGGTAAAAGCAGCAACTGATATAGTACCAAAAGCATTAACACTTGCTTGAATAAATAAATTTGCAAATGAATATAATGAGCCTTGAATAGCTGTTGGTAAACCAATTGCAATAATACGCATAAATAGTGGAAAATCAAAACTCATTTTTTTAAAGTTCAAATAATATATTTCATCTTCATCACTAAAGGCATATATTGTTAACAAAGCTGTTACAACTTGTGAAAAAACTGTTGCAATAGCTGCACCAGCAACTCCTAATGGAATATAAACAACTAAAAGTAAGTCTAAAACAATATTCGTAATTGAAGCTGCAATCAAAAAATATAATGGTCTTTTAGAATCACCTATAGCTCTTAATATACCTGCTCCAGCATTATAAATCATAGAAGGAATAAAACCGAGCATATAAATTCTTAAATAAGTTAAAGCATCATTCATCATTTCATTTGGAACTGATAATAATTCCAATATATTACGTGCAAAAAGAAGACCAATAACCATCACTACTAAACCAATAACAATATTCATCAACATGGTTGTAGAAACTGTCATCTGTACTTTATGTTGTTCTCTTGCACCAATAAATTGAGCAATAATAACTGTCGCACCCGTACTTAAACCAATCACAAAACCTAATATAAGATTAATAATCATAGATGTTGAACCACCTACGGCACCAAGGGCAATCGTTCCGACAAAATTACCAACAACCATAGCATCGACGGTATTATATAATTGTTGAAATAGATAACCTAATAAGATAGGAAAGAAAAAGAATAATATTTCTCGCCAAATGGTTCCCTGTAACATATTCTGTTGACGCATTATTTATCCCCTTTATGTAATTGACCACTTAAAAAATGCTTTCGACAAAGTGCAATATAATCATCATTAGCTCCCAATAAAACTTGTGATCCTTCACGTATAATTCCCTTTTTATTATAACGAGCATTACATGTTGCTTTACGACCACACCAACAAACTGTTTTAATTTCTTTAATACTATCCGCAATAGCCATTAAACGTTCACTACCGCTAAATAAATTAAGTTGAAAATCCGTTCGTAAACCATAACACAAAACGGGGATATTATAATCATCGACTATATGTGCTAAAAAATCAATCTGTTCTCTACTTGCAAACTGTATTTCATCTACAATAACTGCATCATATATCATAAATTCTTCTTTTTTCATCTGACAAACATCAGACAATAAAATACATTCTTTACTTATACCAATACGTGAATAAATTGTATGACAACCATCACGTGTATCCGTATTTGTTTTAGCTAATAACGCTTTTTGACCACGTTCACGATAATTATATTCAGCCATTAAGGCATTAGCTGTTTTTGATGAACCCATTGCCCCATAATAAAAATATAATTTTGCCATAACTACCTCTTCTAAAATCTCTTACAATGTCTCTATTGTACTTGTTTCTAAGACTAAAAAAAAGATCCTAAGTACTAACTTAACTAAAAATTTACTTAAAAATAAATAATATTTATTATAAGTGATATTTAAAATGTTTTTTAATAATAAAAAAGTCTATCAACTTTTTCGTTAATAGACTTTCACAATATCTATGATCTTAAGCTTACTTGAAGATCACTTTCTAAAAGATGCAAGATATTTTGATGAATGTCATTTACTTCTTCATCTTTTAAAGTGTGATCTTTAGCTTGATATCTAATTCTTAAAGCTATTGATTTATATCCTTGTTCAACATGTTCACCTTCATAAAGATCAAAAATATCTACTTTACGAACTAATAAACCGCCACTTTCTTTAATCTTATTTAAAATAGACATAACCGGTATTTCCTTCTTGAGCACTAAAGCAATATCTCGTTCAATAAAAGGATAACGATCTAGTGATTGGAAACATATACGTTTTGCTTTATAAGCATAAAATAAATCTAAATTAATTTCTGCATAATAAGCATCTTTAAGTGCATATTGCTTAGCTAACTTAGGATGAACTTGCCCAAATGTTCCTAATAATTGTTGATCAAGATAAATTAAAGCACTGCGATAAGGATGAAAATGTTCTTGATCAAAAGTATTTTCTTTAATTATCAAACTTGTTTCAGCAATACCAAATTTTGCTAAATAACTTAAAATAATACCTTTTAAAGTATAAAAATCAGTTTTTTCTTGATATGCATATAATTTATCTTCTTGATAGTTTCCTTGTAAGAAAATAGCTAATCTTTCTTGTTCGATATTTTTAGCATATACTTTAGAAATTTCATATAAAGATAAATTATCATTTTTATGATCAACATTATATTTTGCACAAGCCAATACAGATAACATTAAAGAATTACGTATAACACTACGTGCTTCCGACATTGGCATAGCTAACTTAATAGCTTTTCCTAAAGGCCAAAAAGCTAAATCACTCTCAGCACATGATTGAAGTGTATAAGTAACAATTTCTTGCAAGCCTAAAGATTGTAAAATTGCTCTTGTATGATAACGTTTTAATTGTTTTGTATCACGTTCACCAACCGTTGCTTGCATTAATGGTAATGTTGTTTTAAGACTTGCAAAACCAAGCAAACGTATAACTTCTTCTTGAATGTCGGCATCTAAAAACATATCTTGACGATAACTTGGAATATGTGAAATGATTTTATCACCTTCTATTGTGGGCTTAAAATCTAAACGTTTTAAAACATCAATTACTTCTTTTTGCTGAAAAGAAGTTCCTAAAACTTGATTAAGATGACTTAATGTTTCACTAATAACTATGGGTTTATAATTATTCAAACCTGCTTGTACCGTTTCTTCTATCTCTTTTGCTTGGGCTAATTCAACTAATAAATCGGTAGCTCTTTTAATTGCTTTTAAAGCTGCTAAAGGATCTATACCTTTAATAAAACGGGTTGCGGCTTCGGTCATTAAGTTTAAACGATTGGCACTATGTCTAATTTGTTGGGCTGAAAAATGTGCTGCTTCAATGAAAATAGCATCTGTTGTGGTATCAATCATTGTCTCTTTACCACCCATAATACCAGCAATAGCAGCTAAATGCTGATTGCTCATAATTAAAATATCTTCACTTTCTAAATCAAATACTTGTTCATCTAATGCTTGACCTTTAAGTGACACACCATCTATTACTTCAATTTTTTTATAATTAATTTTATTTAAATTATAAAAATGAAGAGGTTGACCTGTTTCTAACATTACATAATTTGATATATCAACAACATTATTAATACTATTTATACCACTTGCTAACAAAATATCTTTTAACCACTTAGGACTTGGTCCAACTTTTAAAGAATGAATAGCTTTACCTAAGTAATAGGTTGCTTTATTTGTTTTTAAAGATATTTGATAATCAGCTTTTATTTCCTCATGTTCTTTAAAATTAGGTAAATTTACTTGTCGATTTAAAATAGCTCCTACTTCTTTAGCCATTGACCACATAGCTAAACAATCAGCACGATTAGCTGTTAAACTAACATCTAAGATCATATCATCTAAGCCTAAATAAGCTAAAACATTTTCATCACCAACTAAAGCATCATCTGCCAATTCCTCAATACCATTAATTTGTTTTTGACTTAATAACTTAGTTGGCACAGCTAATTCTTTTAAACTACATAACATACCTTCTGATACAATTCCATGAACTTTTTTAGCTTCAATCAATTGTCCTTGTAAGCAAGCATTAACATGTGCCACAATAACTTTCAAACCACAACGACAATTAGCTGCTCCACAAACAATTTGTAATACTTTATCACTAGCTATTTCTACTTGTACTTTATGTAAATGCGTATTAGGAATAAGTTCACAATTAATAATCTGTCCAATCACTAAACCTTGCGCATCTGCTAAAGGATAAATATCTTCTACTTCATGACCAGCATTTGTTAAAGCCTCAGCTAATTGTTTAGCACTAATATTTGTCAAATCAACATACTGTGCCAAAAATTTATAACTTAATTGCATATTTATCCTCCTTTAATCTAATCTTGTAAATTGATCTAAAAAACGTAAATCATTAAGATAAAAATGACGAATATCATCAATACCATATTTCAACATTGCTACACGTTCAAGACCAACACCAAAAGCAAAACCATTATATTTTGTAATATCAAAACCATTCATTGCCAAAACTTTAGGATGAACCATACCAGCTCCTAAAATTTCAATCCATGTCGAGCCTTTACAAACATGACAGCCTTTGTTATCACAAAAAGGACAGCTTACATCAACTTCAACTGATGGTTCAGTAAAAGGAAAATAAGATGGTCGAAAACGAATCTGACGTCCTTTACCAAACATTGTATTAGCTAAAAACAATAATGTTCCCTTTAAATCGGATAAACGAATATTTTCCCCGACAACTAATCCTTCACATTGCATAAATTGATGTGAATGTGTAGCATCATCATCATCCCGACGATATACCTTACCTGGACAAATTAATTTAATTGGTCCTTGACCATGAGCTTTTTCCAATTCCCGCATTTGGACAGCTGTAGTATGTGTTCGTAATAAAATATTTGGATCAATATAAAAAGTATCTTGCATATCACGTGCTGGATGATCTTTAGGAATATTTGCTAAGGCAAAATTATAATGATCAAATTCTACTTCCGGACCATCTGCAATCACATAACCCATCCCTAAAAATAAAGCTTCTATTTCATCTTGAATAGCTAATAATGGATGTTTTGTGCCTAATTTACGATTATGACCACGTAAACTTATATCTATCTTTTCGCTTTCTAAGCGATGTAATAACTGACCTTTTTCTAGTTCACATTGTGCTTTTTCAATAACTGATATTAGTCTCTTTTTAAAATTATTTACATCTTGACCAAAAAGTGGTTTTTCTTCCTTGGATAATGTTTTCATTTGACTCATCAAAGATTGAATTAGTCCCTTTTTACCCAGATAATCAATTTTTAATTTATTCAATTCATTTAGTTCTTTTATCTTCTCTAATTTAGAAAAAGCAATATCTTGCATTTTTTGAATTGTTTCATTCATATTATTTTCCTTTCCATAAAAAAAGTTCCTAAAAATTAGGAACGATTTAACCGCGGTACCATCCTACTTCACGTAAATGTGCAACTCAATTACTCTTAACGGGAGTTAGCGGAGATATTTAATCTCACTCTAAAAGTGAATTCACAAAGATTACTATAACTTATTTCCATCAACAAAGTCTTTCTTAAATAGCTCTTCTTTACTACTACTCTTTTGTCATCGTATTACCTTGATTATAAGAAGAAATATGTTGAATAGCAAGATATAAATTAAAGATCAAAATTTATTTTTGTTTTAAAAGCCGAAACATATTTTGCTTATATACTTCAACACCCGGTTGATTAAAAGGATTAATATCTATTAGATAACAAGTCATTGCTGTTGCTAAGAAAAAGAAATAACACAAATAGCCAAAACTATATGCAGACATATCTTCAATCGTAATAATTAAATTTGGTACATTACCTTCATTAGCATGAGCCTCAAGCGTACCTTGTTCAGCCATTTTATTAATCCAATCAACTGATTTATCTTGTAAATAATTTAAGCCATCTAAATTTTGTTCATCTTTTGGTACTAATAAATCTTCATGAACATGACAAACATGTAGAACAGTTTCAAACAATACTTTATTACCATCTTGAATAAATTGTCCTAAAGAATGTAAGTCAGTTGAGAAAATAGCTGAATCAGGTAAGATACCAAGCTTATTTTTCCCTTCACTTTCACCAAGTAATTGTTTCCACCATTCAGCCAACATTGCCAATTGCATTTCATAGCTCACAAACATTTCAACATTATATCCTTGTTTTTGTAAAATGCGTCTAGCAACAGCATATTGATAAGCATAATTAACTGTTAAATCATCTGTTTTTAAATCTTCATATGCTTTTAATAATCCTGCATATATTTCATCAATATCAATACCCATAATAGCTAATGGTACTAAACCAACTGGTGTAATAACTGAAAAACGACCACCTATATTATCAGGAATGACAAAAGTCTCATATCCTTCTTGTTTAGCTAAAATATTTAATGTACCTTTTGTACTATCAGTAGTTACAATAATACGTTTTTGGCATTCTTTTTTACCATACTTTTTTTCCATAAATTGTTTCAAAAAGCGAAAAGCAAGAGCTGTTTCGGTCGTCGTACCTGACTTCGATATAACATTTAAAATAATCGATTTGTTAGCAATATGTTTAAGAACTTGTGCCATATAAGAAGAAGAAAAAGTATTACCTACAAAAATTACTTCTGTTTTATTATCAGCATAAAGTCCTTGAATCATTTCAATTGCTGCTCTAGCACCTAAATAAGATCCACCAATACCACACACTAATAAAACTTCTGCTTTATCTTTTACATCTTTAGCAACTGTTTTAATCCGTTGAAATTCATTTTGGTCATATTTTTTAATCCAATTTAACCAACCCATAAACTCATGCCCTTTACCACGATGATGTAACATATCATCATGTATTTTACTTACTTGTTCTTGATATGTAGCAATTTTCTCTTTTAAATGGGCATAATTAACATCTAACTTCATCATAATGATAACTCCTTTTTTGCTTCTTTAAGCCAATCTTCTAATTTAACTTCAATACTATGAAATCCTAAACGCATAAGTGGTAAACTTGGCTTTTCACCACAAGATAATAAATGACGCTTATGAAAACGTCTTTTTTGCAAAGCTTTCAAACTTAATTTAGCTTGTCCAGTTTGAGGATCTAAGTCAATTATCTTTACTTGTACGATTTGACCAACTTCAATAAAAGAATGAATATCCTTAACAAAACCATCAGAAATCTCTGAAATATGAATCAAACCACTCCAGCCTTTATCAATAGCTACAAATGCACCATAAGGTTGTAAACCGGTTACCCGTCCTTCGACTATTTCACCAACTTTATAATTCATACTTTACCTCTATTTTTAATTAGTATAACATATTCTATAAGCATAACTGTAGACATGATACAAAAGCAAAGAGTAGGATAATACTATGTTGAAAGGAGTTAATTATGTCAGATACCATTGATAAAATTGCTGTTGACCCAGAAAAAAAGGAACTGCTCACTCGTATTCAACATACCCTTGACAAAATTCGCCCATATATTCAAGCAGATGGTGGTGATTGTGAACTAGTTGGTTATGATAATGGTGTTGTTATTGTTTCCATGCAAGGAGCATGTCAGGGATGTGGCATTATTGATAGTACCTTAAATGATGGTATTAAAGCCATTCTCATGGATGAAATACCAGAAGTAAAAGATGTTCAATTATTAGAAACAGATGATTATTCATCATTCACACCATATTACTAAAAAGAAGTAATTAACAGCACATACTGTTAATTACTTCTTTTTTAATAACTATTTATTTATTTCAGCTTGTTTTTCTTTTAATTTTTTTTGTGTCCAATCTTTTATTAAATCATAAATAACAGAAAAAATTGGTACGCCAATAATCATACCCACAATACCAAATAAAGCCCCACCAATAATGATGGCAAACATAACCCAAATAGATGGTAAACCAACTGCTGAGCCTAATATTCTTGGCCCAATAATATTACCATCAACTTGTTGTAAAATAAGTATAAAAATAGCTAAAATCAAGCCTCTGAAAGGATTAATAAGTGCAATCATAATAACAACAGGAATACCACCTATAAAAGGACCAAAAACAGGAATCATATTGGTAACACCAACAATAACTGCTACTAAAGGAGCATAAGGTATTTTCAAGATTAAACAGCCAATATAACAAATAATACCAATAATTAATGAATCTAATGCTTTACCAGCAATAAAATTATTAAATGTATCAACTGTCTTTTTAATAATATGACAAAGTGAATTAGCTAACGAACTTGGTAATAAGGCATATGTAAAATGACGCATTTGTAATTGTAATTTATCACCATCTAATAACAAATAAAAAGCAATAATGATACCAATAAAGAAATTTAAAATACTACTTGCAAAAGAAATCGCTGAATTATACAAACGACCTATACCTTCTGCTGAATTCATCTTTAACCATTGCTGTAAAGCACTTAAAAAACTTTCCACAGCAGAATTTAAATATTGCCAAATATCAGCAATATCGTTTAAATTCCAATGTAAACTTTCAATCAATTTAGTTACTGTTTTTATATAACTAGGAAATGTTTTAGTAAATGTCTGAATACTCGAATATAATTGTGGAATTAATATCGCAAAGAAAATAATAAATGTCATTAACATCACCAATATAGCAAATAAAGAAGCGATCAGTCTTTTTGTTGATTTTTGCCACATCATTTTTAATAACCATCTTTCTTCTACTATTTTTCTTATTGGATTTAGTAAAAAAGCAAAAATAAAACCAATAATAAACGGTGAAAGAGCTTTAAGAATAGAATTTAAAATATCTATTACATTTGTAAAATCACGCATCACAAAATATATACCAAGTAAAATAATACCTGATAAAGTAAGTGCTTTTATTGCTTCAAGTGTTTCATGGTCAAATTTTTTCCACTTCATATAGACTCCTTATCGATTATTATAACTTAAAAAACAAATAAATTGACACTTAAGCTTGAACATGTTATAAAATATGTGTCTTTTATCAAGAATGAGGGAGAGAATCAGTTCGTTGATCTCATGCCAACCTGCTATTGTAAGGTGGTACAGCTGAAGGCGATAAAGCAGATAATTATACTTTATTACAAAATTAGAAGCTCTTTCTTTTCATTCTAGATATAAGGAAAGGAGCTTTTTATTATGACGAAATATTATTTCACTTCCGAATCAGTTACTTCTGGTCATCCCGATAAAATATGCGATTTAATAGCTGATTCTATATTAGATGCAGCTTTAGAACAAGATCCTAAAGCACATATGGCAGTAGAGGCAACAATTAAAGATGACTTTATCTTAGTTTATGGTGAAGCCGGTACCAATGCCCAAATTGATTATGAAAAGATTGCTAAAAATGTCTTAAAAGAAATAGGATATGAAGAAGAATATCATGTCTTAACTAAGATAAATAAACAATCTGCTGAGATTAATTCAGCTGTTAAACATGATGAATACAGTGCTGGTGATCAGGGAATTATGTTTGGCTTTGCAAGTGATGAAACAACATCATACATGCCTTTTGCAATTGATTGTGCTCACAAGTTGGCTAAGCAATTAGAACTTGTTCGCCGTAAACATCCAGATATACTTAGACCAGATGGTAAAACACAAGTAACCGCTGAATATGAACATGATAAGTTAAAAAGAATTGATACGATTGTTGTTTCAAGTCAACATACAGCTGATGTTAGTCAAGAAGAATTACATAAATTAATCAAAGAAGAAGTTATCAATCCAATTGTTAATCCTGATCTAATAGATGAGAATACAAAATTTTTAATTAATCCATCAGGTTCGTTTATTTTAGGTGGATCATGGGGTGATTCAGGAACAACTGGTCGTAAAATAGTTGTTGATACTTATGGTGGATATGCACCTATTGGAGGTGGCTGTTTTTCTTCAAAAGATCCAACTAAAGTTGATCGCAGTGCTGCTTATTATGCTCGCTATGTTTGTCGTAATCTAGTTGCTAACGGCTTAGCTAAAAAATGTCAAATCGAATTATCATATGCTATTGGTGAACCTAAACCAATTGCTATGAATGTTAAGAGTTTTAATACTTCTTATTATACAGATGCTGAACTGAAAAATATTGTGCAAAAGAATTTTGATTTTTCCGTTAAAAATATTATTAAAGAATTGAATTTAGAAAGACCAATTTATCGTCAAACAACTAATTATGGTCACTTCGGTAAATCATCTCTTCCTTGGGAACAATTTAAGAAAATTAAACTTTAAAATGATAAATATTAACTAAAGATAAAAGTCTCCTTTCTTAAATAGTATTAAATATACTATAAGAAAAGAGACTTTTACTTCTTTTATATCAAATAATAAATAACTTATGACTATTACTTTTATTTTTATTTCGTAAACCATGCAAGTCCAACTACATTAGGTCCTGTATACGCACCAATAGCACTTCCCATTTGCATAATCCTTATCTCTTTGATAGATAAATATAAATCTTCATTGCATGATAGATACTGTCTTACTTTAGCATCTGATAAACCACTATAGCCAAAAGCCATTGGTAAAGTATCATCAATTTCACCTCTTTGTTTTATCAACTTTTTTAAAGAATTAAAACCAGCTTTTGTTCCTCTAGCTTTACCCACTACTTCAACCTTACCATTTTGTACACTAATGATCGGTTTAATACTTAAAATTTGACCTGCTATAGCAGCTACTTTAGATAAACGTCCACCTTTTACTAAATAATCTAATGTATCAACTAAGGCTAAAACATGTATCCTTTCCTTTACTTTTTCAAGAGCTATCACTATATCATCTAAAGACAAACCTTCTTTAATTAAAGAAAAAGCATATTCCACTAAAATGCGTTGACCAAGCGATGCACTTTCACTATCAATAACTTTAACATGATCAGCGTATTTATAAGCCGCTTTGATCGCATTTTGATAACAACCAGATAATTTTTTGGAAATGGTGATAATTAATACATCTTCATTTTTAGCTCTTCTTTCTGCAATAGCTTGTTCATAAACAAAAGGTGTAATTTGACTTGTTTTAGGAAACTCATCACTTTCCATTAAAATTTTATAAAATAACTGATTATCTAATGTTTCTCCTGCTAGATATTCATCTTCACCAAAACGAATAGGAATTGGTAATATCGTTATGCCCATTTCTTTAGCTTGTTCTTTTGTTATATCTGCAGTTGATTCAGTAATAATGTTAATTTTCATTTTCATCCTCTTTCTGGCATATTCGTTGCATATTACATGATATTTCACTTAATATATCATAAAATTTTTTTCTTTCATAAGATGCTATATTAGCGGAACTTTTATTAACTATATCATCAATCATAAACACTATTTTTTGCATTAACAATTGGCCATCTTTACTTAAAGAAATTAACGAACCATAATTATTGCCATTCTTATTTATTTCTACTTGAATATATCCTTGCTTATTCAAGGCATTTATTGATCGTGAAATAGCTGCTTTATCAACAAAACATTTACGGGCTAATTCAGCTGCTGTCAACCTTGTTTCTTTAAGCTCAATTAAAATCATGAGTTCAATACTCTTAAGTCCTAATTTATCAGCTTTATTTTCTTTTATTTTATTTATACTTCGAGAAATTTCTAAAAACAAGTGGAAAAAAGTTTGAAAACGTTGATTCATCATTATCTACCCCTCATATAAGTTAACAGAGAGATGTTGAATAGTCAACATCTCTCTTTTGCCTTATCAATTATCTTTAATTTCTTGCATTACTTCATGACAACGAGGACATAAACCATTTTCATCAACATGTTCATCATAATTCCAACAACGAGGACATTTATCACCTAATGCTTTAACTACTTTAATTTCTTGCTCACCAGTAGTTAATTCAACTTGGCTAACAATAAACCACTGTGCTACCTTACAAGCTAAATTTCTTTCTAATAATTCTTTATCTTCCTTAGCTAACGTCAAACAGAGCTTAGCTTCTTGAGAAGAAGCTACTAATTTATCTTGGCGAGCATTCTCAATTGCTTTAGTCACTAAAGAACGAATTTCTAATAAACGACTAATTTCTTTTCTTAAAACATCGGCATCATGATAATCATTTACAGGTGGAAATTCTTCATAATGAACGCTATCTTTTCCTAAATGCTTAAAATGTTGCCAAATTTCTTCTGCCGTAAATGCTAAAAATGGTGCCCACATTTTAACCAATGCATCAACACAATGCCAATAAACTGTTTGTACTTGGCGACGACGTACATCATTTACCTTTGAAACATACAAGATATCTTTTGTAAAATCACAGTAATAAGAAGATAAAACATTAACCATAAAATACATTAATTCTTTATTTACTGCTAAATAATTGTAGTCTATAACATCTTTACGCACATTAGCTACTAAATCATTCAATAATACTAAAACTTGTTGATCAATTCGCTCTAACTTTGTAAAATCAATTAATTGTGTTTGGGGATCAAAATCACTGGCACTAATATTACCTAATAAAAAGCGGAAAGTGTTACGTATTTTACGATATTGTTCAGAAACTTGTTTAATATTTGATTGACCTAACTTTAAATCTTCTTTAAAATCGGAAGACATTGCCCAAAGACGAAAAACATCAGCACCATTAACATTAATAATATCCATTGGATTAACGACATTACCAACGGATTTTGACATCTTTTCACCTTTTGAATCAACTACATAACCATGTGATAATACTTCTTTATATGGTGCACAACCATGTACAGCAGTTGAAATAATCAAAGATGAATTAAACCAACCACGATATTGATCAGAGCCTTCAAAATATAAATCACATGGATAATTATATTGCCGTGCAATAAGCTCATTCCATGATGATCCAGAATCAAACCAAACATCCATAATATCTTTTTCTTTTGTAAATTTACCATTTGGAGATAATGGATTATGATAATTTTCTGGTAATAAATCTTTAGCTTCTCTTTCAAACCAAACATTAGAACCAAATTCATCGACTAATTTAGCTATATGTTCAAACACATCTTTCGCCATTATTGGACTACCATCTTCATTGTAAATGATAGGAATTGGAACACCCCAAAGACGTTGTCTTGAAATACACCAATCACCTCGTTCAGCTATCATATTATGCATTCTTTTTTGCCCAAAAGTATTATGCCATACGACTTTATCAATCTGTTCTAAAGCAGCTTTCCGTACTTTATCAATTGAACAAAACCATTGTTCAACTGCACGAAAAATAACTTTTTTCTTTAAACGATCATCATGAGGATATGAATGGACAATATTTTCAACAGCTAGTAAATATTCTTTTTCATACATATCATGAATTATTGCTTTAGAACAATCTTCAAAAAACATACCTTGATACTGACCAGCTTCTTCATTCATATAGCCTCGTGCATCAACTGAACAAATAGGAGCAATACCATAAGCTTGGCAAATCAAATAGTCATCTAAACCATGACCACCAGCCGTATGTACAACACCTGTACCATCTTCATCTGTAACATGATTTCCCAGTAAGCAAGGACACTCTTTATCAAGAACAACATGATGATAACAAATACCTTCTAATTCACGACCTTTAAAAGTACGTAAAATACCTTTATTTGTTAAATTAAATTTAGCCAATAAATTATCAACAAATTTAGCAAGCAGAATAAGCTTACCTTTTTCGGTTAAAACTTCGGCATATTCTAAATCCGGATGAATACAAACAGCTTCATTAGAAGGAATTGTCCATGGTGTGGTTGTCCAAATGACAAAATAATCTTCATTATCAAGTATGCCTTTACCATCAGAAATAGGAAATTTTAAATAAATAGTAGCATCTTTAACATCACGATATACTATTTCTGAATCAGCAACAGCTGTTTCATTAAATGGTGACCAATAAACTGGTTTTAAGCCTTGAAAGATCATACCCTTTAATGCCATATTCGCAAAAGAACGAATTTGGCGAGCTTCAAATGCTTTTTGTAAACTAATATATGGATGATCATAATCTGCAATTTGACCTAATCGCTTTTCTGTTTCCATTTGCGTTTTAATCTGACCCTGAGCATATTCCGCACATTTCTTGCGAAATTCAGCAGCTGATAAAGCTTTACGATCTACGCCTAATTTTTGCACAGCATTTTCAATTGGTAAACCATGTGTATCCCAACCAGGAAAAAATGGTGTATAAAAACCTAACATGGCATGACTACGAACAATAAAATCTTTAATCGTACGATTCATTGCCGTACCTGCATGTAAATTACCATTAGCATAAGGTGGACCATCATGTAAAATAAATGCTTTTTGTCCCTTATGATGAGCTAAAATATTTTGATAATAATTGTCTTTTTGCCACTGCTTTAAAATATTTGGTTCTTTATTAGCTAAATTACCTCGCATTTCAAAATCAGTTTTAGGCATATTTAATGTACTTTTGTAATCCATATTCTCCTCCTTTACAAAAGAAAAAGACGTCCTATCTAAGGACGTCTTAAACGCGGTACCACCTTAGTTTATAGCTTGCACTATACACTTCTTTTTCTTTAACGCAGAATTACGTATACTCCAAGGTGATATCCAATTCCTAGTTATGTACTTTTTTTCACCATCCAAAAGCTCTCTATAACATAGATCTAAGTTGGCATGTCCTTTTCAACGTATTTATTCTTCAAACTTTTTTAACCATTCCCGATCAGGTAAATCTGGTAATTTAAACTCATCTAATTCTTTATTAATTTGTTGCAACTGCTCTTTCATTTCTTTTTTAACTATCCCTGCATCATCATATAAAGTAGTTAATTTTTGCAATACAGAATGAGCATTATCTAATGTTTCCTGAATCATTAAATCAGCATTATGACGAGCTGTATTAATAACCTTAGTTGCTTCATTAATAGCAATTGACTTTATCTGTGCTGCTTGAACTTCAGCATCTTTGCTTCTTATTTGTAATAGCTGTAATTGGGATCTTAAATGATCATTTTCTGTCTGCAATTCAACTATACTGTTCTGATAAAGTTCTATTTTACGAGTCAAAATGGATAAACTGGCTTCCATCTCTTCAAATTTAGCATCCACTTCAAAACGATCATAACCAAATCTTGTTTTTCGAAATTTTGTCGGCCGATCCATCCCTTTCTCCTTTCAGATAAAATGCTTGATTTTAGCAACTAAGCGACCACTTTTAGTTTGCCTTAGAATAGCTACAAATAAAAACCGACCACAACCACGAATGGAAATGATAGACCCATTATGGCACATTTTATTACCATCTTCAATCATTTTATGATTATATGAAACCATTCCTTCAAAAATATATTTTTTAGCTGCTGAACGTGATATTTTAGCTAAAGATGCAACTATAGCATCCAGCCGATTAGCCGCAATAATAAGTTCTAATTCGATGAATTTTCGTTCATGATTAGGCCAAAAAGACAACTCTTGCCATTGAATTTTAAGCTGATTTACTTGCTTAAAATAAGTTTTAAAGAAAGTAACCATTTTTTTACTTGTATACAAATAAATAGCTGTATCTTCAATCCAAAAATCACCAAATGCTTTACGTTCTACCTGTAAAGCCATTAAAGCACCAAAAACATCACGATGATTAATTTTACAAAAGCGTTGATTAATTTCCGCTTTTAAACAGACAATATCAATATCATCTATTCTACCATTTGATGTGAAGATTACTTTCTGTTTACTTGCCTTATCATAACCACCAAAATATAATATTTCATCACTACTTGGAAAAATAGACTTAGCTGCTATTAATTCTATTTCATCAAGAAAATCTGAACTTATTGTTTTATGCCATAATATACTTTTTTCTTTTAGATCTTGTAAATGAGCTATTAAATTAGTCCTCATCCGATTTTAAGTCAATTGTTCCTTCAACTGGTACATTACGTGGTGTACAAAGAATAACATTATGACCAATCTTCTGAATTGAACCATCAACAGCATATACAACACCTGTCAAAAAATCAATCATCCTTTGGGCTGCATCACGAGGCAATTTATGCAGATTAACAACTGCTGCCCGACATTCTTTTAAATGCTTACCAACCTCTTCTGCTTGGCTAAAATCACGAGGTTCAAATAAAACCATTTGTGTATTACTAGCTACCTTCTTAATTTTTGATTTCGATGATTCATAGCTACTTACGGGTGCTACAGCATCCATTTCCTGTGTATTAACTTCTAAAGAATCTTCTTCATCTTCTTCGATAGGAGCAATCCAATTTTTTAATTTATTTAAGTCCATATTATTACCTCTTATCTATTTTTAAATTATATCATTTTGTTTTCTTTCAATTCAATGTACTTACCTTTTAATATGTCATTTTTTTCGCTATAATACAGTTATGTTTAAAGTTTACAAGGATAAAAAAGTATGGTTTCTATTTCTATTCGCTATTATTTTAGCAATTATCATTTTCATCGTTCAAAAAACATTCTTATCCTTTTTAAATTCTTTAACGATTATGGGCTTTATTTATTTATTAGTTGGTATTTTTTATCTATCCTGGTTAAAAGGAGATTACACTTTTTTAAGTTATCGTAAGTATCGTGATCATGATTTTAAAACATATAAAGAAAATCTTATAAAACAAAGAAAAAAGTTTTCTAATCCTTGCTTATATGCATCTTTTTTACTTATTATCCTTAGTTTTATACTTGATTTTTTCTATTAAAATTAATTTTCTATTAAAAAAGTGGTTTGTAAACCACTTTTTATTTTAAAATTATAGCTTTATCTTTTTACGATATTCAGCCATTTCAGCTGCATTTGCCCAAACAAAATGACCAGGCTTAATTTCTTGAAAACTTGGCTTATCTGTAGCATAGTTATGAGCATCTAAGGAATAAGTCGGTACCACTTTTGCTTTCTCAATTTGTGGATCAGGAATTGGTACAGCTGCTAATAATGACTGGGTATAAGGATGCAAAGGATTACGGAATAATTCATTTGTTTCCGCTAATTCCACAATACGTCCTAAATGAATAACAGCAATACGATCAGATATATAACGTACAACAGATAAATCATGAGCAATAAATACAGTTGTCAAATTACGGTCTTTCTGTAACTTTTTAAGTAAGTTTAAAACCTGTGCTCTAATTGACACATCTAATGCTGAAATTGGCTCATCAGCAATCAATAATTCTGGCTGCATAATAATTGCTCGAGCAATACCGATACGCTGTCTTTGACCACCAGAAAATTCATGTGGATATCTTGATAAATGTTCTTCCAATAATCCAACTTCATTTAATGCTGAAACAACCTTTTTTCGCCGATCATTTTCATCTTTATAAAGATGAAAATTATATAATCCTTCTGAAACAATATATTCAATGGTTGCTCTTTCATTTAAAGAAGCTGCCGGATCTTGAAATACCATTTGAATTTTCTTAACAACTTCCCGATCTAAGGCTCGATCAATTTTACCTGAAATACGTTTACCTTCAAAAATTACTTCACCTTTAGATAAGGGATTAATTCTAATCAAAGCACGTGCTACTGTCGTTTTACCTGAACCTGATTCACCAACTAAAGAAAAAGTTTCTCCCCGATAGACATCAAAATTAACATCTTTAACTGCCACAAATTTATGATGACCATTGCCAAATGTAACTTCTAAATTTTTAGCTGAAATAAGTACTTCTTTTTCCGTATTAGCCATGATAAATTCCTCCTTCGCCTAATGTTTGCAATAAACGTTCATGTAAATTGCGAATAACTTCAGGTTTTTCAACTTTAGGTGCCCGAGGATCCATCAGCCACGTTTTAGCAAGATGAGTATTTGTTACTGCAAACATAGGTGGTTCTTGCTCAAAATCAATTTTCATTGCATATGGATTACGAGGTGCAAAGGCATCACCTTTAATTTCTTCAAAAAGACTTGGTGGCGTACCTGTAATCGCATATAAATCTTTACCTTTAATACCTAATTGTGGCAAAGAACTTAATAAAGCCCATGTATAAGGATGCTTTGGATCATAGAAAATTTCTTCCACGGTACCATATTCAACAATTTGACCAGCATACATTACAGCTACTTTATCTGCAACATTAGCAACTACTCCTAAGTCATGCGTAATATAAACAGTAGTGAAATGATATTCATGCGATAATTCCTTAATCAGTTTAATAATCTGAGCCTGAATGGTAACATCAAGAGCAGTAGTTGGCTCATCACAAATTAAAATCTTTGGATGACAAGCTAAAGCAATCGCTATAACGATCCGTTGTCGCATTCCCCCAGAGTATTGAAAAGGATATTCATCAAAACGTTTTTCGGCATTATTAATACCTACTTTTTTCATCAAATCAACAGCTTCTTTTCGTGCTTCACCAATTGATTTACCTTGATGTTTAACAATTACTTCCGTAATTTGTGAGCCAATTGAGCGAATAGGATTTAATGAAGTCATCGGATCTTGAAAAATAGTTGCAATCTTCTTACCTCTAATTTTTTCCCAATCTTTATCTGTTTTATTATCCAATAAATTTTGACCTTCAAACATAATACGGCCATTCGAAATGTAACCATTAGCTTCTAACATACCCGTAAATGTTTTCGTAAAAACTGATTTACCAGATCCTGATTCACCGACAATAGCTAATGTTTCACCATCTATTAAGTCAACTGAAACATTTCTAATCGCTGTTAAAGTACGTTCCCGAACTTTAAATTTAACGACAATATCACGGGCACTAAGAATTGCTTTTTTTGACTGCTTAGCTAAAGAAGCATCTAAATTAATCTTTTCTTCTTGCATATCTTACCTCCCTACATATGTGTCTTTGGATCAGCCGCATCGGCTAAAGTCTGACCAACGATATAAAGTGAAACAGAAATAATTGCTGACATAAATACTGGTATCCAAAACAAATACCCAGCTGATGTCATGTAAGTTGAATATTTAGAAATCAATCTTCCTAATGAAATATCATTTTCACTCAAACCTATTCCTAAATAAGATAAAAACACTTCAAAAGAAATAAAACTTGGCACATCACGAGATAATGAAGTAACAATAACCGAAACTAAGTATGGCAAAATATTATGTCGAATAATCTTTGGCGTTGAAGTTCCTAAACAGCGTGAAGCTAAATTATATTCACGATCACGAATCATCATTACTTGAATACGAATAGAATATGCCATTCCTAACCATGTTGTAACTGTTAAAGAGAAAATTAATTGCCAAAATCCAATACCGATAACATACATCAAAATCATAACAACTAAAGTAAATGGAACATTAGCAATAACATTATAAAGTTCAATCATGAAGACATCTAATTTTTTTGAATAACCCCAAAACGCTCCTACAACAATACCCACAACATTTGTAATTATAGTAGAAATAATAGCAATACTTAATGATGTCCTTGTACCTAACCATACTGAGTCAAATAAAGAATCCCCAACCGTATCTGTACCAAACCAGAAATGAGCATTAGGTTTTACAAAACGTCGAGAAAAGTCATTAATAAATTCTTTTGCTCTTGGATCAAAGCCTGAAACAGATGGATAAATCATAGCCATCAAAATGACAATTGCTGATAATACTAAGAAAAAAATGGCAACTTTACTTGAAAAGAATTTACGAAAAACGGATTTCCAATATGAGTAGCGAGGACTAGCAATATGTTCCGATGCCAGACTATCTAAATCAACAAAGGTAAATAATTCATCTTGTTTAGCATTCATTATCTACTCTCTCCTTTCGAACTTAATTGAATACGTGGATCCACAACCGTTACTAATAAATCACCTAACAATAAAGATAGAATGGATAATGTTGTAAAAATAAACGTAATCGCTACAACCATTGGGTTATTATATGCTCTAATTGCATCCGGTAGCATTTTACCCATACCAGGTATAGCAAATACTGTTTCCGTAATAACGGCTCCCGAAATAGTTAAAATAATAGCAGCCGGTATACCATTCACTAAAGGAATAGAAGCATTACGTAAAATATGTTTACGGAATATTTCCTTTTGTGATAATCCTTTTGCCCGAGCAAATTTAACATAATCAGAATTTACTTGATCTAGCATAAATCGTCTCATCCACATCATTATTCCACCAGTTGACATTAAGCTAAGTATTAGAACTGGTAAAACATATGACTTAATATTATGTGCACCTAAAGTCGGAAATTTATCTGGAAAGCCAAATAAAGTACCAATATATTGTAAGAAATAAATAAATGCTAAAGATGGAACAGCAGACATGATATTGATATAAATAGTACCTAATTTATCTTGCCACTTATCTTTATGCGATGCCATTGACATACCTGATGGAATACCAATCAAATAGGTTATAACTAAAGCCATCAAACCCATCATCATCGAAACTTGCATCATCGAAGGATCTTTTTGTAAACTTGCACAGTTAGCATAATTATCATTAAAACGACCACGATCTAAATCATCAATAGTTGATGAACTTTTATATTTACAAGTATGCAAACGAATAGCACTATTACCTTTTTTACCTGTCTCATAAACAACTGACTGTTGCTTAGCTGAACCCTGTGTTTGACTTAAAACAGTACCTACATCTAAGCCACCAAATGTCGGATATGAAATACCAAAATTTAAGCGTATAAAATTTTGATGAACAAATGGAAAACGACCATCAAAATATAAAAGATACTTATGATTAGTACCCGATCCTTTAATAGCAGGTAGACCATTATAGTCATTTTCAATATATAATTTTCGACTTAAATTTTTATTTTGATCATCTTGAATCCGCCATGGATGATCTATCTCAATTAACCGACCAAACCAATTCTTCACTAATTCTAAAACCGTATAGTCTTTTGTTGCATAATATAAACCATCACTATATGTATCAACGGTATATCCTTTCTTTTGCAACTTATCAAATTCTTCTTTTGCTTCTGGGGAATGTGATAGCATACACGTATCTTTTTTACCTTTGCAGATATCACTCTGTTCCTTAAAGTCTAAATATCCTAAGCGCTCATATACACCATTAACATATCGCTTCTTAGAATCATCATCTTTCAATTTTTGATATGTTGGATCCTGAATAAAAACAAGTTCTCTCTTTACCTGTGTATATACCAATGTAAGAGCAATAACAACTACCACAAAAATAGAAAACACAGATCGGATCAAACGTCCAACAATATATCGACTCATATTTTCACCCTTTCTTGTATCTTATTTAGTTTAGCACAACCAGAAATCATTTTCACTGTTAAAATGTCATTTTTTTCAAAAACAATTAATGAAAATTCTTTCATTACGCTTATTTAACTAAAAAAGGTGTGCTATTGCACACCTTCTTATAGCATTACTTCTTCAAACGCTTATTCATCCATTCTGTCTTAGCTTTATTATATTCATCAGCTGTAACAATTTCTTTGGTTACAATCAGCCGTTTAAACTTTTTATCTGAAGGACCGGCTGGTGAATAAATACCAGTAAATGGTTTAATTTTAGAAACTCTATAAACAACTGGTAGGCAGGCAATTGGAATTTGTAAAACATTATCTGTTAACCATGCTTCAGCTTTAGCATATGCTTCAAAACGTTTATTCAAATCACTATGAATATTATCAGCTGATGTCAATAATTCTTGATAGTCATTCAACTTCAAAGCAGTTGCTGCGGCAGCATCACTATCATTATAGAATTTTGAAACTTTAGCATTGATTCCTAATGACTTCATCATATCACCGTTAACTGGTGAATAAATATTCAAATAAGAACGAGGATCTAAATAGTCTGGACCCCAACCCGTAGCATTAGAAATATCCCAGTCATTATCTTTAGCATCTTCAACAGTATATGTTATAGATGTGTATTTATCTTGATCTTTTTCTTCAATGACATTAATTAAAATTTGACCATTTGTTGCTGCTTCAACAGATTTCTTCATGGAGTTAGCTTGGTTAACAAACAAGCTACCAGCACTGAAAGCAACTAGATCTAATTTAACTGGGAATTTAACACCCTCAGCCTTGGCAGCTTCAAGGTATTTTTTAGCCATTTCTGGATTATAGAAAGCATCCTTACCATCATTTAAATCACCTTTAACACTTTCTTTATCCTTTAAATTCTTCTGTACTGCCATAGAGAATGTATCACCATTAACAGCTACGAAATCACCTTTTGTCATCGTATTACGTAACATCTTATTTGCTAATTCTGTATTTCCTGTCCGTTGCGTAGCATATGCATTACGATCAAATGCAGCACGTAAAGCCTTACGGAAGTTTACATTACGAATAGCTTCTTGTGTAGCTTGCTTTTCTTCATCTGTTTTATGACCTGTATATTTGTATGACTTACGGTTAAAGTTAAATACTAAATTATAAGTCGATGAATCTGGCATACCATATGTAACTTTGCCTTCATATTTTTTCTTGTATTGTTCTTGTTCATCTTTTGACCAAGTACCTGAAATACTAGCTACTACATAATTGCCTTGTTCAAAGCCTTTCATAACCGAGTGATTATCTTGACCATCATCAAACACTAAATTAACTTTATTAATGTGAACATTGTCTTTATCCCAATAATGTTCATTCTTTGTATATTCAATTTTTGACTTAGTTGTAAAATTAGTTAAGAAATAAGGACCATTATACAAGATAGAACTTGGATCTGTTGCCCCAAAACTACATGTATTAGCATCAAATGAACCTAATTTACAACCAGCTCCCTTTGATTCCAAAAACTTTTGGTTAACTGGATAAAGAATTGTATAAGAAGCTAATGAATCAAAATAAGTTGCTGGTTTTTCCAATGTATACTCAACTGTATGATCATCTACGGCTTTAATACCAACTTCTTCAAAAGGAACTTTTCCTTTTTCAAATTCAACAACATTCTTAATCAATCCTTCAACTAAGAAAGCTGTTCCTGAACCTGCTTCCAAAGCGTGACGTAAACCTGTAACGAAGTCTTGTGCTTTTACATCAGCATATTCTTCTTGCTCATGTGTATACCACTTTGCTCCTTCACGTAATTTAAAAGTCCATGTCTTATAGTCATCACTATGTTTAATTTCCTTTGCCAATGAGCCAACATAATTTCCATAAGAATCATTTTCAACCAAACCATCAACAAAATTTACCAATACTTCTGTATCTGACGAACGTTGTGTCGTCGTATAATCAAAAGTCTTTGGATCATCAACATAAACATAGTTATAGTCTTCCGAAGCAACACTTGCTCCGGCTCCGGCTTTTCCACCACAACCAACAAGAGTGGCAGCGGTTAAAAACACCGATAAGCTTGTTTTTATTGCTTTTTTCATATTCCCTCCTCAGGCTATTTGCCTTTCACCCCTTTATCTTAGTGCCTATTTTTGTATTTGTCTATCTTTTGAAAGAATTTTTATGATATTTTTTCAAAAATATTTCATTATTTATGAAAGAATTTTCATAAATATTTATTTTCATTTATGCTATAATGCAATCATTGGAGAAGTACCCAAGAGGCTGAAGGGACTGGTTTCGAAAACCAGCAGACGTGAAAGCGTGCAAGGGTTCAAATCCCTTCTTCTCCGCTAATGTATATCTTTTTATCTTAATGATAAATAAAAAGTTCTTAGATACAATTTCTATCTAAGAACTTTTATTTTTATGCTTTATCAACTTCTTTTTCAAGTGCTAAAGTTCTTGTTGTTAAATCACAAACTTCTTTAGGACCATAATATTGAATAGCACCCGGATAAGTATATGCTGTTTCCAGTGCCCATTCTTCACGCTTTGAAGCAAAAAATTTAAATGGCTTACCATCAAGATCAACTAACGCTTTACGAATAACTGGTTTATCTTCACCATGTCTTCTTTCCATATTCATCATTTTCGTAATTGGCATACCACCAGCTATCCATTCTTCTGCTGGTTTTGATAAATTAGATACCTTTGAAAGATAACCATTATATCCATATTGAATTAGCATAAAAGCATTATATCCTAGTGAATAACAATAATCGGCATCAAAATTAGATGGAAATGCACAGCGACCTTCATAACCAAAGAAATGATGTAAAGCATTAAATTTACCTTTATAAGTTCCGGCTTTTCTTCTTTCTGTCAAAACTGACTTAACTAAAGCTGAAAATAATTTTTCGGACTCAATTAATGAAACTTGTACATTACCATGTGGATCTCTTTCCAAAAATAACTGTTGTTGAATAGTAGCTGGTAAGATATCAAATACTTTAAATGATTCTTTTGTTAAACCATTCTTAATAAAATTATATTTTTCCTGCCAACTTGCTAAAGTATTAAATTCTTCAGCTTTTTTACCAGCTAATAATTCATTTATTTCAGCAATTAAAACAGAAAATTCAGGTACAAATTCAACAACACCTTCAGGAATAATAGCAACACCAAAATTCATTCCCTTATTTGCTCGCTTTTCAACTGCATCAGCAATGTAATTAGCAATCTGTGCTAATGACATCTTTTTTTGTGCTACTTCTTCAGAAATTAAACAAATATTAGGTTGTGTTTCTAATGCACATTCCAAAGCAACATGTGAAGCTGAGCGACCCATAACTTTAACAAAATGCCAATACTTCTTAGCAGAATTAGCATCTCTTTCAATATTACCAATTAATTCACTGTATGTTTTAGTTGCTGTATCAAAGCCAAAAGAAATTTCAATATCTTCATTTTTTAAATCACCATCAATTGTCTTTGGACAACCAATAACTTGAACATTTGCCTTATGAGCCGCAAAATATTCAGCTAAAACAGCAGCGTTTGTATTTGAATCATCACCGCCAATAATCACAATAGCAGTAATTCCATGTTTCTGACAAACTTCTTTAGCAATCATAAATTGTTCTTCTGTTTCTAATTTAGTCCGTCCTGAACCAATAATATCAAAACCACCTGTATTACGATATTGGTTAATATATTCATCATCAAAAATGAGATAATCATCTTCTAATAAACCACTTGGACCATTTTTAAAACCATATAAAACATTTTCTTTATTACTTGCTTTTAATGCATCATACAAGCCACAAACAACATTATGACCACCAGGTGCTTGTCCACCAGATAAAATAACACCTACTACTTGCTTCTTAGCAAGAGATGTATTCTTACCTACTTGAAAAGTGATTTCTTTTTCACCATATGTATTTGGGAAAAGCTTTTGAATCTGTTCTTGATCGGCAACACTCTTCGTTGCTTCACCTTCTTTTACGGAAATTTCCGCAATACCATTACATAACATTTTAGGTAACTTTGGTTTATATTCATAACGTGCTTTTTGAAGTGGTGATAATTTTGTCATTGTCTTTCTCCTTTTTTAAAATTACATATTTAGAATACCACATTATTCTATTTTTCCAACCTTTCCAACCATCTACTCCATTCTTCTTCCAAATGAGCTAATTCATTATGAATATCATCAATATCCTGATCTAACAAATTCATTTTTTGATAATCCTGATAATATTCTGGCTCAAAACGTAATTCCCGCATTGCTGTTAGCTCTTCTTCTTTCTGACTTATTTTTTCTTCATAATAACGAACTTTTCGCTTGATTGTATCTATGGAAATTATTTCTTTTCTTTTTACTATCTTTTTTGGTAACTCTATTTCTTCTTTTACATGGATATCTTTTTTTGCTAAAAGATATCCATCGTAATTTTCTGGATAAAATTTATCTTCTTTATTTCCTAATTCTAATATACTGTTCGCAATTTGTTGAATAAAATAACGATCATGTGAAACAAAAATAATTGTACCGTCAAAATCTTTTAATGCTTCCTCAAGTGCTTCTTTACCCGGAATATCTAAATGGTTTGTTGGTTCATCAAGTAACAATGTATTAGCCTTTTGTAATAACAATTTAGCTAATGATAAGCGAACTTTTTCCCCACCTGATAAAACACTTACTTGTTTAAAAACATCATCCGCTGAAAAAAGGAACTGTCCAAGTACAGAACGAATAGTTGTTCTATCTAAATCAGGATAAGCATCCCACACTTCTTCTAAAACTGTTTTTTCACTACTGAATTGTGCTAATTGCTGATCAAAATAGCCTTTTTCTATTTGATGGCCAAATAAAAACGAACCTCCTAAAGCCGGAATTTTATGCATCAATGTTTTAATTAAAGTTGATTTTCCCTGACCATTTGCTCCAATAATAGCTAAACGATCACCTCTTTTTACTTGAAAAGATACTTCTTTTAAAGGGTGATCATAACCAATTTTTAAATGTTCAACATTCAATACTTGATTGCCACCTTTAATACGTGCTTGAAAATGAGCATGAAAATTCTTTTGTTCTTTTAAAACGGGATCTATTTTTTCCATGCGATCTAGATATTTAATTTTACTTTGAGCAAATGCAGCTTTATTTTTTTTATAACGAAATTTTTCAATTAACACTTCTAATCTTTTGATATCTTTTTGTTGACGCTCATAAGCTGCTTGTTGCCGTTCATTATCATTTTCTCTTGCTTTTACAAAAGCAGAATAATTACCAACATAACGCTTCATAGAACCAAATTCCATATGGTAAACAACATCTACAACATGATCTAAAAACATTCGATCATGCGATACTAGTAGAACCGCTTTAGGATATTTTTTAATATATCCTTCTAACCATTCAATAGCATCTACATCAAGATGGTTGGTAGGTTCGTCTAGAAGTAATAAATCAGGTTTACTTAATAAAAGCTTAACAAATGCCAAACGTGTTTTTTCACCACCTGAAAAAGTACCCACTTTTTTTTCTAAATCTTCTTTTTTAAAACCAAATTTAGTTAAAACAGAATATAATTCATTTTCCCAAGTATAACCACCTTTTTCTTCATATTCTTCTTGTAGCAAAGCATATTTATCTAATATTTCTTGATCATTATTATTGGTCATTTGTAATGTTAATTCTTGTATCTGCTTTTCGAGCTTAAATAAATAATCATATGTTTTATACAATTCATCTTTAACTTTTATCTCATCTTGCAAAAAAACTTTTTGGGATAAATAACCAATCGTTATACCATTTTTTTTGTTAATATTTGCTTGATCAAAACTTTCTTCACCTGTAATACAACGCAAAAAAGTTGTTTTACCACAACCATTACGACCTACTAAGGCTATCTTTTCTGTATTTTTAACTAAAAAATTAATATCTTCAAAAATACTATTGGCTCCGTATGATTTTTTTGCCTTACTTAGCTGATATAACATACTAACTCCTTAAAAAAGGATGGCTAAACCACCCTAAAATTCTAAATTCTTTGGCGTTCTTGCAAAAGGAATTACATCACGGATATTCTTCATTCCTGTAACATACATGACTAAGCGTTCAAAGCCAAGACCAAAGCCGGAATGCTCACAACCACCATAACGGCGTAAATCTAAATACCACTGGTAAGCATCTAAATTCATACCTAACTTTTTCATTTTACTTTCTAGGCGCTCCAATCGTTCTTCACGTTGTGAACCACCAACCAATTCACCAACTGTTGGCACTAATAAATCCGTTGCTGCTACAGTTTTACCATCATCATTTTCACGCATATAAAATGCTTTTATTTCGGCTGGATAATCAGTTAAGAAAACAGGTCCTTGCACAACTTTATCTGTCAAATAACGTTCATGTTCTGTATTTAAATCCATACCCCATACAATTTTATTATTTTCAAAATGTACATCTGCTTTCTTTAAAATATCAATAGCTTCTGTGTAAGTCATACGACGAAAAACTGATTTACGAACATTATTTAAACGATCAAGTAAACTATTGTCAATACGTGTATTAAAAAAATTCATTTCCTCGGGACACATTTCTAAAACATAATCAATGCAATATTTAATCATGTCTTCAATTACATCCATAGTAAATTCCAAATCAGCAAAAGCCATTTCCGGTTCAATCATCCAAAATTCTGCCGCATGGGTAGTTGTATTACTTTCTTCTGCTCGAAAAGTCGGACCAAATGTATAAATATCACGAAATGCTAAAGCAAATGCTTCCGCTTGTAATTGCCCTGAAACAGTTAAACTAGCATGTTTACCAAAAAAATCATCGGCATAATTTTGACCATTATTCGTAGTTACGGTAAAAGTTTCACCTGCTCCTTCTGCATCAGCACCCGTAATAATTGGTGTATTAACATAAACAAAACCTTGTTCTTGAAAAAAAGTATGAATTGCCATTGCTAAAACAGAACGGACACGGAAAACAGCCGACAATGTATTTGTTCTTGGTCTCAAATGAGCTATTTCACGTAGATATTCAAGACTATGTCTTTTTTTCTGTAAAGGATAACTCTGATCTGCCTTTCCTTCACAATTAATTTCAGTTGCTTGAATTTCAAAAGGTTGCTTAGCCTTAGGTGTCAAAACAAAACGACCTATAACGGAAATAGCTGTCCCGGTTAAAAACTTAGCTACTTCATCATAATTATGTAAAGTATTAGCATCGTAAACAATTTGTGCACTTTGGAAATAAGTCCCATCATTCATTTCAATGAAAGATACGTTCTTACCAGCACGATTACTCCTGATCCATCCTTGTAATTGCACATATTCTACTTGATCTTTTTCTAATTCAACTTCTGACTTCGTCAATTTGTATAATTCACGAATACTAATTTCACTTGGCATAGTTACTAAACTCCTTTATTTTGTTGTTTTTCATTAGTTTCAAACACTAATTCTTGAATCTTCGATACAACATCTATATTTCTTACTGATACATTACTTGGTACGGAAAAATGATCCATTGCGAAAGACACAAATCCTTCAATACCTGCTTGAACTAACAGATCTACCGTTTCTTGAACATCTTGAGATATTGTCAAAATAGCAATCCTTGTTCCCTTTGGTAAATAACGATTTAAATCACTTAAAGGATAAACTGGAATACCTCCAATTTCATCTGCACTCGGCTCTAAATCAAAAGCACAAACAATCGTCCCTACAACATGATTCCAATGATTATAATTAAGCAAAGCACGTCCTAAATTACCAACCCCAACTAAAATAATTTTTTCATCAAAGTTAACACCTAATTCTTCCGAAAAAATTTCAATTAATTTAGCTACATCATAACCATATCCTTGTTTACCAAGATTACCAATAAAGCTGAAATCACGTCTAATGGTTGTGGGTTCAATAGAAACTAAATTAGCTAATTCCCGTGACATAATACGTTCAACACCATCTTCCTTTATTTTACGCAATGCTTTTAGATATAAAGGATATCTTTGTAAAGTCGCACGAGGCACATTCTTTTCATTCATATCTTCCTCTTTCTAATTTTATTATAAATTTATTTTTTATTAAATATATTATATTGATAATTCCATACTAGAATCAGCTGAATCCTGCCAATTACCAAATTTCTTTTTCTGCCAAGCAATCCATGCAGCAGCACCAATCATTGCTGCATTGTCAGTACAAACATATAGTGGTGGTAAAATTAAGTCGGTTTGTGGATAATCTTGCATTTTTTCAGCCATAACTTCCCGTAAACGTGAATTAGCTGATACACCACCAGCTAAAACAAGCATTGCTGGTTTTTTATTTTTCACAGCTAAAACCGTCTTATCTACTAATGCATGTACGGCAACTTCTTGAAAAGCATATGCTAAATCTTCTTTAACAATTTTATTACCGGCTTTTTCTTCTCTTTGAATCAATTGTAAAACAGAAGATTTCAAACCTGAAAAGCTAAAATCATATATTCCTTTTGCTTGTGGAGTTTTTAATTGATAATGTTTTTTACCTTGCTTAGCTAGTTTATCAATAATTGGTCCTCCCGGATATCCAGTTCCTATAATACGTGATACTTTATCATATGCTTCTCCAACAGCATCATCTAAAGTATCACCAATAATTTCAAAATCATAATCCTTCTTCATCCAAACTAGTTGACTATGACCACCTGAAATAACCAAAGCTAATAAAGGAAACTTAAGTGGCTTAACAAATGCATTAGCATAAATATGACCAGCCATATGATTCATCGGTAACATTGGCTTTTTATACATCCAAGCTAGTGTTTTAGCTGCTTGAACACCTACATGCAAGGAACCAATTAAACCCGGTCCTCTTGTATAAGCAATAGCATCAACATCACGCACAGTTAAATTAGCCTTAGCTAACGCTTCTTTAATCACAACCGTTATTTTTTCAACATGAAGACGTGATGCCACTTCTGGCACAACACCACCAAACTGTTTATGCGTATCAATTTGAGTTGATACAATATTACTTAAAATAACATGACCATTTTCAATAATTGCACAAGCTGTTTCATCACAGCTACTTTCAATTGCTAATATTTTAGTCATATCTCCTCCTCCAATGCTTTTGACATTAACAAAGCATCTTCTTCATTTTCATAGTAATTACCACGTTTCTGATATACTTTAAATCCTAATTTATCATATATAGAAAGAGCTCTTTTATTAGAGACTCTTACTTCTAAATGACAACACTCACAACCTTTATTTTTAAGTTCTGATAAAGCAAAAGATAATAAATCACTGGCTATTTTCTGACCTTGAAAATCAGGTAAAACAGCTACTCTTGTGATATCACCAATTTCAAATGTTGCCCAATAATCAACAAAACCAACAATATATTCTTTTTCAAATACTATCAAAGTAGAAAAGGGATTATTCTCAAATTCATTATAATAATTTTCCAAAGACCAATTACCTTTTTGAAAAGCTTTTGCATCAATTTTTGCAATAGCTTCTAAATCTTCTTTTCTTGCTAAACGTATCATCGTACTAAATAAGCATCATTTGCTTTTAAATAATCAGGTTTTACATGATCAATATCTTCTTCCAAATGCCAGTAATTTTTTAATTCATAAAAATGTTCAACTAAGTCAACATCGATATCTTGATTACCAATTAAATGTAGATCACCTATTAAATGTTCATTTAAATTAAGTTCATCAATCATTTTAATACTGGCTTTTGTTATTTGCTTACCATTTTCAAAACTTGCTGTATAAACACGCTTACTACGAGCATCTAAAATAACAGTTCCACTTTCATTACCGGCTAACAATTGTAAAGAGCTAAGCGTATAAAGTGGTATCTTTTTAAGACTTGCAAATACTTTTGCAATAGTTAAAGCAATACGTACACCTGTATAAGATCCAGGTCCTTTCGTAACCACAACTTGTTGAATTTCATCAACATCAATTTTTGCTTCTGATAATACTGTATTTAAGCCAACAAAAATTTCTTCTGACTGCCTTTTAGGAACTTTACGTTGTAACTTAGCTAATACTTGATGATCATCTAATATGCCTAAAACAAGATATTGCATACTTGTATCCATTACTAAAGTAAACATTTCAATTCCTCCAAAAATTTCTCATAAAAAGATCCTTTAGCACTAAATGAATATTTTCGATCATTATTTTCTAAAATAGTTACTTCACACTGTAAATATTCATTCGGTAATAAATAAGCCATAAAATTGCTCCACTCAATTACCGTTACAGCATCTTCATCAAAATATTCATCTAAGCCTAAATCTTGAATCATACCTTCCAAACGATACGCATCAATATGATTGAGCTTTATACGACCATTATAAATCTTTTGAATATTAAAAGTTGGGGAAGTAATTGTTTTAGTAATCCCAAGACCTTTGCCAATACCTTTTGTTAAAGCTGTTTTACCTGCACCAAGATCACCATCAAGTAATAAGATAAAACCAGCCTTTGCTAATTTACCTATTTGTCTGCCAAGATTAATTGTCTCTTCTAGAGAATGACTTATCATAACATAATTTTTCATATTTTCACCTTGAATATTATATCTCAATTTCAGCATTAAACACATCTGTTTTGACTTAAATAAAACTATCCTTAAATAAATTAAATTATTATATTTAAAATAAAAAGACCCGGCAACGAGCTATATTCACCAAAAGGCTATTTTTGCCGCGGAAGT
>CAMUDN010000005.1 GCA_947087645.1 uncultured Bulleidia sp. | reverse complement strand
TCATAGATCCTAGTGTTGAAAAGATAGAAAATACTGATCCAAGTAAAGACAATACGTCAACAAATCAAGAAACAACAAAAACAAAAAATAATAAAAATAATTCAAAAGCTGTGCAAACTGTAAGTACAAATAATAATGTAACAACCAATAATGATTATGAACCAGCAAGTACAAATGATCCAAATAAGAATGTATGTGGAATGGTACCAACTGGTGAAAAAGAATATGTTAAAGTTCGTGAAGCATATGACGAAACAGTTGTCATTGAACCAGCTCATGAAATAGAAGTAAATGATGGTTGGCGTGAGTGGGAACAATTTGCGAATGGTGTAAGAATTGCCGTCCTCTCTCTTTTCTGTTGGTTCACTGCCAACTTCTACTTTTGACACCGTTATTATAGCATATTATTGAAAAAGCATAAGGAAATATATTTTCTTATGCTTTTTTATCCAGTGTTTCGTAAAACCCCCTACTTTAGTTGTGGGAAGTGTCAAGACAATTCCTATTTAATCTTTGGATTCACCATATTTTTTCTGAGAATATGCACAATATATTTCACTAATTCCAATTAACAATAAGGAAAGTAAATTAAAAATAATATTTAATTTAGATTTTAAAGCGATAATAAATGTAATTAGATTAAGCAAAAATGTAATATGCATTAAATATTCTAAAGCATGTAGAGATTTTTTTTCGTTTTTCATTTAATGTGTAATTCCTTTAGTTATTAAACAAGTTACATATGATTCAGCTAGTGCTAATCCAAAGTAAATAACGAATCTTTTGAGATTCCAAGGTCCCTTTTTAAAGAAAGCTTTAACAACTGATTTAGCCAGATCAATCCCCATGCTTACTAGGCAAGCATTTACCATCGGCTTAGAAGCAGAAGAGCCAAAGTTTGGAGAATAGTGCTGAAATAAATAATCTTCTGTTCCAGGTTGAGGATTAGGATTTCCTGGCCACCATGTTGGTTTGTATGTAGTTCCATCAATTTTAAGTTCATTAGTTATTTCATTAAATTCTACTACAATAGATTCTTCTGAATTGGATATTTCTAATTTTTCGACAGCAGGATCAATAGATGGAATATTTCTTATTTCAACTATTTGACTATCGTTGTAAGCTGTTTCTTCCGCAAAAACTTTAGTTGGCAAAACAATTAAAAACATTAATGTAGCTAGTACTGATGCAATTATTTTCTTAAACATATTTTTTCCTATCTTTATTACATAAATAGAAACGATTACTACATTAAACTTAAATACCGGTCTTATACCTTGCAACACACATATAATTATCCTTTCTTTCTATATTATCTATATAAATTTTAGCACTGATAATTATTAAAAAATAGTCTAAAATTTTTATAGGAAAAGTAGTATAATTATATGTGGTTAAATAAAACTACAATCCATTCTTTTTAAAAATCGGTCTATGCATAATGGATCGATTTTTACTTTATATAGCAAGTAAAAAAGAAAAATTATATAATAAAATAAAGAAATAAGCGAAGAAAAAAATAGAAAGAGAGAATAATATGCAAAAGAATATAATTAAGAATTGGTTTACTAATCACAAAAAACAAAGTATCAGTATGGTAGTAACTTTATTAGCAATTATCGCTTTTTCAGCATATGTTGTCTTAAAAGATAATAAACAAAAAGAAAATATAATACAAAAACAAGACAACAAAAAAGGAACATATGTACTAGCAGTTGATGATAAACCATATAGCGAAGAAGGAAATGAACAAGTCATAGATCCTAGTGTTGAAAAGATAGAAAATACTGATCCAAGTAAAGACAATACTCTAACAAATAAAGAAACAGTGAAAGCCAAAAATAATACAAATAATTCAAAAGATGTGCAAACTGTAAGTAGAAGTAATAATAATGTAACAACCAATAATAATGTTTCTTCAACGTCAAATAATAATAAGCCAAGCAACAACGGATGTCGCAATGTACCAACTGGTGAAAAAAGAAGAATTAAATCAGTTGAAGCATATGACGAAACAGTTGTCATTGAACCAGCTCATGAAATAGAAGTAAATGATGGTTGGCGTGAGTGGGAACAATTTGCGAATGGTGTAAGAGTAGATTCTAGTGATAGAGAAAAAGTATCTGAACTATCCGAAAAATATGGAAGTTATCAAACTATCACAGAGCCAATTAATCCTCGTAGGGTAATGATCCCAGCTAAGACAAAAATTGTTCATCATGATGCTGAATATGAATATGTTGATGTGTTAAAGTGGGTTTGTGATTAAAAAATAAAAAATTAAATATTGATAAGAACACAATAAAATGTGTTCTTTTTTTATATTCAAAATACGAAAGGAGATGGTTATTATGATTGTTTAAAAACAGTAATAACAGTGATTTTTTAGATATATTGAAAGGAGAAAAAATGAAATTTAAAACCAAATTAAAAAAAGCTTTCATAAGTTTTTTGTGTAGTTTTACCTTTATGTCGGTTATTAGTTTTCCTAAAATGACAGCTAAGGTAAATGCCCAAGGATTGGATATTAATACAGCTTTTCAGCAGATTATCGGTAATAATGAGGGAAATCATTATCATTATTCATATAAAGGTGGAAATCATTTTGATGTAATTATGTCAAAGAAAAATTATTTACCAGATAAATATCATAGTATAGGTTTAGATTGTACAGCTGGTTCGCTTGCCGTAGTAGCTAGAGCAATAAAAAATGCTGGTGAAGATCCATTAAAGTATTTTGGAGACTGTGAAGGAGTTTTAAATATCGGTGGTAGTCAAGCATGGCCGTATAACTTAGCACAACATTTTACAAATACACAAAAAGTATGGACAGATGATCAAGGAAGATTTCCTGATGGATCAGAATTACAAGCAGGAGATATATTAGTTTACGGTCATGGTGAACCAAATTCTGGTCATATGGCAGTCTTTGCTGGTTGGATAGATGATGGTTATAAACAGATTGATTTTGCATCAAATGGTCATGGATCAACAAATAATTACAGTGGATTTGCAGGTTATCATGAATATGAAAATGCTGGTAGTTCAACATTAGGTCGTCCTGATGCTTTAAGTGAAGTTCATCGTATCAATTTAAATAAAACGATAACTTATGCAATTGTAAAAAATTCAAGTTTACCTAATTGTTCAAATAACAATCCAATGTATAAATTTGATGGTGTAAAAGTAGGTGTCTATTTAGATCCTAACTGTACACAACAAATAGATACATTAGTTACTAATGCTTCAGGTCAAGCAAATGGACAAAAAGAAGTAAATTCTTCGGTAAATACAATTTATATGAAAGAATTAGATGCCAATACAGCCCATACTAATTTAGAATATACTGACACAAAAGTTCATACCGTTATTTTAAATAATAATCATGGTATATCTACTTTTTCTAATAAACCAATTAATGACCCATTCTTCATTAATATTAAGAAAGTAGATGCTGAAGGTAAAACATATATTCCAAGTTTAGAAAACGCTATTTTTGAAGTTAAATATTATCCTACTTTAAACGCTAATAATGTAAGTGATGTAGCTAGTCTTAAACCTTTAAGAACATGGTATTTTAAGACTTTAAAAGACGGAAATGAATATGTGTCAAGAATGGATAATGATAAATATGTTTCTGGTGGTGATACTTTATATCGTAATGAAAAAAATGAAATAGTTTATCCATTAGGTTCATACACTGTCCAAGAGAAACAAGCACCAAGTGCATATACAGTTGAAGGTGGTTACTTACAAAGTGATGATGTTAAATTAGAAGCTAAAGAAATTTTCTTTGCGAAGATTGAAAATTTAAATTCAAGTCCTAAATTATTCTATGGCAATAAATTAAGTGATCCTAATTTACAAAAAAAGGAAAAGTCAATTAGAGGAACATTCACTATTCAAAAACAAGATGAAGATGTACTTGTTGATCCAAGTCAAAGTATTTTTCAAAGTAAACGTTCACAAGGAGATGCAAGTTTTGCGAATGCAGAGTTTGATTTATACTATTTGAATAATGGTATTGATAATACATCAAGTATGAAAATAGATACTGATGGTGATGGCTTAGGTGATAGTAAAGAATATTTACCAGGTGAAAAAATAGCTCATATTGTTTTAGATGAAAAAGGTTATTACAAAGCTCCTAACAAAACTTATCTAGCCTATGGTAACTATAAATTAGTAGAAGTAAAAGCCCCTAAAGGCTATGCGAAAGCAAAAGATATTACTTTTTCACTTAAACAAAATGAACAAGTAATTAATACCAATGCAATTGAGAAAGTATATCAAGGTAATATTCAGATCACAAAAACAATTAATATGGAAGATGTAAGTGATTTTACAAGACCAGAAAAAGATGCTGTCTTTACGATCGTTTTAAAACGCTATGCTCAAGAAGTAGCTAATAAAAAAGGACATTCAACCATTCAAAAAGAAGATATTTTAGATGCCTATGATCAAAGAAATAATTTTGTCAGTAAAGATTTAAGTACTCATTCTGTAAGTAATATGACAAATATGGAGTTTGATGAAATTAGAACAAACGCAATAGGTATAGCTAAGAGTAAAGCATTAGCTTATGGTGATTATGTACTAGTGCAAAGATCAGGTGTTAAAGAAAGTCAGTTAGTAAAACGTATTCTTAACTTTTCTATTTATTCAAAAGCACAAGAAACACAATATTTTTCAGCTACAAATAATATCAAAGACTATGTACTAAAGATCCAAAAGAAAGATCTTGATACAGGTAAAGCAGTTACATTTACTTCATCAGCATGGAAGATAAAGATGTTAAAAGATGCCTTCGGCAATGATGTATCACATCAAACAGATACAGATTTAGCAAAAAGAAATAGACTTGTTGATGGATATATTACACAAACATTAGGAGATGTAACTAATCAAACAACTTGTGATGTGTTCATGAGTGCAAGTAATAATGATCCTAAACGTGAACAAGGAGTATTTTACGGATCAAGTAATGGACAAGTTAATAATCAATTGTCAATGACTACTATTCCATTGTCATTAAAAGCTGGTGAATATCAGTTAGAAGAAGTTATCACAAGTGATGGTTTTCTGACAAGTAGATCTATTAAAGCCTAAATGATTTAAGCATAGTTTACGGTGGTAGCCAAATAATTTAATTGACTTTATATGTCTCTTTGATATAATAATTAGGCGTTATTGGTTAAGGAGAATAAGGTGAATTTAACAAAGGCACAATTATTACAGGTTGATCATTTTCATTTAGATGATGATTTGATTTTACAAGCTGATGATATTAAAAATTTGCCGGAAGTTATATCTTTAAAGAAGGTTCATGTCATAGCTGATGGTAATTTAGATGAGCAAGGTGAAAAGTGTTTTGTTCACTTAGATGTTAAAGGTGATATGATTCTTCATGATGCAATTACAAATGAGCCTATCCATTTTGACTTAATATCAGCAAGTGATGAAATATATAGTTTTGTTGCTAGTGATGAAGATGATGTACGCATAGTTGAAAATGAAATCGACTTGAAGATAGCAATTTTAGATATGATTCAACTGGCGGTTCCTATCCAAGTAACGAAGGCAAAAGAAGACGAGTATCCGGAAGGAGAAGGCTGGAAGGTCTATAGCGAAGCTGCCTATCAGCAAAGTCGTAAAGATGAGGTTGATCCTCGTTTAGCTAAGCTGAAAGAATTAAAAGAACAAGACTAGGAGGTGTAATAAGATGGCTGTTCAACAAAGAAGAAATTCAAAAACACGTAAGAACAAGAGAAGAACGCACTACAAATTAGCCGCTGCTACACTTGTGAAGTGTCCTAATTGTGGCGCTTACAAGCTTCCTCACCATGTTTGTCCAGATTGTGGCTCAACTGGTAAAGATAGTTCGGCAGTTAATGCTTAAGACTTTCGTTAAGAAAGTCTTTTATTTTAATAAGTCTTACTAATTTAGATAATTAGTAAGACTTTTTTAATTTAAATATTATTGTATTACTTAAAAAACTATTGAAAAAAAACATATTTTTGCTAAACTTGTGGTAGAAAGTGGTATGAAGTGGGAAGGAGTTATGAGTGCGTTTATTTACAGGTGAATATCGTCATCAATTGGATAACAAAAATCGCTTAATGATTCCTTCTAAATATCGCGTTCAGTTAGGAACAAAAGTTTTCATTACGGAGTGGTTAGATGGATGCTTAGCTGCTTTTGCTCAAGAGGAGTGGGAAGAATTGATTAAGAAATTAAATGCTTTACCAATGACTAATGCCAAAGCAAGAGCATTTGTTCGACGTATTAGCGGTAAAGCAGACGAATGCATAATTGATAAACAGGGAAGGATTCTTTTACCACAATTTCAATTGAATGATGAAAACTTTTTGCGAACATGTGTTATTGTTGGTGTTTCAAATCATTTTGAAATATGGCCAGAAGAAAAATATGATCTTTACAGTGATGAAAAGAATGCTGATTTTGAAAACTTTGCAGAAGATTTAACGGAGTTATTAAAATGAATGAACATGTAAGTGTCCTTTTGGATGAGTGTATAAATGCTCTTAATATACATGAAGATGGAATTTATATTGATGCAACATTAGGTAGAGCGGGACATAGTAAAGCTATTTTAGCAAAGTTAAAAAAAGGGCATTTATATGCTTTCGATAAAGATCAAGAAGCTATTGATAAATGTCGTCATGAATTACAAACATCTTTAGATAGAGTAACTTTAATTCATGCCGATTTTATTCATCTTAAAGAAGAATTAAATAAATTTGGCATACAAGAAGTAGATGGTATTTTATTTGATCTTGGTGTTAGCTCTCCACAATTTGATGAAGCAAGGCGTGGCTTTAGTTATCGCTTTGATGCTCGCTTAGATATGCGAATGGATCAAAGTCAAGCATTGGATGCGTATCAAGTTATCAATCAATATGAAGAAAGTGAATTGCAAAATATTTTTTGGCAATATGGTGAAGAACATTATGCTCATAAAATAGCGCATAGGATAGTTGAAAGAAGAAAAATAAAGCCGATTAGTACTACTTTTGAATTGGTTGAAATAATTAAAGAATGTCTACCTAGCTATGAATTACGTAAAAAGAAACATCCAGCTAAGCAAGTATTCCAAGCTATTCGCATGGCAGTCAATGATGAGCTTAATCATCTAGCAATAGCCTTAGAAGAAGCATGCGATTTATTATCGGTAAAAGGTCGCTTAGCGATTATCAGCTTTCATTCAATTGAAGATCGAGTTGTTAAAAATATTTTAAAAAAACATTGTGAACAAGAAAGACCAGATAGTCGGATTGCTATTAAAGAAAGTGATATACCACAAGCTGATTTTAGCTTGATTAATAAAAAGCCAATTGTTGCTAGTAATCAAGAATTATCATGTAATCGTCGATCACATAGTGCAAAGTTACGCATCATAGAAAGAAGGAAGAAATCAAATGGCTAAATTGGTAAAAAGAAAAAAGCAAAAAAGGAATTATGATCGTTTGTATATTGCATTAACATTTATTGTTTTTAACTTATTTGTTATTTCTTCATTATTCTTACGTAATATGAATAATTCTTTGGCTACAAAAATACAGAAAGTACATCTAGAAACATCAGCTATTCAGTTACAAAATAATGCAGTAGCTGTAGAAATTCAAAAATTAGGTATTTCTGATCGAGTTAATCAGATAGCTAATGCTAATGGTATGTTGCGCAAGCAGGAAAATATTACGACAATTAAAAAAATGAATAATAAACTTGGAGATTAAAAATGATAAAGAAAAAGAGAATGGTAGAAAGTCAAAGAATTCTAGTGGTAACAACACTAGTGTTTTTTCTTTTAATCTTTTCGGTATTTTCAGTAGCAATTAGAAAAATACATATGCGTTCTCATACCAATTTAACTCCCTATGTTGAAAGTGCTAATGTTGTTTCAAAGACAAGTCAAGCTTTACGGGGAATCATTTATGATCGAAATGGTAATGTAATAGCACAAGATAATCGTACTTATAATATTGTTTGTATCTTGAATAAACAAAGAAAAAGTGGTGATGGTAAGCCAGCATATGTTGAAGATGTGCAACATACAGCTGATGTTTTAAGTCCAATTTTAGGCATTGCAAAAGATGAATTAATTAAAAAGTTAAAACAAAATATTTATCAAACTGAATTAGGTATTAAAGGTCGTAATTTAGATAAGGCAACAAAAGAAAAAATAGAAGAAGCTAAACTACCTGGTATAGAATTTGTTGATTCTATTAAACGAATTTATCCAAATGGTCAATTTGCGACTAATTTAATTGGCTATGCAGCTAGTAATGAAAAGGGTAATACTGTTGGTAAGATGGGATTGGAACTATATCTTAATGATTATTTAAGTGGTAAAAACGGTGAAATTTTAGAGCAAAGAGATAAAAATGGCTATGTATTACCTGGCATGAAACAAGAATCTAAGCCCGCAATTAATGGTAAGAATGTCACTTTAACAATCGATGCAAGTATTCAAAATACTTTAGAAGAATCAATGCGTCAAACAGTATCAAGCATGCATGCGGAAGCAGTTTGGGCAGCAGCTATGGAAATTGATACAGGTAAAGTTATCGCTTGGGGACAGTCAAATTCATTTAATCCAAATACTTTAGAGAATATTAAAGATTATGCTAATGTAGGTATGCAAAGCCCTTATGAACCAGGTTCTACGCTCAAAGCTTTTACTTGGGCAGCAGCTATTAACGAAGGTAAATATAATGGTGAAGAATTAGCAGAAGGTAATAAATGGTGTTTTAATTCTGATAAGAATAACAATCCTGTTCGTAGTGATGAAAAAAATAGTTATGGCTGTATATATAATGCTCGTCGTCATCAATGGGGTATGCAAAGCTATGATTCAGGCTTAATACATTCTTTAAATACAGTTGCGGCAACTATTTTAACAGAGAAAATAAATCCCCAAATTTATCTTGAATATTTAAAGAAATTTCATTTTTTTCAAAATGTAGACACAGATGGTTTACCAGAAACAGCGACCAATTTAAATTATCAATATCCAGGTGAAAAAGTTTCCCTTTCTTTTGGTCAAGGATCAACAGTTACAATGATTCAATTATTACAAGCATATACAGCATTAGTTGGTAATGGTGAATTAGTTAAACCATATTTTGTAGAAAATATTAAAGATGCATATGATAGCAGTAAAATTATTTATCAAGCAAAGAAAAAGATTGTCGGTAAAGCAATTAGTGAAGAAAGTGCTAAACATATACAGAAAATTTTAACACATGTTGTTAATGATGAAGATGGTTCTGCTAAAGCATATCAAATACCGGATGTTACATTAATGGGTAAGACAGGAACAACGGAAGTTGCTGAAAATGGTAGTTATTCATCAGGTAAGACAATTTCTTCTTTTATGTGTGCTTTACCTGCCCAAAAACCAAAAATATTAGTTTATTATGCATTTAAAGCAGCTGATAATAAATTATCACATGTGCAAGTTGAGCCACAAAGAGCATTATTACAAAAAATAGCCATGGCTTATGGCTTATCTGGACAACATACACAAAGTGAACAAAGACCTACGCAAAGTGATCAATTAATTATTTCAAAGATGCCTTCACTAGTAAACCATCATCTTGATTTTGCCCAAAAACAACTAATAGATACTAAAGCAAATGTTATTATTTTAGGTAATGGGACAAGTGTCATTGATCAATATCCTTTAGCTAATCAAGAAGTATTATCCAATGAAAAAGTTTTCTTATTAAGTGATAAAAACCAATTTAATTTGCCAAATATGATTGGTTGGTCAAGAAAAGAAGTAGCTGCTTTAAGCTATGTTAGTGGATATCTCATTGCCATTAACGGTAATGGTGTGGTAAAATCACAAAATATTCCGCCTGGGACAGTTGTTCGTGCTGGTGATAAAATACAAGTCCAATTAGGAACATAGGAGAAAATGATGAAAAAAGATTTACTGATTTATATCTTAGGATTTGTAATATCCTATCTGACTTTACCACAAGTAGTTTGTTATGCTTTTATTTTAAGTACGATATTAGTTTTAATTGGCATGCCAAAATTTATTAATTACCTGAATAAAGTATCAATTAAACAAACAGAAGCGGAATATACTTTAGAAAAGAAAACAGGAACACCAATCATGGGTGGCTTGTTCTTTATTCTGGTTGCCATTTTAGTTACTTTTATATTTGTTCCTGAAAAAACAAATATAACTTTATGGATGCTTATTTTAGGAACTGTTGGTTTTGGCTTAGTTGGTTTTTTAGATGATATTTCAATTGTTTTAAAGCATAATAATGCTGGTTTAAAAGCCCGTACAAGACTTTTTTTAGAAGCTTTTATAGGCTTAGTGATGATTGTTTTATTGCAAGTAAAAAATAATTTTAATTTTTTACCAAATGCTTCTCTTTTCGTATGGTTAACTTTTATTATCTTTGTGTTAATTATGTTTATGGGTGCTACAAATGCGGTTAATTTAACAGATGGAATGGATGGTTTAGCTGCGGGTGTAAGCATGATAGCTTTTATTGTCTATCTTATTTTTGTAATCCAAAAAGCAATACCAATAATTGATATTTTTTGTGCTTCAATGATAGGATCACTATTTGCTTATTTAAGATATAATCATAAACCAGCAAAAGTATTTATGGGTGATACAGGATCATTAGCACTAGGTGGATCTCTAGCAACCATTGCTTTGCTTACTAATACTGAAGCAGCTTTAATTTTAATTGCTGGTATTCCAGTATTAGAAGCTTTGAGTGTTATTATTCAAATTAGTTCTGTTAAATTATTTCATCGTCGTGTTTTTCCATATACACCAATTCATTACAGTTTTAAAATAAAAGGGATGAAAGAAGTACAAATAGTCTATTTATTTTGGGTAATTGAATTTTTATTGGCATTTATAGGATTATATTTATTAATTCATTAAAAAAGCTCTATTATAGAGTCTTTTTTTTTGGTATAATTTCAAAACTGGGGGTAGTATTTTGAAAAAGGAAATTTTTGATGTTAATCATCCAAAAGTTCAATTAGCGTTAGTTTTAAAATTACAACAATTGAAACGTACACAAATTTCTACCTTGACTTATAATGATTTAGAAGACTATTTAGCCTTAGTTATTTTAAAAAAAGAAACTTGCGATAGTTTATCGCAAGCTGTTGATCTAATTTGGAAAATAGAAGCGAAAGATATTATTCGTTTTTTATCCAATCAGGTAATTCGTGATAGTGCTAAAAAGAATCTTTTAGATTTTGCCAAAATATAGGAGGATAGTATGCAGAAAAAATCCATAAAGAAAGGTAGCTTAGGTGTTCTTTGCTTAATTATTGTTTTTTTAATTGCCTTAGTTTTGAGTAGTTATAAAACAATTGCAAAACATATTAATTTAGGACTGGATTTACAAGGCGGTTTTGAAATTTTATATAAAGTTGAACCGATCCAAAAAGATAAAGCTATTGATATGCCTTCGGTAATTAATAGTATTAATAAGCGAATTAATGTCTTAGGAGTTAATGAACCACAAATTTCCGTTGAAGGTAAAGATCGTGTTCGTGTACAGTTGGCAGGAGCAAAAGATTTAAATACAGCTCGTAAGTTAATTGGTACAACAGCTAAATTGACTTTTCGTGATGTTGATGATAAAGAGTTAGCTGATTCATCAATTTTACAAGAAGGGGGAGCTAGTTTAGCTTATCAAAATGGTGAACCGGTTGTTTCTTTTAAAGTCGCTGATAAAGCAAAATTTCAAGCAATGACTGGTCAGATTGCTAAAAGACCAAGCGGACAAAATATTATGGTTATATGGTTAGATTATGCCCAAGGTGATACATATAAAAAAGAAGCTCAAAAGCAATCACAAGGACAGGAACCAAAATTTATTTCCGCAGCTTCCGTCAATCAAGCATTATCTGGTGATTCTATTATTCAAGGACATTTTAGTGAAGAAGAAGCTAAGACATTGGCTAATTTAATTAATTCAGGATCATTACCAGTTAAATTAAATGAGTTATCTTCAAATGTTATTTCAGCTTCATATGGTCAAGATGCTTTGGCAAAGACAAGTATTGCTGGCTTGATTGGAACTTTAATTGTAATGGCATTTATGATTTATATTTATCGTTTGCCAGGTTTAATTGCTTCTGTTATGCTTGCTTTCTATGTCTGGATGGTATTTGCTATTTACTCATTAATGGGAGCAACTTTTACACTTTCAGGTATTGGAGCATTAGTTCTTGGTGTTGGTATGACAGTAGATGCCAATATTGTTAATTATGAACGTATTCGACAAGAATTATATCGTGGTAAGTCAATTAGATCCGCAGTTAAAGATGGTCAACAGTTATCTTTTGCAGCTATTTTCGATGTTCAGTTTACCACTTTGATAGCAGCTTTAATTATGTATATTTGGGGTACTGGATCTGTTAAAGGATTTGCTACAATGTTGATGATTACTGTCTTTATGACTTTGCTTTTAAATGTTGGCATGTCAAAGGCACTCTTAAATTTGGTTGTTAAATCGGGTATTTGTGATCATAAGCCAACTTGGTTTGCAGTTAAGCAAAGTCAAATTCCTGATGTAAGTAATGGTGAAAAACAATTCTATACAGGAACATATAAATTAAATTATGCATCATATGCAAAATATTCGATTACCGTTGCATTAGTAATTATTATTCTTTCTTTAGGTATTGGTCTTACACAAGTTGTAAAAGGTAAAGGTTTCTTTAATTTAGGTATTGATTTTAGTTCTGGTACAAAGATTACAGTTACTTCTGATAAAGTAATTAAAGTTGATCAAGTTCAAAAAGATTTTGAAAAATTAGAATTAAAGAATTTTAGCTTTCAATCTTCAGGTGATAAAACAGTTTATGCAACAACGAAGCAAGCTATTTCAACAAAAGATTTAGCAAAGATGAAAACTGAATTGAAAAAAATATATGGTCAAGAACCAGGTGATAATGTTGTTACACCTGTTGTCGGTCATGATTTAGTGAATAAAGCAATTATTTTAACGATTGTTGCTTGGATAGCAATGATGGCTTATGTAACTATGCGTTATGAGTGGGATTATGCTTTTTCATGTATTATTGCTTTAATTCATGATGTAGCTATTGTGCTTGCCGTATTTGGTATTTTACGTTTAGAAGTAAATATTGAATTAATTTCTGTGTTATTAACTATAATTGGTTATTCAATTAATAATTCTATTATTGTTTTTGATCGGGTTCGTGAGCATATGCGCCAGCATAAAAATAATCCAAATATTGATTATAAAGTGGTTGTTAATGAATCAATTGATAGTACAATTAAAGAAGCATTGTATTCTTCTTTTACGACTTTATTTCCAGTTGTTATTTTATTAGCTATGGGTAGTCAGGCAATATTTACATTTATTTTTGCAATGTTTATTGGTTTAGTTGCTGGTACTTTATCATCTATCTTCATTTCACCAATGATGTGGTTGTATATTCGTACGCATTTAAAGCCTAAACAAAAGCATAAGAAAAATAAGATAATTAAAAAAGAACATTTGGATGAATATACTATTCCAGGTATCAATGCTTAATAATTAAAGTCGTAAAATGGTCATTTTACGACTTTTTAAATAAAATAATATTATGATAGTAAGTGAGGTTTATTATGTTAAAAAAATGGATAGAGTTATTTCAAAATAAAAATATTGCAATATGGGGTTATGGCAAGGAAGGTAAGTCTTCTTACCAATTCATACATCGTCTTCTTCCAGAACAAAAATTGACGATTATTGATTTACCACATACAGAAGTATTTAAAAATCCACCTGAAAATACAATTGTTAAAACAATTGATGAGGTTATTCTTAGTGATTATGAATATATTCTTAAATCACCTGGGATAGTTTTAAAGCCCGAACAAAAACTTGAGACAATTACATCACAATCAGAATTATTCATGAAAATGTATCGTTCACAAGTTATAGGTGTTACTGGTACAAAAGGTAAAAGTACAACGAGTTCTTTGATTTATCATCTTTTAAAACAAGAAAGAGAAGTTGTTCTTTTAGGCAATATTGGTAAGCCTTGTTTTGAAGGTATAGATGATATGGAAGAAGGAAATTTAGCAGTTATTGAATTATCTTGTCACCAGTTAGAGTATACGGAAGTATCACCACATATTGCTATTTTTTTAAACTTATATGAAGAACACTTAGATCATTATGGTAGTTTTGTAAATTATGCGTTAGCAAAAGCAAATATTTATCTTTATCAAGAAGAAGGTGATTTAGCTATTGTCAATAGTAATTTACCATCTTTTTTACCAAAGCCTAAAAAAGCATGGCTCATTGGCCAAAACATTTATACGCAAGATAATATTTTCCATACACCACTACATAATATGCCTATTCCTAAGACACATCTAATAGGTCATCATAATGAATTAAATATGGCAGTTGCGGTAAGTGTTGCACAATATATAGGTATAAATGAAAAAAATATTAAACATGGTTTAGAAAGTTTTTGTCCTTTGGAACATCGCTTAGAATATGTAGGCTTATATAATGGTTTACATTATGTTAATGATTCTATTTCAACAATCGGTCAATCATGTATTCAAGCTATTTCTTCATTACCACTTGTGCAAACAGTACTTATAGGGGGGATGGATCGAGGCATAGAGTATCATGAATTAGAAGATTTTATCCATCAGCATGATGATTTGAATTATATTTTTATGTATGCGACAGGAAAACGTATTTTAAAAGAATTAGGTGTTACTAAATCTAATTATTTTTATACACCAACCCTTAAAGAAGCAGTTAAAAAAGCTCAATCTATAACGGATAAAGGACGTATGATCTTATTATCGCCTGCGGCAGCTTCTTATGATGCTTTTAAAAATTTTGAAGATCGAGGTCGACAATTTAAAGAAATGGTGAAACATAATGTGGAATAAAAGAGTTATTAATTATAATCCTTATCCCGTTTCATCTTTAGTTGGTAAGTTATTAGTTATGATGACAGATGATGATCAGCAAGTAAAAGATATTTTAACTAATGATGAAGAATTACACTATGCTCATGATGATTGTGTTTTACAAGCAATTGAACGTTTAAAAAAAGCTAAAAGAAATAATGAAAAAGTATTAATTGCTGGTGATTATGATTGTGATGGTATTACAGCAACAACAATTATGAAATGTGCTTTAGATAATTATGGTATTTGTAATGGCTATTATATACCAGATCGCATTAAAGAAGGTTATGGTTTAAGCACGAAGACGGTAAAGTTAGCATATGAAAAGGGTTATAAAGTAATATTAACAGTTGATAATGGAGTTAAAGCATTTGCTGCATTAAATGAAGCAAATGCTTTGGGCTTAGAGACTATTGTTACGGATCATCATCAAATAGAGCAAACAGTACCAGCAAATATTATTGTGCATCCAGATTATATGGCAAAAGAATATCGTTATTTTTCCGGTGCTGGAGTTGCTTTACAAATAGCTTACGGCTTAATAGGGGAAAATATCTCGTTAGTTACTTTAGCTGGTATTGCTGCTTTAGCAGATGTTATGCCTGCATTAGCACAAACAAGAGTATTAATTAAAAAGGCTTTACTATATCTAAAACAAGGTTATGTACCAGCTATTCAAAAGTTAATGATACCAAATAGTAAAAAAGATATTGCAGCCATTAATTTTACAATTATTCCTAAATTGAATAGTATTGGTCGTATGTCACATTTAGCTAATGTTAATCAATTAGTACCATATTTACTGAGTACTAATGATACTTTACAAACACGTATAGCAAAGCTAATTAGTACTATTAATGATGAAAGAAAAAAGATTTCGAATCAAAAAGCAAAGGAATTAGAAAAGCAAGTACAAGATGATGATATTGTATTATTATATGATCCAACATTATTAGAAGGTATTTGTGGTTTAGTAGCTGGGCGTATTAGTAATAAATTACAAAAACCAGTTCTTGTATTAACTAAAAATGAACAAAATATAATTAAAGGAAGTGGTCGAAGTAGACCAGATTTTAACCTTTTTGAAGCTTTAAAAGAATTTCCATATTATCTTGCTTTTGGTGGTCATGAACAAGCTTGTGGCTTAAGTATTCAAGAAGATAAATTACTAGATTTAAAAAAATATATTGCTAATATTAAAAGAAATAAAAAGGAAATAAAAGGTAAAGATGTTTTATTAGTGGAAAAGAATGATTTTACATTATCTGCAATCAAGGAATTAGAAACGTTAGAACCTTTACCGGCTCTTTGGAAAGAAGCTTTTTGTTTATTTGAAAATATTAATGATGTTGTATATCAGGATTTTAAGACAATTAAAAAGTATTGTTTTTCATTTAATAATTTACCTGTAGAAGCTATTCTTTACAATAATAAAGGTGTTTCATTAAAACAAGATGTGCATAATTTTATTGGTAAATTAGCTCTTAACTATTTTCATGGTCAAACGAAGATACAATTGATTATCGAAGATTTATGGTGATAATGATATACTAACAAACGTAAAAGGAGACTATTCATGGCATTAAATTTAGAGGAATATATTGCATCCATTCCTGATTTTCCAAGCAAAGGAATTTTATTTCGGGATGTAACGCCATTAATTCAAAATGGTAAAGCATTTAAAAAAGCAATTCGTTGTTTAGAAGAATATGCTCGTAAAGTAAAAGCAGAAGTAATTGTTGGTCCGGAAAGTAGAGGATTTATATTTGGTTGTCCATTAGCTGTAAAAATGGGAATTGGTTTTGTGCCAGTACGTAAACCGGGCAAGTTACCAAGAGAAACTGTTTCGAAGTCTTATACTTTAGAATATGGTAATAATGAAGTATTTATGCATAAAGATGCTATTAAAAAAGGACAAAGAGTTTTATTGGTTGATGATTTATTAGCAACGGGTGGAACAGCTAAAGCAACTTGTGAGATGATTGAAGAATTAGGTGGAATTGTAGCTGGTTGTGCTTTTGTTATTGAATTATATGGGGGAGGCTTAGCCGGTAAAGAAGCATTAAAAGACTATAATGTATTTAGTATTATGCATTTAAGTGATCGATAATATAATGATTTTAAGGGGGGGTAAGAGAATGCAACAATTGAATAAGAATCCGGGCATTTCGGATATTTTAAAAGAAGTTAAAAATTATATTCATCAAGAAGATGCTATTTCTCTTATCACAAGAGCAGCAAATTATGCTCAAGAAAAACATGCAGGACAATTTCGTAAAAGTGGTGAACCTTATTTTATACATGTTGCTAATGTTGCATATATATTAGCAACTTTAAGAGTAGATCCTCAAACCATAGCGGCTGGCTTTTTGCATGATGTAATTGAAGATTGTGCAATATCTAAAGAACAATTAGCTAAAGAATTTGGTGAAGAAATAGCTTCATTAGTTGAATCAGTTACGAAAATAGGATCACTTGAATATAAAGGAAAAAATGATCCCGAATATCAAGCAGCTAATCATCGTAAAATTTTCATTGCGATGGCTAAAGATATTCGTGTTATTTTAATTAAATTAGTTGATCGTTTACATAACATGCGGACGCTTCAATTTCAACCAGAAGCTTCTCAAAAAAGAATTGCTTCAGAAACATTGGATGTATATGCACCAATTGCTCATCGCTTAGGTATTAGTACGATTAAAAATGAACTTGAAGATCTTTGCTTTTATTATCTAAATAGAGAAGAATATTATCGGATAGCACATCTTGTTGAAGCTAAGAAAACAGAACGTGATCACAATGTAAATGTGATGATTCAGGATATTTCTAAAATTCTTACAGAAAATCATCTAACTTTTCGTATTTTTGGTCGTTCAAAGCATCTTTATTCAATTTATCGCAAGATGATTAAAAAAAGTAAAAGATTTGATGAAATATTAGATCTTCTAGCTATTCGTATTGTTACGAAAACAGAATTGAATTGTTATGAAATATTAGGCTATATCCATGCTACTTATAAACCCATTCCTGGTCGTTTGAAAGATTATATTGCTGTTCCTAAACCAAATATGTATCAATCTTTACATACAACAATTATTGGTGATTCAGGTAAGATTTTTGAAGTACAAATCAGAACTGAGGAAATGGATGCCACAGCAGAAAATGGTATTGCTGCCCATTGGCGTTATAAAGAAGGTATTAAATTTGATCGTAAAGTTGCTAGTAAAGAAATTGAAGATAAATTATCTTGGTTTAAGAATTTTGCTATTTATTCTGAAGAAGATGTTAGTCCTTCAGAATATATGGAAACTTTACAAAAAGATATTTTTGAAGCTAATGTATATGTCATGACACCAAAAGGTCGGGTTATTGATTTACCAAGTGGTGCAACACCGTTAGATTTTGCTTATCGCATTCATACAGAAATAGGTCATACAACAGTCGGAGCTATTGTTAATGATGTGATGGTACCTTTAAATACGGTTTTACATACTGGTGATGTGGTTAATATTAAAACCTTAAAAGGTACTGGCCCATCAGAAGATTGGTTAAATGTTGTTAAAACAAATCAAGCTAAAAGTAAAATTAAAGCATATTTTCAAAAGAAAGAAGCGCAATTGAAAGAAGAGCGTGTTTCTGATGGTGAACGTTTATTAAGTGAAGAATTACGAAAACGAGGTTTTGATCCTAAAGAATATTTAGATAAGAAAAAAATCATTGAGATTATGAATTCTTTTCAGTGTCAAAATTATACAGAAGTGATGTATGGTTTAGCAGTTCATGATATTAACATGCAAATGTTTATTGATAAATTAACTAATCAAAAGACACGAGCTTCGGAAATGGCAACACTGTCTAAAGTTCTAAAACGCGAAGTAGTTAAAAAAGTATCGAAAACAGGTCTAATAGTTCCAGGTATTGATTCTATTAAAATGAGTTTAGCATATTGTTGTTTGCCTGTTTATGGCGATAAAATTGTTGGTAATATTACCAAAACGGAAGGTGTAAAAGTACATCGTGCTGATTGTCCTAATGCTAAACAAAAAGGTGCTCATTTAATAGATGTTTATTGGGATAAAGAATCATCTGATCAAACTTATCAAACAGACTTATTAGTTCATGCCAGTGATCGTAATTTTTTATTAACTGATATCGTTACGGTTGTTTCTCAATGTCGTTTAAATTTAGAAGCAATTAATGCTACCACAAATCATGAAAATTTGACTGCTAGTTTTAAGCTATCTTTAAGAGTTAAAAATATTGAACAATTAGAAAATTTAATTGCTAATATTCGTAAGCTAGATTCAATTATTAGTGTTGAAAGAAAGACACATTAAATTTTAAATAAAATAGTGTATAATTAAATTAATATTCAAAGAAAGAGAAAAGACTAATGGAACTGATTTAGCGACAATGGTTTGGTGTAAGCATTGGCAGGGAAATTAGGGTAGACACTCAGGAGAATATTTTCTGAATAAGTAGGAAAATACGTGATACTGCGTTAAGGTAAAGTGCATGAATGAAATGATTCATGAAAAAAGGTGGTACCACGCATAAGCGTCCTTTAGTTAAGGACGTTTTTATTTGAAAGGAGTAAAAATGGCTTATCAGACAGCAAGAGGAACATACGATATTATGCCTACGGATATGGAACAATGGCATTATTTAGAAGAAATACTACGTCAGATTACAAAAAAATATCGTTATCAAGAGATTAGAACACCATTTTTTGAAGAAACAAAAGTTTTTAAAAGAGAAAATGATTCTTCAGATATGGTAAATAAAGAGATGTATACTTTTATTAGTGGTCATGATTCTTATACTTTAAGACCAGAAGGAACAGCAGGTGTTATTCGTGCTTTTAATCAGCATAAATTATATGGCTCGATGGAATTGCCGGTAAAGCTTTATTATTTAGGAGCAATGTTCCGTCATGAGCGGCCACAAAAAGGTAGACAGCGTCAATTTACCCAGTTTGGAGTTGAAAATATTGGTGTTAAGTCGCCAGAAATAGATGCCGAAACAATAGCTATGGGCTATGAAATTGTTAAAAAAATGGGTATTTCTTCGATTAAAGTTTGTATTAATACTTTAGGAGATGATGTATCAAGACAAAGATATCGATCTGCTTTAAAAGATTATTTTAATAATTATTTAGGTGATTTATGTGCTGATTGTCATCGGCGATATGAACAAAATCCTTTGCGTATTCTAGATTGTAAAATGGATGGTGAAAAAGATTTTATAAAAAAAGCGCCACGTTTAATGGATTATTTAAGTGATGAGTCAAAAAAATATTTTGAACGTGTTTTAGCTTGCTTAGATGCATTAGCAATACCATATGAAATTCAAAGTCGTCTTGTACGAGGATTAGACTATTATACACATACTGTTTTTGAGGTTGTTTCAACAAGACCAGAAAGTGCAGCTCAAGCAACTATTTTTGCTGGTGGTAGATACGATCATTTAGTGGAATATTATGGTGGACCAGAAATGTCTGGCATGGGCTTTGCAATAGGTCTTGAGCGTTTATTATCTTTAGCTAATGAAGAAGGCTGTTCTTTAGCAACCAATAATAATTGTGATATATATGTTATTGGTTTAGGTGATGTAGCTAAAGATGTATTAAAAATAGCCCAAGAATTAAGAAAGCATGAATATCATGTTGAAACAAATTTTTTACCTCGATCTTTAAAAGCTCAATTTAAATCAGCCGATCGGCAAAAAGCAAAATATATTTTAATTATGGGTGAAGAAGAAGTACAAAATAAGCAAGTTAATTTAAAAAGATCAAAAGATAAGCAACAAGTAACGATACCTTTAGCAGAAGTTATAAGTCAATTAGAAAGATGGGAAAAAGAAAATGCTTAGAGATAGAGAAAATGGTACTTTACGTAAGGAAGATATTGGTCAAGAAGTACAACTTGTCGGTTGGGTTAATACGCGGCGTAACTTTGGATCAATGGTTTTCATTGACTTAAGAGATCGTTCTGGTTTAGTACAATTAGTTATTCAGGAGGAAGAAATTCCACATGTTAAAGATATTCGTAATGAGTATGTTTTATATGTAAAAGGAAAAGTACAGGCTCGTCAAGAAATCAATCCTAAATTATCAACTGGTGAAATTGAAATTAGAGTTAGTGATTTACAAGTTTTGAATAAAGCGAAAACAATGCCTTTTCCTATCAAAGATGATAGTGAATCTTTAGAAGATACTCGTTTACAATATCGCTATTTAGATTTACGGCGACCTATTTTACAAAAAAATTTAATGTTACGGGCAAAAGTTAAATCGGTAGCTCGTCGAACATTAGAAGAATTAGGATTTTTAGAAATTGATACGCCGACACTTGCTCGCTCAACGCCTGAAGGAGCTCGTGATTATCTTGTTCCATCAAGAATTTATCCGGGTAATTTTTGGGCTTTGCCACAATCACCACAAATATATAAGCAATTATGTATGATAGCTGGTCTTGATAAATATTATCAAATAGCTCGTTGCTATCGTGATGAAGATTTAAGAGCTGATCGTCAACCAGAATTTAATCAAATAGATATTGAAATGAGTTTTGCTGATGAAGAAGATATTTTTGCAATTGTTGAAAAATTAATGGTTAATATATGGCAAGAAGTTAAAGGTATCTCTTTACCTGCTCATTTTGAAAGAATTAAGTATGCAGAAAGTATCGAACGCTTTGGTTCAGATAAACCTGATTTACGTTTTGCTAATGAAATTATAAATGTTAAAGAAATTTTTCAAGCTTCTACTTTTGTTGCTTTTCAAGAAGGTCTTAAGGAAGATGGTCGTATATCTGTTTTACATTTTAGTAATGTTGCCAATAAATATTCTCGTAAAGTATTAGAACAATTACAAGAATTTGTACGTCATGGTTTTGGTGTTAAAGCATTAGCCTATCTTAAAAAAGAAAATAATGAATATACAGGATCGATCCGTAAAGTTATTTCGTCAAGTGAATTAACAAAGCTTGATACAAAGCTAAATGTTCAAAATAATGATTTAATTTTATTGATTGCTGGCAAGAAAATGCCAACTCTTTTAGCTTTAGGTGCTTTAAGATGTCGTTTAGCTAAAGAATTAAATATTATTCCACAAGGTGATGTTTATCATTTTGTATGGATTACAGATTTTCCTATGTATGAATATGCGGAAGAAGAACAACGTTGGGTTGCTAGTCATCATCCATTTACAGCTATTCGTAAAGAAGATATTCCATATATTGAAAAAGATCCAGGTCGTGTTTTAGCACGTGCATATGATTTAGTTTTAAATGGCTATGAACTATTATCTGGTTCAATTCGTATTCATGATCAGGAATTACAGGAAAAAGTATTTGCTTCAATAGGTTTAAATTTAGAGCAAGCAAAAGAAAAGTTTGGTTTCTTTTTAGAAGCTTTTCAATATGGTGCTCCGCCTCATGGTGGTGTTGGTATTGGCTTAGAAAGGTTAATTATGTGCTTAGCTAACACGGATAATATTCGTGATGTAGTAGCTTTTCCAACCACTAATTCTTCAATGGATTTAATGTCACAATCACCAAATAAAGTTGATGAAAAACAATTAAATGTGTTGGGAATTAAGATTAAAGACTAGTCATAAATTAAAAAATTTCTTATAATGTACATGTCAGAGGATTTGTATTTTTCTAACATTTCGATATACGGGAATTCTGATTAGGACCTTTGTGTTGAATGCTTGGTTTAGCCAAGAATCCTAATAAGGGAATAAGAATACCCACCTCTACATAAGAGGGAACATATCAACCTCTGACTTTTTTGTAAATAATTAAGTGATTAGAAATGAGAGGATTTATATGCCACAATTTATTAGTTCGTTAGGAATGTTTTTAGCGGGGGCTATTGTATCAGCAATTATTACTTTTTTTCTAAGTCGGCGAGCTTTTGAAAAACAATTAAAGGAAAATCCACCGATTACAGAAAAAATGGTGCGGGCTATGTTTATGCAGATGGGACGTAAACCAAGTGAAGCACAAATTAGAGCAGTTATGAAATCAATGCATTAAAATAGATCAAAAAAGAGTAATTATTTTTAAATAATTACTCTTTTTTATCGTTTTGTTTGTTATTTTTCTATTATTATAAATATTAATTGTCAAAAAAATATCTAAATGTATTTAAAAAGAAATATATTCTTGTTAAAATGTAAGTGCATACATAATGTATGAGGAGGAGATATGAAGAAAGGTATAAGTATATTTTTATGCTCTTTAACAGCTTTATCACTGTGTTCTTGTAAGAAACAAGAAACCAAGCATAAAAATGTTCCAGTCAGTTACAATGCCGGAACTTATGTTGGGGAAGCAATGGGTTATAATGGCCCTGTTCAATTGGAAGTTACTTTTAAAAAAGATGGTATTCAAGAAATCAAATGTTTGAAACATAAAGAAACAGCTCATATTGGTACACCAGCTTTTCCTTACTTAATAAGAGAAGCTAAGATGGTAAATGGTTCTGGTATTGATATTGTTTCAGGAGCAACTTTTACTTCATTAGCATTTAAAAATGCATTAACAGATGCTGCAAAAAAAGCAAATGCAAGTGATTTAGAAGGATTTAAGAAGAATACAGTAACATATAATCCATCAAATAAACTAGAAGAGAATTATGATGTTGTTGTCATAGGGGCTGGTGGAGCTGGTATGGCAAGTGCTGTTCAAGCAGCTCAAGATGGTAATACAGTAGTTGTTGTTGAAGAAAATGCTCAAATTGGTGGAAATACAGTTGCTTCAGGGGGACAATATCAATCTGTCCAAAAATATTTAGTATGGGATGCTGATCATCCAGATGCAGTAAGTGGTGAATATAAAGGCAAACAATATGCTAAAGTGAAACAAGCAGCTGGTAATATTACCATTTTGAAAACAATTTTAAATTGGCAAGAAAAAGAATTTGATGTTCATTATTTTGATCAACATCCATTTGTAGCTGGTGATATTGCTGAATTATCACAGGCTGGTGTACATGCTGAATATTTAAATACTTTAAAGAGTTTAAAAGAAGAAATTAAAGCTTATTTAAATTGGGCAAAGCCAAAATTAGATAGTGGCGTACCTGAAACAGAATTACCACTTTTCTCTACCATTAATTTACATATTTTTCAAACATATTATGGCGGTTTAAGACCAAATGTTAGTAAGAAAGAATGGATATATGGTAATTATGAATTGGTATCACAATTTGTAAATGGGGGTCAAGAGTTAAAAGGTTGGCTTGAAGAACAAGGAGCTATGTTTGATAATAGTAAACAACCAACGATTGTCGGTGCACTTTGGAATCGGGAAAATGATTTCATAGGTTCTGATTTAGATGGTGATGGTAAAGCTGATCCAGATGGTAAAAATCTAAAAGGAAAAACAGTTTGGAATACTTATTTTGTACCAACGCGAAATACTTTATTAGCAAAAGTTGCTAATCATGCCAAAAATAAAATTTTATTAAGAACAAAAGCTACTGATTTAATATTAGATAATGGGCGTGTAACGGGTGTTAAAGCAAGACGTTATGATGGTACGGAATATGTTTTACATGCTAAAAAAGGTGTTATTTTAAGTACGGGTGGATATGCAGCTAATATTAAGAAAGTAAAAGAGACAAATGATTATTGGAAAGAAGGAGCTATTAGTGATGCAACTAAAACCACTAATCGTTCAAGTCTTGTTGGCTCAGGATTAGAGATGGCAAGTAAAGTAGGAGCTAATCTAACGGGTATGGGCTATACTCAATTTATGCCTATTTCATGGGTTGATAATGGTAATTTAGCTTTTGGTGGTGGTAATTATGCTATTTATGTTAGTCCTAAAACAGGTAAACGTTTTGTTAATGAAACAGGTGAAAGAGATGTTTTAGCACTTGGTGAATTTGATAATGGTATCAGTTTTGATGGCTCTAATGGCACAATTATTGAAATTGCTAATAATGAACATCATGTTCCTGGACCATATCCTTATGGTACGCCAAAAGATGAAGATCGAACCTTATGGGATAGTGATGTTAAGCATCGACAATATGTAAGAACAGTTGATCAATTAGCTGATTTATTCAAAGAATTAGGTCTTAAAACAGATGCTAATGTTGTTAAAGAAACTATCTTAGCTTACGATAAAGCATTAATGAATAATCAAGAAGATAGTTTAAAACCAACTAAAACAGGTTGGACCAATTTGATAGGTTATGCTGAAAAGGAAGCTAATGGTAAATTTAAAAAAGAAAGTTATAAATTAGATGGTATTAAACTTAAAATACGTTTATTAGCACCATCAACTCATCATACGATGGGTGGTGTTTGTGTTGATACAAAACGTCATGTTTTAAATAAAGATGGTAAAATTATTGCTGGTTTATATGCAGCTGGTGAAGTAACTGGTGGTATTCATGGTGGTAATCGTTTAGGTGGTAATGCTATTGTTGAAATTTTTGTTTCTGGTAGAACAGCAGCGAAAACAATCAGTGAAGATTGTAAATAGGTTAAAAGAAAAGATTGATTAGCTAGAATCAATCTTTTTCTTTTGTTAGTTCTTTAATAACATAATAAGCTAAATGGATACCAGCTACAGGTGGTACAAAGCTAGAAGAACCAGGTGGTTTTTTCTTTAAATGGGCAGTTATATCATCATAAATAGGTTTGATCGGTTTTTCTTTGCTATGAACGATATCTAGTTGAAAAATATTTTCTTTTCGTAGAAGATAACGCATAACTTTAGCTAAAGGATCATAACTTATTTTAAATAAATCATTAATTTCTACTTGACTTGGATCTAAGCGATTACCACATCCCATTGCTGAAATAATCGGTATTTGGAATTTTTTTGCTCTTTTTATTAATGCAACCTTAGCACTTACATTATCAATAGCATCAATGATGTAATCAAAATGTTGTAAAGGAAAATCATCTGCGTTTTGAGGTAAATAAAATAGAGGATATGAATGTACTTTAATTTTAGGATTGATATCATTTATATGTTTTTGCATGACATCTACTTTTAATTGACCAACATTTGTGGATGTTGCAACATATTGTCGATTAATATTGCTTAAGCTTACAGTATCATGATCAACAATTGTTAATTCACCAATACCACTGCGAGCTAAAGTGTCAATAACTTGTCCTCCAACACCTCCAACACCAAATACACAAATATGTTTTTGTTGTAATTCTTGTAAAGGTTTTTGCCCTATTAAAAAAGCTGTTCTTTGTAATCTTTCATCTATCATAGACTTATTGTACAAAAAAAATAATAAAATAAAAATATTAGCATACAATAATAAAGGGGTAATTAAGATGGCTAAAAAAGAAAAGAAAACAAATGCACTTCGTTTATTGGACCAAGTACATATTACTTATATTGAACATCAATTTGATATTGAGCATAAGATATTAGATGATGATATAAATAAAGATTGCGCTAATGTTTATAAAACATTAGTTACTGTAGCTAATAATAAAACACATTTTGTTTTTGTTATTCCGCTAAAGGCAACTTTAGACTTAAAAAAAGCTGCTAAAGTAGCCCAAGTTAAAAAAATAGAAATGCTTGCCCAAAAAGAATTACTTGGTTTAACGGGGTATATACATGGTGGTTGTTCACCTGTTGGCATGAAGAAATCATTTAAAACTTTTTTTGATCAAAGTATTCTAAAACATGATATTATACTATGCTCAGCAGGAGCTGTTGGTTTGTTGATGGAAATTAAAAGGGATCAATTAGTTAATTATTTAAATGCTGAAATTAGCGATGTGATAAGTGTCAATTAGTGTTATAATACAAGCGATGAAAAAATATATTATTAAATTTATTACTTTGACATTGATGATAGCTTTTTCTTTTTTACCTTTACAAGCAGAACCTGGTTATGATGATGTTGGTTATTGGGCAAATAAATGTGGTAAGCCACAAGTTAATGCTAATGAATATAATGCTTGTTCAGCTTTTCGGACACATATGGCAAATAGATCGAGTGATCTTAGTGCCCGATTGAATGGCATTGCTTCTAAGAGGAGTGAAATATCAGCTAACATTGATAAATATAAGCATATTATTAGTGATTATGCTAAGCAAAATGAAGTTTTACAAGTAAAGATTAAAGAAATTACAGCTAAGATAGATACTTTACAAGCACAGATTAAAGATATGCAGAATAGTATTGAAAAGTTATTGTGCCAAATTCATGAAGAAGAAACAAAGATAAGTCAAATCAAAGATAAAATTAAGAAAAGAATTGTTGAAAAGCAAGCAACTATGCGGACCAATAGTATTATTGATGTTATTCTTGGAGCTAAGTCTTTTGATGAAGTTCTACGTATTTTAAGTGGTTTAGATACCATTTCTAAAAGTGATCAGAAAGCTCGCGATGAATTTTTACAGTTAGTTAATGAGCTGAATTCAAAAAAGAAAGAATTAGATAAGCAAAAGGCAAATTTAGAAACAGCTAAAACTAATTTAGATGGAGAAAAGAAGGAATTAAATAAGCAAAGTGAAAAGATCCTTGCTTTAAAATATGAAGCTCAACTAGTACAAGATGAGTATGAAAAACAATCAGCACAATTGGAAGCAGAAGGTAATCGTATTGCTAGTGATATTGCTGCTGTAAGAAATACAATGGCAAATATAACTTTACGTTTAGATCATGTACCTGATTCTAATCCTCATTCGACTCCGGGAGCAGTTGTACCTCCAAGTACCTCATCAGGTTGGATAAGACCTGTTAGTGGTGCTTATCGTTCAGCTGGAACATGGTATTATCCAGGTGGTGGTGTGCATTTAGGTTATGATTTTGCAGCTGCAATAGGAACACCTATTTTAGCTGTTGGTAATGGTGTAGTATTGAAATCAGCTAATGGTTGTCCAACAGTCGGTGGTTTAGGATCACGTTGTGGTTCACAGTTTGGTGGTTCGACTGGTGGTGGTAATCAAGTTTATTTATTAACTAAAATAAATGGTAATCTATATGCTATCAAATATTTGCATATGATGGTTAATTCACCAATAGCAACAGGGACAATTGTTATGGCAGGTCAACAGATAGGTCGTTTAGGATCTTCTGGTAATTCATCAGGTCCACATTGTCATGTTGAAATATTTTACTTGGGAGGGGCAAATAATTTTACCGCATATGCCCAAAATTGGAATGGTGATTTATCTTTCGGTGCAGGTTGGGGTGCTGCTGGTATTAGAAGTAGTTGTGATCATGGTAATGGTGCACCTTGTCGTTTAAGACCAGAAACAATTTTTGGTAATTAGAACAAAAAAGTTGGTAGAAAAAACCAACTTTTTATTTGTTGTAATAATTAATTATATAATAAATATTTTTTATTAATTATATTATTTTCCTTGACAATAAAATCATTTATATTATAAATTAAAGTCTGCAGGAGGAAATATATAGTTTAATATGAAACATAGATTTAAAAAAGTAATGTCTTTTATCGTTACATCAATGTTAGTTATGCCAGTATTTTTTCAAAAGGCACCTGTTTATGCTGATAATACTAATGATAAAGTACAAAAAATAATTTTCAAATGGAAAGAACAAGGCAAACAAAATGGATATTATAACCCTGATGATAAAACAAAAGAAAAGAGAATTAGTTATGTTATTGAATTCAAGGGTGTTGGTGCAGATGGTAAAACAAAAGAAAAAATTATAAAAGATGATACTTATATAGGTAAAATTGGTGAAGAATCACAACGTGAAGTAAGATTGAATCAATTGTTATCCAATGAAAATAAAGTATATAGCAATTGTGAAATAAAAAATATTTATGTACCAAGCAGTGATAAAAATAAAATTTATACTTCAACATTCAAAAAAGTAGGCGATGATATAGAAGTTACTTTTCATCAAACAATGAATTTGCAAGTGCAATCAAAAATAGCTGATAAGGCAATTGTCTTAGAAGAAGATAAACAAAATATGATTATACGTTACACAGTAACGAAGAATAATGATGCTAATCCTTTAAAGAATAAAGGGGCACTTATCACTCGTATGTTAACATTTAAAGTTGGTGAAGATAATGTTGCTAATGGTCCAGTATTTAAGAAAGCAGTAGATAGTAATATTTTAGATCCTTTCACTCCTAATAATAATGGTAAAACAAACTTTAATTTAAAAGTTGAATTTTATGGTAAGCAAAAAGAAGAATTGAAAGAGAAATATGATTTAACTTTAAAAGGCAATGATCTTAGTGGTTGGGAACTTGAGTTAACATCAAAGATTGAAAAAGCTACTAAGATAGTAAAGACAGAACAAGATTTTCAAACCATTTATGAAGATGATCCTCATCATGAACAAGGTTATACAAAAGTAAAAACAAAAGGTGTTAAAGGTGAAACATTAACTGAAACACCATATTATTATATTTTACATAATGGTCAAGAAAAGGTTCTAAAAGAATTAACAGCAGAAGCAACGGTTAAAAAAATTGATCCGATTGATCAAGTTGTAATAAGAGGAACAAAAGGTCTTAATCACAAGCCTAATTTAGTTGTTAAAGATAAAACGATTGAAGTTGGTGAGCAAGTTGAATTAAAGTCTTTAATTGAACGAGCAGATGATATTGAAGATGGTCCAAAATTAGATGATATGGTTGTAATTGATAAAGGTCAATTTAATAACCAAAAAGCCGGTAAATATGAAATTAAATATACTTTAACAGATAAAGGTGGTTTAAGCGTTAGTAAGAAAGCAATTATTACGGTTAATGCTAAAAGAGGAGTTATTCAAACACCACCAACATTAGTATTAAAAGATGTAAGTATTACAAAAGGAACTGCTTTACAAGCAAAACAATTTATTGAATCAGCAAAAGATCAAGCTGGTAATGATTTAAAAGATCAAGTACGCTTAATTGATAAAGGTAATTTTGATAGTAATAAAGTAGGCAAATATGTGCTAACTTTCAAAGTTACAGATAATATTGGAATGAGTACAATCAAAAAAGTAAATGTCAGTGTTGTTGAGAAGACAGAAGATTTGAATAATAACAACAATAACAATAACAACAATAATCAACCACCAGTAGAAACTAAAACACCAAGTACTAAAGATACATCATTAATATCATCATTTTTAGTAATGATTAGTTTATCTGCTTTAGCTATTTTAGGTTATAGAAGTAAAAGAAAATTAGAAAACTAATAAGTATATAAAAAGATATTAGAAACCTGTGTATGAATATAAGGTTTATAAAAAGTGAAAACCAGAAGATATTCTTCTGGTTTTTTACTTGTGTAAATAAGAAATTTTATATTTCATAACTATTTCATAAATTAGTCATAGAATACACTTGATAAGGTAAGTATTTACCATTATTAGAAAGGAGTTTTCATTGTCAATATTACATACAGCATTAGCTTATATTAGTCGTAAAAAACATCGTAGTTGTATTATTTTACTTATTTTAACACTTATTTTAGCTTGTCTTTATTGTTGCTTAGATATGATTCATGCAAGTTCTGATTTAGCAAATAAATTATACCAATCATCACATTCTGCACTCGTTATTACAAAAAATAAACAAGATAATTATTTTAATATTCAGACCTTTAAGGAAGTAGATAGAATTAAAGAAGTTGAAGAAGTAGTATATCAATATGATGGTTTAGCAAAGATGGTAGGCACAAAAGTAGTTGATGATAAGCAAGTTAAACGTGATGATTTGAGTGATCAATTTAAAAATATTGTAGCTATTCAAGCTACTTCAAATACCAAGCGAGATGTTTTGTGGTATAGCGGTGTTTTTACTTTAAAACAAGGTCGTCATATTCAAAAAAATGATAGTCAGACAATCATGATACATGAAGAATTAGCTAAGATAAATAATTTAAAGTTAAATGATGAAATAACTTTAAAATGGTTAAGCAAGCAAAATACTGAAGGTATAAAACTTAGAATAGTTGGTATTTTTAGTGGTAAAAAACAAGAAAGACATACTGGGTTATCATCTGATTTAAGTGAAAATATGTTATTTATGGATTATGTAACAAGTCAAAAGATAAATCATTTAAAAGCAGAAACATATCAAGCAAATAAGATCCATCTTTTTACTAAAAATATGGAAAATATGACACTATTAAAAGAAAAACTTAAAAAGATTAATCTTGATTGGTCACAATATAAAATAGCACAAGCACAAAATACAATTCAGGAAGTTTTAAATACATTAGATAGTATTAAGCATATTATCTTAATGATGACTTACAGTGTGATGATAGCAGGCATAATGGTTCTTTCTTTAATTTTAATTCTATGGTTACGTGAACGTATTTATGAAATTGGTATTTTTTTAGCTATTGGTCGTCGTAAAAAGACGATTATCATACAATTTATAGCTGAATTATTATTTATTTCATTACCAGCAATATTATTATCTTTTTTGTTAAGTATTTTATGCTTAAAACCATTAATGTATCAAATGATTAAAGTTAATGATGAAGGAACGAATATTAGTAATTTTATTAAAGAAAGTTTAAACTTTAACAGTTTATATTTATTTAGCCAAAGTTATCTTATTTTGTTAGCTATTATAATTCTTTCTGTTTTAAGTACATCATTTATCATTTTACGCAAAAAACCCAAAAAAATTTTAGCAGAAATTAGTTAGGAGAAATTATGAGTATATTAGAAATGCATAATGTGTCATATAGCTATGACAATTCACGCGAGAAAATATTATCTTCCATAAGTCAATCTTTTGAAGAAGGAAAATTTTATGCCATTATGGGTAAATCAGGTGCTGGTAAAAGTACCTTATTATCTTTACTAGCTGGTTTAGATACACCTAGTCAAGGAGAAATCTTATTTCAAAATGAAAATATTACTAATAAAGGATATAGTTATCATCGTAAGCATAATATTGCTTTAGTTTTTCAGAATTATAATTTAATAGATTATCTTTCACCTTTAGAGAATATTCGTTTAGTTAATCCACATGCCAATGATCAGATATTGATAGAACTTGGTTTAGAAAAAAAACAAATTAATCGTAATGTCTTAAAATTATCTGGTGGTCAACAACAAAGAGTAGCGATTGCTCGTGCTTTAGTATCACATGCTCCGATCATTTTAGCTGATGAGCCAACAGGTAATCTTGATGCTGTAACAGCTCAAGAAATGATTCAAATATTGAAAAAATTAGCTAAAGAAAGAAATAAATGTGTGATTGTTGTGACGCATGGTAAAGAAGTAGCTAATGAGGCTGATATGATCCTTGAAATCAGTAATAAGAAATTAAAAAAGATGATTGTAAACAATAAGGAGAAAGAACGATGATCAAAAATGCCTTTGCTTATATTAGTCGAAAAAGCTTAAAATCATTGATTATTTTTACTGTCATTTTAGCGATGTCAACATTGGCTTTGATAAGTTTATCTATTAAAGAAGCAACTCATAAAGCAGAACAAGAAACATTCGGTAATATAACAAATAGTTTTATTATGGAAATTAATCGTCGAGTAAACCAAGGTACTGCTCGTGGTGGTGGCAATGTTAGAGGTCAAGATATTCAGAAAATAGTTAATTCAGGTGCGGTAGATGCATATGTTAAAAGAATTAATAGTGTTGCTGATTTAGTTGATTATGATCTTATGCAAACAGCTGAGACATTAGCTAATCAATCAGAGGAAAGAACTAAAAATTTTGGTCGAGCAGTGATGCTTACAGGTGTTAATGAATCAGCTAAAGAAACAAAATTTGTTTCTGGCGCATATAAATTAGTAGCTGGTAAACATTTAACAAGTAATGATCATCATAAAATCTTAATGCATAAAGATTTAGCTCAAAAAAATAAGTTAAAAATAGGTGATAAATTAAAATTGAAATCAAATATATTTGATGCTGATAATGAGAAAAAAGCAAATGAAATAGTTGAAGTTGAAATTAAAGGCCTTTTTGAAGGACATCATAAAGGTGGTATCAGTGCAGCTCAAGAATTATATGAAAATACATTAATTACAGATATTGATACTGCTGCCAAAGTATATGGTAATACTGAAGAAACAGCTACTTACCAAGATGCAACTTTTTTTGTTAAAGCAAATAAAAAATTAGAAAGTGTAGTTAAAGAATTAGGTAAGTTAGATATTGATTGGCGTCAATATTCACTAATTAAAAGTTCTTCTAATTTTCCTGCTTTACAGCAATCAATTTCAGGTATCTATGCAATAGCTAATCGATTACTTATAGCATCTATATTATTTGCTGGTTTGATTGTTTCTCTATTATTATTTTTATGGATGAATGCTCGCAAAAAAGAAATAGCAGTTTTACTATCTATCGGCATTTCTAAAATACGTATTTTCGGTCAATGTATGATTGAGCTTTTCATGGTTTCGATACCGGCTTTTATAGGATCTTATTTTTTAGCTAATTACATGGCTAAAATAATGGGTGACACAATTCTTAAAAAAGTCAGTGGCACAATTAGTAAGCAGATTGCTAAGCAGTCAGCATCAAGTGGCCTTGGGGGAGGTGCAGAAGTAGATGGCTTTAATAAAGTGTTAACTAAATTAGATGTCAGTATTGCTTTTAATTCACTTCTTTATGTCGCAATTTTTATGTCAATTATATTATGTATTTCACTATTTATTGCTTCCAGTCGTATTTTGAAGAAAAATCCTAAGGAGTTATTAATTGATATGAAATAGTGCAAGTATTGCTTTTATATCTTAAAATATAAAAAGAAAGGAGAAAGTAATGACCATACTTATCGTTGAAGATGATCCAGTTATAAGAGAAGGTATTAAAGCTTATTTATCAGCTTTTGCTTATGATATTATGGAAGCTAAAGATGGTTTAATGGCTTTAAACTTATTTCAAAAAAATAAGATTGATTTAGTTCTTTTAGATATTCAAATACCTTTATTAAATGGTTTAGAAGTTTTAAAAGAAATACGTCAAAAAAGTAATTTACCGATTCTTATTTTAACGGCTTTTAATGACGAAGATTATAAAATTACAGCTTTTTCTAACCTGGCAGATGGTTATATGGAAAAACCTTTCTCCTTACCTGTTTTAAAAGCACGTATTGATGCTTTATTAACAAAACATTTAAATGTTATGGATATATTTTGTTATCAAGAAACAGAAGTTAATTTTAAAAGTTATGTTGCAAAAATAAATGGTCAAAGAGTACATGTTAATGCTAAAGAGATTGAAATATTAAAGTATTTGTTACAAAATGAAGGACATGTTTTAAGTCGTGATCAAATTCTTACTAATGTTTGGAAAGAAAGTGAAGAAATACCATATGATCGAGTGATTGATGTATATATTAAGGAATTAAGAAAGAAATTAGCTCTTGATTGTATTGTGACGATTCGTAATGTAGGATATAAACTAGAACGAAGATGAAAAATTTAAAGATATTTCCTAAAATGTTTTGCCAGACATTTGCTATTTTAGGTATTTTGATTGTACTAATTCATTTATTTGTTTTTTTCTACTTTCCTAGAACATATTTAGCTGAAAGAAAAAAGAATTTACAAATTAAAGCAAATGAATTAGCTCATAATATGCAATATAAAGATCTTTCTTTTATTGAAAAAGCATTAGATTTTTATTCGCAAAATAGTGAAATAAAAGCTTTTATTAAAAGTGCCAATAATGCTAATGAAATAGCTCTTAAGCCATTTGTTAAACCAGATTCAAATAGTAGTCATAATTCGCTTTTGATAGAAGAAAGAACAGTTGTTTTAAAGACAGCTAAAAAAATTGTTGTGCAGTTTGTTTCGAGTGCTGATATGCAGAAAGATGCTAAGAATCTAAGTATTGGCTTTTTACCATATTCATTACTTATTTCTATTATCTTTTCGATGATTATTTCGCTTATATATGCAAAAGTAATAAGCTTTCATATTAATGAAATTAAAAAAGTAACTTTAAAAATGCAACAGTTAGATCGTAAAGCATATTTACCAATTCATGAAACAAATGAAATTGGACAGTTAAAAAGTCAGATTAATGACTTGTATTTCACTTTATTAAAAGCTATGGATGATCTAGCTATTCGTAATAAAGAAGTTTTACGCTTAGAAAAGTTAAAATATGATTTTTTTCGTGCTTCTTCGCATGAGTTAAAGACACCATTAGCTAGTTTAAAAATTATTCTCGAGAATATGAAATATAATATTATTAGTTATCAAGATAAAGATAAGTATATTGATCGTTGTATTGTATTGATTGATGATTTAAGCCGTCATATTAAGCAGATTTTATCAGTTACTTCTATAGAAAATTTCAAAGATGATGAAGAAGTTATTGTTATTTCTAATGTTCTTGATGATATTTTGAAGAAGTATGATATATTGGCAAAGAAAAGAAATATTCGTATTCATACAAATTTAAAATACGAAAGTATATATATTGGACAAACAGCATTAAAGGTTGTTTTATCTAATTTAATAAGCAATGCAGTTAAATATACAGATGAAAATGGTTCAATTAATATTAGTGTTAAAAAAGATTGGTTATATATTGAAAATACTTATTGTCATAAAGATGAATTAGAACTTAAAAAATTATTTAATATTAATTTTAATTTAAACAAAGAGAATAGTAATGGTTTAGGCTTATATATTATCAAAAATATTTTAATGAATTATGGTATTGCATATAAAATGTATAAAAGTAAAATAGGTATTATTTTTGCTTTTAGATTATCAGCAGAAAAAAATAATATATAAAATTTACTTATTATGAAAAAGGATGAAATAAATAATTGATTGTTAGATAAAAATTTCATTTTTTCAAACAACTTTATTTCAAAAGTAAAAATCATATATATTATTAATTATTTTTATATTCTATATGTTATTGTATATATGTATAAGTACTTATATATAATATAAAAGAGGGGGATAAGAGCTATAATTAATAGTTCGTTTAATTATGCAAATAAATATAAGACAAATTAAACAAATATTTTACTCATTTATTCTTTCTTTGTTAATGATTGTAACAATGATTAATCCATTAGTATTACAAGCTAAAGAAAAAGATTATAGTAAAAAAATGAAGATTATTTCTTTAGATGCCGGTCGTAAATATTTTTCTAAAGAACAAATAAATCGCATAATTGATCATGCGAAAGAAAAAGGTTTTACCCATTTGCATTTATTATTAGGTAATGATGGTCTACGTTTTTTACTAAACGATATGAGTGTTAAAACGAAGGATAAAGAATATACATCAGATAAAATAATTACAGCTTTAAAAAAAGGTAACCATGAATATATGGTTACGAAAAAAGCTGAAAAAATAGCCAATGCTGATGCTTTTCTTAGTGAAGATGACTTAAAAGCAATTATCCAGCATGCAAAAGAAAAAAAGATAACACTTATTCCAGGTATTAATATGCCTGGTCATATGGATGCTATCGTAATGATAATGCGTGAAATGAATGATCTAGGTGAAGTACGTTTTTCAGCTATTCGATATGGTCAAAAAAATTTTTCTGCAACAACAATGGATTTTGAGAATGAAAAAGCGGTTTCTTTTCTAAAGTCTTTATTAGATAAATATCTTACTTTTTTTAAGAGTCAAGGTATTAATGATTTCAATTTTGGAGCAGATGAGATAGGTAATGATGCTTTAAAAAGTAATGAAGGTGGTTATGGCCATTTAAATATTCATCGTGATAAATATGAAAAATTGGTACAATTAATTAATGAGTTAAGTCAAGCTATTTTAGATAAGGGTATGCAACCATATGTCTTTAATGATGGTATGTATTATGATGATAATACTTCCGTAAGAATAAATCCTAAGTTAAATGTCTTTTATTGGAGTGCTGGTGGTCGTAGTTGGGGTGGACCTAAGTATGCTAAATTAAAGACAATTACAGATAGAGGACATAAGGTTATTAATACCAATGATAATTGGTATTATGTTTTAGGAAGAGAAAATTTGGATAACGGACCTTATACGGCTTTTCCAGAAACAATGCCAAATAGATCAACTTATAAGATGAAGCAAGCTAATTTTAAATTTGATAATTTTAGTGGTGGTTCTACATATGATGATTCTTTAGGATCAATGATTTGTTTATGGTGTGATTTTCCAGATCAATCATATGATGAAAGTAAGCTTTTTCATTATATTGATATTTTTGCTGATAATAATAAGCAAGTATTCAAAGCTGAAAATGTTGTTATACCAGAAATGAAACGGACAAATAGTGTCAAAGATACAATGAAAGTTGTATCGATTGATGCTGGTCGTAAGTATTTTTCGGTCCAAGTTTTGAAAGATATTATCCAGAAATTATCAGATAGTGGTTTTACCCATTTACATTTAATATTAGGTAATGGTGGTTTACGTTTTACTTTAAATGATATGCAAATATCTTTAGCAAATAAGACTTACCAAAGTGAAGAAATAAAGTCATTTATAAAGCAAGCTAATGAGCAGTATATGTCTGAACATCGAGCTTCCCAAATAGAAAATGCCAATAAATCTTTAACGGAAGCGGAAATGGATGAAATAATAACTTTTGCTAAAGAAAAGAAAGTTGATATTATACCAGCCATCAATTCACCTGGCCATATGGATGCCATTTTAAGCATTATGGAAAAAGCTGGTTTAACAAATGTTAGATATAATTGTACAGATCCACAATTTGATCAAAAAAATGATGATTCACGTACAACTATGAATTTAGCTAATAATGAAGCAATTTCTTTTACTAAAGCATTAGTTAAAAAGTATATGGATTATTTTGCTAAAAAAGGAAGTAAATTCTTTACTATTGGAGCTGATGAATATGGTAATCATGATGCTAATTGCCAAGGTTTTAAAGACTTACAAAATAGAGGATTATACAAAACATTTATTGCTTATATTAATGAATTATCAAAGTATGCAACAGCTAAGAATTTAAGAACAATTGCTTTTAATGATGGTATTTATTATGGTAATTCAGATACTGATGGACAAATTGATCCAAATATTATTGTTGCTTATTGGAATGCTGGTTTCAATTTTAATAATAATCCAAAGTATCACTATGATCTTGCTTCAACATCATATATTGCTGCTAAAGGGCATGAAATATTAAATACTAATGATGATTGGTACTATGTTGTTGGTCGTGATTATAGTGGTTGGTATAGTGCAACAAATGCTATCAATGCAATGCAAAGAACGAAGTTTAATAAAACGCAAAGTGAGCAAGTTAAAACAGTTGGATCAATGTTAGCTCTTTGGTGTGATGAGCCAAGTAGATCATTTAATATAGATCGTTTTGGTACGTGGCTTGATACATTTGTAAAACAAAATAAGGATATTTTTAAAGCAAGTTCAGCACCAGTTGAAAAGACATATCAGTTAGAATATAAATTTAACAGTGCAACAAAAGATAAAGAATTACCGGTGCAAGTAATGCAATTATTACCATTAACAAAGAAAAACTTGCCAAAGGGAACAGTTGTTAAGAGTGCAGAATTAGCTAATACAAGTGTTGCTGTAGAAGGTGGTAAATGGATCTTTAAAGGTTTTGCAAAAGATAAAGTAACTATTCAAGATAAAGATGAAGTTATTGTTGGTACATGGGAATTTAAAGAAGTAAAAGCATGGTCAATGACAAATAATATACCTAATTTAGTGGTTAAGAATGCGGAAATTAAAGTAGGTGAAACACTTGATTTGTATAGTTTAATACAGCGAGCAGATGATAAAGAAGATGGACCACAACTAAATAAGCAAGTAGTTATTGATAAAGGACAGTTTGATGCTACAAAAGCCGGTAAATATGTTATTAAATATCGTTTAACAGATAAACAAAAAGCAAGTGTTGAAAAAGAAGCAGTAGTAGTTGTAAAAGAAGATAAACCAAGATTATTATCTGTACATGGTGAAAAACATATTTTAAAGACAGGTGTTGATTTCATTATGCGTTCTAGTTCAAAGATAGATAATTTTATTAAATTATTAGTTGATGATAAAGAAGTAGATCGTCAGAATTATACACTTAAGTCAGGTTCTACTATCGTTAGTTTAAAAGCTAGCTATTTAAATACTTTAAGTGTTGGTAAACATAATGTAACTATAATGAGTAAAGATGGTAATGTTAGTTCAAGTGTGGAAATATTAGCTAATAATCAACCTAATCCAAGTCCTCGTGTTGAGCCTAATCCAAGTCCAAATAATCATGATAATGGTCGTCATGTAAGTACTAATCATCGTTTAAATAATAATCATCAAATGATAGATAATAAACAAGTAGTTAATACTTCTGATAAGTTTAATTTATATTTATATGTAGGATTAATTATTTTAACATTTGGTATCGTATTTATTTGTACACAAAAAAGAAAAGCTTAGCCTTTTAATAAGATTAGATTGTTATTATTTTTTATAAAATAGTGTAATTATAGAGTCGGGAAAATACCCGGCTCTATATATTTATAGTGTATTATTTATGCTAGAATAAAAAAGTGAGGTAAAAATATGGCATTTGATTCTTTGAGTGAACGTTTAAATAATGCTTTTCGACAAATTAGAGGAAAAGCTAAATTGAATGACAATAATATGGAAGAAATGTTGAAAGAAGTACGAATAGCACTTCTTGAAGCAGATGTAAATTATAATATTGTTAAAGATTTTTTAGAGAAAATAAGAGAAAAAGCACGTGGTGAAGAGGTTTTACGTTCAGTTGAACCAGGTCAACAGTTAGTTAAAATTATTCATGATGAAATAGTTCAATTATTAGGTGATAAGGAAGCTTTAATAGATTGGCAAAAAGATGGTTTAACAGTGATTATGATGGTTGGTTTACAAGGTACAGGTAAAACAACATCCGTCGCTAAAATAGCTCATCAAATACAAACTAAACAAGGTCGTAAAGTATTACTGATTGCTGCCGATGTGATTCGTCCAGCAGCTATTGATCAATTAAAAACACTTGGTAAAGAAATTCAAACTGAAGTTTTTAGCATGGGTAGTTCTGTTTCAGCAAAAGAAACAGTTGAAAAAGGTCTTCAATATGCTAAAGAAAAAGCATATGATACAGTTTTAATTGATACGGCCGGTCGTTTACATATTGATGAATTACTTATGAAAGAATTGCAGGATATTAATAATGCAATTAATGCTCAGGAAATATTATTAACAGTTGATGCTATGACGGGACAAGATATTGTTCAGGTAGCTAATGCATTTAAAGTAGCTTTACCATTGAGTGGATTAGTAGTTACTAAATTTGATGGTGATGCTCGTGGTGGTGGTGTTTTATCTGTAAGAAAGATTACAGGTGTTCCAATTAAGTTTGTTGGTGAAGGTGAAAAAATAGAAGATATAGATGTTTTTCATCCTGATCGTATGGCTGATCGTATATTGGGTATGGGTGATGTTGTATCTTTAGTTGAAAAAGCCCAGGAAAAATTAGATATGGAAGAAAATCAGCGCTTAGCTGAGAAGATGCTTAACGGTCAATTTACCATGAATGATATGTTGAAACAATTTGAACAGATTCAAAAAATGGGACCTCTTGGTGGAATTATGAAAATGATTCCAGGTATGAACCAGTATGCAGGTATGCTTGATGAAGCTAAAGCTGGTAAATCAATGTTACATATGAAAGCTATTATTCAATCAATGACACCATATGAAAGAACATTTCCAGATAAAATGAGAGGATCAATGAAAAAGCGAATTGCTAAAGGATCTGGTCGTAGCGTTGATGAAGTAAATAAACTTTTGAATCAATTTAATCGTATGAAAAAGATGATGGATGCATTAGGTGGTTTAAGTCGCCATGGTAATATGAATGAAGAAAATTTAGAAAAAATGTTTAATAACAGTATTGGTGGTATGAATAATGCATTAAAGAAAAGAAAGTATAAATTTTAATCTGTCAAGGTTTTTAGCTTGACAGATAATTTAATATTCGCTAATATATTAAAGCATTAATTAGGAGGTAAATATGGCAGTTAAATTAAGATTAAAAAGAATGGGTGCAAAAAAGGCTCCTCGTTATCGTATCGTTGCAGCTGATTCACGTTTTGCTCGTGATGGTCGAGAAATTGAAACAATTGGTCATTATAATCCAACGTCACAGCCAAAAGAATTAGTAATTAATGAAGAAAAAGCATTAAATTGGTTAAGACAAGGTGCCCAACCATCAGATACTGTACGTAGTCTTTTTTCAGATAAAGGTTTAATGAAAAAGTTCCATGATGAAAAAGTAGCCGCTAAGAAGAAGGCTTAATATGATTGATTTAAAGCAAGTCTTAAAATCTTTAATTGCTCCATTAGTTGATCAAAAAGAGCGATTACGAATTGAACAACAAGGTGATGAAACGGATAAAGAAATAATTTTAAAAGTTTTTGCAGATCGGAATGATATTTCACGTTTGATTGGTCATAAAGGTATTATGGCAAGTTCATTACGTCAAGTTATGTCTGTTTCTGCACATCACGATCATCGTCATATTGTAATTAAATTTGAACAGGAATAAGAGTGCTTGAGCACTCTTTTTTAAGAAGATAATGAAAAAAATTGAAGTAGGATGGATTCAAAATACACATGGTATTAAAGGCGAATTAAAAGTTCGTAGTAGTACTGATTTTCCTGATATTCATTTTCAAGTTGGTAAAAAATTATATTTAGAAGAAAGTTCTTTAGATTTAGAAATTAAATCTTGTCGTCAGCAAAAAAATTTATATTTACTACAATTCAAGAATTTTGAAAATATTAATTTAGTGCAAAATTGGTTGAATAAAAAACTTTTTATTGATAAAAAAGATCAAGTTGTTTTACCAAAAGGTGAATATTATCGTCAAGAATTAATCGGTTTAGAAGTTATTGATGAAGAAAATAAAATGATAGGTTATGTTGTTGCAGTTGAAGAAACATTAGGAGCACAAAATAATTTACGTATCCAATTAGTAAATAAACAAATTTTATTTCCATATGTTAAAGATTTTATTTGGCGAGTTGAGCTTGAAAAGAAAAGAATTTATGTACGAAAGATAGGACAATTTTTATGAAAATCAGTATTATTTCCTTGTTTCCTGAAGTTTTTCCAGCTTATTTAAATAGTTCTATTTTAGAACGAGCCCAAAAAAAAGGTCTAGTAGAATTGGAATATATTGATTTAAGACAGTTTGGCAAAGGTATTCATCGTTCAGTTGATGATTGTCCTTTTGGCGGTGGTAAGGGGCAATTATTGCAATGTGAACCGGTTTTAAAAGCTATTCGCACAATTAGAACAGAAGACAGTCGCTTAATTATGTTGGCTCCAAGTGGACGTTTATTTAAACAAACGATTGCCCATGAATTAGCTCAATGTTCACATATAATATTGTTGTGTGGTCATTATGAGGGATTTGATTATCGTATTGAAGAATACTGTGATGATATATTATCAATTGGTGATTATGTTTTAAGTGGTGGTGAGTTAGCAGCAATGGTTATCAGTGATGCGGTGATTCGTCTTTTAAAAGGAGCAATTAGTGATGGTAGTATTAAAGAAGAATCATTTGAAGATGGTTTGTTAGAGTATCCTCAATATACGAAGCCCGCTATTTTTGAAGATAAAGAAGTACCATTTGTCTTACGCAATGGAAATCATGCTAAAATCAAAGAGTATCGGATTGAACAAGCACTTTTAAGAACAAAAAAGATGCGACCTGATTTATATCGTAAATATCAATTAGAAAAAAATAAAGGAGATAAAAATGGAACTAAAATACGAAAAAAATAGAGTAGTTTTAATGGATAGTCTTAAAGAAGTCGGCTTTTGTTCATATATTCAAAAAGATGATGTTTGGATCATTGATCATACCGTTGTTGATCATGAATATCAAGGGCAAGGATTAGCTAAAAAATTACTTTATTTAGTTATTGACGAAGCTCGTAAAAAAGGTAAAAAAATAATTCCTCAATGCTCTTATGCACTATATCAATTTGAAAGAGATAGTGATTTACAAGACTTATGGTATAAGTAAAAAGTAACTCATCTTGAGTTACTTTAATTGTTCAATGATATTTTGTGCTTCTTGTTTTGTTAGCCATGTCAATAAACCATCTTTATTCTGCTTTAAAATAATTGCTACACCATGTGCATTTTTATCAATAGGGGCAACAATAGCTAATAAATCATCGTAACGTTCACTAGGTATTTCAGCTTGATTATAAGCAATAATATAATCTTCACCAAAAGCTGGAATAGGGTTAAAAACCAAACGACGTTTACCAGCATAATTATCACCTAAAGGAATACGAATAAGTTTATTTGTTTCGAAAAAGATGGTATCTAGTAAAGAACGATTGTATCTTGCAATATCTATTTTTTGAAAATTCGCATCTTGATAATAGTGACGAATAACTAAATTACCACTTACTAAAATGGGGTTATTAGTACCATAAATAGCAACCGTTGATATGAAGTGATGACGAAATTGAATGTTTGTATAATTAAGTTCAGCCATAAGTTTACCTAGCTTTATATTATCGTTAATAATATATTTTTTCAAGCTAAAAAGCATTTTCAATAAAGGAGAAAAAGATGCAAATACAAATATTACCTTTACTTAAAGGAGCTAAGCAAGCACGAGGGTTAACGGTTATTATTGATGTTTTTCGTGCTTTTTCATTAGAAGCATATTTACAATATAAAGGAGTTAAAGAAATATTACCGGTACAAAGTATTGCCGAAGCAATGCAATTAAAAAAAGATTTAGCAGATGTTATTTTAATAGGAGAAAGAAATGGTATTAAAGTTGAAGGTTTTGACTATGGTAATTCACCTAGTGAAGTAATGTTGCAAAATTTGCAAGATAAAGTTATTGTGCATACAACAAGTGCTGGCGTACAAGGATTAATTGCAGCTGATAAAGCAAGTGAGATTGTTACCGGTGCATTAGTAAATGCTAAAGCAACTTGTCAATATATTGAAAAGCAAAAACCGACAATTGTTTCCCTTGTACCCATGGGTTGGAATGGTATAGAAAGAGCTTTGGAAGATGATATTTGTGCTGAATATATGCTTTCTTTATTACAAGGTGAAAAAAACATCTCTTTAGAAGATAAAATAAGGCAATTAAAAAAAGGTAGTGGTAGTCGTTTTTTTGATCCTAATTTACCTCAATTTCCGACTGAAGATTTTGCTCTTTGTACTAGCTTAAATCGTTTTTCGGGGGTTAATCGAGCTATTTATAAGAATAATCGTTATCATATGGTATGGGAGGAAGTACATGGATCATAAGATATTTTTTTTCGATATTGATGGTACTTTAACAGATGATCGTAACCATAAAATTGTGCCTAGTGCTAAAGAGGCTATTTGTTTATTACAAAAAGCGGGTCATTTTGTTGCTTTAGCAACTGGTCGCTTCCACTATAAGACAGTATCTGTAGCTAAAGAATTAGGAATTAAGCATTTTGTTTGTTCCGGAGGAGCATGTCTTGTTTTAAATGATCAGATAATTAAAAATGAAGTTTTAGACTTAACAAAAGTAACAACTTATTTAAAAAATGCCGAAAAGAATAATTTAGGTTATTTATTATTGCGTGAAGATAATGATAGTGTTGATATGAAAGATTTTAAATTTTTAGAACAAGCTGGTTTACGCAAAGAATTGACAACATATCATTACCGACCTGATTTAGATGTTTATGCTCTAAAAGATATATATAAAATTTATTTAGCTTTAAAAAAAGAAGATGAAAATAAGTATCCTTGGCTTAAATTGCTAGGTCATTTACGCATGACAGATAATTATATAGTTGTTCAACATGATAAAAAAGATGAGGGGATTAGAGAATTATTACAGATAATTAATGCTCAAGCAAAGCAAGTTGTTGTTTTTGGGGATGGTGATAATGATCAAGTTATGTTTCAAAAGCAATATTTTAAAGTAGCGATGGCTAATGGTTCAAAATCTTTACAAAAGATGGCTGACTATGTTTGTGAAAAGTCATATGAAGATGGGATCTATAAAACATGTTTAAAATTTAATTGGTTTAAAAAAGAAAAATAAATTTTATTTGGCAAATAATTAATTTTATGTTAAAGTGATAAAGCACTATGTGCGTCTTGGTTCCGCTTTTGTTAAACATTATGAACCGTAAAGATGAAAAGAAAAAGGAGATTATATGAAATTAAATTTAGTTGAAAAAATTACCAAATCACAATTACGTAATGATGTTCCTGAATTTCGTTCAGGTGATACAGTAAAAGTCAATGTGCGCATTATTGAAGGTGAAAAAACACGTATTCAGGCTTATGAAGGTGTTGTCGTTGATCGTTCAAATGGTGGTATTGGAGCAACTTTTACGGTTCGTAAGATTTCTAATGGTGTTGGTGTACAAAGAACCTTCCCTTTACATTCACCTGTAATTGATAAGATTGAAGTACTTCGTCTTGGTAAAGTTCGTCGTGCTAAGCTTACATACCTTAAAGGTCGTTCAGCTAAGAATGCACGTATTAAAGAACGTCGTCATTAAGAAAAGAATGGAGAAAGAATTTCTTTCTCTTTCTTTTTTTATGTTAAAGTAATAAAGGAGATGAAAGATGGAAAAGAAGATAAAAAGAAAAAAAAGACCAACAGAATTATGTTTGTTTTTAATTGACACCATCATTTCTTTTGCTGTTGTGATGGTTTTAATACATTTTGTAATTCGACCAATTCAAGTTAAAGGTCGTTCAATGTATCCAACATTAGAAGATGGCTCTTTTGGCTTTTCAAATACCATTGGTTACCATATGTCTGGCTTAAAACGTTTTGATGTTGTTATTTTATATTTACCTGAAAAGAAAGAATATTTAGTTAAAAGAATAATTGCTTTACCAGGTGAAAAAATAGCTTATAAAAATTCCCAATTATACATTAACGATCAACCGGTAGTGGAATCATTTTTAAATACTAAATATCGTTATCAATATGGTCCTAATTTTACGCTTGGTGTAAAAGAAATGATAGTTCCTCAAGATACTTATTATTGTTTAGGCGATAATCGTCCAAATTCATCTGATTCACGTGTTTATGGTCCTTTTAAGAAGAGTCAAATTGTTTCCAAAGGAGTATTTATTTGTTTTCCTTTTTCTGATTTTGGTGTTAAAACATGGTGATTCAATGGTATCCGGGTCATATGGAAAAAGCCCGCAGGGAAATGCAAGAAAAAATAAAAATAGTTGATATGGTTATTGAGTGTCGCGATGCTCGTATGCCAATAGCTTCTAAAAATCCTTTACTTGATCAATTAATTGCTGATAAAGCACGTTTAATTTTACTGACAAAAAGTGATTTAGCAGATGATAATAAAACAAAAAGATGGCTAACTTATCTTAATTGTGAAAAACAAAAAGCCATAGCTGTAAATTTAAATAAGGGGCAAGGAATAAATAAAAAAATAATTCAAATATGTCTTCTTCTAAATCAGCAAAAAAGAGAGAAGCAACGTTTAAAAGGTATTAGTCCACGAGCTATTAGAGCAATGGTTTGTGGTATACCTAATGTTGGTAAAAGTACTTTTATTAATCGTTTATTAGGTCAGAATCGTTTAGTTACAGAAAATCGTCCAGGGGTTACACGATCATTAACATGGCTACATATAAGTGATGAGTTAAATTTATTAGATACACCAGGCGTTTTATGGCCCAAATTTGAAGATCCTAAAAAAGCATCTATCTTAGCTGCTTTAGGGACAATTAATGATGATATCTTAGATCAGAAAATGATTGCTATGGATATGATTCGCATTATTCAAGAAAATTATCCCCATGTTTTATCTTGTTTTTATCAGATTGATGAAACTCTAAATCCTAATCAGTTTTTACAAAAGTTAGCCTGGCAAAGAGGTTATTTACAAATAGGTAATAAAGCTGATACAAAACAAGCTGCTAGATCCTTTTTACATGATTTAAGAAAGGGTAAAATTGCTCGCCTTAGTTTGGAGGATGTTAATGAAATGCTGTGATAATGAATGGGAAAAAATACTTTGGCAAAAAAAGGAATTAGTACTGGGAATTGATGAAGCAGGTCGTGGTCCTTTAGCTGGTCCATTATATGTAGCAGGGGTTATTTTTCCTATTGGCTATGAAAATAATGAAATTTATGATTCAAAAGCTCTAAGTGAGAAAAAACGTGAAAAATTATTTTTAGAAATTAAAGATAAAGCTCTATGGTATAAAATTTTAGAAATATCGGTTGAAGTTATTGATCAAAAAAATATTTATCAAGCAACTAAAGATGCTATGTTAGAAATAGCTGAAAGTGCACCCTGTCAATATGTTTTAACAGATGCTATGCCTTTAACATCAACGAAAAGTGTTGAAGCAATTATTAAAGGTGATCAAAAATCATTTTCTATAGCTGCTGCAAGTATCTTAGCAAAAGTAACAAGAGATCATAAAATGATTGCTATAGATAAGTTGTATCCTGGTTATGGATTAGCTAAAAATAAAGGCTATCCAACCAAGGAACATCGTTTAGCTTTGGCTAAATTAGGTATTACACCATATCATAGAAAAAGTTATGCTCCTGTCAAGCAGATTATCCAAAAAGGAATAAATTAATAAAGGGTAATATAAGCTTGGAGGTTATTGATGAAAAGAGAAGATATCGCTCAATATAGTTATCGTTATGGAGGAAATTGGCAAGCTATAAAACAAGCTATATTAAAGCAAGAAAATAATCCTTATTACACTGTTTATGAAAATTACATATGTTATTTAGATGAAGATTATCCCCAGGAATTTAAACATCTTGAATTTCCTCCATGGGTGCTTTTTTATCGTGGTAATAAAGAATTACTAAAAGATAGGAAAGTAACGATAGTCGGATCACGTAAAATAGTTAAAAGGGGTAAAATTTATACCGATTTTGTTTGCCAAAAACTAAAAAAGAAGTATGTATTAGTATCCGGTCTAGCAAAAGGTGTTGATGCTCAAGTTCATCAATCATGTTTAACGGATGGCAAAACAATTGCCGTTATTGGTTCAGGTTTAGAAACACATTATCCAAGTTGTAATGAAAATTTATATTATCAATTAGCTAAAAATCATTTAATATTAAGTGAGTGGCCCGCTTATATAGGGGTTAAAAAAAGTCATTTTCCTTGGCGTAATCGTTTGTTAGCAGCATTAGGTGAAAAGATAATTGTGACTCAGGCAACTTCTTTTTCCGGGACAATGATTACAGTACAAGAAGCTTTGCAACTAGGTAAAGATATATATAGTATGCCATATCCTTTAGATGAAAAAGAGGGGGATGGTTGTAATCAATTAATTCAAGAAGGTGCATCTTTGTTTTTACAAGATTCTTTGATAATTTAGGAGGTTAACATGAAAAATTTAGTTATTGTTGAATCACCGTCTAAATCAAAAACAATAGGTAAGTATTTAGGTAATGATTTTACGGTTGTTTCAAGTAAAGGCCATATTCGGGATTTAGCGACAAGAGGAAAAGATGGTTTAGGAGTTGATATAGACAATGATTTTGCGACGACTTATGTGATTTCAAAAGATAAAAAAGAAATTGTTAAAGAATTAAAAGAAGCTGCTAAAAAAGCTCAAAAAGTTTATTTAGCAACTGACCCTGATCGTGAAGGAGAAGCTATTTCGTGGCATTTAGCGCAAGAATTAAATCTTGATGAAAAAGATATTGATCGTGTAACATTTCATGAAATTACTAAAGATGCTATTCAAAAAGCTTTCGAAAAGCCAAGAATAATTGATATGGATTTAGTTCATTCACAAGAAGCAAGACGTATTTTAGATCGTATTATAGGCTTTAAATTATCTAAGCTTTTACAAAAGAAAATTCGTTCTAAATCAGCTGGTCGTGTGCAATCAGTTGCTTTGAAATTAATTGTTGAACGGGAAAAAGAAATTCAACAGTTTAAACCAGAAGAATATTGGACATTAAAAGCTTGTTTTGTAAAAGATGGTATTGCTTTTGAAGCTTTATTGACTAAGGTTGATGGTTTGAAAGCAAAAATTACTAATGCTGAAAAAGCTAATCAAATATATGATTGTTGCCAACATGATTTTACTGTATCAGCAATTAAAAAAACCATCCGTAAAAGAGAAGCTAAGCTACCCTTTATTACTTCTACATTACAACAAGAAGCCAGTACTAAATTAGGCTTTTCACCAAAAAGAACAATGAGCATTGCTCAACGTTTGTATGAAGGAATAGATGTAGGCAATGGTCCAGAAGGCTTAATAACTTATATGCGTACAGATAGCACACGTTTATCAAAACAATATCGGGATAGTGCACTTGCTAAGATTCAGAAAGAATATGGTAAAGAGTATATAGGTCATTATAAAGTTAAAAATGATACTAATTCTCAAGATGCACATGAGTCTATTCGTCCAACAAATATTCTTTATACACCGGAAAAAATTAAATCATATTTGAGTAGTGAACAATATAAATTGTATAACTTAATTTATTACCGTACTTTAGCATCATTAATGAGTGCTGCTAAGTATGATTCACAAACAATTACTTTAAGTCAATCTGGTTGTGATTTTAGTGTTTCGGGATCAACTTTAAAATTTGATGGTTATTTAAAAGTTTATGCTCCTTTTGATATGAGTAAAGATGTTATTTTACCAACTGTTTTAGAAAAAGAAAAATTAGTTGCCAATAAATTGTTAAAAGAACAACATTTTACTGAACCACCTACCCGTTATACGGAAGCTAAATTAGTTAAGGCCATGGAAGAAGATGGTATAGGTCGACCTTCAACTTATGCAACAATTATTGATACTATTCAAGTACGGGGATATGTTAGTCTTGAAAAAGCCAGTGAAAAAACGAAGACAAAAGTATTTATACCAAGTGAACAAGGTATTTTAACCGCAGAAAAATTAGACCAATTTTTTAAACCTATAATTAATGTTACATATACAGCTAATTTGGAAACACAATTAGATGAAATTGCTGAAGGTAAATTAGATGAAATTCAAACTTTGCGTGCATTTTATCAAAATTTTGAGCCTTTATTATTAAAAGCATATGCGAATATGGAAGTTAAAGAATTAGAGAAAGTAGGGGAAGTTTGTCCTCTTTGTGGTGCTGAATTAGTTTATCGTAATGGTCGTTTTGGTAAGTTTATTTCTTGTTCTACTTTTCCAACTTGTCGTTATACTAAGGCATTGGAACAAAAAGAAAAAGAAAAGCCAGAACCAATTGGTAAATTATGTCCTTTATGTAAGCATGAACTGGTAAAGCGAAAATCACGTTTTGGGACATATTTTATAGGTTGTTCAAACTATCCAAGTTGTCATCATATGGAAACATTAGATGGTGTTGAAATTGTTAATAAGGCAAAAGGAATAAGTAAAAAAGGAAGTAAGCGAAAGAAGAAAAAGGCATGAAAATAAAGGTTATTGGTGCCGGCTTAGCCGGCTGTGAAGCAAGTTATCAGTTAGCTAAAAGAGGCTTTGAAGTTGATTTATATGAAATGAAGCCCCAACAATTTTCGCCTGCTCATCATAGTGAATATTTTGCAGAATTAGTATGTTCTAATAGTTTAAGAAGTGATGCCTTAACTAATGCTGTTGGTGTCTTAAAAAAAGAATTGCGTCAAATGGATTCTTTAATTATGCAAGTTGCAGATGCGACGAAAATACCCGCTGGTAGTGCACTAGCAGTTGATCGTGAACGATTTGCAAAGCTAATTACGGAAAGAATTATGGCTATGGATAAGATAACGATTCATCATGAAGAAGTTAAAGAATTAGACTTAACAATACCGACTATTGTAGCTAGTGGTCCCCTTAGTTCACAAGCCATTTCGCAAAGTATTAAAACATATTTTCAAGAAGATGATTTTTATTTTTATGATGCTGCTGCACCTATTGTTGTTAAAGATTCTATTGATTTTACAATTGCTTATCGTAAATCTCGTTATGATAAAGGAGGTAATGATTATATTAATTGTCCTTTTAGTTATGATGAATTTATGACTTTCTATAATGCTGTTATTAATGCCGAAGTAACTAAACTCCACCCTTTTGAAAAAGAAATTTATTTTGCTGGTTGTATGCCTTTTGAAGTTATGGCTAAGCAAGGTGTTAAGACATTGCTATTTGGTCCAATGAAGCCAGTTGGCTTAGCGTTAGAAAATCGTCCTAAGCCTTATGCAGTAGTACAGTTAAGACAAGATAATGCAGCCGATTCCTTGTACAATATTGTTGGGTTTCAAACCCATTTGAAATGGCCAGAACAGAAAAAAATTATTCATTTAATACCTGGCTTAGCACAAGCTGAAATAGTACGTTATGGTGTTATGCATCGTAATACTTATATTAATTCACCAAAATATTTAACTGATACATATCGTGTAAAAAGGGAAAAACATTTGTTTTTTGCTGGTCAGATAACAGGTGTTGAAGGATATATTGAGTCTTGTGCAAGTGGTTTTGTAGCAGCTGTTAATATGGCACAAGTTTTAAAACAAAAAGAAGAAATTCATTTTAGCCAAAAAACGATGATAGGAGCAATGGCATATTATGTATCACATGCTTCTACGAAATATTTTCAGCCGATGAATGCTAATTTTGGTATTATGAGTTTAACAGACGTTGTAGATAAAAAATTAAAGAAAGAAGCATATGCTGTACAATCAGATAATTATATTTCTACTTTAAAGGCAAAATATGGATTATAGAGAAAAATTAAAGGCTTTTTTAGCTAATATTCATTTATCTAAAACTGGATCTAAACATACGGAAGATGCTTATCGCCGTGATTTAGAAAATTTTATTAACTATTTAGAACAAAAAAAAATAAAAAATTGGCAAGCAATTGATCAACTCTTTTTACTAAATTATTTTACTTATTTACGAAAAGAAAAGAGATTATCTAATAGTAGTTATGATCGCCATTTATCTTCTTTACGTTCTTTTTTTCGTTACTTGAACCTTGTTGATGGTATTCATCATAATCCTCTTTGTGCTTTTAAAAATGTTAAAACACAACGTCCTTTACCAGAATATTTAACCGTTGATCAAGTGCAAGATTTGTTATCTTCTTTTGATCTTCAAAAAAAGAAAGATTTTCGTAATCGTTGTATTATTGAATTACTTTATGCTTGTGGTTTACGAATTAGTGAATGTGTTAATTTACGTCTTAAAGACGTTTATTTAGAGGAACAATATGTTTTGGTTTTAGGTAAAGAGAGTAAAGAAAGAATGGTTCCTTTTTATTCTTCTTTAAAAGAATTACTGCGTTGTTTTATACATACATATCGTTTAACTGCTGAAGGTGATGATTTTTTATTTATTAGTTCGCAAAATAATGCATTATCAGTCCGTAATATACAATTATTATTGGCTAAAAAAGGCTGTGAAATGAATCTTCCTTTTCCTTTACATCCGCATGTTTTAAGACATAGCTTTGCGACTCATCTTTTAGATAATGGTGCTGATTTAAGAGTAGTCCAAGCTTTATTGGGACATGTTGATTTAAGTACAACTCAAATTTATACTCATGTATCACAAGATACATTAAAAAAAGTTATTGAAAAAAATCATCCTTTATCATGATTAGAAAGGTTACTATATGAAACGCCGTCTTTATTTGTTAACTATTATTATATCTATGCTATTTTTATCATCTTGTACACAGAAAATAAAAAAAGATGAGTTTTTAGTGCAATTGAAATTGGAAATGGAAGAACCAGTTAAAGCAGTAAGTTTAGTTTTGACGCAAAAAGGCGAAATTTTGCTTAGCAAAAGATTAATGGTTGATGCTAATAATAAAAAAGCAGCTCTTGATTTTTATTTCAACCAAAAAGAATTAACTAAATTACATGATTTACAAGAATTTGCAATTCAAGTATATTTGTTTAAAAAAGATGCTTCGGAGCAAAAATGGTCTTTGCAGAAAGCTCAAAGTGTGAATGGTATTATTCAATTTGCACCTATTTATGGTCGTCACTATGAAATTAAAGTAGATGGTAATAATAAGCAAGAATATTGGAGTTCATGGAAGGAGATTCGTTCATGAATTTATGGCATAAGTTAAAAGAATTATTTAGTCCTTGTAAATTAACAGAATTAGAAAAAAACATCTTACAAAGGGTAACTCTTGCAGATCAAGCAGAATTACACATGATGAATTATGATCTTGATAAAATGTTGCAAAGAGGTACTATTTCAAAACAAGCTTATGTTTATATTAAAGCTAAAATTAAAGAGAATATAGATATCAGATGATAAAGTGAAATATTATGATTGATTTGTTATAAATTATGTGACATTTTATTTTTTATATGATAATATTCTTAATGGCATCTTGTACATTACAGGGTGTACTTCACACACAGTGAATTCACTTTCCCGTGCATGTAAATGTTGATAGTGTTAGAAACTGTGGCGGATAACAACGGAAAGAGAGGTAAATAAAAAATGACTGTTGTTTCAATGAAGAAAATGCTGGAAAATGGTGTTCATTTTGGTCATCAGACAAGAAAATGGAATCCAAAGATGAAACCATTTATTTATACAGCAAAAAATCATGTTTATATTATTGATTTAGTTAAGACGCAAGAGAAGCTATCAATTGCTTATGATGCTTTGAAGAAAATTGCTGAAGAGGGTGGAAAGGTATTATTTGTTGGTACAAAGAAACAAGCCCAAGCAACCATTTTAGAAGAAGCATTACGTTCAGGTAGTTTCTATATTAATCAAAGATGGTTAGGTGGTACGTTGACTAATTTCCGAACAATTCAAAAATCGATCAAACGTTTGTTAGAAATTGAAACAATGGAAGAATCTGGAACAATTAACGTATATAAGAAAAAAGAACAGGCTTTATTACTTAAGAAAAAAGAACGTTTAGAAAATTTCTTAGGTGGTATTAAAGAAATGAAGAAGTTGCCTGATGCAGTCTTTGTTGTTGATCCATTAGAAGAACATAATGCAGTGGCGGAAGCTCGTAAGTTAGGTATTCCGGTATTTGCTTTAATTGATACTAATGCTGATCCTGATTTAGTCGATTATCCAATTCCTGCTAATGATGATGCTTTGCGTTCAGTTAAGTTAATGGTATCGGTAATTGCTGATGCATTAGTTGAAGCTAAAGGTGGTGTTTTAGAAGTAGCTCATCAAGAAGATGAAAGTGAAGCTGATATCACTATGGAAGATGTTATCGTTGAAGTTGATCGGCAAGCAGCTGAATATGAGAAGAAACGTAAACAAAAGTTAGAAGAACGTCGTGCTCAAATGGCTTCTCGTCGTCAAAATGGTGAACGTCGTGTATTTAAGAGAGAAAACCATACAGCTGATACAGAAGATAAAAAGGAAGAAGCTCCTAAGGAGGAAAATTAAGCATGGCTATTACAGCAGCACAAGTAAAGGAATTACGTGAATTAACAGGAGCTGGCATGTTGGATTGTAAAAATGCTCTTGTTGAAACAGAAGGTAATGTTCAAGCAGCTATTGATTGGTTACGTGAAAGAGGTATTGCTAAAGCTCAAAAGAAAGCGGGAAGAATTGCTGCTGAAGGCTTAGCAAAAGTCTTGATTGAAGGCAATAAAGCAGTCGTTGTTGAAGTTAATTCAGAAACAGATTTTGTTGCTAAAAATGAACAATTTTTAACATTATTGAGTCAAGTAGCAGAAACTATTTTGCATAGTGAAGCGAAGAATAATGAAGAAGCATTAGCATTACCTACAAAAGAAGGTACATTGTCGGCAACAATAATTAATGCAGTTGCTACGATTGGTGAAAATATAACACTACGTCGTTTTGCTTTAGTTACAAAGAGTGATCAAGAAATTTTTGGTTCATATACTCATCAAGGTGGTAGAATTGTTTCTTTAGTTGTTTTAAAAGGAACAAGTGATGAAAAAGTTGCTAAAAATATTGCCATGCAAGTAGCATCAATGAATCCTAGTTATATCTCACGTGATTTTATGCCTAAAGAAATTGTTGATCATGAGCGTGAAATTCAAGTTGGCTTATTAGCTAATGATGCTAATTTGGCTAATAAACCAGAACGTGTAAAAGCAGGTATTTTAGAAGGACGTTTATCTAAATCATTACAAGATATGTGTTTAGTTGATCAAGAATATTTCTTAGATACTAATCTTAAAGTAGCTGATTACTTAAAAGAAATGAATGCTAGTGTAACACAAATGGTTAAATATACAGTTGGTGAAGGTATTGAAAAGAAAGAAGACGATTTTGCGGCTGAAGTAGCAGCTATGGCAAAGAAATAAGTCTATTTCTTATCATTCATAAGAATAGTTTTAACTATCAATAGTTAAAACTATTCTTTTTTTAAGTGAAAAAGAAATCACATAATTTTACTAATTTTCAACATAATTTTATTATATCTTTCATTTATTCTGTATCTGTGGATAAGGGTATCGATTATGAATAATTACTCTCCTTAGCATAATGCAGATAAATTATCCCAATATAATAATTAATAAATAGGAAAAGATCATGTCGGTCTTTTCCTATTTTTTTAAGTATAGTTTTTGTTTTAAACGCTTACAAAAGTTAGTCTGTATTGATGATTTATTATAAGTAAAAGTTTTTATAATGAAGATGGAAGTAGGAAACAATATGATTTGTAGTTGGTTAAAAGAAAATTATATAAGAATAAATATTAAAGCAAAAAATAGTATTGAAGCTATTCAGTTAGCTGCTCAGCCTTTAGTAGATGATCAAAAAATAACATCTAATTATGTTAATGAAATTATTGATAATTTAAATCAATCAGGACCTTATTTTGTATTAATGCCTCATATAGCTTTACCCCATGCACAAACGAAAACAGATGCAGTTATAAGTAATGCTATTGGTATAACTGTTTTAGATAAACCGGTAGTTTTTAATAGTAAAGCTAACGATCCAGTTAAAATTTTGATTACTTTAGCAGCTAAAAAAAGTAGTGATCATTTGCAAGTATTATCTGAATTATCGTCTTTATTAGATAATCAAAAATTTATTGAATTATTACAAAATGCACATAATTCTAAAGAGATTATGGATTTGATCAGAAAGGAGGAAAACAAATGTTTAGTGGATTAGTTGCTTGTAGGGCAGGTATGGGTTCAAGTGTTCTTTTGAAAATTAAATTAGAACAAGTCATTAAAGAAAATAATTATCCAATTAAATTGGAACATGGAAATTTAGATTCTTTGGCATTTTTTAATGGTGATTTACTTGTAACAATGGAAGATCTAGCTGATGAACTTCGGGATAAATATAAATTTCAAGTTATTGGTATTCGTAATATTGTCAATAAAGAAGAAATTAATACGAAGTTAAAAGAATTTGTAACATTGATGTCTTCAAAGTAAAGGGAGGAGAAGATTATGTTTATTGAAGCTTTATTAGGACAGGTTAGAAATACGGCCTTAATAGTTGGATTGATTTCTTTAATTGGTCTTTTATTACAAAAGAAAAAAGCAGATGAAGTGATTAGTGGAACAGTAAAAACAGTTGTTGGTTTTATGATCTTTAATATTGGTTCATCAGCCATGGGAAAAGTTGTTAATAATTTTTCGAGTTTATTCAACAAAGGATTTGGTATTGAAGGAGTAACAACGCAAGTTGAAGTAGCCACAAGCTTAGCTTTAGACAAATTTGGTACGGAAGTAGCATTAGTTTTTGTACTGGGATTTATTTTTAATTTAATTATTGCTAAGTTCACTAAATTTAAAGCTATTTTCTTAACGGGACAACATTTCTTATATTTTGCTTGTGTACTTGCTTTAGTCTTTATTTCGAATGGTTTACCTAGCTGGTTAGTAATTGTTGGTGGAGGATTAATTTTAGGTTTTTGTGGGGCTGCTTTACCGACTATTGCTCAACCATTTATGAAAAAGATTACTGGTAGTGATGATATAGCAATGGGACATTTTAATCTAATTGGTTATACATTATCTGGTTATATTGGTAAGTTATTTACACCAAGAAAAAATGATAAGACAAAAGATGTCGAAAATATGAAATTACCTGGTTTCCTTGGACTATTTAGAGATTTTGTTTTTTCCGTCGCTGTCTTTATGGTGATTTTATTCTATATTGCTGTTATTGCTTGTGCTTGTAATCATAAATTAGATGCTGTTTTAAAACTGAGTGGTAAAGATATTTGGTTTATTTGGCCTTTCTTACAAGGTTTACAATTTGCTGCTGGGATGAGTGTTCTTATTTATGGAGTAAGACAATTTATTGCTGAAATAACAGCTGCCTTTGTAGCTATTTCAGAAAAATATATTCCTGATTCTAAACCGGCTGTTGATTGTCCTGCTGTTTTTCCATTTGCTCCTAATGCTGTATTAATTGGTTTTGTTGGTTCGTTATTAGGTGGTTTTGTAGGTATGGGTTTAATGATCTTCTTTAAGAGTCCAGTTATTTTAATTCCTGCTGCTGGTATTTGTTTCTTCTCAGGAGGTACATCTGGTGTATTTGGTAATGCATATGGTGGCTTTAAAGGAGCTTTGGTTGGCTCATTTATTATTGGTATTTTGTTAGTTTGTTTACCTTTGATTTTATATCCGGCTTTTGCTTCTCTTGGCATTGCAGAAGCATCATTTCCGAATATTGACTATAATGTGATGGGTGCTATTTTCTATAAAATCATTTCATTTATTAAGGGTATATTTTAAAAGTTTAAAGCAAGGTCATTTCGTTATCCTTGCTTTTTAAAAAAAGAGAGTGTTTATTGTGGAGAGAGATGTATTAAGTTTATTGAAAGAAATTTTGACAAGATCATCAGTAGTTTTATCTGATCTTGAAAGAATAACAAAAACAACAAGAAGACAATTAATTTATCGTTTAGATAAAATAAATTATTTATTGAAAATTAATAATGTTGATTTGATTTCTATTACGGAAACAAAAAAATTGGTTATTACTAATAAAACAAGAGATTTTTTAATTAATTATTTTTTTGATAGTGAAATTAATTGTTATTTTTTAGATAAAAAAGAGCGTAAAATATATATTTTTTTGTGGTTGTTTTTAGATTGTGAATATCTTTCTTTACAACATTTCATGTCACGTTTAAAAATTAGTCATGCAACAGCAATTAATGATATAGCCGAATATAATGAGCAATTAAAAAAAGAGCATGTTCAAATAAGTTATACTCGCAAAGGTGGATATTACTTAAGTGGTGATGAGATTGATATTAGAAAAGTTATGGTTAAAACTATTATTTTAGCAACCACTGATTTTTTTAATGATATTATTCTTAAAATTGCTATGCGTGATTTTGAAATTTTATCATATGCTAAATGTGATTTAATTATTCAAAAATTAGCTTTAAAGTATAATATCAATTTTGTTGAAAATAGACTATGTGAATTTATTTACCTTTTTGCTTTTTTATCTGTTCGTGTGACATGTAAAAAAGATCATTTGTGTGATCATCAATTAAAAACATCTTTAGATTTAATAAGCGATTTTAAAGAATATAAATTTACGCAAGCTTTGATTCAAAAATTAGATTTATCAGATCAGGTACAATCTAATGATATTGCATATATTGCTTCTTGGATCTTAGGTATTTCCTTTGGTAATTATGATGAGGAAACAAAAGATCGTTCATTAATTGCTCATTTGGTGCAGAAAATATTAAATCGTTTTGAAATTTTAAGTGGCATTAAATTTAGTGATCGAGAATCAGTTTTTCGCCATATTTATTCTCATTTTCGACCTGCTTATTATCGTTTACTTTATCAATTGCCGATTATTAATCCTTTAAGAGAGAGGGTTATTAACGAATATGGCTCTTTATATTATTTGGTAAAAGAAACAATGAAGCATTTTAATAAATTGTTTAATGCGGATATTTCAGATGATGAATTAGCCTATTTAACAGTTCATTTTTCGGCTGTATATATTAATCTTCAAAAAGATTTATCAAAAGTTAAAAAGGCTTTAATTATTTGTCTAAATGGTACTGGCTCATCTGTACTTATATATAATGAATTGAAAAGTATGTTTCCACAAATTTATTTTTATCATCCTATTAAATTTTCGGAATTAGATCTTAGCCTATATGAATCAGATATCATTTTTACTACAAAGTGGTTTAAACAATTAAATGGTTTGAACATTCCAATTATTAAAATATCGCCAGTAATGGATGTCTTTGAACGCCATAATACAATTAAGGAAGTTGTTAAAATATTAGGATTATCAACATATGTTTCAGCTGATATGGATGGTATTGTAAATATTTTAATTAAAAATGGGATTAAACAAAAAAATGCTTTAGAAATAGCCACAGAAATAATTAGTAAAATTCATCATGTTGCTCATAAAGAAGAACAATTATCAAAGAAAACATTATCTTTTTTAGAATTAGTTAATACAGAAATTATGATTTTGCAGGATCATTCTTTAGATGCTTTAAGTTCAATTAATAAAATTGGCAGTTTAATGGTTAAAAATAATTTTATTAGTAAAAAATATCTCAAAGATGTTTTAGATATTCAAATGAAGAATCCTTCATATTTTATAATTACTGATGAAATAGCTTTACCACACAATAAAGCATCAAATGAAGTGTTAAGAAATGCAATTGGTATTTTGACCTTAGCAAAACCAATTAAATTTTCAAATAAAGATAAACGATTGATTAAATATATTTTCTTTTTGGCAATTAAAAATAATTTGATTCATATACAAGCTATGAATCAGTTGTTAAGACTTATTAATACAAATGCATTTATGCATTTACTAAGTAAAGAAAAAAAAGCTACAAATTTAGTTAAATTTATTGAAAATAGCTTAAATAAAAAGGAGGAATAATGTTTAAAGGTATTATTACACCAATAGTTACGCCATTTAATCGTGATGCAATACAAAGTATAAATTATCCAGCTACAAAAAAATTAATTAATCATTTGATAGCACATGGTGTTAAAGGAATTTTTGCTTTAGGTAGTAATGGTGAATTTCAAAGTATCAGTGATGAAGAAAAAATAGAATTTGTTAAATATGTTGTGCAAGTAGTAGATAAGAGAGTACCTGTTTTTGCTGGCTCAGGTTCGTGTGTTTTAGCAAAAGCAATAAAACTTTCGCAAGAATTTGAAAAAATTGGTGTTTCAGCTTTATCGATCTTACCACCATATTTTATTAAGCCTAGTGATGATGAAATTATTAACTATTTTAAGATCATAGCTAGCAACGTTAAAATACCAATTATTTTATATAATATTCCCAAAAATACAGGCTATGCAATCACAAATTATGTGTTTGATCAATGCCTAAAAATAGAAAATATTATAGGTATTAAAGATAGTTCTGGTAATGAGCAAAGTTTACTTGATTTTATTACGATTGCTAAAAAGAATAAGAAATTTGTTTGGGTTGGTAGTGATTCAAAGATTAGTTTTGCTTATCAAAATGGAGCTATTGGTGCTATTGCTGGCACAAGTAATTTAATAACTGATATTTTAGTGAATCTTGATCAGGCTTTAAATAAAGGACAGTTAGAAAAAGCTAAAACTTTACAATTATCAATTGATATTTTAAGAACAGAAATGAAAAAAGGGACAGTTCCATCTATTTTAAAAAGAAGTATTGAATTAGCTAATATAAGTGAAGTTGGACCAGCTCGTAAACCCCTTTTTGATAATGATAAATATGACCAAGATTTATTAAAAATGATTGATTACTACAAACGTTTGGAGGAATGATGAAAAAAGAAAAATTAATTTTGAAAATGTATGAAATAGGTGCATTAGCAATTATTCGGGAAAAAAATGCAAACAGAATTTTTGATATTGCTGAAGCATGTATTGAATCTGATCTTCCATTCATGGAAATTAGTTATACATTCAATAATGCTGGTGAAATAATTAAGTCTTTAAAAGATAAATACGGTTCTAAATTGATATGTGGTGCAGGTACTGTTTTAGATGAAATCACAGCTCGGCATGCTATTTTAAATAATGCAGATTTTATCATTGCACCTAATTTTAATAAAGCAGTTGCATATCAATGTAATTTATATCAGCTTCCATATATTCCAGCTTGTACAAGTATAAGTGAAGCAATTGAAGCATTAAAATATGGGGCATCATTTATTAAGGCTTTTCCAATTGCTGACTTTTATGGTCCTAAATTAGTTAAGGTTTTTAAAACACCATTACCAAATATACCAATTTTAGCTACGGGTGGTATTAATTTAGAAAATTTTGAATTATGGCTTGAAAATGGGATAGACTTATGCGGATTTGGCTCACTTTTAACAAAAGGTAGTATTACAGAAATTAAAGAAAAGGCAAAGCAAATAAGAAAAATAATTAAGTCTTTTAGAGAGGAATATAATAATGACTAATATTGTTGATAATTATATTGCAACATTTAAGGAAGAGATAAATACTTTTCTGAATCAGGTAGATAAAAAGCAATTAGAAGAAGTGGCTAATATTATTTTAAAAGCATCTAAAAATAATCATCGTTTACATTTTACAGGTATTGGTAAACCAAGTTATGTGGCTAAATATATGGCTTCTCTTTACTCTTCAACAGGAACACCAGCATATTTTTTAGATGGTACAGAAACAGTACATGGTAGTGCTGGTCAGACATGTCCACATGATGTAGTCATAGCTATTTCAAATAGTGGCGAAACAGCTGAATTATTGCATAGTATTAAAACATTAAAAGCACTAGATGTAACTATTATTGCGATTACTTCTAATCCTAATTCAACATTATCTAATTTAGCTAATTATCATTTATATGCTGGCGTACATAATGAAGGTGATTATTTAAATAAGCCACCAAGATTATCGATTATTAGTGAGATTATTTTATTACAAGTATTAAGCTTAATTTTACAAAAAACTAATAATTTAGATAAAAAAACATATTTAAAATGGCATCCAGGTGGTAGTATTGGTAAAGATTTAGCATGAATATCATTATATAAAAATATCATTTTTTATTTTAATACATTAAAAAATATATTTATATTAGATTTTTAAAAAGTTAATGAAAAATCATTAACTTTTTTATATGTTTTTGGACAGAATAAAAAAACTACATTAAAATAAGTAGGTAAAAAGGAGGCTAATGTGCTTTTAAGTTTTTTGATCAGTCTTTTAGTTATTGTTTTATTAGAAGCATTAGGTTCATTGGTACAACATATTTTTGTTTTATTGCAAGCTAAAGAATATGCTTATCCGCTTGGCATAGTTACTTTATTTGCTGCTTTAGAATTATTATTTTTAACGGGGACTGTTTTACATTTAGGACCATATTGGTCATATCTTAGTTTTTTTATTATTTTTATCTTATTACTACTTTGTCTTTTTTTTCAATGGCGTAAAGTAATGAAGATATTATTTCGCTGGCAATCAATAATTATTATATTAAGTACTATTTTAGGCTTATATTTAACATATCATTACACAGAATTTAATTTAAATTTAAATAATTTATCTGCTTTGCAAGGTTTTCCTATTTGGCAAAATATACTACAAAATAGTTTATCTTCTTTTCATCTCTCATTTACGGTAATTTTAATTGTTCTTTCTTTTTGGTTTATTGGTTCATTTACCTTTAATGTTGTTGATCATTTTAAAATTCGTAATCCATGGTTTTGTTTTTGCCTTCTTTTAGCCGGTATTTTTTGGTCTCATTTTCGTTATGATCAATTAATTCAAGTGGGTACATCAAAGCATTGGTATCTCTTATTTGTGGCTTTCTTTTTATTACAAATTTATCGTTACTACGCAGTTACTAAAACTTATAATCTTTTTTTTCCTTTAGCTATTTTAGCTGGTTTATTTGTTAGTGATTCTTTTTGGATTATTACTTGTGAAATATTATTATCTTTTGTTATTTTTCAATTTAAAAATAAAGAAATTAAAATTATTTATCATCTTTTGGAATATATTTGGCCTTTAATTTTTTATTTAGTTGCGGGAATTGGTCAAGAAAATAAAATATTTTTTATCTTGTTTATTGTTTTATATATCATTATTTTAAAAATTAGGAAACAAAAAATAATTTATACTTATTTGCTCAGTGTTGAAGAGTTTATGCTTGATTATTATGTTCTTATCTTTTTTATCCTTTTACCATTTATTTTTATGTTGATAACATATTTTTATCATCTTCATCATTCCGGCTTATCTTTTTTAAGTTATTTAAGTCAAAAACCAATTAATTATTATTTTTTCATGCATAGTAATATACTGGAAATATTACTCAGTATTTTACGTTGGATAGGAGTTTTTATTTTTCTTTGGCAATCACATAAAAGAAAAGAAGATCAATGGATTAGGATCTTATTGTGTACCATAATTATATTTATTAATCCATTGATGATGGGAATGATTTCCAATATAGCCGGTTTAAATGCGTTAAGTAATAGTTTTGCGATTATCTTTAATCCTTTTACTGATTTATTATCTTTTATTGCTATTTATGAATTATTTCAATGGACAATTATTGGGCAATGGCTTTTAGAATTAATTTTAGTAGTTGCTGTTTTATTAGGCCATGGTTTATCTTATTTACATTTACCATGTGGATTATATACCAAATTGTTGACGACAAGTTCAGAGGTGCAAAGATGAGAGTATATGATTGGGATAAGACTATCTATGATGGTGATTCAAGCTTTGATTTTATCTGTTATTTATTATTTCATTACCATCGTACATGTCGTTATTTACCAGTAATGTTAATGTATTCTTTGGCATATCTTTTACATTTAGTTAAGAAACAATATTTTAAAGAAAAAATATTTTATATTTTTCATTATGTTGATAATATGCCTCAAGCAACATCTCTTTTTTGTCAAAGTCATTTAAAATATATTAAACATTTTTATCAGCAAGAAGAAGATGATTTGATTATTTCTGCTTCACCGGAATTTTTAATTAAAGAATTTGCTAAACAATTAGGAATTAAGAATGTATTAGCAAGTCCGGTTGATTGTTATAGTGGTAAGTATTATGGTTTAAATTGTCATGGTCAAGAAAAAGTAAAACGTTTTTATGCGCAATATCCAAATGGTAAAATAAGTGTTTTTTATTCTGATTCATTAAGTGATAGTCCATTAGCAAGAATTGCTAAAAAAGCTTATCTTGTTAAAAAAAATAAATTATTGACATGGCCAAAATAAAGGAGGATTCTATGTACAATCATTATATAAGTCCATTTTCTGAACGATATGGTAGTAAAGAAATGCAATATATTTTTTCGCCAGAAAAGAAGTTTAAAACATGGCGTTTATTATGGATAGCATTAGCTAAAGCAGAAAAAGAACTTGGTTTAGCAATTAGTGATGAGCAGATTCAAGAACTAATAAAATATAAAGATCAAATTAATTTTACAGAGGCTAAAGAACGTGAAAAAGAAGTCCGTCATGATGTTATGGCTCATGTTTATGCTTATGGGTTACAATGTCCTAAAGCTAAAGGTATTATTCATTTAGGGGCAACAAGTTGTTATGTTGGCGATAATACTGATCTTATTTTAATGCGAGAAGCTTTATATTTAGTACGTAAAAAGATAGTTATGGTAATGGCTAAATTAGCATCTTTTGCTTTAGCTAAAAAAGATATGCCAACTTTAGCTTTTACTCATTTTCAAGCAGCACAGCCAACAACAGTTGGGAAAAGAGCTACTCTGTGGTTACAAGATTTATATTTTGATTATCAAGATATTACATATATCATTTCTCAGATTCATATGCTTGGTTGTAAAGGTACAACAGGCACACAAGCTTCTTTTATGGAATTATTTAATGGTGATGAAGAAAAAGTTAAAAAATTAGATCAATTAATTGCTCATGAAATGGGCTTTACTTCTACATATATGATTAGTGGTCAAACATATTCACGTAAACATGATAGTCGAGTCTTAAATGTTTTAGCTGGTATTGCACAATCAGGTCATAAATTTTCAAATGATTTAAGATTATTACAGCATCTAAAAGAAATTGAAGAACCCTTTGCCAAAAAACAAATTGGTTCTAGTGCTATGGCTTATAAAAGAAATCCAATGCGTAGTGAACGTTTAGCTGCTTTAGCTAATTATGTCTTAACAGATGCAATGAATCCTATGTTGACTAGTGCAACACAATGGTTTGAAAGAACACTTGATGATTCAGCTAATAAGCGAATAGCTATTCCAGAAGCTTTTTTAGCAGTTGATGGTATTTTAGATTTATATCTTAATATTGTTGATGGATTAGTTGTTTATCCAAAAGTTATTGCTAAGCATTTAAAAGAAGAATTACCTTTTATGGCAACGGAAAATATTTTGATGGCTGCTGTTAAAAATGGTGCTGATCGCCAAGAATTACATGAAAAAATCCGTCTTTTATCAATGCAAGCAGCTAAAAAAGTTAAAGAAGAAGGAAAAGATAATAATCTTTTAGAATTAATTGCAAAAGATAACGCTTTCAATTTTACATTAGATGAACTAAATGCTCATTTAGATGCTAAACTATATACTGGTCGTTGTGCTCATCAAGTAGTAGAATTTATAGATGAACAAATTCAGCCTATTTTAAATGAATTTAAAGATATGGAAATGAAAGAGACTGATTTATCAGTCTAAGGGAGGTTATCTTATGGTAAAAGCTATTGTTGGTGCTGGATGGGGTGATGAAGGTAAAGGAAAGATTACCGATACGTTGGCTTCTAAGGCAGATTATGTAGTGCGTTTTCAAGGAGGAGCAAATGCTGGTCATACAATTATAAATAACTATGGTAAGTTTGCTCTACATTTATTGCCATCAGGTGTTTTTCATCAAAATATTGTAAATGTTATTGGACCAGGTGTGGCTTTTAATGTTACTTATTTTTTGACAGAATTAAATTCATTATTAGCAAAGGGTGTTAAAAAGCCAAAAATTGTTGTCTCAAATCGGGTTCAATTATTAATGCCTTATCATATTTTACAAGACACTTATGAAGAAGCTCGTTTAGCTGGTCATGCATACGGTTCAACGAAGTCAGGTATAGCACCTTTCTATGCTGATAAATATGCTAAAATAGGAATTCAAATTTCAGAATTATATGGTGATATAAATGATTTAAAGGAAAAAGTGACAGATATTTGCTTAAAAAAGAATGTGTTATTTGAACATCTTTATCATCAAAGTTTACTTGATCCACAAGAGATTATGGCAACATTAATGCAATATAAGGAAGAAATGAAAGATTATATTTGTGATACAGATGCTTTACTTTATCAAGCTCAAAAAGAAGGTAAAGAAATATTATTGGAAGGTCAATTAGGTTCTTTAAAAGATCCTGATCATGGTATCTATCCAATGGTTACTTCATCTTCAACATTAGCTGGTTTTGCATGTGTTGGGGCAGGCATAGCACCATATAATATAAAAGAGATTGTAGCTGTAGCGAAAGCTTATTCTTCTGCTGTTGGAGCAGGTGAATTTATTTCTGAAATTCATGATGAAAAAGAAGCTGATGAACTTCGTCATCGTGGTGGTGATGGTGGTGAATATGGAGCTACAACTGGTCGACCACGGCGAATTGGTTGGCTTGATACAGTTGCTTATCGTTATGGTGTACAAAGACAAGGAGCAACACAAGTAGCACTTACAGTTGTTGATGTTCTAGGATATTTAAAAGAAATACCTATTTGTGTAGCATACGATATTGATGGTCAAATAACTAAAGATTTTCCGACAACAACAGAATTAAAAAAAGCTAAACCAGTATTTATTAAGATGCCTGGTTGGCAATGTGATATACGACATATTAAAAACTATAATGATTTACCACAAGCATGTAAGGATTATGTGGAATTTATTGAAAAGGAATTAGGAGTTAAGATTACGATGGTTTCAAATGGACCAAATCGTGAAGATATTTTATATCGATAAAAGAAGCATATGCTTCTTTTTGCTATTATGGGGAGATAAAATGCAAAAAAATGATAAATACAGTGTTATTAAATTAAATGTTAAATATTTTTTGAAATGGGGTATTTTAGGTGTACTAATTGGTATTATTGGTGGTCTTATTGGTACTTATTTTGCTTTATCTATTTCATTGGTTACGAAAATACGTTTAGCTCATGCTGAAATTATTTGGTTTTTACCTTTTGCCGGCTTGATTATAGTAGCTATTTACCATTTAGTTAATCAATATCATGATGAAGGTACAAATGAGATAATTGCTGCTATTACAGCTGAAGGTAAAGTTTCACTTTGGAAAGTACCATTGGTTATTATTGCGACTATTATTACGCACTTATTTGGGGGTTCTAGTGGTCGAGAAGGAGCTGCTTTACAAATTGGTGGTAGCCTTGGTCAGAATTTAGGCCGCTATCTTAAACTGGATATAGGTAGTCAGAAAATTTTAGTTATGTGTGGCATGAGTGCTTGCTTTTCTGCCTTGTTTGGTACACCATTAGCTGCAACATTCTTAGGTATGGAAATTTCTAGTATTGGTATTATGTATTATGCTGCTTTTTTACCTAATGTAATAGCAGCTTTAACAGCTAATGCTATATCAGAAATGCTAGGTGGTCATGCAGATGTATTTAATGTTACTAATATTCCAGGCTTAGATTTAAAGTATGTTTTTTTAACTATTGCTTTATCTTTGGTATGTGCTATATTGAGTATTATTTTTTGTGTTTGTTTACATAAAGGACATTACTTTTTTAGTACTAAAATAAAAAATCCATATTTACGTATTTTTATTGCTGGTTTAATTATTGCGATATGTAGTTGGTTATTAAAAGACAATCGTTATAATGGAGCGGGTATGTATGTTGTTGAAGAAGCATTTATGGGTAAAGTTGTCCTTTATTCTTTCTTTATTAAACTGATATTTACAACTATTACTATGTCAGCTGGATATAAAGGAGGAGAAATTGTACCGGCTTTATATATTGGTGCAACATTTGGAGCTGCAGTAGCTGCTATTTTTCATCTTAATTTTCCCATTTGTACAGCAATTGGAATGGCATCTTTATTCTGTGGGGTAACAAATTGTCCTATTTCAGCATTGTTTTTATGTTTTGAAATGTTTGGTTATGATGGTATGCCATATTATTTGATGACTATTTCTATTAGTTTTGCTTTTTCAGGTTATTTTTCTTTATACCATCGTCAAAAAATTGTTTATTCTAAATATTATAATAAGTATATTAATCAATCGACTATTTGATGGAAAAGTATAATATAATCCTAATTTATAAATTTATGGTTACAAAAAAGTACAAGTATTTAAATACTTGTACTTTTTCTTTTGAAATAGTAATTAATTTATTTTTGTTGAGCTTGCACAGCTGTTAAAGCAACGACACCAACAATATCTTGCCATGAGCAACCACGAGATAAATCATTTACTGGTTTAGCTATTCCTTGTAACATTGGTCCATATGCTTGTGCATGACCTAATCTTTGTACTAATTTATAGCCAATATTACCAGCATCCAAATTTGGGAAAACTAAGACATTAGCATGTCCGGCTACTTTTGAACCAGGTGCTTTTAATTTAGCTACTTCTGGAATAATAGCTGCATCTAATTGTAATTCACCATCAGATAATATATTTGGTGATTCAATCTTAAGAATACCGGCTGCTGTTCTTACTTTATCTACTAAAGCATGTTTAGCAGATCCTTTTGTAGAATGGCTAAGGAAAGCAACACGTGCTTCAGGTGCAACTAATGCTTCAAAACTCTTAGCTGAATCACGAGCAATAGCTGCTAATTGCTCAGCTGTTGGATCTTGGTTTAAACCACAATCAGCAAAAACAAAAGTACCATTTTCACCTAAATCATGAGCATCTGTATCCATCACAAAGAAAGCAGATACAAGTTGTGCATTTGGTGCAGTTTTTAAAATTTGTAAAGCTGGTCGTAAAGTATTGGCTGTCGAATGACAAGCACCAGAAACAAGACCATCAGCTTCATTATTTTTAACCATCATAACCCCAAAAGTTGTATTGTCTTCAGTTAATGCTTTCCGGGCTAATTCTTCTGTCATACCTTTAGCTTTTCGTAATTCAACTAATTGGTTCACATAACGATCTAATTTTTGACTATGTTTTGGATCAATAATACATGCTTTTTCAATACAAACACCATATTTTCTTGCATCAGAATGAGCTTTTTCAATATCTCCTAGCAAAATAATATCAGCGAGATTTTCTTTTAAAATTTCAGCAGCCGCCCGAATTGTTCTTTCGTCTTCTGCTTCCGGTAATACAATGGTCTTTTTATTGGCCTTTGCTTTTTCTTTAATAGAATCAATAAATGCCATGGATATTTTTTCCTCCCTAAATTGTCGTCATTATTATAAAACAAAATATTAATAATTACATCATTATTTTACTAGTGATATACTAAACATGCAGGGGGAAGATTTAATGAGCTTGTATACATTAAAAAATGACTTTGTACTTGTTGAAATTGATGAATATGCATCTGAAATACATCATTTTCAATCACTTGCAACAGGTTTGGAATATATGTGGCAAGGAGATCCTAAGTATTGGAAAGGAAGAAATCCGACTTTATTTCCAATGGTAGGTAAGACTTGGCAAGGTTATTTGTTGATTAAAGGTCAAAAATATCAAATGAATAATCATGGCTTTGCCCGTCATAGTCAATTTCATTGTATTCAACATGATGATCATCATTTAATTATGGAATTAAATGATAGTGAAGAGACATGGGCACAATATCCATATCATTTTAATTTACAAATTGACTATCAGTTAGTTAATAAAAAATTATGTATCAATTACGCTATTAAAAATAAGAGTTTAGAGTTAATGCCTTTTCATTTTGGTCTACATCCAGCTTTTAATTGGCCAATTGATAAAAATGATAATCCTGATGATTATCGACTGGAATTATCACATCCAGAAATGGTAAATGGTCATTTAACAACATCACTTAAGCTTGATCGTGAAGCATTAGCAAAAACTATTATTTTAACTGCTCCACAGAGTACATATACAAAATTAAGTAATGGTAGACATTTTGTTAAGGTTGAGCATCCGCATTTTCCATGGTTAGCTTTTTGGAGTCCACATGCCCCATTTGTTTGTATTGAACCATGGTATTCACATACTGATTTTAAAGCTAATAATTTAGCCTTTGATAAAAGAGAAGGATGTATTACACTAGATATAGATGAAACATGGAAGTGTTCATACAGTATTGAAATAGATTAGGGGGAAGATATGTTTAAAGTAATTATTAAGCAAAATTATGATGAAGTTTCAGATGCAGCGTTTACTGTTTTTAAGCCTGTTATGGCAAAAGAAAAACCTGTTTTAGGTTTAGCAACGGGATCAAGTCCAGTAGGTCTTTATCAAAAAATGATTGAAGATCATCAGAAGAACGGAACTTCATATGTCAATGCAGTTAGTTTTAATCTTGATGAGTATGTTGGTTTAGCACGTAATCATCGTGAAAGTTATTATACTTTTATGCATCAAAATTTATTCAATCATATTGATATTAAGGAAGAAAATACTCATGTTCCAAATGGTGAAGCAGCTGATCCATTGAAAGAATGTGAACGTTATGAAAGTGAATTAAAGAAAGTTAGTGTTGATATTCAAATTTTAGGTATTGGTTCAGATGGTCATATTGCTTTTAATGAGCCAGGAGCAAGCTTTAACAGTGTTACCCATGTTATGGAATTAACTGAGCAAACAAGACAAGATAATGCTCGCTTCTTTGATGGTGATATTAATCAAGTACCTAAATTAGCTATCACTCAAGGTTTAGCTTCCATTATGCGAGCTAAAAAAATTATTTTAATTGCGACTGGTACAAATAAAGCAAAAGCAATTAAAAATATGATTGAAGGAGAAAAGACAACTGCTTGTCCAGCTTCTATTTTACAAGATCATGCTGATGTTACAGTTATCTTAGATGAGCAAGCAGCTTCTTTATTGAGCAAATAAATTGCAGCTTTTAATTTTTTTGCTATGCTTATAATGTTAAAAAGGAGAAGTTTATGAATATTATTCAAGATGCTCAAGAATTTGATAAATTACTTAATGAAAATAGTAAAGTGCTAGTTGATTTTTATGCTGACTGGTGTGGTCCTTGTCAAATGGTTGGACCAATTTTAGATGAATTGTCAAAAGAAGTTAAAGATGTTTGTTTTATGAAAGTGAATGTTGATAAATTGCCAGATCTTGCTCAAAGATATGGTGTTATGTCGATTCCTACTTTATTGACTTTTAAAGATGCTAAGTTACAAGAAACAAATATCGGTTTCAAACAAAGAGAAGAGTTGGAAAGTATTATTAATTCTTTAAACTAGGTTAAGCCTAGTTTTTTGTTTATAATATCTAAACTTTTTGTTTAAAATAATTTACATTTAAAAACAAGATTGGTATAATTTTTTTGCTAATACCAATTTTTTTGTTTGGTAATATAAAACAGGAGGGAAAATGATTAATATCGGTGCACGTATTCATCAATTACGTTTAAAAAATGATTTAACGTTAGAAGAATTAGCTTCACGAACGGAACTGACAAAAGGCTTTTTATCACAATTAGAGCGTAATCTTACATCGCCTTCGATTCAAACTTTAGATGATATTGCGAAAGCTTTGGGCATTAATTTAAATACTTTTTTTAAAGAAGATGATGATGAACAAATAGTATTTAAAGCTGAAGATGCATTTATTGATCAACAAAAAGGAATTAGTACTTATTGGCTTATTCCCGATGCCCAGAAAAATGTGATGGAAGCAATCAGAATAGTTCTTGAACCTGGCTATCATTCAAAGGAAGTACAGCCGCATCAAGGTGAGGAAATGGGCTATGTTTTAAGTGGAAAGTTATATTTAGTTACCCAATCAAAACCCAAGGGATATAGTTTAAAAAAAGGTGATAGTTTCTATTTGAAAGCTAATGAAAGTCACCATTTAGAAAATCGTAGTCAGAAAAAAGCTGAGTGTTTATGGCTGGTAACACCACCTGAATTTTAGGAGAAGAACATGGCAAAAAAATTGATTGAAATAAAAAATGTTGTTAAAACATTTGGTCAACAAGTTGTTTTAAAAGGTATTAATTTAGATATTTATGAGAATGAATTTGTTACTTTATTAGGACCTTCTGGTTGTGGTAAAACAACTTTATTGCGTATTATAGCTGGCTTTTTAGATCCAGATAATGGTTCTGTTTTAATGAATGGTAAAGATATATCGTCTTTACCAGCATATAAACGAGATGTTAATACTGTTTTTCAACATTATGCTCTTTTTCCACACTTGAATGTTTATGATAATATTGCTTTTGGTTTAAAAATCAAAAAAGAACCACGTGATATTATTAATCAAAAAGTATTACGTATGCTTAGTTTAGTTGGACTTGAAGGATTTGAAAAAAGAGATGTTACACGTTTATCGGGTGGTCAGCAACAACGGGTAGCTATTGCTCGAGCTTTGATTAATGAACCAAAGATTTTACTGTTGGATGAATCATTAAGTGCTTTAGATAAGAATTTACGAAAAGAAATGCAGTTAGAATTAAAAGAAATACAAGAAGAAGTAGGAATTACTTTTATTTTTGTTACGCATGATCAGGAAGAAGCTTTAACAATGTCTGATAAGATTGTGATTATGCGAGAAGGTGAAATTGAACAAGTTGGTTCACCAATGAGTGTTTATAATGAGCCAATCAATGAATATTGTGCTCGTTTCATCGGTGATTCTAATATTATTGATGGAATTATGTTAAAAGATAATGTTGTTCAATTTGATGAGCATAGTTATGCTTGTACTGATTATGGTTTTGAACCGAATCAAGAAGTAGATATTGTTTTAAGACCAGAAGATATTAAAATTGTACCTCGTAATAAAGGCTTGTTAAATGGCGAAGTTAAATCAGTGCTTTTCAAAGGGATTCATTATGAAGCTATTGTAGAAACGGCTAGTGGTACAGCTAAAACAATTGTTATGCATGTCACAAAAGATCGTGATGTTGTTAATGAAGAGTGTGGTGAACGTATTTCCGCTGCTAGTTTTACGATGGATTTAGAAGATGTTGATAATTTAAGTGATAGTGAAGTAATTGCTCGAGCTAATGCTCAAGCATGGCTTGAAGACGATGAAGAAAATGTGTCTTTAAGTATGGTTGATTATCATGTTGATAAGAAAGTTGGTTCCTATCCTTGTACATTTGGTACAGCTAGTGGCACAAAAATTACTATTCAGATTAATGTTGTTGAACCTAAGACAACGTTAGATAAGATCAACAAAGAAGGTATTCAAGCTTTTGACTTTTATACAACGGTTGATGAATTACAAGAATCAGTTGCTTTAGATACAGATTTAATTCGTTGGGCAGATGCTTATGCTTGGAATATGGAAGATAATTCTAAGGTTGAAATTTGGGATGTTAAATATGATTTTAATGTTGATGAAATAAAACAAGGTGATTATGATATAACATTTGCGACACAAGGGCGAGAATTAAAATTAGAAACAACTGATCATATTGAAGTTGGTGAAAGAATAGGTTTATCTTGGGATGCTCGTGATATTCATGTTATGGAAAAGATGGTGCATTGATGAAGAGTTTTCGAAGACTAATTTATCCATATGTTATATGGATGTTTATCATGATTGTTATTCCTATGCTCATGATAGTTTTATATGCTTTTACGAAAAAAGGTAATTCTGTTTTGACTTTGCAATTTACATTGGATCATTTTATACGTTTCTTTAATGATCCAATTTTTCCAAAGGTTTTGATTAGAAGCTTAAAAATGGCTTTTATTACAACTGTTATTTGTGTTCTTCTAGGCTATCCAATGGCATATATTATGGCTAAGTTAAAAGGGCAATCAAAAGCAATTATGTTATTACTGGTTACTTTACCTATGTGGATTAATATGCTAGTACGAACATATGCTTGGCGTGGTATTTTAGAACTGGCTCATTTTCATCCTGAAATGAAAGTATATGTTGGTATGGTTTATAATTTTATACCATTTATGATTTTACAAATTTATACATCATTATCTAAAATAGACCCTAGCTTATTAACAGCAGCTCATGATTTAGGAGCTAATGAAATACAAACATTTAAAAAAGTTATTTTACCTTTATCATTATCAGGTGTTATTTCAGGTATTACATTAGTCTTTTTACCAGCTGTCTCAAGTTTTTTTATTCCTAAATTACTGGGTGGTGGACAATATGTTTTAATTGGTAATTTAATAGAAGACTATTTTATTAGTACTGGTGATTGGAATTTTGGTTCAGCTATTAGTTTAATAATGGCAATTATTATCCTTATTTCTATGTATATTACACGTCATTTTGAAAAAAGATCGTAGGAGGAAACATGAATAAAAAAACATCGTTTTTAGCTAAGATTTATTTATGGTTAATGCTTGCTTTCTTTTATGCTCCCATTATTTATGTGATTATTTTCAGTTTTAATTCAACCAAGTCATTGTCACGATTTAGTTCTTTCTCATGGAAATGGTACAGTAAGATGTTTGCTGATCGGATGATAATGCAAGCTATTTGGTATACTATTTTAATTGCTATTTTAGCAACTGGTATTGCAACAATTGTAGGAACAATTACAGCTATTGGTTTAAGTAAAACAAATCGTGTATTGCGTGAATTAGTTAATCAAGTAAATAATTTACCAATGTTAAATCCAGAAATTGTAACAGCAATTGGTTTTATGTTATTTTTTACAAGCTTAAATATATCTACCGGTTTTACAACGATGTTGTTAGCTCATATAGCATTTTGTATACCATATGTTGTTTTATCAATTATGCCTTGTTTAAGAGGCTTAGATCCAAATTTAGCTGATGCTGCTTTAGATTTAGGCTGTAATCCTTGGCAAGCAATGTTAAAAGTAATTTTACCGCAAATAAAAGGTAGTGTTATTGCTGGTGCTTTAGTTGCTTTCTCAATGTCATTTGATGATTTTGTCATATCTTTGTTTACCAGTGGACCAGGAGTATCAAATATTTCTATTTATGTTTATTCAAATGTAAAAAGAGTAAATCCAACAATTAATGCTTTATCAAGCTTGATAGTTTATGTTATTACTGTTGTATTAATCTTAATTAATATAATACCGTTTATTCAAAATTATAGAAAGGTTAAAAGAAATGAAAAAAACATTTAAATATATTAGTGTGTTATTAGTTGTATCTTTATTGAGTGCCTGTGGTTCAAAAGTAAATAATGAGGAAAAAGTAGATGCTAAAGAAAAATTTGGCTGTAATAAAATTAATGTTTATAATGCTTCTGAATTTATTGCTGATGATACTATTAAAAATTTTGAAAAAAAATATAATGCTAAGGTTCAATATGATGTTTTTGAATCAAATGAAATGCTATATACAAAATTATTAGGAGGCAATAGTTATGATGTAATTGTTCCTTCTGATTATATGATTGAACAATTAATTAAAGAAAATATGCTGCAAAAAATAGATAAAACAAAGATACCTAATTTATCACTGATTAACCAAGCAGTTATTGCTGGGCAAAAGAAATTTGATCCTGATTTAGCATATTCTGTACCTTATTTTTGGGGTAATGTTGGTCTTGTTTATAATAAAAAGAATGTCGATCAAAAAGAAATCGAAAAGCTAGGTTGGAATATTTTTCATAATCAAAAATATAAAGGTAAAATTTTCTTCTATGATAGTCAACGAGATGGCTTTATGGTTGCTTTAAAGGCACTTGGTTATTCAATGAATACGACTAATGAAAAGGAAATACAAGCAGCTTATAATTGGTTACAAGAAATGAATAAGACGATGGCACCATCTTATGTGACAGATGAAGTGATAGATGACATGATTAATAATAAAAAAGATATCGCTTTAATGTATTCTGGAGATGCAACTTATGTTTTATCACAAAATGATGATTTAGCTTACTTTGAGCCAAAGGAAGGAACTAATTTTTGGCAAGATGCCATGGTTATGCCTAAAAATGGTACCTGTCCAGCATTGGCGGCCACTTTTATTAATGAAATGATTGCTCCAAAAGTACAAAAAAATAACTCCCAAGCAGTAGGTTATACATCAGTTCTTTCAGATGTAGAAAAAGAATTATCAGAAAGTGAATTTAAAGATATTATTTCTTATACACCAAGAAAAAATTATGCAAAAGATGAAGTTTTTCGTTATAATCCAGGAATTAAAGAAAAATTATCTGATCTTTGGACAAAAGTAAAGGTTCAGAAATAAAAATTATAGTTCTTTAATAAAAATTAAAAAGTTGTATATTTATAAGTAGATATACAACTTTTTAGTTGCTTCTTTAGATGGAGAAAGTGATATGCGCAATTTAATTAAAAAAATATTAATATTAGGTGTTGCTTTATTAATGATATTAGCACTTGTCTGGAATATAACATTTGCTCATGCCGATAATAGTAATAAAGAAAAATATCCACTTTATTTTAATATGGATATTACGATGGCAATTAAAGATCCAAATAAGAGATGGCATGAATCTATTGGTAAATCAGGTTATTTAGATGCTAAATATGATGAAATGTGGAAAAATTTACCAATTACGGTTATTGATAGTAAAGGTCAACGAAGAATGGTTGATAAGGCAACAGATAGCTATAGAAGGTATGCTGGTAAATATGAAGATGGTGAAGAATTAAGAGTTGAAATAGATTATTCTAAACTAGTTGAAGGTCTTCATATTAGTAAAATGAGACAGTTTCCACATAAATATATTTATGATAAAGGGGTAGGTTTCTATACTTATAAAATTAATAATTCAAAAGATAAAGATGAAATACGAGTATCAATTGGTATGGAAAAGATTAAATTTGATCTACAAGGTGGTAATATAAATGGTCATCAAGAACCAGTTATAAATATAGTAAAACGAGATAATAGTGTTGCTTTCCCTCAAATGGTGAAAAAAGAAAAATTACATTTTAAATATTGGTATACGCGGGCAACAGATAATAGGGCGTATGCATGGGATGAAAGTTCACGTTTTTCTGATTATAGTAATGACTGGATAGAATATAATGATCCAGCCATTGATCCAGTTAATGATGGTATTTTCTTATTACGAGCACAATGGGAAGCTAATGTTACATTTGATGCTAATGGTGGAAATAAAATAGATATGGTAAGTGTTTTAGAAAATCATAAATTAAAAAAGCCAATAGATCCGAAAAAACCTTTTGCTGAATTTATGTATTGGGAAAAAGATGGTACAGCATATGATTTTAATTTACCAGTTAAAGAAGATATGACATTAAAAGCAAAATGGAAAGATTATGTTTTACCACAAACAAAAGATATGAGTATTGAAAAAGGTCAGCAATTTGATTTTAAAGAAGGAATTATAAATCGCAATGATCTACCAATGGGTACAAAAATAACTTTAAAGAATAAAATTGATACAAATACAGTAGGTATAAAAGATGTAAAGATCATGGTACAATATCCAAACCAAGATCAAAAAGAAGTAAGTTATCGCTTAAAAGTTATAAAGAGTGTACCAATGATTGATTTAGTTGGTTCATTTGAAGAAAAAGATATACCGGCGAAGATGAAATATGAAGCAGATGAAATGTTAGATTATAATACACAAAAACAAATGTATACTCCATCAGTTGGTAAACAAAAAATAAGTCATGTTGGTCATGTTGATAATGGTAAGTGGGTAGATGATCAATTAATTGTTGAAACTATTAAACAAGCAAAAGATGGTTTAACAAAAGTTGGCAATAAAGAAGTAAGTACGAATGGTGATGAAACAATAACTAAGATTTATGAAGTTAATCCCGATACAGGGGCATTAACAAATCCAAAAGTTGTTAAGAAAGTAGTTGTTAGATTAGAAACAATATCGGCGAAGATGAAGTATGAAGCAGATGAGAATTTAGAATATAATACAAAACAAAAAGTAAGCGATCCAGAAAATGGACAAAAGAGAATAACGATAATAAGTACTTTAACAAATAATCAATTAGTTGAAGGGAAGCCAACAGAAGAAATTGTTAAGCCAGCAAAAGATGGTTTAACAAAAGTTGGTAATAAAGAAGTAATTAAAAATGGTGATATTACGACAATGAAGATTTATAAAGTAGATCCAAATACTGGTGAATTATCTCATCCTAAAATTAAGGTTATGAAAAAAATGACAGAATTGATTCCAGCAAGTGAGAATAATCATCATAGCTTTGATAATAATATCAAAATTAATAAACAGATACCTAAAACGGCTGATGTAAATTATTTAAGATTTTATTTATCACTTGTTTCATTAATATGCCCATTAATTATTATTTTATATAAAATAAGAGATAAAGTTATTCATTAATTAATTGTTAGATTAGTATAAATAACTGTTTCATTTGTAAAAGTTTATGTTATTATAAAGTTGTAAGAAGCGTGTAACTGTAAGTCACAGGCATTAGCTCATTAGTTTTCTAATGAGCTTTTATATTATGAAAGGATTTGAAAATGGGTATTTTTTCACGTAAGATTATTATCGTTTCACCTTGTAATGGTATATTTAAAAACTTACAAGATGTTAATGATCCTGTATTTTCTAAAGGATTAGCAGGTGTTGGTTTTGCTATTAGTCCAGTTGATGGTAAAATGTATGCTCCAGTAGATGGAATTATAAGTATGATTTTTCCAACTGGGCATGCTTTAGGAATTAAAGATAAAAAAGGAATAGAGTATTTAATTCATATGGGTATTGATACAGTGAAATTAAAAGGTGAAGGTTTTAAAACAGTTGTTAAAGAAAATCAGTCAGTCCGAAAAGGAGATGTTATTTCATACGTAGATCTTGATTTGATTAAAAATCATGGTTTGTTAACAGATGTATTAGTTGTTGTTACAAATCATAAAGAAATATGTATTAAAAAGAATTTAGATGAAGTTAAGGTCGGGGATGAAATAGCTTATATCGAAAATGTATAAAATAAGTAAAATTTTAAATAATAATGTTGTTTGTTGTTTAAATGATGATCAAAAACAATTAATTGCATTTGGTAAAGGTATTGGTTTTCAAAAAAAGATAGGACAGTTTTTACCTTTAACTAACATTGTTAATTTGTATGAATTAAAAAATATATCACATTATGAAAAGTTAGTTAAAGAAAGTGATGATCAAATAGTTTCCATTACCGAAGAAATTATTCGAAAAATGAAAGAGAGCTTTAAACAAGAATTTGATCATAATTTACATGTTACTTTATTAGATCATTTACAATTTAGCGTTAAAAGGTATCGACAAAATATGCTTGTTAAAAATGTTTTTTTAGAAGAAACAAAATATTTTTATCCAACAGAATATGTTTTTGCTAAAAAAGCTTTACAGATGGTTAATGAAAATTTAAATATTAAATTACCAGAAGCAGAAGCAGGTTTTTTATGTATGCATATTCATGCATCATTGCATCATGAAGATTTAGGTTTTGCTAATTTATGTATGCAAATTATAAAGGATGTATTACATATTATTGAAAATGAATTAGCTATTGATTTAAATGATTTAGTTGATATAAGGCAACGTTTAATGACACATATCCGTTTTGCTATTAAACGTGCTTTAGATAAAAAAGAATTAGAAAATGATTTACAACATTTAATTGCTGAAAAATATGCACAAGCGTTTGCAATAGCTAGAAAGATTGCTGCTTATTTAGCAGATAATTATCAGATTTGTTTTAGTGATGCAGAATTAGCATATTTAAGTATTCATTTGGAAAATATTATACGAACTATTCAGAAAAAATAAATATGATGTTCTTAAATAAGAAGGAGGAGAGATATGTTTAAGACTTTGCAAAAAATTGGTAAGGCATTTATGCTACCAATTGCTATTTTACCAGCTGCTGGTTTATTGCTTGGAATAGGAGGAGCACTTTCTAATCCAACGACAGTAGCTACTTATCCTGTTTTGAATAATACTTTATTACAAGGTATTTTCAAAGTTATGGCAGCAGCGGGTAATGTTGTTTTTGCTAATTTAGCTTTATTATTATGCGTAGGCTTATGTGTTGGTTTAGCAAAAAGAGATAAAGGTACATCAGCTCTTGCTGGCGTTGTTGGTTATTTAGTAATGACAGCTACTATAACTGCTTTATTGACCATTTTTAATCCTAAAGGAAAAGCAATTGATACGGGTGTTGTTGGTGCAGTTGTGGTTGGTTTAGTAGCTGTTAATTTGCATAATAAGTATCATAATATTCAATTACCACAAGTTTTAGGCTTTTTTGGCGGATCACGTTTTGTACCGATTGTCACAAGCTTTTCAGCTATTTTAATTGGGGCTTTGTTCTTTGTTATTTGGCCACCATTTCAAAATATTTTAATTTCATCGGGTCAATATATATCAAAAGCTGGTCCAATTGGTACATTTGTATATGGTTTCTTAATGCGTCTTTGTGGGGCAGTTGGTCTTCATCATATGATATATCCGATGTTTTGGTATACAGAATTAGGTGGTGTTGAAACAGTTGCTGGGGTTAGTGTTGCCGGAGCTCAAAAGATTTTCTTTGCTCAATTAGCTGATCCACATCATGTTGGTTTATTTACAGAAGGCACCAGATTTTTTGCGGGTCGTTTTTCAACGATGATGTTTGGCTTACCAGCTGCTTGTTTAGCAATGTATCATTGTGTGCCAAAAGAAAGAAGAGAGAAATATAAGGGCTTATTTATTGGTGTTGCTTTAACTTCATTTATTACTGGTATTACTGAACCGATAGAATTTATGTTCTTATTTGTTAATCCATTGTTATATGTAATTCACTCATTCTTTGATGGACTTAGCTTCTTTATTGCTGATATTTTAAATATTTCAATAGGTAATACTTTCTCGGGTGGTATTATAGACTTTACATTATTTGGTATTTTACAAGGTAATGAACATACAAATTGGTTGTTACAAATACCATTTGGTATTGTTTGGGCATGTTTATATTATTTTGTTTTCCGTTGGTATATTAAGACTTTTAATGTTTTAACACCTGGTCGTGGTGAAGATAATGAAACAGAAGTAAAAACAGAAACAAAGTCATCACTTAAAGAAGAAGCAAAGGAAATTATTGTTGCTTTAGGAGGAGCACAAAATATTGAAGATGTCGATGCATGTATTACTCGATTAAGAGTTTCTGTTAAAGATGCAAGTAAAGTTAATAAAGAAAAATTAAAGAAAATAGGAGCAGTTGATGTCCTTGAAGTTGAAGGAGGTATTCAAGCTGTTTTTGGAGCAAAAGCAATACTTTATAAGAATAACATTGTGGAAATTTTAGGTATTGATGAATAAATATTTAAAAGCTTTAAATAGATAATTCTATTTAAAGTTTTTTATTGGTCATCTTATTTGAATGTTAGCTTTAATTAATGTAAAAATATAGATGGATGAAATAAGCATGATATTTCATCGTATAAAAATAATAAGGAGGAACATAATTATGTCATTAATTAACAAAGAAGTAAGTGATTTTACTGTGCAAGCATTTTGGAATAATGAATTTAAAACAGTTAAAAAAGAGGATTTAATGGGAAAATGGAGTGTCTTTTTCTTTTATCCAGCTGATTTTACTTTTGTTTGTCCAACGGAATTAGAAGACTTACAGAATACTTATGCTAAGTTTAAAGAAATTGGTTGTGAAATTTATTCTGTTTCATGTGATACTCATTTTGTACATAAAGCATGGCATGATCATTCAAAACGTATTTCACAAATCGAATATCCAATGCTTGCTGATCCAACTCAAGCATTAGCTAAAGACTTTGAAGTTTTAATTGAGAGTGACGGTCTTGCTGAAAGAGGAACATTTATTATTAATCCAGAAGGAAAGATAGTTGCTTATGAAGTTAATTCTGGTAATGTAGGACGTAATGCTGATGAATTACTACGTAAAGTAGAAGCATGCCAATTTGTTCATAAATATGGTAATGAAGTTTGCCCAGCAAAATGGAAACCAGGTGCTAAGACTTTAAAACCAAGTATTGATTTAGTTGGTTCATTATAATAGTTATGACATCTATTTATTTAAAATTAAAAGATTAAGAAGATGTCAAAAAAGCAAACAAAGATTTTAGCTTGTTTGCTTTTTATTTAAATATCAAACTTCACAAGATTTCCCTTAAACTATGTTATAATTACTATCAATAAACAATTAAAGATATAATTTATAGAGGTTAAAATGAAAATATTAGATCAAAAAATTTTTACAAAACTTGCTCATGCTTATCATGAGCAACCGGAAAATGTTGTTATTGCTAATGCAATATCGAATGTTGGTGTTAAAGATGCTACTTTAAATAAATATGTAGTTAACAAACATGATTTCATTTTTTCAAATGAAGTTAATACAAATGAAGTAACAGCTCAAAAGAAAACAGGTCGTTGTTGGATGTTTGCTGGTTTGAATATGATTCGTTATCGGATTGCTAAAGAATTAAAGATGGATAATTTTGAGCTTTCGGAAACATATCTTTATTTTTATGACAATATGGAGAAAACAAATCATTTTTTACAAATGGTCATTGATACGAAAGATAAGGATTTATTATCGCGAGATGTTGAAAGTGTTTTTCATGAAGAACCTGGTGATGGTGGCTATTATGAATTCTTTATTTATTTAGTTAAGAAATATGGTTTAGTACCTAAAACAGTAATGGCTGATTCTTTTCATGCAAATGATTCAGATGCGATGTTTAGAATGCTTGAAAAACCTTTAAAGAATATTGCTTTACAAATAAGAAAGGAAAAAGATATTGCTAAGATTGAAGAATTAAGAGAAAAAGGTTTGCAACTTGCATATACTGTTTTTGCTAATTGTCTTGGTGAACCTGTACAAGAATTTACTTTTAAATATTATGATAAAGATAAGAAATTCCATTGTGTAGAAAAGATGACACCACAAGCTTTTGCTCATCAGTATGTAGGTGATTTCTTTAATGATAAAGTTAAGTTAATTAATGATCCACGTCATGAATATGGCCGTGTTTTAATTGACAAAAGAGCTAAGAATGCAACTGATTTACCAGATCTTGAAGGTATTAATGTTGATATGGATACGATGAGTTTAGTTGCCCAAAAAGCAATTGAAAATGGGGAAACAATGTGGTTTGCTTGTGATGTTGTTGAAAATTATGATCGTCAATCAGGAATACTTGATCAGGATCTTTATCGTATAGATCATCAAGATTTTGGTAAGATGGCTTTTGATAAAGAAAGTAGAATTAATGCACGTTATTCTTATCCATGCCATGCGATGAATTTAACTGGCTTTAATAAGCAAAAAGATCATGTTAATTTCTGGAAAGTTGAAAATTCATGGGGTGATGAAATTGGTAAAAAAGGTTTCTTTTCGATGTCTGATGAATGGTTTAGAGATAATAACTTTGAACTTATTGTCGATCAGAAATTTTTACCAGAAGGGCTTTATGAAAAAGCTTATAATTTAGATAAGATAGTTTATGATCCTTATGATCCTTTATGTCTAGCATTTAAAAAATTGAAATAATTTAAAAAAGAGTTATCAGTGTTTTTTAAACTGATAATTCTTTTTTCATTTATATAATAAATTTACTTGCTAATTGATTTATAAAATGATACTTTATATGTGTTAGCTAACGGTGTAAGCGAAGAGGTAATAATGCCAAGAGATAAAACAGAAAATCATCAAAAAATTATGGTTGCTGCATATGAGGAATTTATGGAATTTGGTTTTATGAAGTCTTCTATGCGTCATATTGGTAAGCGTTGTGGTTTGACGGCTTCGGGTATTTATCGTCATTGTATAGATAAGGAAGATTTATTTGCACAAGTTGTTGCTCCTGCGATAGATCGTATCAATCATTGGCTTGATGCACATGTGACTTATTATTTAGAAGCTGTTCAGCGAAAGGAAAATTTATATTGGCGTGATTCGGAAATTGATATGATGCGGGAAATTATTTATCCACATATGGACGAGTATTATCTATTATTAGTAAAGTCACAAGGCAGTAGATATGATCATTTTCTGAATGATTTAATAATTAAAAATCAAAAACAACTTTTATCTTATTTACCTGTTTTAAAAGAACAAGGATATGCACCATGGAATGTTGATGAAAAATCTTTACATCTTCTTCTTTCGGCTTATATGACATCTCTTTTTGAACCTGTTTTACATCGCTATAGTTTAGATGAAGCGTTGCATTGCTTAAAAATAGTGGAAGAATTTTTTCTACCAAGTTGGAAAAAATTACTTGGCTTTAAATAAAAAATTGTCTATCTTCAATTTGAAGATAGGCAAAAAATTTAAATATAAGTTAGCGTACACTAACTTATATTGTTAGCTAATAAATTATAAGGAGGTTTACTTATGGAAAAAGTACCAAATCATGCTTCACCTATGGCGTGGGTATTAGGACAAACAGGTAAGCACAAAAGACAATATGTTTTTAGTGTTATTTTAGCGATAATTGGGGTAGCTTTTTCAATTGCTCCTTATTTCGTGGTTGTAAGTATTGTATATGGATTGATGAATGAAAATTATGATTTATCTTTTTATTTGATTGCATGTTTGTTAATGGCTATTTTTTGGTTTGGTCGTGTATTGTTTCATGCCTTAAGTACCAGTTTGAGTCATCAGGCAACATTTACAGTACTTGCTGAAATAAGAAAAAGATGTCTTGAAAAATTAGCTAAAATACCACTGGGAATAGTACTTGAGCAGAGTTCAGGAGCTTTAAAAAATACCCTTATTGAGCGTATTGATAGTATTGAAACAACATTAGCTCATATTGTTCCTGAATTTACAGCTAATTTATTAGTCCCTATCTTTATTATGGTATATATTTTTATCTTAGATTGGCAGATGGGATTAGCATCTATTGCAACAATACCGATAGGAATGTTTTGTTATGCATATATGATGAAAAGGAGTGCTCCATTTTATCAGCACACAATTGATGCTACAAAAGCATTAAATGATACGGCAGTGGAATATATTGGTGGTATTCAAGTAATTAAGGTCTTTGGTAAGACTAAGAGTTCTTATGAACGTTTTGTTCATGATGCAAATGAAGCAGCACATAGCTATATTGATTGGATGAAAGAAAGTATTGTACCTTTTACATCAGCAATAGTGATTATGCCAGCAACATTACTTTTTGTTTTACCAATTGGTGGTTTACTTGTTAAAAATCAAGTTCTTTCTGCTCAAAATTTAGTTACTATTTTGATTTTATCAGTTGGTTTAATTACCCCTCTTATAACATTAATGAGTTATACTGATGATTTAATGAAGATGAGCACTATTTTTGGTGAAGTGCAAAAAATTTTAAATATACCGGAGATGAAACGACCTATAAAAGGTGAAACAGTTAGAGATAATAATATAAAGTTAGATGATGTTTATTTTGCTTATCATGAAAAAGAAGTTTTACATGGCATATCATTAACTGTGCCAGAAGGTAGTTTTGTTGCATTGGTTGGTCCTTCCGGTAGTGGTAAAAGTACGATTGCTCGTTTAATTGCTGCTTTATGGGATGTAAATAAAGGAAAAATAACATTGGGTAATAAAGATATTCGTGATATTTCTTGGCGTGATTATGTTGATAAAATTGCTTTTGTTTCACAAGATAATTTTTTATTTAATATGACAGTTAGGGAAAATATTCGTTTAGGTTGTCCTAGTGCAACTGATAAAGAAGTTGAACAAGTTGCTAAACAGAGTGGATGTCATGATTTTATTCTTAGTTTAGAAGATGGTTATGATACAGTAGTCGGTTCTTCGGGAAGTCATCTTTCGGGTGGTGAAAGACAGCGAATAGCGATTGCTAGAGCAATGCTTAAAAAAGCCCCAATTGTGATTTTAGATGAAGCGACTGCATATATGGATCCAGAAAATGAAGCATTAATTCAAAAGTCAATTAGTGAATTAACAAGAGGCAAAACACAAATTGTGATTGCCCATCGTCTTTCAACGATTACTACGGCAGATTGTATTTATGTTGTTGACAAAGGATTAATAGTTGATCATGGAACACATGATGAATTGCTTGCTCATCATGGTTTATATGAAAAAATGTGGCATGAGCATATGGAGGTGAAAGATAATGATTAAAATTATAAAAAAGTTTTTTGCCTTCTGTCGTAAAGAGAATCGTCATAAATTTTGGCTATCAATTTGGCTTAGTGCTTTACAATCATTTTTTGGTGCATTAAAAATTCCAGCTATTGCTGTAATTATTCGTGCTCTTTTAAATGATAAAGTAGAAACTCATGATCTTTTTTTAGCATTAGTCATTATGCTTGTTAGTGTTGGTGGTGAAGGTATTGTTAAAGCAAAAACAGCTATGTTACAAACAGAAGGGGGGTATGATACATGTGCCAAGAAAAGAATTGAGATAGCTGAACATATGCGTTATCTGCCAATGGGTTATTTTAATGATCATAGTATTGGTAAGATTACTTCGGTAACAACAAATGTTATGGAATCGCTTGAAAGTGTAGCAACACGTGTTATTATGCTTGTTTGTGAAGGATTATTAACAACAATCTTAATTATTGGGATGCTCTTTTTCTTTGATTGGCGAATAGCATTAGTATTATTATTAGGCTTTATTTTATTTCTTTTAGCTAATAGTAAATTACAGATAGCAGCTGGTAAATTAGCTGATAAGAAAATTAAATATGATGAAAAACTTGTTGATAAAGTATTGGAATATGTTCAAGGTATGGCTGAAGTTAAGTCGTATCATTTAACAGGTTCTAAATGTAAAGAAGTAAATGCTGCTAATTTAGCTAACAAGATGATAAATATTGAAATGGAATTGAAATTGATTCCTTATATGTCATTACAGAGTTTGATTGTTAAATTAACTGGTGTATTGATGATTGCTTTTTCTTGTATTTTTTATTGTTTGCATAGTATGGATGCTTTAATTGCTATCGTCATGGTAATTGCAGCTTTTATTATTTATGCTAGTCTTGAAAGCGCAGGACAATATTCTGCTCTTTTACGGGTTGTTGATCTTAGTGTTGATCGTGTACAAGATATTTTAAAGATGCCACAGATGGATATTTCGGGTGCTAAAATTCAGCCTAAAAAACATGATTTTAAAGTTCAAAATATTTCTTTTTCATATGCTAGAAGAAAGATAATTGATGATATTTCTTTATATATTCCAGAAAAAACGACAACAGCAATTGTTGGTCCATCAGGTGGTGGTAAAACGACATTAGTAAATTTACTAGCTCGTTTTTGGGATGTTGATAAAGGTGAAATTATACTCGGTGATCATAATGTTAAAGAATATGAAATGGATTCTTTAATGAATAATTTTAGTTTTGTTTTTCAAACAGTCTATCTTTTTCATGATACGATTGCGAATAATATTCGCTTTGGACGAATTGATACTCCAATGGAAGAAGTTATTTTAGCAGCTAAAAAAGCTTGTTGCCATGATTTTATTTCGGCTTTACCAAATGGTTATGACACGATAATTGGTGAAGGTGGAGCTAATCTTTCGGGTGGTGAAAAACAACGTATTTCAATTGCCCGTGCCATTTTAAAAAATGCACCAATTATCTTTTTAGATGAAGCAACTGCGAATGTTGATCCAGAAAATGAAAATGAGTTGATGCATGCTATTCAGCAATTGACAAAGGAAAAAACGGTAATTATGATTGCTCATCGTTTGAAGACTGTAAGAAATGCAGATCAAATTTTAGTAGTAGATAAAGGAAAAATTGTGCAACGTGGAAAACATGCCGAATTGATGAAACAAAATGGCATTTATCGTAAATTGATTAATGATAGAAATGAAGCGATAAATTGGAAAATAAGTAAATAATTTTAATTTAATAGGGAGGAAATTATTATGAAAAATGAAAATAAATTAAATGGTCATGATTTGATGAATATTGGTATATTTGGAGCAATTTATTTTGTTATTTTATTTGTTGTAGCAATGTTAGGAATGATACCTATTTTTCTACCTCTTCTTTCAGTGTTTGTACCAATTATAGGTGGTATTCCTTTTATGCTTTTTTTGACAAAAGTAAAGAAGACAGGAATGATTTTTATTATGGCAATTATTATGGGCTTGTTAATGTTATTTACTGGTATGGGATTATGGCCATTATTAACTAGTTTTATCGCCGGTTTGATTGCTGAAGCTATTTTTAAGAGTGGCAGTTATAGAAGTGCTAAAAAAGCAGTTGTCGCTTATGGCTTCTTTAGCCTATGGATTTTTGGTAATTATTTACCATTATTTATTAATCCTGAACAATATTTTGCTCAACGAGCAAGTTTTGGTCAAGCATATGCTGATGCAGTGACTAAATTAATGCCAAGTTGGATGGCTGTTATTCTTTTTATTGCTTGCTTTGTTTGTGGTATTTTAGGAGGATTGCTTGGTCAAAAAGTTTTACAAAAACATTTTGAGAAAGCTGGTCTTATTTGATGAATTACTCATCACTAATAGCCCAAAAGAAAAAGCGTAGTTTTCTAGATCCACGTGTCAAAATAGTTCTTGTTTTAATGTTAGCAATATTTGTATTAGGTGGTATAGGTGGTTCACATTTTCAATATATTAGACTTATATTATCTATTATTCCTTTTATATTACTTTTAATAGAAAAAAAATGGCAAAAATTTGTTCATGTCAGCCTCATGTTAATAATTGGTTATGGTTGTCTTTTCGTAATGCCATATTTACCTAACATATTAAAGTTTATTGCTTTAATGTGTGGAAATATTTTTACCCGTTTTGTTGTAACATTTGCGATGGGAGAATATTTGATTGCAACAACTTCTGTTAGTGAATTTATTTCAGCAATGGAAAAAATTTATATACCCAAAGCTATTATTGTGCCAATGTCTGTTATGTTTCGGATGTTTCCAACAATTGCAACAGAATGGAAAGCAATTTATCGAGCTATGGATATGCGTGAGATTCATCTTGGAAAAGTAGGTATTGAAAAAATAATAGAGTATCAATTAATTCCAATGATTAGTTCGAGTGTTCGTATTGGAGAAGAATTATCGGCGGCTGCTTTAATTCGTGGATTAGGGTCTTCGATTAAGCGAACAAATATTTGTCAAATTGGTTTGCAAATACAGGATTGGTTATTCTTAATATTTTCTTTACTGGTCATATTTTTTTGGCTATGTAGTATTTTAGGAGTAGTAATATGATCGAATTAAAAAATGTTTATTTTCAATATGGAGTAGAAAATAAACAAAATACAAGTGTATTAAAAAATATTAATTTAACTATTAATGATGGTGAATTGGTTTTGATAAGTGGTCCATCAGGCTGTGGTAAAACAACCGTTCTACGGCTTATAAATGGTTTAATTCCACGTTTTTATCAAGGTGATTTAAGGGGTGATATATTACTAAATGGTAATTCTATTAAAAAAAATGAATTATATGATTTAGCTTATGTTGTTGGTACAGTTTTTCAAAATCCTAAATCACAATTCTATAATGTAGATACAACTAGTGAATTAGCATTTGCATGTGAAAATCAAGGATTATCAGAAACGGATATCTATAAGCGTATTGATCAAACAGTTGCTAATTTACATATGGAAGAATTAATGGACCGTAATATTTTTTATCTATCTGATGGTGAAAAGCAAAAAATAGCTTGTGCTTCTATTGAAGTAGCAGGATTGAAAATAATTTTATTGGATGAGCCATCAGCAAATTTAGATTATGATGCAACATTGATGCTTAGAAAATTAATTTTACATTGGCGAAAAGAAGGTAAAACAATTGTTATAGCTGAACATCGAATAGCTTATCTTTGGGATATTATGGATCGTTTAGTTGTTATGCAAAAAGGTGAAATAGTTAAAGAAATTAAAGCTACACAAAAAGATTTACTTAATAAAATAGATTTACAAAAAATGGGTCTAAGAACAATATTTATGGAATCACCAACGCAGATTAAGCTACCATCTTGGCAACAAGATGATCAAGTAATTACATTAGAAAACTTTAATTTTGCATATAACAGTGAAAAGAAAAAAATAGTAAATATTCAATTTCTGAAAATTGCTCTTAATCAAATTACAGCGATTGTGGGCAAAAATGGTGCTGGGAAAACAAGTTTTTTAAATTGCTTTTGTGGTTTAGAAAAAAACTGTAAGGGTGTTTTTACATACAAAGGTCATATTTTAAATAATCGTGAACGTAAAAAAATATGTTTTATGGTTATGCAAAATACAGGTAATCAACTTTTTACAGAAAGTGTTTTAGATGAAGTTCTAATTAGTTTACCTAAAAAAACTGAAAATAAGCAAGCTAAAGCAATCAACATTTTAAACCAACTAGATTTAAAATTTCTTGCAAATCGCCATCCCCAAAGTTTATCAGGTGGTCAAAAACAACGATTAGCAATCGCATGTGCACTGGCTAGTGATAGAAAAATTTTAGTTTTAGATGAACCGACAAGTGGCTTAGATTATTTACATATGCAAGAAATAGCTAAATTATTATCAAAACTAAGATCACTACAAAAAACAATTATTGTAGTTACACATGATAGTGAATTAATCCATGCATGTTGTACAAGATTGATTAAGATGTAATCTTATCCTTAAATAAGTAAAAAGAACATATTAAATTATACATTTTTTGTTTCAATTATAATCATTTTAATATTTTATATTCAAATAATAATATTGTTTAAGAAATATTATCTTTTATGTTGAATAATATCTAAAGTAGTTGTGGTGGTATATATTTTGTGCTATATTACCTCTAGGGTCCTTTAAATTGATACGAGATATCAAAAAGGAAAAAGTGAATTTTGTCATTTAATGTGACCTTATGGGTCACTTTTTTCATGGGACCGAAGGAGGAAAAATGAAAGAGACAAATGGAATGTTATTGGATGTGCGGGAAAAGCCAAGTTTAACAAAATGGTTTTTTTTGAGCTTTCAGCATGTATTTGCAATGTTTGGGGCAACTATTTTAGTACCTATTTTGACAGGGTTCCCTGTTTCGGTTGCTTTATTTGCATCAGGTTTAGGAACGATTATTTATTCTTTTATAACTGGTTTTAAAGTACCTGTTTATTTAGGAAGCAGTTTCGCATATATAGCAGCTGTCCAGATTGCTGTAGAAGCCATGCATGGTTCCAAAGAAGCTGCTTTATCAGGTTTATTCTTAGTAGGTGTTATTTATGTGATTGTTGGTTTTATTGTTAAATTAATTGGTAAGGATTGGGTTGATCGTCTTTTACCACCTATTGTTATTGGTCCAATGATTGCGGTTATTGGTTTAGGCTTAGCTTCATCAGCTATTAAAAATGCTAATTTAGTTGCAAATGGTGATCCTCGAGCAATGGCTGTAGCATTTATTACTTTTGTTATAACAGCTTTGATTTCAACGAAAGCAAAGGGTTTTTTCAAGATTATTCCTTTCTTATGTGGTATTGTACTAGGATATATTGCAGCAATTCTTTTTGGCATTGTTGATTTTACAGCGGTTAAAGAAATTATCAATAATGGCCATTGGGTCGGTTTACCTTCTTTCTTATTACCATTTAAATTAGCTCACTTTGATCAATGGCAATTTTATTTTGGCCCGGAAACATTGGCAATTTTACCAGTTACTTTAGTAACTATATCTGAACACATTGGTGATCATACTGTTTTATCTAAAATTGTAGGTCGTAATTTTCTCAAAGATCCAGGCTTAGATCGAACATTAATGGGTGATGGTATTGCTACATCTGTTTCAGCTTTATTAGGTGGACCTGCTAATACAACATATGGTGAAAATACTGGTGTTATTGGTATGACGAAAGTTGCGTCGATTTATGTTACAGTAGGGGCAGCTGGCATTGCTATTGTCTTATCAATGTTTCCTATTGTTTCAGCCTTTATTCAAACTATTCCAAGTGCTGTTTTAGGCGGAATGTCTATTTTGCTTTATGGAGTTATTGCTTCCAATGGTTTACGTGTTTTGATTGATAATCAAGTTAATTTTAATTTACAACGTAATTTAATAATTGCTTCTGCAATGTTAGTTATAGGTATTGGTGGAGCTGTTTTACCATTAGCTAATGTAGTTACTTTAAGTGGTACAGCTTTAGCTGCTTTTGTAGGTATTACTTTAAATCTTATTTTGCCTAAACAAAATTAAATATAGTTAAATTTATAATAAAAAAGATAGGATCAATTAATATAATGATCTTATCTTTTTTTAGATCGATAAAAAATATAAAGTATTTCTCAACTGTTTAATTATATCATTTTTAAATATTAATTAATAGATCTTTTATTTTATAATTTAGTATATATATAATGAAACTAGGGAAGGAATACTTGTTATATGAAAATATATGTTGCAAGGTATAAAACCGGTATTTAAGTTCATTTCATTTTTAAGAAAGGAGAATATAAAATGGAAAATGCTTTCATGTTGGTAACATCTATGGGCTTAGCGATCAGAGTATTAACCATAGTTTTGATGGTACTTGGCGTTATTTTTATGGTGTTAGGAATCATTTATTTAATTAAGTTAATTTCTAAAAAAAGTTAATAAAGGGAGGAAAAAACGAAAAAATTATTAGCTTTATTTTTGAGTTTCATGTTTTTAGCAGTGTCGTTTTTTAATTCATCTAGTATGATTACTGTTTATGCTGATAATACTTCTTCTAATGAAAATGATAAATTAATGGCTAAGATTGAGGCAATGGGAGTTTCTAAAGAGACAGCTAATAAATTACTTGCCAAAGTAGAAAAAGGTGGTGTTTTAGATTCGATGAATCCTAAGTATAATAATTTAGCACCTACTTTTGAAGTAATAAGTAAAGATAAGTATGAAGCAACATATATTTATCCTGATGGCTCAATAAATCATTTAACTATTTAGCCTCGTTCAATTGCTAATGGATTCAAAATGGTCAAGCAAGTGATAATCGACCAGCTGAAGCAGATTTATACTTTGAAAGTTCTGCAGTAGGTAATTATGCAGCATCAACAGTCTATTTAAGACTTTATGTAGGTATGAAGGGAATGCCTTATGCACGATTATCTCTTTCATAGATAAACATATATAATTATTCTTTATAATCTTAAAGAGGAGTTTTAACTCCTCTTTAATTATTGACATTTGAAAGGTATAGTTATATATTTTTGTTAGGAATACCTAATAATGTTAAACAATATTAAGAAAAATAAAAAAATATATATCATAGAAATAGTTTTATTTTTAACTGTTTTATTATTAAAAGAGTTTATTTTTAAAAAGGAAATAATATCTCATATTAATTATTATTTGTGGATAGTTGTACTTTTAGAAGTCGCAATTTGCATAGGAATAAGTTTTTTTATAAAAAAGAGAAAAATAAATCATAATAAATAATTGAAAATATTAAAAGCAATATAAGTAAGAAAGCTTATATTGCTTTTTGAGTATATTAGATACTGATATCTTTTCCTTTTGAAAATTGATTAAAAATGATAAGTGAAATGATAGTCATAATAGTTAATATAGTACTTAGGGCGGCTGCAATACCATAATTACCTCGTAATACTTCGGTATAAATAGCAACTGTTAATGTTTTCGTTTTACCAGTATAAAGGATAATTGCGGTCGATAATTCACTAATTAAAGTAACCCATGATAGGATAGCTCCAGCAATAACACCATTTGCCATCATCGGCATTGTAATTTTAAAGAATGTTTTTAATTTAGAAGTTCCTAAAGAAATACTTGCTTCTTCAATTGACATTGGAATTTGTTGTAAAATAGCAACACTTGAACGAATAGTATATGGTATTCTTCTTAAGACTAAAGCAATAACCATCAGTGCAAAGCCACTAATAGCTAAAGTATTTGAATTAAAACTTATTTTAAAAGCAATACCCATAACTGAACCAGGAATAATATAAGGAATCATTGACATAATATCCACAGAATTAGTTACATGATTTTTACGTCGCACAACTAAATAAGCAATTAAAACAGCTAAAATAACAATACTAATAAGAGCTACACCTGGTATTAATAAAGTATTTACAATAGTATTTGATAATCTTGATAACGCTTGTTGATAGCTCATCAAAGAATAACCCGTTGTAAATAAAAGTCCTTTTGTATTTTTAAAAGAGCTAAATATAACATATAACTGAGGTAAGATAGCAATTGCAACAATAAAGTAGCAATAAAAATGAATCATAATTTTTTTAATACCAAACAAAGGCTTAGTTTCGATGGGGTGTAAAGCATTGATTGTAAATGAAAATTTGTTCGATGCAAATTTTTGAATTAAAAAGATAATTGCTGTAATAACGATGGCAACAATAGCAATTGATGAAGCAAACCCATCATCACCTGATACCTCAGACATAAACTGGGTAAATATTAAAACGGGAAATGTACGATATCCTTCACCAATCAACATTGGTGTACCAAAGTCGGATATAGCTCGCATGAAAACTAATAATCCACCGGCTAACATAGTTGGCATAATTAATGGAATAATAATTTTGAAGAATAATTTATATCCTTTAATATTCATTGATTGACTTGCTTCTAATAAAGAATTATCAATGTTTTTAAGAGCACCATTTATGTATAAGAAAATAAGCGGGAATAATTGACATGTTAAGACTAGTAAAATTCCGATAAATCCATAAATATTAGGAACTTTTAAACCGATATTATTAAATAAATGTGTAAAGACACCATTTCTTCCTAGCAATAATATCCAAGAATAGGCACCGATAAATGGTGCTGACATACTAGCAATAATAATTAATATTTGTAGTATTTTTTTTCCTTTAATTTGGTAAATAGACAAGAAATAAGCTAATGGTGTACCAATAACTAAACAAAGTATAGTTGTACAAATACCAATTTTAAATGAATTAATTAAAGTATCTAAATAATAAGGTTGACTGAAAAATTTAATGAAATAAGATAAAGTTAAATTATTTGTATTTTTGTTAATGACTGCTTGATATAAAACCATGGAAAGGGGAAAGATTAAAAAAATGAGGTAGGAAGCAATTAGTCCTAAAGTAATCAATCCCCAAATATCTAATTTAAAATGATGATTATTTTTCATATATTAATCCTTTGTTAGACTTTGTTCTCCATCAGCAGTAAATACATTTATTTTATCTGTTTTAATATTTAAATTAATTTTTGTTCCATCCGGTATAATATTATCAATTGATGATTCTTGAATTAATTCGATAGATTGATCAAGTCCATTTAAATGTACTTTATAATGTGTATTTAAGCCAAGAAAAATACTTGATTCAATAATTCCTTCAATACAGCCATTATCACTTAAATAGAATTCTTCTGGACGAATAGAAACAAGAACGTTTTGTTTTTCTTTTGTTTTGATATTTTTGATTGGGATAAGAGCATTACCTATTTTGATGCAACATTGATCATCTTTAAAATCTAAAGTTGATTTTAAGATATTTGTATAACCGATAAAGGTTGCTACAAATAAATTAGTTGGTCTTTGATATAACATCTTTGGACTACCAATTTGTTGAATAGATCCTTTATTCATAACTGCAATACGATCAGAAATAGCCATGGCTTCTTCTTGATCATGAGTAACATATACGGATGTAATACCAACTTGATGCTGAATTTCTTTAATTACTGAACGCATTTCAATTCTTAATTTAGCATCTAAATTACTTAAAGGTTCATCCATTAAAAGAACATCTGGTTGAATAACTAATGCTCTAGCTAAAGCTACACGCTGTTGTTGACCACCAGATAATTTATCTGGCATGCGATTTTTAAATTCATCTATTTGCATTAGCTTTAAAAATTCATCAGTTTTTTTATTTCTTGTATCTTGATCTATTTTACGATTTGTTAAACCAAATGCTACATTATCTTTTACAGATAGATGTGGAAAGATAGCGTAGTTTTGAAAAACCATACCAATATTTCGTGAACCTGGATCAACATCATTTATTCTTTTTTCATTAAAGTAAAAGTCGCCACCTTCAATACTATTAAAACCGGCAATCATACGTAATAAAGTTGTTTTACCACATCCAGATGGTCCAAGGAGGGTGAAAAATTCACCCTCCTTGATATCTAGATTAAGATCCTTTATGACGATATGATCACCATATTTTTTAAGGGCATGTTGAATTTTAATCTTGACACTCATATTTACCTACTTCTTTTGTAAAGATGCAAATAAGTCAGTATATTTCTTAGATATTTGATCTTTATGTGAATTGACATATTCACGATCTTCATTAATTGTTTTAATATCTTTAATTGGTTTCATATAAGTTGCTGTTTTAGCAGATGCTAAAGCTGGACGATTAGTTAATTGGGTACCAAAAATATCTTGAACTTCTTGGGAAACTAAGAAATCAATAAATTTTTTAGCGTTATCCATATTTTTAGCATTTTTAATAATACCAGCAGTTGCCGGTAAATAAACAGCACCTTCTTTTGGATAAACAAGTTGTACATTAGCTCCATCACGGACCAATTTAGCACAAGGATCTTCATAGCTTAAGCCGACAACCATTTCCCCATCAGCAACACTCTTGTAAATATTACTTGAACCGGAAGCTACTTTACCATCAAGCTGTTTAATTAATTTAGCAACATAATCCCAAGCACCTTTATCTTCATATCCGCCTTTAGCTAATAAGATATTTGTTAATTGTGCAAAAGCACTAGAAGAAGTAGCTGGATCACCCATTGCGATCTTACCTTTTAATTCTGGTTTTAATAAATCATCATAGCTTTGAATATTATATTTAGATCCTAAGTCTTTATTAACAATTAATAATGAACCATCTAAAACATAACTTGTGGTAAATCCCGATTTATTTTGATAAGCAGCTGGTAAATTTTGATCACCTTTGGCAGTATAATTTTCCCATAATTTTTTACGTGATAAAAATTGTGAATGAGCACCTCCAAACATCACATCTGCATAAGGATCATCTTTTTCTGAATCAATACGTTTCATTAATTCACCGGTTCCAGCTTGAATAACTTCTACTTTAACATCATATTTTTTTTCAAATAAAGGAATAACAGCATTCATTAATCCTTCAGAATTAGGTGAATAAACAACTAATTTTTTACTTGTATTTTCCTTTTTACTACTTTCAGTTGTATTTCCTTTACCTTGACAACCAGTTAATAATAAAGCTGAAGTAACTAAGACACTAAAAAACTTTTTCATATTTTCCTCCCTTGTCTTTATTTAAGTATAAGTAATATAAAAAAGTTAGCCTATCATAAAAAAGATTTAAAATGGTTAAAATCCGACACATTTAAGATAGTCTTTTGGGCTACATCCTAAATATTTATGAAATACTTGATTAAAATATTTATAGTCACTAAAACCACATACTTCAGCTATTTTATAAATTGGTAAATCATTATTTTTAATATGTTCAATAGCTTTTTGAATACGATATCGATTTAAATACTCATTAAAAGTAGTGCCTACTTCTTCTTTAAATTTACGATTTAAAAGACTTGATGAAACATTTAATATATTTACACAATCATTCATTTGTAATTTTTTAGCATAATTTTGCTCAATTATTTCAACCATTGTTTTACTATAATAAGAACTTGGATGAAAATCTTTTAATAAATTATTTTGTTCTTTTATAAAACTTAAAGCTTGTTTTGCTTCTAAACGTTTGATTGCTTTTTGCATTGCTAATTTTAATTCTTCATGATCGATTGGCTTTAAAACATAATGTACAACATCTAATGAAAGAGCTTTTTTAGCGTATTCAAATTCATTGTAACCAGATAAAATAATGGCTTCATAGTTTTCACTACGGCTTTTTTCAATCATTTCTAAGCCCGACATGAAAGGCATGGTAATATCAGTGATGACAATATCAGGATGTAAATTTTGTATTTTCAAAAGCCCATCTTTGCCATTTTCTGCTTCTGCAATAACACTCGCATGGAATAAATTGAAATCAAATGAAAATAAAAGTCCTTTACGAATTAAATATTCATCTTCTACAACCAGTACTTTATACATTATTTACCTCCTTTAAAATAGGAATACTTAAGGAAACTTTGGTACCAATACCGATATGACTGTAAATATTAAATTGAAAATTTTTATCAAAATGTAATTGTAAACGACGATAAACATTGTTTAAACCGATATGTACAGAATTAATATTATGTTGATTAAGTTCATGCATCATTTCGGCTTTGATACCGTCACCATCATCTTCAACTTCAATTATTAAATGTTTATTCACAACTTCCATAGTAATCCAAATAGATAATTTAGATTTTGTTTTAAAATTATGGCGAATACTATTTTCAATAATAGGTTGTAAAATTAATTTAGGAATATGAATATTACGACATTCTTCTTGTATTTTAAGCATATAAGTAAAGCGATCTTGAAAACGTATTTTACATATTTGCAGATAATTTTCAATATATGAAATATCTCTTTGTAAAGGTACAATTTCTTCTTGGTGATTTATTGAATAACGTAAAATACTTGTCAATTTAAGAATTAAGTCAGCAGCTTGTTGTTTATCTACATAAATACAATAGCGAATTGTTTCTAAAGTATTATATAAAAAATGTGGATTGAATTGAGATTCTAATTGTTTCATTTCAATTTCTTTATTTAAAGCTGATAATTCATTATTTTTTTCATCTAAGCTGTGAACATTTTTTAATAATTTATTTATTTCTTTAGCTATATCTTCAAATTCATCATCAGTATTGATTGATTGAATATAATCATACTTTTTATTTTTGATTTTTTCCATTTCAGTAATTAATAAATTTAAAGATGAAACAGATTTAGCTGATATTTTTTTTGAATAAAGATGTAAAAATAAAGTTAAAAAACTACCTGTAAATATAAGAATGATTGCTAGATAACTCATATCAAGTAAATTTTGTTTACGTATATAAGTAGTACATATAAAATTATCTTTAATTGTTTTAGAAACAAAAATAAAATTTGATTTCGTAGGCAATGAAAAGTAATTAAGATGATCAATAAAATCATATTGATTAGCATATATTACTTGATGATATTTATCAGTAACAATTAAAGATAAGTCACTATGTAATAAGCTTTTAATATCATTTTCAGATAGAAAGAAGAGGTATTTTTTATTGCCGATAATGTTTATATAAATGAGAAAATTTTCATTATTTATTCGTAAATTTGTAAAATAGTTATTATTTTTACTAAAATACTGTGTAAGAAGAGATAAATATGGTTTGAAATTATAGATCAAGTCTTGAGAATTACCAAAAATTAATTCATTTTTAGCATTATATATTAGTAAATCAAGATTAACATTAAAATGGCGTCGTATTTTATAGAAATAAGGATATATTGATTCAATAGATGAATTATGCATATTATGCAATTCATTTATGGAATCAGAGAAAGATTGATAAATATCATCAAGATTTTTTTCAACCATTATATTATTTTGATATAAACGTTGTTTTTGTGAATATTGATTAAAAAAATAAGCCAAAAGATAAAAAAGTAAAAAAGTAATACTTAATGATATTAAAGCCATCCGAATAATTTGCTTTTTTAAGTAATATTGAAAACGCATTTTAATCTCCATTCTTATTATATCATTAAATTTAATAGTGATTTTAATGAGAAAAATAATAAATAATAATATTTTTTATGCAAACACTTGCATATATATATTTTCATATAATAAAATTATATCTGTATACAGGAGGAATAGAGAATATATATGAGAAAGAATAAGATACTGTCTACAGTCTTAGCATCAACAATGATTCTAGGATCTGCCG
>CAMUDN010000004.1 GCA_947087645.1 uncultured Bulleidia sp. | reverse complement strand
TGTGTTCAGCCTAGTTCATAAATATGTGTCCAGTATTCTGGGTACATATCATAATATCTTAGGTTTTTTTATTTATAATATTAATTTATAGTAATTAAAAAAAATACTGCTAAAATAATAAGTATTGGAGGTATTAGTATGAAAAAATCCTATTATTATCATTCTGATACAGTTATATTAAATTATTCTAAGAAATATATCACAAATAAACATGATATAGTTGATATGGAACTTTTTGATGAATATTTAGATCATTTTTTAGCTTATCTTTCTAAACATCATCATGATTTATATACTTATCTATCAGAAAAGAAAAAAGATATTTCAGAAATAAAAGTATGTATTAAGAAAGTACTAAAGTTATTACTCATTTCAGACGTAAATGAAATTCGTGATGATTATGTTCGAAATCCGACTATATTATTATCAATTATTGAAGAGGGATATCATTTTTGGCGTTCTTTAGAAAGATATTCTATTTTATATACGCATAATGAAGAAGGTTTTCAAATTCAAAATTTTATTGAAGCAGATGAAAGAGAAAATAATGTTGTCTTAAATTTTTATCGTGAAATTCAACAAAAAGTACAAGGATCCAAAAATAAAGTATATCGGCAATTACAAGCTGGAACAAATGCTAGCATATTATTAAGCTATTATGATTGGCATGCTTTAAAAGGCTATGAAAAGTTAGAAGGTATTCCTTTTATATCACAAATTTTATTACGAACGCCTTTAATTCTTCATCCTAAACATAATAAAAGAACTAATACTTTTAAAGATGCTTTGTATAATCCAATGAGTGATTTTATTAAAGGTGATAAAGAATGGATATGCTATCCAGCTAAAGTTGGTTCATTGTTAATATATGTTTTCTTCCATCATAATTTTATTGGTTCTGCAGTAGCTACTGCTAATTTATTTGAATTGGCTAGTGCTGGTGAAGCAACAAGTAAAAAACCAGATGCTATTTTACTTTTCGGTAATCCTGATCATACTCAAGATACAACATTCTGGCATGATTTAGAAAATGATATCTGGGTTGGAAAAGTATCAGATGATCCAGTAATTGATTATTTTGGCTATACGAAAAAATCAATTTTAACACTCCATAATCTGGTCATGATTCATCGTAATTGTTTACCAATTCATGGAGCTATGGTTAACATATATCTTAAAGATGGTACCAAAAAAGGCTTGATGTTTATGGGTGATTCAGGTGCTGGTAAATCAGAAACATTAGAAGCTTTATCAACAATGGCTTCTGATTTAATTGATCATCAAGAAGTTGTATTTGATGATATGGGTATTTTATACATTGATAATAATGGTCATATACGCGGACATGGGACAGAAATTGGTGCTTTTGTACGCTTGGATGATTTAGATAAAGGAACAGCTTATAAAGATATGGATCGTTCTATTTTCTTTAATCCAGAAAAAGCAAATGCACGTGTTGTTATCCCAGCTTCACCATATGATGTTGTGATTAAAGATCATCCTATCGATGTTTTCTTATATGCCAACAACTATACTGATTTAAGAGGTATGCATTTATTTAAAAATAAAGAGGAAGCTAAACCAGTCTTTGTAGAAGGTAAACGTTTTGCACTTGGGACAACGCAAGAAAAGGGACTTTCAACAACCTTTTTTGCTAATCCATTTGGACCAATGCAAAGACAAAAAGAAACTTCTGTTTTAATTGATCGTATTTTTGATAAACTTTTTGAAGAAGAAATACCAGTTGGTGAGATATATACTTGTCTTGGTTTACCAAATAAGGGGAATCATGGTATAGACTTAGCAGCTAAAGCATTATTAGACTTTGTTAAAGAAAAATAAAAAAATCTTAATATTCATTAAGATTTTTTATTTTATAATATAAATATGAGAAAAAAAAGAAAGATTAATTATTTAAGAATATTTTTAATTATAATAATACTAATTAGTCTATTATTAATTATTAGAAATGATATTATAGGACGAACAGTTTATTCTCTACAAGAATATTTTGATCAACGATTTACTTCTCATATTCAAAGTAATGATCAGCATAAAATGATCGATAATGATAATACTGATGGTGATATTTATACTGATAATAATTTTATAGCTGTTTATGATTTAGATAAGCAAAATTTTACTTTAAAAAATAATATTTATGAACAAGTTGTACCAGCAAGCTTAGCAAAACTTTTCACTATTAAATATGCATTAAAATATATTAGTAGCTTAGATGAAAATATTTTAGTGACATCTAAAGTTATAAATAAAGTTAAGAAAAATTCATCATTGGCTTATTTACATGCTGGTATGAAGTATCATGTAAAGGATATTATAGTTGGTATGTTATTACCATCAGGTAATGATGCGGCATATGTTTTAGCTGATTATATTGGTCAAAAGATTAATCCTAAGACAAATGATAATCAACAAACATTTATTGATGGTCTTAATAGTTTTTTAGCAAATAATGGTTATTATGCTACTAAAGTTTATGATCCAAGTGGTTATAGTAATCAATCAAGAACTAATATAATTGACTTAGTCAAAGTATGTAATGAATTATTAAAATATAAATGGTTTAGAGATATTATAAGCACTTATAAATACAGTGTTAATTTGAACAATGGACAAAAACAAATATGGTACAATAGTAATGAACTATTAAATCCGCATTCTATTTATTATCATAAAGATGTTAAAGGAATTAAAACAGGTACTTTAAATAGTCAATATCATTTATTAGCTCTTTATAAGAATAAAATAATTGTTAAATTAGGTGCTATTTCAAATGAAGAAAGATATAATCAGGTAATTAAACTATTTAATTAATTTTTCGCATAATGTATGTTATGCGATTTTTATTTTTTCTTATCTAAAGGGTGAAAATTATGATATGCATCAAATAATTGTTTATTTTGTACATGTGTATATATTTCTGTTGTCTTAATATTTGCATGACCAAGCAATTCCTGAATAATACGTAAATCTGTACCTGATTGTAATAAATGTGTTGCATAGCTATGTCTTAAAGCATGCGGTGTAATTTTTCGTTGAAATTTACATTCTTGTGATTTTTTTTCTAATAGCAATTGAATACTTCTAGCACTAATCTTATTTCCAAGATGATTAATAAAGAAATAATTAAGATTATTTTTATGCCATAGAGGTCTTATTTCATATAAATATTTTTTTAAGTCTTTTAATACTTTATGTGGAATAGGAACAATTCTTTCTTTATTTCCTTTGCCTAAAATTCGTAATATTCCTACTTCAAATTGTATTTGACTTATTTTTAAAGAACATAATTCAGATATTCTTAAACCAGCTGCATAAATTAATTCGAGAATAATTCGATATGTTTCTTCTTTTAAATCATATGGATTAAAACTATCTAAAAGTTTTTTAAGTTCCTTAATACTTAAAAAATTAGGTAAATATAATTTATCTTTATGAACTTTAATTAAATCAGCTGGATTTTCTTCATTTGTAGTAAATGAAATATCTTTATGATATTGTCGAATGCTACTGGCCATATGAACAACAGATGTAGATGATTTATATTTTGATTCATAACTTAAAAAGTTTTGTATATTGATTAAACTAACATCTTTACTGTCATTAATACCATTTCTTTTTAAAAAAGAAATATATTGTTTAATATCATTTTCATATGAATATATAGTGCATTTACTTTTTCCTTGATTTATTTCCAGGTGTAAGTGAAATTGTTTTAAAGCATCATCAAGATTCATTTTAACGACCTTTCTTTTTATATTTTTTTATTTCTGAAGCTTTAAATAGTAATGGAGATGAAATTAAAAGATTATTAATTTCATCAATTACTTCCTGACTTTTATCTTTTTTATGATTATGAAATAGTGATAATTGTTGACTATTTTGTGTTTTATCAACTAATTTAGCAATGGTAATACCTAAAAGACGAATTGGTTCATCATTTTGCCAATATTGATCAAATAATTGCATAGCTAAGTAAAAGATATCTTCAGAGTATAAAATGCCTTCTTTAACTTGTATTGAATGTGAAATATTTCGAAAATTATGATAAGTTATACGAATTGCAATAGTTTGTCCAATCTTTTCTTCTTTTTGTAAATTATGAGCTACTTTTTTAGCTAAAATACGAAAGATCCCTTTTAATTCATCATAGTCATTAACATCTTCTAATAATGTTTCAGAAACACTGATTGATTTTCTTGGCATATCGATGACCAATTCTGTATGATCAATTCCATTTGCTTTAGCAATAATATCATCTGTTCGTTTTTTAAAAATTGTATTTAATTTATGTATATTTTTAAATTTAGCTAAATCACCTATCGTTTGAATACCTAATTCTTTAACTCTAATTAATGTTTGTTTACCAATACCTTGCATTTCTGAAATATCTAAAGGCCATAATTTATCTGCTATATCACGTATTCTTAAAATGGTAATACCATTAGGTTTCTTCATATTACTTGCCATTTTAGCTAAAAAAAGATTTGGTGCTATACCAATTGAACAAGTTAAACCAATCTTTTGATATACTTTTTTTTGCATTAAAATAGCTAAGTCTAAAGGATACTTATATCTTTTAATAATTTCACTTACATCAACATAACATTCATCAATAGAAGCTTTTTCAATTAAAGGTGAAAAAGATTTAATGATATTAATAAATTCATTAGATAATTGTTGATAATATTGGTAATGACCTTCAATTATTTCTAATGTTGGGCATAATTTTAAAGCAATTACAACAGGCATTGCTGACGTAACACCATATTTTCTTGCAGCATAAGAAGCAGTAGAAATAACACTTCTTCTTGTTTGCCCAGCCACAGCAATAGGTTTATCTTTTAAACTTGGATCTTTTAAAACCTCAGCATTGGCAAAAAAAGCATTTAAATCAACGTGAAAATATACCTTAGACATATTTATTTTTTCCTTCTAATAATTCTTTGGCTACAGCTTTAGCTTTTTCACTATTACTACCAGAGAATAAATATGCTAATTCATTAATTCTTTCATCATTGTTCAATAATATAACATGTGTTAATGTATGTTGATCAACTATTTCTTTATAAACATAATATTGTTGGTCAGCCAAAGCAGCTACTTGAGCTAAATGAGTTACAGCAAATACTTGGCAATCTTTTGCTAATAAATTCATTTTTTCACCAATAGCTGTTGCCACATGTCCTGAAACACCTGTATCAATTTCATCAAAAATAAGTGTTTTAATACCTTGTAATTTAGAAAAAATAACTTTTAATGCTAACATGAAACGTGATAATTCACCACCGCTTGCAACCTTAACTAAAGGTTTTAATTCTTCTCCTTTATTCATGGAAATAAAAAATTCAGCATTTTTAATTAATTTTGTTTTATCTTCTGATGAAATAAAATTAATTTTAAATTGACTATTTTCTAATTGTAAATCAACTAATTGTTTTTTTACTTCTTTTTCTAATTTTTGAGCTATATCTTTTCTTTTTTCATTAAATAAAGATGCTTGTTTTTGATATTCTTCATAGGTAGTTGATATTTTTTGATCTAATTCTTTTAAATATTCATCTTGGCGGGCAAAATTATCTAATTTTAATCTTAATTCATCTTGATATTTTAATATTTCTTTAACACCTGGTCCAAATTTTCTCTTTAAGCGTTGAATTAAAAAAAGACGTTCTTCAATTTCATTTATTTCTTCTTCACTACTAAATGATGGATTCAAAATAGATCTAATTTCTTCGACACTATCTAAAATAGTTTCATATGCATTATGAATTTGCTCAGCTTGTTCATCAATATTTTCAAGATGATCAATAAGTTTTAGCATATGATATAAAGATGATGATAATTCATTATCATAATATTGAAAAAAAGAATGATAATCATTTGCTGATTTTTGAGCAATTTTAATTTTTCTTTCTTTTTCTTTTAAATAATCCTCTTCACCAACTTTTAAATTAGCTTCTTCTAATTGTGACAATTGATATTGATAAAAATCTATTTCATCTTTACCTAATTGTTTAAAAATAAAATCGTCTTTATTTTTAATAGCTTCTTTATATGCTATATAATAGTCATTTACTTTTTTATGAAAATCATGTAATTTAGCGTATTCATCCAATAAAAAATCATGATTACTTTTTTGTAATAAATATGTTGCTTCTTTTTGACTGTGAATATCTAATTGATTGCTAACAAGCATTTGTAAAAATTTTAGGGAAACAACTCGATGATCAACTCGTGCTAAGGATCTTCCATTAGCTGATATTTCTCTTGTAATAATAAAAAAGTCATTGATATCAAAACCATTTTCTTGTAAAAAGGAAGCTGTTTTACTATCTTTTTCCAAACTAAAAGTGGCTTCTATAACAGCTTTTTCTTTTCCCTTTTGGACAAGTGAAGAAGATGCTACTTTACCTAACAATAAAGATAGAGCATCTAAAAAAATAGACTTTCCTGCCCCTGTTTCACCAGTAATAGATGAAAAGCCAGATTTAAAATCTAAATTAAGTTGATCAATTAAAATAAAATTTTTAATATACAAATGTTCGAGCATATAACTATTTTTCCTTTACAATTTTTTCTAATACTTCAGCAATATCTAAATGATATTCTTTTTTAATTAATTTAGGATCTCCTTGTTCTATATATTCACTAGCAAAGCCAAATCTCCTTAATTTTTGCGAAGCTTTTTTTTCATTTAAATAAGAAAGAATTGCGGAACTTAAGCCCCCTTCTTTAACATCTGATTCATAGCTAAAGATATCTTTACCTTCTTTAATTAGTAGTGATAAACATTTCTCATCTATTGGTTGTAAAAAGCGAGCGTTTATTAAACGATAGGATAAATTATTTGCTTGTAAATAAGATAAAAAATATTGGACATCTTCGCCATATGTAATAATCGTTCCATTTATCGTTTTTGGCTCATAGACAATTGTCCAAGATCCAATCTTTATTTTTTGAAAAATATCTTTTTTATCATCACATAATCCTTTACTATATCGTAAAGCAAAAGGATGTCTTTGCTGAAAAGCTGTATATAGTAAATTACGTGTTTCAATAGCATCTTTTCCTTGAGCAATAATGATATTTGGAATAGTTCGTAAAAAAGCAATATCATAGATTCCTTGATGTGTAGCACCATCTCCACCTACTAAACCAGCATGATCAACACCAATAACAACTGGTAAATCTTGGCGACAAATATCATGTAAAACTTGGTCATATGCTCTTTGTAAAAAAGAAGAATAGATACATAAATAAGGACGTTTACCAGCTATTGCTAAGCCAGCTGCTAAAGTGGTTGCATGTTCTTCAGCAATACCTGTATCAAAACTACGATCTGGAAACTGAGCATAAAATGATTCTAAAGCTGAGCCATGTACCATAGCTGGTGAAATACAGATAATATTACGATCAATATTAGCTAATTCTATTAAAGCATTGTTTAATAATTGAGCATAAGAAATAGTTCCTAGGCTTATTTTTGCAAGACTTTTACCACTAATAGGATCAAATGGTGCAACACCATGCCAAAATCCGGAATGATCTTTTTCGCAAGGTTCATATCCTTTACCTTTTTTTGTTAAAACATGGATTAAGATGGGACCATGATGTTTTTTTGCCATTTCTAAAGCAGGAATTAATTCTTTAAATTTATGACCATTAACAGGGCCTAAATAATCAATACCAAATACTTCAAAAATACCGCCATTTGTTAAACCATCACGGACAACATTTTTAAAAGATTCTAAATGATGATAAACAGATAAACCAATTTTATTTTTTATTAAAGTGTTTTTTATCGATTTTTTTAATAAACCATATGCTTTCGATGTACGCATTTTAGCTAATGATGCATTTATTGCTCCAACATTTTTAGAAATGGACATTTCATTATCATTAAGAATAATGATTAAATTTCTTTTCTCTTCACCTATCTCATTAAGAGCTTCTAAAGCCATTCCAGAAGAAATAGCTCCATCACCAATAATTGGGATAACATGATAATTTTCGTGGTTTAAATCACGAGCAATAGCCATGCCTAAAGCAGCACTTAATGATGTCGAAGAATGTCCTGCTTCCCATACGTCATGTTCCGATTCATTTCTTTTTTGAAAGCCAGAAAGACCTTTATATTTTCTTAAAGTTGTAAAACGATTTGCTCTGCCAGTTAAAATTTTATGAATATAAGATTGATGACCAACATCAAAAATTAATTTATCATGAGGACTATTAAATACTTTATGTAAGGCAATGGTTAATTCAACGACGCCTAAATTACTAGCTAAATGCCCACCTGTTTTAGCTAATGAAGAAATTAAAAAGCGACGTATTTCAAAAGCTAAATCATTCAATTGATGATAACCATAATTTTTTAAGAAAGAAGGATTTTTAATATCTTCTATTTTCATATAAGCCTCCTAATACTGACGCTTTTGAATTACCCTAATGTAATCGATTAAAATATCACTATCAAAGTTATTTATTTTTTTAATATAGTCTATGCTTTCTTGATAATATTTATCTTGCAATGCATGAGCTTTTTCAATACCTAATAAATGAACTATTGTTTGTTTATGATTTTTTTTATCCGAAGTAGATTTACCTAATTGAATACATGTTTTCTCAACATCTAATAAATCATCTTGTATTTGAAAAGCATAACCTAAATATTTACCAATTTCAGCAAAAATATCTAAATTTTCAAAATGATTGGCTGCTATTGCTCCAAGTTGTAAAGCAGATACTAATAAGCAACCTGTTTTTTTAGCAATCATAGTCAAAATATGTTCAAGATTATCTCCTTCATGTAAAGACATATCCATTACTTGGCCTAAAACCATACCATTTGCGCCAGCTTCTTTACTTAAAATTGCTATTGCATAATTATTCTGTTTAGCTGATAAATTACTTTGTAAAGCTTGATAAAAAGCTTCTGTAAGTAAAGCATCACCAGTTAAAATAGCCAAATCTTCTCCAAAAGCTCGATGTAAAGTTGCCTTACCACGCCTTAAATCATCATTATCCATGGCTGGTAAATCATCATGTATCAATGAATATGTATGTATATACTCCAAAGCACAAGCATATGCATATCCTATACTTACTGGTAAATGATAAGCTTTTAAAACTTGAAAAATGAGCTTGGGACGGATTCTTTTTCCACCAGATAATAAAGCATATGACATTGCTTCATGCAGTTTTTCATCATGATAAATAGTTAAACTATTTTTTAAATATGATTGAAAATTGTTCACTTATTCCACCTTATTTTCTTTAACAATTTCATTTATTTTTGTTTCAAATTTTTTCAAATCTAAATCACATTTTTTAGTCAATGATAAACCTTCTTCAAATAAAGCAATAGTTTCTTCAAGCGGTGCTTCATTTTTTTCTAATTGCTGAACAATTTCCTCAAGTCTTTTCATTGCTTGTTCAAAAGTTAATTCTGCCATTCTTTTTTCTCCTTTGCGATAATTCTCGCTTTTAAAAATCCATCTGATAAACGTAAATGTACTAAATCATTTTCTTTAACATCATTTATTTGCTTAATTATATTACCATTTATTTGCATTATCGTATAACCACGCTTTAAAACTTTTAATGGTGAATAAGCATCTAATAACTGTAATTCATTACTGAAATGATGTTTTTTTTCTATATAATAGGTTTCGATATCATTTAATAAAAGAGTTTGATATTCATTTATCTGATTACTTTTTTGCATATTCACTTCTTTTATATTTGTATTTAGATATTGTTTTATATTTTGCAAAGTATTTTGATAATTATATATTTTAAAATGCATAATTTTTTCAAAACGGTGATATTCATCTTGAAAAAGAGCTTTTTTCTGTAATAAAAATTCTTTTTGTTTTAGTAATAATAAATAGTACTGATCCAATTGATAACTTTGATCACGAAGTATTAACTCAGGATTTTGAAAATAAGCAAATTGTTTGTTTTTTTGTAAAGATTGATGATTTAAAGACATCATATGCTCAATATACTTAATAAATTTATTTTGTAACTGGCGTAAATATTGTCTTATTTCATATTGATTAGGACTAACTGCTTCAGCTGCTCCGGTTGGTGTATTTGCTCTTAAGTCAGCAACATAATCAACTAATGTAGTATCTGTTTCATGACCTACTCCAGTTACCAGCGGTGTTTTACAATTATAAATTGTACGTACTATTTGTTCATCATTGAAAATATATAAATCTTCAAATGAGCCACCACCACGAGCTAAAATAAGAACATCATTTTGATCAGCATCAGCTTTTTCAATGGCTTTTACAATAAACGGTATTGAAGAATTTCCTTGTACTGGGCATTCATAAAATACCTGTTCTGCTTTAGGCCAACGTAAATTTAATGTTCTAATCATATCTGCTTTACCAGCTGTATCTTTACCAGTAATGATACCAATTCGGCTTGGATACATTGGTAATTTTTGCTTATGTTGCAAAGCAAAAAGACCTTCTTTAGATAATTTCTTTTTTAATTCTTCAAGTTTTAATAATAAATCACCAATACCTTGTAATTTCATGGCACTAATTGTAATTGTTACAGCATTACTAGGACCATAATAACTAAGTGAACATTTAGCAATTACTTTATCACCATTTTTAGGCTGAAATGAAATATGAGGTATACTTGAAGCCCAAATAGCACAATTAATTGATGAATTTTCATCTTTCAAAGAAAAATACCAATGCTTAGAAGAACGAAAATTAGATATTTCACCTTCCATTAAAAAACTATGAAGAGCTATATCATGTTCTAAAAGTGATTTAATTCTTTTACTTACTTCACTAACGCCATGTACAATCATACTCATATAACATCCAATACATTATTAATTAACCGATAACTATCTGCTTCGCCATATTTCTTAGCTAATTCAACTGCTTCATCAATGATTATAGCAGCCGCAACTTCTTGTAAAGAAAACTCAGCACAGCCAACTAATAAAATAGCTTTTTCAATTGTTCCTAAGCGTTCAAAGGACCAATTATCTAAAACACGGTCAATATATTTTTTATATTCATTAAAATTAGTAACAGCTTTTTTGATAACATTTATAAAATATGGATCAATATCAGCTATTGGACAAGCAAAAGTATCTTCGATAATAGTATTTATATCTCTTGCTAAGCATAAGTAAGCATAAATACATAAAACTGATTTTTCTCTTTGATTACGACGATTCATAAATAAACTCCCAACAATATTTTATCATATAACAAACTAAAAAAATAAATAAAGTAGTCATTTGAATTGACTACTAATAATTATCTTTTATATGAATTATCACTGTTTTTCACTTGTACATCGTGAGCCCCACCTTCAACAATTGAAGTGGCAGATACTAAAGTTAATTTTGCTTTTGCTTGCAACTCGGCAATTGATAAAGCTCCACAATTACACATTGTTGATTTAATTTTTAATGTTGTTAAGCAAACATTATCTTTGAGTAAACCAGCATATGGAACATAGGAATCAACCCCTTCTTCAAATGATAATTTTTTTCCTTGACCAAGATCATATCGACCCCAATTTCTTGCTCGAGCCGATCCTTCACCCCAATATTCTTTAACTGTATTGCCATTTACAACAAGTTTTTGCCCAGGAGCTTCTTCAAAACGTGAAAAATATCGTCCTAGCATAACAAAATCAGCTCCCATTGCTAAAGCTAATGTCATATGATAATCATAAACAATGCCACCATCTGAACAAATAGGGATATAAATACCTTTTTCTTTAAAATATTGATCTCGTGCTTTTGCTACTTCTATTACAGATGTTGCTTGTCCTCGACCAATCCCTTTTGTTTCTCGTGTAATGCATATTGATCCACCACCAATTCCAATTTTAATAAAATCGGCACCAGCATCAGCTAAAAAACGAAATCCTTCTTCATCAACAATATTCCCTGCGCCAACATAAACTGCTTGACCATATTTTTCTTTAATCCACATAATTGTTTCTTTTTGCCAAATGGAATAACCTTCTGAAGAATCAATAACTAAAACATCAACCCCAGCTTTAACCAAAGCTGGTACACGTTCTTTATAATCACGTGAATTAATACCAGCACCAACTAATAAACGTTTTTCTTCATCTAATAATTCATGTGGATGTTCTTTATGCGAATCATAATCTTTACGAAATACTAAATAACAAAGATGTTGTTTTTCATCGACGATTGGTAAGGTATTTAATTTATTATCCCAAATAATATCATTTGCTTCACTAAGACTAATATTATTTTTAGCTACAACTAATTTATCATATGGTGTCATAAAAGATTCTACTTTAGCTTCTTTTGATAAGCGTGATAAACGGTAATCTCGGGATGTAACTAGGCCTAATAATTTACCATGAGCACTACCATCCTCTGTAACTGGCATTGTATTATGCCCTGTTTCTTTAAAAATCTGTAATAATTCACTAAGACTTGTTTGAGGCTTTAAATTAGCATCTGAAACAACAAAGCCCGCTTTATGATTTTTAACTTTTTCAACCATAATTGCTTGATCTTCTATTGATTGTGAGCCATAGATAAAAGAAAGACCACCTTCTTTTGCTAGAGCAATAGCTAAATGATCATCAGAAACAGCTTGCATAACTGCTGATACCATAGGAATATTTAAACTAATAGCTGCTTCATAACCTTTTTTAAAACGTACAAGAGGTGTTTTAAGAGATACATTATCCGGTATATTATCTTTTCCGGTATATCCCGGTATAAGTAAATATTCATTAAAAGTATGTGATGGTTCTGTGTAATATTTCGCCATGATAGCCTCCTTAAATTAAAAAGATTATATATCATTAATCAACCTTTTTCAATTCTTTCATTTTTTGTTATAATTGCATGCATAAGAGGTATAGTATGCGTTTAAAAAATAGTTACTTTTTTACATTGCGAGAAAATGTTAAAGATGAAGATTCACAAAGCTCAAATATGCTTGTACGAGCTGGGATGATTAAAAAAAGTTCAACAGGTATTTACATGATGTTACCAATGGGCTTAAAAGTATTTAATAAAATTAATCAAATAATCCGTGAAGAAATGGATAAAATTGATTGCCAAGAATTACTGATGCCATCTTTAATACCAGAAGATGTATATATTGCTTCTGGACGTCGAGATGGTTTTGGCTCTTCAATGTTTTCCTTAAAAGATCGAAAAAATCAAAGTTATGTTTTGGGACCAACTCATGAAGAATTATTTGCAACAGCAGCCAAAATGAAAATACATTCATATAAAGATATGCCTTTTTCACTTTATCAAATTCAAACAAAATTTCGTGATGAACCAAGACCTCGATATGGTTTGATTCGAGTTCGTGAATTTCAGATGAAAGATGCTTATTCATTTGATGCAAATGAAGAAGGAATGAATATGAGCTATCAAAAACAATTTAAAGCATATCAAAATATTTTTAATCGTATAGGCTTAAATTATGTAATTGTAAAAGCAAATACAGGTGTCATGGGAGGATTATTATCTGAAGAATTTCAAGCTTTAAGTCCTATAGGTGAAGATATTTTAGTCTTAAATGAAGATGGTACATATGCTTCTAATATTGAAGTTGCAAAATGTATTGCTAATGATTTTAACTCATGTGAACCACTGCAACAAAAAGAAAAAGTTGCAACTCCTAATCAACATAGTATTGAAGATGTTGTTAATTATTTACATGTTGATATCCGACAAACAGTTAAAACACTTTGTTATCAGGCAGATGATGAATTAGTTGTTGTTTTAGTACGTGGTGATCGTGAAGTAAATGAAGCTAAAGTTCAATCCGCATTAGCTTGTCATCAATTAGAATTAGCGGATGAAAAAGATGTACAAAATATTTTTCATGCATCATTTGGATCACTAGGACCAATAAATATTCATGCTAAAATTTTAGCTGATCAAGAAATAAAATTACTCCATAATTTTGTAACTGGAGCAAATGAAGATGGCTATCATTATATCAATGTAAATATAAGTGATTTTCAAGTTACACAGTATGGTGATTTTCGCAAAATACAAAGTGGTGATCCTTGCCCTAATGGATCTGGTATTGTTCATTTTGAAAAAGGTATTGAGGTTGGTAATACATTTAAACTAGGTACTAAATATTCCAAAACAATGAATTTAAAATACTTGAATTCTGATAATCATTTAGAATATGTTTGGATGGGCTGTTATGGTATTGGTCCAGCTCGTGTAATGGCTGCTTTAGCCGAACAAAATTTAGATGAAAATGGTATTGCTTGGCCTAAAGATTTAGCCCCTTTTAGATGCTCTATAATTGTTATTTCTACAAAAGATGAAGTACAATTACAAGCTGCTAATAAATTATATGATGAATTGAAACTTGCCAATGTTGATGTTTTGTTAGATGATCGTTTGGAAAGACCAGGTATTAAATTCAAAGATATGGATTTAATTGGTATTCCAACACAAATTATTATTGGTAAGGCTGTTCATGATCAACAAGTTGAAATAAAAGAAAGAGGAAAAGATAAAAAAATAATCAATCTTAACCAAGTATGTGATTATTTTAAATAAAAAAAGACTTAATTCTAAATGAATTAAGTCTTTTAAAATGCAATAAAAGTAGATATTAATCAATACTTTAGCAATTTTTATTTAGCTTGAAAAGCATCAGAAATAGCTTTTAATTTAGCTAAATCATCTTTACTAATTTTAAAAATTTGCTTTTCATTACTCTTAAAATTTTGCCATTTAACATATCCTTCTTTAAAGATAGAAACATTAAATGTTTCATCTTTATTGCTTAACTCATATGCATTAACAACATCAGTCTGTGGTAAAACAGGTTTATCAGATGTTTCTTTAGCATCTAAAGAAGTAAAGAATTCAGCAGATTTCTCAATAAGCATCTTACTTTTATCTTGTTTTGGATCTAATGTTTTACGTACGCTATCTTTAGCCTTCTTAACATTTGGCCAAAAGACAAATTTAATCTTTGCTCCATCTTCTTTCATTTTATTAGCAAAATCTTTCAATGGTGCTTCTGTTTTCTTAACTTCTTTAGTACTTGTTTTTGTTTGATCACTAGCTTTGTTATTAGCACAAGCTGATAAAACAAGCATGGAAGAAACAGCTAAGACTTTTAATAATTTATTCATATAATTCCCCCTTTAACACCTAGATCATTGTAAACCATCTATCTTATTTTTCAATAGTTAGTTAATTGTTTAAAGTTTTATTTTTAATTGCTTCTAAAATCAATTTAAGATACTCATTGATAGTATATGTTATTTCTTCTTTTGAACCATAATTTCTAACTGTCACAGTTTTATTTTCCATATCCCGATTACCAACAACTATTTGAACAGGAACTTTATGTAATTGTGCTTCCCGAATACGATAACCTAATTTTTCATTACGATCATCAAGGTGAGAACGAATATTATTCTTCTTTAAAAGCTGATTAATTTCACTAGCATATTGACCATGAGCTTGGGCATTTACAGGTATCACTTCAACTTGTAAAGGAGCTAGCCACAAAGGTAAAACGCCTTTTGTTTCTTCTAGCAAAAAGGCAATAAAACGATCAAGAGATCCTAAAATAGCACGATGAATGACAACTGGTCTTAATTTTTGATTATTTGCATCAACATATTCTAATGCAAAACGTTCTGGTAATTGGTAATCTAATTGAATAGTACTTAAAGTAACATCATGACCTAATGCTGATTTTACTTGAACATCAATTTTAGGACCATAGAAAGCTGCTTCACCTAAAGCTTCATAATAAGAAACATTCATTTCTTTTAATACCTTTCTTAATTCCGCTTCTGATTTTGACCATAATTCATCATTTCCAAAGTATTTAGCTTTATTATTTAAATCACGCAAAGAAAGTCGAAAAGAAAAATCTTGAAAGCCGAAATCATGATAAACATCTAAAATTAATTTAGTTACATTTTTAATTTCATCAGCAATTTGATCCGGTCTTAAAAAGATATGTGAATCATTCTGTGTAAATGAACGTGAACGTTCAATACCAGTTAAAGCTCCCGATGCTTCAAAACGAAAATCATGAGCAATTTCTGCAAGTCTAATTGGTAAATCACGATAAGAATGTAATTCTGACTTATAAATAATCATATGTTCAGGACAATTCATTGGTCGTAAAACATAACTATCACCATCACGATCCATAATTGGGAACATATCATCTTTATAGTGAGCTAAATGACCTGACACTTCATATAATTTTGTACTAGCAACACTTGGTGTTAAAACATGCTCATATCCTAATTGAATTTCTTTTTCCATAATATAATCAGCAAGTAAACGGCGAACAGTAAAACCATTTGGTAGCCACATTGGTAAACCAGCTCCAACAGTTTCTGAAAATAAGAACATTTTTAAATCTTTACCTAATTTTCGATGATCTCTTTCTTTTGCTTCTTCTAATTGTTTTAGATAAGTATCCAATTCTTCAGCACTAGGAAAACAAACACCATATATTCTTTGTAATACTTTGGCATTTTTATCACCTTTCCAATAAGCACCTGAATGTTTAAGCAATTTAAAATGCTTTAATAATTTTGTGTTTTCAACATGTGGTCCACGACAAAGATCTGTAAAATCACCTTGTGTATACATAGTAATTATTGTATCTTCAGCCATATGCTTAATTAAGTCAATCTTATATGGATCATCTTTAAATTGCTCCAAAGCTTCCTTGCGAGATAATTCATGACGGATAATACGTTTATTATCCTTAGCACATTTTTTCATTTCTTTTTCAATTTTAGCGAGATCTTCATCATGAATAACATCATCACCAAGATCAATGTCATAATAAAAACCTTCTTCAACAACTGGACCAACCCAAAATTTAGCTTGTGGATATAAATGTTTAACTGCTTGTGCTAATAAATGAGCACAAGAATGATTGAATAATGCTAATTCTTTATTTTCTTTAAAATTCATATTTTCCCCTTTCCAAATAAAAAGCGTCCTTAAAGGACGCTTAACGTGGTACCACCTTTATTTTAGATTTCTCTAACTCTTTGATCTTTAACGCAGATAAACGATCTATTTTCATAGATTGCTCCCAAGTAGTAATTCAAAGCGATTCTGACTCATTTTCAGCATGCAGAGCTCTCTTTACAGTTCTTACTTCAAATCATGTCTTGCTCATTGCAAATGTATATTTTATATGGCAATTAGACTGTTTGTTTTTACTAGTATACAGTCTTTGCACGGCTTAAGTTTAGCATAGTATATATGTATATTCAATATACATATATGTACAATTAAAAAGTAAATAAACTTAATTGATTAATTTCATTTAAATCTTTAGTAATCCCTAAATCTTCAAAACGTTTTAACAATGTTTTAGATAATTTTGTTCTTGCTAATAAATCTTCTTTACTTAAAAAAGCTGCTTCTTTACGTGCTTCAACAATTGTTTCAGCAACGGATTCACCAAGGGAATCAACAACAATAAATGGTGGTATAACAGCATTTGGATTAGATGGTGATTGTTTAAAACGATTTGATAAAGATTCATTTAAATTAACATTTTCAATCATAAAGCCACGAGCATACATTTCTTCACATATTTCTAAAGTATTGTAAACAGCTTTATCTTTATTGGTTAACTTTGCATCATGATTATCAATCATGGTTCTTATACGATCCATTTCAGAACGGATAGCATTCAAACCTTTCGTCATGATATTAATATCATATGCATCACATCTTAGCGTTAAATATTGAATATAATAATTAATTGGTTCATGTACTTTATACCAGGCAATACGAACTGCCATCATAACATATGCAACAGCATGTGCTTTAGGAAACATATATTTAATTTTTTTACAAGATGTAATATACCAATCCGGAACCTGATGCTCTTTCATCATTTGTTCCTGTTCAATAGTTAAACCTTTACCTTTACGCACAGATTCCATAATTTTAAAAGCTGCTAGTGGTTCTAGTTTTTTATCTAATAGATAAGTCATAATATCATCCCGACAACCAATAACTTCATTTAGAGGATGTCCTTGTCTAACTAATTCTTGAGCATTTCCTGACCATACATCAGTACCATGTGTTAAACCAGATAGAATAGTTAAATCAGAAAAAGTATGCGGTTTAGTTTCTTGTAAAACACGTCTTGTATTAGCTGTTCCAAATTCTGGTAGACCGACAGCTCCTGTTTCTTGATGATAAATACGTGGATCAGCTTTTAATGCATTATCTTGATAAAATAATGATAATGTTTCGGGATCATTCATCGGTATATCCATAGGTTTAACAGTTGCAATTTCTTGTAATAAACGCATTGAAGTTGGATCAACATGTCCTAAAATATCAAATTTTAATATTTGATCACCATAGTCATGGTATTCAAAATGAGTTGTTTTCCATGGCCCTGGCTGATTCGAAGGATATTGAACAGGGGTAAAATCTTCTACTTCATGATCACTTGGTACAATAACAATTCCACCTGGATGTTGACCCGTTGTTCTTTTAACATCTTGACAATGTAAAGCTAAATATTCCTTCATCGGATTAGAAAACTTAACACCCATTTTTTCTTCATATCCTTTAACATATCCAAATGCTGTTTTTTCTGCCACTGTTCCTATTGTACCAGCTCGGAAAGCATGTTTTTCACCGAAAAAGTCTTTAATGAAATTATGTGCTTTAGCTTGATATAAATCTGAAAAATTAAGATCAATATCCGGTGTTTTATCAGCATTAAATCCTAAAAATGTTTGGAAAGGTATATTATGACCATTACCTTTCATCATTGCTCCACAATTAGGGCATTGTTTATCTTTTAGATCAAAACCAGAAAGAACTTCACCATTTTTAAAAAACTCAGAATAATGACATTTTGGACATAAATAATGAGGTGGTAAAGGATTTACTTCGGTAATATGTGCCATCGTTGCCGCAAATGAAGAACCAACTGATCCTCGTGAACCAACAACATAACCATCCTTATTTGTTTTCATGACTAATAATGAAGCAATATAATAATGCACACCAAAGCCATTACGAATAATATTATCTAATTCAAAATCAAGCCTTTGTTGTACAAGCTCTGGTATCTTTCCTTTAAAAGCATATCTTTCATAAGCTGTTTTCTGACAAAGATCACGTAATTTATCATCTGATCCTTCAATAATTGGTGGATAAGTACCCTTTGGTACAGGTTCAATTTCTTGAATATCAGCAAATAATTTATTTGGTGTATGGATAACTAAATCAGCAATTAAATGCGGATCATTTAACCACTTAAAATCTTCCATCATCTCATTTGTTAGCCGCAAATGTTGATCAGGATTAGCATTATTTTTACGTAATTGATCATCACGTATGTAGAGAGGATGAGTTACACCTCCTACACCTTGGCTGGTAATATAAATATCTCGAAATATTTTTTCTTCTGGTTTACAGTAATGACAATCACTACTAGCTAATATCGGTATATTTAAATACTTTGCCATTTTAATAATTCGTTGTTGCACTTTTTTTAAACGTTCAACACTAGGTAAAGAAGATAATAAAATAGCAGTCGTATAATTAGCTAATGGTTGTATTTCAATATAATCGTAAAAAGCCATTGTCTTTAAAAGACGATCATCATCACCATTACAAGCCATTTCAAATACTTCTCCATTCAAGCAAGTTGAGCCAAGTAATAAATCATGTCGATAATTCTGTAATGTCGATCGCTTAAGACGTGGTTCACCAATAGCATTAGAACCTTCATTTTTTTCAGCTACTGCAAGTGTTTCGGTATTAGAAATACTAATTAAGTCATAAAGACTTTTAAGACCTTTCTGATTTTTAGCAATAATTGAAACATGTTTTGAAAACATTCTTTTAAAATCTGATTTTGTTTTAACTTTATTTTGTAAATCAGCAAGTGTTTCAATATGAAAAATATTTTTAGCATCTAACAATAAATGCTCAAAAGCATCAGCTAAAATACCCGCATCATAATCGGCACGGTGAGCATCACTTTTAGAATAATTAAGTTTATAATGACTGGAAATATTAGCTAAAGCAAAACGTGATCTATCAGATATAACAGCCCGAGCCATATCTAAAGTATCAATAACTGGATTTGTTAAAGGAGAATAGCCAATACGTCTTAATTCTTCATTAAAGAAATGGTAATCAAAACTGGCATTATGAGCAACTAATATAGAATCACCAATAAAAGATAATAATTCATCAACTACTTCTTTAAAACTTTTCGCATTTTGTACCATATCATTAGATATATTTGTTTTAGCACTAATTTTGGCAGGAATAGCAACTGGTGGTTTAATAAAAATTTGTTTTGAATCAATACGCAAACCATTTTTAATTTTTACCGCACCAAATTCAATGATATGATCAAAATATACACTTAAACCTGTTGTTTCTAAGTCAAAAACTGTAAATTCCGCATCACTAATTGCTAAATCTTTAATATTACGTACAATACATAATTCATCTTCAACCATATTAATTTCGCAACCAAAGCCTAGTTTAAAATAACGATTAGGATCTTGTTTACGTAAAGATTCAACAGCATGTTTTGCTTTTACAAATGATTGAACATTTGCATGATCAGTTAATACTAATCCTGAATGACCTAAATTCCATGCATATTCAATAACTTCTTTAGGTGAACAAACACCATCCATTTCAGAAAAATTAGTATGTGCATGAAATTCGATCCTTTTTTCTTTAGCATCATCAATAATTTTATTATCTACATCTAAAATACTGATACTACTAGCCATACAAATATTTTCATTACTATATGTATCATACACAATATGACCTTGTATTTTTAAATGTTGTCCAACTTGAATCAAATTCATTTTAGTAGCTGATAATTTAGCTGAACTGAAACGTTTAACATGGATAGCTTCATGACCATCATAAATAGATAAAGTTTGTAAAAATTTATTATTTTTTAATTCTTTTATTTCAGTTTGAAAAACTTCTCCTTGAAAATATATTAAACCCATATTTAGATTTATTTCATCTAAGCGCACAAAAGTTTCTTCTTTTTTCGTAATAATTGGTTTTTTAATTTCTTCTTTCGGTTTATCCATCAGTATAACTTCTGTACTATTTTTTTCTTTAGGTACATTTTGTTCAATATGTAATGCATAATCAGATAAACCAAATTGATTAATAATAGTTCTTAACTCATTAAGTAATTTTTTAGCTTGTTCTAAATATGTATAATTTAAAAAATAAAAATAAATTTCTTTTTGTTGAACTTTAATTTCTGCTTGTTTTAAAACAGATAGTTTTTTTTCTTGCCCAACAAGTTGTAAATAATTATCTAATTGCAAAACATTTATTTGGTTATTCACCCATTCAAAATGTAAAATAATGCTAATTTCTAATTGTTTATGTAATTCATTTATTAAAGGAGTAAAAAGATCATAAGATAAAACTTGCTTTGCTTTTATAAAAATATTTAATTCTTTTTTTGAAGCAAAAAAGCAAACATTTGTGATTATAACATCGTCTGTTATAGAAGATGAAGAGATATTTAATTTATTTAAAATAGATGATAATAGAAGCATGCATTCTCCTAAGCTATTTAGCTAATTTTTCAAAGGCATTTTTAGCTGCATTTTGTTCCGCTATTTTTTTGGAAGAGCCAATACCTTGACCTAGTACTAAACCATCGACAACGGCATTGATAACAAAAGTTGGAGCATTACTTGGACCTTTTTCAGAAACTAAAATATAAGTTAATGATCTTTTTGCGTCAGCTTGAATAACTTCTTGCAAACGGGTTTTATAATCTAATTGTAAACCATTAATAACGTCGTTTACTTGATGTAAATGTGGGGTAATAACTTTTTGCAAAATAATATCAACTGCTTCCATACCTTGATCTAAGAATAAAGCACCTAAAAAAGCTTCCATTGCATCAGCAATAATTGCATCCTTTTGTCGTCCACCACTTTTTTCTTCTCCTTTACCAAGATGAAGATATTGATTTAAACCTAATTGACGAGAATATGCCGCAAGAGCTGACTCACAAACAAGTTGTGATCTTAAACGTGTCATTTGTCCTTCGTTTAAATTTAAAGGATATATTTGTACTGATGACCATAATTGTAAAACAGCATCCCCCATAAATTCTAATCGTTCATTATCAGCTTTTGAATGATGCTCATTAGCATATGAAGAATGAGTTAAAGCTTGATTGATTAAATTAAAATCATTAACATGTAATCCATGTTTATTTAAAAAATCATTAATATCCATATCTCTTTTTTTCCTCCAATAAGTGGTTATAAAAATATCTATTTTCAGCATTATCTAAATTATTGATAATATCTTTTGCATCTTTTTTGGCAATGTCTAAATAAGCTTGATCATTAATAAGATTACCTAAAATAAAACTTGGTAAGCCTGATTGTCTAAGACCAAGTATATCACCTGGTCCTCTTAAACGTAAATCTTCTTTAGCAATATAAAAACCATCATTACTTCTAACAAGAACATTTAGCCGCTTAACTGTTTCTTCATCTTTACTATCTGTTAAAAGCCAACAATAACCTTGTTTATCTCCACGCTGAATACGTCCTCTTAATTGATGTAAAGTTGCTAAGCCGAAGCGTTCACTATTGTAAATAATCATACCTGTTGCATTAACACAATTCATACCAACTTCTATTACAGTTGTAGATACTAATATTTGAATATTATTTGTTAAAAAATCCTGCATTATTTTTTCTTTTTCATCAGCTTTCATTTGCCCATGAATATATCCAACATGATATTCTTTAAATACTTTTTCTAATGTCTGGTATGTTTCATAAACATTTCGCACATTGTTTTTTATTTCAGAATCATTGATGGTAGCACAAACAACATATAATTGTTGACCTTTATTTAATAATTCTGATACTTCTTTAAAAACAGAGCGAAAACTATTTTCAGCAATATATTTAGTAATTGGTACTTTACGGCCAATAGGCATTGTATGAATTGATGATATATCTATACCATCATAAAGAGCAGCAGCAAGTGTACGAGGAATAGGTGTTGCACTCATTACTAAATAATCTACTTCATTAGATTGTTCTTTTAAAATTTCTCTTTGCATAACGCCAAAACGTTGTTGCTCATCAACAATGACTAAACCTAAATTTTGAAAATGAACATTTTCTTGTAATAAGGCATGTGTTCCAATAACAAATGAAATATGACCATTAGTTATACCATCTAAAACCGCTTTTTTTTCTTTTGATGGTTGACCACTATATAAAAGAGCCATGGTCTTTTTTTCTTTTGGTAATAAAGATAAGACACTATCATAGTGCTGTTTTGCTAAAATTTCAGTTGGAGCTAATAAAACTGCCTGATAATTAATTTTATTACATAGCAAGGCACTCAAAGCAGCAATAACTGTTTTACCTGAGCCAACATCACCTTGAATTAAGCGATTCATTTTATATACAGAATTTAAATCTTTTAAAATTTCCAACATAACTTTTAATTGATCATCTGTTAAAACAAAGGGTAGTTGTTTAACTAATTGATTTAAACAATCTTTATCTATTCTTTTAGGTTTTTTAAGATGAGTATAATGATTATTTTTTTGCCCATAAAGGTAAGTAAAAAAAGATAAAAATTCTTCATATTTCAATCTTCGATTAGCTTGTTTTAAATGATTTTCATCTTTTGGCTGATGAATTTGTAAAAGAGCTGTTTGACGATCAATTAATTTATATTTTTTTCGATAAATAGCTGGCACTGTTTCTTTAACTAAAGGCAAAGCTTCGGCTAATATTTTTTGCATAAAAAGCTGAATTGTATTCTGTTTTAAGTTAGCTTTAGTATGATAAATTGGTTCATATAAAGAATGGTTACTTAGTTCTTTTAATTCATAATTGACAGCTAAAAAATTATTTTTACCAGTATATTTGCCATATATGCTAATAACATGATTTAAAGGTATATTTTTTGCCCAGGGACGATTAAAAATACTTACTTTAATTTGATAACCATCTTTTAATACTAAAAAACGAACACCCATTTTTTTACCAAAGCCAAATGTTTGTATAACTCTTATTGTTTGTGCCTGAAAATGAAAATATTCACCTATTTTCCATTGTTCATAAGGATAATCTAAAAAGCATTCATAACGAATTGGATAGTTACACAAGACATCTGAAAATGACTTAAAGTTAAATGCAGAAATAACTTTCTTTTGGCTAACTGTTAAAGGTATATTGAGCAAACTTTTCATGCTTTTAATTATAAACTTGAATATTATTTTTTACTATTATTGTCAAAATAAAACAACCGATAAATGCTATATCGATTGTTTATTATTTTTACTCTACTCCTATTAAATAGTTATAAACAGGTTGATTACCTTCTTGAATATCTATTTCTACATTAAATTTTTCTTTAATATATTTTTCAATCTTTTGGACTTCATCTTTATTTGTATCTTCACCATAAATTAAAGTAACAATTTCACTTGTTTCATCAATCATCTTATCTAATAATAATTTAACTGTCTTTAAACGATTATTAGAAACGGAAACAATTTCTTTTTCCTGAATACCCATATAATCACCAGCACTAATTACTTTTCCATCTATAGTTGTATCTTTAATAGCATAAGTAACACTAGCACTCTTAACAGTATTGATAGCTTGTTCCATAGTAGATAAATTATTTTCCAGTGTATCATTTTGATTAAATAATAAACAAGCACTAATTCCTTGTATAATCGTCTTAGCTTCAACAACATATATTTCTTTATCTTGAAAAACAGATGCTGCTTGTTTAGCAGCTAAAATAATATTTGAATTATTTGGTAAAATAATTACCTTTTTAGCATTTATATGTTTAATAGCCTTAACAAAATCTTCTGTTGATGGATTCATTGTTTGACCACCTGTAATCACATAATCAACAGCATAATCTTTAAACAATTTATGTAAACCATCACCAGCTGCAACAGCAATCATACCAATTTCTTTTTCTGCTTGGTGATTATTTTGAAATTCGGTAATTAATGAAGCATTTAATCCTTCAACTAAAGGTTCGACTTGTAATTTCTTAAATTCACCATAACGTTGAGCTAATGAAATAACTTCGCCAGGTGCAATCGTTCTTAAAGAAAAAGCAATTTCTTTTTCTGCTTCAAAAATACCAATATCTGAACCAAATTGTGCTAATTGTTTACGAAAATGAACTTCATCATATTTTGCTTTACCATTAGTATCAATTGGTAAAATTGCTTCGACACGATAACCTGATAGTAATTCTTCTTTTTTAGCTGTTTTTATTTTATCTTCTTTTTGTATCGGCTGACCATTAAGAAAAGATAAAAAACCATCAAGGATAACTGTATATCCCATACCACCTGAATCAACACAAGCAGCTTCTTTTAAAACAGGTAATAATTCAGGTGTTCTTTTTAAAGAATCATGTGCTTCTTTACATAAATGTTCAACAACATCAATTACATCAGCATGTGGATGTTCATTTAAATATATTTGTCCATATTCTGTACTTTCTCGAAGAACAGTTAATATTGTCCCTTCAGTTGGCTTCATAACTGCTTTATATGCTAAGCGAGCACCATTCATTAATGCTTCGACTAAATCATCTGAGCTAATTTCCACTAATTGATTATCTTTAACATATTTAGCTAAACCACGAAATATTTGTGATAAAATAACCCCGGAATTTCCTCTTGCACCCATTAATAAGCCACGCGAAAAAACTTTTGTAATTGTTGCTAGATCATTTGATCCACTTTTCTTAACTTCTTCAATACCATTTTGAATTGTTAATGACATATTTGTTCCCGTATCACCATCTGGTACCGGGAAAACATTCATGGCATCAACATCAGCTCTATGATTATATAGAGCATTTGCTCCAGACTCCAATAATAGACGGAATTGTTCTCCATTTAATTTATTCATTATTTCCTCCTAGGCAATCAACTTAATTCCTTGAACATAAACATTAATGGATGTAATTTCTTCATTTAATGCTTTTTCTAATTCATATTTCACCTTTTTTTGTGCTTCTTGAACTACTTGTGAAATGCGAACATTATAGCCTACAATAACATATAAATCAATTACAATTCCCTTTGCTTCACGTTTTACTAATACACCTTTGGTATAATTTTCTTTTTGTAATATTTCTGCCAAACCATCTCGTAATAACTTATGTGATGCCATTCCAACAATACCATAAGAAGCCATAATAACTGAGCCTGTCAAAGAACTGATAGCTTCAGTTGAAACGGATATATTACCATAGTTTGTATTTTTTTCAATTGCCATATTTTTTACCTCTGTCTTATTCTATCAAATGCTAGCTATTCTTTCAAAGATATTTATTTTTTATTTAAAATACCATTTTTATAATAACCAGCTTCATAATTTTTTAAAAAATCACGATCTGGTATCTCATAACCATGTTCATTTACAGGCATCTTAATTACTTTTCCTTTTTCATCAAGAGCTTGTTTGCCATGAGCATCCGTATAATAATGTTCAATAACATAGTCACCTGATTTATTAATTAACCATTTACCATCTTTATCTAACCACCATTTAACATTATGAATCTGTTTTTGCCAAGGACAAACACTAGCATATGCCGTATTATTTTTTTCTGTAGCATAAATACATAATTGCTTATTTTTAGTTTGATGATAAATAGCATTATATTCTTGTACTAAATAAGCTGATGCATAGCTTGCAATCATAATCCCACCATTTCGCATAACAAATTTAATTCCTTCAGGGTCATATGGCAAGCTATATTGCATGATTTCAGAAATATCATCAATTCGATTAATTGATACATTTTTCAAAGAAGAAGATAGCATCCTTTGTTGATCAAATGTTTCAAAACCAGATAGTAAAGGAATATAATTTAAAATATTATAATCTTCTTTAGATAATTTTGTACTTGTACCATCCATAAATAAAATATAAATATCATTATTTTTATAATAATAAGCAATTTTCTTTTTTTCTTCAATTTCAATATTTATAATGCGATTAGCTTGCCAATGCACATTTGCCTTGTCAATAAATATATTTTTTTCTAATCGATATTTAGCTAAAAAAGGAATATTTGTAAAAAAGTAATTACCCTTTTTAGCATTTGATATTGCCATAATTTTTTCTTTACTTAAAGTATGATTACCATTAATATATACAGCTTCTGTTTTAGAAATAGGCAATGATATATATAACAAAACTAAAAAAGCTATTGCCATAACGGTACTCAATCGACGTAATTTTTTTTGCAAGTAATGATATTTTTCCCGATATTTAGCTCTTCTTTTACGAGCCATAATCTGTTGAAAAGGATTTTTTAATCTTTCTTTTTTAACCAATTGAACATCTCCACTTCCGGTAAAAATGATACTCCATATGAATTTTTTACTCTTTTTTTAATTTCATTAATCAATTGTAAATAATCATCGGCTTTAGCATGATCAACATTTAAGATAAAATTAGCATGTTTTTCCGAAACCATCGCTCCCCCAATTTTTTTACCACGATAACCAATATTTTCAATTAATTGCCATGAATAATAGCCTTCAGGATTCTTAAAAACAGAGCCACAACTTGGATATTGTAAAGGTTGAGTAGATAAACGACGTTGTTTACGTTGACTCATAACAGCTTCTATTTCATCTGAAGCTTTTGGTGTTAAACGATAATGAGCAGCTAAAATAATCCAGTCATTATGTTCTTTGAAAATTGAATGTCGATAGCTAAAAGCACATTCTTCTTTTCTTATCCATTCAAAACGATGATGCCGATAAACAAACACTTCTTGAATAATATCCGCAATACATGATTTATATGCTCCCGCATTCATAAAAACATTACCACCCACTGTACCAGGAATACCAGAAGAAAATTCTAAACCACTTAAACCTGCTTTCATACAGGCATTACTGAGTGCAATAGTTGATGTTCCGGCTAAAGCATAAACATCTTCATGATTAATATAATAATCATTGAAATGGCGATCAAAGCGAATTACAATGCCTTCATAATTATCATCAGATGCAAGAATATTAGAACCTTTACCAATTACTTTAAATTGCAAATGATATTTATCAATAATTCGCATAATACCATCTAATGCTATCAAACTTTCTGGATAAACAACTAAAGAAATAGGTCCTCCAATATGCAAAGTAGTTAAATCAGCAAATGATTTTCCTTCTTCAACTTTTGCAAATGTTTCTAATTCATTTTTAATTTCAACTTTCATGAACAATCTCCTCAATCCATTTGATCATTAATTTAACAGTATCTACATTTTGTATCTTATTTGCTCTTTCTTTCATTTCTAAAAGCAACTTATTTTCTTGCATATACTTATTTATTTTATCAGCTAAAAGATCAGCTGTTAAATGTTTTTCATCAAGTACGATAGCACAACCTTCATGAGCTAAACTAAGAGCATTTTTAACTTGATGATTGTTAGCTACATAAGGACTAGGTATTAAAAAACACGGTACTCTTAATGCTTGTAATTCCGCAATTGTCGTTGCCCCAGCACGTGTAATTGCTAACGATGCTAACGATAAATAAGTTTTACCATCAAAATATGGCACAATCTTAACTCTTTTAGAAGAAACATGCTGATATTTGTAAGTATTACTTTTACCACTACTAATTAAAACTTGATAATTATCAGCCAATTTATCAATTGCTTGATCAATTATAGATGATACAGAATAAGATCCTAAACTGCCAAGCATAATTACAACTAATGGTAAATTAATATCTAAATCAAACAATTTAAAAGTAGCTTTCTTGTCGACATGATAGTTTTTTAATAATGAAGTTTGAGGATTACCATATCTTCTTGTTTTTTCCTTTGGAAAAATATTTTCTTCAAAACATGTTACGATGGCTTTGGCATATTTAGAAAGAAAAATATTAGCTTTACCAGGATAAGAATTCTGTTCATGTAACATAATAGGAATATGTAAATAATGAGCAGCTAATAGAATAGGAACAGATATATAATTACCAAAACCAATACAAATATCAACTTTTTCTTTTTTTAATATTTTTTTACTTAAGTAAAAAGCTTTTATTAATGATATTAGACTTTTTATTTTGTGCCAAATATTTCCTGCTGGACTAATAATATTTAAAGCTAAATAACGAAAACCTGATGATGGTATAATTTGAGCTTCTAAACGATCTTTACTACCACAAAAGATAATTTCTAAATGGGGATTATTTTTTTTTGCTATTTTAGCTAAAGCAATAGCCGGATTAATATGCCCTGCTGTTCCCCCAGCTACAATGAGCCATTTCATAATTAAATCACCTCATTTTTAATTTTAGCATAAAATAATAACTCTCTTTTGTTTAATCGAATATATTTTTATGAAATTAAAATCCGGAAGATATTAACCTTTCCGGATTTGTCATCTATTTTACAACACTATTAATTTTATACCACAATTCATCAATTCCATTCTTTTTTAATGAATCAACAGCTATAAAAGAAGTAGCGCTTAATGCTAATTCATTAGCAATCATCATTTGTTGTTTTTTTAACTGACTAAAAGAGAGTTTATCTTTTTTTGTACAAGCAACAATAATTGCTAAATGATTATCTTTAGCATAATTAACCATTTGAATATCTTCATTGCTTGGCTTGCGTCTTGCATCAAGTACTAATAACATTGCTTTTAAATTATTACGCATTGCAAAATAAGGTTCCATTATTTTAGCAAATGCTAAGGATGAACGACTATTTGAAACAGCATATCCATAACCTGGAGCATCTGTAAAAATATATTTTTTGTCAATCAAGAAAAAGTTCAATACCTTTGTTTTACCTGGTGTTTTACCAACATATGCTAATTGTTTTCGATTTACAAGTGCATTAATTAATGAACTTTTACCAGCATTAGAACGACCAACAAATACAATTTCAGATAAATCCGTTTGTGGCCATTGTTCTTTTAATACGGCACTAGTCAACCATTCAGCTTCATGAAAATTCATATCAAACCAATGTTTCCTTTAATACATCCGTGACTTGTGAAACAGGAATAAAATTAATTTCTTTCTTAACTACATCTGGTACTTCATCTAAATCACGTAAATTTTTCTCTGGAATTAAAATAGTATGAATGCCAACCCGATGAGCAGCTAATGATTTTTCCCGTAAACCACCAATTGGTAAAACATTACCTCTTAATGTAACTTCTCCTGTCATTGCTATATCTTTGCGAACTGGTCGCTTAGTAATAGCTGATACTAAAGCCGTTGTTAATGTTACACCAGCACTAGGACCATCTTTTGGTACTGCTCCTTCAGGTACATGAATATGGATATCATGACTGGTAAAAAAAGTAGGATCAATCACTAATTCTTTAGCATGTGCTTTAATATAGTCCAAAGCAATATGTGCACTTTCTTTCATTACATCACCTAATTGACCAGTAATAATAAGATTGCCTTTGCCACTAAAAAAATTAACTTCAATTTGTAAAACATCACCACCAAATTGTGTATAAGCTAAACCGGTAACAACGCCAATTTCATTCTTCTTTTCTTTTTCGCCAAATTCAAATAATATTTTACCAAGCCATTCTTCAATTCTTTTTTGATTAATGGTAATTGCTTTTTTTTGCTCATTTAAAATAGCAAGAACTGTTTTACGGCATAAACTACCAATTATTCTTTCTAACTGACGAACACCTGATTCTCTTGTATAATGACGAATCAAGAAAAGAATTTCTTTTTCTTTAAGTTTAAATTGATTACTTTTTAAACCATTTATTTTAATTTGTAGTGGAATAAGATGTTTCTTAGCAATTTGTACTTTATCTACTTCAGTATAAGAAGGTAATTCAATTATTTCCAAACGATCTCTTAATGGTGCTGGAATATTTTCTAAATAATTAGCTGTAGCAATAAACATAACTTTAGATAAATCATATGCTTCTTCAAGATAATGATCACTAAATTGATTATTTTGTTCTGGATCCAAAACCTCTAATAATGCATCACTTGGATCACCTTTATAATCAGCTCCCATCTTATCAATTTCATCAATTAAAAATAAGGGATTAATAACCATTACTTTTTTCATTCCTTGAATAATTCGACCTGGTAAAGCACCTAAGTAAGTACGGCGATGACCTCTTATTTCAGCTTCATCTTTAACACCACCAACTGACATTTTAACAAATTTACGATGCATTGCTTGAGCAATACTTTGAGCTAAAGAAGTTTTACCAACTCCAGGTGGACCAACTAAGCATAAAATAGGAGCTTTTAAAGAATTTGTCATTTTTTTAACAGCTAAATATTCCATCACCCGATCTTTAACTTTTGCTAATCCATAGTGACGTTTATCTAAATAAGCTCGAACTTGTTTTAAATCTTCACAATCACTTGTTTCTTGCCACCAAGGAACATTTAATAGCCATTCTAAATAATTACGTGAAACTGATGTTTCACCACTACCTACTGGCATCATTTCATAACGCCGTAATTCTTCTCTTGCTTTTTTCTTGATTGCTTCTGGATAAGGATTATTTTCTATCATTTCACGAAAATTATCACTGTCATCATCAATACTCGAAACATCACCAAGTTCTTCTCGAATTACTTTTAATTTTTCACGTAAATAAAATTCTCTTTGATTTTCATCAATTCTTTCTTTTACTTTTTCGTTGACTTGTTGCTCAATCTGTCCATAAGCTAACATCTTTTGTACTTCTTCAATCAAATAATATAAACGATCATTAATTGCTAAAAGTTCCAATAAATGCTGTCTTTTATCAGTATTAAAAATAAAATATTGTCCACATAAATCAGTTAATTCATCAGCAGATATACCCTTATTAACATGATCAATTACATTAACTGGTAATATATCAGTTAATGAAGGTAGTTTAGCTACAAGATCCATTAATTTATTTACTAAAGCTTCTTCTTCATGATCACCAGTTGATATTGTTTTTTGTAAATTAACACTAGCTTGATACACACCATCAATCATTGCAAAACTATCGACTTTAGCTCTCTTCAAGCCTAAAAAACTAACACGTAAATAATTATCTTTATGATGAACTGTTTCAATCTTTGCTAATGTTCCCATTAAATAAACATTTTCCGTATCAATTTCTTCCTTCATTATATCCTTTTGACATGTTAAAAGGATATAACGATCTTCTGTTTCAACAACTTTTTTAACTGCTGCTAACGATTCATTACGACCAACTTCAATATCAACTTTATTATGAGGAAATAACACAATACCACGTGTAAAAATAGCTGGTACCTGTATTAATGTTTTTTTCATTTCGCATTACCTCCTTTTTGAAAAAATAAGGCGCTTATTGCGCCTTATACTAATTTCCACTCTTTTCTTCTTTTGTCTTACTACCTTTTTCTGTTTTTGACTTGGAAGATTTTTCTTTACTTTTTGGCGTTACTTTTATGGCCTTTTCTTTAATCAAATCATAAGCCAATTTATTTGCTACATCCTTAATCAATAATTCTTTTGAAATTGCTTTCTTTACTTGTTCAACAGATATTGAATATTGCTTAGCGATATCACTATACTCCTTTTCAATATCTTCATCACTTGGATTAATATTAGCTTTCTTTGCAACTGCTTCTAGAGCTAAACGCATAGTTACTGTCTTAACAGCATTTAAACGATAGCTATCTTTTATTGATTCTAAAGTTTGTCCCATCATTTTTAAATAAGCATTTAACTCCATACCGTACTGCTTAATTTGAGCAGCTAATTGATTAACTTGATTTTGTACTTCATCATCAACCATAACATCTGGTAAATCAACCTCGGTATTTTTCAATAAAGCATCCATCAATGCAGCTTCTGCTTTTTCTTCTGCTCGATTCTTTTTACTTGTTAATAAACGATCTTCAATCATTTTATTTAATTGTTCAACATTTTCGACACCAGGCGCATTAACATCTTGAGCAAAATCATCATTAACTTCTGGTAATTTCTTAACTTTAACTTGATTTACTTTGACTTTGAAAACAACTGGTGCACCTGCTAAATCAGCAACATGATAATCTTTTGGAAAACTCAATTTAACTTCTTTCTCATCACCTGCTTTTAAGCCGATTAATTGTTCTTCAAAGCCTGGAATAAAGGCATGAGAACCAAGTGTTAAATCATAGCCATTAGCTTTTCCACCATCAAATGCTTTATCATCTTTAAAGCCTTCATAATCAATATTTACAATATCACCTTCAACAGCTGCTTCTTCTTTAATTTCCATTTCAGCGTATTTTTCACGCATATGATCTAATTCTTCTTTAATTTCCTTTTTCGTTACAGAAAACTTTTCTAAAGGATATTCTAACCCTTCATAATTAGTAACTTTAGCTTCCGGTTTAATTGCAAATAAGAAAACTAATTCTGCTTTTAAAGCATCCATTTGTTTAATATCTAATTTAGGTTGTGAAATAGGTTCTAATTTTTCTGCATCTAATGCTTCTTTCAACCATGCATTAGCATTTTCTTGGATTGCTTCAAAATAACGCTCTTGTTCAGAAATTTTCTTTTCTAATAAAGCTTTTGGTGCTTGACCTTTACGAAATCCTGGTAAAGTAACTTTTGCTGCTAATTTTTGAAAAGCCTTTTTAACAGCTTTTTCCCACTTTTCACCTTCAATAACAAGGGTTAATTCACCACTTGATTTTTCTTTTAATTTCCAACTTGCCATATATTCTCCTCTATTTTATATTTTGCTTAACTAGTATATCAAATTTTTTTAATCTTGAGTAGAGTTAGCACTCTTTATTAAACTCTGCTAATAGATTATTAAAAAGCTAGCTATCTGTCAAGTAATATAGTTATTTTTTAATATTTTTTTATAAATATCACCGTCGTCCATATAACTTGAAACTTTTTTTAGAATTACTAATGCTAACTCTTTAGCTTCATTTTCATCATAAGATAATGGTAAAAAAACATAACATTCATGAACCAATAATGATTCACAAAGAGCTAAAAAATCAGGATGCTTATTTTCTAACCACAAATGTAAATATTTTTTAGCTTGCCAAAAACCTTTACTTTCAACTACTGGTATAACTTCTTCTGGCCAAAAAACATATTCTAAACCATTTTTATGCAGTATAAATTCTTCTCTAACTTTTTGCTTTGCTAAGCCTTCTATTAGTAAAGCAGCTGCTTCTTCGTTAGGCTTGAAAGATAAATATTCCTTAATTTCATTAACATATTCATGTAAATTACGTTCAAGTAATAAATTAGCAGCTCTTAATTGACATGCATCATTTTTTTGTAATAATGCTAATATATCTTCTGTCTTTAATTCTTTTACTTCTTTTTCATTACTTGCTATACACTCTTTTTTTAATTGCTTTAATTTATTTTCGATTTCTATCGGAATATAAGGCATTCTTAATTCTTTGGTGAGTAAAAAATTAGCCTCATCATAATTATGATTATCTATTTCGCGTTGAATTTGTTCTAACACTTCTTGATAATAGTTCATCATACCTCCAAAAAATAAACCGTCGACAATCGACGGTTTCTTTAACGTCCTCGAAGAGATTCGAACTCTTGACCACACGCTTAGAAGGCGTGAGCTCTATCCAGCTGAGCTACGAGGACAGCATAGTCATTATACTAAAACAGTTATCTTTTTTCAATCACTTTTGTGATTTTTTTAAAGTATCACAATGCTCAAAATTAAGCACTTGCTGTTCTAAATAATTATATTCATAATAAATAATATACAAGGAGTAATTATGTTTGATCATGTTATTTTTTATTTTATCTTAATTCTTCTTTTCTTTTTTTGTTATTTACTTATCCAATTATGCAAATCTTTATATTATTTTAAAAAAGCTATTGAAAAGCTAAATAAAAAACGCATTTTGATAAATGAAAAGATATCTTTCATAAAGCCTAAATTTCAATTTTTAAAACAGCATAAATTACTATTAAGGAAAAGAAAAAAAGACTTTTCTTTTTATAAAGTGATTATGACTTTATTTTGGTTTTTTCATAAAAAAATAAAATTTGATTAAGAAATAATAAGTATTAACTTGTCTCAATAATATTCTTTTCCTCATTATTTTGATGTAAATAACAATATACAGTATAGGCAAGGTTAGCTGGTATAACATGGGCAATTTCTTCTTCTTTAGCTAACTTTAAATTATCTAAGTTATGGAATGTTTTTAATAGTTGTTGCTTTCTTTTCGGACCAATTCCATTAATTTCATCTAAAATAGAATGTATCTGTGCTTTAGAACGTAATTTGCGATGATAATTAATAGCGACACGATGAACTTCATCTTGCATCCTTGTTAAAAGAAAAAATAAAGGATCATCTTTAGCAATATTAAATTCATTGCCATCACTGTCCAATAAAGCTCTTGTATTATGATGATCATCTTTAACTAAACCCATAATTTTAATATTATCTGCTAAACCTAATTGACTAATAATTTCCTTAGCAGCATTTATTTGTATTTGTCCACCATCAACTAAAATACCATCTGGTAAATGACCATTATCTTTTAATAAACGAAAATAACGACGATATATAACTTCTTTCATTGAATCATAATCAGAATTCTTTGTATGTAGTCTAAATAAACGATAAGCTTTACGATTTTCTTTACCCTCGTCATAAACAACACAAGATGCAACCGTAAAAGAACCAGATATATGTGAGTTATCAAATAGCTCAATACGATTCATATCTTTACCAGCTAATTTTGTTAATTGTGCAATGGCTTTAAGTCGCATTGAATCTTGCCGATTAGTTGCATTGAATTTCAAAGCTAATTGCTTTTTAGCATTATTTTCACACATGGAAATAAGTTTTGCTTTATATCCCTTTTGCGGCTGAAAAATAGGAAATAATAATATTTCTCTTAATGCTTTAACATCTATTTTGGAAGCTAATAATAGCTCCTTAGCATGAGGATGTTGTTGATAATATTGTCCTAAAAAAGTTTCAAAATATTCCTTTTCATCACCATATAATGGAATTAAGCGAAATTCTTTATTTAAAACAATCCCCTGCCGAACTAAAAAACCTGTAATAGACATATACCCTTTATCAACAATATAAGCAAATACATCATAATTACCTTGATTATTTTTTTCTATATTTTGTTTATTTTGCACTACTGATTGAATTGAAGTAAGCATTGTTTTATATTCCTGAGCTTGCTCAAAACGTAATTCTTTAGCTGCTTGAAACATTTTATCTCTTAATGTATCTACAACACTCTTCGTATCACCATTTAAAAAACGCATAATATGTTCACTCATTTGCTGATAAATATTATCAGCAACTTTTATTTCACATGGTCCTAAGCATTGTTGTAAATGATAATATAAACATACTTTTTTAGGTAATATAGTACAACGTCGAAAAGGATATAATGCTTGTAAAATTTTCCATGTTGTTTTAGCTTTTGCAACATCTGGAAAAGGACCAAAGTACTTAGCATTTTTATCTTTTTTAGTATCACGAACAATTAATAAACGGGGAAACTTTTCTTTTGTTAATTTAATATATGGATAACTTGAATCATCAATAAATTGAATATTGTACTTAGGTCTATATTGCTTAATTAAATTTATTTCTAAAATCAATGCTTCTTTTTCACTTGCCGTTATAATAAAATCAAAATCATCAATATTTTGTACCATTTTCGTTGTCTTATAATCATGAACGCCAACAAAATATTGATTTACTCGATTATGTAAATCTTTTGCTTTACCAACATAAATAATTTCGCCAAATCGATCTTTCATTTGATATGATCCGGGTTCATGTGGTAACTCTGATAATTTTGCTTTAATATATTCTTTATTCATCGTTTTAATACAACAACTGTTGCTCCTGTTCCCCCTTCACTTGGCATACCTAAACGATAATGATCAACTATCTTTAAATGTGTTAATTTTTGTTGTACAGCTTGTCTTAATCTACCTGATCCATCACCGTGTATAATCCGAATTTGATGTAAATTACTCATTTTAACTTGATCTAAATAATCATCTAATTTACGCATAGCTTCATCAACATGTAAACCAATCAAATTAATTTCTGAAGGAATATAGCTAATTTTAGATAATGATGCAGAAGGTAAAGATATATTCACTTTTTTTGAATCAGAAATAGTTTTTAATGAATGCCTTAATTGTTTTTTACTAACTTGATATTTACGACCATGTAAATCAATTGTAATATTCTTCTTTTCAACTTTCATAACTCTTGCAACTTGTTTGGAAGAAAGTAGTTCAACAGCATCACCAACATGAAACTCTTGATTATCTTCAGATAAAGAAGGCACCATATCATCTTCATTAATCAATTTATTTTTGATAACTAAGGCTTCATGATATTTTAAATCTTTATTTTTCAATTCATTAATTATCTGCCTTGCTTTATATTCATATTTATGAAGTATTTCCTTTTTCAATTTAAGCATTTCTTGCTGAAATTTAATCTTTTCTTGTTCTAATTCTTCTTTTTTTAGATGTAATTCCCGATATTGTAATAAAAATTTTTCTTTTTTCTGTTGCAAAAGATCTTTTTCTTTTTCTAGTAATAAACGTTGTTGATCTAATTTTTCAATTAAATTATCTTCTTGACTTTTAGCTTGATCTTTTAAAGATTGAGCATAGTTAACAATTGCTTCTGGAATACCATATCGTTTAGCAATCGCAAAAGCGTTACTACTACCACTTATACCTTGTCGATATTGATAAGTTGGTAATAAAGTATCAAAGTCAAATAAAACCGAAGCAATAATTATATCTTCATGTCTTTTAGCATACGCTTTTAAACGATCATAATGAGTAGTTGCAAAGCACATACACTCCTTTTTTCGTAATTCATTTAGAATGGCTATAGCAATTGCTTCTCCTTCTTTAGGATCTGTTCCATTACCAATTTCATCTAAAAGGACTAATGATTTATCACTAATATTTTGTAAAATATATGCCAATTTTGACATATGTGATGAAAAAGAAGAAAGTGATGAAACAACTGATTGATCATCACCAATATCGACAAAAAGATTATCAATAAATGGTAAATTAGCTTCTTGAGCACAAACACCAATGCCATATGCTGATAAGAGTAAAGATAAAGCAATAACTTTTAATGAAACTGTTTTTCCTCCAGTATTAGGACCAGTGATTAAAATCATATGCTGTGGTAAAGATAATTCATAACTATTAGCTACTACTTTCTTAGAATCAATTAAAGGATGTTTAGCTTTTTTTAAGTATAATTTTTTTTCATGATTTAATTTTGGTAAACATGCTTCATGTTGTAAAGACCAATTTGCTTTTGCAAAAATCACATCTATTTCTTCTAAAGTATCTAAATCAGCCATTACTTGGGTTGATATTTCCTGCACTTGTTGACTTAAAATTTTTAAAATTTTATATTCTTCTTCTTCTTCTCTTGTTTGTAAATTAATTTTTTGATTGTTTAGATTAACTAAACTTGATGGCTCAATATAAGAAGCAAGACCAGAAGCAGAATCACCGTATACATATCCACCAAAAGCATTTTTATAAGTAGCTTTAACTAATATCAATGTTCGGTTATCACGATTTGTAATAACTTGATCAACCACTTTATCACTATATTTACGCACAAAATCCTGAGCTGTATTTAAAATCGTTTTTTCTATTTGCTGTAATGATTGCCGAATATTTTTTAATTCAATACTTGCTGTATCAAGGATAGTACCATCATTGGTAACTGTATGATGTAATTTTTCTAATAATGTTTCTTGTTTTACAAGGCTGTTAAATAAATCACTTAAAAAACTTATTTCACTATTCTTCGCTTTTGCTACATAATTTTTCGTAAAAATAATTAATGATAATAATTGTGAAACATCAAATAATTCACAACCATTCAATATACTACCTTTACTAACTTTTAATAATAAAGCATGAATATCTTTGTGAAAATAAAAATCCAAAGGACCAATTTCTTGAATTAAAGCCATCGCTTCTTTTAAATATGCCAAATTACGTTGCCATAAAAGTTCATGAAACATTGGACTTTCCTGCATTATTTTTTGTTTACTTAACATAAAAAAGGCATTTTCAGCAACTTGCTTTAATATTTGGTCTAATTCTAAACACTGATAACTATTTTTCATAATTTTTCTCTTTAGGCATAAAAGATGGTAACTGTTTTTGATTTATATTTAATTTTTGTAACCAAGGTAACTGAAAAGTTTTAAACATTATATCTTCAGCATAATTATTAATTGGTGATAAAATTGTTTTTTGCATAATTTGTTTACCATTAACAAATAAACCAGATTGTAAAAACATAGCTATAAAGATACAAATGATAATACCTTCTAAAAATCCTAATATAGCTCCTAGACTAGCAGAAAACAAATGATAAACGGGTATTTTATGCAATCTTTTTAATGTATGTAATAATATTTTAGCAATTATACGGAAGACAAAAAGAAGAATAAAAAACCACAATACTTGATCAACATATTGCATAAAACCACTAATTTGTAAATATTGTCGCATTGACTCTGGAGCATATTTAACAAAAGAGTATAGTTTAGCAGCTATAGGTGCCATTTGATAAGCTATAAAAGATAACAAAAAGAAGCTTAATAAACTAAATAATTTAGCTAAAATACCATTCTTATATCCTTCATACAAATTAAATATAATAACGATCAAACAAACAATATTAATTCCTAAAATATATTCATTTCCTAAAATCATATCTCATCTCCAATTAAAGCTATTTTGATGTTATAATCCAAACATCAGTGAATATTTAAGCTTTCACTAAAAGTATTATAACCTTTATGATAAGCTGAATATATTACATAATAAGCCACAAATAAAGTCAATCAAAATATTAATATACTATTTAAACGAAAGGATTTATGCATGAAAACTTCAATTACTATTTTATTATCTTTAAATCAAGCACAAGCTTTCTTTGAAACCTTTAAAGCGCAAAAAACTAAAACTCCACCTTATGCTTATTGGTGCTTGAAATTAGAAAACTGTACGGTAACATACTATCAATCAGGTAAATGTTTATTTCAAGGACCAAATGCTGAAATATATGCTAATAAATTTCAAAATAAGGAAAAAGAAGAAACCATCATTGCAAATTATCCGCAAGCAGGTAGTGATGAAGTAGGAACAGGTGATTACTTTGGACCAATTGTTGTGTGTGCTGCTTATGTACAAAAAGAGCAATTAGAAATCTTAAAAAAATATGCTGTTCAAGATTCTAAAAAAATCGATGATCTGAACATTAAAAAAATAGCAAATGTTTTATCTCCACAATTTCCACACAGTATTATCAGTTTGAATCCTTCTGCTTATAATCAATTACATCAACATTATAATCTTAATGCCATCAAAGCTTTAATGCATAATCAAGCTTATTTAAACTTAGCTAAACAAATATCTTTACCTGACTTTTGTATTGTTGATCAATTTACAGCTGAAAAACAATACTTTAAATATTTAATAAATGAAAAAGATGTTTTTAAAAATTTGCATTTCCGACCTAAAGCAGAAAGCTATTATCCTTGTGTAGCTCTTGCTTCTATCTTTGCCCGTAATTATTTTTTAGATGAATGGGAAAAATTAGAAAAGCAGTATGCCTTTTCATTTGCTAAAGGAGCTGGTAAACTAGTTGATCAAAATAGTCAAGCATTTGTACAAAAATATGGTTTTGAAAAACTTCATAAAGTTGCTAAAATTCATTTTAAAAATACAAGTAAAATTAATAATTAACTATTTTCAATTAATTCTATATTTAATTTCATCTGATAAGGAATTTTTATCAATTCAACCCCTGCTGAAGATAACATCCTTTTAGCAGCAACATTCATTTCCGTACCAGCATATTTATCACTTTCATAAACAACTCTTTTGATACCTGACTGAATAATTGCTTTAGCACATTCATTACAAGGAAATAAAGAAACATATATTGTGGTACCTTTAACTGACCATTTAGAATTTAAAATAGCATTTAATTCTGCATGAACAACATATGGATATTTTGTATCTAATACATCACCTTCTCTTTGCCATGGATATTCTTGATCTGTACAGCCACGTGGCAAACCATTATAGCCAACCGAAATTACCCGATGATCATCGTCAACAATGGCTGCTCCAACTTGCGTATGTGGATCTTTTGAACGTAAAGCTGATAAATGAGCTAATCCCATAAAGTAGCTATCCCAATTAAGTATCATAATCTCTCCTTTATTTTTCTAAATAAGCTAATATTTCACAAAAATAAGTTGGTAATTCTGCCATAAATTCCATTTCTATACCTTTTGTCGGATGTATAAGTTTCAATTTATAAGCATGTAATACTTGTCCCTTTGTATCTTTAAATGAACATTTCTTACCATATTTTTCATCACCTATAATAGGATGTTGAATATATTTCATATGAACTCTTATTTGATGAGTACGTCCTGTTTCTAAGCGACATGATAAGTAAGTATATTGACCATAACGTTTTAGGACATGAAAATGTGTACGAGCATCTTTAGCATTTTCAGCAATAACTGTCATTTTTTGCCGATCTTTAGGATCACGCCCAATTGGTGCATCAATTAGACCATCATCATGCTGAATATTGCCTTGTACGACTAAACGATATTCACGGTATGCTTGTTTGGTTTCAATCTGTTTAGCTAATTGAACATGTGCTTTATCATTTTTAGCAATCACTAAACAGCCACTTGTATCTTTATCAATACGATGCACAATACCTGGACGTAATTTACCATTAATACCACTTAAATCATGACAATGATATAATAATGCATTCACTAAAGTGCCATCAGGATGCCCACATGAAGGATGTACTACCATACCTTTTGCTTTATTGATTACAATAATATCTTCATCTTCATAAAGAATATCTAAAGGAATATTTTGAGGTATAACATCTAATTCCTCTAAATCTGGTATAAATAAACTAATTTCATCGCCTAAAATCACTTTATAAGAACTTTTAGCAATATTATTATTCACTAATACTTTTTGATCTTTAATCATATCTTGCAAAAAGCTACGTGAAAGATCGGTATTTTCAGCTAAATATTTATCTAAACGTGATCCTTGACAATTAACCGTTAAATTCATTTTTTCCATTTCTTTCCTCCTTATATTCAATAATAAAAAGAATAATAACCCCTATTGATAAAGCACAATCGGCAACATTGAATATGGGAAAATCATAGCCAAAAATATTAACATCAATAAAATCACGAACATAGCCTAAAAATAAACGATCAAGCAAATTGCCAATAGCACCAGCTAGCATACATTCAATGGCTATTTTTTTAAAGCCAAGTGGTTTTTTATATAGCAAATAATAAATCATTGCTATTATAGCAAAAGCGGCTATTAAACTTAATAAAATAGTTTGACCGCTTAAAATTGACCATGCCATACCAAAATTTTTAACATAATTTAATGCTAAAAAATTAGGTATTAAAATGATTTGTTTAATCATTGTTGAAGCAAAATATTTACTTACTAAGTCTATTACTAATAATATTGGTACAACAAACATGAACTTTACCTCTTAAATCTTTTCTATTATTTATTGTATAAACTTTTTAAGCTTTTTAAAAGTAAAAAACTGATCATAATTATGATCAGTTTTTTTAATGCTTATTATCCTATTTTTCTAATTCTCTTTGGTCCGATGAACCATAAGAAGGCTTGACTGATTAACGCTAATAAACTATATATAGATAGCAATATCATTATTAATAATTGATAATTTTCACTTTTTATTTGTGACATAACCATAAAAAACATAATAAAGCCTAAACCATAAGGAATAATCGTTCCAATCACCGAACCAATTCCACCTTTTTTCATTGCCATTGCTGGATCATCATAAATCATTTTTGGTAATAAGATATTAGCATTCATCGCAAATGAATTATTAAACAAAATAATCATACTTGAAAGCAAATAGCCACTTAAAGCATTTAATAAACTAATCCTAAATTTAAAAACGGTTACTGTCCATAATAATAAAGCCATGAATGAAAAACTAAGTCCAACTAAATGTTTAGATAAAATTAATTTTCTTTCACTAATTGGTAAAGTACGCATAATCCAAAAACGTGTTCCTTCAATATTAATACAAGTAGAACTGTAAACATTAGCTACTGAAAAAAGTACACTGATAAAATAAATAGCTATTAATGCAATATTCTCATGAGTTGGTTCAGCCATTATAATATTAAAATATGTCGTTGGTAAAAAGAAAATAAGATAAATCATAGCTAAAATAGCACCAATGTTAAATAAGAAAGCATTTATTAAGTAAGCAAAACTTGAAAAAATAAATTTATATTCTTTTTTCAATAAAGATTGAAGTACAGAATTACGTTTTTGCATAGTTACTTTAAAATTCTTAACATGGTAACCTAATGCTGAGCGATTATGAATATTTTCAAAACTTATTATATACAAGAATAAACAAACACCAAAAGCAATTATGGCACTTAAAATTAAATAGAAAATATATATGATTTTTTCATTTACCACACCATAAGCAAACCAATGTCCAGGATTAATAAAAGAAATGCGCTCTAAAAAAGGTGAAACATACTTCGATATAATAGTACTACTCTTAACTATATTAATAACAAATGAAAAAGTAAAAATAATAATTATAAATAATATATTAACGATATTACGTAATAAATTTTCAAAACGTGTACCAGCCGTTATATATCTGAAAAATAACGCTAATAAAACTCCTAACGAGATAGGTATTGCCGGCATTGTAAAGATACCTATTATATAATAAATAAAAAACGTTACACTTAATGGCAATTTAGTCATCAAGATAAAAAGAAAAGGTAACAAAATAAAAATTGAAATAGCCCATTGGCTAACTAAGGAAGATAAAAATTTAGTTATTGTTATTGCCTTTTTATTGATTGGTAAGGTAGCTAATAAATCATAGTCTTTATACTCAAAAAAAGTTGTTTGAGCATTTGACAAAGTAGTGAAAAAAGAAGCTACCATAACAATTAACGATGCAACCGATAAAAAGAAAAGAATATTTTCGGGACGTATTTCACCTCGTAATATGTTATTAATTAATATACTTAAACCACCAAGTAAAATCACCAAACCTAAAAGTAGAAATAATAATTGTTTCTTAACAGTTTTAGCTTTTCCAGTTAGCCAAAAATTAATAATTTGTATTTTAACTATTTTCCAAAATTTAAGCATTGCTATTCTCCAAAGACAAGAAAAGATCTTCTAATGAATCAGATGATGTAAGTAATTCTTTTGTATCACCCATTCTAACAATATTTCCTTTTGCTAAGATACCTATTTCATCACATAAATTTTGTACAATTTCTAAAACATGTGAAGAAAAGAAAATTGATGATCCTTGTTGCGTTAATTCTTTCATCTTATTCTTTAAAATAAATGTTGATTTAGGATCTAAGCCAACAAAAGGTTCATCTAAAACCAATAATTTAGGTTGACGCATAAAAGCAGAAATAATTGCTACTTTTTGCTTCATACCATGTGACAAAGCTTTGATTTTATCACCTAAACTATCATAAATTTCTAACTCTTTAGCTAATGAAGTAATTCTTTCTAAACTATCTTTAGCATTTAAATCAGTCATATCAGCAATAAAATTAAGATATTGATAAGCAGATAAATTATCATATAAATCAGGATTATCTGGTAAAAAAGCAGTCATTTGCTTTACTTCTAAAGGATGTTTATGAATATCTAAACCATTAATTTCAATACTTCCTGATTCATATTCTAAAATACCAACAACACTACGGATAGTTGTACTTTTACCAGCACCATTATGACCAATAAAACCAAAAATCTGTCCATCTTTAACTTCTAAAGAAATACCATGTAATATCTCTCGATTACCATATTTTTTAACCAACTGATTGATTTTTAACATAAATTATTTTCTCCTTTTGAAATGTTAATTACTAAAATAATACCATATATATATATATATATGGTATTATTTTAAAATATTTAAGCAACTTTTTGAATTGTTTTTAAGATATCTTCTTTTATTTTTTTATTAACTGTTAATGCTTGTTTGCGACTATCTTGTTTAGTGTAAAAATAAAACTTAATTTTAGGCTCTGTACCACTTGGTCTAATGGCAAACCAACTATTATTATCTAAATAAAATCTTAACATATTTTGTGCTGGTATATCTTGATAACCATTTATATAATCAATAACTTTAAGCACATTATAACCTGCTACTTTAGTTGGCTGATGCTTACGAATATAAAGCATCATACGTTGAATTCTTTCTGCACCTTTTTTACCATCTAATACTATATTTGGTTCATCTTCCGCATAATAACCATATTTTTCATAAAGACCTTGTAAAACATCCCAAAGTGTTTTGCCTTGTTTACGATAATACGCTGCCGCTTCAGCAACTAGCATACCAGCTGAAATACCATCTTTATCACGAATATTTTCACTTGCTGCATAACCTACCGATTCTTCATAACCAAACAAATAGGTATAACCGTGTTCATGTAAATATGGTACTTTACCCGAAATATTTTTAAAACCAGTTAATGTTTCAAACATTTCTACACCATATGCTTTAGCCATTTCCGTACTCATTGTCGAGGTAACAATCGACTTAACCATCGCCCCTTTCTTTGGTAAAGTTCCAGCATCTTTATGACCTTCTAAAATATAATTAACTAATATATATCCTGTCTGATTACCATTTAAGGGGATATAATCACCATTTTGATTACGAATTTCAATAGCAAAACGATCACCATCTGGATCAGTTGCCATCAATAATTCAGCTTTTCTTACCTTACCTAATTCTTCAGCTAATTTAAAAGCTTCTGGTGCTTCCGGATTTGGATAACCAACTGTTTTAAAATCAGGATCCGGATCTTTTTGCTCAGGGACAATTGCCCAATTAGTAAATCCCCGATCTTTCATCATTTTTTGAAAAGGAACAGAACCAGCACCATTCAATGGTGTATAAACAAGAGGAATTGATAAGTCAAGATCATTACCTTGGTGAATAGCTAAAGATTCAACTAACGATAAATAAGCATCATCTATCTTATGATCAAGAATCTTAACTAAACCTTCAGCAACTGATTTTTTAAAATCATAAGCAGGAATATCATGAAAAAGATCAACTTTCGCAATTTCATCTAACATTCCTTTAGCTACATCAGCAGAAACTTGACAGCCATCTGACCAATAAGCTTTATAACCATTATATTCTTTTGGATTATGTGATGCTGTAATATTAATACCTGCAACACAACCTAAATAGCGTACAGCAAATGCTAATTGTGGTGTTGGTCTTAAATCATCAAAAACATAAGATTTAATTCCATTAGCAGCCAAAATAGCTGCTGTTAATTCTGAAAAAGCAGCACTTTTATGACGAGGATCATGAGCAATAACAACACCTTTTTCTTTACCATCAGGACTTACTTTTAAAATATATTGAGCAATACCCTGGGTTGCTCTAGCAACCATATAGTGATTCATGCGATTCGTTCCAGCTCCTAATTTACCTCGCAAACCAGCTGTACCAAATGTTAACTCTTGATAAAAACGTTCCTCAATTTCATTTGAATCATTCTTTATAGCTAATAATTCATTATATAATTCATCATCAGCATTAACATTATTTAACCATAAAGCATATCTTTCTTTGGCGTTCATATTTTCTCCTCCATTCTAAAGCACCAATTTTATCCAAAATAGACTACCTTCATTTTCTTTTGATTCAACACCATACTTTAAATGCAATAAATCAAGATTATGTTTAGCAATAGCTAAACCGATACCAGTACCATATGCATAACGACGATGTTCTTGATTAATCTTATAGTATCGATCAAAAATATAAGGTAAATCTTCTTTCTTAATCCCTTGTCCACTATCTCTAACTTCCAGATGATCATGGTGAATTGCTAATTCTATACTATCACCGGCTTTAGTATAATGAAAAGCATTTGATAAAAAATTTTGAATTACTTGCAAGATTAATTTTTCATCAGTATGTATTTGGTAATGATCTGGTATTTGAACATGAAATATACGATTTTCTTTTTTAGCATAAATTTGATAACTTTCAATAATACTTTGTAAAGAATTAATTAAATCAAAATCTTTAAAATTCACTTTAACCTGATGATCTTCTAATTTAGATAAGTCAAGCAAATCATTAACAAAATGATTAAGACGATTAGCTTCATCTATAATTACCTGTAAATTTTTATTTGTCTTTTCTTCTGGAATATCTTGCATTAATTCACCATAGCCAGAGATCATCGTTAAAGGCGTTTTTAAATCATGTGAAACATTGGCTAAAAGATCACGCTTAGCTTGATCAGCTTTTTGAATATCATTAGAAGCCTTATATAATGTTTGATTTAATTCTTCAACTTCTGTATAACTATGCTTAACTGATTGTTGATCATACTTTCCTTTAGCTAAAGATTTAGCAGCTGCATTAATTTGAATTAAAGGTTTAATCACCCTTAAACGAATATAAAACATCATCATTATAATTAAAATAAAAAGTAAAAAACCAATAATCCATATTTGACTGATTAGTGTTTGTCTAGTTGCTGTAATAGGTGAAATAACATCATATACCATAGCAGTTACAATTTCTTTATTATTCGTAACTACCAAAGTATCAATTACACCTTGAAACGGTTGACCAGAACCATTTACTTGAAATAATTGTGAAGAAACAAAATGACCACCATTTTCAATTGCTGATTTTTGTAAAGCCATAGTTGTTGTATCTGATATCGTATTTAAAAGACATGCTTTAGAACCATAAACGACATCTTTATTTGGACTAATGACCCGAATACAAGTATTGCCTTGTCTTGCTAAATCATTGATTTTTGTATCGATTGTCCCTTGTAAATAAGCATTTGCAACCGCCCATGATTGACCTTTTAATAAATTTAAACGATATGCTTCATACATCGGTTTTAATAATATAAATTGAAAAACAGCTAATACAAGTAATAGAATAGCCGTAAAGAAAATAAACATTTTTAACAGCAATACATTTAAACTACATTTATTCGTCATAGCGATAACCAACCCCACGAATAGTCACAATATGTGATGCAAAATCAGCTAAATTTTTACGTAATAATTTCATATGTGTATCTAAAGTACGATCATCACCAAAAAAATCAATACCCCAAACTTTACGTAAAAGTTGTTCTCTTGATAAAGCAATGCCTTTATTTTTAACTAAATAAATCAATAAATCATATTCTTTCGGGCTAAGATATAAATGATGATCATGCAATGTAACTTTATGAGCATGATAGTCAATAATTAAACTACCATTTTTATAAATATCTATTCTATTACCATATACTCTTTGTAAAATAGCTTTAATCCTTAAAAGTAAAATTTTAGGACTAAAAGGTTTTTCAACATAATCATCAACTCCCAATTCAAAGCCTTTTACTTTATCATATTCTTGACCCAAAGCGGTTAATAATATAACTGGTATTGATGGCTGTATCTGTTTCATTTTTGCAAGGGCTGTAAAACCATCCATTTCCGGCATCATAACATCCATAATAACTAAATCAACTGTTTTTGTTTTTACGATCTCTAAAGCTTCTAAACCATTTTTAGCTAGATATGTTTCATATCCTTCATGTCTGCTATAAGTATCAATTAAAAAACGAATCTTTTCTTCATCATCTACAATTAATAAACATGCCATACAATATTTCTCTTTTCTTATCTACATTAACAATAACATACTTATCATGTTTACTAAAAAGAAAGTCCTAAAGACTTTCTAGATAGTTTAATAAAGAGTCAAATTCATCAAAATGTAATTTTTCAATTTCCCCAGCATCACATGCTTTAGCAATATCTGGATTCATACCCATTTCAGCTAATAATGGTAAATGATATTTTGTAGCTACTTCTTTAGCATGTGAAGAACCAAATAAACGAATCTTTTCTTTGCAACAAGGACAAGTTATATAAGCCATGTTCTCTACTAAACCTAAAACTTTTACATTTAACATACGTGCCATATTGATTGCTTTTTCAACAACCATTGCTACCAGATCCTGTGGGCTTGTCACAATAATTATACCGTCTAATTTCACTGATTGAAATAATGTTAAAGGAACATCAGATGTACCTGGCGGTAAATCAATAAACATATAATCAACATCTTGCCAAAGTGTTTCTGAATAGAACTGTTTTAAAACTGTAGCTACCATTGGACCACGCCAAATAACAGGTTGAACGTCCATATCTAATAACATATTAGTGCTCATTAATTGAATACCACTTTTAGTCACTACCGGAAACATTAATCCTTTTTGACCTCTTACTTTTTCATGAATACCAAATACTTTACCTTGACTAGGACCAGTAATATCCCCATCCAGCATTGCTACTTGATATCCTTTTTTTTGCATACCACAAGCTAAAGCTGCGGAAATAAATGATTTTCCAACTCCTCCTTTACCCGAAAAAACACCAATTGTTTTATTTACCTTTGAAGCAGGATATAAGGAAATCATGAAATCTTCTTTTTGATGCATTTTAAAGCCATAATCTTCGGGACTTTTCCCTTTACTATTTTTCTCAATCATTTTTTCTCCTTATTTAGTGCAGTCAAACATTCATTAACTTTCTGTTGCATTAATTCAATATTATCATCAATCACTAAAATAAGGTAATCATTTGTTTCACTCATAATTGCATTACTTACTTTAAATACTTCATTGGGATAATATTTAATCATCTTACGCTTCTTTTCAACTAAAAAATCATGTAAACAATCACTAACTGTTTTTCTATCTTTAGTTTTAATAACTGCAAGCATATTTGCTCTACTATCATCACGAAAACAATAAATAATAGCTTCTTCATAAGGTTTTTGATTTTTAAAAAAAAGACCTTTCACAACCCGTTCTTTAACTTTTTCAAGTTTCTTATAATCATTAATTTGGGGTAATAATTTATTTACTATTTGTTCAGTACCTGTTATTTTATTTTGCTTTTTTACATTACATGATGATAAAACCAGCAAAATAATTAAGCAACATAAATATCTATATTTCATCTTAATCACCAAATAATTCTTGTTTTAAATGGTTTTGATATTCTGGTAAAGCTGGTAAATCTTGCAAATCTTCTAATTGAAAAGCATCCATAAAAGCATTTGTAACGCCATACAAAATAGGTTTACCAGGAGCATCTGAACGACCTAATTCATGAACAAAACCATACGCTTCTAATTTATGTAACATAACATCAGCACTAACACCTCTAATTTCTTCTATTTCAACTCTTGTAATTGGTTGCTTATAAGCAATAATAGCTAATGTTTCTAAAGCTGCTGATGATAATTTTGTTTTCATTTCTGCTTGAAATAATAATTTTAAATAAGGTTGAATATGTGCTTTCGATAATAGCCGATAACGACCACCATAATGACTTAATTCAATTCCTGAACATTTTGCCTCATATCTTTGCTGAAGAAGTGTGATTACATCTTTTAATTGTTCTTTTGTTAACATTAAAACCTGATAAAATTGGGCATCATCAATACCATCTTCACCAGCTACTAAAAGTAGTCCTTCTACTAAACTTTGTAATTGCTCTTGCTTTTCAATATCCATTTTTGCCTTTCCCCTTCTTAATCCAAATTTCATCTTTTTGATCTATTTCTAGCCAAATTTTTTGCTGTCTAGCTAAATCTAATAAAGCTAAAAAAGTAACAACCAATTTTGACTTTGTATCACAATCAGATAATAATTCTGTAAATGAAAAAAAATCTGGCAACGATATAAAACGTGATCGCAGTTCTAATAAACGATCTTCTAAGGAAATTTCTTTAACTGTATAAGATACTGACTTGGGACTAATTAATTGTTGCCGTTGCCATAAACGATTCATCGCTTTAAAAAGATCATATGGATTACCATTATAACCACACAATGGTGAGGTATTTTCCGCACTCAAAGATAATTCTGACCGTGGTCGACTATATTTTAATTGTCGCTCATCATAATATGCCGATAACTCATTCTTGATTTCTTTAAAACTTTGATATTCTAATAAACGTTGCATTAAATTATCTTTTAGATCAGCTTGATAATCATCTTCTATTTCATCATTTTTTTGAGGCAATAATTGTTTCGATTTATATTCAATCAGTTTAGCTAATTGTGCTAAATACTCACCAGCTATCTCTAAATGTAAAGCTTGCATGGAATGAATATAATGTATATATTGATCTGTTAATTCTTTTAAATCAAGATGCATTAAATCTAATTGCTTTTCATGAATTAAATGAAGCATTAAATCTAAAGGACCATCAAATTTATCAATGGTAATTAAAAACTCTTTCATGTGCCTATTTTATCATTTTTCGATAAAATAAAAAACTTATAAAAAAAGTAAATATGGCAGGAAATAACCAATTTAAACCAATACTTGATAATGGTAAATATTTCATTATCAGTAATAATTTATGTGTAATAAAAGCATGTGGTATTAAGAGTGAAAATAAACTAGAAAATAAGTGAAGACCAGAAAAAATAATTGTTACATACATCGTATTACGACAAATCAATTTATGGTAATTAAAAAAAGAACCAAAAAGACCTAAAAAAATCAAAACAATTGTTAATGGATACAAAAATAACAAGATAGGTAAAGAAAACTTAATAATAGTATTTAAACCAACATTAGCAATTAAAAATGAAATACAAGAAAAAGAAACAGCATAAATACGATATTTAATAAATTGTGGAAATAATTGACAAAATGTTTCACTAATTGAAGTGACTAAGCCAATTGATGTTTTAATACATGCAATAGTAAAAATTAATCCTAGTAAAACACCTCCAACTGTCCCAAAATAATGCTTAGCAACCGCAAAGAAAACAAGACCGCCATCATCACAAATACCTATTTTAGCAACACTAGAAGCACCTAAATAAGTTAATAAAAGATAAATAACAATCATCGCAAACGATGAAACTAAACCTGCTTTTAAAGCTGATTTAGCTGTTTCTTTGGCTTCCTTAACACCAAGATTATGAATAACATTAATTAAAATAATACCAAATGCTAATGATGCTAAAGCGTCCATTGTATTATATCCATCTAAAAAACCAGTAAAAAAAGTATGTTCTGTATAATCACCACGTACTAAAGCACTACCAGCATTAGACATTGGCCAAAAAATGACAAAAAATAATAAAATGGCTAGAAAAAGTAAAAATAAAGGATTAAGAAATTGCCCTACCCATTTTAGTATCTTTGATGGTTTTAAGCTAAAATAAAGAACAACCGCAAAAAAAAGCAAAGAAAAAATAAATAAAGCTAAAGATAATTGTGACTTTGCTAATAAAGGAGCAATACCAACCTGAAATGATACTGTTGCTGTTCGTGGTATTGCAAATAATGGACCTATTGTAAGATATAAAAGCAAAGTAAAAAAATAAGCAAAACGTTTACTAACAATATTACTAATATCAAATAAAGACTGACTTTTTGTTTGCACCATGGCAATAATGCCTAGTAAAGGTAAACCAACACCAGTTAAACAAAAACCAATGGTTGCTACAATAAATTTATGACCAGCATATTGACCAATGCTCACTGGAAAAATCAAATTACCAGCACCAAAAAATAAGCCAAAAAGCATTGATGAAATCATTAAAATTTCTTTTTTCGATAACTTTTTCTCCATAACTATCTCCATTTTTATATATTATTACACTTTGTTTTCATTTTTATCAATATTTTTCAGAAAAAATTTACATAATTTTTCTTTTCGCTTTATATTATATAAATATTCATTTTTTAATTATCCTAAACATAATAAAAAGTGAAGCTATAAGTTAAAATATAACTTTTAGCATTCACTTCTTTTTGATCTACTTTTTTAATTACATTGTTTCTAAAGCTTCAATACCAATTAAATTAAAAGCAACTTTTAAAGTTATTTGTAAAGCTTTAACTAATCCTATTCGTTGATTAGTTAATTCTAAATCATCTTTGTTATATACTTTAGCAATACCATAATAACTATGATATTCTTTAGCAAATTCCATAATAAATTCAGCTATTTTATTAGGTTTACGTAAACGGGCAGAGTCCGCAACTAATTTAGGAAAATCAGCCATCATTTTCATTAAATGTAATTCTTTATCTAAAGTTAAACGTGTATAATCATTTGTTTCTTTAAAACTTGGTAAATCTTTTCGACTTAGAATAGAACTCATTCTTGTATAAGCATATTGACAATAATAAACAGGATTATTATTATCTTTTTTACGTGCTAAATTAAAATCAAAATCCATATGAGATGCCACATCTTTTGATACAAAGAACCAACGAGCTGCATCAACACCAACATCTTCACAAAGCTCACGTAATGTAATAGCATTACCTGTTCGTTTAGACATTTTAACTTCTTTACCATCTTCTACCATACGAACCATTTGAATAATATCAACATCTAAAGTACCATCTGGGTAACCAAGTGCTTTTAAAGCTAGTTTCATACGTGTCACATATGAATGATGATCAGCACCCCATAAATTAACAAGATGTTCATAACCACGTTCAACTTTATAAACATGATTGGCAATATCTGGTGTCAAATAAGATAATGAACCATCACTCTTTCTTAAAACACGATCCTTATCATCGCCATAATCAGTTGCTTTAAACCATAATGCTCCATCTTTTTCATATGTTAAACCTTTTTCAGCCATTTTATTAAGCACTTGTTTAATTCTTGCCATATCATTTTCATAAAAGAATGATTCTGGCATCCATGAATCAAATTTAACTCGATAAAGTTCTAAATCTTTAGCTATTTTCTTTAATTCTTTCTGCTTACTAACTGTTTTGAAATGATCAAGTCTTTCTTTTGCATCAGCATTTAACCACTTATCACCTTCTTCAGCAATAATTTCTTTAGCAATTTCTTTTATTTCTTCAGCATGATAACCATCTTCTGGTAAAGGGTATTCTTTACCTAAAAGTTCAAAATAACGGGCAATTGTACTTTCTCCTAACATATCAATTTGATGACCTGCATCATTAATATAAAATTCCCTTAAACAATTGTAACCTGACTTAGTTAGCAAACGACAAATACAATCACCCCATGCCGCATTTCGTGCATGACCACAATGTAATTCACCAGTTGGATTAGCTGAAACCCATTCAACTAAAATATTATGTCCTTTACCACTTTCATTTTTACCATACTCAAGTCCAACTTTTAAGACATTATTAATAGTTTGACTTAAAACATCTTTCTTAATGCGAAAATTGATAAAACCAGGCTTTACTGCTTCAATTGATTCCGCTTCGGGTAAAGTCTTTTTTAATTCTTCTGCTAATTCTTGAGCAATTAAAATAGGTGCCTTATGTAAAGACTTAGCTAAACGCATGGCCGCATTGGTTGAATAATCACCCATTGAACGTTCACGTGGCTCTTCAACCATTAATAAACCATTTTCTGGCTTAATGGCAAATAAATTGTTTACACTTAAATAAAGTGCATTAATAATCTTGTCTTGTATTTGACTCATGCAACATTTCTCCTTTATATATCATTATTATTCTATCTTATTTTTAACTTTAAACAATAAAAAAGGAAAGAAAAGCTTTCCATTCTCTCTAAGCGCGCCGAACAGGAGTCGAACCCGCAACCTTTTGATTCGTAGTCAAATACTCTATCCAGTTGAGCTATCGGCGCATCATCTGTACTTATTATACATCTGATTATAAAAAATACTAGTAACTTTAGAATTTTTATATTTTTTAAAATGATTTTTTCTGTGTTATATTAAGTAAGGATATTTTTATGCCCTATGAAAAGAGGATTTTATGGATAATTTTTCTGTTTTTGATTATGAAGACATTCAATTAATTCCCAACAAATGCATTGTTAAATCAAGATCTGAATGTGATACAAGCATTAACTTTGGTAATCATCACTTTAAATTACCAGTTGTACCAGCTAACATGCAGACAATCATTGATGAAGAATTAGCTGCTAAATTAGCTAAAAATGGCTATTTTTATGTAATGCATCGTTTTCAGCCGGAAAAAAGATTGGACTTTGTCTATAATATGCAAAAAAATAAGCTTATTTCTTCTATAAGTGTTGGCGTTAAACCAGGTGAATTTGAGTTTATTAAGTCATTAAAAGAAAATAACTTACAGCCTGATTATATTACGATTGATATTGCTCACGGTCATGCTAATTCCGTAGTTGAAATGATTCATCATATTAAAAAATATTTACCTAGTAGTTTCCTTATTGCTGGTAATGTTGGTACGCCAGAAGGTATAAGAGAATTAGAAAATGCTGGAGCTGATGCGACAAAAGTAGGTATTGGCCCAGGAAAAGTATGTATCACCAAAATTAAAACTGGATTTGGTACAGGTGGATGGCAATTAGCAGCATTACGTTGGTGTTCTAAAGCTGCTCGTAAACCAATTATTGCTGATGGTGGCATTCGTACACATGGTGATATTACAAAATCAATTCGCTTTGGTGCAGCCATGGTCATGATTGGTTCCTTATTTGCTGGTCACGAAGAATCACCAGGTAAGATTGTCATGCAAGATGGAAAGATTATGAAAGAATATTTTGGTTCTGCTTCTGAATATCAAAAAGGTGAACATCGAAATGTTGAAGGTAAAAAAATGCTTGTTGATTGTAAAGGATCTATTTTCAATACCTTACAAGAAATGGAACAAGATTTACAATCTTCTATATCATATGCTGGTGGTAAAGATTTAAATGCCATTAGACATGTTAATTATGTTATTGTTAAAAATTCTATTTTTAATGGTGATCGTTTTTAATAAAATAATTTTAAAAGAGCTAGATGAAATTTTATTCATCTAGCTCAAATTCTGCTTTTAAACTCCGGGCCATCAAATCTTGCATTGCTTGACTTGGTTTTTTATTTTCATATAAAACAGCATATACTTCATTGGTAATTGGCATTTCAATACCAAACTTTTTTGCATCTTCATACACAACTTTACAAGCATATGTACCTTCCACCGTTTTATTATTATGAGCCAAAAATTCACAAGCACTATCTGCTTTACCAATAGCTAACCCAGCCATAAAATTACGTGAATGATGGGAAGTACAAGTAACAATCAAATCCCCTACACCATCTAATCCTAAAAATGTTTTAGCTTTTGCACCAAAATATAAACCATATCTTGAAATTTCTGCTAAACCTCTTGTCATTAACGCTGCTTTAGCATTATCACCTTGCCCAATACCTTCTAAAATACCTGATGCGATAGCCATAATATTTTTCAAAGCAACACCTATTTCTGCGCCTACCATATCACTGTTACGATAAACACGAAAATAACCATTTGAAAAAACATTTTGTATAACTTGAGCAGCTTGATCATCTAAACTAACTGCATTTACGCTTGTTAATAAACGTAAAACAACTTCTTCAGCATGACTCGGACCAATTAAAGCTACAATCTTTACCGGTTTACTTGCAAATGCTTTTGTTAAAAACAATGACAATCGTTCATGACTTACAGGATGAAAACCTTTGGCAACATTAACAATAATTGTTTCTTTATGAATGTATGGAACTACTTGCTTGGCTACTGTTTCTAAAGCAATTGATGGAACAGCAAGTAATAAAATATCACTATCTTTAATAACTTCAATATTTGCACTAGCTCTAATCGTATGATTTAGTTCAGTAGCAAAAAACTTTCTATTATGATGATTTTTATCAATATCTTCTATTTCTTTTTGATCTTTGCCCCACATTTGTACTTGATGACCATTATCAGCTAAAACATTAGCTAATGCTGATCCCCATGATCCCGTTCCTAGTACTGATATTTTCATTCTGAAACCTTCTTTCTGGCAATTATTCTGATCGGTGTTCCCTCTAAAGAAAATGCTGATCGTAATGTATTTTCAATAAAACGTTCATAACTAAAATGTAATAATTTAGGATCATTACATGATAATACAAAAGTTGGTGGTGCAACACCTACTTGACTTGCATAATATATTTTAAAACGACGACCATTATGTGTCGGAGCAGGTGTTGTTAATTGGGCATCAGATATAACTTCATTTAAAACATTAGTTGAAATACGATAATTTGTATGAGCAAAAACTTCATCAACAAGTGGTACGATATGATTTATTCTTTGTTGTGTTTTAGCAGAAACAAACAGAATAGGAGCAAAATTTAAATATAAAAATTGTTCTCGAAATTTTTTCGTAAATTCATTCATTGTTTTATCATCTTTTAAAATACCGTCCCATTTATTAACAATAACAATTAATGGTTTATGCATTTCATAAGCATATCCAGCAACATGTTTATCTTGTTCACGAATACCAGCAATCGCATCTAAAACAAATAATACAACATCGCAATTTTCAATGGCACGCATTGCTCTTAGAACTGAATATTTTTCAATATTCTCATAAATTTTACCACGTTTACGAATACCAGCTGTATCAACAATAATATATGGCTTACCATCATGTATAAAAGGTGTATCTGATGCATCCCGTGTTGTTCCCTGTATATCGGAAACAATTGCTCTTTCTTCATTCAAAATAGCATTAACTAAAGATGATTTACCAACATTAGGTTCACCAATAACAGCAATTCTAATACCTTCTTCTTGCTTGATATCTTTTCTTATTGGCATCAATTTGAAGCAAGCATCTAAAACATCACCAAGGCCAATACCATGAATGGCTGATATTGCATATGGATCACCTAATCCTAAAGCATAAAATTCATAAATATTTATCATTTTTAATTGATCATCAATATGATTAACTAAAAGTAAAATAGGCTTATTTTGTTTTTGTAAAAGACCAGCTATAAAGCGATCATCATCATTTAGTCCTGATTGACCATCACATACCATTAAAATAATATCTGCTTCCATTAAAGCAATATCAACCTGTGCTCTAATTTCAGTTTGAAAAGGTTGATCAGCTAATTGGATACCACCTGTATCAATAACACGAAAAGATTGACCAGCCCAAGTTGCTTGTCCGTATAAGCGATCTCTTGTCACACCAGGATAATCTTCAACTATTGAACTACGCTGACCAACTAAACGATTAAAAATTGTCGACTTACCAACATTAGGCCGTCCCACAATCGCTAATATCATTTCTTTCATAAATCCCCCTTTTTATAAATGGGCACAAATAGTTGCAACGACTTCATCAATAGTAAGATTTGAGCAATCAATACGAATAGCATCATCTGCTTGACGAAGTGGTGAAGCAGCTCTTGTTTCATCCTGTCTATCCCTCTTTAACATTGCTTTTTTTACTTCATCCAAAGATAAATCGGGATCCTTCAAACGATCTTGCTCATAACGTCGTAAAGACCTTGCTTCAATACTTGCTACTAAAAATATTTTTAATTTCGCATCTGGTAAAACAACTGTGCCAATATCTCGACCATCAAGAATAAAACCTTTTTTATGACAGATCTGCTTTTGTCGAGCTACCATTTCTTGTCTTACTTTAGGCCAACGAGAAACTAGGGATGCCATATCAGAAACATTCTTCATCCTAATTTCATTACTAACATCTTTACCATCCATCATTACTTTTTCATCTTGTAAAGTAATTGTCAAATGGGCTAAGCAATTACATAACATTTCTTCATTTTCAGCATTTAATCCTAATTGAAGAGCTTTCAACGCCAAGCAACGATACATCGCTCCCGTATCTAAATGAATCATATTTAATTTCTTAGCTAATAATTTACTAATTGTACTTTTACCGGCTCCACTTGGCCCATCAATTGCAATATTAAAACGTTTCATTACATACTTCCCCTTAAAAATGTATGCAAAATAAATGCTAAAATAACCAATAAAGCAATAACTAAAATAACTAAAATAACATTTAAAATACGATTGGTCCTTCTTACCTTAGTATTTAGCGAAGCAACATCATCACTATAATTTTCTAATTGAGCACGCATTGAAGTTGTTTCATTAAGCAACTGTTGACGCATTGATTGATTATTATCTTTAGTAATATCCATTTGTGGAATTTCCATCGAATATTGAGAATCATTAATTGCCGGCTTACTTGACTTATTGTTAGTCATAATATTTTGCACTTCTTTCATGATATCATCTTTTGATAAATACTGACTTTCATCATTTTCTGCCTTTTCTTGTTTTGATAAAGACATTAAATCAGCGTTTTTTAATGATACATTACTACTATTTTTAGGAAAAGGGCGCATACCTGAAGACTGAACACCTTTTTGTAAGGAAGCTAAAATATCTAGCGATGTTTCTTCACTATGTGCATTACCATGTTCAACATTATAGCGTTTAGCTTCTTTTAGATATTGACTTATATATTCATTATCAAGAGGTGATTTATCATTTTTGACTAATGATTCTAAGGGTGATAAATCCGCATTTTTTATTAAACTTGGCTGACGCTCTACAGCAGATGTTAATCGTGCATGTTGAGCTTTTTTACAGTCATCATATTCTCTTTCTTTTTCCGGCTCTTTAAAGTTATTTTTATCAATTTTATTTAAACGTCTTGCTAATCGTGATAATTCTTCACTTTGAATAGTATTTTCCGCAATATTTTGTTGACCTTGTAGGTTAGAACGTAAATCTTTATATTTCTTTGTCCGCGAAAACTCTGTCATAATTAACTCTCCATTCTTTATAATTATAGCATAAAGAAAAGAGCCTTTCGGCTCTAATTACGTTTCAAAAGAGGACTAATTGATTTATAAAGTAACAATGTACAAACTGAAACAACTAAGCCTTTAATAATATTAAAAGGTAAAACAGAAAATATTACAAACTCAATAACATTATTAATAAATGGTAAAATAGCATGACCAGCTTTAACAATAGTAGCCATATTCATCTTAAAGAAATAAGCATAAGCTGGTAGTAAAATGAAATAATTTGCTAAAACACCGACTATTGACATTGTTAGTGTTCCACATATAAGACCACATATTGCACTTTTTTTTGATTTACTTTGTTTATATATAAGCGCTGCTGGTAAAACAAATGCTAAACCGATCAATAAATTGGCACTTTCACCAACAAAAGCAGTAACTGTTGGTTTAAATATCACATATAAAATAATTTTTAATACTTCAATCCAAATAGCTGCTAATGGTCCCAAACTAAAACCACCAATTAATACTGCCACCTCACTTAAATCAAACTTATAAAATGGCGGAGCTATAAATGGCAAAGGAAAATCAACATACATAAGTATAAATGATAAAGCTCCTAGTACCGCAATAACTGCGATACGACGAATAGACAAATAATGATGCGAATTAACTTTTTCTGACATGGTTTCTCCTTTCCTCTTAAAAAAGAGGTCTAGTAACCTCAGGAAAAAATAAAAAGACTCTTTCATCCAGACTTTACTGTCGCCTTCGGACTTACACCGAATCATGCCAATTGGCTCGCGGGGTATACCGCCGGTAGGGAATTTCACCCTGCCCTGAGTTACAATTTTATTATACAAAAAGCACATTAAATTACAAGTTATATTAAATAATAATTTAATGTTTATTAATCTTATGCCCGACCGGAATATTTTCCATCACTCGTACTAACTACAACCATTTCTCCACTTTGAATAAACAATGGTACTTTTATTTTCAAACCCGTTTCAACCACTGCATTTTTAGTTGCTGAAGTAGCTGTATCACCTTTCACTGCTTGTTCACATTCAACAACCTGTAAAGTCACTTTATCTGGTAAAGCAACTCCTAAGACTTCTGAACCATAAGTACTGATCAGTACATTATCATTTTCTTTCATAAATTGCATTTCCCACTTCAATCTTTCATGAGGCAATTCTAGCTGCTCATAAGTTGCATTATCCATAAAAACAAAATTACTACCATCATTATATAGGTACTGCATTTCTTTTTTATCTATTTCTGCTTGTTCAACCTTATCACCACCCGTGAATGAAATTTCATTAATCACTCCCGTTCTTAAATTTTTAACTTTTACTTTAACTATCATTTGTCGCATAGCTGTTTTATTATGATCAACATTTAAAACAGTATAAATGTTATGATCATATAAAATAGAATTACCTGGCTTTAAATCATTAACAATAATCATAATTTTCCTTCCTTAAACAAAATTATTTTAACTAATTAATTCCTAACTAGCAAATTTTATTTTATGACAATATCTTATAAGAAACAATTTCTTGCTTCTCTAAGTTTAAAAAAATACGCATCACTTTTTCTTTCGGATTAGTAATAACACAATCAATAAATTCAGTGTCATATTTGCCATTTTTTAGCTCTTTTTCAACATTTAATAATATTCGTCTTTCAGCTAAATAGAAAAGATGATCTTGTTTTAAATTAGCAATAATTTTAATGACTAATGATCTATTTTCCAATTGCTGATTTAAATAGGTTTCATAGCATAAAAAAACAGCTAAAAAATAAAGTGATATAAATGCTTTTTTCTTAGGCATAAATACACACCTTCCTTGAGTGATCATTTTGCCAATAAAGTAAATACCATTTATTTTCTTCGTTTACAAATGATATCTGATCAATATTTTCTAAAAAAATTTGAACACCTGGTCTTAAAATAAGTTTATGATTGACAAGTTCTAATTCTTTAACTTCATCATTAATTCTAAATTGTAAATTATTTTCAGATAAACAAAAATCTTTTGCTAATAACAGTGAACGCCGTAATTGGCTTAAAGAAACCTCATCTTGTAATTTATCGAAGATTAGTTTTGATCTTTGCACACGTAAAAAATCATTAATTAAACTTAATAACGATACTAAAACAAGTAATGTAATAAGACAATCAATAAGAAGACTTCCTTGCCGTGTTTTCATTCTCTTGCCAAACCTTCCATGCTACTTTCTATTTTTTGCTGATAATCAATTAACAAATTTTCTCTACTTCGTAAAAAAATTAATTGATAAGAAAGACTTATCATAATTAAAAAAATACTTAAACTAATTAATGCTTCCAACAATAAAAAGCCTTTTTTATTCCCAACGTAAACGTCCTTGTGCAATACGAATCACCACCTTTTGTAAGCTGCCATTTATCTTCTTTGTCATTCCTTGATAAACATATCCATTATTATAAAAAGAAATATTTTCATAATGTTTATCATGCTTTTCTGCCATCGCCAATGATTGATAATATAAATAATTAAGTGACCAATTTTCTTTAGAAAAAATAATATGTGCTTTAGGTTTTGGTATTAATGATAGTAGTAAAGAAAGAAATAATAAAATAACCAACATTTCGACAAGGCTAAATGCTTTATTGTATTTTAGCTTGTCCATTTACAATTCGTACCTGTTTAGAACCATCACAAGTTAATTGTGCTTTTGATAAAAGCCCGTCATTAACTAAATCAGCAGTTGAACTAGGCCAACGATCATGTTCTATCTTATATTGCAAAATTGCTGAATCAACTATTTTTTCTAGTGCTTTACAGCCTTTATTATTAACAATTGTCAATGTTTTTTGAATATTAGGAACAACTAAAAGAAATAAAATAGAAATAATTAAAATTACAATTACCATTTCTAATAAAGTGAATCCTCGTAATTTATTATGCATATATCTAATCTCCTTTCTATTCACTGCATAAATTGCATTGGAAATAAAATCACTTGATACATTAAAATTAATAAATAAACAATCTGAAAATAAGCACTTATTTGTAATAAAAAAGAAAACTTTTTTAAACACTTATTTTGTTTCTCTTGTGCAATCTCTATATAACGCTCTAATAAAACAACTGTATCTTTAAAATAATAAGATATTTTAAAAAAACGTTGTAAATGTGGTTCAACAATACGATGATTGTGAATTACTTTAAAAGAAATACCCATTTTTAATAAACGATCGAATTCATTAGCAATATATTGTACAAGACATTGTTCTTTTAATTTAGATAAAATTTGAAAACTCTCCCTGCTTGACTGATGTAGACGTAAACATTCAATGTAATATTGGATAAACTCCAATGATCCTTTTTGTACATAATATGAATGTGGGAAAATTTTAGTACAAATACGATAAAAAATAACTTGCCATTTTTTACATTTAAATAAAAAATATAAAAAAATTAATAAAATAAAAATAGTCAGCATAAAAAACCAAAATAAATGAAGTTTTTGATCATATTGATACAAAATATCATTTTCAACTGTAAATGATTCAATCACTTTAGTCATCATCGGTAAAATAAAATAAGAAAATCCAAAACTACCAATTAATACTAAAAAAACAAGACAAAACGGGTACATTAATGTACGTTCTAAATTTTTTCTTTTTTGTTTCTCAATTTGAACAAAATTAATAGCTAATTCTAACGCTTTTGCAAAAGGTAAAAAAGAAATAAATCCCTCTAAATTACGCCATATCATTTTTGGACAAACATCCTTAAATAAATTATCAAACTCTTCACCCTGTTTTAATCCTTGATCAAGATACTTTATAGCTTCTTTATTTTGTTTATTACAAATTAAACTTAAAGCATCTGCAAAAGCTATATCTCTTGCTAATAATTTTGTTAAATAAAGACAATCATCAAATGAAATAGATTTCTTCTTGAGCATGTTTTTTAGCCAAAGGAATAAAGTTTGCGGAATGTTTTTGATATTGAAAATAATACATCAACTCCTTTTCATCCATAACTTCATAAACTGCCTGTTTATGACCATTTATTTCACGTAATTCTTGACATGAAATACCTAACAAAACATCTTTAAGACGCTTTCTTGGTACGCCTAATTCTTCCATTCTACTAATTGCTAATTCGGCTTTAGAAGAATGTATGGAGCTAAAAACCAGATGACCTGTTAATGCACAACGCAATGCCATTTTAGCAGCTATACTATCTCTTATCTCCCCGATCAAAATAACATCTGGATCATGCCGTAATAATTGTTTAATACCTTCTTCATAACTTAATTGCTGATCACTAACCTGTAATTGCACCATATTATCCTGATAAACTTCAATCGGATCTTCTAAACTAAAAATTTTTTTATTTTCCATTTGTCTTAACAATGAATACATTGTTGTCGTCTTACCACTACCTGTCAAACCACTAAAAAGAACAAAGCCACTATTTTTTTTAATCATTTTATGCATCCATTCTTGAACTATTCCCTCATTACTTAATTGTGCAATAGATAAAGTATAATTCTGATTTAGAATACGTAATACTCCTGATTGTTTATGATGACTTTGAATAACTGCAAAACGACAACTAAGATACTTATTGTTTAATTTAATTTCAAAAGATCCACTTTGAGGTAAATAAGCTTTCGAAACATCCATATCTGATAAATACATTAAATAATGAAATAAATGTTCATCATCTCTAGTAGCCGGTAAAGATTGAATACCATAAAAAGTTCTCAATTCTAAACGAATCGGTTTTTCTGTTTCTTTAATAAAATGAATATCACTAGCTTTGGCATTAATTGCCACTTGTAAACGTTCAATTAAATATGCTTGCATTTCCATACATTTTTTTATTACCACATTTCTAAAATTTCCATTAAAAAAGATGAGTATTAACTCATCTTAAAAAGTAATTTGTTGCTATTTCATTAGCTAACGTCGAACATTGATCATGACCAGGATAAATTTTTAAACTATGATCAAGCTTCTTCAATTTATGCAAACTCATAAATAATTCTTGCTCATTTCCGCCATAAAGATCACTTCGCCCTACTGTACCTTTAAATAAAGTATCACCAGTAAATAAACAATCTTTAATTTGTAAGCAACTTGAGCCTTTTGAATGACCGGGCGTATAATAAACTTTCGTCATAAAAGATCCTATCTGCAACGGTCCTTCTTGAACATATTCAATAGGATGATAAATAGCCAAACCAAAAGCTAAATGTGAATGTGGACTAATTAAATCTTCATCACCGTGGTGCATAAATATCTTACTATCAGGATAAATATCGCATAAATCATCAACTGCCATCGTATGATCACTATGTCCATGCGTTAAATAAATATTTATACGTGGACAGTCTTTTAAATATTCTAAAATCAATGATAAAGGATTACCGGGATCGATAATTAGTGCTTCCTTTTCTTGACAACAAATATAAGTGTTTTCTTGAAACTTACCTTGATTCAAACAAATAATTTTCATTATTTAATAAAAAAATAGTCCCCTGACTATTTCTTCTCCTTATGTAGTGTCATTTTATTGCAACGGGAGCAGTACTTTTTAACTTCCATTTTTTCTGGATGTTTACGTTTATTACGAGTACCAATATAATTTTCTTCACCACATTCAGAACACTTATAAGTAATATTTTCTCTTGCCATGATTCACCTCCTGGTATTTGCTAATAGATTATAACATATATTTATAGCAGTAGACAAATAAAAAAAAGCGTGAAAGAATATTTTTTAAGGGGGAATTTTATGAAACGTTATGAGACGAGACCGATATATGTCGGTAAAGTACAAATTGGTGGGCAAAATAAAGTTATCTTACAATCAATGACAAATGTTGCTACCCATGATGTCGAAAAAACCGTCCGACAAATTAACGAACTTGCAAAAGCAGGTTGTGAAATTGTCCGTTTAGCTGTTTTAAATGAAAAAGATGCTGCTAAAATAGCTGAAATAAAGTCATTAACTGATTTACCATTAGTAGCCGATATTCATTTCAATCATAAATTAGCTTTAACATGTTTAGATCAAGGCATTGATGCTATTCGTATTAATCCTGGTAATATTGGTAAAAGAGAAAATGTTGAAGCTGTTGTTAAAAAATGTAAATTACGGCATGTACCTATTCGAATTGGCATCAATTCTGGATCACTAGAACGTGATCTATTAGTTAAATATGGTGGCCCTTGTGCTAAAGCAATGATTGAATCAGCTGATAAACATATCCGAATTTTAGAATCACTTGGTTTTGAAGATATTTGTTTATCTTTCAAATCATCAAATGTTCCTTTAACTATTGAAGTATATGAAATGGCAGCCAAAAAATATAAATATCCTTTACACTTAGGTCTTACCGAAGCTGGTGGTATGCGTGATTCTTCCATTAAGTCATCAGCTGCTTTAGGTGCTTTGCTATACCAAGGTATTGGTGATACAATGCGTATTTCCGTCTCAGCACCACCAGTTGAAGAACTTTATATCGGCAAACAATTACTCAAAAGTTTTAAATTAATTGATGATGTTCCAGATTTAATTGCCTGTCCAACATGTGGTCGTATTCAATATGACATGTTACCATTAGTTAAAGAAATGGAAGCCTATCTTAAAGACTTACATGCTAATATCACTGTTGCCGTTATGGGCTGCCCAGTTAATGGCATCCAAGAAGCTTCCCGTGCTGATATTGGAGTCGCAGGTGGTGTTAAACATGGCCTTATTTTTCGCAAAGGAAAAGTTATTCGCAAAGTTCCACAAGAAGAATTACGAGATACTCTTTTTACAGAAATTAATCGCTTAATTACTGAACAAAAGAAACATAATTAATGATTATTCATTTACCCACGCATTTATTATGGGACGTAAAAAATGAGCAAATAAACCCACTAAAGGACTAAATAATAACATTAAAATAACTGTTCCTTCACGCAAAGTTAAAGGAATTTTAGCAAAATACCAAAATAAGAAAACAGCACAAAAGAAAAAAAGGTCAATTGTAAAACGAATAGAAGTAAATTTTAAATGAAATTTTTTAGCAACAACTAGACATGTTGATTCCAAAGCTAAACCAATCATGCTAGAAGCAACCATAAAAGAAACACCAATAATATTAATCACAACAAAAAAAAGAAAATAAATTAAGGATTCGAGATATGTATGCGGTACTAAACAAGCAAAGATATGATAATAAAAAAGATTTACCACTAGTCCAATAACAATTGATACCAATATTTGTAATAAGTATAATGGTTTATACTCTTTGCGTAACAAAATCATCTGCATTAAAACACAACTTAAATTAATAATTGTAGCAACTGTTCCTACTTCAATATGGCTAAATAAACTTATGGACATTGAAAAAGCATCATACGCTGAATTACCTAAGCCTATTTTCATAATTCCTGATCCACCAATGCTTAAAATTAAAACACCTATTATTTCAATCAAAAAATGTTTCCAAAAGAAGTTTTTTGTCATAGCCACACAATCCTCGCTTTAAAATATTGTTCTTGAAAGGACAATTTTTTTAAAATTTTCTTTTTATCAATCGATCTTCCTAATTGTGTAACTACTAAGTGTGGTTCATCACTATCTTCATGATAAATAACTGCAACTACAACACCATCAAACATCGAAAGAGCTTCATCAACACCAACAACATAAGCATTAATAGGATTTAACATATTATCCGCATGATAAACATAACCAATATTAACTGGTAAAATGACATTTTCTAAATAAGGATGAAAATGGCCATAAGGCTGATCTATTTCCACATGAACGCATTTACCTAACCAATTATTGGCTAATAAATATTCTAAAATAACATGATGATCATTCCTTTTAATTTCTTCAAATCCTAATTCTAAATAATTTTTTTCTTCACCTTCTAATACATGAATAGTAAATTTACCAATATTATTTTTTAAACCATATGCTAATATTTCTTGCCATAATTCATGCATATTTCCACTTGTTTTAAAAAAAGAAATTTCTGCTTTTTGATTCAATGCTACAAGTCCTTTATCTTGTGCAGAAAACCATTTCCATTCATTAAATCTATTAAGTATATTGTCCTTTATTATCTTTGATGAAATATACTCATCTAGCCTTATCTTTAAATCACTTTTACTATTAATTATTTTCATACTATAAACCTATCGATCGATCAAAAAAAGGAATACTATCATTAATTAATTTTACTTTTATTTCGTCATCATAAAAAATAGCTTCCACTGGTATATTTTGGGAAAAAGACATCGCCTTTGTACAAAATGCCTGCAATAAACCTTTATCTTTTTTTTCATCATCTAAAATAAATAAAAAAGAAATACTATCCTTCATCGTTTTTTGTTTTAACCATGCTCTTTGTGTATCAGAATTAAATTTTAGCCAATCATACATTTTATTGACTAGTCTTGTCGGATATACAGATGGCTCACTAACCTCTATTTTTTCTTCGATATTTTTTAAAGGATGTACAATTTGTTTAATAAGACCTTTTGGTACAACAATATTATCTACACCAGGATTGATAATAATACCAATTGCTTGGGAAGTTGAATTATTTAGTAGTTCATTATATTGCATAATTGTTTGACTTATCAAAGCTGGTTTTTCTTCTACTTTATCTGTTAAAGGAAATTTATGAAACATCCCAATATCTGTAAATGATGGAAAAAAAGTCTTACCATCATTAGTATTAATAAGATAAAAATTAATATTTTTTAATTGTTCTACTGCCTCAACATGTGTCATTATTGGTGATAATAAATGGGCTTTTCTTAAAGCTTGATTAAAAATAAGTTGTTTTTCTTTACTTGAACCTGTCTTCAAATTATCAATTGCTTTTCGTAATTCTTTATTTTTAATTTCTGTTATTGATCTACTAGATTGTTTTGCCATAAAACACCTCTCTTATAATAAGTCTATTTAAAATACATACTTTTAACAAGTGAAATTTCAGTTTATTATCAGTTAAAATTCATTTAAAATTCACAATTATAAACTAGTATAATAAATGTAAGATATGGAGGACTATATGGCAGAATTAAATGAACAAGAAAATAAAATACAAAATGAAATTATACCTATTAAACATTCATTCCAAACAAAAAATAATTTTATAACCCGTTGTCGTCAATTTATAACAACTATTTTATTAGCAGCTGTAGTTGGTGGAGCAAGTGGTTATGTTGTTAGTCGACATACTAATTTATCACCTACTATCTATCAATCAAATCAAGCTTCTCCTTCGAAATTAACAAGTGTTAAAAATAATGTAGGACTAAGCTTAAGTCAAGCAGCTAAGAAAGCATCTCCAAGTGTTGTTGAAATTGCGACTGAATCAAATAAAAAAACATACGGTTTTTTGGGCGGTGAATATTCTTCTAAATCAATGGGATCAGGAGTTATCATTTCCAAAGATGGATATATTATTACCAATCATCATGTTGTAGCAGGTGCTAATTCAATCACTATAACTACCCATGATGGTACAAGCTATGAAGCAAAATTAATTGGTAGTGATGCTAAAAGTGATATTGCCGTTTTAAAAGTTAAGGCAAATAATTTAACCCCAGCAACTTTAGGTGACTCTTCAAAAATCAGTATTGGTGATACTGCTATGGCAATTGGTAATCCTCTAGGTACACTAGGTGGAACCGTAACTGATGGTATTATTTCCGCTACTTCAAGAAGTTTAATCATCAATAATGAAGCTATGGATCTAATTCAAACAAATGCAACCATTAATTCAGGCAATTCAGGTGGTGGATTATTTGATGGCAATGGTAATTTAATTGGTATTGTTAATGCCAAAGACTCAGGTACAACAAGCTCAGGAGCAACCATAGAAGGATTAGGATTTGCTATTCCTATCAATAAGGCTATGGAAGTTGCAAAAGATATCATTAAAAATGGTAAAGTGACATCCCGTGCAACAATTGGTGTTACTTTACAAACCATACCTGAAGATATTGCCAATATTGAAAAAGGTGTATATATCCGTGATGTTTTACCTGGATCAGGTGCTCAAAAAGCAGGTCTTCTAAAAGGTGATCGAATTCTTAAAGCTGATGATAAAAAAGTTGAAGAATATAGTGATATTGCTAAATTAATGAAAGATAAAAAAGTTGGTGATACTATTAAATTCAATATTATGCGTGATCATAAGGAAAAAGAAATTACTGTTAAACTAGGACCAGCTTTAAATATTAAAGAAAAATAATCAAACTGTAGATATTTATTTATCTACAGTTTTTTGAATTTTTTGTTAAAAATGATATATTAAAATCATGAAAGAAAATGCGTATCGCTATATTTTATTAGCTATTTTTTTAGAACTATCTGTTTTTTTATTATTATTTTTTAAAGATATTGATATTGCTCTAAAATTTTCCTTACATCTTATCCCTATTTTATTAATCACTTTATTTCTTGGTACATTTATCTATAATCGTCTTGGTGATCTGAAATTATTCTTAGCTGTTAGTGTTTTAACAACTATTGGTTTAGCATATCAATTATATGCTGATACAATTTATCCCATTCATGGTTATTTTTCCCTTTTAAAATTTTGGTTAGGTATATCTATAGGACTTTTCTTCACCTTATTTTATAAACTTTTTTATCGTATCAGTTATTACTCTTTTTCTCCATATATATTCACTTTTTTATCAATAGTTTTATATATTATATTATTTTTAAAAGGCTTTGATCCAAATGGATATGGTACCACTGCTTGGCTTCAAATATACGGTTTAACTTTTCAATTAACTGATGGTATTAAAATAATTTCTTTATTCTTCTATAGCTCGCTATTAGCTGAACAAGATAAAAAATCAACTAAATATATTTTATTATTTGCTAGTATTTATTTATTAATTAATTTACTTGGCTCTCTTAAAATTCATGAATTAGGATCTTTTTATATCCTTGTTTTCTTACATTTAGCATGCTTATTTATTTATTTACCACATAGTAATATCAAGCGCTATTATTTAATCTTTTTAGTTTTATTTTTCTGTATATCTATTTTACTCTTTTTATATATATACCAAATTTTAAAACCATTTGCAGAACAAAAAGCATTATCTACTTTTAGTCAATTTTTATGGTCGATTGCCAAAAAAATTCATGAACGATTTAGTATTACTACTAATTTACAAGCTGATCCATATGGGACTGGTTTCCAACTATATCAAGGTCAAAAAGCACTATTAATGGCTGGTTTATTTGGTAATAATATTGGTTTTAATCAAATACCAGTAGTTGAAAGTGATATGGCATTTATTGGCTTAGTTAATTGCTTTGGGCATATAGTCGGCATTATAGTTATCATTCTTTTCGGTTATATTCTTAAAAGAGGATCATATATTGCTCAACGCTTAATACCTATTTCACGTCAAAAATCAATTTTTGCTTATGGCTTGACTATTTTAATTTTTTTACAGGCTTTTTTAACTATCCTTGGTTCCTGTAATATTATTCCCCTAGCTGGTCTACCTATTCCATTCCTTTCCCGTGGTGGTACTTATCAAATGATTGTTTTTTCTCTTATGGGTGTTTTGTTATTACATTCACTATATGGTGTAGAAGATATGGAGGCAACAAATGAACCAGAAAGCAACTAAACGAATTGGTTTAACCATGTTGATATTGTTACTATGCATTTGTTTATTAATTGCTCATTTTATTTATAGTTACCTTTATTTACCATATTATGATCCTAATTTTATACAAGAAAGAAAAAGAATAAGTTTTATTTCATTATCCAAAAACAGCCATGAAGGAACATATTTTGATAAAAATAATGAAATTATTTTTAGTAATGGTAAAACTAAACAACAAAATGCTTATAGCCTATCTTGGCTACTTGGTTATTATCAAGTTGATAATAAAAATGAATATAAAATTGGTTTGCGTGGTAATTTAGTTGATTATACATACCTACAACTAGATAAAAATAAAAAAGGTGCTGATGTTTTCTTGACTATTGATCATCATTTACAAAATTTTGCTTATCAACTACTAAATCATAAAGAAGGAAGCATTACGATACTAGATGCACATAATGGTGCTATTTTAGCACTAGCATCACAAAGTACATTTGACTTTAATATTAATAATTTAAATTCTCTGTCTAATGCAAATAAAGAAGCATCTTTATTTACTCGTGGCTTATTTGAAAAAGATCCACCTGGTAGTACTTTTAAAGTTATTACAGCAATTGCGGCATTAAGTTACCCACAACCATTAGACTTTAGTTTTAATGATCTAGGATCATATAAACCACAGGATGGTAAATCAGAAGTTATTAACTTTAATCATCAAGCATATGGAAAAGTTAATTTAGAAAAAGCACTAAACTATTCTATTAATACATATTTTGCACAATTAGGTGAAAAAATAGGTAACAATCATTTAACAAAAGTAGCTAACCAGTTTATGATTGGTAAAAATATCAACATTCCTTTTTTAAGTACTATTCATTCTCATATCAATATTGATAGTAGCAGCGAACTTGCTGCCAGTGCTTATGGTCAAGGAAAATTACAAATGACACCTTTTCATTTAGCTATGATTGCTCAAAGCCTAGCTAATAAAGGAATAATGAAAGAAGCCTTTATTGTTAATGAAATTAAAAATAGTAAAAAAGTATTCTATAAGCATCAAGAGAAAAACTTATCTGAAGTTTGTTCTGCCGATATTATTGCAAAATTAAATCCCTATTTAGCTAGTACTGCTAGAAGATATGGTCTTTATAAAAATATTTATGCCAAAACAGGAACAGCCGAATTACCCGATGGTACAACACATATATATTTATTAGCATATAATCAAGATTATGCTATGTGTATATCATTAAATCACCAAAATAATAGTTCTAGGCTCATTCCTATAGCTAATAAATTATTTAACTATTTAAATAATTATAAATAATAGTTATTTAATCTTGTTAAAAAGATCTTATAGAATAATCTATAAGATCTTTTTAATTATTTACTATTTACAATAAACTTTTCCGTATATCAACGTGAAATTAATTCTTTACCATTTTTAAGTTGTAAACAAATTGATTTACGATATTCTGATGGTGACATACATGTAATTTCATTAAAATGAATATTAAAAGTTTTAACATTAGCATAGCCAACTTCTAAAGCTATATCTAAAATAGTTTTTTCATTACGAAGTATTAGTTCACATGCTTTACCAATACGAACTTTATGCAACAATTGATCTAACTTTCTTTCTACATAGTAATTCATTGCATTATTCAATTGTTTTTCTGAAACACCAAACTTAGTAGCTACCTTAGAAATATTTAATGAAGTATCTGTATAGTTGTTATAAATATATTCTGTAACTTGTAATGCTAATCTATGATTAAAATCTGACTCTCCTTTTTCAATATGTTGATATTGTTTACGAAAAGCAATAGGACTAATGCCCATCGCTTGGATAAAGTGTTTAGAAATATGTGAAGCATCTACATAACCCATTAAATGAGCTATTTCATTCAATGACATATCAGTATATAAAAGAATAGACTTTAACTTATCCATTTGAATACGTTCTAATAATTCACCAAAAGTTAAACCAGTTAATTCATTTATTGTCTTAATAATTTTACTAACAGATAGATAAAAAGCTGAAGAAAGCTTATCTAAAGTCAATTTTTCAAATGAATGAGTATAAATATAAGACAATATATGATGCGGATCTTTCTCATCGATTGTCATTTCTAAACAATTATCATTCATGCTATAACGACGATACAAAATAATCATCTCAATTAATTTATTTAAAATATAAATATTATGAAATGGCTTTTTATCTTCACATTCAGTTAATATTTCGATTCGTAATACTTCAAATATTGTTTTAATATTAATAAACTGTTTGGCATTTAAATAAATAATTGGATTATGTGATAAATATTCAACTAACTTTTCTTTATGTGACTCTTTTAAACTTTTAATTGTTTGTGATAAACGTAAAAAATCATAAGCAATAATTTCCACAACTAAAGGTTTTTCAACATTAATAATATCTGTAATACTATAAGGCATTACTGATATTAAACAAGGTGCTCTTAAAAGATAATCTCTACCATCAATCAAAATTCTGCCTTTACCTTTTTTGATAAATAAAAATCTTGCTTTTTGATGCATTATAGCTCTTGTCGGTTCATCAATAAAATCAATAAAAAATTCAGCTAATGTTAATAGTGGATTTTGAATTTGACTTTCATCTTGTAAAACAGGCATTTTAATATCCCTCTGATAATATTTTAACATAAAAGAAGGATTTTATAAAAATCCTTCTCGAAAGGGGGCTATAAAATCATCATTGCTGCTGTAATCACAACTCCGGTTACAACCGCAATCGCTACAATCAACTTCCATGACCATTTAACCCACGTAGCATATGGAATACCAGCTAAAGCTAGACCACCCATGATAGCTCCTGATGTAGGAGTAATCAAATTGATAACACCATTTGCTGCTACTTCAGACATAATTGTAGCTTCGACAGAGAAACCCATACCATGAGCAATTGGTGGTACGATTGGTGAAGAAATACCAGCTAAGCCTGAGCTTGAAGGAACTAAGAATGATAGTCCTAAATGTAAGATATAATCTAAAACACCAAATACACCAGAACTTACATTAGCTGCTTTCATTGCATTAACAGAAGATTGTACAATGAAACTTCCTAATCCTGTAACACCCATTAATACTGATGAAGCACGGGCTAATGCTATAACTAGATTTACCGAAATCATATCTCCAACACCAGCAATAAATGTAGATGCTAAAGTTGAATGATCTTCAACACCAAGCCAACCGATAATGAAACCCATAATAGTAAACCACATTGCAGCATCGTTAAAATACCACGCACCTAACTGATTACCAGTTAAGAATTTTGACCATGACATGGCTTCAAAGACATCTTTATTTAATGATTCCATTGGAATAAAACCAAAAATCATAATAATGAAAGTTAATGCAAAGATGACTAAACATAATTTTTGTTTACTGGTTAATTTAACGTCAGTTCCTTCTTTACTATTAACATACTTCTTTTCAAAAACAGCTAATTCTTCACCAGTGAAAATTGATTTACCTTTATCTTTTTTCACTTTATTAGCATAGCGAATGACAACAAACGTTGCAATTGCCCATGTAACAACAACTAAAATTAAGCCAATATAAATAATTTTAGACATATCAGCATCTGCACCAGCTGCTTTAGCAGCATCAACTGCTACAGTAACTGAGAATGGATTAACTGTTGAGCCTAAACAACCAACGCCTGCACCTAATAATACAGTTGCCGCACCAACTAATGGATCCATACCAGCTGTCAACATAGTAGATGCTAATAAGAAATAAAATCCGACTGTTTCCTCACACATACCATATGTTGTTCCGCCTAAGGCAAAGACAGCCATCAAAATAGCAATCATAACATCTTCACGACCATTAAGTTTCTTTACTAAACTCTTGATTCCTGTCTCCAATGCACCCGTAGCATTGACTAAAGCTAAAAATCCACCTAAGCAAAAGACAAAGCCAATAACTTCACCAGCATTTAAAAAACCATTAATTGGAGCTGAAATTAATTGCCCAAATGTTGCATGCTCAACCACCTTATCAATTGCATTACCTGCATCATCGGCACCAATATATGGCTGACCATTTGCTATCCATGAAATTGCATAAACAAATAATAATACTAATAATAGAATACCAAACGTACCTAATGAACGTTTTTTCTTCGCTGTACTCATATAAATTATCCTCTCCTATAATAATTTAATTATTTGGTAATAATCGTTCCTGTTTCCCCATGTAATGCTTCTTTAGCTTTTTCTAAAGATGTAATTAAAGCTGTTCCACCATTATTATTTTCACGAACATAATTCATGCAAGCTTCCACTTTTGGTAACATAGAACCCTTAGCAAATTGTTCTTCTAATATATATTTTTCAGCTTCTTTTAAAGTTAATGATGTTAAAGCATGTTGATCAGGTTTATTAAAATTAATACAAACTTTTTCTACAGCAGTTAGAATAACTAATAAATCTGCTCCTAAATCTAAAGCTAACTTAGCACTGGAACGATCTTTATCAATAACAGCAGCTACTCCTTCATAGCCAACTGCTTTTTTAATGACTGGAATACCGCCACCACCACAAGCAATTACAATATGGCCCTGATTAACTAATGATTTAATAATATCTAACTCAACTATTTTAATTGGCATTGGTGATGGTACAACTCGCCGATATCCTCGTCCGGCATCTTCAACAAATGTATAACCCTTTTCCTTAGCAATTTTATCAGCTCTTTCTTTATCATAAAAACTACCAATTGGTTTTGTTGGATGATCAAAACCAGGATCATCAGCTGCTACTTCAACTTGGGTTATAATTGTTGCTACTTTTTTATCTATCTTACGATCTTCTAATTCTGCTTCAATTGCTTGTTGTAAATGGTAACCAATATATCCTTGTGACATAGCACCACATTCAGGAAAAGGCATACTCGGTGTACCAGCACCATTATTTGCACTATATTCCATCGCTAAATTAATAGTTCCAACTTGTGGTCCATTACCATGTGCTACAATCACTTGATGACCATCAGCAACTAAATCAACAATTGATTTAGCTGTATTCTTAACTAACTTCAGTTGCTCTTCAGGTGTATTACCAAGAGCATTACCTCCTAAGGCAATAACAATTTTTTGCATACTCATATTACTTTAATGTTGCATACATAACTGCTTTAATTGTATGCATTCTATTTTCAGCTTCTTCGAATTGACGAGCTTGTGATCCAAGGAAAACATCATCAGTTACTTCCATAGCTTCTAAACCAAACTTTTGATAAATATCTTCACCTATGCTGGTATTACGATCATGGAAAGATGGTAAGCAATGTAAGAAAATAGATGTTTTTTTAGCTAAAGCCATAACATCTTTATTAACTTGATATGGCAATAATAGCTTTATTCTCTTTGCCCATAATTCAGCTGGTTCACCCATTGATAACCAAATATCAGTATAGAGAACATCGGCATCTTTAGCCCCTTCTTTTACATCAGATGTAAAGGTCAATTCAGCGCCTGTTTCTTTAGCAACTTCTTGACAACGCTCAATTAACTCTTGTGATGGCATCAATTCTTTTGGCCCACATGCACAAAATTTCATACCCAACTTAGCACATACAATCATTAAAGAATTAGCAACATTATTGCGGGCATCACCAAAGAAAGTTAATTTACGACCGCGCACATCACCAAATTCTTCTTTAACAGTCATAATATCAGCTAACATTTGTGTTGGATGATATAAATCTGTCAAACCATTCCATACTGGAACGCCAGAATACTTAGCTAATTCTTCAACTACTTCTTGTTTAAAACCACGATATTCAATGCCATCAAACATTCTTCCTAAGACTTTAGCTGTATCTTCTAATGATTCTTTCTTTCCCATTTGTGAAGAACCAGCGTCTAAAAAAGTAACGCCCATTCCTAAATCACGTGCTCCAACTTCAAATGCACAACGTGTGCGAGTTGATGTTTTTTCAAATAACAAAACAATCTGCTTAGAAGATAAAAATTTATGTTCTACCCCATTAGCTTTCATCTTTTTAAATTCTGATGATAAGTCCAACAAATAATTAATTTCAGCTGGACTGTAATCTAGAAGCGTTAAGAAACTTCTTCCTCTAACATTAATACCCATAATTCGATTTCCCCTCTTTCTTTTTACTTTTTTAATCTTCTCTTACCAATGGCATCGACATACATCTTGGTCCACCTCGACCAACGCATAGATTAGATGCTTCAAGTTCTAAAACTGTAAAACCATTTTTCTTTAAATATTCATTAGTTATGTAATTACGCTTATAAACAACTATCTTACCTGGAGCAATCGTCAAAGTATTTGAACCATCATTCCATTGTTCACGCTCAGCAGCTAATGGATCACCACCACCACATGGGAATAAACGTACTTTTTCTAAGCCCATATATTTAGCTAGTATTTCACTTAACTCACCTGTATGCTCTTCAATACAAACATCTTTATTTACATAATCAGCTGTCAAAGCAAAAACCTGTAAAGTACCCATAATACCTGGATGAATAGTAAAAGCATCAGTATCAATTTGTGTAAATACAGTATCTAAATGCATAAATGCACGACTAACTGGAATATTAAATGCTAAAATTGTTTCAATCTTATTTTCTTTGTTTTCAAAGAACATTTTCTTTGCTAATTCTTGGATTGCTTCTGCTTGTGTTCTTTGTGATATACCAATAAACAATAATTTTTCATTTACATTTAAGACATCACCACCTTCAATATGGAAATTATTATCACGACCATACAAATCAGGAACATTACCAGCATATTCTGGATGAAATTTAAAAATATAATCAGCATAAATAGTTTCCCGATTACGTGTTACCGAAAACATTTTGTTAATAACTGCCCCATTACCAACCGAAGCAAATGGATCACGTGTAAAATATAAATTTGGCATTGGGTTAATAATCAAATAAGAATCTTTCGATATTCTATCAACCAAAAAATTTGTCTTTATGTCTCCTAATTCATCAAAGCGAACACCAGACATTGTTTTTAGAACTAGCTCTTTATTATCTTTAAATTTGGCAAAATAGTCTTTCAAGATCTTATGATATTCAGGAGTATGAATATCCGCTTCTTCAATAAATTGATCTAAAAATTGTTCTTTGATTTCCGGATGAGCATCCAATGTTTCAGCCATTAAATCTTCTAGATAAACAACTTCAACACCATTATCACTTAAGATTCTGGCAAAACGATCATGTTCTATTTGTGCTTCCTTTAAATCAGGAATATCATCAAATAACAACTCACTTAATGTCTCCGGCGTTAAATTTAATAATTCTTCTCCTGGCCTGTGTAATAACACACGTTTTAGAGGAGCGATTTCACTCCTTACACTAATACCTTTCATTTTTTTCCTCCTTTACTGATTATTAATCAGAAATGTAAACGGTATCATTTCTATCTTTATTATCGTACTTTCTGTATTATCAATTAGGAAAAAAAACATGTATATTTTTGTATATTTCAATAAAATTGATTATTCTATTTAAGTTCTTTAAATTGCTTAATCTTTTATACCATCTGCTCGTAATACTTTTATAAAAGTACCAAAAAAACACTTACAATCAAATAAAAAGCTAATATGACGTAGATATTCACCATCATATTTTGCCTTTTCATAATCGCTCAATTCATCGCGACCATTAATTTGAGCCCAACCAGTAATTCCTGGTCGTAAATTATTAACACATAGACCGTAACGTCCTTTTTCCTTTTCTCTTAAATCAATCAAATGATTCTGATTCCACAAAGCTGGGCGCGGAGCAACAATGGACATATCACCTTTTAAAACATTTAAAAATTGTGGTAATTCATCAAGAGAAGTTTTACGTAAAAAGCGACCAACCTTAGTTACCATATATATACCACTTTCTAATTCTTCCGTAGGAATATCATGAGGTGCATCCTCTTTCATTGAACGAAATTTATATATTTTAAAGATTTTTTTATTCTTACCAAATCTTTTTTGTGCAAAGATGATTGAACCTTTTGGTTCTTCTATTTTAATAGCTAAAATAATGAGGATAAAAAGTGGGCTAAATAAAATAATTGCTAATAATGATAAACTAAAATCAAGTATTCTTTTAATATATAAATACATGTTTTTCTCCTTATAAAAAATCAACTAAAATTGTTTGCAAAATAGGATAACCTTTTTTAGTACAACGCAAATAACCATCTTTTATTTCTAAATTATTCAATCGTAAATGCTTATACAATGCTTGTGCAAAAGTAACATTCAGTTTAGCTTGGAAACGGTTATTCCATGCCGTAATTAAGATCCCTTTTTTTAATCTCAAGCCCATCATAATTGACTCAAACATTTCATCATATTTACTCAAATTTATTTCATAACGTTTACATGGATCAACCAAATATGCTTTTAATGACTTAGGCTTATCATATCGACAATGGTTTTCTTTACCACTTGCACCAGCAGATAGACCGATAAAATCATCATAATGCCAATAAACTTGATTATGTTTTGAATTAAAACCCACCTTAGCAAAATTAGCAATCTCATATTGTTGATATCCTTGAGAAGGCAAATAAGAACATATCCAATCATACATATCAGCTTCTTTATCATTATCCAATGCCGTATAACCTCTAGCTGAAAAGACGGTATTTGGCTCAATTGTAAGTGAATATAAAGATAAATGATTAGGCTTTAATATAATTGCTTTTTCAACTGTATCCTTAAGCATAGCCATTGTTTGCCCCGGTAAAGAATACATAATATCTAAAGAAATATTATTAATACCAACATCATTTAATATTTCGATTGTTTTAGCAACTTGATTTAAATTATGTTTACGTCCTAATAAATGCAACAATTTCTGATTAGCTGATTGATAACCGATAGACGCTCGATTAATACCATGTGCATAACATATTTTAGCTTTCTCTAAATTCATAACTTCGGGATTAATTTCAATCGTATATTCTTGTACATTTTGACAATAAGGATCTAATAAGCATAATAATTTATTTAAATCTTCTGCCTTTAAACTAACAGGTGTACCACCACCTAGGTAAACAGTATCTAAATTCTTTGGTAAAGAATAATAAAATATTTCTTTTTGCAATGCCATTAGCCATTGTGTAACTAAGTTATCATTATATATAACATGCGTAAAATCACAATAAGTACAAATATGGGCACAAAAAGGTACATGAACGTATAAAGCTTTACTTGTCATCATCCATTGATAGAACAGCCATGAAAGCTTCTTGCGGTATTTCCACTGAACCAACGGCTTTCATTCTTTTCTTACCTTCCTTTTGTTTCTCTAATAATTTCTTTTTACGCGATATATCACCACCATAACACTTAGCTAAAACATTTTTACGTAAGGCTTTAATATTTGTTCTCGCAATAATTTTAGATCCGATAGCAGCTTGAATTGGTATTTCAAATTGTTGCTGTGGTAAAAGCTTCTTTAACTTAACAGTAATTGCATTACCACGATAAAATGCACTACTACGATGAACAATAATTGATAAAGCATCAACCACTTCTTTATTTAATAGAATATTCATTTTTACAAGATCTTGTTGTCGATAACCAATTAATTCATAATCTAATGATGCATAACCTTTAGAACAAGATTTTAAACGGTCAAAGAAATCAAAAATAATTTCCGATAATGGTAATTCATACTGAATCTCATTACGCCCTTGATCAATAACTTCAATTGTTTTATAAATTCCGCGTTTATTTTGGCAAAGTTCCATAATTGCTCCAATATATGTATCTGGAACCATAATTTTAGCCAGTACATATGGTTCATCAATATGGCTTATTTTAGATGCTTCAGGCATATGAGCCGGATTATCAATAGCCAACATTGTACCATCTGTTTTAAATACATGATAAACAACTGATGGAGCAGTCACAATTAAATCAAGATTATATTCTCTTTCTAAACGTTCCTGAACTACATCCATGTGTAAAAGTCCTAAAAAGCCACAACGAAAACCAAATCCTAATGCTTGTGATGTCTCTGGTTCATAATGTAATGAGGCATCATTAAGTTGTAATTTTTCCAACGCATCTTGTAAATCACTATAACGATCAGCATCTGTAGGATATAATCCACAATAAACCATAGGATTCATAACCCGATAGCCACTTAAAGCCTTCATAGCTGGTTGATTAACATGTGTAATCGTATCCCCAACCCGGACATCTTTGATATCTTTAATAGCTGCTGCAATCCAACCAACTTCACCACATTGTAAACAATCAACTTTCACTTCATGTGGTGTACGAATACCACATTCTATAACTTCATATTCAGCATTAGTTGCCATAAAACGTATTTTATCACCAACTTTAATTGATCCTTGACGAACTCTTAATAAAGGAATAACTCCCCGATAAGCATCATAAAAAGAATCAAAGACTAATGCTTGTAATGCTTTTTTAGGATCACCATTAGGAGCTTTTATTTTCGTTACAATTTGTTCTAAAACTTGCTCAACATTTAAACCTGAACGAGCTGAAATAAGTGGTGCCTCTGAACAATCTAAGCCAATAATATCTTCAATTTCATGTTTTGTTTTAGCAATATCCGCATTCATCATATCAATTTTATTGATGACAGGTAAAATATCCAAATCATTATCTAAAGCAAGATATGTATTAGCTAATGTTTGTGCTTGAACACCTTGAGTTGCATCAACTACTAATATTGCTCCCTCACAAGCAGCTAATGAACGAGAAACTTCATAACTAAAATCAACATGCCCAGGCGTATCAATTAAGTTAAAAATATATTCTTTACCATCATTTGCATGATATTTAAGTTGCACGGCATTTAGCTTAATAGTAATACCACGTTCTCTTTCTAAATCCATATCATCCAAAATTTGTGCTTTCATATCCCGATGCTTAACCGTATCCGTCATTTCTAAAATACGGTCAGCTAAAGTACTCTTACCATGATCAATATGGGCTATAATACAAAAATTTCTAATTCTACTTTGATCCATAATTCTCCTATTCAAAACAATGGCCAATCATATTTTTTCCTAAACCATTCATAAATGATTTAGCATCCATTACTTTTTTTCCTTCAAGTTGTAATTCATCAATTAATAAATAGCCACCTTTACAAGCAACTTTTATAGCCTTGTTTTCTAATCCTAATATTTCACCTAATGAATAATCATGATGACAAACTAATTTATGTGTTTTTAATAACTTTATCCTTTTACCATCTAATAAACCATAAGCAATCGGCCAGTCATATAAAGCACGAATATGATTATAAAGATCATTTATACTTTCTTCTTTAAAAGATATTTTTTCTTCTTCTTTAGTAATATTTAAGCCAAATATAACATCTTCTTCTTTTTGTGCTATAGCTTTTAATTCATGTCGCAAATATTTTGGTAATTCTTCTTTAATCATTTGCTTAGCTAATTTTATTAAACGCTCATTTAACTCTTTAAAACGTTCATCATCAGCAATGCTTAATTTCCGCTGAGCATAAATATCACCAGCATCCATTTTTTTAACCATAGCCATAAAAGAAACCCCTGTTTCTTTTTCACCATTCATAATGGCATGATGTATAGGAGCACCACCACGATATTTTGGTAATAAAGATGGATGGATGTTTAGACAGCCATATTTAGGATAAATTAAAATTTTATTAGGAATAAATTGTCCATAGGCACAAGTGATAATTAAATCAGGTTGATAAGATAATATTTCATCTATTCCATCTTTTAAATGAACAGGCTGCAAACAAGGTATATTATGCTCATCAGCAAATTTATGCGTAGCGGTCACAGTTAATATTTTTTTACGGCCAACATATCCGTCTGGTTGAGATACAATAGCTACAATATTATATTTTTCTTCATCAAGTGTTTCTAACATTTCTTCAGCAAATTTAGGTGTTCCAAAAAATAGGATATTCATTGAAAATCTCCTTTCTCATTGGCTTTATTCTAACATATTTTTCCCTGATAAATATTTGCAATTTATGCTAGCATTTGATATTATAAAACAGCTTATAAAGATGGGAGGTGTCATCATGGCAAATATCAAATCACAAAAAAAGCGGGCGCTAACAAACTTAAAAAGACAAAATGCATTAGCTGGTCAAAAATCAGAATTAAAAACAGCTATTAAAAAAGTGTTGTTAGCTGTTGAAGCAAAAGATAAAGTGGCAGCAAGCGAAGCTTATAACTTAGCCAATAAATCTTTAGATAAGTCTCTTGTTACACATATCAAGAAAAAGAACTATGTTGCTCGGCAAAAGTCTCGTTTATCTAAATTAGTAAATAGTCTTGCATAAAAGTAATCTAACTGATCGCATAATACGTTGATCAGTTTTTAAATTGTAATTTTTTAATCATTAACAAAATAAAAGTGACTCCAGTATTATCTGATAGTCACTTTTTAGTTATAAATAATATTATTTGCTAAACTAATTTAATTTTTCTTTTTTGAAAAGAATTAAACATAATACACTTAAAGCACTTAAGAACATTCCATAATAACTTAAAGAAGAATGATCAGAAGTATCAACTGTATGACTCATTGTTTGTTGATTATTATGATGTTGTTGAGCAGGTACTAATCTTGCCATCTTTACTGTTTTCGTAACTTTTGGATTTGATAACTCACCTGTATCAGGATTAACTTCATAAATCTTGGTAATTGTTTCATCACCATTTGTACTTACTTCTTTATTGCCAACTTTTGTTAAACCATCTTGAACAGGCTTAATAATGGTTTCAATATCTGTTCCTTTTACCCACTTACAATTTACATATTTACCTGTGTCTTGTACTTTTTTCTTACCATCTTCGGCAACTTTAATAACTTTCTTCTCATTAAATGGCAATGTTTCATCTGCTTCATATTTCATATTAGCTTTAATAACTACTTCTTTTATGGAACCAACTAAACTACCTATTGGTCTTGAAATATGTGTACGTGGATTTGTTAGTGCTCCTGTATCCGGATTAACTTCATAAATCTTGGTTATTGTTTCATCACCATTCGTACTTACTTCTTTATTACCAACTTTTGTTAAACCATCTTTTGCTGGCTTAACAATTTCTTCTGTTGGCTTCCCTTCAACTAATTGATTATTTGTTAAAGTACTTATTATCGTTATTCTCTTTTGTCCATTTTCTGGATCGCTTACTTTTTGTTTTGTATTATATTCTAAATTCTCATCTGCTTCATACTTCATCTTCGCCGATATTGTTTCTAATCTAACAACTACTTTCTTAACAACTTTTGGATTTGTTAGTGCTCCTGTATCAGGATTAACTTCATAAATCTTGGTAATTGTTTCATCACCATTTGTACTTACTTCTTTATTCCCAACTTTTGTTAAACCATCTTTTGCTGGCTTAATAACTTTTTCTTTTGGCTCACCTTCTTGTACCCAATTACCATCTTTTAAAGTCTTCTTTGTTGTTACTTCCTTTTGTCCATCTTCCGCAACTTTAATAACTTTCTTCTCATTAAATGTTAAGTTATCATCTGCTTCATATTTCATATTAGCTTTGATTGTAACTAACTTAATCTCTTCTTTACTTATGACTTTACCTAGATCTCCTGTATTTGGATCTACTTCATGTATCTCAATAGTAGTTGTATCACCATTCTTAACTACTTTCTTATTACCAACCTTAACCACCTGATTAACAGCTTCGATACGATTTGTATCTGTCTTTTCAACAATTACTGTTAAGCCTATATTATTATAAACTTTATATTTATTAGTTATTGTTTCCGAACCTTTTCTACCAGTTATTTCAATTTCCGTTTGTTGATAATTTAAATTGTTATCAGCTTTATAAATTGTTTTAAATGGTATATCATGACTTATCTTTTCAATATTACCAACTTTAATAACTTTATTGCTTACTTCTTTATTAATTACACTGTTTTCTGAAAAAATTTCTCCTGTTAATCCAATTGTAGGATCCACACGGTAAATTGTCGTCACTGTTTTACTACCTTTAGTACTATTATTAACGACCTGTGTGGCTTTATAGTCAAGCTTATCATCTGCTTGATAAACAGTTTTTGGATAAACATCGATTGTTTCAACTTCTTTATTACCAACTCTTATTTTACCATTTTTAGCAGGACGAATAGTTTCATCACTTTTAAGATTTGGATTCCAATGTCCATCTTCCATTTGACCCATAATAATCTTTTTTACACCATTAATTGGTAAAGAATCGACCACTTCTTGCATATAAGCCAAAGATTGATCTTGAGTATATATTGTTTTTGCTTCTATAGTTTCACTTTTTACCTCTGCTAAATAATAATCTTGAAACAAAGCAATTGGTGAATCGTCTTTGGCTATTTTCACAGTTGGAACAGCTTCATAATCATTCGGTAATCCTAGATTAGGATTTTCTGTTTTAAGTTTCAAAATAGCCTTCTTTAAAGCATCATCAAATTGATATTTGACAACTTTCATCGCATCATTTGAAGCTGACTTTGTAGTATCCGGTTTACCATTTTCATCAACCCGTGAATCATATACAGCAGGTAATTCTAACTCCACTGACTTATCTTTATAAATAACCCTTGGCTTTTTATAAAACTTATATTTTTCAACTTTATTTTTAGCTAATATCGTCGTATTATCCGTAATTAAAAGATGTCTACTTGGACCAACATATTTTTTCTCTTTAGAATTCCAAAAAGTTAATATCGAACTATTCTCTGGATCATTTAACAATTCTGAGATCGGATTTTTTTGTCCATTTGGATCTTTTACTGACCAATTATTAGCAATCAATACACCCCGAAAAGAATTAAACATATTTTTTACATTAACAGAATTTTTAAATTTTTTATTACTGAAATCTAACACAAAACTATCATCTTCATTACCTACACCTGAAAACATAAGATTAAAATTATCAACATTTGATACATCCCATTTAGATAGATCAAGTTTACCTTTTAACTGACTTGCTAAGTTAAACATTTTTTTCATATCCGTTATATGTGATGTATTCCAATTTTCAATACCTTTAATATATTGCAACCTACCTGCTGACTTTCGATAATCTTGCATAAAGAATGTCGCTAAATTTTTAGCAAATTTAATATTTAGGTTATCTGTAATATTGATAGTACCTGGTTGTATTTGAAAAAATAAAGTATCATTTGCAACAGCTTCAACAGAGTCAAAAAGATATACATGCTTATCAAAACGAACAGAAAATTTTTCATCAGGAACGTTAAAAATCAGTGCATGTCTTATAGTAGTAAAATCATCTCTTTTATTTTCAATTGAATATGAAATAACTCCTTCACTTGCACCATTTTTAGGTCGAATAATAGCTTCTTTTTTATCGCTATCAACAAACACTTCACAACCTTCCATTTTTTCAGCTTCTTCTTTTGATAGTGAAGTTCGCCAAGCAGGAAGATTTGTATTATCTCTATTTTCATGAGCATATATATCATTCCTATTAATGAATGAAAAAACACAAATAGATAAAATTATACTTAAAAATAAAACATAAATATACTTATACTTATTTCTTTTCATAACCATTCATCCCTCCAAATAATGTATGAAATTTATAAATACCATAAAATTTAAATATTTTAATGTACATTTATATGCAATTATACATGGTCATTATAATACTCTAAATAATATAATCCAATATAAAAAGTGAATAACAGTTAAAATCTGTCATTCACTTAATTATTTTAGATACTACACTTAGTTTTAATAAGAGTATTTATAATTTAAATATAAATTATTAAGTAATAAAATTATAATCTTATAAATAAATATCAAAAATGGGTAATAAAGTTTAATTAGCTTTTTTGATCTTTGCAACAATAAACATAGCCGATAAAGTCAAAATGCCTAAAAGTCCATATAAACTAATATTAATTTGATCACTTGTATTAGCTGTTGATGTATTTGTTACATGACTTGTTGAACTATTGTTTGAATTATTTGTTTGATTATTAGCTAATATTTCAATATTTGTATTAACATTACCATCTTTAGAAACAACGCTTAAAACATGTTTACCAACGCTTAAAGTATTTAAATAATCAGCCTTAACATTTACAATAGTAGAACCTGATGTAACTGTATAATTCGTATTGGCAACTTCCTTATCATCAACTAATAATTTTAAGAAATTATCCATTTTTGAACTTGTTTTTACAACAACTTCATCCTTTGTACCAAGGACATGTCGTTCACCCTTTAAGGAAAGTAAAACAGGCTTTGTATTTTCTTCTTTATAACTTAAACCAAAACCACGTTTGAAAACAATTTCCTTAGTATAAATACCTTTTTCACTATCAAACTTATAAACGTTAACCGGCAATTTACCAGTAGCTTTATGACTACCAAAGATGACGGCAATACCAGCTGGCAGATTTGGTCCAAATGCTGTATCAGGTTGTAATTTTTCAGTTGGATCCATACCTTTATTACCATAAACAACGACGATACCATCAGCTTCCTTATATTCTTGAACATCATATGGTTTAGATGTACTCATAACGATAACTTTAGCATTATTCTCATGAGCTAATTTAATTGCCAAATTAACATTTTTCTTTAGCCAATGTGTGTTCTGCATTTGTGCAACATTACCAAGTTCAGAATTAACGATCACATAATCATAACCTTTAATAATATTCTTCAATTGTTCCTCGGTTGTCTTATTACTAAAACGATAGGCTTCATATTGTACAGAATCATCAATAACTTTTTCACTAATTAAACGACGCATACCCAACTTAAAGCCTGGTATTTCATTGTTATAAGGAACTAAATTTAAAACTTTTTGATCTGCTTTTGGTTTCAAAGGTAAAGTATTGTCTTTATTTTGAACCAATGTAATTGCTTGTTCAGAAATTGCTCTTTCGGCATTACGATTAGTCGTACTACCAACATTATTCATTGCATTTTCTAAAGTATATTGATCCGGATTATAATCTAGAATACCTCTTTTTTCTTTCAATGAGAGAATACGTTTAACTGATTCATTTATTCTTTCTTCCTTAATTTCGCCTGCTTGTACTTTAGCTACAACATCATCAATAATTTTATCTAATTCAACTAACTGATCTGTACCATATACAACTGTAGGCATTAAAACAATATCAACGCCTGCTTGAATTGCTCTAATAACAGCATCTGATTTACCAAAATTTGCAGCTACTCCTTGCATCCGCAAAGCATCAGTAACGATAACTCCTTTATAACCTAATTTTGTACGACAAATATCAGTTAAAATCTTTTTTGATAAAGTAGCTGGCAAATAAACCTGTTCGCCACTTGTGGAAGATGTAACCTTCGTATCATCAAGTTTGTCATAGACAATATGGGCTGTCATAACCATATCAACACCATTCTTCATTGCCGCTATAAATGGTGCACCATCTTCTTTTAACCACGTCTCATAATCTTTTGATACTTGTGGTAAGCCAGTGTGAGAATCAACAGCTGTATCACCGTGACCAGGGAAATGTTTAACTGTACTAATAACTTTATATTTATTCATTCCTTTTATTGTTGCAATACCCATTTTAGCGACCATTTCTGGATCATCAGAAAAAGAACGCAAACCAATAACAGGATTATTTGGATTACTATTAGTATCAATAACTGGAGCAAAATTAGTGTTAATACCTAAAGCACTTAATTCACGACCAATAATCTCACCTGTCATTTCCGCATATTTTGGATCATTAGTAGCACCTACTGCCATATTACCAGGTAAAGCACTACCACTGCCTAAACGATATACAATACCACCTTCTTGATCAATAGAAATCAACATTGGTATACCATTACCACTTAAAGCAGCTGCTTGTAAATCTTTTGTTAATTGTAATGTCTGATCTGTTTGTTTGACATTATTAGCAAATAAAATAACACCCCCAAAATTATGTTTTTTTATTATTTCTCGAACCTCATCATTCATTTTTGTGAAATCAGGTCGCTTATCTTGTTCAATTGAATGATCAGTTGACCATTTGCGAAAATCCGGCATAAACATTTGTTCAACTTTTTGTTTAACACTCATTTTTTGTAAAAGAGTATCCACCCGCGATTCAGCATGAACATGTGTCATCGTACTAAAAGTCATTGCGAGCGTTAATGCTGCCGCAAAAATATTTCGTTTTTTCATCTTTCCTCCTAAATATGTCATAAATGACATCTCGATTATATTCCTCATTTTAATAAATGAAAAGGCTTTCTATTTGTTAATTTATGGATAATTTACTTTTAATATCTTATTTAAATAACAAAATTTTCATTTTATTGCAGATTTATATTAACTTTTTTAAAACCTAAAATACCTGCTTTAACTTGTAATTGAACACAAGCATCATTAATCACTTCATCTGGTACATCAAATACTATATTACCAGTTACAGCATTTCCTGGATTAACTTTATGATCAAATAATTTATCTTCTTCATTTACATACAAACAAGCTTCTGAATCTGGACTATATACAACCTTACCTTTTAATAATTTAAATAAATTATTTGAGACCGTAAGGGCTTTATTACCATTATTCTTTATGGAAATATTTAAAACAAGATAAATACCATCAGCATTCTTTTTTCCTAAATATTTATTGTTAATTCGTTTCATACTACTCTTTGCATTAACTCTATATATCACATTATCAACTGGAACTATCTCTTTCATATCATAGGACTTTTTTTCTTCTTTATTAGATTTAATTTTAACATCTTGCTTGCTTACTTTAGATGATGAAGTTATTTCCTTGTTAGTATGTCCATCTTTTTCTTTTGGTGCAAAAATTGCTATACCTAGAACTACTATAAGAATAATAAACCATCGTCTTTTATAAATTGGCTTCTTTACACTATAAACATTATCATTTTCATCAATTGGCTTTTTTAACATAAATTTTTCCTCTATAATTCTTTAAATATATATTATCACTAAAAAAAAACACCTTTAGTTAAGTCTCATTTTATTTGCATATCACGTATCAAACTAAAAATTAACTAATTTTATAATTGAGTTAACTATATTATTTTGCTATTTCAAATTAATTTTTTCTTTTGCTATTCTCTTATAAAAATTTATCAATAACTCTCTTATCTATTATCTGTATATTCAATTTTAAAATTCTTATGATTTAATATTCAACCAAGCATTGTATGACACATATCCTTAGAAAAATTTTATATCTTAGTAATGCTTGATATTTATTTACCACCTTCTTTGATAATACTCCACAAAGATAAAATGCTTCATTTATTGTGATAATTTTGACCTATAATCTTTCTTTTGAAGTTGATGTTAGGATAATTTTTTATAAAGTTATTTAGCATATTTTTTTGTAAGCATATCTTTATATAATACACAAAAAGATGACTCTAACATATTGCTAGAGTCATCTTCTCATAAATGATACTCAATACTTAAAACAAGTCATGTTTACCTATTTATTTTCTTCCATCATTTTCTGTTTGTAAAAGATACCTAAACCTATGATTGCAAATCCTAAAATAGACAATAAGAATATAAGGGTCTTAGATTCACCTGTTTTTGGCATATCACCATGTTTCTTGACAAGATCATTTACTATCACTGTCGCTCTCTTTGTCGTACTTGCACCATTACTATCAGTTACTGTAAACACAATTGTATAGCTACCAACTTTATTTTCATCAAAGTTATCATCACTACTAATCTTAACTTTAGCTTTTAAATCTCCATCTTCAGCATCCGTAGCTGAGATAATAAGATTCTTCAAATCAAGACTTTCACCTTTGGTAATTGTCTTATCAGTAACGGTCAATTTTGGAACTGCATTTAGTTTAGAAGACTTCAAGGCGAAGATAGCATACACTGTTAAATCACTATTTACTTTGGTGTCACCAGTAAATTTTGTACCTGTACCATCTGCTTTTGTATTCCACTCTTTAAATATAAAGCCATCTTTAGTTGCATTTGCAGGCATTTTTTCGTCTACTAAAACATCTTTATCAATTTCTTTACCTGTTTCAACCTTAACCTTGGCATGAGTTTTAGATCCATTCATGAAAGTAACTGTTGATTCCTTAACAATAAAGCTATAAGAAATTAAGTTTGCTTGTTTAGCTTTACCATTATCATCTTTTTCTAGAGCTTCATCAATACCATCACTAGATTGTTTAGCAGCAAACACAACTGGAAAGACAACATAGGAATGATGATCCGACATATTTTCAGTTGTTACTTGATCTTTATGGCGATATTGATCTTTGAAAGGATAAGGATCTTGGTTCTTTAAAGCTTCATCACTTGTGGAATAGAAATATTCATAAACACCCGAAGCTCGTCCGATCACCTGACTTGGTTTGTTAACTTCAACATCTTTACCAATCTCTAATTGTTTAACAGATAAAGTAATTTTTCCCAATTGTTGTATCTTCTTAAAACGATCTTTCAGCTTTTCAAATTTATTCTTGTCATTTGTAGGGTTAACATCCTTCATACGAATGCCTACCGTAATTTCATTACTTTGCTCATCATATTTTTTAACATTGACTTCAAAATCATCAGGAGCGCCACTGATTGTATAACTGGTATCTTTCGATGGTTTTAGTCCCTTAGGTAATTTCATGCGATAAACAAAACTACCATCAGCTTGTGTCAATCCATTCTCTGGTGTGTTATTCACCATTGTATAATAGGCAGGAAATTCTGAACCAATAATTCCTAAAAGTATGGAATTCTGTATGCGACGAACTAAATCAGTATCAACGGTAAATTCTAAATCAAGCTTATCACCAATATGGTGTTCAACCATGATTGAAGATTTTTGATCTTTTTCTTTAATATCAGCGCGAATATCATAGTTGCCCTCAAGCTTAGACTCTTTACCCGCAATAAAGTCATCATTTATTTTCTTCAACTCATCTGAATACAATAAATCTTTTTTTGCATCAAAGTTATAGGGATTCCATACTTTGCCATCTTTCCAATAGTTATATTGTTGATTAGGATTTTCCTTATGTTTTATAGCTGGATAATGATCAAGTGCATAGGCTTCATAAGATAGCATCAAAATCTTAAATGGTCTCATAAAGGTAAGTGAACCACTGCCCTCAATAATCTTCTTTGTTTCTTCGGTATCATCAAAAATACCCATCGTTGGAAAATCTAAATAATAGCCCGATTCATTCAGCTTGTCTGTCCAATCCAATTTATTCTTTTGAAAATAAGGAATTAAATCTTTTGGAATGAAACCACCAAAACCATTATTTTTATTCTCATACCAAACAAGATCTGACCAATAATTTTGTTTAACAGTCTTTGCGGCTAAAGTCTTATATTCTGCTTGTTTAGCCAATTCATTTTTAGTATATTCATCAAATGTAGGGACTTTGCCTGTTTTATAATCTTTTTCTTTAAAATAGTCATACCTTCTTTGAGCTATTGATTGATTACTTTCAGCAAATGCCGGGGTAGTTCCAGACATTATACCAAATGCTATCAATAGACCCATTGTCTTTTTTACAAATGATTTCATCGTCTCTCTCTCCTTTAGATAATTCATCAATTGACATTACTTTTATTTACATATTTTTCAGAAAAATGGCATAAAAATAAGCAGAAATACATGTTTTATGCTATTCTTTAATCTAATTATATAAGATAAATTCTATATTGACTAGTTTTTTATATTGTGCATTCATTATTTACGCATCTATTTTCATTACGTTCCTATCAAGAAAAACAAACTCAACGTAGACAGCATTATGTATGATTAGTCGTCAACTATGCGTGGTATCTTTGACTTTCTTAAACCTTAATTTTACAGTATTAAACAGATCTACTAGGCTCATATATTTTTTCTCATATTCATTGATCTTAAGCTTTCTTCATATTTCTAATAATGTAATTATTAACTTATTCAACAATAATATTTAGTTTTTTTAAGAGCTTTATCTTTTATCATGCAAAAAATAATACGATAGATAAGTTTCATATAGGTATATAAAAAAACATACATTTAGTGTATGTTCATTAAAAATTTGTCACATAATTTTGGTAATATCTAATTCTTTTTTTAAATTGCTCATCATGTGTTAAAGGTAAAATCTTTTCTGCTTTATCTATTTCTTTTTGAAACCATTCTTTAGCAAGTAGATCTTTTTTCTTTTTTAAACATGGACCAATAAAAATATCTTCTTCTGTATATGTTCCTATACCATCATAAACCATTGTAAATGCCAAATAATAAAAGCCACGATCTTTTGTTACCCATTCTTCTTGAACTTTAAATCCTTGAGTAAATATATATTTACGTAGCTCTTCATATCCACGATTAACTTGTAAAATAATCTGTTTATATAGCATTGCTTTTGCTAAAGCATTAGCGATGATATGTATTGCTGTTTGACCGCCCATACCAGCAATTATAATTCCCTCTGTATCACTTGGAACATTTGCCATACCATCACTTAAGATAGGAAATATTTTATTACTTAAGCCAGCTTTAATAATATTTTCTTTTGCTTTATATAATGGCCCTTTTGCAATATCACAAGCATACACTTTATCAGCTATTTTTGCTTGTATTAAAGCAATTGGTAAAAAAGCATGATCACAACCAATATCTGCTATGACCAAGCCTCTTTTAACATGTTCTTTAATTGCTTGTAAACGATCATTCATCATTTATCAAAAAAATCTTTCAAACGTTTAGAACGATTAGGATGCTTCAATTTACGCAATGCTTTAGCTTCAATTTGCCGAATTCTTTCTCGTGTGACATTAAATTCCCGTCCCACTTCTTCTAATGTTCTTGTTCGACCATCATATAAACCAAAACGTAAACGTAATACTTTTTCTTCACGCTCGGTTAAACCCGAAAGAACAGCATTAATTTCATCCTTTAACAATTGATTAGATGCATATTGATCAGGACTTAAGGCATCTTTATCTTCAATAAAATCTCCTAAATGTGAATCATCTTCTTCGCCAATCGGTGTTTCTAACGAAACTGGATCAAGAGCTATCTTTTTAATTTCTCGAACTTTATCAGCTGAAATACCATCTAACCTTTCTGCTATTTCTTCTGGTGTTGGCTCACGACTTAATTCTTGGACTAAACTTCTTTCTACGCGGGTTAATTTATTAATCGTTTCAACCATATGAACAGGAATACGAATAGTTCTTGCTTGATCAGCAATAGCACGAGTAATAGCTTGTCTAATCCACCATGTAGCATAAGTTGAAAATTTAAATCCCTTTGTATAATCAAATTTCTCTACTGCTTTAACTAGACCCATATTACCTTCTTGAATTAAATCTAAAAATTGCATACCACGACCAACATATTTTTTGGCAATAGAAACAACTAAACGCAAATTAGATGAAATTAAAATATTACGTGCTTCTTCATCACCTTGTTTAATTCTTTTAGCTATTTCAATCTCTTCATCTGCTTTTAAAAGAGGAACACGACCAATCTCTTTCAAATACATTTTTACCGAGTCACCAGAAGTAATTGATATTTCACCATGTATTTGACTACCAAAAATATCATCTTTCTTATTATCATCAAGATCAACATCTGCATCATCAATTTCTTCCGTATCCGAAGCTAATTCATCATCTTCAATAGCTTCTAATTCTTCTTCTGAAGTTATTTCCATTTTTTGCTCATTAAACCAATCCCAAAGATCATCCATTTCATCATCAGTTAGGTCTAAATGCTCAAGCGAAGATAAAATATCTTTTTGTAATAATTCGCCATTCTTTTGATAGATTTTTTTATAATCTTCTTTTAAATCATCTAAAGTTTTATAACCTGTTGTAGAACCATCATTTTTTAAAGAGCTAATTATGATATTTTCTTCATTACTTTTTGTTTTTCCCATAGCTTCTCCTATCTTATTTTAGTATTTTAACATACTTAACATACTTATTCTTTATTTACACTGATTTTTAATTTACCTAACTCACGTTTAATTGCACTATACTTATCTAACATTATTTTACGACTTGTTTTATCTAAACATGGATTTTCTAAACTCTGATAAATAGTTAACATTTTTTCTTCTAAATTAGCTATTTGAATACGATTAAATAATGCCCTTAAAATTTCTTCTTGATACTCACCTATTTGATTTTCACGAGCAATAATATTTGTCCAACATTTTCTTTCTTCCATATTTTGACTATTTTCCAATAATTCCAAAAGGGATATTTCCTGATGACAATGTTGATGATTAACAAGTGTTAAAGCGATTTCATTATATGTTGCATTTAAAAGATAGCCTAATTGCTGGTCAAAATAGGTTATAGCACAAGGATATTTAGCCATATAAGTAAGAATTTCTAATTCCGCTATTTCTAAACCATCAACTACTTTATCTTTAGTTTTGTTAACTTTACTACTTGATAATATCAATTTAGCATTTGGCAATGAAAAACCTAATTTTTCTTCTATTTTCTTTTGTAAATATTGCCGATCTATTTGATCATTAATACTTTCTAATTCAGAAGCTAATTCCAAACCAGTTTTTTTACGTTCAGAGTAATTATCTAAATTAACTTGCTGTAATTTATAATTTAGTAAAAACTCAACATAATTTTGTTCTCTTTGTCCAAATGATTGTAAAGCATCTTTACCCTTTTGTCGTAATATTTCATCTGGATCAAGTTGATCATAATTTTTTAAAATACGTACTTCAAGGCCAATTTTTTGGGCTAACTTAGCTACTTTATAAGAAGCATTTTGACCAGCTTGATCACCATCATAAGCAATGACCAATAAAGGTGCCATATTAGCTAGTATACGTACTTGTTCAATAGTACATGCTGTACCTAAAGTACAAACAGCATTATCTATGCCAACTTGACTAAAAGCAATAACATCCATTACTCCTTCACATAAAATAACTTTACCTAGCCGCCTTGCGGCCAGTTGAGCACGATGAAAATTATAAATTGTCCGCCCTTTTTGAAAAAGGACATTATTATCTGTATTAATATACTTACTATCAATATCTTTTTCTAAACTACGGGCTGTATAAGCAATCGTTTGCCCTTTACGATCATGAATAGCAAAACAGATACGATTTTGAAAGACATCTTGAAATGTACCATTAAAATAGCGTACTACATTAGCTTCAATCATCTCTTGTTCTTGATATCCTTTAGCCTTAAGATAACGATATAATTGATTAGGAAGATTAAAACCAATATTAAACTTCGCAATTGTTTCTTCATCTATCCCTCGTTTTTTTAAATACATTTGGGCTTTCAATGCTGCATCTGTTTTCAAACTATATGTAAAATATTGAGTAGTATCTGTTAATAACTCTTTTAGCCGCTTATTTACAGTATTATCTGTTTGTTCAGGAGGTATATTAATATTGATTTTAAAACCAACTATATCAGCTACTTTTAAAACAGCCAAACGGAAAGATATTTTTTCAAAATCTTGGACAAATTGAAAAACAGAACCACCAGCTTGACAGACAAAACAATGATAAATTTGTTTTTCATTAGAAATTTTTAATGACGGATCATGGTCATTATGAAAAGGACAAACAGCTACATAAGCATTTCCTTTTTTTTGCACTGGTATATAATGACGAATAATATCAACAATATTAGCTTTTGAACGAATTTCTGCAATCGTTTCTTTTGCAATATCCATTCTTTTCTCCTAAAAACTAATTGCCTTTTGAATAGTTGCAATGACTTCATCAATTGTCATACGTTCTTGTTGCATGCTATCACGATAGCGAATTGTTATTGTTTTATCTGTTAAACTCTCATCATCAATAGTTAAGCAAAATGGTGTCCCAATTTCATCTTGCCGACGATATCTTTTACCAATTGAACCTGACACATCAATCTGAACCATAAAATATTTAGCTAATTTTTGTCGTAATTCTTCCGCCATATCACCATGAATTTTTTGTCTTAAAGGTAAAATAGCTGCTTTAATTGGTGCTAAAACAGGTGAAAAATGCATAACTACTCGTGTATCTCCATTGGCTAATTCTTCCTCATCATATGCATCTGTAAAGAACATAAAAAATAAGCGTTCAACACCAACAGCTGGTTCAATTACATATGGTAAATATTTTTCATTGGTATTTGGATCTAAATAACTTAAATCCTTACCCGAAACCTCTTGATGACGAGTTAAATCATAATTTGTTCGATTAGCAATGCCCCATAATTCACCAAATCCCCATGGAAATTTATATTCAATATCACTAGTTGCTTTCGAATAAAAAGATAATTCTTCCTTTGTATGATCTCTAAAACGCAAATTTTCTTTCTTTGCTCCTAAAGATAAAATCCATTCCATACAAAAATTACGCCAGTAATCGAACCATTGATCATCTTCACCTGGTTTAACAAAATATTCCATTTCCATCTGTTCAAATTCTCTTGTCCGAAAAATAAAATTACCTGGTGTTATTTCATTCCGAAAAGATTTACCAATTTGACCAATTCCAAAAGGTAATTTTTTGCGATAAGTACGTTGAATATTTTTAAACTGAACAAACATACCCTGTGCCGTTTCTGGTCGTAAATAAATGGTACTTTTAGCATCTTCAAGAATACCTTGAAAAGTTTTAAACATTAAATTAAATTGACGAATAGATGTAAAATTATGACTACCACAATTAGGACAAGAAATGTTATTTTCTTTAATATATTGTTCCATTTCAATATTAGACCAACCTTCAGGATTCACTTGACCATTGCTTGCTTCTTCAATTAACTGATCAGCCCGATGTCTTGTTTTACAATCTTTACAATCCATTAAAGGATCAGAAAAACTACTCAAATGACCCGATGCTTGCCAAACTTTAGGATTCATTAAAATAGCAGCTTGTAATTCAACATTATTAGCTGATTCGTGTAAAAACTTTTTTTGCCATGCTCTTTTAATAGCATCTTTTAACAAAACACCATATGGTCCAAAATCCCAAGTATTACTTAAACCACCATAAATTTCTGAACCTTGAAAAACAAAACCTGTATTTTTTGCATGCGCCACAATTAATTCAAATGTTTTTTCCTTTTTCATATATCCTCTTTTCTGCCACCTGATTGTAACATAATTTATAGAAATAAATGTTCATAAAAATAAATTGATTTTAAATTTAAATCAGCATGTTCTTTAAACATTGCCAAAGCATAAGCAATATCCTTTTGATCAAAAAAAACTTTATCCTTCAACGCTCCATATTGTTCCATTTTTGCTTTAAAAGCAATTCTTAATCTTTTCAGTTGTTCAATTTTTAACTGCTGATAATTACTATGTTCAGCACACAAAAAGCCCCCTTGTAAAGAACTAAAATAAACAACTTTACGACTATCACAATGAACACAAGAATCAACATTCGGACAAAAGCCAAATAATTGTAATAAGCTACTTAAAGCAAGCATAAAAACTAAATTACTATCCGCATTTTGTTCCCATAACTGAAAACTTTGTTCAAGAATCGAAAATAAAATATGACTATCATTATTAACCGCTAAACGATCAAGAATATCAACTAATATATTAGCCATTGAACTCAATTGTAAATCATTATATAAATGGCGATAAAACATTACTGTTTTAGCTTGCATTAATTGTTGCATATTTCTTTCTTCTTTAGCATTATAACAAACATTAACTTTTGTAAATAATTGTAATGATGCAGCATTTTTAGAATTCAATTTTTGAACACCTTTAGCTAAAAAAGTTATTTTTCCTTTTTCACTAAATAAAGTGATAATACGATCTTTTTCTTTATATTCAACTGTCTTTAATACAAAGCCAATTATTTGATCATTCATCACGATTTGCTCCTGCATAACCCATTTGACTGATCCGAATATCTTTACTTCGCCATTCTTCTTCGACCCGTACAAATAATTCAAGAAAAACTTTTTTATTTAGTAATTTTTCCATATCTTGCCTTGCTAAACTACCAATCATCTTTAACATTGATCCCTCTTTACCAATTAAGATAGGTTTTTGAGATGGACGATCAACTAATATTGTTGCTTGAATATAACATGCCTTTTTTCGCCAAACTTTATTTTCAATATAAACAGCACAAGCATGAGGAACCTCATCTTCTGTTTTTTGTAAAATCTTTTCCCGAATCATTTCTGCCAAGCGAAAATCTAAAGCACTATCACTAGTTAAGTCAGATGGATAAAGATAATCACCTTGAGGTAAATAAGACATGGTTGTTTTAACTAGATCATCTAAATGTAAATCAAATTTAGCAGATATAGGAAAGTATTCATTAAAGTTAAATCTTGCTTGCCATTTTTGAATAACTTGCATTATTCTTTCTTTACTCATTTTATCAACTTTATTTAATATTAAAAAAACAGGTATATTTAATTTTTTAATATGTTCTAAAACAAAAGCATCCCCTTTAGCAAATGGTATAGAAGCATCAATTACTAAATATAATAATTCAACATCTTGCATGACTGAATATACTTCCTTATTCATGCGTACACCTAAACGATCAAACGGTTTATGAATACCAGGTGTATCGACAAAAATAATTTGTCCATCTTGCCGACTTAAAATACCTCTAATTTCACATCTAGTAGTTTGACTTTTAGCCGATACAATAGCCAGTTTCTCACCTATTAAAGTGTTCAACAAAGTACTTTTACCAGCATTAGGACGACCAGCAATACCCACAAAGCCACTTCTCATCGAAGAACATCCTCAATAGTAAAAGCATGTGGTAATGCTTCTTCTGTTGTTGTTTCTAATTCTTCTTTACCATTTGATAAATATATTGGTGTCGTTGGTAATAATAATTCCATTAATACTTGCCGACAAATACCACAAGGAAATCCCATTCTAAAGCCATCACTAACAATTGCCATTGCTTGAAAATCTTCTTTGGTATAACCTTCCGAAATAGCCGCAAAAATAGCTGATCTTTCGGCACAATTAGTAGCTCCAAAACTAGCATTTTCAACATTTACACCATGAAAAATATGACCATCTTTACATAACAATGAAGCTGCCACATGGTAATTAGAATAAGGTGCATAAGAATTCTTAATCACCTCAAAAGCATCTTTAATTAATTGATCTTTATTCATATTATTTTCTCTCCGCAATATTTTCTAATAATTCTTCTTGAATTTTAAACATAACTCTTTCATCTTCTTTTTGCATATGATCATAGCCAAGACAATGTAACAAACCATGGGCGAATAAAAAACAAAATTCTCTTTTTTCTGAATGACCATATTCACGTGCTTGTTTAACAGCATAATCAACATTAATGAATAAATCACCTAAATCATTTGTTAATAACTGCTCATCATTATCTTGCATTGCAAAACTGATAACATCTGTTGGCCGATCAATATGTCGATAATCACGATTTATTTGATGAATAGTACGTGAACGTACAAAGGTAACAGATATTTCTTTATCTTCCCCCAGCTTTAATTTTTGCTCGGCTTTTGTAGCAATCTTTTGGAATAACTGTTCATATTTCTGAGCCGGAAAATTTGTCCGATAATAGAATGTAATTTCCATATATATCCCCTTTTGTCAATTATATAGCAAATTTAATAAGTAAGAAAGAAATCATCTAGACATCAGCGTAAGCTTTTATTATTGATCGCACAAGAGCATGACGTACAATATCTTTTTCACTCATTTTAATAATAGCAATATCATCAATGCCTTGTAATCTTTGCACTGCATCAACCAATCCTGAAGAAGTATATTCTTTAAGATCAATTTGTGAAATATCCCCCGAAATAACCATTTTAGAATGAAAACCAAGTCGTGTTAAAAACATTTTCATTTGGGCAATACTAGTATTTTGAGCTTCATCTAAAATAATATAAGCATTATGTAAAGTACGACCACGCATATAAGCTAAAGGAGCAATTTCAATATTACCATTAGCTAAATACTTTGCCATTTGTTCTAAGCCAAGCATATTACTTAATGCATCATAAAGTGGAGTTAAATAAGGATCTACTTTTTCTTTTAAATCACCTGGTAAAAAACCTAAACTTTCTCCTGCTTCTACTGCTGGACGTGTTAAAATGATACGTTCAACTTCATGGTTTCGTAAAGCACTAACAGCTTTAGCAACAGCTAAAAAAGTTTTCCCACTACCAGCTGGACCAGTACTTATAACAACTGTATTCTTTTGCATAGCTAAAACAAAATAATATTGTCCCAATGTTTTAACTTTAATTTTTTGCCCTCTTAATGTATATCCCAGTTGTAAATCTCTATCTGTATTTAAAAGCTCACTTTGATTATGCATAAAAAGCTGAACTTCCCATAACTCTAAGCAATGATTAGTTGAAACATAATCAATTAATTTATTTAATAGTTTTTCAACTTCTTTATTTTCTGGAAAAAGAAATTGCTGATCACACAATGCAATAGAAAGATGATAATATTTTTCTATTTCTTTTAAATAATTATCATTTGGACCTAATAAAATTTGTAAATCAGATATACTTAATTCTTTTAAATCAATTACCATATTCATCTAGCATATTTTAACATAAAGTAAAAAAATAAAAAGAAGTCTTTCGACTCCTTTTAATTACTTGTTGCGCTTTCTGGCCTTTTTAGCTGCCTCTATCTTAAGTTTACGCTTGATACCAGGCTTAACATAAAATTCTCTTTTACGAGCTTCAGCGAGGGTTCCATTGCGGGAGACCTGGCGCTTAAAACGACGTAAAGCATCATCAAGATTTTCGTTTTCTTTTACTACGACTCTTGCCATTCAACAACCCTCCTTTCGCATCCAGCTTTTTGATTATACCTTAAGAAATATTAAAAAACAATATTAAATTATCTTTCCTTAAATAATTCCATATAAAGTTTTGCATATCATTATGCTTTATCCAATTCTGTCATCAATTTAACCCCTGATGATGTCCCTATACGATCAGCACCAGCCTCAATCATTTTTTGTAAATCATCTTGACAACGTACTCCACCAGCTGCTTTTACTTTAATCTTATTACCAGCTGCTTGCTTTAAGATCTGCACATCTTCAACAGTTGCTCCTGATAATGAAAAACCAGTACTTGTCTTAACAAAATCAGCACCAGCCGAAATAATATCTTGCGTAGCTCGAATCTTTTCTTCTTTTGTTAATAAACAAGTTTCAATGATCACTTTCAAGCAATGGTTAGCACAAACTCTTTTAACTGCTTTAATCTCATTTATAACATATTGATCATCACCATCTTTTAATGCACCAATATTTAAAACCATGTCAATCTCATCAGCTCCCTGTTCAATTGCATTACTTGCTTCAAATACTTTACTTGCACAAGTCATAGCCCCAAGTGGAAAACCAATAACACATGCAGTTAAAACATCTGATCCTTGTAAATTATCTTTTACAACTTTTAACCAATAAGGATTAACCATGCAAGTCATAAAATGATATTTTTTAGCTTCTTCACACAATTTAATAATATCTTTCTTTGTTGCTTGTGGTTTTAATAATGTATGATCAATATATTTGTTCAAATTCATAATCTTCACCCTCCTTAATTAAAATTTCTTTTTTCAAAACATCATGAACAACCATTTCATCACCCATATAATTTAATGAGCCAAATTCACGAATCATAAATTGTTCATTACCTTTTCCTAATATTAAGATCATATCATCAGGATCAGCAAGTTCCAGTGCTTGCTGAATAGCAATATAACGATCTGGAATAATTAAATATGGTTTTTTTGTAATTCCTTGAGCAATTTCTTTAGCAATATTTCGAGGATCTTCATCACGAGGATCATCTTCCGTGAGGATAATCATATCACCATAATAATCAAATAATTGCCCAAATTGTTTTCTTTTTGCCCGATCTTTTTTTCCTGCTGAACCACTAACAATAAAAATACGAGCTTTCTTAGGCGTGATTGTTGAAGCATATTCACAAACTTTTGTAATACTATCTACTGTATGAGCCATATCAATAATTACATTGAATGATTGACCATCATGAATTGCTTGCATACGACCAGATATAGGTTTTATTTTTGCTATTCTTTCCCTGATTACATTCATATCTAATCCATATTCATGAAGAGCTGCAATAGCTGCAACAACATTATATATATTGAACTTAGCTAGTAATTGTGTTTCTATGCGATACAATTGATGATCCACATTAATAGTAAAAATCGTTCCTTTATTACTTAATTGAAAATTACTAATTTGGTACTTTGCTTGTTCATTACAACCATAGCTTATCAAACGTGCTTTACAATCACTAATCATCTTTAAACCATAAGGATCATCAATATTAATAATAGCAACTGCATTAGGTGATAAATTATCAAAAAACTTCTTTTTCGCTAAAAAATAATTTTTCATATTACCATGATAATCTAAATGATCATGGGTTAAATTACTAAAAATAGCATAATCAAAATGAACTGATTGAATTCTTCTTTGCTCAACGCCAACAGAACTAACTTCTAATGAAGCAGCTTGCATACCAGTATCAAGCATTTCTTTTAAAATAGCATGTATATCATTAATATTTGGTGTTGTTAAAGCAGGTGGTAATTTTACTGCTCCATATGCTATCGCAAGAGCACCAATATATCCACTAGGTAAATCAACATTAAGAATATCTTGAATAATTTTAGCAATTGTTGTTTTTCCATTTGTACCAGTAACCCCAAACATCTTTAATTTATGTGATGGAGAATCATAAAATAAATTAGCTATTACATTATATGTATCGACTACATCTTTCACTTTAAAATATAAAATATTTTTTTGATAATGTTTTAATTCTTCACTATGAACAATTGCTATTGCACCATTAGTAATTGCTTGATCAACAAAATCATGTCCATCATGCATCATTCCTTTAACACAAAAAAATAAACTATGGGCTTTTTTCTTTCTTGAATCATCATTAATACTTTGAATATCAATATCTGGTGCATCTTTAAATAATTTACTGAGCAACATTCTATATCTCCTTCATAGCTAAAATTGATATAGTGAAAAGAGCAGCCGTCTCAGCACGTAAAATACGTTTACCTAATGAAATAGGTTTATAACCTATAGCAAGCATATTTGCTATTTCCTTTTCACTAAAACCACCCTCTGGTCCAATAACAATTGTTGTTGAATCTTTTATCTCTGGATCAAAAATATTATGGGTCTGATGCAAAGCTTCATAAGCAACAATGTTTTCCGTACTTAAATAATTTTTTAAATCATTTATCGTACATGCTTTCAATATTTCTGGTACTTGGTTTCTTTTGCACTGTTGACTTGCTTCTAAAACAATTTGTTGATAACGCTTATGTACTTTATCTTCTTTTTCCTTACACACTTTAACAATTGTACGACTCGTAATTAGTGGTATAATGCGTTTTACACCAAGCTCAGCAGCTTTTTGTAGAATTAATTCAAACTTCTCTTTTTTAATCAAAGCCATACACAAAGTAATATCTTGTTGTAATTCATTATTATTTAAATCTTCTTCCTTAACTAAACAAGCATAGCCGTCATTATAATGTGCTATTTTAGCAAAATAAGCTTTTTTTTGAAATACTAGACGAATAACTTCATTTTCTAAACGTAAAACATTTTTAGCATGATGTTCTTGTTCCTTATTTAAAAAATAATATTTTCCAACTTCTGGTTTATGATCACAAAAATACTGTTGCATGTTCTATCAAGAGATCTTACTCTTCTTCCTCCTTTGCCTTTTCTTGCACGGTTATACGTACTTCATTTACTTTCCGACTATCTGCTTTTGTGATTTCCACGAAAAGATTTTGAAATTGAAAATGCTCACCAACTTTTGGAATATGTTCTAAACAAGCAATTGCCCAACCGGAAACTGAATTATAATCATCATCTTTTTCATCTTCTTGAAGATGAAAACGTTCAAAAAGATCATCAACTTCAGCTTCACCTTTAACTAAATAAACATGATCATTTACTTTTGTGTAAAATTCTTCAACAACATCATGTTCATCCCAAATTTCACCAACTAATTCCTCAATAATATCCTCTAAAGTTATTAAGCCATCTGTTCCACCCCATTCATCAAGAACTACTGCCATGTGTAATTTTTCCCTTTGCAACTGTTGCAATAATTCATAAATATGAGTATTAGGACTAGTATAAATAACTTTAGTAATAATCGCATCTAAATTATTCTTTTTATGATATAACAAATCATAAAAATCTTTTTCATGGATAACACCAATAATATTATCTATAGTTTCATCATAAATTGGTAAACGACTAAAAGAATTCATGCGAAAAGTCTCTTCTATTTCTTTCAAATCGGCTAAACGATCAACAGCAATAATATCCACACGTGGTGTTAAAATATCCTTTACTTCTAATTCATTAAATTCAATAGCAGCTGAAATCAAATCCGATTCATGTTCTTCTAAATTACCCTCTTTTTCAGCAGTATCAACCATTGTTATTAAATCATCAGTAATATCTGCATTATCTTTTTCAACTGCAATTAATTTATTCATTAAGAAACACCAACCAGATAACAGCCAAGTCAAAGGAAATAAAATAAAATTCATCATACGTACAAAAGAAACTGTTAGACAGCTAAATTTTTCTGGAATCATTTTAGCAATTGATTTAGGTGTTATTTCACCAAACAACAAAACAACAACTGTAATTACAATAGTTGAAACAGTTGCTCCATTTTTATCGAAAAGTTTTGTAAATAACAAAGTGCCAATAGTTGCAGCTGCAATATTTACAACATTATTACCAATTAAAACTGCAGTTAAAAAATGATCAAAATCATCTAATATTTGTAATACTTTTTTTGCTTTTATATTACCATCATTAGCCATTGAACGTAAGCGAATTTTACTTGCTGAACTAAAAGCTGTTTCAATAGCTGAAAAAATAGCTGACAATATGATGAGTATAATAAGTGTCACTAAATAGGATGTGATTGAATTCATATCCTTTTAAACCCCCTTGACTTAAATATCGGTATTTCCAAAAAAGTCACGCCCTTTCATTGTAAAAAAAATTATATCATAAGTTATCAGATCATAACTCTAAAAGAAAAGTCTAAAAGCATTATCTCTTTTAGACTTCTATCCTACTTGATTATAAAATGCAATTAGCGGAAAAAAGAAGGAATATTCTCATCTTCATCAGCTGGAATTCCAAAACTATCATTTGTTGATTCAACACCTATTTGTGGTGCATAATCTTCTTTCTTTGGATTTTCACGATCTGGTAAATCAAAGCCAGTAGCAATCACAGAAACAATGATAGCATCACCTAGCTTATCATTAATAGCAACACCGAAAATCGTATCAATGTCTGTCCCGGCTGCTTCTTCAATTGTTTCAACAGCTTGACTTGCTTCTTGTAAAGTAACACTTGAACCACCGGTCACATTGATAATAGCATTTTTAGCTCCCTGTATTTGAGCTTCAAGAAGTGGTGATTGAATTGCTCTTAAAGCTGCTTCCTCAGCTTTGTTTTCACCATCAGCCATACCAATACCAAATAAAGCTGTACCTTGACCTTCCATAACTGACTTAATATCTGCAAAATCAAGATTGACCATTGCCTGAACAGCAATCAAATCAGTAATTGTCTGCACACCTTGTCTTAAAATATTATCTGCTTCTCTAAATGATTGATCAAAAGGTACATGACCGAGAACATCTAAAACTTTATTATTGGAAATAATAATTAATGAATCAACATATTCACGCAAATTAGCAATTCCTTGATCAGCTTGGTGTGAACGTTTCTTACCTTCAAAGCGGAAAGGTGTTGTTACTACCCCAATAGTTAAACAGCCCATTTCTTTAGCTACTTTTGCAAATAATGGTGAAGCACCTGTACCTGTACCACCACCCATACCGGCTGTGATAAAGATCATATCAGCACCTTCCATATGTTTGCGAATTTCTTCTTCACTTTCTTCGGCTGCCCGACGTCCATTATCTGGATTACCACCAGCTCCTAAACCTTCTTTACCAAGTGGAATTTTATTTGCAACTGGTGACATATCCATAGCTTGTAAATCGGTATTGGCAATATAGAATTCAACACCTTTAACACCATCTTGAACCATCCTATTAACAGCATTTCCACCTGCTCCACCAACACCAAATACTTTGATTTTTGCGACTTGATTATAAGTTAATTCTGCCATAACGACTCCTCTTCATTTCCATTTATTTAGTAAACATACTCTTTAATCGATTTGTTAGAGTATCTTCTCGTCTTTCCTTTTCACTTGTCTTCCGAAAAGAAACCTGCCGGATAAATGCATCTACATCTATACTATCATCAATTTCCCCATAAAGTGGTAATTTATCTTGATAAGCATAAAATAAACCTAAACAAGTTGATAGCTTAGCATCTCTACCCCCTAGTGTTTCCGGAATATAAGAACGTGTTTCAACTTGTAGTCGCTTTTGTAAAAGCTTTTCAAATCCTCTTTGTTCTCCAGCTTCACCACATACTATAACAGTACTATCACAAGTTTTCAATATTGGCGCACAAGTATTTGCAATATTATCAATCCATTTTTGAATAAATGGTGAAATATTATGCATAAATTCTTCTTCACTAAGTAATATTAATTCATTATTTTCATTTTTCCACATATGAATTGGATTTTTTGAAAATATTTCTTTATTAATTTCGACACCATATTTTAATAATTCAATTACAACTTCTTCCTTAAGATGATACTTATCCATAATTGGCTTTACAATATCTATAAGACCACCTTGAAATAATACTGAATTTTGTAACTTACCATGAAAAATTTGACTCAGTGTTGTTGTTTGCCATTGGGTATCAATAACAATAATCTGTTTATTCAAGGATGCCTCTATTAAGGCTGCTTCTTTTGCTATTGCATAGCCAGAAACAAAAATATCCATTAATTTTAAACCGGATTGCTGAATAATATTAGCGACATCATATGCTAAATGCTTATCAATATAATACATATCAACATCTACTGTTAATTGTGAACAATGCTCACCTATTGGTGGTTTACGACTACTTACACCATTAACTGTATAGCGACTGATACTACTTTGTACCCGAACATATTTATCACCGTATTTCAAAGTTTCTGCTTGTTTAATTGCTGTTTGAATATCTTTTGCTGTAATTGAACCATCAAAGCCTTCAATTTTTACTGTTTGCTTTGAATTAAGATGTTTAAAACGATATGAAGGAAGGGTTGTAATAACGGCTTTAATTTTTATCTTTAATTTTTCATTGATTTGAACTAATGCCTTTTGAATTGCATCTAACACTTGATCTGTATTTAATATTCCTTGAAAAGACATTCCCTTACATGGAATACATACAACTTGAAAAATATTAAAACGTGTATTAAAAAATTCTCCGACTATTAAACGTACTTCGTGATCGGCTAATTCTAAAGTCGCATAAATTTGTTTGGTATTCACTGGATTACTCCTTTCACCATATTTATATTATCATAGCACAATCATTATGTGTTATCAGAAAAAGAATATTTTATTTTACTTTATGTTTAGACTTGCATATATTTGATTTTTTTGGTAAGATTGCTAAGCATTCAAAAATAGGTAAGGAGGTTATGGTATGTCTAGAGTTTGCGCCGTATCCGGTAAGAAAGCTTTATATGGAAATAAACGTTCCCATTCATTACGTGCTACACGTCGTAAGTGGAATGTCAATTTACAAAAAGTTCATATGATTGTAGATGGCAAGCCCCAAACGCTACGCATTTCTGCTCGTGCCCTTAAGACCTTAAAGTCAGGACAAAGCGTCAGCGAAGCTAAATAAAAACCTCTTACCGAGGTTTTTTTATTTATCTTGACTTTGAATACATAAAACAGGACCTTCTTCAACTAATAATGTAATTTCATCTTGTAAAAATTCATTACTTGTCGCAAATAGATCATCTGCTTGTAATTCACACCTATTTAATTTATATTTCAAACCCTTTGCACTTAAAACTGTTTTATTACGTGATAAAAAAGAAATATATTTAAATTTTTTTTGCAAATGATATTTTTGTGGCTTTAAAACACATAATATTTGTTTTTCATCACAAATATAAATACCTGGATAGCGATATAACAAAGCTACATTTACTAATTCATGATCCATTCTACCACCTAATGCACCCCATAATTCTATTTGTGAATAAGCTTTATGATCAATTGCTTTTAATGCTGCACTACTATCTGTATCATCTTTATCGCATGGTAAAATAACTATTTTTAAAGCATATTGTCTAATTAAATCCAAATTAGCTACCGAATCAAAATCGCCAATAGCTAAATCCATCATCAAACCCTGTTCTGCTAAAAATTGTGCACCATAATCGACACCAATAAAAGCTACATTTGTTTGTTTTGGTAATTTTTTTATTTTACCTAATACAATTACTGCTTTTTTCATCTTAAACTTTCTATTCTTTCATCAATATTACCATTAAAAATATAAGATCCGGCAACTAATACAGTTGCTCCTTTTTCTTTGCATAAAAGTGCTGTTTCATTGTTAATCCCACCATCAACTTCAATTTCATAATGTTTTTTCTTTTTTGCTAAGTAAGCAATTTTATCTAATGCACTGAATAAAAATGATTGACCACCAAAACCAGGTTCAACTGACATTACAAGTACTAAATCAACTAAATCTAAATATTCTTCAATTACGGAAATATTTGTTTTAGGTTTTAATGATATACCTACTTTAACTCCTTTTAATTTTAATTGTTTAATAAAAGGAATAATTTGTTCATGTGACAAAGCTTCTACATGAAAAGTTATTGAATCAGCTCCAGCTTTAATAAAAGAATCAGCATAAAAAATAGGATCACTAACCATTAGATGAACATCAAATTTTTTCTTACTAACTGTTCTTAATCCTTTAACAACATGTGGACCATAACTTAAATTAGGCACAAAATGACCATCCATAACATCAATATGAATCCATTCTGCCGATGAATTATTTAATTCTTCAAACTCAGTTGAAAAGCGATCCATATGAATTGCTAAAATAGAAGGTGCAATAATCATCTCTTTATCCTCCTTTTTTCTTCATTTATAAGCGTTAATATTTGTAAATATGATTGATATCTTCGCTTGGATATTAAACCATCAGAAACAGCTTTTTTAATACCACAATCTGGTTCATTATCATGTAAACAATCGTTAAAATAGCAATGATTTAAATATGGCTTAAAATCATCAATATAATTAGCAACATCTTTTTTTAATAAATGTTTAAATGACAAAGAACTAAAACCTGGTGTATCAGCCACTAAACCTTGACCTATCTCGTGTAATTCAGTATGCCTAGTTGTATGTTTGCCCCGTCCTAATGCCTTTGAAATGGCTTGTGTAGCAAGTTTAAAATGAGCATCAATAGTATTTAATAAAGTTGATTTACCAGCTCCACTTTGACCTGTTAAAACACTTATTTTATCAGCTAATACTTTCATAAGTTGCTGATTTACAATATCTTTTTGACACCGTATTACTGGCATTTGTCCTTGTTCATATTCTTGAATCATTTTTTCTACATCTTCACTATATGCTAAATCAACTTTAGTTACAATTAAAATTGGTTTAATGCCAGCTGCCCGAATTAAAATAGATAAACGATCTATTAAAGATACGGAAAAATTTGGTTCAACAACTGACATTACAATCAAAGCCTGATCAACATTAGCAATAGAGGGACGTAATAAAAAATTCTTCCGTGGCAAAATTTTTTCAATCACATATCGATCAGCTTGTTTACTTACTTCAACCATATCACCAACTAATGGTAAAGAACAATGTAAACGTATTTTTCCAGCTAAAGATGCATTAACTTTTTGGTGCTCATCAGTTAGATAAATACCATAATCTTTAGAAACAATTTTAATAATCTTCGCTTGCATATTTCACCTTAATAAAAAAACAAAGTAATATAGTTATTATCTTTTTGAATATATTTTTCCCCAACTTTAGGATTTGTATCTACTACAACACCAATTTTAACTCTATCTATTTCCGTTTGACTCATCGTACTTGTATCACGATTAGCTCGACGAACAATCATCCCTTTTGCTTCTAATTCTTTTGTAACTTCATCAATATTACGACCAATAATATCCTCTGGTATAACCATACTCGCAAAAGCTTCATATGTTAATTGCAATTCATGTTTATGCAAAGGATTAAACAAAGTACCAGCTAAAATACCTTCTTGTTTTAAAATTATCCCCGGTTTATTATTTGTCCTTACTTCTTTTTGTTTAATCTTAATCATCGGATATGGCTTACAAAAATGTAATGCCTCATTAATATTTTTACCAACCCAATTAGGAGCAACTAAGCCAAGACCATCTGAAACTGACAAAATAATTTGAGTCCCTTTGCGTACTTTTTTACCAGCCTTAACATCTGTACTATATACTTTCCCTTGTTGATAATTTTTAGATAAAGAATATATTGTCTTTTCATCATTAGTTTTAAGACCTACTTCATTTAATTTTTGACTCGCCTTTTTTTTATCTAGACCTATAATATTTGGCATTACGACATAACTATTATAGTGAAAATAAATAATTGTTGAACAAACAAGTAAAGCTAGCAAGCAAAAACTAAGCCATATTTTCAAATGTGATTTTTGCTTTTCATTTGATAATGAAAAAGTTTTTTTATTACTTGTTACTTGATATGGTTTAACATTTTTTTTCTGTAAGCAATGATCTAAATCAAATAATAATTCAGCACATGTCTGATAACGATCTTTTTTATTTTTAGCCATTGCTTTCAAACAAATATTAGCCACTGCTTGTGGTATTTGAGAATTTTTATCACGAGGTGAAGGAATAGGACTACGTAAATGTTTCATTGCTACTTGTACTGCTTGATCCGCCTTAAAAGGAACATCACCTGTCAACATTTCATAAAATACAACCCCAATAGCATAAATATCTGATTGTGGACTAGCTGCCTCTCCTTTAGCTAATTCAGGTGCTAAATAATGAACTGATCCCATCACATTATTAGCTCTTGTTAATTGTAAATTACCTTTAGCAATAGCAATACCAAAATCAAGAACTTTAATTGTACCATCAGCTTTAACAATAATATTTTGAGGTTTAATATCACGATGGATAATGCCACTTGCATGAGCAGCTGATATAGCTAAACAAAGTTGTTTTAAAATATCAATTGCCTCTAAAACTAGTAAAGGTGACCTTTTACGAATAACTTCTTTTAAGGTTTTACCTTCTAAGTATTCCATAACAATATAGTGATTGTCTTTATATTCACCAACATCATATATTTCCACAATATTAGTATGAGCTAATGAAGCAGCAGCTTGAGCTTCTCTTTCAAAACGTAAAATATTTGTTGAATCATTTGACAAATCACTATGCAATATTTTAATAGCTACTTGCCGATTTAAAATTAAATCAACAGCTAAAAAAACATCTGCCATACCACCTTTACCGATATAACTTATGATTTCATAACGATTAGCAATAACATTTTTACGACTCATTGTTTTTGCCCTCTTAAATCGATCAAAATAACTGTGACATTATCATATCCCCCAGCTTCATTAGCAAGTTTTACTAATTGACTTGCTTTTTTACAAAAAGGAATACTTTCAGATAATAAAACTTCTTTGATCTTTTCTTCTTCAACATAAGCATGTAAGCCATCTGAGCAAAGTAAAATACTATCTAAGCCACTAAAGCCATGAAATTCATCAAAACGAACATCTTTCCAAACACCTAATGCATTAGTTAACATATTTTTCTGTTTTGAATGTTTAGCTTCTTCAACACTTATTAATTTCTTGCGAACTAATTCATTAACATATGAATGATCTTGTGTAATTTGCCGAAAATTATGATTGGTAAAATAAGCATAAGCTCGTGAATCACCAATATTAATAAACCAACTTCCTAATTCACATAATAAAACAGCACATAATGTAGTACCCATGCCTTTATAAGTTGGGTTACATTGGGCATAATAAAAAATTTGTGCATTAGCATTATCAATAGTTGTCTTCAACCACTCTTCAATTTGTGTTTGCGTCGTAAATTTTTTCGTCAAGGAAAAGGCCTCACTAATCACTGAAACAGCGATCTTTGAAGCAATATCACCACCTTTATTACCACCAATACCATCAGCCACAACCGCAAAAACGTCTTTTGCTTCATTTGTTGCAATCACATATGAATCTTGATTATTCTTACGGATTAAGCCTTTATCTGTCATTCCATAATATTTCATAACTTAACTTTACCCTTTTCATGCTTAGCTCTCAATTGGCCACAAGCAGCATCAATATCATCACCATGTTTTTGTCGTAAAGTTGCTTTAACACCATTCTTCATTAATAAATCATAAAAATGTAAAGCACTTTTCTCATTTGTTGATTCATAACCTTTCTCATCTACTTTATTATAGGGAATTAAATTAACATATGCATTCATTCCCCTAATTAAATTAGCTAATTCAATAGCATATTTATCAAGATCATTTAAGCCATGTAAAAGAATATATTCAAAAGTTATACGACGATTATTCGATATACTATATTCTTTCAAAGCAGCCATTAATTCAGCTAAAGAATAACGATGATTAATAGGCATTAAACGACTTCTTAGTTCATTATTAGGTGCATGAAGAGAAATAGCTAAATTATATTGATAATGTCCTTTAGCAAATTCTCTTATTTTAGGCACAATACCACAAGTTGAAATAGTAATATGACGAGCTCCAATACCTAAACCATTGTCATTATTAATATTCGCACAAAAGCCAAGGACATTATCATAATTATCAAATGGTTCACCTGTACCCATCACGACAACATTACTAATCCTCAAATTTTCTAAATCCAACTCTTTTTGGACATACATTAACTGCCCAATAATTTCCCCTTGACTTAAATCACGTTGTTTTTTTAATAAACCAGAAGCACAAAAAGAACAGCCCATATTACAACCTAATTGTGAAGTCACACAAAGACTTTCGCCAAAATTAAAATGCATTAAAACTGTTTCTACTGAGCTACCATCAGCTAAAGCAAATAAATATTTTCGTGTTCCATCATGTGAAATTTGACGAGTTAATTCTTTTACTGGCATAATCATAAAAGTTTCTTTAAGCTTTTTAATAAAATCAAGTGGTAAATCACTCATCTGTTCAAAATCTAATACCCGTTTACGATAAAGCCATGTAAATAGCTGTTTAGCTCGATATTTCTTTTGCCCTGCCTGTAAAACAAATTCTTCTAATTGTGTTAATGTTAAATCATATATTGTTTGCATGTCTATTATTCTACCATATCTTCTTCGCTAATTCTTCTTAGCTTTGCATAATAAAAACCATCACAACCATCTTGCGGGAAAAACGTTTCTTCTGCAAGCAACTGAAAAGTTGGTGTACGTTTAATAAAATCACGAATTTGTTGCTCATTTTCTTTCTTATTTAAAGTACAAGTGCTGTAAATTAAATAAGCATCTTTTTTTAAATAACGAGCATTAACATCCAAAATCCTCCTTTGTATTTTTTGTAATTCATCTATTTTTTCTGGTTTAATATGGAAACGAATTTCCGGTTTATGCGATAAATCACCCAAACCTGTACATGGAACATCTAGTAAAATACGATCAAAAGCTAAGAACCATTCTGGTTTTATGATAGTTGCATCATGTTTTCTTAAAGAAATACATTTAGTTGCTGTTTGATCAAGCATTTCTTGCATAATTTTTAAACGATGATCATAAATGTCACAAGCTATAATTTCACCTTGATTAGCCATTAAAATAGCCATTTGTTGACTCTTAGTTCCTGGTGCTGCACAAGCATCAAGAACTTTCATACCTTTTTGTAATTCAAGATGGGGTACTATTTTTTGAGCTTGCCGATCTTGAACTAAAATTTTATGGTCACGAAAAGCTTTTGTTTTTAATAAATTATTTTGACATGACACACAATCATCTTCATAAAAAATAAAATCCTTTAGTTCTTCTTTTGAACATAAAAAATGATTTATTCGTCCATATACACGTGATTCTTTTTGACTCTCTATTAATATTTTTTGCATTGTTACAAAGCCATATTGCTTTTCCCATAAACGAATCAACCATGTAGGAAAAGAATAAGCAATTGCTAAATCATTTATTTCTAAACCACTTGGATAATTTAACTCTCTTTGAAAAACATTTCTTAAAAGAGCATTAATAAACGCTCTTTCTTCTTTTTTAACTAATTTACATGCTTCATTAACAATTGCATAATCAGGAATAGAATCTAGAAAATAATGCTGATAAACAGACATCAGTACAATAATTTCAGGTCTTTTCTTTATCTTTTTAATATATGGCTCATATTGTAATTTAAGTAAAAAATAATTTCTTAAACAACCATATACAACCTCGGTAATAAAAGCTATATTTCCTTCATCACCTAATTTTTTTAAACATAATGAAGCGTAAGCATGATGATAAATAACATCATCTAAAATATCTACTATTACTTTTCTCTCATTCATATTTACTCCATATATAAAGGATCAACATCTATTTTTAAATTCTTTAAATCACTTTTACTTTGTTTCAGAATATCAGCCAAAATATCTAATAATGAGTCTATATATTTTCCTTTAACTAAAATACGAAAGCGATATAAATCACGCTTTTTCAATAATGTTGCTATTCCTAAACTTTCAACCTTATCATTTAATTCATGTGCTAATATACGAGCATTTTGTAATACTTTATCTTCTTGCTTACCTTCAAAAATAAAGCTTACAAAAGTACAATATGGTGGATATATAGCTTGATGCCTAAATTTCATTTCTTGCCTAAAAAAAGCTTCATAATCTTGCTTTATAGCATACTTAATCGCAAAATGCTCAGGATTATAAACTTGTAAAATAACTTTTCCTTTTTTTGCTCCTCGACCACTTCGTCCAGCTGCCTGCATCAATAAATCAAAAGTATATTCACTGGAACGATAATCACTTCTTTGTAAACCATCATCAGCATTAACAATTGCTACTAAAGTTACATTAGGAAAATCTAATCCTTTAGCTATCATCTGTGTACCAACTAGAATATCTGCTTCTTGATTTGCAAATTCTTGTAACAATTCTTGATGCGCATTTTTTCTTCGTGTACTATCTAAATCCATCCGAATAATTTTACTATCAGACCATAAATGTTTAATTTCTTCACATAATTTCTGTGTTCCAAAACCATAGCTACTATAACCAGCTTGTTGCTTACAAGTCGGACAAAAAGTTGGTACTGACATCTCAAAATTACAACTATGACATTTCATCTTTTTATCTTCAGCATGATATGTTAAAGCTAAATCACAATGTGGACAAATTAATATAGATTGACAAGCTTTACAACGTAATAGACGACTATATCCTCTTTTATTAAGTAAAATAATGGCCTGCTCTTTACGTTTTAAAACCATTGTCAATTCATTTTGTAAAGCTTTAGATAAAATATAATTATGTGTTTGTCTAATTTCTTTTGTCATATCAACAACTTGTACATCGGCTAAGCTTTGACCAAAGCGATTACGTAATGTAATTAATTGATAAACACCTTTTTTAGCCCGTGCAAAGCTTTCAAGTGAGGGTGTAGCACTGCCTAAAACAAGCGTACAATGATGAAACTTAGACCTTTCAATCAACACATCACGACAATGATAACTTGGTTGAACATCTTGTTTATAAGAAGGATCATGTTCTTCATCCATTACAATTAAGCCAAGATTTATAAAAGGTAAGAAAGCAGCTGATCGAGTACCTACTACAATTCTAATTTTACCTTTTTTAACTAACATATACTGTTCATATCGTTCTTGGTCACTTAAAGCTGAATGATAAACGCCAAGCACATCAGGGAATAATGAAGCAACCCGATTAATCATTTGAGGCGTTAAACTGATTTCCGGAACGAGAATAAGTACTTGCTTATTTTCCGCCAATGCTTTTTTAGCTAAATGTAAATAAATTTCAGTCTTGCCTGAACCTGTTTGACCAAATAATAAATAAATATCTTTTTTTTGACTAATTGTTTGATAAGCAAACATTTGTTCCATACTTAGCTGATGCCATGATGAATGCATATTGGCACTCTTAAAAGGCACTAAACGATCTCTAAAACACTTACGAATAATGCCTTTTTTTAATAGTATTTTACTAATATATGGGTAATCTTTTATTAACTTCGCATATGTAATATGCGGATGTAAACGAATGAATTGTAAAACATCTGCTTGTTTAACTGTTAAATCAATTTGTTTATCAACTAATTCAACATATGCTTCCTGAACAACTTTTTTAACTTTACCTTTAACTCTTTTTTTATTGGTCATCATCAGTTGTAAACAAGCAATAGTCGTCGATAACGTTCTTTTTTTAAGCCAAAAAGCTAACTGATATAATTCTTCATTTAAAATAGGCTCTTTATCTAAAACTTCCGTAATTTCTTTTATTGGATAACCTTCTTGCTTGCATAACTCTTCATAACTAAGTAAACATTCATGACACTCATCAACAAAGGCCATTCTTTGTGTATGACCAAATGGCACAAAACAACGGACACCTTGAATAATTTTCTTTGCACTTAAATACGTGTAATGATGATCAAGACAACGTACAGTATTTTCAATCCAACACTTGACAATATACATGATTACATTATACCAAAAGTTATTCTTTTAAACGCTTTAACCAACTGAATTACTCATATCAATTTTTAATAATTGATTTAGTTCAACTGCATATTCCATTGGCAATTCACGCGTAAATGGTTCTAAAAAGCCCATTACAATCATTTCTGTAGCTGCCTCTTCACTTAAACCACGGGACATTAAATAAAATAACTGATCCTCAGAAATTTTTGAAACTTTTGCTTCATGTTCAATAGTTGAACTGTTATTTAAATTAATATTTACTGGAATAGTATCCGACTTTGACATATTATCAAGAATTAAAGTATCACATTCAATATGTGATTTAGCATATTTAGCGTGTGGTGAAAAACGAATAACATCCCGATAATTAGTAATACCGCCTTTTCGAGAAATTGACTTAGAAATAACCGAAGAACGGGTATAAGGAGCAACATGAATCATCTTTGCTCCTGAATCTTGAATCTGATTTTGTGAACCAACTGCAATAGAAATACATAAACCACTTGCTCGTTCACCAGCTAAAATACAACATGGATATTTCATCGTAATACGTGAACCTATATTACCATCAACCCATTCCATTGTACCATCTTCTTCAACTAATGCTCTTTTGGTTACTAAATTCAAAATATTAGCTGACCAATTTTGAATTGATGAATAACGGCACTTTGCTTTTTTAGCTACAAAGACTTCAACTACAGCTGCATGTAACGAGTCTTTTGAATATTGAGGTGCTGTACAACCTTCAACATATGAAATTTCTGCTCCTTCATCAACAATAATGATGGTCCTTTCAAATTGACCCATAGCTTCAGAATTAATTCGAAAATATGACTGTAAAGGTTTTTCTAATTTAACATATGGCGGTACATAAATAAAACTTCCACCTGACCATACAGCCGCATTTAAAGCAGCTAATTTATTATCTTTAGCAGCTACAATAGTGCCAAAATACTTACGAAATAAATCAGGATATTCTTTCAAAGCTGAATCAATATCTAAAAAAATAACACCTTTTTCTTCAACTTCTTTAAGCATTGAATGATAAACTGCTTCAGATTCATATTGTGTCGTAACACCAGCTAAAAAATCTTTTTCCGCTTGGGGAATACCTAATTTTTCAAAAGTATTCTTGATATCTTCCGGAACATCTGACCATGATCTTTCCATCTCTTTAGAAACTCTTCTAAAATATGTAAAATCTTGAAAATCTATTTCTTTTAAATCAGGACCCCATTTTGGCAAAGCCATTTGTTCAAAACAATGATATGCTTGAATTCTCTTTTTAAGCATCCATTCAGGTTCTTTTTTAGCTTTAGAAATTTGCCTTACAACTTCTTCATTAATGCCTTTACCTGTATCAAAAATAGAGGAAACATTATCATGAAAGCCATATTTATAATTATCTTGTGCTTGTAAAATATCTTCATTATCTTTTTCACTCATTTTCTTCCTCCTTATCCAATATTTCTTGTATTGCATGCCAACCAATAGATGCACATTTTATGCGATTTGCTTGCCGATAAACATTTTTTAAAGCAATTGCTTCTTCTAAAATATCTGGATCATATGGTTCTTCATGGATCATATGTAAATAATTAGCAATGATTTTTCTTGCTTGTACAATATCCTTACCGATCAAAAGATCACTCATCATAGATGTTGCTGCTGTTGAAATAGCACAAGCTACACCTTCAAAATTGATATCTACGATTTTACCATTAACAACCTTTGCTTCAACTGTTATATCATCAATACAACTATCTGAAGCTTTATGAACTGATTGATAATCAAGATCTTTAGTTAAATGATGATGATGTGGATATTTATAATGATCAAGAATTAATTCTCTTAACACATCCATTTGATCACGATATTCTCGATTACTCATATTACTTCCCCCTAAAAAAAGATATCAATTGTCTTTTCTAAACTTATTTCTTTAATTACTTTTACAAAATAATCAATATCAGCTTTATTATTATAAATAGCTAAGGATGCTCTTACTGACTGATCCGTACAAATTATATGATGTAATAATTTAGCACAATGATTACCTGATCTAACTGCTATATGATGAGCTGCTAAATAACCTGCCACATCTTGAGCAAAAATGTTTTTAACATTAAAAGTAATTGGTCCATCTTTATTTTCTTTATTATATATTTGCAGAAAAGGAATATCTTTAACTTTTTGATAAAAATAACTTCGTAATTGTCGTTCATATTGTTCAATCTCATCAAGACCAATACCAAGCAAAAAATCACAAGCTGCCCCTAAGCCTATTACACCTTCTATATTCGGTGTGCCTGCTTCAAATTTATATGGTGTCTCTTTTAGCACAATTTTTCCTTCCCGATAGAAACGAGCATTCATTCCACCACCTAAACCAATGGGATACATTTTATCTAACAATTCTTTTTTACCATATAAAACACCAACCCCATTTGGACCATACATTTTGTGTGATGAAAAACATAAATAATCAATATCATATTTTTGAACATCAATTTTATGATGAGCTATCATTTGAGCAGCATCAACTACCAAATATCCCTTTTGTTCATGTATTAAATTACTTAATTTGGCAATTGGTTGGACTGTTCCTAAAACATTTGTTAAAGCAGCTAAAGAAATGACTTTTGTCTTTTTGTCTAATTTTAAATTTGTTAATTGAACTAAGCCAACATTATCAACTGGTAAATATTTAATTTCAATACCAATAGTTGCTTGTAAATGAAACCATGGTAAAACATTAGAAGCATGTTCACCTTCAGTTAAATAAACAATATCACCTTTTTGTAATTGAGCTGCTAAACCATAAACAACTTGATTTAACGATGCTGTTACATTAGCTGTAAAAACAATTTCTTTTTCACTTTTAGCATTAATTAACTTAGCTACTTTGCTTCTTACTTCTTCATATGCATGATCAGCTTGGATAGCCGTTTCATAGTCACCTCTTTCAACATTTGAAGTATATTCCTGATAATACTTTAAAACTGCCTGAATAACACAATCTGGTTTATAAGTTGTTGCACCATTGTCTAAATATACTAAATTAGGGTGATTACGAATCATTGGAAACTGTTGACGAATATTATCATTATTTATCATAAATTAACCAACTCCCTTTCTAATTCATTTTGCAACTCTTTTTCTAAACCGGTTGCCCCTAAAAAATTAGTTATTGGTTGCAAATATCCACGAGCTATTAAAGCCGTTGCTTGTTTCTGACTTAAACCACGAGAATTTAAATAGAACATAGCTTCTTCATTCATCCGACCTATTGTCATTGCATGTGAAGCCTGGACATCATTTTCATCAATAATTAATTTAGGAATAATTGTACTTGTTTGACCACTTGCAAAACACATTGCCCGTGATTGTTGATGTGATTGTGAATGATATGCCCCTTTAATAATTTTACCAATTGCATCTATATATAATTTTCCACCTTTTAAAACAACCATAAAATTACAAATTTCACCAACTGTTTCAGGTGCAAAATTAACTACATCAGAAATAACATTAAATTTATCAGCCACTAAACCAGAACAAGAAACTAAACCATGGGCTCCTTTTTCTCTTAAGGCAATCCAAGTATTACGTTCTACCTCATGACGACTAATTTCCGCATAGCAAATTTTTAGATCAGCATTCGCCATTATTTCATGATGCTCATCACTTAATAATTTAGCATTTAAAGTATTCCAAACTAAAATGCGACATGAACTATTAGCAAAATGAAAACTACGTAAATGTAAATTACCAACCCTTTTGAGACGAATAAAAACAATCGTATCTACAAAATTATTTTCTAACGATAATTCAACATCACGATCAGTATCAATTACTATTTCATTAAAACCTTGTGCTAAACGAATTTCTTTATCGGCATAAACAAAAATCATTTTTTATCTCCCTTTGTCATTTTTCGTACTGCACAAGTACCAAGAATACGTGGTGATACTCTTGGCTTATGTTGAATTGGAGGCTCAATATTATATTCTTTATATACCCAATCATAACCATCATGATCAATTTTACGGGCTAAGTCACCATCACCCTGCACAGCAATTCGGCCGTCAATTAAAACATGGGTAAATTGTGGCTCAATCAATGAAAAGAAACGATCATAATGAGAAACAATTACTAAGGACATATGTGTTTCTTCTCTTAGATGATTAATGGCATTTGCAACTATATGCATTGCATCAACATCTAAACCAGAATCAATTTCATCAAGCATGGAAAGACTTGGTCTTAAAAGTTCCATTTGTACAATTTCATTACGCTTTTTTTCACCACCGGAAAAACCTTCATTTAAAAAACGATGTGCTAAATCTTCTTTCATTTGTAATTCACTAATCGTTTTTTCCATTTCTTTAATAAAAGTAAATAGTGGTATTGGTGTCTTTCGCCGAACATTCATAGCGGCTCTTAAAAAGTCGGAATTAGTAACACCAGGTATTTCTTGAGGATATTGCATAGCTAAAAACAAGCCGGCAATAGAACGCTCATTAACCGGCATTGCCAAAATATCTTGACCGTCATAAAAAATAGACCCCTGTGTTACGGAATATACCGGATTACCCATAATAGCAGCTAGTAAAGTCGATTTACCATTACCATTTGGACCCATTAAAGCATGTACTTCATTTTCACCAATGGTCAAATCAATCCCTTTCAATATTTCTTTATCGCCTACACAAACATGTAGATTTTTGATCTCTAACTTTTTCATAACTACCTCACATGCTAGATTATAGCATTATTCTTATCTTTTTAGGCTTTAGATGATTTTATTGATAAGTACTAATTTTTACCTTATAATTTTAGTCGATATGAAGGAGACCGATATGGGTAAATTTTTAAAGAAAAATTGGTTTATAGTAGTTATTGTTGCTATTTTTATATGCATTTCTACCTACTATATATATGATACCAATAAAGGAAAATTAAAAGGTAAAAAAGCAAATGGTCAAGATGTTGTTTTTAATTTAAATAACAAAGATACAAGTGCTGATTCTTTATATGATGAGATGTATCGTTTAAATGGTAAAGAAGCAATGGTTGCTCTTTTTAAACGAAAAGTAGCTGATGATACAATATCAACAACAAGTGCCATGAAAGATATAGCTTCAAGTCAAAAAAAGAGTATCATTTCTAACTATGAACAGCGTTATGGTAAAGAATATGAAGCACATCTAAGAACAGATTTACAATCGTCTGGCTTTACTGATTTAGAGGAATATTTAATTAACACACAAAAGATTCAACAAATTGCTGCTGATTATGCTAAAAAACGTTTTGACGAATTAAAAATAAGACAAATATCTTATATTTTAATTAAGTTTGAAGACAAGAATAAGCCTTCAGAAAAGCCTAGCCCTGCAATGCAAAAGAAAATGGATGAAATTGATGCTAAATTAAAAGCCAATGAAAACTTTGCCGATGTAGCTGCTAAATATACTGAAGATACAACAGCGGTAGCTAATAAAGGACGTTTAGGTATCATAGATAAAAACACATCGAATCTTGACTCTTCCTTTTTAGAAACATCTTTAGCTTTAAATGAGGCCGAAGTTAGTAAATGGATCTACTCCAAGAATTTTGGTTTCTTTAAAATTAAAGCCGATGCTACAAAAGCTGATAGCTTAGCTTCACTTAATCCAAAATCAGATCCTTATTTACAGTTAGTATCAAGTTATGATAACACCTTAAATAACAAAGCTATTTGGGAAAAAGCTAATACTTTAGGTATTGACTTTGCTGGTCATAAAGATATTGAAAAAGATATTAAATCATCTTTAGGTATCCAAGAAAGTGAGAAAAAATAAAATGAAGTTAAGTAAAAAAATATTATTAACACTATCACTAGCAACATTAACTGCTTGTAGTGATGCTGTTACTAAAGTGAATAAAGCAAATGATGTATTAATGAAGGTTGGAAAAAATACTATTACAAAAGGTGAATTATATACATCTATGAAACAAGCATTCGGAGCAAGTACAGTTAATTCAATGGCTATTAAGCAAATTGCTGCTTTAGAAGTACCAGTTAATGAAGAAATGAAAAAAGCTGCTAAAGACACTTTAAATAATTATAAAAAGCTTTATGGTGATAGTTTTAAATCATATCTTTCTAATACTAAAATGACTGAAGATCAATATTTAAATGACTACCTTATACCATCACAACAAGCTCAGAAATTAGCTGAAAAATATATTCTTGCTAATTATGCTGAAATTAGCAAGAAATATCAGCCCGTGCAAGCAAGTGTTATTATTTTCAAAGATGAAAAGAAAGCTAATGAAGCATTAACAGAATTAAAAAAAGCTAATGCAAACATTGAAGAAATAGCTAAAAAATACAATTCAACAAATAAATTTATTAAAAAGATTTTTACCCTTGATTCTAAAGAAGTTGATTCTTTAGTACGTAATGCTATCCAATCACAGAAAAAAGAACTCGGTTGGACATTAGTTAAAAGTTCAGATGGTGTTACATTTAATTTAGTTTTAATTGATTCTAAAGATGTCAATAAATTACAAAAAGAAATTACAGAACATTTGAAAAAAGATTCTTCCATAACAGCTGATGCTAATACATTCTACTTTAAAAAATATAATTTCCATGTTTATGATAAAGTTGTATATGATGCTTTAAAAGCTGATTTCCCAAATATTGTAATTCAAGGTAAGAAATAATATGTGCTTATTTTGTGATATTGTAAATAAAAAGATCCCTTGCTATACAATTTATGAGGATCAGGATTTCTTAGCTTTTCTTGATATAAGTCAATCAACAAAAGGTCATACTTTATTGATTCCTAAAAAGCATTATGATTCATTATTGGAATGTCCTGATGAAGAAGCAGCTAAGCTAATGAGCGTTGCTTGTCAATTAGCCAAAAAAATAGTTAAGAAACTAAATGCTAATGGTATTAATGTCTTAACTAATGCTCATGAAATAGCTGGACAAACAGTTCATCATCTTCACTTTCATCTTATTCCTCGTTACAATGAGAATGATGGTTTTAAAGCAACATTTAAAGCTAATCCTGAACCTGATTATCAATCTGTACTAACTAAACTAAAAACGAAGTAAAAATATAACATAAAACAATAAATTATACTTATCAAAAAGAACAATTCACATAATTATGAATTGTTCTTTTTTTGTTGCTCATTTATTTTCTGAATAATCTCATCAATATGTCGACCATTCTCCATCGCTTCATCATTTTTAAATATTAATTCCGGCGTTCGACGAATAGCTAAAAGCTGACTTAATTCACGACGAATAAAACCACTTGCCCGATTCAATGCTTTCAAACCTGCCATCGTTCTTTCTTTTTTACCTAAAAAAGAAACATATACTGTTGCATAGCTATGATCATTTGAAACCTGAACATCTGTAACCGTTATAAAACCAACATCTGGATCTTTTAATTGGAATTGAATAATATCAGAAATATCTTTACGTATTATACCTTCCAATCTTTTTTGCTTAATACTTGTAGCCATTTTTAGACCTCTACTTCTTGATCCTGATATGCTTCGATTGTATCACCAACTTTAATATCATTAAAGTTCTCAATAGTTAAACCACAATCAAATCCAGCAGATACTTCTTTAGCATCGTCTTTAAAACGTTTTAAAGAAGCAAGTTTACCTGTATAAATAACAATTCCATCACGAATCAAGCGAATTTTACAATTAGATACTAATTTACCATCAACAACCATACAACCACCTATTGTGCCAACTTTAGATGCTTTATAAGTTTCTCTTACTTCTGCTTGTCCAATTACAACTTCTTCAAATACCGGTTCAAGCATTCCTTTCATTGCTAAAGTCATTTCTTCGGTTGCTTTATAGATAATGTCATATAGACGAATCGTTACTCCGGCTTCTTCTGCTTTTTTGCGAACATTAGCATCTGGTCTTACCGCAAAACCAATTATCATTGCTTTTGAAGCATTAGCTAACATAACATCCGATTCAGTTATTGAACCTGCAGTTGCTCGAATAACATTAACTTTAACACCTTCAACTTCTAATTTTTCCAATGATGATTTAACAGCTTCTGCTGATCCTTGTACATCTGCTTTAACAATAACTGGTATCTCTTTTATATTACCTGCTTCAATTTGTTCAGAAAGATCTTCTAAACTCATTGCTGATGTTTTTCTTCTTTCTTCTTCCTGTTTACGACGTTTACGCCGATCTGCCATATTACGTGCTTCTTTTTCATTTTCATAACTACGGAAAATATCACCAGCTTCAGGAACATCGTTTAAACCTATTATTTCAACTGGTCTTGATGGGCCTGCTTTTTTCAGTATCTTCCCATCTTCATCAACCATTTTACGTACTCGTCCAAATGATGTACCAACTACAATTGGATCTCCTTGATATAAAGTACCATTTTGTACTAATAAAGTAGCTACTGGTCCACGACCTTTATCTAATTTAGCTTCAACAACTGTTCCTGTCGCAATACGATGCGGATTAGCTTTCAATTCTAAAACATCAGCAACGGTTAATATTGTCTCTAATAATTCTTCAATGCCATCACCTTTACGAGCAGAAGTATTAACAAAAATAGTATCCCCACCCCATTCTTCTGGCATAATTCCTAATTCTGCTAATTCATTTTTTACTCGATCTGGATTAGCTTCTGGCTTATCCATTTTATTAACTGCAATAATCATTGGTACTTTGGCTGCTCGAGCATGATCAATTGCCTCTCTTGTTTGTGGCATTACACCATCATCAGCCGCCACTACAATAACTGCTACATCGGTAATGCCAGCTCCTCTTGCCCGCATTGCAGTAAAAGCTTCATGACCTGGTGTATCAAGAAAAGTCAATGAACGACCACCAATAGAAACTTGATAAGCACCTATAGCTTGAGTAATTCCCCCGGCTTCTTTAGCAGCTACTTTAGTTTTTCGAATAGCGTCCAATAATGTTGTTTTACCATGATCAACATGACCCATAATAGTTACTACTGGTGGACGACTAATTAAATCTTCACTTTTATCTTCTTCTTCATCTTCTAAACTAAATTCATCTTTAACTTTAACTTTTTCGGCATCAATATCATAACTAATACAAACAAGTTGCACCATTTCATCATCTAAAGCGGAATTAATTGTTACCATTTTACCTTCTAAAAATAAAACTTTAATAATTTCGGAAGCTTGTCTGCCAATCTTATCCGCCAACTCACCAACTGTAATACCATCACTATAACTTATCTTATGAATAACCATATCTTTTTTAACAGCAGTAGTATCATTGCGATAATTATTTTTTCCCCTACTATTACGATTATTTCTTTTATTACTATTTTTCTTATTGACTGGCATAAACCCTCTCTTTCTATCTTAAATTTATTTATTCTATTGCTTGCAAAATATCCTCATAGACTTTATCCTCTATCTTTGTTTTAAAAGCACGTTCTAATGCTTTATTTTTCTTTGCTAAGGCAACAACTTCTTTATCTTTCTTCAAATAAGCACCATGACCATTGGCCCGTCCACTTAAATCAACTTCAATTATTCCTTCTTTATTACGAACAATCCGCAATAATTCCTGTTTTGGCAATTGTTCACCAGAAACAACACATTTGCGTAAAGGAACTTTCTTCTTCATGACTATTTGTCATCCTCCTCATCGTAATAATCTTCATATTCATCATAATCAAAGTCATATTCTTTTTCTTCTTCAGCTTGTTGAGCAGCTTCAATCTCTGCCAATTCTTCTTCTGTATAAATTGGCGTTGTTGCTTTTGAAGCTAACTTTTTCTTAACTTGTTCTTCTAATTCTTTATTATTAATGCGAATTTCTTCCTCATCATTTTTCTTCTTATTCCATTTCTTTTTCTGTTCTGGTTTGTTTGTCTTATTATCAACTAATTTTTCAAAAACAGAAACATAAGTTGCTTTACTTGCTAACTCTTCAAGGTTAGCATGCTTGGATGATTTCTTTTGCTCTACTGGTTTCACTTCTTCTTCCTTCTCTTCTTCAATATTTTCCTTTTTATTTTCTACTTTTGCATTTATAAATTCTTCATTTTCTTCATTTTCTTCATCGACATGAACAACTTCTTCAACTAAATTATCATCAACTGCTTCTTGCATTTCTTCTGGGAAAAATTCTTGTGCCATTTCTTCAGCATTTTCATTTTTTAATTTTTCTAATGTTGCAAGACGTTTCTTATCTGCTTCTTTAATTGCTCGTAATTCTTCTTGATGTGCTTTTTCTTGAGCTATTTGTTGCAATTCAGCTTGCCGTTTTTGAACTTTTTCTAACAATAATTCATAATCATATCCCGCATCGATTAATTCTTGACGGGTCTTAATATCAATTTTATGACCAATTAACTTAACTGCTAAACGAGCATTTTTACCACGTTTACCTATAGCTAATGACAATTGATCTTCGTCAACAACAACTAACAAACTATTATTTTCTTCATTTGGTACTACCATTTCAACTTTTGCTGGGGCCAATGCATTTTCAACCATCGTTGCAATATCATCACTCCATTCCACAACATCAATCTTCTCACCTTTCAGTTCTTTAGTTATTTCTTGAATTCTCATTCCTCTTTGACCAATACAAGCTCCTATTGGATCAACTTCCGGATTATGTGTCATAACTGCCATCTTCGTTCTTTCACCAGCATCACGAGCAATTGCTTTAATTTCCACAATACCTTGAAAAATTTCTGGTACTTCAGCTTCAAATAAGCGACGAACAAACATAGCATCTGCTCTTGAAACTAAAACTTGAGCTCCTTTACCTTCTTTATTGACTTCCTTAATAATTACTTTAATACGTTGATTTTCATGTAATTTTTCATTTGGAATTTCTTCAGTTGCTAGCATTAAAGCGATAGCATGACCAAGATTTACTAAAGTAAACTTATCTTTAACTGATTCAACTGTTCCATATACCATTTCATTAAGCTGACCAACATATTCATTATATATAGCTAGTTTTTCTGCTTCGCGAATTTTTTGACGCATTACATTCTTAGCTAGAGTAGCAGCAGCCCGTGACATCGTTGTTATTTCGACCGGTCTTCTAACTTTATCACCTAATTGAAACTTTTTATCAATCTTGCGAGCATCTTCAAGACTCATTTCAAGTTCACTATCTTCAACATCATCTACAACAATATAATTTTGAAATAAATCAATTGTCTTTTTATGCTCATTTATTTCAGCTTCAACATCAATATCAGGTAATTCTTCATTTTTCTTATATGCTTTAGCCATTGCTTCTTTTAAAGCTTCTAAAACAACTTCTTGTGGAATATTACGCTGTTCCTCAACATCACTTAATGCACTAATTAATTTTTTATAATCTAATTTCATTGTTTTCTCCTAAATTTTTACAGCATGACGAATAAATGCTATATTATCACTTTCAATTTGCATCTTTTTCTTTTTAGCTTTATCATGATAAATCAAAAAATAATTTCCCTCTTCACTTATCCAATATCCTTCAATATGCAGATACTTATCGACTGCTTTTTTAAACTCAATATATACATAAGTATTATCTACAATTGTTTTGATATCTTTAATTTCCTTTTCGGCACCTGGTGAACATACTTCAAGATTATATTCTTGCTTAATCGGATCTTTTTTGTCTAATGCACTTGAAATAATTTCACTTGCTCTAGTACATGCATCTAAATCCATTTCACCAAATTGATTTGAAAGAACAACTTGTAAGACATTTTCTTTACTAAGCCATTTAATTTCCTCAACGTTAAATCCATCCTCTTTTAAAAGTGGTGAAAGAAATGATGTTATCTCTGCAATATTAATCATAAACCTCCAACATAATAATAGAAGGAGTGCCTAAGCACTCCTTTTCCTAATAGTATTTTATATGATTTTTTGTTCTTCGGCAAGTAAAAATATAAATTCATATCATCTATTTATGATATTTAAATGATTTTCTTTGTAAAACAATAATATTTTCAATGCTTTCTGTCTGGGGAAACATATCAACACCTTGACTAACCATAATATTATAGTGTCCTGATAAAGCTTGCATATCAATTGCCTGACTATGTGGATTACATGAAATATATACTATCTTTGGTATCTTCATATCATCTAAAAAATGCATAAAGTCTTGTCCTAAACCACTTCTTGGTGGATCAAGAAAAAGAACATCAGCTTTTATTCTTTGTTTAGGCATAATTTCTTCAACTCTTCCTTGCCAAAAATGAACATTATGAATATTATTCAATTTACGATTTTCATTAGCATCATAAACAGCTTGTCTATTTAATTCTATCCCAATAACTAAAGACACATATCGAGATAATAATAAAGAAATTGTACCTGTTCCTGAACAAGCATCTATAACCGTCATTTCTTTTTTTAAACCTGCTAAATCAATTGCTTTTTTATATAGTTTATAGGCTTGATGAGGATTGATTTGGTAAAATGATTGTGCAGAAATACGAAACAATAGACCATCTATTTCATCTATTAAATAACCTTTACCATATACTACTTTATTTCTTTCCCCTAATACTTGTGATGTTTGGCGATCATTATAATTTAAAATAATGGTTTCAATCTCAGGATGCTTAGCTAAAAGTACTTTCATAAAATTTCTTACACCAATAAATTCTTTTTGACCAATAACTAAAACAAGCATAACTTTAGCATTTTTCGCCGAAATACGAATATAAACATGTCGCAATAGACCTTTCCTTTTATCCTCTTGATAAATTGATAAATGAAAGTCATTAGCTAATTTAGTCAATGTTGCAAGAATATCATTACCTTTTTGATGCTGAATAAGACAATCTTTGGATGGAAAAAGAAGATGACTGTTTGCAGCATATAAGCCTAAAAAAATACCTTGTTTATTTTGTCCAAATGTTGCATATATTTTATGACGATAGTGTAATGGAAAAGGATCTTCTATAATTGGCAATATTTTATGGGCCTTAAATAATTGAACTAAAAGTTTTTGCTTTTTAGCTATTTGCCAATTATATGGTTTATCTAGAAAAGAACATGCCCCACATTTTCTATATACTTGACATAATTTATTATTTTTAATCACAATCTCATCTTTTCATCTTTCTTTTTAACAAAATTATTAAAACTTAAATACATATTTAAAAATACTATGCTAGCAAATATTAATGCTAATCCTAATCCACTATAAAAAACAGCAATAAACTCAGGCGTCACAATATGTGCTTGTCTTAAAAAAATACCTATACTCATCATAAATATCATCATCAAATAATCTTGCAAGCGAAAGAAAAACCAAAATTCTTTAACTGTCGGATAAGATTTAATACGTTGTAAATGCTGTAAACTAATATGATAAAATAACTTTGCAAAATGAAAAAAAATTAATAACATCAAAAGAAAATACCATAATTTTATTTCAGTTAAAGAAATATAAGCAATGATTCCCATCCTTGTAACATTAATACCTGCTATAGCCCATACGATGGCAGCTAAACTTAAAAGAAACCTTTTCTTGATGTAATACCAAGGCATATGATCATAATATCCTTTCTTACAATGTATTTACTATATCATAATTTATGCTTGCTTAGCTTGCTTTTTAAATACTAAGAATAATAATAGCAAGCCTATACCGACACATAAATGGCTAATACCAGCTAAGCCTGTGATTACAGCATTACAATTGGTACTTAAAGATATAGTGAGAACTTGTAAAATACCACGAATAGACATTATTGTACTCATCAAAAGCAAACCAAAATTATAGATATACATAAAACTTTTAAACATCTTAATAGCAACTATTTTTTCTTTTTTAAAAAATAAAGATATTAACAAAAAAATAATCATTCCTAGGACGAACAAATGGGTATGTACTTTAGCAAGTGATGTATCCGCATAAAAATTATTAAATTTAGTAAATTCACGATAAAAAACACCAGCTATCATTGCTAAGACAGCATAAAATAAAGCATAATTTAAATATTTTTTCATCTTTTTTCTCCTTTTTTAACATATGAATATCCCCGCCAAATAACCCATAAATAAGCACAAGTTTTAGGTATCATCAGTAAAGCTACCTTAGGAAATATATTAGCCCACAAAACAACAGGAATATAAAAAATAAAACTAAATAAAATAGCAAGCCATAAATAACGAAAAACATTATCTTTTTTTGCTATAACTTGGGCATAAAAAAGAGCAATAATTATAAGACCTAATAATAAGAAAGGTATATTGCGGTAGATATTCCAACTTAATGGTGATTGATTACTTAACCAATTATTTTGTGGAAATAAGCAAAGAATAATGCGTACACATGATAAAAGCCATATACTAATATCAACTATCCAGTAATGAAGACCATAACGATAACGCCAGAAATAATATAGAATAACATAAAATATCGTCATTGTTATTGAAGTAATAAATTTACCAATACCAAGCCACATTGCATAATTATCTAATCCACTTGTACATAAAGCTATAATTCGTGGTATTAGGTGAAAACTATCACCTATTCCAAGTACAAGTGCCATGATCCCATAAAGATAAAAAGAAACTTTTGATTTGGATATATGCAATATTTGAAAGCCCATATAAAAAACCATTATTAAATAAATCAGATCAAAAATAATTTCCATAATTGCTTGCATATTATTCCTCCTGTTATATAATATGAACATTGTTCAATTTAATTTAAAAATAAAATAAATTAATGTAAAATATTTTTCATTATTTTTAGAAGAAAATTACAATCATGTTTATTATGTATTAAAAGACAAATAAAATTATCTAAAACAAAATCAATAAAGTCTTCTTTTTTAAAATTTTCATTAAATAATTTACTATTTATATTATGATCATTTTGTAATGAAATAAGCATATTTTGTTTTAATTTATTTAAATACTTCTGCATAATATTATGTGCTTCATTTTGATTCTTAGCTGATATACTAATGGAATGAATAGTAAAAAAATGTGGATATTTCTTAATTCTAGATTGAACATTAATAAATAAATTATTAATATAATCGATAAAAGATAAATTAATATTTTTTATATCTTGACAAAAGAATATATCATCCCAAACACTTTCAATTGTTGCCATAAGCAAATCATTCTTAGAAGGAAAATAATAATATAAAGCACCTAGTGCTACTTGGCAAGTTTGTGCAACTAATCGCATATTTAAAGAAGATAATCCCTGTTTTGAAACAATTAGTCGACAATTTTTTAAAATAGCTTCCTTCGAAGTAATGGCAGTATTCAAATTTTCCTCCTATCTGAACAATGTTCAATTTATTATAAAAACCATTGTTATTATTTGTCAATGGTCTTTCATTTCAAAAATTTAATTTCCTTTTATAACTATTAAACTCTTTATATATTTTCTTTTAATTAAAACAAAAAATTAGTTAAATAATTGTATAATTATGTTTATTTTCTTTTTAAAAGATTAAAAAAATTATAAATGAGTGTTCAGTAAGGAGTTAAAAGAAAACCACCTGCAAGTCTTTAGTCGGGAACATAAGAAAGCCTACCTACCTTTTTTCATCGGATAATTTATTCATCACTTTTAGAAATTCTTGCTTATCTTCTTTTGCAAAGTCGGTTATTTCTTTGATTGATTTTAATAGAATTTCATTCACTGTTTTTACTTTAATGTAGTGCATACTGCAAGTGCCTTTTCTGTGTCTATAATGTTGACATACAAAACAATAATCACAATCATACTTCTTTTCTTTATGTTCTGCCGGCTCTCTGTAACTTAGCTTTCCTCCACAATCGGAACAGATTAAAAGTCCTGTAAAGTGGTGTGAGGTTGTTCCATACTTCTGCTTCCTAACTCATTTGTTAAGTCCTTATATTCTTCATCAGTCAAAAATATATTTTTATATATTCCATAAGGATTTTGCCCTTTACTAAAATCATTATTTATTAACTCATTATTACTAATATTGTTATAGTTACTTTCCGATTTTCGAACTTCTTGATTTTTTAATTCCATATTATTAAATATGCTCATAAAATCTTTAACATAAATTCTATTAGGCTTTCCAAATCCTTGTCTTTTCTTTTCAATCAGTCCTATTCCTGATTTAATATCAAGTTCAGCTATTAATTTATTTGCTTTTTCACTCGCACAATTAAATTGCTCTTTTATACTTTCAATTGTGTAGTAAATAAAGACTTTTCCATCTTCATCTATCC
>CAMUDN010000003.1 GCA_947087645.1 uncultured Bulleidia sp. | reverse complement strand
GTGCATAAAAATACCCTCCTTACTGGTTTGTCCAGTAAAGAGGGTACATATCAATTATCTTAGGTTTTAAAAATAAATTATTTTGAAAATTGCTTAATCATCCAAATAGCTCTTGCATAATCAGCAATTAAATCATCCATTTTTGTTGATACTAAATAATTTTCTTCTTTATCAGCATCAGCTTTAATATCTTTAGCTGAATTTAACAATGTTTCAAAATCAGCTTCAACAGTACTTAAAACGTGCTTAAAATCATTTTGAAAGTCATCACTTGCTTCTTTAATTGTTGCTAATGATTTAAATTCTTCTAGTGAAGCAACAGGTTTTCCACCATTCATTAAAATCATTTCCGCAATATCATCTACTTGTGGTAAAACACCATTGTAGAATTCTTCTAATTTTGCATGTGCTTGGAAAAAAGTTTCACCTGCAATATACCAATGAAAATTTTGTAATTTATGGTAGCAAACAACTAAGTTAGATAATAATACATTTAATTTTGAATTCATAATATTCTCCTTTTTCTAGATAAGCTTTACTTAACTTACATGTATATTATATCTTCAATGAATTCATATTAATAGCAATATGCTCCAAAAAAATTGTATAATATTTCCAATAAAAGGAATATATTATATTATGAATGCAATTAATTTTAAAATACCTTTTTTAATTGAACAAGATGATCCAAAAATGAATAAAAAAGATGAATTAGCACATTGTCATAATTCATTTGAAATCATTAAAATACTTGAGGGACAATATATATGTCATGTATCTGGTCAAAATTTTATTGCCAACAAAGGTGATATTTGCATTATTAATCGTGCACGTATCCATCGTATTTTAAATAAAAATAATAAATTATGTTCGAAAAAAGTATTTATTTTTGATCCTGATTATTTTATTGATAATCAAAAAGTTTATCAAAAATTTATTGTTCCTTTACAAGATGATGATTCTTTTTCACACTTAAAAATAAATTCTTCAATTGGTATTGGCTTAGAAATAGATCACTTAATAGATGAAATAGAAATATTAAATAAAGAAAAACAAAGTGCATATGAATTAGAAACAATAGGTTATATTTATATGATTGTCAGACGACTATTTTTAGTATATACATCATATCAAAAGATTATTAAAGAAAAATATGATCCGAATTTAAGTATTCAAAGAAAAATGACCTATTTTATTTATCAACACTATTCAGATAAAATAAACCTTAATGATATTGCTCATGCTGGTCTTGTTTCTAAAAGTACATGTATCCGATTATTTAAAAAATATGCTGGTAAATCACCTATTACATATTTAAATAAATATCGGCTTGAAATAAGTACACAATTATTGATGAATACGGAAAATAATATTGTTGAAATAGCTTTGAAATGTGGTTTCTTACAAGCTAGTTATTTCAATCATTTATTCAAAAAAGAATATAATATGTCACCTAATAAATATCGGCATTTATATATGCGAAAAAATTAAAAGACAGAATTATTAATCCTGTCTTTTATTGTGTATAATTATTTTTAACAAGTATATCTTCAGCTAAAGCAATTTGTTCTTTTGTTGGTTGAGGAGTATCTTTCAAAGGATATGAAATACCTAGTTTTTCATATTTTGGAACACCTAATGTATGATAAGGTAATACTTCTACTTTTTCGACTGATTTTAATGTATCAATAAATTTTCTTAATTGCACAAGATCTTCTTTGTTTGCCGTTATATTTGGAACAAGCACATGTCTAATCCACATTGGTTTATGAATATCTGATAAATATTTAGCTAATGCTAAAATATTTTTATTTGATGCACCGGTCAATTTTTTATGTTTCTGATCATTAATTTCTTTTAAATCAAGTAATATTAAATCTGTAACTTTCATTAATCTTTGAAATTTGGTGAAAAAAGGTTCAGCAAAAGTAAAAGGACCACCAGCTGTATCAAGTGTACAATGAATACCCATTTGATGAGCCAGTTCAAATAATTCAATTAAGAAATCAATTTGTAATAATGCTTCTCCGCCAGAAACTGTAATACCTCCTCCATTATGCCAATATTTTTGGTAATGTAATGCTTTATCAAGTACTTCCCTAGCAGTATAAAAAGTTCCACCTTCCATTAACCAAGTATCTGGATTATGACAAAATTGGCAACGTAATGGACAGCCTTTCAAAAAAATTATAAAACGAACACCAGGTCCATCAACTGCTCCAAATGTTTCAAATGAATGTACACGTCCTTTCATTTTTATCCCCCTCTTTTTTGAAAATAGCTCTGTTATAAACAGAGCTATTTTAACAGATATAATTTTTAATCAATAGCAAAATAATTACATATGATCATGGAATGTACGGGCAATAACATCAAGTTGTTGTTCTCTTGTTAAGGAAATAAACTTAACTGCATAACCTGAAACACGAATCGTAAAGTTTGCATATTCAGGTTTTTCTGGATGTTCCATTGCATCTACTAATTTTTCTTTGCCGAAAACATTAACATTCAAATGATGAGCACCTTGATCAAAGTAACCATCTAAAACATTTACTAAATTATTAGCACGATCTTCATCTGAATGTCCTAAAGCATCAGGATTCATTGTTTGAGTATTAGAAATACCATCTAAAGCCCAATGATATGGCAACTTCGTTAATGAATTTAAGGAAGCTAATAGACCATTTTGTTCTGCACCATAAGATGGATTAGCACCTGGAGCTAATGGTGTCCAAGCCCGGCGACCATCTGGCATATTACCTGTATATTTACCATATACAACATTAGAAGTAATAGTCAAGATAGATGTTGTAGCCTCGGAATGACGATATGTATGATGTTTCTTAATTTTAGTAATAAAAGTCTTTAATAACCAAACAGCAATTTCATCAGCCCGATCATCGTCATTACCATATTTAGGGAAATCACCTTCAATTGTATAATCAGTTACTAAACCTTCTTCATTACGTACTGTCTTAACTTTAGCATATTTAATTGCAGATAATGAATCAACAACATGACTAAAGCCAGCTATACCAGTTGCAAATGTACGTCTAATATCTGTATCCATTAAGGCCATCTCAGCTGCTTCATAATAATATTTATCATGCATATATTGAATTAAATTCAATATATTAACATATAAACCAGCTAACCAGTCTAACATGATATCATACTTCTTCATTACTTCATCATAATCAAGATATTCCGAAGTAATAGCTTGATAAGCAGGTGCTACTTGTTTAAAGCTTTTTTCATCAATGCCACCATTAATAGCATACAATAAAGCTTTAGCAAGATTAGCACGTGCGCCAAAGAATTGCATTTCTTTACCTGTTTGGGTAGCAGATACACAGCAACAAATGCTATAATCATCTCCCCATTCAGGCTTCATAACATCATCATTTTCATATTGAATAGAAGATGTTGAAACAGATATCTTAGCAGCATATTTGCGGAATTTTTCTGGTAATCTTGATGAATATAATACTGTTAAGTTAGGTTCAGGTGAAGGACCCATATTTTCTAAAGTATGTAAGAAACGGAAATCATTCTTAGTTACCATTGAACGACCATCAACGCCAATACCAGCAATAACTAAAGTAGCCCAAACTGGATCACCAGAGAATAATTCATTATAAGCAGGAATACGAGCAAATTTAACCATTCTAAATTTCATAACTAAATGATCAATTAACTCTTGTGCTTCACTTTCACTTAATTTACCAGCTGCTATATCACGTTCAATATAAATATCTAAGAAAGTCGAAATACGACCAACTGACATAGCTGCTCCATTTTGTGTTTTAATAGCTGCTAAATAGCCAAAATATAACCATTGTACTGCTTCTTTAGCATCTTTAGCTGGTAATGAAATATCATAGCCATAAACTTCAGCCATTTTCTTCATACCTTGTAAAGCACGAATTTGCTCAGAAAGCTCTTCTCTTTGACGAATTACATCATCAAACATCGTACCATCACCACAGTTTAATTTATCTTCTTCTTTCCAAGCAATTAATTGATCAATACCATATAAAGCAACCCGACGGTAATCACCAACAATACGTCCCCGTCCATAAGTATCAGGTAAACCGGTTACAACATGGGAGCTACGAGCCATTCGCATTTCTGGTGTATATGCATCAAATACTGCTTGATTATGTGTTTTATGATAATCGGTAAAAATTTTATGTAGTTCTGGATTTGGTGTATATCCATATGTTGATAAAGCTTCTTCTGCCATGCGAATACCACCATAAGGCATAAAAGCACGTTTCAAAGGTTTGTCTGTTTGTAAGCCAACAACTTTTTCATATTTTTTTAATGACTCATCTATATAACCTGGGCCATACGCTGTTAAGCTAGATACAACATCAGCTTCTTCATCTAAGACGCCACCTTTTTCACGCTCTTGTTTTTGCAACTCCTGTAATTTATTCCAAAGTTTTTCTGTACCTTCACTTGGACCAGCTAAAAAGCTCTCATCACCATCATATGGTTTATAGTTGCTTTGAATGAAATCACGAACATTACATTCTTCTTTCCAAAGACGACCTTGGAAACCTTGCCAATTTGTGTTATCTTGCATATCGTTCTCCTTTTATCTTCTTTATACTAAAACAGTTAAACGCTTACGTCTATTATTTTGCCTGATTTTTATCAAAATATTTAATTTATAGATAACTTTCTTTTTATATATATAACTAATACAGAACTAAATAATAATGATAATGCATAAATAGGTAAATTATGATTATCAGCAGTCTTTACAGTGGTTGGTTTTACCGGTGTTACAGGTGAAACAACTGGTGCTTTTTTAATTGTAAATGAAGTTTTCAAAGTCGTATCTTTAAAGAAAAGTTCAACTTGATAAGTACCTTCTTGTAAAGTATTTAAATAACTATTTTTAACAATAATCGTATTTTTCTGCTTAACTTCATAATTTGTTTTAGCTAATTCTTGACCATTTACTGTAAGCTTACTAAATGATGAACAATTACCTTTTAAGTTAATAATAAAATCTTTATTTGTTTCAAGAACATGATTTTCATTTTCAACGGAAGCTAATAAAGGCATATTTAAACCTAAAATTTGTTTTAAACTATATGCTGCATGACCAGCATTTTCTAATTGTTTACCTGTTTTATAGCCTAAATAATCAACTATTTCACAGTTATAGTTATGTTCTTGTTGAAATAATTGTGCTTCTGCATAATATAATAAAGTTCCTCTTCTTGTATGATAATCACTTGTCACAATTGTAGCTGTTTTAATACCATCTTTTTTCATCATTGCAAAAGTATTAATTGCATTTTCAACTGTCGTCATTGCCCGTGGATCTTCATGAATACGGTTTTCATCAATATGACATTTTTCGACTAAATATTTTTTCATTAAACCAGCTTCGGTATTCTTTGAAGGATTATTTGGACCTGTAGCTCCCCCCGAAACATAGATTTGGGCTTTTGGAAATTGTCTTGCTGCTGCTGCAACTGTTTCACAACGACCAATCAATTCTGGTAGCATTTCACCATTTTTTAATTGGAAGCCTAAACAAACAAAAGCATGTGTTTCACTATCTTTAATTGCCGAATCAGCTAACACTGTTGCTTTATCATTAGTTTTAGTAGGATCAACAGTATAAATATATTTTTGCCATTTATCAGCAAAAGCTGCTTTCCATTTTGCCCCAATATTACGCATGATCGTATCATCAGCTTTTGAATTCTGAGCAGCTTGCTTTAATAATTGCTCCTCTAAATTATCATTATCAGCTGTATTTTTAGCTAATTCATCAATATATGAAGCATATAATGCTTTACTTTGACTATTAAAATCATAAGCTAACGATACAGTTATATTACTGATAATAAGACCAACTAGTAATAAAATATTCAATAATATTTGTTTACCTTTTTTCATTTTAAATATCTCCTTTTCTAATAATCTTATTTTATTCCTTTTTTTAGTTTAAGGAAACAAAAGAAAGCGTAATTATCATAATTACGCTTTCTTATTAACTAATTAGCATAGTATTTAGCTTGGGTTTTATATAATTCATGATACTCACCATTTAATTGCATCAAACTATCATGATTACCGTCTTCAACTATTCTACCATTTTTAAAAACCACTATGCGGTCACAAAAATGACATGAACTCATTCGATGGGAAATATAAATGGCTGTTTTATTTTTAATTAATTTAGCAAAATTTTGATAAATTTCAGCTTCTGCAAAAGGATCTAATGCGGCTGTTGGTTCATCAAGAATAATAAATGGTGCATCTTTATACAATGCTCTAGCAATTGCTAATTTTTGAGCTTGACCACCAGATAATTTAACTCCTTTTTTGTTATGATCCTCTAAAATCATTTTTAATTTATCTTTATCTTGAAAAATACGTTCATGTAAATCAACTGTTTTTAAAATCTCAGTAATATCTTCATTATGTATATGACCACAATTAATATTTTCTTCAACACTCATATTAAATAAACTAAAATTTTGAAAAACAGGACTAAAAATACGAGTATATTCGTTAAAATCAAATTTTTGAATATCAATACCATTTAAAAGTATTTGTCCTTTAGTTGGTTTATATAAACGGCACAAAAGTTTAACAATTGTTGTTTTGCCAGCTCCATTTCGACCAACCATAGCCATTGTCTCACCAACTTTAAAAGTTAAATTAATATTACTTAATACTTCTTTATCACTATCTGGATATGCAAAAGATACATTTTTAAAAGTAAATTCGTATTCATTGTCTTTTCGTTTTTCAATAGGCAATGTTCCTTCTGTTAAAATACTGTCATCAGATAAGAAATCATTTAAATGTTTTAAATAATCAAGTATAAATTGAGCATCATTATATTTGGTAATAATTGTAGAAATATAATTTAACATCTGCTGAATAACTGATACATATAGCAGAATAGAACCAATTGAAATTAATCCATTATATCTTAAATAAGCTATATAAATATAGACAATTGCCGCAAAGATAGTTAATAAAAAGGCATAAATACCATCTATTTTTCCTGTAAACATACCAAATTTTAAGAAACAATCAATTTTGCTTAAAAGAGGCTTAATATAATGTTCAAACAAGCGATACATTTCATTAAATAAAATTTCTTTTTTTACTTCTATTGATAACATTTTATTAATTAAATAATCAGAAATAAAATTAATTTTTAGATTTTTATTATTTAAATCAACGAACACTTTTTGTTTCTTTTTCTCAATCCATATTCCAAAAATCGTAAATATAACAAATAAAAATAATATACCAATAATCCAAATAGCATTTAACTTAGCTTTTAAATATAAAAGAATAATAAGTAATATTGAATAAATAATAGCTAATAAATTGAAACTTATTTGTTTAATATTTTCAACAAATGAACCTACTCCACCTGTAGTAAAAGTATTATTACGAGCAGCATGAATTTTTTCTAAGCACTTTTTTTGTTCAAAGATATCATATCTAATAATGAAACTTTTATAATTAACTTGACTAGCAAAAATCTTATCCGCATTATCTTCATAACTACCAAGTATAGCATCTAAATAATTAGCTAAAAAGTTTAATATACTTGTACTAACTAATGTAACACCCACAATAACAATTGCTTTTTTAAATTGTTTCATCACTAAAGCATCTAAAATATGAGCATAGCTAAAGAGTAATATAAATATTGGTGTACATTTACAAAATGACCACAAATAAATACATGTATAAATATGCTTAGCCTGTTTTTTAATAACATTAAGAATATATTTAGTTGATTTTAAAAAATTACGCCAATTCATGTTTTTCCTCCTGGTAATATTTAGCTTGAATTTTAAACATTTCTGCATACTTACCATTTTTAGCTATTAATGACTGATGTGATCCTTCTTCAACCACTTTACCATCTTCTAAAAGTAAAATACGATCACAAAAACGTGTTGAAGCTAAACGATGTGAAATATATAAAGAACTTTTACCTTTTGTTATCTTTTCATATTCGTTATATAGTTCTTTCTCTGCAATTGCATCTAAAGCTGATGTTGGTTCATCTAAGATTAATAAATCTGGATTTTTATAATAAACTTTAGCTAATAATAATCTTTGTTTTTGACCACCACTAAGATCAATACCATTTTCATCAATAATATGTTCAAGATAGCTATGTATACCTTTTTTAAGACTATTTACATAAGTATCTAAATGAGCTATTTTTAATGCTTCATATACTTTCTTTTCATCATATTTACCTTCTTCTAAATTAGATATATTTTCACCAATCGTGAAAGAAAAAGTATTAATTTCTTGAAAGATAACACCTACTTTTTGATAATATTTCTTTTTATTTATTTTTCTTAAATCAATACCATTAATTAAAATACGCCCTTCTGTTGGTGTATATAAACCACTGATCAGTTTAACAATCGTTGTTTTACCAGCACCATTAGTCCCAACTAAAGCTAATTTTTCATTATTTTTAAAATGTAAATTAAAATGTTCTAACACTTTTTTATCACTATTTGGATATTGAAAACTAACATCTTCAAAGACAATATCTTTTATGGTTTCTATTTCTATGCCACTTTGATCAACAATATTTTTATCATCCATAAATGTATACCATCTTTTAGATATATCTAAGTTTGAGTTCATATTTGATATGCATGTTGCTAAGGTAGTAAAACGTTGTCCATAACTAAGAACAATTCCTAAATAAAAAACAAAAGAAGAAATATCTAATTCATATTGATACATTAAAAATATTAAATAGCCATATGTTATAGCATCACGAATAAAACCAAACAAAACATTTACTTGAGGTATCATTTGTTTATATTTCAAAGCAGTTAATGATTTTTTAATTGCATCTGTATTATTTTTTTGCATTTTAATCATAAGCTGATTTTGCATTTGATAAAGACGAATATCTTTCTGCTTTTCTTTATCATCAATAACTGTATCGAAATAACGTTTAATCTCATAATTTTCAGCTAATTCTTGATCTTTTTTAAGATAAAGAGCAAAAAATTTGCCATAAATAAAATAACTGATAACAGATAATGATAAAAGAATTATAAGAATTATTAAATTTATCTTACTTATAAAACAAGCATAAATGACTAAACTTATGAAACAAGAAATTAAAATTGGTAATGAATGCATAATACCTTCGGAACCAGTATTAGCATTTCCAACTACTGACTTTAAAGCTTGTTCAATGTTTTCTTGAGCCTTTCCACTTTCATAATAATCATATTTTAAATCTTGTGTTTTTTTAAGCAATGGTTCTAAAAAAAGATTAACTCTTGGGAAAATATATTGTGTTTCATTGCGACTTGAAAAATACATTTTGCCAGCATTGATAATGCCATAGCACAAAAACAATAAAATAATATTAATCACAAATTGACTCCATGCTAATTTTTGAATGATCATTTGAATAACCAAAGCTGGCAATATAATGCCAAAGAATGGTTCAACAACTAAAAAAAATGTTTCACATATCATCATTAATATTACTTTAGGATGCTTTTTCCATAATTTATAAATAATATTTATTAAGATACTTAAACGTGTATTTTTCATAAGTAATGTTCCTCCTAGCTAAACCATAACAAAAAGATTAGTTAATTAATAAAAAAAGCATGAACTGTTAATATTCATGCATGAATTGTTATAAAGGTAAGATAATTTCACTAGCAAAAACACCTGGTTCATTTTGTCTATTTAAATAGCCATCATATTTCTCTATAATACGGTCAACCCGCTTTAAACCATGCCCATGATCACCACGCTTGTTTGAAAAATAGGTATCCGTTCTTTGCTTAACTGTTTCCTTAGTTGCATTAGTAATACAAATATATAATTGACGTTTTAAATTAGAAATATAAATACGTATAAAACGTTCTTCTTTTTTTTCTATTTTACGACAAGATTCAATCGCATTATCTAATAAATTACCCACTAAAACACATAAATCAATATCACTAATACTTAATTTAGGTGGAAGATCAGCATCACAGTTGATCTTAATATCATCTTTTTGGGCAATCGCTAACTTTGCATTTAAAATCGAATCAAGTTGTAAATTACCAGAATGATATAAAGTATCAATTTGATCTAAATCAACTTCTAATTCATTTAAATATTTTTGCATATTATCTATTTGTCCAAGCTTTAAATAACTTTTAAGTGATTGAAGATGATTGTGATAATCATGACGCCAGCCACGCATAGTTAAATAAATATTTTCAATTTCTGTAATTTGTTGTTTCATTAATTTATTTTGATAAATAATTGTCTTATTTTCTTCACGCTTCATAATTCTTTCTGCTATATATTCAAATAATGAAAACATTAAAAAAGTAATAATGGCTAAAAATTGATTATTTGTTTGCCAAAATAAAAAGATAATTATGCATGCATTAAAAATAAGCATCCCTGCAAATAATTTTTCTTCCAGCAAAAAATGATAATGATTAAAAATATATATACTTAATAAAATAACAAAAAAACAAATATTATAACAAACAATAGTATAAGCAAGTAAGAACGCAAGACAAGTATAAAAAAATAAATATCGTCCTCTTATTTTATGAGTAATTAGCTCATAGATATAAATTAAGCAAAACAAACAAAGATATATCATAAAGATCCTCTATTCGCCTCAATAAAAGCTTGCATAGTTAATTCATAATTTCCACGAGCAATCGGAAAACATAAATTATTTTCAGCTATACATTCTGTTTTTCTAACTTGCAATATATTTTTTAAATTAACCATATAAGAGCGATGTATTTGAAACAAAGATAAGTTAAATAGAGCAGCTACTTCTTTTAAGCTTTGATGAATAATTATTTCGGTTGGCTTTAAAGCATTCGATCGTAAATAAATTTTTGTATCATGCAAAAAAGCTTCTAAAGCAATCAAATCACGATGATATATTTTATACATTTCTTTCTTTGTTTGAATAATGTTAAAATCATCTGTATTTTGAACTAGTTTTTGAGCTTTATCTAATACTCTAAAAAGTTGATCTTTCTCATATGGCTTTAATAAATAGGCAATAGCATCAACATCATAGCCATCAAAAACATACTCTTTTGATCCACTAATAAAACAAAGCATCTGAAAAAATTGATTCTTTCGCATAAGACGTGCTAATTCAATACCATTTAAATCTTGCATTTGAATATCTAATAATAAAAGATCTGCTTTTAAGCCACTTTCTAAATCCCACCATAAGTTATGGCAATCATAATAACGATAAATTTCCGTCTTCTGCTTATTTTTCTGAGCATATTCTTGAATATATTTGCATACTAGATCAACCTGTATTTTTTCATCATCACAAACAACATATTTCATTGATTAAATGATACTACAAAAATTGCAAAAAAATATAAACTATTTAGCTTTATAAGATAACATATTATTAGATTTTAATATTAACCCATTTACCTTGATGAAAACGACCACCAAATAGAATTAAACGGCTTAATTGATCTGACATAATACCTAACCATATACCACTTAAACCAAAATTAAAAATTAATGTTAAAAAGATCGTTACAACTGTTCTAATGAATGTTGTAGAAATAAGAAAAGCAATCAAAGTAAAGCGAATATCACCAGCTCCTCTTAAACAACCACCATAAATAACTTCAGAAATTTGTAATAAGATTATCAAAGATATATAAGCACATAATAATTTACCCATATCTAAAATACTTTCTTTTTGGAAAAAAGCACCAAAAATAGCTTTGCCAAAAAAGATTAAAATAATAGCTAATATAATAGAAATAAATAAACCGATATATTGACAAAGATGACCATATGTTTTAGCTAACTCCGTTTTCTTTTCACCTAATGATCGACCAATCAAAGCCACAGCAGCTACTTGCATACCATCCGCAAAAGAAAAGCCAATACCTAATAGATTCATTCCTACTTGATGTGCTGCAAAAGCATCTGTCCCCAGTCTTGCAGCTAAAACAGAAGTTGCTAAAAAACCAATACGCATGGCAACATTTTCTAATAATAATGTTGAGCCAAGATCAAAAATCTTCTTTAAAACATCTTTACTTGCTTTAATTTTATGATGAATAATAAATGGCAATGAAATAAAACATTCATTTTTCATAATTGATCGTAAGCTTAAAAAAGAAGCAATAATAGTTCCTAATACCGTTGCCAAAGCAGCTCCAAATACACCCCATTTCGGAAAACCAAAATGACCATTAATTAACAGATAATTAAAAAAGATATTTACTAAAGAAGAAACAATATTTGTTGTCATTGCAATGCGTGTATTACCAGCTCCTCTTTGTGCTGCATTAATAATCATTTGTAATACATTAAAAAACATTCCTACTTGAATTACTTTAAAATAAATCATAGCTGTTTCATGAGTATCAGTATTTGAACCACACCAATGAACAATTTGATCTGCTTGCCAATATGAAATAAAACTTAAAATGAAACAGATAATAAAAGATATAACACATGCTGTTACAAATACTTCATTAGCACTTTTCTTATCACCCTCACCATTTCTTCTAGCAACTAAAGCACTTACGGCAATATTAATTGCAAAAAAGAAAGCCAGTGAAATAAATTTTGGTTGAATCGTTAAACCCGTTGCAGCAACCGCATAAGGACCTAAAGATGATACCATAACAGTATCAATCATCCCAGCAATAGCTACAAAGAACGCTTCTAAAACAGCTGGCCACGCTAATTTTATGGTTTCTATCATTAAATCCTTTTGAATAACTTTTTTAAACATTAAATTGCCTTTCTAATCCTAATTAATTTGTCTTAACATGTATAATCTGCATATCAAAAACTAAATTTGGCATACATTCTTTTAAATCATTTTCTATTCTTTTTAAAGCATTAACCCTTGCTTCAACACTAATATTGGCATTACCTTGAAGAATAAAAATAGCATTTTTAGTATGCTCATCAAACTTATAATTTTCGCCATCACGAACACCTAGCCAAGCTAAAATACCATTTCTATCTTTATAAATATAATCACTTTCAGCAACATGCTTACTTGTTGAAAGAATAGGATAAAAAATATCCTCTTTTTGACTAATACTAAAGATTAGTGGCTCTTTAATTTTATCTAAATCATGACCACCAATAGCAATAAACGAAATTAAACTTTCAACATTATAAATATCAACAATTGTATTTACTTTTGGTAAACAACCACGATGCTGAATATTTCGAATAAAGCTTAAAATAGTAGGTGGATTTTTTTTAATACTTCGTCCAACTTTCTGCATCATTTCCATATATCCCTGTATATATGGATGCTTACTAACTTCATCTAATGAAACACTCATTGCCCATTTCTCTACTTGTTTTTGTTTATTTTGAAAAGAAGCTGACAGTGTTGCACTTGGATCAACATTTCTTGCTATTGCAATAACAACATCTTGAATACCAAGTGTTTGCATACTTTGATCAACTATGATTTTCATTATACTACCTCGCTATTAAAATCTTCATAATCAATACACGAACGATGCAAGATATTATTTTTCAATCTTTGCTTTAATGCTAAATGATCAGGATGATTTTGATAACTATTTAAGTCAGACCACGTTTTAAAAACAAAATGAAAATAAAGATCATCATTATTTTGATCTGCTTTTTGATCATTGAGATAAACTTCTCCTTCATAAATAACATCTAATGACAATAATCCATCAAATAAATGAACAATATTTTCTTTTTCGATATAACTCATATTTGCTTTAAATTTAAATATAATAATATGATGAATCATTACATCAACCTCTTTCTTATACGCATCTATCGTTAGCTAATTAATATGTAAATATTTATCTTCGTTTAATACCCTTTTGAGGTCTTAATGAAGAATTAAGTGATTTTCTTTTATCCTTGTTAATTTTAATTGGTCGTTTTGATTTAGTTGCATATTTTGTTTTCTGATAACGCTTTAAATCAATAGCATATTCATTTGCTAATTTTGGTATCTGATAATGAATAAGTTCTTCAATACGTGATAATAAACTTAATTCTTCAGTGCAAACTAAAGAAATAGCTTGACCTTTCTTTTTAGCACGACCTGTGCGTCCAATTCGATGAACATAATTTTCAATATCTTCTGGCAAATCATAATTAATTACATGACTAATATCTTGAATATCAATTCCTCTTGCAACAATATCTGTAGCAATTAAAAAAGGTATTTGATTAGTACGAAAGCGTTGCATAGCATTCATTCTTTGACCTTGTGTTTTATCACCATGAATTACTAAAGATGTAATATTTTCCAAACTTAAATATTTAGCTAATCGTTCTGCTCCTATTTTAGTACGAGTAAAAATAACTCCTTTTTTAATTTTATCGGCTTTTAAATATGCTATCAAAATTTTTTTCTTATCTGCTTTACGACAAAAAATTAAAGATTGCTTAACTGAATCAGTTGTTATTTTTTGCTTAGCAATATGAATTTCTTTGGGATTATGAAGAATATTCATAGCCAATTGACATATTTCTTTAGGCATTGTTGCTGAAAATAAAGCTGTTTGTCGTTTATGTGGTAATTCTTTAATGATTCTATAAACATCATTGATAAAGCCCATATCTAACATCCGATCGGCTTCATCTAAAATAAATATTTCAATATCGTCCAGCATTATTTTGGCATGATTAAGATAGTCAATTAATCTTCCAGGAGTAGCAACCAAAATATCACATCCTTGTTTTAAAGCTTTTAATTGTGGACCACTTGGTACACCACCATAAATACAACAAACACGTAGTTTTAAATAACGACCATATTTTTTGATATTATTAAATATTTGACTAGCCAATTCACGCGTAGGACTAAGAATTAAAGATCTTAACTTTGCTTCTTTTTCTTTTTTTAGTAACTGCAAAATAGGTAATGAAAAAGCTGCCGTCTTGCCTGTTCCTGTTTGTGCACAAGCAACTAAATCATCATGATTAAGCAAAATAGGAATTGCTTTTTCTTGAATAGGACTTGGCTTTTCATAGCCAGCTTTAGTTAATGAATCCAATAACGGTTGGATTAAATTTAATTCTTTAAATGTCATATTTGACCTCTTACTTTCCAGCAATAAAAAGCAAAAATATGACCAACGGTCATATTTTAATCCTTAAAAGTTCGATAATAATTTTGCTAAATCATTTAATATATTTTGCACGTCTTCTAAAGATAAGCCTTTTACTCCACAAGCATTTTTATGCCCACCACCATGGTAATGATTAGCTACTTCATTGATAGCAATTTGTTTGGATCTAATACTTGCTGCATAACTACTTGTCTCTATATCATACGTGAATAGTACCCATATTGCAAATTCTTTAATACCTGACAACGTATTTACACGTGATCTTGCTTCCGACGCCGAAAGTGACCACCTAACTAAATCATCATGTTCTAAAATAACATATGCAATATGTTCCTTAAAAATTTGCATATGACTTAAAAGATATATCTTAAACTGAATATCATGTAAGTCTTGATCAAATAATCGTTGTTGTATTTTAGCTACTTCTAAGCCACATCCCACAAGATAACTACCTGCTAATAATGACTCATCATTGGTATAATTAGCACTAAAATTTAAACAATCAGTAACTAAGCCAGCATAAAAATACTGGGCTATTGTTTTATTTAGCGGATATTTTACTAATTTGTGAATCAAAAGAGTAAGAATTTGACAAGTTGCGGCACAACCTTCTAAGACAATCTTTGTATCACCATAATCATCAGTTATTATATGATGATCTATCTTCATAATATGCTTAGCTAATGCATAACGTTGATCATCTACTCTTTCTAAATTAGCTGTATCAAGAATAATTGCTAAAGCATTTTGTAAAACATCATCACTTACTTTATCCATTTGTGGAAAATCAAACTGGTTACTATTTTCATTACCCAAAGCATATATTTTCTTATTAGGAAAATAAGTTTTTAACCACGTTAAAAGACCACATTGAGCACCTAATGCATCACAATCAGGATGTTCATGGCGAAAGATACAAATTACTTCAAATGCTTGAATTGTTTGAAGAAATACCTTTGACTGATCTAAATAAAATGAGTTCATAATTTTAACAAACGCATAATATCACGGGCAATAACCAATTCTTCATTAGTTGGTACTACATAAACCTGAACTTTTGAATCAGGCTTAGAAATTAAGCATTCTTTACCATGTATCTTACGATTCAATTCATAATCAATAGATAAACCTAGTCCTTCTTCTAAACCCTTTAAAATTCTTTCCCGTGTAAAAACATCATTTTCACCAAGACCAGCTGTAAAAGAAATAGCATCAACATGACCTAATTGCATGTAATAACCACCAACAACATTAACAACCCGATTAGTATAAATATCAACTGTTAATTGAGCACGTTTATTACCAGCTTCAATAGCTGCTTGAATATCACGAGCATCAGAACTAATACCTGAAACACCTAGCATACCTGACTTTTTATTTAAATAAACATCCATTTCATCAGGTGTACAATTTAATTGTTTAGCCATATAGAAGACTACCGATGGATCTAAATCTCCGCAACGTGTACCCATCATAATACCACCTAGTGGCGTTAAACCCATCGAAGTATTAATTACTTTACCATTACGAATAGCTGTAATTGAAGCACCATTACCTAAATGACATGTAATCATATTTAATTTATGAACATCTTTAGCCATTAATTCGGCTGTTCGTAGATTAACATATTGATGAGATGTACCATGTGCTCCATAACGACGAATCTTATACTTTTCATACCATTCATATGGTGTTGCAAACATATAACTTTCGGCTGTCATTGTTTGATGAAAAGCAGTATCAAACACAAAAACATGACCAATTTTTGGTAAAGCTTCACAAAAAGCTTTATAACAAACAAGATGAGCTGGATTATGTAAAGGAGCTAAGACACTTAATTCTTCAACATGCTTAACTACTTCTTCATCAGCTACAACTGATTGATTATAATATGAACCACCTTGTACAATGCGATGACCAGCACCTTTTATTTCATCTAGATTTTTTACAATTTGATAATCAACTAAAGCTTTTAATAAAACATCAACAGCCACTTTATGATTGGGAAAAGCAGCTTCACTAGTTTCTTTACGATCATTAAATTTAATCGTAAAAGAACCCCATTTTTGACCAATTCTTTCAACAATACCAGAAGCAATTACTTTTTCACAAGGCATGTCAAATAGCTGAAATTTTAAAGATGATGAACCGGAATTAACTGAAATTACTTTTGTCATATATACCCTCCTATTCAGTTTCAAGTTTCGATAATAAAGACCATATCGATGGATCAATTTGTTTTTTTATTTGTTGCAATATTTTTTGTCTTTTTTGTTGCTTTTGATACAGCAACAAAATTGACTCATAATAATCTAATTCATGACGCACACGTTTCAAACAATCATATATAGCCGCTCGAGAGACTGCTAATAATTCACTAATTTCTTGTAAAGATAAGTCTTGGTGATAGTAATATTTAGCAATTAATTGTTGCTTATTACTCAATAATTCAATATAAAAATCTAACAACTGATCATAATACAACTTATTATACATCTTCTAAGCCCTTAGAAATACTATATAAGTAAGAATCTAAATCAAATGGTTTTAAATCTTCTTTCCTTTCACCAAGACCTAAATAATATACTGGTATATGCAATTGATGTTTAATTGCTAAAATGATACCACCTTTAGCTGTGCCATCCATTTTGGTTAAAATAATACCATTTAACTTTGTACTTTCAGCAAAAATTTTTGCTTGACTAAGACCATTTTGACCAGTTGTTGCATCAAGAACAAGCCATGTATTATGTGGAGCATTGCTAATTTCACGAGCAGCTACTTTATTCATTTTTGCTAATTCTGCCATTAAATTAACTTTATTTTGTAAACGACCAGCCGTATCACATAATAAAACATCTATTTTATTTGTTTTCGCATAACGACAACCATCAACGATAGCAGCACTAGGATCACCATTCTCATGACCTGCAATGACTGGTATATTCAATTTTTCACCCCATTTTTTTAACTGTTCAATTGCTCCTGCTCGAAAAGTATCAGCAGCTGTAAAAGCAACTTTTTTACCAGTTTGTTGAAAAGCATAGCCAAGTTTAGCAATCGTTGTTGTTTTACCAGCTCCATTAACTCCCTCAAGTAAAAACACGGTCGGTTCATCTTTTGCCCAATTTATTTGCTGATTTTGACCATCTTCACAATAAATTTCTTGCATTGTTTCTAGCAAAAAATTCATTGCCCATTTAAATGATATACTCGGATATGCCTGACATTTAATTTTTAGCTGTTCACAAATAAAATCAGCTGTATGAATACCTACATCTGCTTCTAAAAGAATAATTGTTAATTGTTCTAAAAAAGCATCATCAACAGCTTTAAAATGATAGCGCATAGCACTTAATTTATCACCAAAATTTTGTTGTGCTTTTTTAAAACCTGATAAATATGTTGCCTGATCTTGTTTCTTAGTAAAAGCATTTTTTAATTTTTCTAAAAAACTCATGATTCAATCTCCTTACTAAAATGAAGAGCATCTACTAAATTTACTCGTAACAATGATGATACACCTTGTTGTTGCATTGTTACACCATATAAAGTATTTGCTTTTTCCATGGTTCCTGGTCGATGTGTTACAACTAAAAATTGGCTTTGATCAATATAATTACTTAAATATTTAGCAAAACGTAAAACATTAGCTGGATCTAAAGCCGCTTCAACTTCATCTAAAATAACCAAAGGAATAGGTTTAACTTTTAAAATCGCAAATAAAACACATAAAGCTAATAGACTTTTTTCACCACCCGAAAATAAAAGATTATTATGTACTGTTTTACCAGGTGGCTGAGCATATATCTCAATACCACTTGTCAATAAGTCTTGAGGATTATCTAAACGTAAAAAAGCTTTTCCACCACCATAAATAGCTTTAAATATTTCCCCAAAAGCATCATTTACTTTTTTAAAAGTAACTTGAAATTGTTCTTTCATAATCATATCCATATCATCAACTGCTTTCAATAGTTGTTTGATTGATGATTCAATTTCTTGAATATGATTTTTTAAAGTTTCATAACGTTCATTAACTTCTTGATATTGTTCAGGAGCATTCATATTAACATTACCTAGTGATTCAATTTCATCACGTAATGCTTGTACTTCTTCCTCTTTTTGTGTAAGATCGTTAATTTCAACTTTATCTTTAGCAAATTGATAAGTCATCCGATATTCACTTGATAACCGTTGTAAACAATTTTCTAATTTTGTTTCATATTTACCTTTACTTAAATCAAGAATATGACATTCATCTTGTAATTTTGTAAATTCATTTCTTTTTTGTCTTAACTGAGCTTCTTTACGCTCTAACTGATTGTCTTCTTGATTTCTTTTTTGCTTGCATAGTTGTAATTTTTTATTTAATTCATCTCGTTTTTCATAAGCTTTATTCAAATCTAAAATAAAGCTTGGCTGACTCATTTCATCATCATTTAATGCTTTTTTACCACATAGTTCTAAATCTGTAAAATAACGATCCATACGTGCTTTTTTGACATCTACAATAGCTACTAATGAAGCTAAAGATAAACGACATTGTTCTAAACTAGCTGAAATATTTTGTCGTTCTTTTAAAACTTTATCATAAGCTTTCAAAGCTAATTCTTTTTTCGCCGCTAAAGCATCAAGATTAAGCTCTAATGATTTTATTTCTTTATGCATCGTCATAATATTAAAATCATTTTTACTCTTTCCGCCTGTCATTGAACCACCACGATGAATAACATCACCATCTAAAGTAACAATCTTATATTGATGATTTATAATATTAGCTATTTGATTACCTTTTGTTAAATTTTCAACAACAATGACATTGTTTAATAATGAATTGATAACAGCTTGATAAGTACCATCAATTTTACAATATTGACTTGCTAAACCTAAATAACCATCTTGATTAGCTAAAATCAACAATATTTCCTTACTAACAAAACGTTCTTGACAAACGCTTAAAGGTAAAAAAGTACAACGTCCAGCTTGATTTTGCTTTAAAAACTGAATTGCTAAGCGAGCACTTTTTTCATCATTTGTTAGAATATGTTGAACAGCCGCCCCTAATGCTGTACTAATAGCCAAAGCATATTTTTCTTCCACTTTAAGTAACTGCCCAATTACACCAATAATGCCACTTAAACTTTCTTTATTTTCTGTAATGGCTTTTAAACCACTATTATGACTAAAAGGATTTTTACTAATTTCTTTTAATACTTGTAATCTTTTTTCAATCTGTTGATAACGATAAGATGATAAATCAACATTATTTTTGCAATCTAATAAGTCATTAGCAATTTTAGCTAATTGTTTTTGTCCTAATTTTAATTCCTGTTCTAAAACATTTTGTCTTTGTAAACGATCTTCATATTCAATCTTGGCATTTTGATATAATTGTTGTAATTCCTTTTCTTTTTCTTGATGATTGCCAACTTCTAAAACATATTTGCTTTTTTCTTCATACTCACTTTTACGATTTTCTAATTGCACAATAGCATTATTTGATTGCATAATCTGATCTTGATATTTTTGAATATTAAGATCCATTTCATGAATTTCCTTACGCCAAATCTTAACTTGACTTTCTCCTACTTGAAGATCTGTTTGTAAAACTGTTTTACTTGTATTTACTTCAAATAACTGTTGATCTAAGTTAGCTAATTGTTCATGCAATGAACTTATCGTATTAACTAAAACAGTAATTTCAATTTTTTGTAAAGATTCTTTTTTCTGCTGATATAATTCAGCTTTTTTAGCTTGCCTTTTTAAAGGTGAAATCTGTTTTTCTAACTCTTCTAATATTAATTGATTCTGCTCTAAATTAGCTTTACTTCTTTCCAAATGAGCTAAAGTTTCAAGTTTACGCTTTTTATATTTGGCAACACCAGCAGCTTCTTCAAATATAGATCTTCGTTCATAAGGCTTACTTTCCGCAAAAGATAAAATATTACCTTGACTAATAATGCTCAACGAATCTTTACCAAGACCAGTATCTAAAAAAAGATCAACAATATCTTTCAAGCGGACTAAGCGATGATTAATTAAGTAATTAGCTTCCCCAGAATCACGATAAAGACGTCTTGTAACTTCTACTTCCTTTTGATCAATATTTAATTGTTTTTGACTATTATCAAAAATTAATGTTACTTCAGCTAAATTAACCTTCCGTCTTTCTAATGAACCAGCGAAGATAACATCATTCATTTTATCACCACGCATGCTTTTAGCACTTTGTTCACCTAAAACCCAACGAATTGCATCGGTGATATTTGACTTACCACAACCATTTGGACCAACAATAGCTGTAATTGGCTGATCAAATTCAATTAATGTTTTATCCGCAAATGATTTAAAGCCTCGCATTTCAATTCTTTTTAAGAACATTATTTCTCCTATATCCTAACTATTATAGCAAATTTTTATTTTAAACGAAAAAGCTAATAAAAATTTCTCTTTATTAGCCCATTAAAATTATTTATATTATTTATTTTTTAATTCTTTAAGAATTTCTGAAAGTAAAATTACTTCCTCTGATTTTTTTACTTCTTCTGGCTTATCTTCTTTCATTAAACCACGAATATTATTCATTGTATAAACCATAATAAATAATACTAAAGCCAATAAAATAAAATTAATAAAAGAAGAAACAAAAGCACCTATGCCTAGACTTACTGATCCTATTTTTAAAACAATAAGTGATAAATCAGCTTTAAATAAAATACCAATAATCGGATTCAAAATATTATCAATAAATGATTTAATAATAGCTTGAAATGCACCACCAATAATAACACCAACTGCTAAATCAACAACATTTCCCTTTAATGCAAATTCTTTAAATTCGATTAAAAATTTCTTCATAAGCTTCCTCCAAAATTTTTTCTGCATTTATTACTGTTTTATCAATAATCAGATAACTTCCTTTAGCATATTCATTTTTTCTTCTATATACCATTGGTTCATGAATGAATACTTCTTTATCTGTATATGATAATTGATAATGATGATCTTGTAAATCAGTTAAAGTCTTCGCTCTTATATCATCAAAACCTTGCTTGATGATCATTAAATTTCGTTTGCCAAAAACAAATTGATATGTAAATGGTATAAAGCCATAACGTTTTATAAAGTTTTGAATTAAATTCTTAATTTGAATAGGTTTTAATTCACTGGATAAAATAGCTGCATCAACTCCTTCTTGAGATAAAAAATAAGCTAAACTATAACTATTTGTGATATTTAACGACATGCCCGCAATACAATTTTCATGCTGACCATAAAAAGTTCCCATTTCATTTAAAACAACATTTTTATAATTTTGATATTTTTCATTATTTTCATTTACCGTAGCACTTATTTCTTGCGCAGATAAATAATGGGCTTTGATATTTGTTTTTGGCCCTTCAACAAGCAATAAATCACCGTGATATAAAGGATCTTGCAAAGTAAATTTATATGCTTGTTTAGTTTTACGATTAGTATTTAAAATAGCTCTTGATTGATCAAGCTTTTTAATCATTTGTCGTCGTAATTGATTTATTTCTTTCATTGGCAAAAAGAAATTATCTAATACAAAATCAATTTTTTGTAACTTATAAGCTGAATCTTCCAATTGACCTAATGCTTCTTTTAAACGTTCTTTACCAAGAGGCTTTTTTAAAGCTTTTTGACAAAGCATATTAGTTTTTAAAAATAACTTTTGTCGACCATCCATTACTTCCAAAAACAATGGTTCATCAATTTTAGCATTTAATTTTATGTTAATTAAAACCCGACGTTTATGTTTCGATATTTCATTTTGAATATCTTTAACTAAATTGACATCATTTGTTAAGCGAACTTCATCACCTATTTTAACCCAACCATTAGGACAATAAACTTGTACAATTTCCCCCGCTTTAGCAAGTTTGCATAATAAACCTTTTTGATTTTCCATTTTATTAACAACAAAGCCAATATCTAGAGGATGTGATAAGATACGAATACCATCTCCTTGTGATAAATCATGTATTAATTTCATTTGAATATAATGACCATGTGTTGCTAATACATAAGCCAATTTAATACCTTGATGATTTGGTCGTAAATGAGCCATCCTTTGTATAATATTTTCATTAGCTAAATGACCTTTTGAAAAACCTCGATTGAATAATGTAAATAATTTTTTCTCTTCTGTTACAGATAATTTAAATTCTTTTTTTTGATAATAAGCATCTATTGCTTGGCGAAATGCTTTTGTAACAGCATAGACATATGATGGACTCTTCATCCGTCCTTCAATTTTCAAACTAGCTACCCCAGCAGAAATTAATTCCGGTACTAATTCAATGGCATTTAAGTCTTTAGGACTTAAACAATATTCACCATCTTTGGCATATTTACCATCTTCTTGATATTTCAAACGACAATTTTGAGCACAAACACCACGATTAGCTGAACGCCCTTTTAAAGAAGAAGACATTAAACATTGTCCACTATAAGCAATACATATAGCACCATAAACAAAAACTTCTATTTCTATATCTTCTTTACACATTTTTCTAATTGTTTCAAGTGAACATTCACGAGCAATAACACAGCGAGTTGCTTTTTGGGACTTCATATAACGCACAGCAGCTACATTATGAATATGCATTTGTGTTGAACAATGTAATGGCAAATCAGGATACGTTTGTTGAATATAATGATATAATCCTAAATCTTGAACTAAAATACCGTCAACATCAGCATGATAAAGAATATCTACTGCCTTTTGTAAGCCTTTAAATTCAGCTTCATAAATTAAAGTATTCATCGTAACATAGACACGCACATCACGAATATGACAATATGCGATAGTATCAGCAATATTAGTTAAGGAAAAATTCTGGGCAAATGCTCTTGCCGAATATGAAGATAATCCTAAATATACAGCATCACAACCGGCTTCAATAGCCGCTATTAAACTTTCCATACTACCAGCAGGTGATAATAATTCAATCTTTTTTAACATGTTGAATCCTTATAAAATTTAGCTAAACCACCAACTGATGTTTCTTTTAATTCTGTATCCATTGCTTTACCTGTCTCCATCATTGTTTTAACAACTGTATCAAAATCTATCCTGTTTTGTCTTATTTTACGCATATTAGTAGCTAATTGAACTGCATCAATAACCCGTAAAATACCTTGACTATTACGTTCAATACAAGGAATCATGACATATCCTTGAACTGGATCACATGTTAAGCCTAAGTGATGTTCCATACCAATTTCAGCTGCTGACTCAATAACTGCCAACGATTCTTTTTGCACATAAGCAAGCATCGCACAAGCCATTGAAACAGCTGATCCTACTTCTGCTTGACAACCGCCTACAGCTCCTGAAATAGTAGCATTTTGTTTAATAACATTACCAAAAATACCCCCAACAGCTAAAGCTTTAGCAACATCATCAAGGTCATATTTAAGATCATTTATTAAGTAATAAGTCAAAGCTGCAATAACTCCACAAGCACCCAAAGTTGGTGCTGTAACAACTGTATGCATAGCTGCATTTTCTTCATTAGCAGCATATGCATAAGCCATCAATTTCAAACGCATATCATCTTTAGCAAGTTGCAATAAATCTTTAGCACAACGAGCTAATTTTAATTTTCCTGGTAAAAGCCCACTTGCCTTTAAACCATTTTCAACACATTTAATTTCCGCTTCAATAACTTCTTTTAAATAAACTAAAATATTCGGTTCATAATATAAAACATATGCCCATAATGAACAATTATTCTGATACAAAAAATTTTTAACTGCTTGAAAATTATTTTGTGGATATACCTCATCATTAAAATTGAATTTTTTTTCTAAGACTTGGATACTTCCGCCCCCTAAAGAAAAAACTGTCCATTTATGTTTTATCTCTTTTTGGGCATTTAAAGCATATATATAAAAGCCATTAGGAAATGATTCTGACCACTCTAATTTCCATTTAATTAAAACTTCTCCTGGTAAAGTTTCTTGAATAATTAAATCAGTATTATGACCATGTCCAGTTAATGATAATGATCCATACAATTCAACGACATAATATGGATATGGGCCAAATTCCTTAACAAATAAACGACAAGCTCGTTCAGGAGCTAATGTATGTGATGAACTTGGACCTCTACCAATTTTATATAACTCTTTAATACCTTGCATATCATTTTCCATTTCTAAGAATAAGTTGTTCAAAACCAAGTTTAGCTTCTATTTTACCTTGTTTTATATTCTGATCTAAATCGGCTAAATCTTTTAAAATGGCTAATAACTGATTAGCACTTTGATAAAGACAAGCACTCAATCCTTTTTGCACAGCAAAATTCTTTACTTTAAGCTTTTGAGCAATGCTTATATTATCATACCCTAATTCAGATAATTGTTTCATATCATAAAGGTTACGGATCCGTGATGCTAATAATGCAATTTGTGCTTGTGAATCAATATTCGCTTTTTGCATATGTTTTAAAATATGCCATGTTTTAGCTAAATTTTTTTCTAAAAATACATTTGCTAAAGAAAAAATATCAACATTTAAAGAATAACTAATTCTTTCTTCAATATCCTGTAAATTATATTCTTCAGATGGTACTAATTTTAATAACTCAATCGCTTTTTGTAAAAGCATACTATCTGCATTAATGCGATAAAGAAGCTCATTAAATGCTGCTTCTGATAAATAGAGATTTTCTTTTTTTAAACATTCTTTAGCATATTGTGGAAATTCCCATGTTTTCAAAGCTTTAAAATCTTGCCATTCGATTTTTTCGGCTTGTAAAAATTTAACTATTTTTTTGCGACCATCCAAAGCTAATTTATCCATGTAAAAAACCAACACAACCTGTTCATTAGAATTTTCTAAATATTCATGCATCTGTTTTTGCCAAAAATCAAGTTCACTTTCCAAGCCTTTTATCGATAAACTACTTAAAAAATAAGCATCTTTAACGATAACCAATCTTTTATCATCACTAAATAGACTTTGCTTAGATAAAGTATGAAAAAAAGATGATATATTAAACTCTTTTACTTTGGCAGCATCAAAAATTTCTATATTACCTTTTTTTATTTCCTTAGTATCTTTCAAAAAAGACAGATAAGCTTCTTTACGATATTGATCATCACCACTAATTAAAAAATTCCTATTCATTTTTTAATTATAACAAAATTCCCTTTTGCCGTTATCATATACCACTTAAAAAAATAAAATTTCCATAAAAGACCTCCTTCTTCTTGTAAAGAAAGGAATGAAATATGATTATCAACTAAATATTTATATTGCAATATATCTAATTTTTGATGAGCATAAATTAAAAATTTAGCCTGACATTCATCTAATGATTGATTAACCTTTCTAAATTGATCATTTGTTAAAAGAATATCTGTTTTAGCTAAACGATGTGAACTATCTTTACCTTTGATTGATAAACTGACATTGGATAAATTAAAGCAATAAGTTTTATCACTATAATTTTCTAATTTAATTTTTCTAAAAGGATATTTTTGTTTATATTTTGCTAATAAATATTCAACATTTTGTCCTTGATGAAAAACGGTAACTCTTTCCTTTTCATGATAAATACAAATAATATTGCCCTGTTGATAAATAACCATAAAATGATGATAAAAAAATGGATAAATAAAAATAAACAAACTCAAAAAAACAAAATAAAAAAATCGTTTTTGCTGATTTATAAACAAATAAATTATTAAATATAGCAGCCAAAAATAAGTATTAAAAGAATAACCAATTTGTAAACTATGTAAATAATATTCTCCTTTTATATAACAATCTATTAAATACACTATCCCATGTATTTTAAAAAAGACAAAAAGATATGCCAACAAACATAAAATTCCTTGTGAAATACGAAAAAAGCGATACCCTAAACTATATATAACTTGCCATTTACCAAATAAAAACATCGATATTAATGACCGCAATAAAAAAGTTTCTTTCAATTTTAATTGCCATAAATAGATACTACTATGAAATAAAGATAAAATAATTGTCAAACTATAAAATGATGCTTTTAGAAATAGAAAAGAAGTACATATTAATGTAGCTAAATACTCATCTTTTCGCCATTTTATTAAACTTAAAATTCTTTTCCATAAAAAGAAAAATAATATTTTTTGAGGTAAAAAATAATAAATTATTATAGCTAATAATATTTCTAAATATTTTCTTTTTTTAATACTTATACGATAACGTAATAAAAAAGATAATAATGTAATAAAGCCAACATATGTAAAACTATAAGTATAGGAACTTATTGGATAAGATAATAAAATAGCTTGCCAAATTTTTTGCTTTTCAACATTTATATTTTGCTTAATAAAATCATTTAAAAACTCTAATAACGTTCCTTTTTCATTAATTACTTTTTGTTCTTTTATAGCCATAATAGGTATTTGTTTTTGTAATGGTAATTGTAAAAAATTAGCTTCTTCATGACCTATTTCTTTAACTTTAATTATAAGTCTTGCACCTAATGGTAAAGAACATTTTTGTTTAATAATCATTCTTTTAAAAAAAGTATTTTCAACGATATAAGAAGTTTCCTTTTTCTGTATAATTCTAACTTTTTCAATATTTGATTTATAAAATGAAAAAGATGGTAATAAAAAAAGCAAAAGAAAAATTAATACCTTTAGAGATCGATGCTTAAAGCATAAAAATAAAAGAGAAGTTATTATTGCCCATATACGATACTTATCTTTTATCAAATAAATAATAATTAATAATATAGCAGCATCTAAAAATGATTCTCTAATTTCCTCAAAGAATAATTTGATGTTGAATCTTTTCATATTTTTTATGCCCAATGCCTTGTACTTTTAATAGATCTTCAATCTTTTTAAATAAACCATTTTCTTTTCGATATTGAATTATTTTCTGAGCCATATTTTTACCAATACCAGGTAATGTTTGTAATTCTTCAATGCTTGCTTTATTAATTGAAACTTTATTATTTACTTGACTGTTAAAATAGAGTGTATCACCATGATGTAATATCTGTTGAGGATCATATCTTTGTATATCAGTATTTTCTTCACCTACTTGCCGATAAACATCAGCAATAGTTGAAAAAGGAGCTAAACGAATAGTCTTTTTTTGCTTATTTTCATATATTAAATTAACTTCTATGTCATCTTGTTTACATAAATCAATATGCATCATTTTATGCGATGAACAAGCAAATAAAAAACATAAAAAAGAGATAAGTATCAGCTTCATAAGAAACCTCCACTTATCTCATTACCAACTACTTTAAAAAACCTTATTTTACAGAAATGATAATAACTTGATAAGGATTAGCTACTGGTACATTAACTGTATCACCAACTTTATGATCTAAGATTGCTTGCGCTAAAGGTGTTTCATTTGATAACTTACCATTTAGTGGATCAGCCTCTGTTGAACCAACAATCATAAAATCATTAACTTCTTTAGTATCCAAAAATTCTAAACGAACTGTCATACCAATTTTAACAGTATTTGTTCTACCTTTAGTTTTAGTATCAATTAAAACATAATTTTGTAAACTAACTTCTAATTCTGCAATTCGTGATTCAACTTGTGCCTGCATTTCACGTGCTGCATCATAATCAGCATTTTCACTTAAATCACCTTGTGCACGTGCCTCAGCAAGTTCAACCTTTACCTGTTCACGAACTTCATGAACTAAATGATTATATTCATCTTGTAATTTTTTTAATCCTTCTTCTGTAACATAAATTTTATTTTCGGCCATAGTATACTCCTTAGTCTATACGATTATATCATCATTGCATTTAGGATACTATCAATTTTTGTCGTGATCAAATCAATTGCTACGGTATTCTGTCCACCTTCTGGAATAATTACATCAGCATAACGTTTACTTGGTTCAACAAATAAATTATGCATTGAGCGAACAGTTGTTAAATATTGATTAATAACAGAATCTAAAGACCGTCCCCGTTCATTAACATCTCTTACTAAGCGACGAATAAAACGAACATCAGCATCTGTTTCAACAAATATCTTAATATCACAAAGATCACGAATTTTTTCTTCTTCTAAAACATATAATCCTTCCAAAACAATAACTTCACATGCATTAACTATTTCTGTTATTTGACTACGTGTATGTTTAACAAAATCATATGTTGGTTTTTCAATTGCTTTATGTTCTAATAAATCTTGTAATTGTTTTAATAATAAATCATTATCAAAAGCAAATGGGTGATCATAATTAGTCTTAAAACGTTCCTCCATAGGCATATCTGATTGATCTTTATAATAATCATCCTGTCTAATAGTCACAACAGATGTTCTTTCTTTAAATCTTTCTTGAATTGTCTTTGAAATAGTTGTTTTACCTGATGCACTACCACCGGCAATGCCTATAATAATTGGTTTGCACATATAATCTCCTTTACATCTTTTAGAACACCTAATTCATCATAATGCATCACATAATGAAAATAAGGACAATCTTTTTTAAATATGCGAGGTAAGAAATAACGATCACCAGCCCATAAATTTAAGCTTTCTACCTTATCTAGCAAAATCCAAGCTAAATCACCTTCATCACAAATGATTTCATGTCCTATAAAATCAGCACATAAAAAAACATGAATTCTTTCTGCTTCTTGCTGACCATAAATAAAATCGATTATTCCTTTTCTTTGTAATTTTATTGCTTGATAACCACTTTCTTCATATATTTCACGTTTAGCACATTGCAAAATAGATTCATTTTTTTCTTTTTTACCGCCGATGCCAATCCATTTACCATGATTAACATCATTTATTTTTTTATTACGATAAAGCATTAATACTTTATTCGCTTTTATAAGATAACAGACACTACTTTCTTTCATGATTTTAAATTTAAATGCTCTTTTATATTTTTCAAATGTTCTTCATATGTTTTAGCATAATATATTTTACCATCTTTAACATCATGCATAAAAAACTGATACTCACTATCTTGAGGCTTTAAAGCTGCTTGTAAAGCAATTTCCGATGGACTATTGATTGGTCCTGGTGGTAAGCCGGTATGCTTATAAGTATTATAAGGAGAATCAAATTGTGAATTTACTTCACAAGCTTTCCAATCACCATTTTTTCTTTCAATATCCATTGCATAACAAATACTTGAAGAAGATCCTAATGGTATTTTAGCTCGTAAACGATTCATAAAAATGCCAGCTACCATTTTTCCTTCTTCTAATTTAGAACCTGATTCATATTGAATAATAGATGCTAAAGTATAAACATCTTTAACTGATAAAGATGATTTAGTAAATTCTTCTTTATGTTTCTTAAAAATATCTAAACTCTTATTTAATAAAATCTTAGTTATCTCTTTAGCATTTGTTTTTTTATGAAAATAATAACGTGCGGGATAAAAATATCCTTCTAAATAATATCGCACATTGGTATTAAAAATATCATTTGTTAAAAAAGGATATTCTTTCATTTGCTTTTTCAACCAATCTTGATCTTGCCATAATTTAAATAATTCTTTTTCATCAATTCCTGTTTTAGCTGATATTTCATGTGCAATATCTTTTAGCCAATAGCCATCAATAATATCAACATATGCCATACCTGCTTTAGCTCTTTCAAGACTTCTTAATTCATTTAAAAGCATTGCTAAAGACATATTCTTATTTAATTTAAAAGTACCTGCTTTAAAATCATTTAAGTGATTTAGCTTAATATATATTTCTGTAAAAAAAGCATTAGAAATAAGACCTTCTTTTTTTAAGTGTTGAACAATTTGAACCATTTTCGTATTACGATCAATGGTAAAAATAACTTCTTCACTCTGCTTTTGAACTGGCTTTTGTACTTGCCAATAATGAAAACCGAAATAAGCTATCAAACCGCAAAAAAGAACAAGTAGGGCAAATATAGAAAAACGTATACATTTTTTCATGACTGCTCTCCTTCACTAAAAGTGGCAATAACTTCTTCAACCATCTCCATATCGGTATCAGGTATTTGAGTTAATTGATGCTGATCATCATAAATATAGGCATAAACGGTACCATCATTATTATTGATATCTTCAAAGACAACATAATCTTTACCTTCATTAGTAAAAGTAAAAAGAATATGTACCTCTTTTTCTATACCATTATCTAGTTGAATAAGCATCCGATCTTCTTGCATTTTTACCTCTTTTCTTGTCGATCTAAATAATATTGTAAAATTCGTACAGCTGCTAATTGATCAATTTTCTTCTTCCTTTTTTTACGTGATAAATCAGCCTGTAAAAGAATCTCTTCTGCTTCAACAGTCGTATAACGCTCATCCATTAAATGTACAGGTAAACCCGATTCTTTTTCTAAAACAGCTTTAAAAGCTTCGGAGATTTGTGCTCGCGGTCCAACATCACCATTTAATAATAAGGGATATCCTAAAACAATTTCATCTGGTTTTTCACGCTTAATGACAGCTAAAACTTTATCCATCGCTTCATCATAATCTTCACTACTAAAACGAATTGTTTCTACTGTATGAGCAATAAAACCTGTTTCAGAAGCACTAATTCCACATGTAACACTACCTAAGTCTAAACCAATATACTTCATCTTTTAAGATGACCTTCCAAATAGTAACGAACTAACTCTTCAATAATTTCATGTCTTTCAATTGACTGAATGATATTACGAGCATTATTGTGTGATGAAATATAGGCCGGATCATTAGAAATCAAAAATCCTGCCATTTGATTAATTGCATTATACCCTCTTTCAGTTAATGCTTTTTCAACATGTTGGAGAACTTCTTTAATATTTTCACGACGTAATTCTTCAGCATTGAAACTTACCGTTTCGGTTATATCATGATTATCGGTCATAAACATCCTCCTTTTTACTATTTTATAACATTTTTTATTTAAAATAAATTGTTGTTTATAAGGAATTATTAATTGCTTCTATTGCTTCTTTAAGTTTACTAATATCTTTTCCACCAGCTTGTGCTAAATCAGGTTTACCACCACCATTACCACCCGTTATCTGGGCAGCTTTTTTAACTAATGTCCCAGCATTTATGCCTTTTTTAATTGCTTCATGATCAGCCGCAGCCACAAAGATAATTTTATCATCACAAACATTAGCTAAAAAGACAAAACCATTTTTTAACTTATTTCTAAGTAATAAAGCATACTCCTTTAAACAAGCATTATCTTTATCTTTTAAAGTTACAATTAATGTCTTTAAACCATTTATATCTTTTACTTGTGACAATAAAAATTCACTTTCAGCTTTCATTTTTTCTTCTTTTAATTCTTTTATTTCTTGCTTTAAGTTATCATTTTCAGCTTGTAAGAAAGTTACTTTTTCCTTTACTTTATGCCAATTTTTTAATTTCAAGAAATTGGCTGTATCTATCAAATAATTTTCCATTTCTTGATAATACATCAAAGCTTTTTTCTTTGTTATGGAAGTAATACGTCTTACTCCTGAACCTACCGATTCTTCAGTTTCAATATGAAAAAGTCCTAATTCAGCTGTATTACGAACATGCGTACCACCACAAAACTCTTTTGAAAATGAGCCCATACTAACAATACGAACAAAATCACCATATTTTTCATCAAATAGTGCTGTTGCCCCTGTTTTTTTAGCTTGTTCAATAGGTAAGATTTCTGTTGTTACTGGAATATGAGCAAAAATTTGTTCATTAACTAAATTTTCAACTTCTTTTATTTGTTCACTTGTCATTTTTTCAAAATGATTAAAATCAAAACGAGCATAGTCTGGACAATTATATGAACCAGCTTGCGAAATATGATCACCTAAAACTTTCTTTAAAGCAGCTTGTAATAAATGTAAAGATGAATGATTAGCACGGGTTAATTCACGTTTTTCATAATCATAAGCAAGATGAACTTTATCACCAACTTTTAAAGTAATATCATGACTATCAATATGATGTAAGAATTGACCATTAGGTGCCTTTTGCACATCATTAACTTCAATTACTTGTTTATTCAACCAAAGTTTACCTGTATCAGCACATTGTCCACCACTTTCAGCATAAAATACTGTTTGATTAGTTACAACATCACCTTCACCCGATAGTGATGAAACCCGTTTACCATCTTTAAATAAAGCTATAATTTGAGCATCACATTCTTTTTCCTCATAACCTAAAAATTTTGTTTCATCATGAAAATTTAATAAATCTTCAGCCTGTCCATGCATTGACTGAATATCTCCACGGGCAGCTCTGGCACGTTCTTTTTGCTTACTCATCTGTAATTTAAAACCATCTTCATCAACTTGATAAGCAGATTCAAGGGCAATTTCTTTAGTTAATTCAAAAGGAAAACCATATGTATCATATAACTGAAAAACAACTTCACCAGGTAATTTTTTTGTTTTTTGATATTTATTCATGGCTGAATTTAATAAATTTTCACCCAATGATAAAGTCCGATGAAAAGCTTCTTCTTCCGTTTTTACTAAACGTGAAATTAAATCTACTTTTGCTAATAAATAAGGATAATAATCAGCCATATTTTCAGCAACCACTTTTACCAATTGATACATAAAAGAACCTTGAATACCTAGTTTAAGACCATAACGTACAGCTCTTCTTAAAACACGTCTTAAAATATAGCCTCTACCTTCATTAGCAAACATAGCTCCATCTGCAATAGCAAAAGTTACCGTTCGAATATGATCAGCTATAACACGATAAGCCATTTTATATTTATTATCTTGATAAGGATACTTAGCTAATTTTTCAGTAATATGAATAATTGGTAAAAATAAATCAGTATCAAAATTTGTTTCACCATCTTGAATTAAAGCAACTAGTCTTTCTAAGCCCATACCAGTATCAATATTTTTTTGAGGCAATTCCTTATATGCACTACGTTCAACCTCACCCGGACGGCAATCATATTGTGAAAAAACAATATTCCATACTTCAATATAGCGATCATTTTCCAAATCTTTAAAAAATAATTCTTCACCTTTTCCATCTGGATCATAAGCTGGTCCACGATCATAATATAATTCTGTATCTGGACCACCAGGACCACGACCAATCTCCCAGAAATTATCTTCTGTTTTCCGAATATGTGATGGTATCATACCTACTTTAAGCCATAGATCAATTGCTTCCTGATCATCAGGATAAACAGTAACATACAAACGTTCTTTAGCAAAACCAATATATTTTGGTGAAGTTAAAAATTCCCATGCCCATGTAATTGCTTCTTTTTTAAAATAATCACCTATCGAAAAATTACCTAACATTTCAAAAAAAGTATGATGTCTTGCTGTCTTACCAACATTTTCAATATCATTTGTGCGAATTGACTTTTGGGCATTACAAATACGATTACATAATGGTTTTTTACGCCCATCAAAATATGGTTTTAAAGCTGCTACCCCAGCATTAATCCATAATAAAGTTGGATCATCATGAGGTACTAGTGAAGCACCTGGCTCAATCATACATCCTTTTGAAGCAAAAAAATCGAGAAACATTTGACGTACTTGATTACCACTTAATTTTTTTTCTGACATATTATCCTCCTCAAATAAAAAAGTTCCTTATCACTAAGGAACGTCATCAACGCGGTACCATCCTATTTCATTTATTCTTATGAATAAATACACTTTTTGATTAATAACGCGATCAACGGCATGTTTTCATACTCTAAAAGGTAGCTTCCATAATGTGAGCTAAGGAACTTCCCAACACCATTCCCTTTCTTAATAGCAAGAACATCATGTACTTATCCTTTATTACTGATTTAAAAATATTCTACCATAAATTTTCTTCTTTTTGTATCAATCTTGCTTGTAAAGTTGTTTTTCTTTCTTTTTTTTCAACAATATGAATACCATTTAAAAAGGCTTCTTCATTACCAACCAATTTTAAATATCTTGAACTTCTAGTAATTGCTGTATATAACAAACGTTTTTTTAACATAATTTTATGTTGTAAGCTAATTGCCATAATAACAATAGGATATTCTGATCCTTGTGCTTTATGAATAGAAATACAATAAGCAAGTGTTAATTCATCAAGATTTTCCCACTTGTATGTAACGATATGATCATTAAATGTTACATAAAGACTAAATTCTTGATGCTTTGCTTTATCTTCTAGCTTAATATCGGTAATCAATCCTATGTCACCATTATAAATATCTTTTTCAGGTTGATTTTTCAATTGTAATACTTTATCACCTACACGTAAAATACGACTCATCAATTGTATTTGCTTTTTTTCTTTAGTAGGCGGATTAAATACTTCTTGTAAAGAAACATTTAAAGCATCAATACCAGCTGTTCCTTGATACATTGGTGAAATAACTTGTATATCTTCTAAAGTAAAACCATTTTGTAAAGCTGTATTTATTTCTCTTTGAATAATTGGTCGGATCATTTGTTCTAAGCAAGCTAAAAAAGTAACATCTTTTCTAAAAATGGATAAATTAACTTTTTCAAGACGTAAATCATTAGCTAATTGGATGACTTCCGAACCTTCTTTTTGCCGATAAATATATGATAATTTTTGATAAGCATATTTGTGACAATGAATTAAATCATGTAATAAAGAACCTGGTGAAACAGATGGTAATTGATCTTCATCACCAACAACGCAGATTTTTTTAAGCTTACCAGCTGCTAATAAAACACGATAAAAAAGATACTGGTCAACCATGGAAAATTCATCAATTATTAAAACGTCAGCATCTATCGGATTATTTTCATTTCTTTGAAATTCATTGGATTCTAAATTCCATTGTAATAGTGAATGAATCGTTGAAGTATTTACATTTGCTACTTCATTCAGTCTTTTAGCTGCTCGTCCTGTTGGCGCACAACATACTATTTTTAATAGTGGATACATTTTATTAAAAAGAGCAACGAAAGCACGTAATAAAGTTGTTTTACCACTTCCTGGTCCACCTGTTAAAATCATAAAATCATTTTTAAAAAAGTGATAAATAGCAGCTATTTGTATCTCATCATATTTAATATTTAAATCTTTTTCTAAATGATTAATTTCATTTTTTAATAATTCATCATTACAACTTGCTAATTTTTCTTTTGGAAATGTCTGCAATATTTGGCTAATTCCTTTTTCTGCTTCATATTGTAGGCAAGGATAAAGTCGATTTTCCTCAGCTATTAAAGCATTATTAAAAACTATTTTAGATATTATCTTCGTAAACAAGGAATTATTTAAATGACTTTGAACACGAAATTTATATGCTAAATCATCATATAAAACATAACTATCTCCCCTTTGCATCGTTAAATTATTAACTAATGCAATAAGATAAGCGTATATCCTTCTTTCATCATCTTTAGCAATACCTATTTGCTGACCTATTTTATCAGCTGTTTTAAAACCAATACCATAAATATCTTCGATTAAGCGATATGGATTAGCAATTATTTTAGCGTAAGCTTCATCACCATAAAAATGATAAATAGCCATTATATTTCGCTGTCCAATACCACTTGCACTTAATAAAGGAATAATCTTTTCTAAACTATCATCATCTTTTAAAATACCTTTTATAATTGACTCTTTTTGCTTCTTTGACAATGATGGTACTTGCTTTAAACAATCTGCATTTTCTTTAATCATCTGTAAACAGCTCAAGCCTAAAGTTGATACAATTTTTTGGGCTGTCTTTTCACCTATGTATTGAAAATAAGAACTACTTAAATATTTAATTAATCCTTTTTCATCATTATCCTGTACTTTTTCATACTTAAAACAAGAAAACTGCAAACCAAACTTAAGATGATCAACATAATGACCATCTAACTTATATTCTTGTTCTTCATCAAGATGATGAAAATAACCAGTTACAGTCAATAATTTTGCTTGCTTATTATCTTGAAATTTAGCAACTGTATAGAAGCTATCTTCACTATGAAAAATAATATATTTAAACTTACCTTGTAAAGTGTCTGTTATCATTAATCACCTGTTTGGATAATTTTCTTCATTAAATCTTCATTATTTTTATAAACAATATCAATTTGTCCACCAGCTACAACAATATCATGATCATAAATAACCGCTTCTTGCCCTGGAGTTACTGCTGATATACCTTGAGGATATGACAATAAAAGTGTTTCTTCATCAACCTTTTGTACTTTCACTGCTTGATCATTTTGACGATAGCGAAATTTAGCATAGGCATTAAAAGGATAATTATGATCAGCTAAAAAATTAACTTTTTTAACTAAGCATGCATCACTTTTTAACCATTCCTGATGCTTATCATCAACGACATATAAAATATTTTTATGAACATTTTTAGCTACGACAAAGAAAGGTCCAACGCCACCAATATCAAGTCCTTTACGCTGACCAATTGTATAATACAAGACACCTTTATGTTCCCCAACAACTTGCTGATCCACAATATTAATAATTTTACCTTTCTGCATAGGCAAATAATTAGATAAAAATTCGCGAAAATTACGTTCCCCGATAAAACAAATACCAGTACTATCTTTCTTTTTAGCAATTGATAAATTTAGTTCCATTGCAATTTTACGAACATATGATTTTTCAATTGTTGCTAAAGGAAAAAGAACATAATCTAAAACTTTTCGATCTATTTCTGCTAAAAAGTATGATTGATCTTTATTACTATCATCTGCTTTTGCAAGTAGATGTTGTCCTTTATTATTGACTACTATTTTAGCATAATGCCCAGTAGCTAATGTTGTAAAACCATTTTTCCACGCAAAATGCATGAACTCATTAAACTTAATATAACGATTACATAAAATATCCGGGTTAGGCGTTCTTCCTTCTTGATATTCAGCTAGAAAAGTTTTAAAAACATCATCCCAATATTCTTTAATAAAATCAACACGTAGTAATGGCAATCCTAGCTTATGGGCAACTGCTTTAGCATCATTATAATCTTTTTCTTGCGAACAAATAGGATCATTCAAGGTTGGATTACCAGCAAAATCACCATTTGCACTACTATCCCAGTTACGCATAAAAGCACAGGTTACATCATAACCCTGTTTTTTTAATAAATAAGCCGCAATGGCTGAATCTACCCCACCTGATAAACCAACTAAAACTTTCATATACCATACCTTAACATAAATAATCTTCAGTCATCATCTTTCACATGTTGACAAAGTGCATAATTAGGACAACTTTCATTACATGATAAATGAGCAATTTTTCTTAATTCACGTGGCACAAAAACGCCCATTTCTTCTTCATCATAACCAACTTGAAAGCTATTTTCCGAAATAATTATCGGTCTTTTTAAAACAGATGGATTCTTTTTAACAAATTGTACCAATTCATCAACTGTCATCGCATCTAAATCAATATGACTCTCCTGAATAATTTTTGAACGTTTAGAAATAATATCATCTGATCCATTTTCAGACCGCATTAGTAAATGTTTAATTTCCTGATCATTTAATAAAATCTTAAAGATATTTTTTTCGATATAAGGTAATTGACGCTTATTTAACCAAGCCTTAACTTTGCGACAACTGGCACAGCCCGGTGATGTATAAACAACTATCATTTATTACCTCCTCGCTAAGTTAGTATAACATTAAATAAGTAATTGAGATATACCTTATTTTATGATTAAATAAAGAAAGAATTGAGGTATTTATGGAAAGAATGTTAAGTGGTATAAAGCCTACTGGTCAACTCCATTTAGGCAATTATATTGGTGCTTTGAAAAATTTTGTAAAATTACAAGACGAATATGAAATGTTTGTCTTTATTGCTAATTTACATTGTATTACATTGCCCCAAGATCCCAAAATATTAAAGAAAAATTTAAAAGATTGTATTTTATTATACCTAGCTTGTGGGTTAGATCCTCATAAAGCAACTATTTTTTTACAAACTGATGTTCCAGCACACGCTCAGTTAGGTTTCATTATGACTTCAAATACATATCTTGGTGAATTAAATCGTATGACTCAGTTTAAAGATAAACAAGCTAAAGGTGAAACCTTACTGACTGGCGGTATTTATACATATCCATCATTAATGGCAGCAGATATATTATTATATGATCCAGCATATGTACCAGTAGGTGAGGATCAAAAACAACATGTGGAATTAACACGTGATCTTGCAGAAAGAATGAATAATAAATATGGTTGTAATTTTATTATCCCCAAACCACTTATTGCTAAAGTTGGAGCACGTATTATGTCTTTACAAAATCCACAGAAAAAAATGTCAAAGTCAGATGATGGTGAAAAAGGTATTATCTATTTGTTAGATGATCCTAAAATAGCACGTAAAAAAATCATGTCAGCTGTCACTGACATGGTTGCTAAAGTACATTATGACCCTATTAATCAACCAGGCATTTCCAATTTAATGCAAATTTATTCTTCATTAAATCAAGATAAAGCAATGCTCGAAATAGAAGAAGAATTTAAAGGTAAAGGTTATGGTGAATTTAAAAAAGTAGTAGCTGACAGTGTCGTACATGAATTAGAAATGATTCAAGCTAATTACAAAAAAATTGAAGAAGCAGGATATGTTAAAGAAATTCTTAAAGAAGGTGCTCAAAAAGCCAATGCGATTGCTTCTAAAAAACTCATGCAAGTACAAAAAAAGATGGGTATGACCATCTAATTTAAGAAGTAGAAATACTTCTTTTTTATTTATCTATAAAAAATAAAAATTAATCATTTTACTCAACTGGTTGCTGATAAAAATTACCGATTACTTTTTCAACACCATAAACCGTCATAAATGCGGTTGGATCAGTTCGCTTAACAATTTTAATAATATTCGCCACTTGTATCTGATTAACCGTCAAGGTCAATAAATTATGTTCGTGATGCTTATATACGCCCATAACTTTAGTTAAAGTTATACCATGACGATAATATTTAAAAATGATTTTAGCAACATCATCTGGATAATCAGTAATAATTTCCAAACGTGATAATTTATAACGAGAATACATTTCATTTACAATTTGAGTTGAAGCAAACTGAAAAATAATTGAATATAGAGCTAAACTCCAACCACGCCGATAACCAGCAATAGCTAAGACAATTGCATTCAAGCATAAAATATAATTCCATGTTGGCTTATTCAAACGAGCACTTAAATCAATTGCCACAAAATCTAAACCACCACTTGATGCATTAGCATTTAAAGCAATACCAATTGCAAAACCATTTAGAATACCGCCAAAAACAGAAATCAATAATGGATCATCTGTGATCACACTAAAGTTCATAATTACCATAAAAAAAGAAACAAGACTATACCAAAGCAAAGAAAAAAGAATAAATTTATGTCCTATTTTTTTCCAAACAATAAAAGTGATAATAATATTTAATGAAAAATAAACAAAGGAAAAAGAAATTGAAAAGCCACTTATATCATGTACAATTTGAATCAATAAAATTGATATACCAGCAAAACCACTCGGATATAAATTTCCTGATTTAACAAATGTTTCCATACCATAAGCATATAAAAGAGCAGATAATGTAATTAATAAAATATTACGAATATCTTTTTTTACAAAGCGAACATTTAAAATTTTAAGCATATTACCATTCCTTATCATCTATTCATCTTTTATTGTACATACTTTTTGATCACAATTCTGTTCTGCCGAAATCATCAGTTCAATTGCTCTTGTATCAATTGCGAAAGCTTCAATCTGGATTTTAGCTTTAAAAGGTAAAGCTGAAACAGCAATTACTGTTTGAGCTGGATATGGTGGTTTAAAATAAGTAGCTAATTTACGGTTAACAATTGCTAAATCATCAATATCACTTAAATATATTTTCATTGCTAAAACATATGTCATATTTAAGCCTGCTTCTTGTAAAATAATTGCAATATTATCTAAACATTTTATCGTTTGTTTAATGATATTATCACTAATCAATTGTCCATCTTTATCAATTGGTAATTGTGCTGAGATATAAATTGCATCACCACTTTTCACAGCTGAAGAACTTACATCATAATGAAATAAAGATTTTGAATTAATACTTTCTTGAATCATAATAATGTTTCTTCTCCTTCCTTTTTGTACGCTCATCTATCATAGCACCAATAAGTGTGTAATATTCATTTTTACTTTTTGGCAAAAACTTTTTTTTAATTATATTTTTCAATAAAAAATAAAAGCCTATCAGAATTGTTAAGATAATTACTATCATTGACATAAAATCATTCACTGATTCAATCATTTCATACCTCTATTTATCTACATTTTTAAATTGGTTTAAAAAATTTTCTCCTTTAATAACTTCGACTTCACTCAAATCAGTATATGATAATTGCTTAATAACTTCATAAGCACATATTGCTACACAATTACTTAAATTTAAAGAACGAGCATTCGGAACCATAGGAATTCTCAAACAATAATCTAAGTTTTGAGCTAATATTTCTTTAGGAATTCCAGTACTTTCTTTACCAAAAATTAAGTAAATATCTTTATCATTAGAATAATGATATGCATCTGGCGTATGCTTGCCATAACGGGTCACATAATAAAAAACACCTTTATCACCATGTTCAGCTAAAAAAGTAGACCAATTCATGTAAGTCTTAAAATGAACATCTTTACGATAATCCATACCTGCTCTTTTTAAGTGCTTTTCATCTAAATGAAAACCTAATGGTTCAATTAAATGCAAACGCATATTAAAAGCTGCACATGTACGCATAATATTACCTGTATTACTCGGTATTTCCGGTTCATATAAAACAATATTTATCATACTAATCTCCTTTTTTTCAAAAAATCAAAAATAATATATATAATCAAATTGAATAATACAAAAATCACAATAATATACATAACTAAATTAAAGAAAAAATTTTCTGGAAACATATTAATCATAATAGAAGTATTAGGATCAAGTAAAAATAAGTCATTATCAAAAAAAAGATAATGAAAATTAAGCCAAAAAGTTTCAAAACCAGTTAATGCATATATACTTATGATTAAAATAAGTAAACCAAAGCCGGCTAAACCTTGCTTAAAAGCAGTGTATAAGAAAGTTAAAAAATGTTTTTGATCTTGAAAAAATTCATATAGAAGAATAATTGTTAATAACAATAAACTAAACATACGCACCATCATAGCCTTTTGATAAAGTCTTTTAACATCAACCATATGAGCTATTTCTCGTTCATTAAAAACATTTCTTTCATTACCATTTATTCTAGCTTTAACTATTATATCTTCTCTTTGACCTTTTAAATACGTTAATAAGGTATTAGTTGCTTGCCATAAATCATTATCACTCATTTTCACAATCTCACTTGTCTTCTCCTGCTGATAAGATTTTTTAAAAAAGTATGGATTAAAAGCAACCAGATCAATAGTTGTCAATAATATAAAAAGGCTAAAACAAAAACCAACTAAAAACGATTTAATTTTTGCCATATTCTTTTTCTAACCACGCCTTTAATTGTCTAACTGCCTTTCCTCTATGAGAAATAGCATTTTTTTCATCTTCACTTAATTCTGCTAAAGTCTTATGACTAAGCGGATCAATCATTATCGGATCATAGCCAAATCCATTTAAGCCATGCGCTTCATAAGCAACTTCTAAATCACATTCACCACGAAAATAAATTGTTTCATGATTTGGTCTTGCAAGAGCTAAAACACAAACATACCTTGCTTTGCGATTACTTTCACCTTGTAAACGATCAAGAATAACTTTATTTTTATAAATATATGGTGTTAATGTTCCTAACCAACGAGCTGAATATATACCTGGTTGTCCACCAAAAGCATCAATTTCTAAACCCGAATCATCACTAATAACCATTTTATTTAATAAATTAGTTGCTGTTTCGGCTTTTATACGAGCATTATCTTCAAAGCTAAATCCATCCTCGCTAATATCCGGAAAATGAGGAAAATCAAATAAACTTTTAACACTAAAACCAAGTGGTTCAAGCATTTTTCTAAATTCAAGGACTTTATGTTGATTCTTAGTTGCAATAATAATTTCTTTATCCATCAAGTTCATCATACCTCTTAATATAAAAAAAGCGCAAGAGCGCAGCTGGGGTAGAGAGATTCGAACTCACGCATGACTGGTTCAGAGCCAGTTGCCTTACCGCTTGGCTATACCCCAATATCGATCTTATTATAAAGTTTTTTTCGTAAAATTCAACTATTTTAGTAACTTAACGGTATAATATTAAAGATATTAAAGGAGAAACGCATGAGAAGAACAAGATTTGCCCCTAGCCCAACCGGCTATATGCATATTGGTAATTTAAGAACTGCTCTATACACTTATCTAATTGCTAAAAAAGATCCTGATGGTGTTTTTATTTTGCGTATTGAAGATACTGACCAAGGACGTTTAGTCAATGGAGCTACAGATATTATTTATCAAACACTTGAACAATGTCATTTAAAATTTGATGAAGGTCCTAGTGTTGGTGGTGAGTATGGTCCTTATGTTCAATCCGAAAGAATGCATTCCGGTATTTATCAAAAATATGCTAAAGAATTAATTGCTCGTAAAGGTGCACATTATTGTTTCTGTGATGAAGAAATGATTAATGCACAACGGGAATTACAAGCAGCTCGTAAAGAAAGTTTTAAATATGATGATCCATGTAAATGTTTGAGTGCTGATGAATGTGCCAGACGGATAGCAAATGGTGAAAAATATGTAGTTCGCCAAACTATTCCTGATCAGGGAACAACTTCTTTTGACGATGAAGTATTTGGTCATATTACAGTTGAAAATAATACTTTAGATGAGTCAATTTTATTAAAATCTGATGGTTTTCCTACTTATAATTTTGCAAATATTATTGATGATCATACCATGCATATTACACATGTTGTAAGAGGAATGGAATATTTAAGTTCAACACCTAAGTATAACTTGATCTACCAAGCTTTTGGCTGGTCTATTCCAACTTATATTCATTGTCCACCTGTTATGAAAGATGAAACAACAAAACTTTCTAAACGTAATGGTGATGCTTCTTTTCAAGATTTAATTAAAAAAGGTTATTTACCAGAAGCTATCTTAAATTATATTGCCTTACTTGGTTGGGCACCTGATAGTTCAAAAGAAATTTATACTTTAGCTGAACTAGTTAATGCTTTTAATGTTAAACACATAGGAACATCTGGTGCTATCTTCGATTTAAATAAATTAACTTGGGTTAATGCCCAATGGTTAAGAAATATGGATCTTGATCAATATACAAAATTAGTTACGCCTTATATTAAACAAGGTGTACATGGCTCATTTGTCATTAAAAAGATTGCTAAAATATTACAAAATCGAGCAGAAACACTAATACAAATACCAGAAATGGTTGATTTCTTTGATCAATTTCCAAGCTATGATAATAGCCTTTACCAAAATAAAAAAATGAAAACAAATAATGAAATAGCTTTAGTAGCTTTAAAAGCTATTCAACCTGTATTAGAAAAACTGGATGATTGGTCAGAAATAAATTTACATGATACATTAATGGCTTTACCTAGCAAATTAGGAATGAAAAATGGACAAGTATTATTCCCTTTACGTTTAGCTATTAGTGGTAAGCAATTTACACCTGGTGGAGCTATTGAAATAGCTGATATTTTAGGCAAGCAAGAAACTTTAAGACGGCTTCAACTATCAATCAAACAATTAGAAAACAATATCTAAAACAAGTACAAAATATTTCAATATTATCTAAGTCTACTAAATATAAAAAGTAGACTTTTTATTATCATCCAAATTAAAAACCATAGTCAGCATAATACCAACTATGGCTATTTTAGTATTAGATTAATATCTAAGTAATACTAAACATTTAATTTTTTTGTTTTTGCTTTAAAAAATAATGATAAACATCATCTTGTTTAACATTTGCTAAATCTTTAATTTCATGTTGATCAACAATTACTTTCAAAACCGTATAAAAAGATGGAACATCTAAAGTACATGCTAGTTGTGAAGTTAAAAAAATATCTCTATTCTCATACTTCATATGCATAATCGATCCTTTATACTCATATATAATTTCAATCATATTTTATTTAACCACAACATTAACTAATTTATTAGCTACAATAATAATCTTAACAATCTTCTTATTATCAGTATAATTGGTAACTAAACTTAAAGCCTTATCTTCTAGCCATTCTTTTGAACTGTCTTTATCAGCTTCAAACTTAGCTCTTAATTTACCATTAACTTGTACAACAATTATCACTTTATCTTGAATAAGCTTTGTTTCATCATAGCTTGGCCAAGTAGTAAAACTAATACCTTCTTTACCACTTACAATTGACCATAATTCTTCGCCTAAATGGGGAGCAAAACAAGACAACATCTTAATAAATCCCTCTATATATGGCTTATATAATGACTTTGCTTTATAACATTCATTAATAAAAATCATCATTTGTGAAATGGCTGTATTAAAGTTTAAACTTTCCATATCTTCTGATATTTTTTTAACCGAAGCATGATAAATACGATCTAGTGATCCATCATTTTCATTACTTATTTTATGGCTTTCAACAATTAAACGATAGACCCGATTTAACCACTTAAAAATACCCTCAACACCTTGTTCACTCCATGGTTTAGAAGCTTCTAATGGTCCCATAAACATTTCATATACACGTACTGTATCAGCTCCATAATTAGCTATCAATTCATTTGGATCAACAATAAATTCTGGATATCTTTTACCCATTTTAATACCATTTTTGCCTAAAATCATACCTTGATGAACTAATTTTTTAAATGGCTCAGGGCAAAAAACAAGTCCTTTATCATATAAAAACCTATTCCACATGCGCGCATATAATAAATGACCAACAGCATGCTCAGGTCCCCCAACATATAAATCAACTGGCATCCAATGTTTTAACAAGATAGGATCAGCCAAACATTTCTCATTTTGTGGATCAATATAACGTAAATAATACCAACTACTACCTGCGGATCCTGGCATTGTACTTGTTTCTCTTTGCCCTTTTTGTTTACCAACCATAACATTAACCCATTCTTTAGCCTTAGCTAATGGTGCAACGCCACCTTTACCCGGTTTGTAATCAGCTAATTCTGGTAACAATAAAGGTAATTGATCATCTGACAATGCTACTAAAGAATCATCTTCTAAATGAATAATCGGAATTGGTTCGCCCCAATATCTTTGCCGGGCAAAAATCCATTCTCTAATTTTATAATTTATTTTTTTATAACCAATTTTATTTGTTGTTAAAAAAGCAATCATTTTTTCAATAGCTTCTTTTTTATTTAAACCATTTAGCCATTCTGAATTAATGTGTAGACCATCTTCACACCATGCCTCTTTGCTAATATCTCCGCCCTTTAAAACTGGTATTATTGCTAAGTCAAATTTTTTTGCAAAAGCATAATCTCTTTCATCATGAGCAGGAACAGCCATAATAGCTCCTGTACCATAGCTTTCTAAAACATAATCAGATATCCAAATTGGTATTGCTTTATTATTCACTGGATTGATTGCATAAGCACCCGTAAAACAGCCTGTTTTTTCCTTATTTTCTGTTCTTTCTAAATCAGATTTAGAAGCTGCTTGTTTTTGATAAGCAAGTACTTGTTCTTTTTGTGAAGATGTTGTTATTTTATCTATTAATTTATGTTCGGGTGCTAAAACACAATAACTAGCACCAAATAATGTGTCACAACGAGTCGTAAAAACATCAAAAGTATATTCACTATCCTTAACTTTAAATTTAATAATAGCTCCTTCTGATTTACCAATCCAGTTTCTTTGCATCTCTTTTGTTGACTCAGGCCAATCAACTTCTTCTAAGCCAGCTAATAATTTCTCAGCATACTTAGGAATATCAATGACCCATTGTTTCATATTTTTTCGAATAACTGGATAATTACCTCTTTCACTTTTCCCATCAATAACTTCATCATTAGATAAAACTGTTCCTAATTGTTCACACCAATTGACTGGCATATCTACATATTTAGCTAAGCCATCTATAAAAAGTAATTTAAAAATCCATTGTGTCCAATGATAAAAACTTGGATCAGCTGTACTAATAGCACGTTGCCAATCATATGAAAAGCCAAAAGCTTTTAATTGCTTCGTAAAAGTAGCAATATTTTGTTTAGTAAATTCAGCTGGATTATTTCCTGTTTGAATAGCATATTGCTCAGCTGGTAAACCAAAGGCATCAAATCCCATCGGATGTAAAACATTATATCCTTGCATACGACGTTTACGACAAATAATATCGGTTGCAGTATAACCTTCTGGATGGCCAGCATGTAAACCATGACCACTTGGATATGGAAACATATCCAATGCATAATACTTAGGCTTATCAAAATCGTATACATCTGTTTTAAATGTTTCTTTCTCAGCCCAATATTTTTGCCATTTGGCTTCAATTTCTTTGTAATTATATGGCATCTTAGTCCTCCTATAAATAAAAAAAGCCCTTATTTCTAAGGACGTTAATCACGCGGTACCACCTTAGTTCACAAAATGTGCCCTTTATCTCTTTTATCGCAAGAGTTACGCCTTACTCCAAAGTGAGTTCAAATAGCGGTCTATACTAAGTCACAGCAAACCTTAGCTCTCTTTTATAGCCTTTATCCTACTACTCTTTTTCATTGCTTGGTATTTATATTATACACTTCATTTAAAGATACCCGCAAGTGAATCAACAATATAATCAGCATATTGTTCTTTATTTATATTAAGGAAATTAATTTCCCGATGTTTCGTAAAAAAAACAGATGTCATACCAAATTCTCGAGTAATTGATGTTTCTGATTCAAGATTAGTACAAATACGACAAACATTTTGTGGCTCAATATGCATAAAAGATAATAATTCCTTTTGAAATGATTTTGTATCTAAACCAAATGGATATATTTTACAATCACACATATAGGCAAACATATAAGCTAAACTACTTGCCCCATATACAAGATAACCATCTTTATCTTGTATTTTACGTGAATCTAAAGAAATTAATTTTGCTCCCATTTGAACATTATAAATGACATTAGTAACATCTTCTTCGGCAATAAAAGATTTACGACCAATTAAAAGATAATCAGGTCTTGAAATATCAATTGTCATACCATAATTATATATTTCTTCTCTTATTTTATTAGTCCCAAAATAATTAACTTTTGCTTTTGTATTTTTCCGTAAAATATAACTTAAAGCTGCTTTAGTACTGTTATAAAATTGTTTCTCTTTTAAAAAAGGTATCATTTTTTGCCAATAAGTATAATTTTGTGTTTGACTCATAATTATAAAATTAATACTCTTTTGATACAATTTATCAATAAATAACAACCCTTCTTTATTTGTTAATAATTCATCTGGCACTAAAAAAATTTTAGATAATAAATTCATATACTCTATTTTAACATGTATCATTCATGCTAATTATGATAAAATGCACTTATGAAAAAATATCTAAAATTAATAATTATTTCTTTTCTTGTTTTACTTTCTGTTGCCATGATTATTTTACATAGTATCTATATATCTCCTAAAAAATTTATTTTACGTAAAGAAACACTTATTTCAAAAAAAATACCCATGTCATTAGATAATTTTCATATTCTTTATTTTTCAGATTTACAATATGGTGAATTTATGAATGAAAAAAGATTACATAAATTAATTGATCGTATAAATGAAACAAATAGTGATGTAGTTCTTTTTGGTGGTGATATTTACAGTAAAATAGCTAAAATAGATGCTCAGTCAAAAAAACAGATTCAATCAGCTTTCAGTCGTATTAAAGCACCATATGGTAAATTTGCTGTTATGGGTGATCAAGATGAAATGGATGCAGAACATATTAAAATAACCAATGAAATTTTATTTAAAAGTGATTTTGAAATATTACAAAATCAAAATTGTTCACTCCATAAAAAAACAAATGAAAGCATTAAATTAGTTGGTTTAGCTAATGGTATAACTAAACAAATTGATAGTAAAAAAGCTTATGAAAATATTATTCCTGAAGACTATGTAATTAGTTTTTCACATTGCCCTGATACTGTTAAGCAAGTACCACCTAATTTAAATGACTACTATTTAGCTGCTCATAGCTTAGGTGGACAAATTTATACATGGTTTTATACCCTTGTTAATCCTTTAATGGCAAAAGATTATTTTCGTGGTAAAGCTCATATTCAAGATAAATTTATTTTAGATATAACATCAGGAGTCGGCACGATTAAGCATGATATGCGACTTTTTGCACCAGCAGAAATTGTTTTATATACCCTAAAAAAAGAAAAATAATAATCATATAAATAAGAGACATGATCAATATGTCTCTTATTTATTTAAAGATAAAATGATAGTCACTAATTTATTTTTCGATAATTACCGTCTTTTTTAAAAAGCCTAAAACTAAAGCTGTAACTAATGAACCAACTAAAATTGCAATAACAAATATAATACGATTACTAATCACAGGTAAAACAATAAAACCACCATGCGGAACAGGACAAGCAACTTTTCCTATTTGGGCAATTATAGCTGCTACAATACTACCAATAATAGAAGCAGGATATACTGCTTTAGGGTCTTTTAATGCATAAGGTATTGCCCCTTCGGTAATACCAAGACAACCCATAATACCAACTGCTTTAGCATTATCACGATCTTCTTCACTAAACTTTTTGTGAAATAATATTGATGATAGAAAAATACCAATAGGCGGAATAGCTACTAATACACGAAAGATACCATTTGGCCAATAAACACCTTCACTAATCAAAGCTAATGTAAACATTGATACAGCCTTTGTAACAGGACCACCAAAATCAATTTCGGCAATAGCTCCCATTAGAATAGCCAAACCAATTGCATTAGTACTGGATAAACTGCGCATAAAATTTAATAAACCGTTAACTAATATAGCAATTGGATAAGCAATAATAAAATAATATCCTAATCCTAATATAAGAACAGTTAATACAGGTATAATAATTATCGGCATAATTGAACGTAATGACTTGCCAACCGACCATGTTTTCATCCATTTAACTAAATATCCACATAAAACACCTAAAATTAAAGCACCAATAAAACCTGTTTTAACATTTGAACCATTAATACTAATTGTATTATTAGCTAAATAGCCAAGTATAAATCCTGGTGTTAAACCTGGCTTACCAGCCATTGCATATGAAATATAAGCCGCAAATATCGGAATCATCATTGCCATGCCAGCTTTACCTAAACTATTTAAAAATTTTAAAAGCTCATTTGCAGGTACTAAACCCTTAGCTGTTTGACTAGCTCCTAATAACGATATAGCTAATATTACTCCCCCTGCTACAACTACAGGCATCATATAAGAAACACCACTTAAAAGAGCTTTCTGAATATCTTTTAATACTTTTTGCATAATTATTTTCCTTTCGCTAATTGAATAGCCCGATCAACTAAATTTACTGTATTAGAAATAGCTTCATTTACATCTGTATTAATAACTTTTTTACCAGCAAATCTTTCTTCGCCTTCAATCACAACACTAACTGCTAAAATAACAACATCAGCTGAATTAATATCATCTTCCGTCAATTCATTTTCAATACCTAAGCCTCCCTGTGTTTCAATTTTTCCTTCAATTCCTCTTTTTTCTAATTCTTTTTCTAAACATTCCTGAGCCATATATGTATGGGCAATACCTGTTGGACAAGCTGTAATACCAATAATTTTCATACTAAAACCTTTCTGTAATCTCACGATCAATTTCACTTAATAAACAATATATTTCATTTTGATTCAATTTTCTTAATTTTTCTCGAAATTCACCATGCATCAACTTTTTACTTATTGTTGATAAAATACGTAAATGAATATTCCCTGAATTTTTATTTTGTGGAACACCAATCATAAATACTAAATCAGTTTTTTGATCATCTCTTAAATTCCACTTAATTGCCTTTTTTAATCTCACAAAGAGAATAAATGATTGCTTAACTGCTATACATCTACTATGTGGTATAGCAATACCAAAACCAACTGAAGTTGGTAATATTTCTTCTCTTTGTTTAATATCTGTTAAAAATAATTGTTTATCATTTATCAGTTCATAGTTATCTAACTTTGTCATACAAAAGTTAAATAACTGGTCCTTATCCCTAAGCTCCTTATCTATAAAAATTAATTCTTTAACAATCATTACTTTCCTTTCCTTGGATCATCTGCCATAATTCTTCCTTTGAATTAATACTTGATAATATTTCAACTGTTTCCTTATTTTTAATAAAATTAAATGCTTGATTTAATAATTTCTTAGCATTTTTCACATCATCCTTAGCCAAAACAAAAAAGACAATTACTTTAACACTATAATTTCCCCATTCAATTGGCTTTTTACTAACATATAATGCAAAACAAGTATTATTTACATATTTGCATGATGCATGTGGTATAGCACCACCGGAAATAATATCCGTTGCCGAAATTTTTTCACGATTTAAAACATCATCATAATATTCATTACTAACAAAACCAATTTCAGTTAATTTTGTACATATCTTTTTAATAATTGCTTCTTTTGACTGTCTTACATCATTATAGAAAACTAATCTTTCATCTAAATATTTATTTGCTAATATTTCCGTAATATTATTTTGATTACTTTCTTGTTTACTAATATCTTCATATATTTTTTTAATCTTTTTAATATCTTGACAACTTAATAACATTGAAACTTGAATAACGGGAATAACTTGTTGTTCAATTGGCACAGTTGAAATAATAAAAGTATAATCAGAAATATCACTTAATAATATCTTATTGATTGAAGCAACTTCTATAATATCCATAGTTGGTAAAATTTCTTTTAACTTAAAAGATATCAAATTCGATGCTACTATCCCATTTGGACAAACCACAATTATCTTTTTACTTTTTTTATGTTTTTCCATTTCATTTTGAAAATATAACATTAAAAAGCCAACTTCATCTTCACTTATATTTTTTGACAATGTATGATCAATTGCATCAATAGCTAACCATATCAATTCAAACATCGCATGATAATCTTGTTTTATAACATATAACATTGGATTCTTTAAGCGTACTTTATTATGTAATCTTTCAAACATAGATAAGCAATGAGCGGTAATCATTTTTATAAGTTGTTTATTTTGAACTAAATCAATATGTAATATTTCCGTCATCTTTTGTACTAACATTTCAGCAAATTGTTTAGGATATCCATCCGGTTCACAACTACTTTTCATAAAAAATATTTTATTTGCTCGCAAAATCAATGATAAATATAAGATATCTTCTTCTTTAGGATATATTTTATGTTTAAGATGGCTATTTAGATAATTAAATATATCATTTGCTAATAAATAGTGATTTAATTGCATAACTTGTGTTGTCGGTAAGAAATTATTATTTTCTTTTTGAAAATGATTTTCTTTTTGCATACGGTATACAATAGCTATTAAAAATAAATAAATATTCTGTAAATAATATTCAGCATTAGGTAAAAATTGTTCATTTCGTAATAAATTAATAACTTGCCAACAAACATTACAAATTTCTAGTGAATATATTTTAGAAAAAACATTAATAAAATCAAAATTATCATTTATATCTTTATATTCTTCAAATATATTTATATTCAATAAAACTAATGCTCGAATGCGTTCATTTTCCGTGCAGATAATCTTTGTGCCACTCTTATCACTTTGTAACAATATTTGTAAATTATTAATAATATTTTCTTTTATCCAATTTAAATCATTTACGATCGAACTTTGTGAAACATAATATTGCTTGCTTAAGGCATTAATTGTTATTGTTTCACTAGCTAAAAATAACTTTCGGGTAATTTCTATTCTTCTATTGTATATGCTATAAATATCATTATTTTTATAAGGATTATTATTTATTAGCTTAACTCCCACTCCTCTTTTCTTTAAAAAATGATATTTTGTTTCCAAAAATTTTAAATCACTATGTATCGTTCGCCTTGAAGTATTCAAGATATATGATATTTCTTTAACCGTTAAAAAATTATTTTTACTTGCTAATATATCAATGATCAGTTGCCTTCTTCTAGCTATATCTTTCATATATTTTTTAAATTATTTTCAAATTCTTGTAAACTAATCACCATTGCTTCATACTTTTCTTGCCTAATTTGTTCTTTTGTAAAAATACCCCCGGCTGTACCAACATATTGATAACCTGATGTTAGAGCTTCGTAAACATTATCTTTATTAATTCCACCAACTGCCATTAACTTTAAATCACCCATTGGTTCACAAATTTTTCGAGCATAACTTAAACTTAACTCATTAGCGGGAAAAATTTTAACAATATCCGCTCCCTTTGCAAATTGTGCAGCAACTTCTGATGGGGTAAAAGATCCTGGTATACTGATAACATTATTTTTTTGACAATATGATAACATTTCCTCACTCATTTGTCGTGGTGATAGAACAAACTTAGCACCAGCCTTAATTGCCATTACTAATTCAGACATTGTTTGTACAGTACCAGCACCAATATTTAATTTATTGCCAAATTCATCTACTATGGTATGAATAATATCATATGCATTTTCGGAATTTAAAGTAATTTCCATATTTCGCACATACTTAGCATCTAAAAGTACTCGAGCTACATTTCTTACTTGTGCAAGATTATAACCTCTCAATATCATTGTTACCTTTGCTAGTTTCATAGTATCTTATTCCTCCTAAAATTATTAAATAATATTTTTCTGTAGAGTAAAATATCAAAAAGTTGCAACTTTATAATTGCAACTTTTGTAAATTAAGAAATACGACCATTTTTCATTTCGTATAATTCATCCGCCCATGCTAAGGTCGATTTCTTATGCGAAACAAGAATAATTGTTTTATTCTTTCTTTCATTTACTAATGATTTTAAAATAATTCCTTCATTTAAAATATCTAAATTACTAGTTGGTTCATCCAAAAGTAATAATTCACTATTATGCAAAAAAGCCCTTGCTAAACCAATACGTTGTTTTTCACCATCTGAAAGAATATCACCTAATTCACCAACATTTGTTGCATATCCTTTTGGTAGTTGCATAATAAATTCATGTATATTAGCTTGCTTAGCTGCTTTCTTAACTTCATCAATAGTAGCGTCAGGCTTTGATATCATTATATTTTTAGCTATCGTATCATGAAATATAATCGTATCTTGAGTTACATAACTAGTAAAATTTCGTAAATCATTTGTATTAATTTTCTTGATATTCTTTTGTGATATTTTAATACAACCATTATTTACATCCCAAAAACGCATAATTAATCGTAAAAGGGTTGATTTACCACTACCACTTGCTCCATAAATACCAAATACTTTTTGCAATGGCAGATGTAATGATACATCTTTTAGAACATTTTCTTCTGCATATTTAAAAGAAACATTTTCCATATCAAGTCCTTTAAATTCTGTTGGCTTTGCGAAAAAAACATCATTAACAAGCGGTTTTTCCGACAATAATGATAAAATTCTTTTAGCACATGCCAATGTTTGATTCAGACTATTTGACAACGATGCTAAAGCAACACATGGACCAAATGATGACATCATCGCTAAAGTTGAAATTAACATTTGACTAAAACCTATCTCCTTTATTTGATATAAATAAAGCATTATAAATAACATAAAACAAGAAAAAATTTGTATCAATAAATTAGTCAATGCTCTTTGCTTAGCTTCCAAAGAACTTAATTTTTTTTGTTTTTCATACAACGAATAAGCTTTTTGATTCATCATATCTAAACGTGCTTGTCCTTGTTTATATTGTAATATTTCATCTAATCCATACATACTATCAAGAACAAAATTATTTAAATCAGCTACTTGAGTACGTAATTTTATAGCTGTATCTGAACCTTTTTTACGGTTCCAAATAGGCAAAACAATACCAATTACCAAATAAGCAAAAAGAGCTATCAAAAAAGCCAAAAAATGTTGTTTGGCAAAGAAAAAAAGCATGATAATTGACGTAATTAAAGCAATTGCAATAGGTGAAATAGTATGGGCAAAAAATACTTCTAATAACTCAATATCACTTGTAATAAGTGTAATTAAATTACCTTTTTCTTGACCAACTAACTTAGCTGGACAAAGTTTACAAAGACAAGCAAATACTTTATGACGTATCATAGCTAAAATACGAAAGGCAATATAGTGATTACAATATTGTTCTCCATAATGTAATATTCCTCGTGCTAATGCCATAGCTAATAAACTTAATAATAAATAAGATAATGGTACTTGAGCAAAGCTATTATAGCCCATAATTTTAAGCAATATATATGCGGCAACAATGTTAATAAATATTGCACATAAAAATCCTAAAACACCAAATACAATTGCTAATATCATTATTTTAATTAAAGGCATAACTAAAATAAATAAGCTTTGCATAATTCTTAATCCTGAATTCTCTTTACCTATTTTCATACTTTTAATTCCTTCGCATTAGATGTATATTCTTCAAGCTTTTTTTGCTCACTAAATAGTCTATAGTATAAGCCTTGCTTAAGCATTAATTCTTGATGTTTACCTGCTTCCATAATTTGTCCTTGTTCTAACATATAGATACAATCACTAGTAACGACGTTAGCTAAACGATGCGATATGAGAATAACCGTTTTCTGTTTAGCTAATTCATGTATTACTTGCATAATAATCTCTTCACTATGTGCATCTATATTCGATGTTGCTTCATCAAATATATAAAGTTCCGTATCATGTAATAAAGCTCTAGCTAAAGCTAAACGTTGTCTTTGTCCACCAGATAAATTAGCTCCATCAGAATCAATTAATGTATTTAATCCTTTTTTAGTATAAATAAAATTAAATAAATTTACTTTTTTTAAGACATTATTCATCATTTCATCATTTGCATTAGGATTACCAAATAAAAGATTTTCACGAACTGTTCCTTTAAAAAGCCAACTATGATGAGATATTAGTGTAAAATGATCCCTAATTGATAAGAAAGATAAGGTCCTTTGTTCTATACCATTAATTTTTATAGATCCCTGATAATCATTATTAAAGCCCATTAAAATATTAGCTATAGTTGATTTACCAGATCCTGATACCCCAACCAAAGAAATAAATGTTTTAGGTTTAATAGTTAAACTAAGCTTTTTTAAAATATCTCTTTTATGATCATAAGTAAAAAAGACATCTTGCATTTGGATCAATATATTTTGGGAAGTAATTAACTTTGTACCTTTTTTGCCTTCTGGCAAATCTAAAAAAGCAAAGATACGATCACTAGCTTTTACACCATTCATACCAACATGAAAAAAACTTCCTAGTAAACGCATTGGTAAGAAAAATTCAGCTGCTAAAAAAATTACCATCAAACTTCCTAAAAAAGAAATTTCACCATTTATTAATGCATTAGAAACACTGATAATACCAACTGCTACTCCACCATACGCAATAATATCCATGATAGTTGTACTATTTAATTGCATCATTAATACTTTCATAGTTATCTTACGAAATTGTTCAGCTTCTTCATCCATTTCTTTAGCTGCCCTTTGATCTGCTTGATATATTTTTAAACAAGTCATACCCCGTAACTTCTCTAAAAAATGATCACCTAAACGATAATAAATAGCAAAATAACGGCTAAGTACTTTTTTTGCTACAAGCATAACTAACATAATAACTATTGGAATTAAAAAAACAGATATTAACAATAAACAAGCTGTTTTAGCATGGAATTGATAAATAATTATAAATAATGTAATTGGTGCTAATAATGCATAAAAAAATTGGCTTAAATAACGACTAAAATATATTTCCAACTGTTCAACACCTTCACCTGTCATTTGTACTATTTCAGATGTTCTCATTTGTTTACGATATGATGGTCCCATATGTAATAATTTTTGATATATATGATCACGTAATATCCTTTTAACATCTGCCCCAGCGCAAAAACCAGCATGTATATACCAAAAGTCACAAATATAACGTCCTATAATTCCTAAACTTACAACTGCTAAAGTTTTTATAATATCATTACTTGTCAGTTGTTTCTGCCAAGCAATTAAAATTAAATGGGTTATTTGCCAAGCAATCAAAATTTGGGCTAATAAAGATAGCCATTGCCATATAACTTGATAAAAAATATATTTTCCTGATCCTTTTAAGAGTCTTATCAGTCTTATTTTAATCACCGTTTAATCTCCTCTTATTTAATCTATTATCATTAGCTAAAACTAACTGTAATTTATATTAACATGCTTAATAATAGCTAACAAGAAAGTATTAATAAATAATGCTTCTCTATATGAGAAGCATTATTTATTAAAAATGTATAAAGTTATTGTAAACATTTCTTTAACTGTTCCATATAATAAAAAGTATTTTCAACAGAATGATAGCCTAAGCCAATAAAAGTACAATCATTAGGTAAAGAATATTGATAAGAACAAATCAATTCATGCACTGATTTAGGAAAATGATATCTTTCAAAAATATTAGGAACAGATAAATTATAATTAATTAAAAAATGTTTTAAATTACTTTTTGCTTTTTGATATATACATTTATTAGGGAAAGAAATACGTATACCATTTTTAATTACATGTAAATGACAATCAACAAAATAAGCCAATAATTTTTTAAAATCTATATCTTCTTTAAAGTAAATATCCCATACTGCTTGTTGTTGATAAGATATTCCTTTTAAACAATGATTATCTGTCCTTGTTTCTAAAATGGTTACATGTTGTAAACTAAATTCAATAAAAGCCTGACTTGGATTATTTTCAACGAATAAAATTTTTATTTTTTTCTTCACTAAAATATTTCGTTGAAAAAAATCATCTAATACTTCAAAAACAGGAAAGATATCTAAATATCGAAGCACAATAACAATCGTTTCTTTTTGCTTTTCACTTGGCAAATAAGTCCATAAAATACCATAAATACCTTGCTTTTCTTGCAAATAAATTTGTTGATTAGGCCATCTTAAATATAATTCTTTTTTTAAGGCAACAATACTTTCTTTCTTTAAAGCTATACTATCACTAATTTCATTTTGATATTTAATTGGTAAAGCAACTCTTGTTTGCCATAATCCATATAAAGCATAAAAAAGAGCTAAGACAAAAATAAACAATAAGAAATAAATAATATTCTGATTCATTTTTCATCCTTTCTATGCTCATTTAAATAAATAGCCTTCTCAACATAGCATTCTCTTTTTACACCCCATTTAAATTCCCATAAAACTGTTTTGGCCTTTTTAGCATTATAAACTATTTGCATACGTGAACAAGTAATACCTACTTGAAATGCTTTTTGCATAATTAAATTTATTTTTTCTACTTTATGCACTAAATAAAAACGACCATTTGCTTTTAAAAGATCATGTACTGCTAACATTAAATCATCTAATGATAAATATGCATCTCGTCTTGCTGCATCAATATAGATATTATCATTTTTTAATGAACTATGAAAATATGGTGGATTGCATAAAATAACATCAAATTTCTTTGCCCGATAATGTTGAATTGGTTGACAAATAAACGTAATATCAACTTTATTATAAAGAGCATTTTCTTTTGCCCTATTTAATACGTCGATAAATAAATCAATACCTGTAGCTTTAATTTTAGCTTTACTAAAAGCATAATATAACAATGCTCCTTGATTAGTACCAATATCTAATACTTCTTCATTTGGATAAACTTTTAAAAACTTACCTAATAACTCTGTATCTTGATTAAAATGATAATCATCTTTAACTTGCAATAAAGAATATTTTGTACCATGTAAATAATCTCTTTTAATGCTCATCATGATACTCCATATAAAATATTGATCCTTTACCAATATCTGATATTACACCATACTTAGCACCATGAGCATCTAATATAGCTTTGACAATAGCTAAACCTAAGCCTGTTGAAGTACAACTACGAGAAAAAGTACTCGAGGCTTTTTGATAACGATTCCAAATTGTTTCTTGATCTTTTTTAGCAATTCCTTTACCTTGATCACAGATTTCTAAATGCATTGTTTCTTCATCTGCTAAGCGCCACATATTGATCAAAATTGTTCCAGCTAATGGACTATGTTTGATAGCATTAGATAAATAATTAGAGATTACTTGTCCCATTTTAATATCATCAGCATAAATAGTTAAAGAATTAGGCATATTCTTCTTAATTTTAAGCTGTTTAGCTATTATTTGAGGTTGATATAGTGATAAAATATCTTCAATTTTGACAACCATATCAACATTTGTAAATTGTAATTTCATATGTCCTGCTTCCATTTGCGCTAAATCACTCATATCTGATACTAAATGATTCATATATTTAGCTTCTTTCATAATAATTGCTAAATGTTTTTCTCTTTTTACAGGATCATTAGCAGAAAAATCTTGTAACATTTCCGTATAAGCTTGAATATTCGTAATTGGTGTTCGAATATCATGTGATACATTAGCTAATAAATCCCTACGCATTTCATCCATCTTAGATAATTTTTTAGCCGATTGATTAAGAGCTATTGCTAATTCTTCTATCTCTTGAATACCACCACCATTAAAATGAATATTAGATCTTACTTTAGATAATTTTTTAGCTTCATCTTTCATTTTCACAATCGGCTTAGATATTGTTTTTGTAACAATAATAGCTACTATACTTGCCCCTGTTAGAACAATGATTGTATACCAAAGATATTGACGCATAAAGAAAAACAATAAGGAATCAACTGGTTCTAAAGCAGTCGAAACATAAATATAGTTGGTTTCTAAGTTTGATTCTGCTTTAAAAGCATATACTAACATATCTTGTTTAGTAAGTTCATTTTTTAAAGTAATACTACTTTCTTTATCAACATCCTTTGTTAAAAACTGTTTAACATTTTTATTGTAAGGCTCTTTTAATAAACAACCTAAACCAACACTATCTTTAAAATAAATAGTTTTACCTTTATTATTTTTAACTAAAATACAAGCATTATTTTCCACAACTCGATTCACTAACTGCATTTCATTTTCATTAAATAGAGGAAACAAATGATTTGCTAAATCTTTAACCAATAAACGTGCATCCTTAATTTTACGACTTCGATAATAAGGCTTAATTAAACTAATTTGTAAAATACCTAATAATACTACAATACCACAAGCCATCAATATAAAAGCACGCCACAAACAATATTGTAAACCTCTATATTTCTTCGTCTTCAAACTTATACCCCACTGCTCTTACCGTTACAATATGATCACGATACTCGCCTAAATTATGTCTTAGCATTTTAATATGTGTATCTACTGTCCGATTATCACCAAAATAATCATATTTCCAAACATCAGCAAGAATTTGTTCACGTGAGATGGCAATATTTCTATGTTCTAAAAGATAAAGTAATAAATCAATCTCTTTTGGTGTTAAAGAAGCTACTTTTTGATTCACAAATACTTTACGACCTTTAGCATCAATAGTTAAACCTTTTAATTGATATCTTTGTTTCGTCATCAATTGTTGATTGCGACTCATCACAACTTTCATTCTCGCAATTAACTCTTTTACTGAGAAAGGTTTTGCAACATAATCATCGGCACCTATCTCAAAACCATATAACTTATCAAATTCTTCCTGTCTAGCTGAAAGAATGATAATTGGCACAGCTTGTATTTCCCGAATTTTTTTACACGCTGAAAAGCCATCTAAATGTGGCATCATAACATCTAAAACAATACAATCATAGTGATTCTTACGCACCAACTCAATAGCTTCTTGACCATCATCAGCTTGATCAACTAACCAATTTTGAAGCAATGCATATTCCACAATAACTTCCCTAATTGCTACTTCATCATCAACTATTAAAACCTTTTTCATTAGCCACCTCTTCTATTCTCATGACTTCAATTGTTGCTCGCTTTGTCCATCTTCCCCATACACGCACAACTTTTCCAGATATTAAATTAAACTCTATCTTATTATATAACTTATTAAAAATAATGACATCAGCATTAGTTTGATCATCAGTTAATTGCATAAATACCATCTCATTACCATTTTTATCACGATGTTTATGAATAGTAGATATTTCTGCAATCGTTGCTATTTCCGGTTTACTTAGCCATGATTTTAAATAAATATCCTTTAGATTATATTTTTGTCTTAAAAGAGCACAAGCTCCCATTTGTAAAGTAAAGCCTAATACTTCTTTTTCCATTTCTCTTTTATCAGCTATACTTTCTTTTTGCTTTACTAAAGTAGGCAAAGAAACAAGATGTAAATTTAAACTCTTTTTACCTTCCTTAATGATTATGGATAGATTGGCATATGTTAAAGCATCATCTAAACAATTTAAATATGTTTTCCGATTATCCCCTAAATAATCAAAACAACCTACTTTTGTCATTTCTTCTATTTGTTTAGGCTTAAATGCTAATACAACTAAACGTGCAACAGCCTCAAAATAATTTTTATAGTCACCATTTTCGTGCAAGTCTTTTTGTATTAATAATATATCTTCATCATTTAAACTAGGAATTAAACATAAGCCCAATTGTATATAGTGTTTATTTGCTTTAACTAAAAGTGGTGAATCTATCATATTAAATGCTTTTAAAGGTATTTTTAAATAATGTATTTCACGTAAAATAGCTACCATTAAAGTTGCTGATTTAGCCGCCTGATTCATTAAAGTAGCATAAAAAATATACGTATAATGAGCTTTAATATATAAAATACGATATGCTAAAAGACCATATGCTAAACCATGGGAAAGATTAAAGCCAAATCCTTGAACAAACTCTTTAACAACTAACCATAAATCAGGGTGTACTTTTTCTATTTGCTCTTTATAAATAAGATAAAGTTCCGGCTTTTCTTTACCATATTTACGGATTGTTTCAGCTTTCGCAAAACTTATACCACATACTTCAACTAACAACCGCATAACTTGCTCTTGAAAAATAAAAACACCGTGACTTTGCTTAATAATATTTTGTATATTTACTGGATAAGATGGCATTTTATTTTGAATATATTTTTGTAATTGATGAATAGCTTGCGGTCTAGCAATTCCTAAAACATTGACTAAATCAAGAAAATTATTTGGTTTTAATAAACTTAACTTACTTTTAATAAAAGGTGCTTCAAATTGAAATAAACCAAGTGTTAAACCTTCATTTAGAATTTGATATGCTCTTGCATCACTTAGAGATATCTTATGTAAATTAAATTGAGGATCTTCTCTATGAATTAAATTTAACATTATCTTTAAATTATCTAAATGCTTTAAAGAAAGAAAATCCATTTTAATCAAACCATGTTCTTCTAGACAATTTTTATCCCATTGAATTTTCAAAAAATTATTTTTAGAAAGAACTGGTACAACATCAAATAAAGAATCTTTACTTAAAACAATACCGGCTGGATGAATAGCATCAACCCATTTCATTTTTTCAATTTTTTGGGCTAATTTAATAACTTCTCGACAAGCTTCCGATTGTTTAACTGCATTTTGTAAGCCAAAATCTTTGCTTAATAAAATAGATAAATTATCTATTTTCCATTTCTGACGTGCTTTTTTTAAAGCATATATTAAAGATCTTTCTTCTCTTTCACTTAATTCATATACTTTAGCTACTGATAAAACAGCTTCAACACTAGCATAAGTATTAAATGTACTAATCGTCGCTATATGCTCATAACCATAAACATCTTTTAAATGTTGCAACAACAAAGCACGATCTTGACCAGCAATATCAATATCAATATCTGGCATATTTTGTCGTTCCGGATTTAAAAAACGTTCAAAAAGTAAATCATATTTAAGTGGATCTATTTGACTAATACCAATTGCATAAGCAACTAAAGAACCAACTGCTGAGCCACGTCCAGGACCAAGTAATAAGTTTTTTTCATAAGCATAATATACCGCTTCATAAATAATCAAAAAATAATTTTCAAAATGTAAACTAAAAATGACTGCTAATTCTTTTTGTATCCTTTTTTGATAAATAAATGGTATTTCTTTTAAACCTAATCTTTTTTGTAAACCAAGTTGAACTAATTTTGTTAAATAAAGACGTGCTGACTTACCATTTAAAAAAGAAGGCTCTGGTAAAGAAGTTTTAAAATCAGCAAGATTAACATGACATTGCTCTAGAATCTCGCTACAACGCATTAAATCATCAACTTCATAAAACTGTTTCATTTCTTCAAGACAATATAAATAGCGACCATTTAAAAGTGTTAAACTTGTATCTTTTAACTTTTTATTTGTTTTTAAAGCCTGCAATAGAAATAAGTTATATGCCTCTTCTTTTCTTAAATAATAAACTTTAGCTAAAGCAACAGTCTTTATGTTTTGTTGCTGACATAATCTTTTTAACAATGTATTACACTCTCTAAATTTAGTATTTTCATTATATGAAATAGCTATATCAAAATGAGGAATATCTTGTTTTAATTGAATTAATTGTTGTAACAATAATTCATGCTTCTTTTTTAACAATGCTTCATCAAGATAGCCAGCTTCACCATATGCAATAATATGAATATGATATGTATGTGCTTGTAAATCAGCTAATGATAAATAATTATTTTGGGCAATTAAATAAGCATCATGTATCAGTTCCTTATAACCTTGATTATCTTTGGCAATTAATAAAAAAGGAATTATTTTTTGTTGATAAAAAACATCGACTTCCATACCAAAAATAGCTTCTACGCCTTCTTTTTGACATATTTTAGCAAATAAATGATGACCAAAAAGAACATTATGATCAGCTAAAACAAGTTTTTGATAACCTATTTTATGAGCATATTTAACATATTCTTCTAAACGAATTGTTGATTGATAAAAACTATACTCACTACGAACTAATAAATGACTAAACATATTATTATTATAAACGAAATAAATTATTCTTTCATTTTACATTATGAACATTTTTTAGTACTATTCTTATGAGGTTAATATGATGAAAGTAGCTTATATAACAGATAGTGGCTCTGGTTTTAGTCAAGAACAATATGCCAAACAGGGAATAATATCTTTTCCCTTACAAATTACCGTTGATAATAAAACTTATTTAGATATGGAAAATATTCAAATGAAAGATATTATTCAACTTTTTAAAGAAAAAAAAGTTTTTTATACTTCACAACCAGTTTATGGTTATGTTATGGACTGTTTTCGTAAATTGAAAGAAGATGGTTATGATCAAATTGTCGCTGTACCTATTTGCCCTGGTCTTTCAGGAACAGCTAACACATTAATGAGCTTAGCACACCAAAATGATTTAAAAATCGATATTATTGACACCAATGTAACAGCTCGTTTACAAGATTATTTAATTAAAAGAATCAAAGAATTATTAGAAAATAATAAAACACTTGAGGATATACATATCATGTGTGATAAAGTCATTCATAGTGCTAAAACACTTATTATTCCTAAAAACTTAGATCAGTTATTATTATCTGGTCGTTTAACACATTTAGCTGCTGCCGTAGCGAGAATTTTAAGAATTATACCCGTTTTAGAAATCAGTGAAAAAACCCATGGTAAAATTGATATTCTAAAGAAAATACGCACGTTTGGTAAAGCTTTACAAGCAGGTATTGAAACAATTGCTGAAAGTAATCCAGATGAAAAAACAAATATCTATATTGCTCATGTTGATAATATAAATGAAGCTAATAATATTTTTATGACATTAAAAGATCTTTTTCCCAAAGCAATGATTAAAGTTATTGAATTACCTAACGTTGTTGCTTGTCATGTTGGACCAGGATCAATTAGCTTACAATGGTTTAAGTGTTTTTAATAAAATCTTCATTAAATAAAAGGTTATGAATATAAATTATCATAACCTTTTTTAACATTTATATTTTTTATTTATTATCAATTCTAATAAAATCTATTCTAGCATTTAATAACTAAAAACCGGCATACATCATAGCAATATTATCAAAACCTGGACCATATGTAGCAAACAGTATATATGCTACTATCAAGCCATAAATAATTATACTTTGACTATAACCATTTATTTGTAAAAATTTATAAGACCAATTTAAACCTTTCTCTTGGGCAATATTAACTAGACATACAATGAAGAAAAGAAGACATATAATCAACCATGCTAAAGGTGTTATATTTGCTGATTGGATAAATGAAATACCTTGCATTAGCTGAAAATTAAGAAAAATATTTTTAATCATCAATACAAAAGTAGAAAAATTAGGTGACAAAAATAAGGCTTCTCCAAAACAGACAATAATTAATATTTTTATAAAACGTAACACTTTAATTAAAATAGAATTATTTAGAATTCTTATTTTTTGATAACAATGTTGTATTTTCTTACTCCATAATAAATTGAACAAGATAAAAAAGAAGTAATAAAATCCATATAAAATATAAGTTATCTGTGGACCATGCCATAAACCATTAGCCAGCCATACAAAAAATAAAGCAATAATTGGACCAATTAAGCGAGCAACTTCTTTACCCCAGATTCTTTTCGCTATTTTACTTATTTTTTGAACTATTTTGCATAAAGAAATAGGATAAAAAATATAATCACGGAAAAAATGACCTAAAGTAATATGCCAACGACGCCAAAATTCAGATGCATCTTTAGCAAAAAAAGGTTGACGGAAATTCTCTGGTAATGTTATTCCTAACATTTTAGCCGATCCTATAGCAATGTCAATTGAACCTGAAAAGTCCATGTAAATTTGAATAGTACATAAAAAAACACCTAATAAGCTAATTGATCCAATATTCGTATATGATTTAAAAATAAGAGCCACTAGTGGAGCGATTGCATCAGCAATTGCTGATTTTTTTAATAAGCCCCAAAAAATCCGCATAAAACCAATTTTTAAATCATCAAAACTAGCACCATTAGCTGCTTTTATTTGTTCAATCACTTCATTAAAACGAGTAATTGGTCCTAAAACCACAGTTGGAAAAAAACTTGTATATAACAAAATATCAATTAAACTTGGACTTTTTACTTTCTTTGTTTTAACATCAACTAATAATGAAATTAATTGCAAAGAATAATAACTAATACCAAGTGGTAAAATCAGCTTTTGCATAACTATGTTAAGACCAAAAACAGAATTAAAAAGCTTTAAAAAAAGATTAAAATACTTTAAACGAAATAAAATTATAATTAAAACTAAAATATTGAAAAAAACAATTATATTTTTTAAATTTTGTTTTTGTAATTTATTTTGTCCTTTTTCTTCTACTATTTTTAATAAATAACAAGCTAAATATATAATCAAAGTTGATAACAAGTAAATTAAAATTAATTTTTTCGACCATTTATAATAAAATATAAAGCTAGCTAAAAGAAGAACATATTTACGTATCTTCTTTGGCATTACATGATAAAAAAAGACCACCAAAGGTAGAAAAAAAGCAACATATAAAAGACGTGTATAACTCATTATTTATTACCTCTTCCTAATTCTTTTTGTAAATATGCTCCTAAATGTTTACGAATTTTTAATTCACCATAATCATTTAAATGATCACCAGCATCACGATAATCATGCTTAAAATCAATTTTTATATCATCGAGTAATAAATTATAATCAATATATGAAATATGATTGTGCTTTGCCCAACTCATAACTGCATCATGACGTTTTTGATTCCAATTAATTGGACTTGGTATACTAATTAATAATAATTTTATATTTTGTGCTTCACACAATGCTTTAATCTTATTTAAATATTGCAAATTAAAATTATTTAAATATGTAATATTATACGGATTCAAAGGATTAAAAGGTATTTTTTCTTGTTTCATATAATCTTTTCTTTTATTATATGATTTAATATTTTCTGATGGATGATAGCCTAAATTAACATCTTCTTTAGCTTTTAAATCAAAACGATACATGGCATGATAATTTAAAATAGGAAAAAGATTCATAATATCAAAACGATAATATTTATTCGTCGCATTAAATAAAGCATGTGCTTCTAAGACAATTATTTTAGGTTTTTGTTTTTTTAATGCTTCTTTAATCATGACATAACTATCTAATGTCATTTGCCCAGTAGTTGCTAGATTATAATTATGTAAATGAAAATCATCTTTATATCCTTGTGGCTTAAAACCCGTCCAAGCTAAGCTATCACCAACAAAAAGCAGATCTTGTGAGAAAGGCTTTAATTGTTTATATGTAGCTAATTTAGGTTGAACATATTGATAATGATAACCATATTTTTCTAAGCTACCAAATGGTATACCCAATATATAAATTAAAATTATTAAACCAATAAAAAAGAAACTTATTTTTCCTAAATATTTCACTATTTTTTTCATCTTGTTCATATTACCATAAAAAGCCATTAAAAAGGTAGCTTATTTACTACCTTATTTATTTTTTAATTCTTTAGCTCGCTCTTTATACATAGCTTTTTTTTCTTCTCTTATTTTACTACGGATAAAATCACGTCTTTTTTGACGATATATTTTTTCAATAGCTAATTCCCTTTTTTTCTTATAACCAGGTTTTACTTTCGTTTTTTTCTTTGTCATCATTTGGGCAATTTGTTTTTGCATTTCTTGATCAACTTTTTTCTTTTTTTGACCATAAGGACGTAAATCTTGCCAATGATGCCGATGATAACGTCGATGTTTAAAAATGATACCTTTTCTGATTAATGATTTAATAGCTGTATCATCTTGTTCATGATAAAGTAAAAAACATGTTCCTTTTTGCCCTGCTCTTGCCGTTCTACCAGCACGATGAATATAATATTCTAAATCATTTGGCAAACCACAAGAAATAACATATCCTATTTCACTTAGATCAATTCCCCTTGCAGCAAGATCAGTTGCTACAACATATTGATATTTATCATTTGCTATTTGCTTCATTGCTTGCTTTCTTTCTCTAGCTGATAAATCACCATGTAATTCTGCTAATTTAACATTATTTTGACGTAATTCTTCAGCTATCTCATGAGCTTCTTTACGTGAATTAGCAAAAATCAAACAAATGTATGGATTAAATCCTGGTAACATTTTTAAAATTGTTTGTGCATATGTTCGATGATAACAAGGAACTAATACATGTTCAATATCATGATTTTGTTTTTGAGCAATTTCAACTGTTAATGGATGATGCATATATTTCTTTATAAAAGGCTGTAATTGTTCCGGTAAAGTAGCTGAAAAGCTTAATATTTGTACCTCATTCATTCTTGATATAATCGCATCAACATCTTCTAAAAAGCCAAATTCAAAGGTCATATCAACTTCATCAACAACAACTAATTTTGCTTTATCTAAGCGTAATGATCCACCTTCTAAAAAAAGATCCTTTAATCGGCCTGGTGTACCAATAACGATATGTGCTTGTTGATGCTGAAATTTTTTAATATCCCGAAGACGTTCCTTACCACCCACAACTAAAGCTAAGCGTAAATCAGGTAAATAATTTTCTATACTTTTTACCATTTGATAAATCTGATAAGCTAACTCACGTGTAGGCGTCGTAATAACCGCCTGTACTTCATCTTTAGAAACATCAATTTGTTCTAAAATAGGCACTAAAAAAGCATGTGTTTTACCAGAACCAGTTTTTGATAAACCGATAATATCTTTCCCTTGTAAAATAAATGGAATTGATTGTTCCTGTATTTCTGTCATAGTTATAAAATGTTGATCATCTAACCATTGCTGTATTTCTTTTCTTAAAGATAAATTTTTAAATTTCTTCATATTATCACCTATAATAAGTATAAATGTAACACAAAAAATAGGAAAGGAACAAGCATGGAAATTATTTCAGTAAAACCAAGAGGATATTGTCATGGTGTAGTACGTGCTATTCGTATTGCGCAAAAAACAAAGCAAGATTATCCTCATACCCCCATCACTATTTTAGGTATGCTCGTTCATAACCAGCATGTTGTTGATGCTTTAAATGAGTATGGTATTAATACCATTGAAGATCAAAAACTAGATCGCCTTTCATTATTAGATCAAATTAAAAATGGTATTGTCATTTTTACTGCTCATGGTGTATCTCCTCTTGTTTATCAAAAAGCTTTACAAAAAGGATTAACTATTGTTGATGCAACATGTCCTGATGTTTTAAAAACACATGAATTAATTAAAAATCACCCTGGTGATGTTATCTATATTGGTAAAAAAAATCATCCCGAAGCGGAAGGTACAGTTAATATTTCTAAACGTGTTCATCTTATTTCAAAATTAGATGATTTAATTGTACTCAAACAAAAACAATTAAAAAATATTCTTATTACCAACCAAACAACATTATCAACTATTGACTTAAGTAATTTAATTAAAGCATGTATTAAACAATATCCAAACGCTAAATTAAATCCTGAAATATGTCCTGCTACTCGTTTACGCCAACAAGCTATTTTAAATCTTGAAGCTGATGCTCTTTATGTTGTTGGAGATATGCGTTCAAACAATAGTAATCAATTAGTAAAAATAGCTAAGCAAAAGGGTATTTCATTTGTTAAAATGATTTCCTCGGTTAATGATTTATGTCAAAATGATCTTTTAAATAAAGAAAGAATTGCCGTTACAAGTGGTAGTAGTACACCTAATGCTTTAACTGACCAAGTAATTGATTTTCTACAAGAATATCAAAAAACAGGTAAATTTAAATTACCTGTACCACTAAATAAAAAATTACTTTAAATTAGCAATTTCTTGCTCATTAAGCTCCCGATATTCACCTTTTTGTAATTGAGGATCAAGAACTAAATTTTTCATCCGAATCCTTTTTAAATATTCAACTTTATTACCTAAGGATAAGAAAATATTTTTAATTTCATGATATTTACCTTCATGAACAACAATTGTACAACGATATTCATCAATCTGTTTTACCATTGCTTTCTGATAAGTAACACCTTGATAAATTATACCTTCAGCTATCTTATCAATATCTTCTTTTAATAAAGGTAACTGTAATTCAACATAATATTCTTTTTCTATACCTTTTTTAGGAGATAGTAGTTGATGGGCTAATTGACCATCATTCATGATCAACAATAACCCTTCTGTATCTTTATCTAAACGACCACAAGGGAATAAATTCTTTCCTTTAGGTACTAATTCTAATACCGAAGGTATCTTAGATGCAATAGTAGTTGAAATATATCCCTTTGGTTTATATAACATATAATATGTGAACGCTTGATAAATTATTTTCTGCCCATCAAAATAAATATCATCTTTTTGCGGATTAATGATCGTACTAGCCGTTAAAGCAATTGCATCATTAACTCTAATTCTTTTATTGCGAACCATTTTTTTAACTTCTAAACGACTACCAAGACAAGCATTAGCTAAAAAACGATCTAAGCGCATTAAAACCTCCTAAATATCTTTCTAAATATATTACGCATCGAATAATTTAAAGTTACTTTTAATAAACCGATGCTATCTGCTAAATAAAAATAAATTAACATAGCTAATAGTGAAATAAAGGCAAAAATAATTAAGCTTAATATTCTTGAGAAATTAACTAAATCTATTCCCATTTTGGTTAAGATAAAATAAGGAATATTCATAATTAAGGACAAAAATAATATTTTAAGTAAACGACGTAATAAAATCCACCATTGTAAATGTGAATAATTTTGAATTTTAATAAAACCAAGTCCTAAAATAACAAAGCTTGAAAAATAGCTTGAAATAATTGCTCCTGTATAACCAAAACAATATGTTAAAGGATAAAAACTTAATAACTTAACTATGAAACCAATTGCCAAATAAACAATACTTTTTTTACGAAAACGTAACGTTAACAAAATAGATGTTACTAATGGTGTTAAAGTTGTTGATAAAGCTAAGATACCAGCTTGACGTAAAGCAACTTGACCATATGCTAATTCTTTAGCACCATACATAATATAATAAACAAAACGTGATTGAAAAAATAAAACAGAACTTACAGGAATAGCTAAAAATAATGTTACATCAAATGCTTTCATAAGATATTTTCGCATTTCTTTAAAATCATGACGTTCCATTGCTGATGTAACAAAAGGAATAATTCCAGCTGAAAAGCCTGCCGAAATAACTTGTGGTATAGAAGTTAATTTATCACAATTTGTTTGAATAATAGAATAAATTAAAGTAGCTTTATCATGAGGCATACCAAGACTTTGATTAATTGAAACAAATAAATTTGTATTTACTAAAATTTGTGAATTACCTAAAATAGCTGTGATAAAAAAAGGAATAGCATATAAGATAAATTCATGAACAACATGTTTACATGATACTTTTTTATTTTTTTGCAAAGAAGCTAAATATACAACTTCTTTATGCCGTACTGAATTAAAATGTAAAAAATAAAAAATAGCTAAAACAGCTCCTAAACAAGTTCCCATAACAGCTGCATATGCACCAAAGCTAGCATGTAATTTAAAAACATAAATAGCAAACATGGAAACAATTAAAATAAAAGAAACACGAACAACTTGTTCAATCACTTGTGAATTAGCAAAAGCAACCATTTCTTTAAGTCCTTGATAATAACCACGATAAGAAGAAAGAATTGGTACAACAAAAAGCGATAAAGCTAAAATAGCAAAAACATTTTGCATCGTCGCTAATTCCCCAGTCGATAAATGTGTAACTCCTAAAGCTCTACTTGCTAACGATTTAGAAAACACTAAAAAGAGAAAGGCCATCACAAAACCAGAAGTCATTAAAATACCTGTTCCTAAATGGCGCACTAAAATAACTGTTTTATAATCTTCTTTAGCAATATATTTAGCTACTAAAGCTGCAATTGCAAAGGGAATACCAGCCGCTGATATTTGCAATAATAAAACATAATAATCATAAGAAGCTGAAAAATAAACCATATTTTGTTGGCCAATAATTTCCTTAAAAGGAATAATATAAATTAAGCCAATTAATTTAGCCATAAATAAACCAGCTGTCGAAGTTAAAGAGCCGGCTAAAAAAGACTGACTGATTGTTTTTTTCTTATTTCGATCCATTCTCTAACTCCCTATTTAATATTCAGTGATAAGAACTCTCTTTGCAATTCTTTACGAGAATTACGCCATTCAACTAATAATTCAACTTTAATATTTGCTTGTTTTGATTCACCAGAAATAATAATTCCTTTCATATAACCAAAATCTTTATTAATTTGCTTAGGAATCAAACTATAAGCACGATCAAAAATACCTGCACTAGGCATCATCTTAGGATTATTTTGATATAATTGATCATTTTCAACAACCATCAAGACAACATCATGCATTTCAATTTTAGCTTTATCAACAACAATATAGTAAATATAATTACCATTTTGTTTAATCATTTCTGTCTCAACATTAAAATAAGCGGACTCTTTAAGAAATTTTTGATGCTGATCTATTAATTCATAATGAGCTTTATAAGTTGCCATTTTAGCATCTAATTCAGTTGGCTTAGAACAAGCTGATAACATAAAAGAAAGAGTAATTAATAATCCTATAATTTTTTTCATATATTAAAATTATAACCTAAAAAGACCAATGTTTTTCACTGGTCTTCACTAAATTCAACAATATAATAATTCTTTTTACCTTTTTTAATAATCATAAAATTTCGATCAATAGCATCTTCTTTTTCTAAAGTTCCATCCAATGCATTAACTTTAATACCATTAACGGATATTGATCCTTGTTGAATTAATTGTCGAGCATTGGATTTTGATTTAGCAATTTCAGCTTTAACTAATGCATCTAATAAAAGAATACCTGATTTAACAGCTACTTTCTTAGCTCCCTTTAAACCTTCCTTTAACTCACTTGCACTCAAACTCATAAAATCAGCACTAAATAAAGTATTAGATATTTTTAATGCCCTTTTGAAACCATCTAAACCATGTACATATGTTGTTAATTCTTCAGCTAATGCTTTTTGAGCTATCCGTTTTTCTGGTTCCTTACGAACTATTTCTGCTAATAAATCAATTTCATGAGGACTTTTTAAACTTAGGCGTTTTAAGTAATCAACTATTGAATCATCAGGTGTATTCAACCAAAACTGATAAAATTCATAAGCTGAAGTACGATTTTTATCTAGCCAAATATTACGCCCTTCACTTTTACCAAACTTCGATCCATCAGCTTTGGTAATAAGTGGTGATGTAATTCCAAAAACAGCTGTATTACTACCTTCTAATTTTTTAATTAAGTCCATGCCGGAAGTTAAATTACCCCATTGATCAGAACCACCTATTTGCACACGACAATTATAATTTTTAAATAAATAATAAAAATCAATAGCTTGTAAAATGGTATATGAAAACTCTAAATATGATAAACCACTATCAATTCTTTTTTTAATTGTATCTTTTTGTAACATATAAGCAACATTGAATTGTTTACCATAATCACGCAAAAAATCAAGTGTTGACATTTTTTCTAACCAATCATTATTATTGACTAAAACAGCTTTATTCGAACCGTCAAAATCAATAAACATAGCTAATTGTTTTTTAATGCATTCAACATTATGAAGTACATCTTCATGACGTAATAATTTTCTTTCAGTTGTTGGCCTTGGATCACCAATCATACCTGTAAAACCACCAGCTAAAGCAAGCACATGATGGCCAGCATTCTGATATCGTTTTAATAACATGATTTGTTGTAAATGACCAACATGTAAAGAATCAGCAGTTGGATCAAAGCCACAATAAACAGTTGTTGGCTTATCTAACTGTTCTTGTAATGCTGCTAAATCTGTAAAATCTTTAACTAAACCGCGCCATTTTAATTCTTCTAAAAAGTTCATTTGTTTGCCCCCTATAAATATAAAAACATCCTTATCTAAGGATGTTTTAAAATTACTACCTTAGCTCACTATATTAAATATACTATCATTATTCTTTAGTTGTTTGACGTGATGTAAATAAATAACTAAGTTCAATTGTACCTTCTTTATTTTCATCTTCTTCTTTTTGTAACATCTTCGTCATCATCCGCATTGAAACAGCGCCCAAATCATAAGAAGGAATAGAAAAAGAAGATACTTGTGGACGCATAATAGTATTATATTTAGTATCCAATACACAAACAACTTCCATTTGTTCTGGCACTAAAATACCATTTTCACGAGCAGCATTAATAATCGCCATAGCTTGTGAATCACGATATCCAATTGCCAAATCATAATGACGATCTTTTAACCAATTTCTTAAAAAACTATATGATGTACGTGTTCCTGCTGGTAATTCTAAGTTACCACTAAATTTCTTACCTTTAGTCGCATATGCTCGTTTTGCACCCGCAATAATATGTTGATATTGTTGGGGATTTTTACGATCTTCAAGAATAAAAATTTTATCTTTACCTTCTTCTAAATACTTCATGACCAGCTCAAAAATAGCTTTCTCAATATTAACATATACAGAACAAACATCTTTAGCTAATATCTTATTACCAATAACAACAACGGGTATATGATAACGGTTTAAAGCTTCCATATCATTTGCTCTTAATTTATCATTAAAAATAATTACACCATCTACATGTGACTTAATGATATCTTCAATAACCGAATTCAAATCAGTTATCCCATCTGTAATTGTATGTAACATGATATTGTAATTATAAATTTTTGCTACATCAATTAAACCATTTATAATCTGACCAGTATAAGTGAAAGATGCTTCTGGAACAACTAAACCAATCGTTGTTGTTTTTTGTAACGCTAAACCTTGAGCAATAGCATTTGGCTTATAGCCAAGTTTTTCTACTGCTTCCTCAACGCGCTCACGTGTTGGAGCTTTAACAACATTAGAACCATTAATAACTCTAGATACAGTTGCTAATGAAACATTTGCTTCTTTGGCAACATCATAAATTGTTACTCTTTTCATTTTTCCACCTATTTTTTCTCATTCCATTTTTTATACACATGTAAACAAATTGACTGGGTTACATTTTTAACAAAATGCCATTTATCTTGCACTTCTTCACTATTTAAAATAAGCAAGATCTTATCCTTTAATGATTTGTTTCGCCAATCATTATTTAATTTCTTATGTTGATATGGTTGAACATGATTTTTAATATATACTAATATCTGCTCATCAACATTATCTTTTTGCAGATCAATATTATCTTCTTTTTTTTCTTCAAGTTGTCGCAACTTTTGTTTTAAATCTTCAACTGTTTTTTCAATATTATCAAAAGAATCATCATGTATTTGTTTTTTCTTGACCATGATCATTGTCCTCCTTTTTTGATGAACCCTTCTTAAAAGAATTAAAACCATTCATAATTGATTGACTTACTTTAGCTAATACATTTGTTACTTCATCATGTAAATGATCAAAACTTTTAGCATATTTAACACTTGTATCCAAAGGAGATTGTAATTTTTCTAAACTTTGATCAACTAATTTTGTTGTAAATTCCCAATGATTTATCGTCTTTGTTAAATGCGATAAAAAAGTAATTAACCTTTTTAAAAAAATACATAACATAATTAATACCACAACCATCAAAATAGGTAATAAATGTTTTGCAAGTACAGATAATTCATTTAATAAATCATTCATATTATCTCCTCTATGTTTTCATTATATAAGCGATTGTAAACTCTTTCAATTAATTGTAATAGAAAAACATTACTTTTACAAAAATTAATGATTCCGTTGATTACAAGAGATATTAGATACTTTTTTTATTTTTTTATAAAATCATTTATTTTTTATGAAAAGTTTTTCATTTTTATGAATTTCTACTTTACTTTTTTACTTTCTACTAATTTTTTATCTACAACAAAAAAATCATTTCATAGAATGATTAAAAAAGCAACTAAACTAAATTTAATTTTATTCATAACATAACATTTTCCAAACTAGGGAATTGTTGATACTTCTTTTCTAAACATCTCCTCTGCCGTTTGAAAATCAAAGATCTTTCTTGGATAGTTATTTATCCATTCTTCAATCTTCCTAAATTTACTTTTTGAATATGTATCAAATTCTACACCTTTAGCAATAAATCTTCTGATTAATTTATTGTTGTTTTCATTACTCCCTCTTTCACAACTTGTGTACGGATGGCAATAATATAGCGTTGTTCTTTTCTTTCCTTCATTTATGCAAGAGTTTTCTATCAAGTTGCTATAACTAAACTCTGTACCATTATCACATGTGATTGTTTTAAATAATTGAGAAAAGTTATTTTGTAATTTCTTTTCAAGTTCATTTAATGCTTCTACTACTGCTTCTGCATAATGATGTTCTAATTTTATAATTATCTCTTTTCTTGTCTTTCTTTCCGTAAGAACTAGCATACTGCTATGTGATGTTCTTTTACCTTTTACAGTATCCATTTCCCAATGTCCAAACTCATCACGACTTAAAATATATTCTGGTCGTTTTTCAATACTTGTACCAGCAAGGCGTTTATTTACTCTAACAATAACTTTCTTGTGTTTTCTTTTTCTATTGTCTTTGATTGGTAAAGATTGGTTAGTAATTCTTGTAAATACATTACTATCAATATAATTATACAAAGTTTGAACACATATTCTTTCTTTGAAGGGAATATGTTCTTTTTTTTGTTTATTATCAGTCCTGATCTTTTTAATATTGCTGTTATTCTCTGTATCCTATTTTTCCTTCATGATATTCTTTTACTAATTTCATCTTAAATTCTGTGTTGTATTTACCATTAAAAACTGACCTCCTTTAGTTAGTTTTTTGGCCTAACTTTTGAGGATCAGTTCAAAATTTGAGACTTTTAAATGAATTCCAATATTCAATTATTAAGAGCTAACATGGTGCTTGCCAATAGGAATAATTAGAGGCGAATTGGAAATAGGGTCACGTATAATTTTTGCTTCAAGATTAAAGATATCTTTAACTAGTTTATCATTTAGTATATCTTCAGGCTTTCCCTCTGCAACAAGTTTACCTTCTTTAATTGCAAATAGGTAATCAGCATATCTTGCTGTTAGATTTATATCGTGCAAAATCATACAAATGGTTGTCTTATATTTTTGGTTTAGATCAGTCAAGAGGTCTAATAGTTCTATTTGATATGAGATATCCAAGTAAGTAGTTGGCTCATCTAAAAGTAGGATACTTGTATCTTGGGCTAGGGCTAGAGCTATCCATACTCTTTGCCTTTGACCCCCAGAAAGTTCTTCAACTAGGTTATTTGCTAGATCTTCAACATTGGCCATAACCATTGATCTGTTTATTATTTCAAGGTCATCTTTTCCAAGACTCTTAAAAGGCTTTCTGTAGGGGAAACGACCACGGCTTACAAGATCAGCTACTGTTATTGATTCAGGGATTATTGGAGATTGAGGTAATATAGCTATGTGTTTTGCTAAATCTTTTTCTTTATAAGAATTAATCGATTTATTATCAAGCAATACTTCTCCCTCTAATGGCTTTATAAGTCGAGACAAGGTTTTAATGAGTGTTGATTTCCCACAACCATTTGACCCAATAATAACTGATATTTTTTCTTCAGGTATATTTATATTTATATTTTCCAAGATTATTTTTTCATCATAACCGCAGGTAAGATTATTTGACCATAGACTTTTCATTATATATTCCTCCTGTTCATTTTTATTAGTAAGTATATTAAGTATGGTGTACCTAACAAGCCAGTTATAACACCTACTGGATATCTAGCTGGTAAAATATTTTGTGAGAATATGTCTGATAACAAAACTAATAAAACTCCAACCAATCCAGCTAATATTGGGCTTCTTTTCTTGCCAATATTTAAGGCTATGGGACCAGCTAAAAAAGATATACAAGCTATTGGTCCTGTAATTGCAGTAGAAAAAGCAGTTAAAGATACAGCACAAAAAATTAAAACAAACCTCGATAGCTCGGGCTTTGCTCCAAGTCCGATTGCTATGTCTTCACCAAGTTCAATAATTTCTAGTCTTTTATTAAAAAATAAAACTAATATAGTAGCAATAATACTTACTATTAGCACAAGAGGTATGTCATTTATCTTTGTAAAAGATAAAGAGCCACTGAGCCATCTCATAACTTCTTGTAACTCATATCTTGCGGCTTTCAACAATAAAAATGAGGTACCTGCTCTTGTGACAGCTTGAAAACCAATGCCTAATATTATCAGTCTAGATGCTGAAAAACCATCTTTTTTAGCTAGTAAAAACAATATTAAAGATGTTGCTAAGCCAAAAGCTATTGAAATAATTCCAGTAGTTAAACTATTTATTTTTAATACTAATATGCAAAAGACCGCTGCAATAGATGAAGAACTGGTGACACCGATTATATCAGGACTTGCAAGAGGATTTCTTAACATAGTTTGAAAGATAAATCCTGCCAATCCAAAAGACCAGCCAGCTATAATTCCTGCTAATAATTTTGGTAATCTAATTTCCATAATCGAAAAACTAGCTCCAGGAACAGTTTCACTATTTAAGACTTTAATCAAAGTTGAAAAAGAATAACTTTCATCTCCAATAAGTAAAATGAAAAATGATAGACTGATTATTATTAATAAAAATAGTGAGGAAAATAGTGTTATTCTATTTTTTCTTTTTTGAATACCTATAATTAAATTTTGCACTAGTTATTAACCCCCTCTTTTTCATAGTTACATAAATAAGTACTGGACCCCCGATTATTGCAGTAATTATTCCTACTTCAATTTCACCTGGTTTACCTAAAATACGACCGATTATATCGCATATAAGCAATAGCTCTGCACCTATAAAAGATGAAGAAATGGTCATTGTGCGTATATCTTTGCTTATAAATAAGCCACAAAAGTGAGGAACTATAAGACCTACGAAGCCAATAGGTCCACCAATTGCAGTAATACTTGAGCATAAAAGCACACTTGCAATTATTGCAAGTGATCTTATCCTATTAACATTAACACCAAGACCAACAGCCATTTCATCACCCATAGCTAAAGCGTTTAAATCTGATGAAATAAATATAGCTATCAAGTGACCTAAAATTATAAAAGGTAGTAATGTAGATATAGAAGATAATGTAGCTGCTCCAAGGCTACCTATTTGCCAAAATCTAAATTTGTCTAAGATGTTGTTATTCGGTAAAATTAAAAAACTTACAAAACTGTTTAAAGCCATACTAACACAAGTTCCTGATAAGGCTAGTTTTACAGGAGTAAGGCCTGCTTTGCCAGTTACAGCTATTGCGTATACAAAAATTGCACTTACTAAGCCACCAATGATTGCAAAACTTATATGGCTTATGCTTGATGAAATCCCAAAAAAAGAAAGACCAATTACTACACTAAGACTTGCTCCTGTGTTTATACCGAGTATACCTGGATCAGCTATTGGGTTTCTAGTAACTGATTGCATCAATACACCGCTTACGGCAAGACTAGAACCTGCTAAAATTGCAAAAATAGTTCTAGGTATTCTTTTATATATAATTGATTTAATAAAATCATCATTTGTATTGCCCATTCCAAAAGCTGCTAAAAAATCTCTGATATTAATTTCTTTTGTTCCAAGCTTTAATGACAAAAATATTGTAATAAGAAGACCTAGGCAGATTACAAAAATTATGCCTAGGTCTTTTTGTTTTTTATTTTGCATTTTTGCACACATTTCCTAAAAGATTTAGGTATTCTTCAATAGTATAGTTTATTGAAAGTGGTGTTGGCGTGCATGAGGCTGCTAATGGTGTATTATTTGGAATTACAGCAACGGCTCCATTTTTAATTGCATTTATTTTGCCTAAAAGAGGATCTTTTTGTAAAGCTTCAAGAGTTTTATCATCACCATAAGTTATGATTACATCAGCATCATTTATCTTATTTGCTTCTTCTGCAGAAATTTCCTTTGCAAAACTATCCTCACTCTCAAATTCTTTTAATGATTCAGGAAAAACTAGACCTAAATCTGTTAAATAATTTGCTCTTGGATCTTTGCTGGTATAAATCCAGAATTTTGATGTATCTGCAGCATTAATCATAGTAAATAATACTTTTTTTCCCTTGATTTCTGGATGTTTTTCTAATTCTTTGGATATACGAGCTTCAGTGTTTTTGATTAACTCATCACCTTCTTTTTCCATACCTAAGGCTTTTGAATCAATTTTAACCATATCTCTCCATAAAGTTTGCCAAGGTTTAGATTTGTATGCTGCTACAGGAGCAATTTTTGATAGAGTGTCATAATCTTTTTTAGTTATGCCAGAATAAGCTGCTAATATAACATCTGGTTTAGAATTTGATATTGCTTCAAAGTTAAGCCCATCTAGATCGTCAAATAAGTTGGCTTTACCATTTAGTTCTTTGATTTTTTCTTCTGTCCATGGTAAAACTCCTTTATCAGCACTTACGCCGTAATTTGCTTTTGAAAATCCAACAGGAACTATTCCCAAAGCTAATGCTACATCATGATTTCCCCAAGCAATAGTTGCGACTCTTTCAGGTTTTTTATCTAATACAGTTTGACCGAAAGCATGATCTAAAACTATTTTATCAGCTTTAGCTTCAATTTTTGCATCATTTGATGGTGCATTTGAATTAGAAGAACAAGCGCTAAAAACTATACACATAGCTAAAATAGCTATTAGAAAAAATTTGTTTTTCATAAAAACTCCTTAAATATATTTCAAGTCTATTATATCGATAATAATTATCATCATCAATAGATGCAGTTACAAATTTAATAATATATAAACCATTTAAAATCAACAGCTGTTCCAAATGCAATTGCACTTGCTGAAGGCCAACCAACATCAATAACTGTTAAATGTAAGCCAAATAATTTGACCATATTATTTACAGCTGGTTGGACAGCAGCTGTTAAAATAGAAACTGTTGCATTCAAGCCAATAAATCCAATACCAACTAATAAACCACCTTTTAAAGAACGGGCAAATTTTACACCTAAACATATACCGATTATTGTCATGATAATAGGCATCATGACTGTCGGTCCTAAATTAATTATTAACATAATTGCATTTTTAATGCCGTTAATTATTTCCATTATTTACTCTCCTCTAAGATTTTTTCCAATTTTTTTATAATTTCTGCTTTGGATGCTGTCATTAATTGTTTTAATGCTGATTCATTAGCAAAACAACTCATCAAAGCACTTAATGTCGTTACTTGTTTTGCTTTATCTTTTACAAGTAACATAAATACCAACTGTACATCTACATCACTATTTGTACACATTTCTTGAAAAAGAATAGATTTTTTTAAACGAACAACCGCAATCCCTGCTTTTTTAATATATTTACTATCAATATGTGGAATTGCTAAACCGATAACCTTTGTTTTAATTCCCGTCGGAAATTCTTTTTCTCTTTTTTCTAATGCCATCAGATAGTCTTCATTTACATATCCTAATTCCAGAAATTTTTTATTCATTTCGGTAAATAATTCTTTTTTAGTCGAAAAAGGCATATCTAAATAAATTAATTCTTCATTTAGCATGTTATAAACCTAATCTTTTTACAATGTCATCTACAAGTGGCTCAACACCAATTCCGGTAATGAAATTTAATCCAAACACTACAGGTACACCATAATCAGCCATAACTTTTGAAGTTGTAACTACTAAATCATAATTTTTAGCATTCATTGCTAAATCAGCAACTGCACATTGACCATAAGTCACTTGACTAGATAATCCTCTTTTCTCCATTGCTGCTTTCAATTTTTGTAAAGCTACAGTACTTGTACACACACCTGAGCCACATGCTACTAATATTTTCTTCATATAAATTCTTCCTCTGTAAATTGCTGTCTTATATATTCAATATTTTTTATCGAAATTATTTTTTTTGCTTTATATAATGAATCAAACTTTTGATATACATGTAAAAAAAACTCATTTTCTTTATGAATATCTTCTTTTTTAGCAGCTATCATTAAAATAATTTGCACCAGTCCATATTCCCATTTAATAGGCTTATCTAAGATACATACACAAATAGTACTTTTATAAACTTTGTGATCAATTATATGAGGTACACTGACTAAATTACCTATTTCTGTAGTTGCCATGTTTTCTCTTTTTTTGTATGACCCTTTACAATTTTGATCAATATAACCTTTTTGCCATAATTGATCAGACATAAACTCAATAATTTCTTCTCGTGTATTGAAACAAATGTCTCGAAAAAACAATTCAGATTTAAATAAATTCTTAATTAAAATAAATTGATCATTACCATATTTCAGATATCTATTTATACGACTAATATCATATTCATTCAATAAAGGAGTTACAGTAATTGAATCTTTCTTTTCACCATGTAATGGAATAGTACTAATAATTAAATCATAATCATCTTTTGCATATGTCCTAATTTGATACATAGCACAAACATCAACTATCTCAATTGTATCCTTAAACTTAGCATTTATTTTTGATTTTAATAGTAATGATGTACCTATTCCGGTTGAACAAACAATTAATGCCTTTATTCTAGCTTCTTTTGCTTGATTTAATCTTTCAATTGCTCCACAGAAATGAATTGCTAAAAAACCAATTTCTTCTTCATTAACTAAAATATCACATGTATCCTTAATATCTTTTCCTAAGATACTTGCCAATTCAAAGGCAAATGGATAATTAGTTTTAATTTCCGCCAAAAGATCATTTTGAATTTGCATTTTTAATTTCAAACGATTTAATGCACTATCTAAATGAGCTACAAGACCAAATCGCAATGTTGTATCATTTGTAAAATCAATCTGATATATATTCTTAATTATCGCAATTGTATGATCAACAATTGTTGCCGTTTCTTCATCAATAATAATTTGCATATTCTTATTCAAAATTCTTTTCTGAGCAATTAAATGCTGATACACATTTTGAATTTCAAATGCTGGCATTTCACATTTCAATTCTTGACTAATTTTAAGACATAAATAACTTGCACAAGCATATTCCTTTGAAACAAAATTATCTTTATCTAATTTGACAATTGATTTAATGACTTTGTTTTTACGTAAACGACTAACTGCTATTTCAATATGAAGCAATAAATTTGTAAAACCAAGATCGGTAATAAAAATGCCATATTGTTCAATTGCCTCAAGAATAATCATCTGCAATATATATTCTTCTTTGACAGAAAAATCAATTAAGTCAGTTACAGCATAATTTTTGTGTTCTAAACGCCAATTTGCAATAATTAATTTACGTATCTTATTTTCTTCTCCTTTTAAAATTAAGCCCTTATTCTCTCTTTTAACTAATTCCAAATCATATTTCTCAAAAATACTTTTTAAACGTCTTAAATCACATTTTAACGAAGTCATACTGATGTATAATTCATCACATAGTTTTTGTAAAGTAATCGGTTCATCATTAAAACTTAAAGAAATAAATTTATGAATAAGCCATTCTTGACGAGACTTTTGAGTAGTTGGAATAACTATATCTTTGTCATTGATTGTATATAATAAGTCAATTAATTTTGATTTATGATCTTTATCTAACCTATATCCCTTACTAGGTACAGACTCTATTGCGCAATTTTCATATTTAAGAATTTCATGTAAATTTCCAATTTCTCGTTGAATTGTTTTTTTAGAAATCCCGAGTCGACTCGATAAATCATCACCATTGATAAAACCATCTGCCTCAATCAAATATGACAAAATTTTTAACTCACGTTCTGTTAAACTATTCACTATTTTCAACTCCTCGACATCATTATAATTATTATGTTAACGCTTTCCCAGTTTATTGTTGTCTCCATTATTAAGGACACATGTAAGTAAAATAATCATCCTAAATAATTTTAAATTTTATGTCATATACTCATTTTTAAAATAAAAAGCAACCATATCAACAGTTGCTTAAAAAAATCATGATCTTCATCTTGCCAAATAAAAAAGCTGTTATCAGCTTTTTTAACTTAATCTTGTAAATTCAAATAATTACAAACAATATATTACTTATTCTGTTTCTTAATTACAGTTGTATTATCTTCAACTTCTTCCATCTCATCATCAAATAAATTAAGTTGTGGAAAAGAATCGCTATCGGCCGTAAATACTGGATCATTTTTTTCACTTTCTGGATTATGATATTCTTTATCATGTACATTAAGAATATCATCTAATGAAAATTCAGGAATTTCATCATCAACAGAATTATGATCAGCTAAAATATCTTCTTTTTCTTTTGGAACTTGAAAAGGACTATTCTCTTCTTTACCCCACATAGGTGAAAGAATAGTATTAATATTTTCCATGTTCTTTTTCTTTTCTTGTTCATTTAATTTTGAAGTTGTTGATTTTAAAGCATTAATATCTTTTTCGGCAGCTCCAAAAATAGGTGAAATAACAGGTTGAAATTGATATTCTCTATTTTTAGTATCTGCAACTTTATGAACCTTCTTCTTTTCCATCTTGACGGTATTTTTCTTAGGTTTATTTTCATCATCAAGAGTTATATTTGGAAAAGATGGCTTAACTGGTTCAACTGGTTTTTCAACTACATCTTTAACTTTCTCAGGTTCATTTTTTACCAATGGCTTAGACTCTTTCACCATTGTTTCTGTTTCTTTTTTAACTTCTACTTGTAAAACTTCCTGATCATTTTCTTCCTCTGGTATATCATCTTCAAATAATAAATTTTGTATTTTTTTAATCATAGAATTTTCAGTCCTTCCTATGTACTATATTATTTTATGATATAATCTTCAACTTGTAAAAGGAATTTAAAACTTTAGTATTTTTATATATAATTTAATCTACTTTTAATTTTATAATGAATAATTTACAAGTAAAAAATAATAATGACGTAAGTTTTATTTATCACTTACGTCATTATTTAGCAGATAAGTTTTATTTATCAATGTTGCAAAAATAAATCTTTTGCATTTACTTTATGCTTAATCATACCATTATTAAACATGAAGTCAGCTGTATTTTGTAAACCTTGTACATCTTTATCACTAACTTTTAGACTAAAATCATATTGCTTATACATGGTATCATAAGCAACATCATCTAATTTCAATGCTTTCTTCACTATTGCTTTTGCTTCTTCTGGTTTATTTTTCATAAACTCACGAATTTCTTCTTGAGCTTTCATGAATTTATCAATAACATCACGATGTTCATTATAAAATTTGTTACTTGTTGCAACACAAATTGTAGCTTCAATGAATCCTTTACCATCCGTCACTTTATGTAAGCCATTTTTTTCTGCCTTATAAGCAGCTGGACCTCCTAACATAGCAACATCAATCTTACCTGATCCAAGAGCAGCTAAGGCATCTGGAATACTCATATTTAAAAAATTGACATCTTTTATAGTTAAATTTGATTTTTGTAAATAAGAAACTAACAATTCATGTAAATTCGTACCTGCCGGACCAGCAATTGTCTTACCTTTTAGACTTTGAGCACTATTTAAACTCTTATCTTTAGCAAATAAAGCAAAGGCTTCTGGTGCTCGACTATACATATTTAAAATTTTAATATCTGCCCCATTTGCATAAGCTGCTATTACAGAAGAACCTCCAATAGCATGTAAAATATGAACCTTGCCAGCAGCCAAGGCTTGACTTTGTTCTGCTCCACTTGTTATTTCAGAATAGGCAATTTCCGTATGTAAATCATTAGCAAATATTTTTTGCTCCTTTTCAATAATTGAAGGCACATTTAACGGTGCCGTAACGTATGTAATATTTAACTTATCTAATGGTTTTTCTTTTGGCTCATTTGATGATACTTTACTTTGACCACAAGCAACCAAAAAACAAGAAAGACCTAAAATCGTTATAAAAGACTTAATAATTTTATTCATTTTTACCTCCTAAATTATTAATAATTTGTTTTTTCAACAAAATATACTTATCTGCTAATAAATCTCGTTTAACATCATCTATCTTATATTCAGCAATAATTTTGCCTTTACCCATAATTAATAAATTATGACCAAGCATTAATGCTTCATCAATACTATGGGTAACAAATAATATGCCTAAGTGATGATGCTCATATATATGTAACAATTCTTTTTGCATATTTAATCTGGTAAAATAATCCAGTGCTGAAAAAGGCTCATCCATTAATATAAAATCAGCTTTATAAGCTAAAGCACGGGCAATTGCTACACGACTTTGCATACCTCCTGATAACTGATGGGGATAGGCTTTGGCAAAGCCTTCAAGCCCAACTAATTTAATCAATGGTTGAATATCATAAATATCTTTTTTACTTAAACCAAAAATAATATTCTGATAAACTGTTAACCAAGGCATTAAACGTGGCTCTTGAAAAACATAAGCCATTTTTAAATGATGATAATTAATCTTTCCTTGATAATTTTTTTCAAGACCTTTAATAACCCGCAAAAATGTCGTCTTACCACAACCCGATTTTCCTAAAATAACTGTAATTTTATTTTGTGGAATAAATAAATTAATATCATTAAGCACATCAAGCTTTTTTTGTTCTAATGTAAACGATACTTTTAAATGACTAATTTCAATTCCAACCATAACCTTTAGTTTCCTTAAAAAGCTTATTTATAATCAATTTAAATATAAAATCACAAGCATATCCCAAGATACCGATAGTAATAATGCCAACCATTACTACATCTGTTTGTGATAAAGAACGATAGAAATTAATCATATAACCAAGACCATCACTTGAAGCAATCATTTCTGCACCAATTATAGCTCGATAACTATAACCAAGACCTATACGCATACCAACTAAAATATCTGGTATAGCAGCTTTAAAAATAATTTGTCTAAATATTTGTGCTTTTTTAAAATCAAACGATTTACCAACTTCAACTAATTTTTGATCAACACTTTTGAAACCTTTATCAATATTTAAAAACATCGGAAAAAAAGAAGCAAGAATAATAATGATTAATTTTGATCCTTCATCAATACCAACCCATAAAATAAGTAATGGAATCAAGCTAAGAGGTGGTACATTACGTAAAAACTGTAAAAACCAGTCAATATAATCATTTATTTTTGCATAATACCATAAAGCAATAGCTATTATCATAGCTAATATAAAAGCTATAAAATAGCCTAAAAAAACCCTTCTTAAACTAGCTAAAATATTATGTAGTAAAGTACCATCTCTTAACAAATTAATAAAACTATATCCAATCATTTTTAAACTTGGTAAAAGATAAGTACTATAAATATTAAGATGACTGATAAAAGAATATAGTCCAAGTACAAAACAAATAGAAATAATTGTTTTTATTTTTTTACTTTTAAACATTTTACACCATCTCCATTATGACAGCCACCATGACAATATAAACCTTCAATCAATCTGACATTTTTCAGATCTACTTGATCTATATTCTCGTCTGAAACATGTACTATATTTTTTTCAATACTATTAAAAAAGCCAAATGGAATAGGACTATTTTGTAAATCATGCCCCCAAATATTTAAATGATGATATGCTTTAAAACTATCCCAAGTCATAAATATAGTATTATCTAATGATAAATCATTACCCATATCTTTTAAACTTGTACATGGCGTAATGATCCATTTATAACCATCCTTAAGATCTTCACGATTAGCTAATTCTTTAGCTGTATGAATCAAAATCGGATCAATATAATGATAAGTAAAAGGATAATTTCTTTTTTTAAAATAGTTATAAATTAAAGGACATCTTTGATCTAAAACAGGAAAATGTTTTATTTTAGATAATAAATATTGATATTGCTTTAAAATTATTTGCGGATGATTTTTTTGTGGTAAAACAACTATATAATCTATAAGCTTTAAACAATTAGTTAATCTTTCAAGGCCATAGGCTTTTTCAACAACCGGATTAAGCCAAATATAATTTTTCATGCATCACCTCGAATCAATAATTAAATATGCTGTTAGTTATCACTAACTAATATACTATACCACCATATATTTTATGGTCTATATTATTTTTTTATATTTTCAAATAAATCTTGAATACGACCATTTTCTGATATACGAGCATCAAATAATTTTAAAGCTGAAGAATTAAATTTTTTAGCTTCATCTTCTTTAAATTCTTTTTTTAATGAAAGATCATTATATTCTACTGAACGTGATATTTCTAACATCGTTTTAGCTAATGACGGTATTTCACTTTGATGGCATAAACTACAAGCTAAAATTTCAGGACTTTCAAAACGTAATAAATAATAACCATTTTTTAATTTTTCATAATCAAGATAATATTTTTCAATCTGTTTATGACGATTTAGATACTTTCTCTCCATTTTAGGAAAGGAAATATAAGCTTCTGCATTTTTAAATAAGTATTTTTTTACATTTAAAGTAATTATAAAATGAGTACCATCCTTAGCTAACTCATTACTATAATAGTCAGAATTAAAACGACCAATTGATGCTGATATATAATATCGATAATGTTTTTTATAATAATTAGGTTTAAAAATAGCTCTTTGCTCAGCTATTTCTAATTGCTTTGTTAGTTCACTTAAAAAATCTTTTTGTGATGAACATGCTGTACTAAAAAATAGAAATAGACATAAACATATAAATTTTCGATACATATATCCTCACTTTTTAACAATACAACGATAAATAGGTTGGTTTAAATCCATAAATTTCTGTTCATATTCGGTAATAGCATCATCTAAATGTTCATCTTTACGATAATCAAGTTGAACCAATTGTAACTCAAAACCAGCTTGACTAAAGTAAACTAAACTATCTTCAAATAAACTACGATTATCTGTTTTCATAATAATCTGACCATCATCAGCCAAAATATGCATATAAATCGATAAAAATAAATCAGAACTTAAACGTCGCTTATGAGTATATTTTTTAGGCCATGGATCAGAAAAATTTAAGTGAATATAATTAACTTCACCTTTATCAAACCAATCTTCTAATTGTTTAGCATCACCTAGAATAAATACTTTATTATTAAAAGATAACGGATTTTCTTCATAACTGTAACGTGCTGCCATTGCAATAGCCGGTAATTCTCTTTCTAAGCCAATCCAAGCATCAGAGGGATAAAGTTCAGCCATCTTATTCAAATATGCTCCTTTACCACTACCAATTTCCAAATGTAATTGTTGACCATGCAACTGCTTTTTCCAACTAGCTTTATACCTTACTGGATTTTGTAAAACTAATTCTGGATGATTATTAATCCATGGTAAAGACCATTTTTTACTTCTCATGCGTGCCATAATTACTCCTGTTTAAAAAGAAAGAAGGCTTAATCCTTCTCTTCTTTTTTCTTTCTAAAAATACGTGTTTCACCTTCTTTGTGACTACGTTTAACTGGCTTATGTTCATCTTCAACATAGCCTTCTGGTTTAGCTAATAATTCTTTTGCTGAAACTTTAATTTTACCATTGTCATCTATAGCAACAACTTTAACCCGAATTTCATCACCAACATGTAGCTTATCTTTAATTTTTTCAATTCTTTCCCAAGCTAATTGAGAAACATGTAGTAAAGCATCCACATTAGCAAATAAATTAACAAAAGCAAAACTATCTCTTACTTCAACTACTTTAGCTAAATAAACATCCCCAACTTTAGCTTCTTTAATAAGCAAAGAAATCATTTCTTTAGCTTTATCAATCATTTCTCTATCTGTATGATAAATAATACACTTTCCATCATCATTAATATCAATCTTAACATCATTACACTCGGCAATGATTTTATCAATCATTTCGCCACCTTTACCAATAACAACCCGAATCTTATCAACTGGAATGAACATTTGATCCATCTTTGGTGCCCATTTAGATACTTCTTTACGTGGCTTACTAATACATGCTTCCATATTATCTAAAATTTGCATACGCCCTTTATGTGCTTGAGCCAATGCTTCTTTCAATATTTCTTGTGAAATACCAGTTACTTTAATATCCATTTGTAAAGCAGTAATACCTACACGCGTACCTGCTACCTTAAAGTCCATATCACCATAATGGTCTTCCATACCTTGAATATCTGTCAAGATAGAATAAGTATCACCAACAGTAATTAAACCCATTGCTACACCAGCAACCATGGCCTTAATTGGTACACCAGCAGCCATTAAAGACATCGTACCAGCACAAATCGAAGCTTGTGATGATGAACCATTTGATTCTAATACTTCGGCTGATGTACGAATAGCATATGGAAACTCCTCTGGTGATGGTAATACTTGTGATAAAGCTCGTTCACCTAATGCTCCATGACCAATTTCACGACGTCCAGGTGAACCCATACGACCAACTTCGCCAACGGAAAATGGTGGAAAATTATATTGATGCATAAAACGCTTCTCAGTTTCAACACCTAAATCATCCATTACTTGAGCATCACTTAAAGAACCAAGTGTTGTAATTGATAAAACTTGTGTTTCACCACGTGTAAACAAAGCTGATCCATGTACTCTAGGCAATAAATCAACTTGACTATCCAATGGTCTTAATTCATCTAAAGCACGCCCATCAGGACGAACTTTATCTTCTGATATTAAGCGTCTTACTTCCATTGCTTCTATTTCCACACCATATTCATGAGCTTGCTTCATGGCTTTTTCTTTTTCTTTTTCATCACTAAATTCCCATTTAGCAACGGCATCAACCATTTCTTCAATTAAAGCATCAATTGTCGCATAACGTTCTAATTTAGCTTTAATCGAAACTGCTTGTTTAATACGCATAGCTGCATGTTCATCAATATATGATTTAATCTTTGGATCAATTTCATATAAAGTAATAGCCATCTTTTCTTTAGCACAACTAGCAATAATTTCTTCTTGGATATGACATAATTCTTTAATTGCTTCATGACCAAATTGTAAAGCTTCTAACATCACTTCTTCCGAAACTTCCTTAGCTCCAGCTTCAACCATATTAATCGCTTGTTTAGTTCCAGCTACAGTCAAATGTAAATCTGCTTTGGCAGCATCTTCGACATTAGGATTAATCAAAAATTTACCATCTACTAATGCTACCTGTACACCAGCTACTGGACCATTAAAAGGTATATTTGAAATACATAAAGCTAATGACGAGCCAAACAAAGAAGCCATTTCACTACTGGCATCAGGATCAAGTGACAAAACAGTATTAACAACCTGTACTTCATTACGAAAACCTTCAGCAAAAAGAGGACGAATAGGTCGATCAATTAAGCGTGCTGTTAAAGTAGCATGCTCACTTGGACGACCTTCACGACGTAAAAAACCACCAGGAATTTTACCCGCAGCGTACATTTTTTCCTGATATAACACTGTTAAAGGAAAAAAATCCGTATCTTTTGCTTCTGTACTAGCAGTTGCTGTAGATAAAACTGTTGTATCATCATAGCGCACCAAAACTGCACCACCTGCTTGCTTAGCTAATTCACCATTTTCAACGGTAATCATCTTACCAAAAAAAGACCAACTCTTCTTAAATTTTTCCATTTTATTTCTCACTTTTCAATTATTCTAATATTAACACAAAACTTAGCTAATTTTTCTATAAGCTAAAAAAAAGTATGTTATTGACATACTTTTTACTCTAAACTCTTTAAACTCTCAACCATCTTTACACGATAAATATACTTTCGCATAAAGATAGCTACTAATGAACTAAACATAAAAGTTAATAAGAAAGCATAAAGATAACTTAAAGGATGAATCATAATTGGAAAAATAATATTTTCAACCTGTATTGTTTGCATAATATAAGCATTTAATATAACACCTAAAGGTAAGCCAAGTAAAGCAGCAATAATAGTTAGCAAAATATTTTCTTGTAAAATATAACGAGAAATTTCACTCTTTCTAAAACCAAGTACTTTTAAAGTAGCAATTTCTCTTACTCTTTCAGCAATATTTAAACTAATTAAATTATGTAAAACAACAAATGCTAAAACCATTGACGAAAAAATTAACACCCAAACAATTGCATTTAAACCATTTTTCATTTGATTAAAATTATTTACCAACGATCGTGAAAAATCAATGCGATCAACATTTGGATTATCAATAGCTACTTTTTCTGCTTGTGTAATATTCACATTCTTTTTAGCTTTTACAAAAAGATAATTATTTGTTATATCCTCCTTAAAATAATTTTGATATGCTTGATCATTTAACCAAATACCATTAAATGTATAATAATTAACAATATGCTTGATAGCTAAAGCTATCACCTGACCTTTTTTACTTTCAACCTGAATCATATCACCTTCTTTAAGTTTTAACCCTTTAGCAATTCCTCGTGAAACAATTAATCCTTGATCACCAAAAGATATCTTTTTATTCGCCATATCTGTTAGCTTAAATAATTTTCTTAAACTTTGATCACTGGCAATATAAGCTTCCACAATTTTTTCATGATCATTTGCTTTAACCTTGGTTGGATATGATAGAACTTCAATCATACTGCTAAAATATTTTGTATTAGCTAAACTATCTTGTAAATCTTTTAATTTATCTTTAGCTTCTATTTTACCATCAAATTGTATAATTTTATGATATTGTAAATTGATCAATGAACCAATTGAATCACGAATACCAAAGCCAGTCAACATTAAAGCTGAGCAACCGGCAATTCCTATAAGTGTCATCATAAAGCGTTTCTTATAACGAACTAGATTACGTAAAGTAACTTTATGTAAAAAACTTAAATGATTCCAAATCAGCTTAAATTTTTCTAATAAAATTGTTTTCACTGCTTTAGGTGCCTTAGGTCGCATTAACATCGCTGGTACTTCTTTTGTATCAACATGAATGGCAAACCAAGTTGCTAAAAACATAATCAATAAGAAAGCTAAACTTGTTTCCATAATAAAAATATAAGGAATATCTAAACGTAATGGTGGTAAAATAAACATCATTCGCCACGAATGATAAATAACCGCTGGAAATACTGCCATTCCTAAAATACTACCTATTATTAAGCCAAGCCATGTTGCACTTATAGAATAAGAAGAATATTTAAATAATAAATGGCTACGTTTATAACCCAAAGCTCTTAAAGTACCTAATTCACTGCGATCTTCTTCAACTAAACGAGTCATTGTGGTCAAACAAACTAAAGTAGCAACAAGAATAAAGAAAACAGGAAAAATACGTGCAATGGCTTTCATTTGCTTAACTGTATTTTTAAAAGTTACAGAAGCATAATGATTTGTCCGATCAAGATAAATCCATTCACCTTTTTTAAGTTTTTTAATTGTTATTAATTTATCAGCTAACTTATTTTTAGCTTCCTTTAATTGTAAAAAAGCATCTTTGAATTTCTGATCTGCATTATTTTTCTGTAAACTAAGTTCTTGCTTTGCATTATTAATTTTCTTTAAAGCTAAATTAATCTTTTTCTCTTTCTGCTCTAAAACTACATAAGCATCTCTTAATTTTTGATCTACTTTAGCTAATTTTTGATTGGTTAATTGTTCATTCTCCCTAACAGTAGTCAAAGCATTATCTAATTGTATAAGCCCTTGATGAATTTTTTCTATGCCTTGTTTTATTTCAGCTAATCCTACTTTAGTATTATTTAATATTTTAGCTAAAAATTCTTTCTTTTTTTGCCAATCATTTAATTTATCTTGAGCACTTATACCTGTAAATTTATTTAACATTAATATATAAGTTTGGTACGTTGCTTGCAAAGAATTTAAGTATTGTTTTAAATGCCGAACTTGTAAAGACGGATCAATACCATATTTTTCAACATGAATATGCAATATATCTTGCAAAATACATGTATCACTTTCTTTTCCCCAAATTTCCTTTTCTTGTTCAATTAAATTTATTTTTTGCTCTAAATCTAATAATTTATCAATATCAAATTTAGCACTTATCAGTTTTTCTTCATTTTCTTTTAATGCTTTTATTTGGTTTAAAAGATCATCTTGCTGATTAACTAAACTATCTTTTTGTTTTAATAAATCCGTTTTCTGTTTCTGTATCTTATTTTTAGCAAAAGTAATTTCTTGATTAGCTAAATTTCTTTGCTCAATGAATTCTTTTTCTTTTTCATTTAAACTTTTATAAGCATTATTTATTTCTTTTTTGGCATTATCTATCTGGGTTGTTTTTTGCTTTATCTCACTTGTAGCAACATTTATTTTTTGGTAAGCTAGTTCTTTTTCTTTTTGCAAAGTTAATTCCTTATTCTGATATTCCTTTTCACCACTATGATACTTTTCAATAGCTTGCTCATATATATGATTGCCTTGTTCAACTCCTAATTGTAAAATCTTATTTTTTAATTTTTTATTAACCTGATCAACTTGTCTTTGATATTTCTCTGTGAATTGATTATGACTAAAATGACCATTTAAAAGAAGATTAACTACTTGATAACGATCACTTTTAAATGCTGTTTCTGGAATATATAAATAAGTTGATATATCTTGTCTTTTCAACGTTGAATTTTCTTTTAATTGATTCAAATATAAAGGTGTTTCAATTAAGCCAACAACTTTAAAATCATGATATTTAAGTACACTATCATCCTTTAAATCAGCTTTTAAATGACTATTTAAAGCAAAACCTTCTAAAATATGCGAACCTTTTTCGGCTAAAACTTCATTATCCTTTAAAGGCATTCTTCCTTTCACTAATTGAAATTTATTAATTGTCATTTGAGGATTATAAGAATGAATGCGGGTAATTCTAGTACTTGTTTCATCTTTAACACGGACATCTTCAAAATAAGATGCTTCGGCTTTCTTAACTTCTTTTTGCTTTTGAATATTAACTAAATCTTCTTTTGTAAAACCATAATTAGAGTAAATAGTTACATCTTTAAGATTATTTTGCTCATTATAAAAAGAAACAGAACGAGCTAATATTCCAGCAGAAGAAGTTACACCGACAAAGAAAGAAACACCGATAGCAACAACAGCTATCAAATTGATATAACGCATTTTCGTTCTGATAATTAAACGTCTTAAAGATTTCCAAAAAATCTTTTTTTTCACCATTCAATCTCCTCCACAGCTAAAGGATGATCATTTTTATGATATGACTTAATCAAACCATCTTTAACTCGAATTACAAGATCAGCCATTGGACAAATTGCTTGATTATGAGTAATAATAACAACTGTTTTTTTAAATTTACGTGACATATCTTGTAATAATTTTAAAATTTGTTTACCAGTTGCATCATCTAAAGCACCAGTTGGTTCATCACACAATAATAAATCAGGATTTTTAACAATAGCTCTAGCAATCGCTACTCGCTGTTGTTCACCTCCAGATAATTGAGTCGGAAAATGATACTTTCGATCTTTTAAACCAACTAAATCTAATACTTCACTTGCATTTAAAGGATGCTCACTAATTTCCGCAGCTAATTCAACATTTTCTAAAGCATTTAAGTTACCGATTAAATTATAAAATTGAAACACAAAGCCAACTTGCTTACGACGATAATCTGTCATTTCTTTTTCATTCATCTTTGTAATTTCTTGTTTATTAACAATAACCGATCCTGAACTTGCTTTATCCATACCACCTAAAATATTTAAAATTGTTGATTTACCAGCTCCACTATTACCTACTATAACAGCTAACATTCCCTCATCAATTGTAAAATTAATGCCAAATAAAGCTGGAATATCAACTTCGCCCATATGATATACTTTTTTAACATCTTTTAACTCAATCATTTTCATACCTTTATTATAGTGCAAAAGCTGTAAATAATGGAGATCTATAAGCAATTAAAAATGAAATTGCGATCTTTTAAAAACTTTCTTTTTACCAAATAAAAAAGTGATCTTACTCTAAAAGACCACCTTAAAATACTTAATTCTACTTTCTTAATCCTAAATTTTTAACTAATTCACGATAACGATTAACATCAGATTTTTTCAAATATTCTAACATTCCTTTACGACGACCAACCATCTTTAAAAGACCACGATTAGAAGAATAATCTTTCTTATTAATCTTCATATGTTCAGTTAAAACATTAATCTGTTCTGTCAATAAAGCTACTTGTACTTCAACTGAACCTGTATCAGCTTCTTTACGTCCGAATTGCTTAACAATTTCGGCAATTTTTTCCTTACTTAACATTCATTTACCTCTTTCTTATATTCCTTCTAAACTGAGTTTATCGCCGAGGAACGATATACCAAGCCTAAAAGCCTATTTATTATAAAATATTATACAATTATATGCAAGATGGTATAACATCATTAATCATGCAATAAAAGTTTGGCTAATCTTCTCCTAATAGCTCGATATAAATGATCTAATTTACACCACCAAAAATATTTGCGAGAATTATAAACATAATCAAATTCACCTAAATATTCAATATAATCACCACCAAAACTTTTCTTAAAATTTTGTTGACCATACATCGGATCATGAGGATCATTAGTACCAACAATACCTTCAAAATCATATGTCTTTGCTTGCTTCTTATAAACTTCTTCTAAAGCTTTCATATGTAAAGCAAAAGCTGCTCGAAAGTTCAATAAACTTTTTTTAGTATACATATTAACATTCCATACTTTATCAGCTTGTTGAATAATAAATTTAGCTCCCAAATAAACATCTTTATCATAATCAAGATTTTGTTTTCTTATTTCTTCAATCTCTTTTTCTAAAGATATAATATGTTTTTTTGTAATATCTACTTTATTTTGATCCTTTACTTCTAAAATATGTTTTTGAGCACTTCTTAATTGTTTTTCAAGTTCCAATTTAGCTTGATGATAATTAGTTTTAACAATATAAAAACTAACATATGGTTCATAAATATCCCAAAATTTTTGAAAATAACTTATTTTTTTAGGAAAGAAACCTAATTTCATAGCCAATTCTTTCTGTGCATCAACTAAAACATGAAGATCACTCTTTGTTCCTTTTAAAACTTCTACATGTCTTTCAATATTTTTCATATTATAATTTGCCTGCCGTTTAATCGACTTTAAACATGATGACCACGGCATATCTAAATTTTTTATATAAGTAAAACGGCTCATCCAATTACCACTATAACCATAATTATAGCCTAAATGATGAAATCCTTTATCTATTAAAAAAGTTGTAAACCATTCATTATTAAAACCACCAACTTTTATTTGACCATCTTTTTCATGTTCAAGGCGAGGTATATTCGGATCAATACGTAGAAAAAAAGATCCTTTTTTACGTGCATATGAACATAAATTTTCAATTAAAAAAAGCATTAATTCATGATTTTTATAATCAGCATTAAAACCATATTGACAATAAGAATATTGTAATGGTAAGAAAGCATATTTTTTATGTACCATCACTACTGTTGCTAACAACTTACCTTGCTCATTTTCAACTCCTAATAAGTCACCATCTGTATAACCATTTAATTTTGCTAAAGAAATAAAACGACTTGTTTTCGAATAATGATTTAAATCATTGTTAAAAGCAAACTCATCAAATTTATCCGCTGGAACTGATGTTAAAAATTTCATCGTGAATGACCTCTTTTTTTAGCAATAAATGCTCTTATTTTAGGAAATAATTGATCAAATGCATAATACAACATTGGCTTTAAAATATAATTAAATTCACCAATTAATTCTTCAACTTCCATTTTCCACTTTGATTTAAAGATAGTTAAGCCATCATCTAATGTTCCTTCAATACCACCAAAAGAACAATATGGAATATGCAAATCAACACAACTTTGAATAGCAGTATTATATAATAAATAAGAAGAATAAAATTTTAAATAATCAGGATTATTCCCCATATAAAATAATTCCATAACACCATTATTATAAGCACCTAACAAACCACATGTAACAACTTGATCATGTCCTTCTTTAGCATGTAACATCATTATTTGTGATAAATTATTTTCTAATTTTTCAAGATCTTGATTTATTTTTGCTAATTGTTTAGCTGATAATGTTACCTGCTTTTTTTGTTCTTTTAAAAGATTAATTTCTTTATTAAGATAATTAATCTGTTTTGGAAAATCAATAATAGCAATTAAACTAATAATATTTTTATCATAAACATCAATCATATGGTGAAAATATTCTTCATTTCTTAAAGCAATTTTTTTACGTATCTCCGTATAATGCATACTCATAGCTAATTCCTTGCTATACGATTTCCCTTCCCTTATTTCTATGCCTTTTTCTTTTGCTAAACGAATATATTTCTTCGTACGATAATCTAATTCAGCAAAATATCCTTCCTTTACATATTTGCATGCATTAAAACGAGGCTGAGTACTTTCCGCCATTAAAGTAGTATAGCCTTTATGATTAATGCCTATCTTTTTTAATAAATTAATATAATTAACATATTGACGTTGAGGCTTTTCATTTCTTTTTTCAAATGGATAATGGCGTGATACTAAATAAGGATCAAAGCGAATAGCTATTGCCTTTTTAGCTTTTGCTAATTTTTTTAATTCCTGAAAGTAAAAATTTATTTCTTCTTCATTTTCAACATTTAAAATAGGACCACGTGGTAGATAAAATAAATGATAAGGACCTATTAAATGACGGGATAAAACTAAACCTGTACCAACTAGATGATCATCTTTATAAATACCTGTTAAAAATGATTGCCAATTATCTTTAACTAATGCCCAATTACTTTCTTGAAATAAGCTATTCTGCTTGGAATGATGAACAAAATAATCAAATTCATCCTTAGGAATATTTGTTTTAAAATAATATGTCATAAACGCTCCTAAATAATCATAACAATTATAATTCAGATGATAAAAAAGGTATGAAAATTCATACCTTTAGTAGTGAGTACGGGATTCGAACCCGCATATGCCGCCTTGAGAGGGCGGTGTGTTCAACCATTTCACCAACTCACCAGGAAGAAGGTTTCCCTTCTATAATGATTTTTTAGCTAATTCAACTAACTTCATAAAACTATCATTATCATGAATAGCTACTTCTGATAACATTTTACGATTCATGCTAACATTAGCTAATTTTAAACCATGCATAAATTTAGAATATGATAATTCATATGGACGAACAGCAGCATTGATACGAGCTATCCATAATTTACGCATTTCACGTTTTGTTTGCTTACGATGGTTATAAGCATAACGTAATGAACGCATAACTTGTTCATTAGCTGTTCTATATAAAGCATGCTTACTGCCAAAATAACCTTTAGCTAATTTTAATACTTTTTTTCTTCTATTTCTTGTTGGTGTCGATCCTTTTACTCTCATCGTTCAATCCTCCTATTAACCCTGCAATAATTGTGAAACACGCTTTGCATCTGATGATGAAATAACTGTATCATTAGCCAAATGTTTCTTTTGCTTATGGGACTTATTAGCCGCAAAGTGACTAACATAGTTATGACGAACAGAAATCTTACCCGATCCCGTTATCTTTGAACGTTTTGCGAAAGTCTTTTTCGTCTTCATTTTAATTTTTTTTGGTTTACGTGCTTTTGCTTTCATTTTTTTCTCCTTTACTTGCCCTTTTTAGGTGAATATACAACAGATAATGTATTTCCTTCTAACTTAGCCGGCTTAGACACATCTGCTATATCTGAAATTTGCTCAGTAAATTTTTCAATAACTTCCCGACCTACTTCTTGTCTAGTAATCATTCGTCCCCGAAAACGCATATCAATACGTACTTTCAGACCATCTGTGAGCCATTCTTTGGCTTTTTTTAATTTTGTTTCAAAATCATGTTGATCAATAACCGGTGATAAACGCAAAGGTTTAACTTCAACAATAGATTGATTACGCTTAGCCTCTCTTTTCTTCTTTAAGTCTTCAAAGTGATAACGACCATAATCTAAAATACGAGCTACAGGTGGATTAGCATTAGCTGCTACCAACATCAAATCTAAATTCTGGTCATATGCTAATTGTAAAGCATCTTCATATGACATAACTCCTAATTGTTCACCATTTGGACCAATTACCAAAAGTTCCTTAACTCTTATTTCTTCATTAACAATATCATGAACTTCCGGTCTTCTATTTTTGTTATTTTTAATTTTACCCAAGCAATCCTCCTATCAATAATTAAAAAGCAGGTATCGAAGAAGTACCTGCTTTCAATAAATAAGTAAATTATTTAATGACGGCATGCTTACCCAAATCTATAAGATATCAGGTGAGAAGTGGCGCTTCTTCTTTCCGTTTCAATTACCTATATATTAAACTAAACTTTTATTAAAAAGTCAACTATATATTTTACTTTATGGTCAATACTATTTTTCAAAATTAGCAACTGTCACCATAATATCACTGGCAATTAAACCAGTCATAAACTTAATGTTCTCATATACTTTATTTTGCACTAATTCACACGTTGCACTAACATTAGCTCCAAATTTCAAATTAATTTCAATGGCAATTGATAATTTACCATTTTCTGTTTTAACTATAGTAGATTTCTTTAAACGTGTATTGGGAATAGCAATTGCATTTTCAACATCATTTATAGATAATTCAACAATCGATGAAATGACGGATTTGTTAATTGCAATACGACCTAATTCATTATTTCTTTCAACGATAATATATTCTGCCATTTAAATACCTCTTTTATTTTATAATTCTATCATTTTTTAAATATTCTGTGTTACTTTTCGCAATAACTCTTTGTCAAACCATTGTAAATCATATTTTTCTAAAATCATTTTTTCAATCAATTCATGAAATATATGATTTATTTTTAATAAATTTTCCTCATAAAAAACTTTTAAATCGCCAATAATCATTATTGATTTAGCTAATGAACTACAAACATAATTATAACCTTCAACTAAATCACCATCATACTTTCCTAATTGATTTAATAACCACTGTTCTTGAATTAATAAATGTTCAATCATACTAATACTTTTAATAAATGTATCAATACTTTCTTCATTTTGTATTTCAAAAATCATGCGGAAAAAAACATGCCATTGAAAATTATTGTTTGCTTGTTGATATAAATAGGGAACTATTTTAGCTAAAAAAGCATCACTTAAAGTTGTTGGCTTAGCTAATATAAATGCTTTTTTGAAATCAATTTCCCGATGTTTCAATTCATCGATTCTTTGTAAATAATCAAGCATAGAAAAATCACGATATTTAACTTTAGTTAATTCTTTTAAATAAATTAATTGTGCAATCGTACTTGAAGCTTTTTGAAAATCCGTACTAAAACCAAGATTTTTTTCCATATTCATTTTAATAACTTCATTTAATTTACTTGCCATAAAAACTTTAAAGTGAATTTCATCAAAGCCTATTTGATGAAGTGTATTTTTGGGTGATATTTCTTCATAAATTAATTCTAGTTGATGATCCATGATCTCTAAATTTTCACGAATAGCAGCTAACATATTACGATTGAAGCGATCATATAATACATAATCAGAATTCTTATAAATTACTTCATGTTCAATATCTGACCAGAATTGATGAACCATAGCTTTTATTTGTAATTCAAAACGAAATTTAGTATTTTCAGTTTGATAATAACCGTCAATACGATAAATAGGACAACCATTATTTTGAAATTGTGGTTGCGGATCTTTTAAATTTAAATAAAATTTATGATTTTGATTAGCTTGATAAATTTTATTATCTATTTCCTGGAATGCATGAAATAAGTTTTCAAAAACAGCAACTTCTTGATGAATAAAACGAACTTGAATAGTTATGCCAATCAAGTCAGATATATTATCAAAAGCTACTTGGGCATTTTTATATTTCGTAAATAATTCTTGCCGAATAACTTTTTCTTTTAAACTTTTTTCTTTCTTTAATCGTGACGGTAAAGAGACAACACCATCCCCAAGTTCTAAAGAACTAAAAAAATTTTCAATTTGAACTAAAGCAGCTTGATATGATTCTTTTTTACTACGGTAAATAGCTAAAATATCATCTGTAAATTGAAACAGTGCTAAATTCATTATTTCCTCCTACCTTGTTCTTAATACTTTGGGATAAATATTTTTTAATTGTTTACCATCACTTCTTACACCACCGACAATTAAATTATCATAACTAATAGCATAATAACCCTTAGGATATACTTTACATAAAGTTTCACCATGTATATAATGGTTAAATTCATCATGATTAATCTTAATAATTAAGTCTTGCTTAAAGTTTGAAGACATAAAAAAGGCATGATCATAGAATAATTTTTGATGCTTTATTTCACCCACATAAACCATTTGCCGTAACACTTTCAATTTATTGGTTACTAAAAAAGGATAATTACCAGCATATAATTTATTTTGCCAAGTATAAAAGTATTTATACTTATCTACTAACATATTGTTAACTTCTCTTTGCCAAACTGAATTCATTGTAATCGTTGACCAACTACGACGTACACTATTACCTTTTTTGTGTAAAAGTGCTATAAAATGACCACTACCACCATCCATAGGAAAAATACGCCGTGTTAGATGCTTTGGATCAAAACCAGGACGACCATAATTTACTTCAATTGGCAACAGTTCTAAATCTTCATGTTTAGCTAGCAAAGATAAAATCTGTTCTTCATTCTCTTCTTTGTTAAAAGTACATGTGCTATATACCATATCACCACCTTTGCGTAAGCAATGATAAGCATTTTCCAAAATTATTGCTTGCCGTTTAACACAAAGCTTAATATTATCTAATGACCACTCTTTAATAGCATCTACTTGTTTCCAAAATAAACCTTCACCAGAACAAGGAGCATCAACTAACACCTTATCAAAACACTCTCTCATTTCAGCAGCTATTTTACTTGTATCTTCATTTAAAATAATTGCATTTTGAATACCATGACGAATACTATTTTCTAATAAAGTATTAGCTCTAGCATGATTATATTCATTAGCTACTAATACTCCCTTTTGATTTAAGCATTCAGCTATTTGAGTCATCTTTGAACCGGGCGCTGCACATAAGTCTAAAATATATTCACCAACTTGGGGATTTAAAATACCGACGACCGCTGAAGCAGAAGCTTCTTGCATATAAAAGCCACCATTACGATAACTAGCTAATGTAATTGGTTTTATACCTGCTTTAAAATAAGTAGCATTTTTACAAAAAGGGCTTTTCGCTAAAAGCCATGGTTTTACATCATCAGGAAAAGTATTGCATTTTAACAAATTATAACGACCACTTCGATAATATGGTTTTGCCAAAGATGATAAAAAAGCAGGATACTCATCTTGTAATAATTCTTTCATCCGTTCTAAAAAAAGTAGCGGAAACTTTACTTCCATTTTTTTAAAACCTCTTCTTTATCTTTTTCTAATTGTTCAATTAAATTATCTTTATGAGAAAAATACATTTCTTCACGTAACATACCGAGCCAGTAAATGGCAATTGTTTGACCATAAATATTTTTATCAAAATCAAAAATATTAACTTCTAAAGAAAGTCGATTTTGATACTTGATACTTGGATTATGTCCTAAACTGATCATACAAAATTTTTTCTTGCCATCATCAAAAAGATAACCACCATAAATGCCTGATTTAGGTAATAATAATTCATCAGAATAATCAATATTAGCGGTTGGATAACCTAACTTATGTCCATTACCTAAGCCATGAATAACTTTCCCTTCAATCATATAATCACGACCTAATAAACGATTAACTTCTTCTATTTTACCTTCTTGCAATGCCTTACAGATACGTGTTGAACTTATTTTTTCATCATGATCTTTTACTTCTTCAATGGTATAAATAGGATAGTTACATTCATCTATCAGATATTGACTATTACCTCTACCAAAACGGCCAAAATGAAAATCAAAGCCACAAATTAAAGCTTGTAAAGATAATTGTCCTAAAATATTATGAATAAAATCATGTGGACTTAAATCAGCTACTTCTTTAGTAAAATCTAAAACGATAAAATTCTCTATGCCTAGCTTAGCAGCTAAAGCATATCTTTCATTCATTGTTGTAATATGCTTAGGCTGTTTAATATCTTTAATAACAACCCAAGGATCAGGATAAAAAGAGATCATAGTTGGTACTGCTTGCAATTCATGAGCTTTACTTATTACTTTCTTTACTAAAGCTTGATGACCACGATGGAGTCCATCAAAATAGCCAATACAAGCCACTAATTTTTCTTTAATATTTATTGTCGAATGCATATGTAATGTATATATATTCATTAAAAAAGCCCCCTTAAGCTATGATATAAATTAGTACTTTCTTTTTTATAAGCGGCTAATATTTTACCTTCATACGTCAATAAAACAACATCTTCATCACTATCAATAATCATTTTTTTACCATCATAAATAGCTTTCGGATTATTTACGGCTACTAATGGATATATAGGATCAATACATGCTTCGATTTGTAAAGAAGGTGTATTTTCTTTAAAATCAGCAATATTGATAGCTTGATCTAAAGTTAAATGTTCAATACTCACCCTTTTTAAAGATGTCATACAAGCCAGTTCATGTAATCTTTTAGCAAAATCAACAATTAAAGTTCGCATATATGTTCCTTTACTAACAATAGCATCCATTTCATAGCAATTGGCACCTAGACATTTTACTTTTAATTGCTTTATCTCGACTTTAATTGGTTCACGTTCAAAAGTAATACCTGACCTTGCATATTCATAAAACTTTTTACCATCTTTTTTCTTTGCTGAATACATTGGCGGTGTCTGATAGTATATTTCTTTAAATTGTTTCGCAACTTCATCTAACTCTTTCTGCTGATGTATATTACTTTTTTTAGTAGCTATAATATTACCCCAAATATCTTCAGTATCACTAGCTTTGCCTAACTCAAAGCGAGCAACATAATGTTTATTATTTTGTACACAATAAGGTATAAACTTAGTATACTTACCTGTTAAAACAAGTAAAAGGCCACTAGCTTGAGGATCTAAAGTTCCGCTATGACCTATTTTTTTTATTTTTAAAATTTTACGTAAACGAGCAATAACATCAAATGATGTCATACCTTCTTCTTTATTAACTAAATAAACTCCACTCATGTTTATATTATACATCAAGTAAAGTCATTGCTTCTACATATGGTAATTGTTCTTTTTGACAATAATCTTCAATTCTTTTTGTCCTATCTATCCATTCTCCTTTTCTTAAATCATAAAAAAGATCATATTGTGGAAATAATTTTTGAAAAGTTTGTTTACTGTCAACCTCATACCAATTTTCTTGCTTATTTACGACCATAATTATTCTTCTTACACAAGTATGATTTTCATTATCTGACCATGATAAAGACATAAACCTTCTCCTTTTTTTAGCTGCTTGAATTTTGTCATCTTGTGAAAATAAAAAGTTATCTTTTCAAATTGAATATTGGCATTATAAATAACAAAATATTTTTCTACTTGGGTACTTGTTATTTTTTCTGTAAGATATTGAAAATTAATTTTTGAAAAGCTATATCTTTTTAAAAATTGTTCTTTTTTTTCTTCTTGATCATAAATAAATAAAATTTCTTGTTCTATATCTTCAGCTTTTAAAAAGATATGACAACGGTGTTCAATATCATCAATAATACCTATTACATCCTCTTTTAAAAGTGATTTATCAGGAACATTTAACCATATTTTTCTTTGCTTTATACATGGTTGATTAGTAATCTTTGCTAATAATACTTGACGCTTTGTTTTTTGCTCAGGTGGTAAATATATTTTATCTAATTGATAATTCAAACGTACAATATCACTTTTGGCAATTTCTTGTAAATAATATGCATGACCACATAAATAACAATCATCATAATGTGCAACAAAATCACCAGCTTTTTTCAAATAATCACAAAAATCTTTGTTTAATATTTCCAAGCAATCTTGTTTATCTGTTACTTTCATTGCAATTCTTAAACGAATATTAGCAAAAATCTGATCATTGATAATACCACCTGCTTTTTGCGTAATCAAAATAAAATGAATACCTAAACTGCGACCAATACGAGCCAATGAAATAAAAACATCTGTTTTTTCTGGAAAACGTTGCTTAAATTGAGCAAATTCATCAAAAATAACAATTAATTCTGGCAAAGATATAAGACTATCTTTCTTCAATAAACGATATTGTGCTAAAGAATTAATTGGTTCTTTACTCTCCTTACTTGCTTTAAGAAATAATTCTTCTCTTAATCGACATTCATTTTCAAGACCAAATAAAGCACGATCTAAATCTTCTTCTTCAAGATTGGAAATAGAAGCATTTAAATGAGGAATATATTTACCATGATATTGTAATGATTGCTTTAAACTATCACCTTTAAAATCAAATAAAAGTATTTGTAGATAATCACTTGCATAATTATTAGCTAATTGTAAAATCCAATATAGAACAAATTCCGTCTTTCCGCTACCCGTCGTTCCTGTTATCAAAGCATGCGGACCCATTCCTTGTTCACTTAAATCTAATTTTATTTCTTCTTGTTGATTATAGCCAATAATTACTTCTAAATTATGATTATTTTTATTTACATTATTATGATGTATTTGATAGATGGAAGGATCAAAAGTTTTATATTCATTATCAACACAATTAATTAAAATTTTATGTTCTTTATCCATAACAACTACTTGTTTGTCTTGCCAATACAATGCTTTTGCATATGGATAATGTAAATTGTCATCTTTAAAGATAAATATTGTTCCATCAGGATATTTTGAATATTCATTAAAACTAAAAAACAAAATTTTTTTATTACTTTTAACTATCTTTAAAGACGATATATCGGTCATAATATTACGTTTTCCATGATGATAAAATAAAGGCATATTCAATAAATTTGGATATTTATAAACCCATTCAATAGGAGCAATTAAATAAGCTTCTATTTCCAAAATATGATAATGCAAATTAAAATACGTTATTAACTGAAAATAATTATCATCATTACCATGACAAAGAATAATTTCATTTTGACAAGAAATTAAAACATATTCTTTTATCATTGAGGCATATTTTTGCCACTCATTATCTACTTTTAATTCTTGATAACCAAGGCATAAATAAATATCTTTATTATTCCTAATTTGCACATTATTTTGAATATAAAATTGTTCTATTTTCATCTGATATTTCTGCCAATCAGTTAAAAATAAAGTCCATTTTTGCTTTTGCTGATTTTGCCAATTATCTTCTTTTCTTAATCTATTACGTCGCTCTTCTTTTTTTGTAATTATACGTTCTAATGGTTGCCAAAGAAGAATACTAATAAACATCATTAAGGGCATAATGAAGATAAAAACTATTTCTTTTGTTGATTTACCATTGTCAGCTAAACGCATAGCTTGTACCACTGCATTGACTAAAGTTGCTAAAGCCATTGTTATACTTGGACCCATTTGCAGTAATAAGGAGCGTTTAGGATAATCATACATGATGGATAAAGCTTCATACTTTGGCCAAGATGGTCGTTTTAAAGTTGGCGCAAAATGTTCTTGTAAAGCATAAAAAGATAATTTAACATTTCGCCCATTGATAACTTGATTAACCAACCAACCATAACTTTGCCATTGCAAAGAATAGTGATAATAGTGCAAGGAAGTTCCTTCTTGCCAATATTTTTGCATATTTTCAATCCAACCATCAGCCCTTATTATTAATGGTTTAATACCACTTGGTAAATTAATATCTAAGCTAAGATCTTGTGGATATAAATAGCTATAAATCGTTTCTGTCTCAATATATATCCCATATTTTTCATTTTTATAAATAAAATAAAGCCATTTATTTTCTACTATTTCTTTTTTATTCAGATAATATTTTTCCTGCTTAGATAAAATTAAATCATTGGTTATAAAATTATTTTTTAAAATACTAATATTATTTCGATAATCAATTAATATTCTCATGTAATAACCATAATTGTTAAATATATCCGATGTTTATGATCCTTTGTTTGCACACGTAAAGAACTTGATCCTGTATGCAAAGCATATATCGTTAAAAAATCATTCCTTAAAATTTTGTCATCAATCACTTTTACTTCAATATCATCTAATGTATAACCTTGTGGCAATTCTTGAAATTCAATTGTCTTATTTTCACCTTTTTTAAGTGCAAAAGATAATTTTTCAATACCAAAACCATCTTCATGGTAAAGATGATTAATATCCTTAGGAGCCATCAGTTTACAAGCTGCTAAGTCTTGACCTGCTCCTTTATAAATAATTGCTTTTTCAGCTTTTAAAAGAGATATTTTCTTACTCCAACCAAAACGATAAAGAACTGTTGATTCATCATTAAAAAAAATATCTAAAATCCAATTAGCTTGATGATTACGACAATATCTAATCTTACCTCTAACATATTGAATATCATCATTAAATGGTCCTTCTATTTCTTGTTGTTTACCTTGCTTATCATAAAAAACAACTTTGTCTTGTAATTGTGATTCTATACCTGCTTGCAAGCTAATATTAGCTAATGAAAAAGCTACTAAATCTAAATTAAATCGAAGATTAGCCATAGCTCTAGCTTTTGCTTCAGATTTTAAATAATGTTGTTTATTAGTACTATTAAGCCAGCGAATATGATTATTACGAATTTGAAAACCAAGTCGATTTTGTTGATGTAATGTAATGTGTAAATGACCTTCTAAAGATAGACTGATCGATAAAAATAATTTAACTTGTAACATTGGTGCACCTGGTATAGGCACTCTTAATGTAACAATTGGGATCTCAGTATGAACATATTGCTCTTTAGGTATTAAGTAAGAATAGATATTAGACCATTCAATGTTAGGATTTAATTGATAAAATTTATTTTTTTCTCGTTCAATACCCATTTTTTCTTGACTATGAAAACGAAATTGCACATATGCATTATCAATATTCATTCCCTTTGAATGCCAATCATATTTTAAACTCAACGCAGATATATCAACTTCAGTAAAGGCCTTAACTTTTAAAGCTAATTGTTTTTCTAAGCGTACATTTAATCCTTTTTCATTAATGCGTAAAAAACCGCTATATCCAAAAATAGAAAGTGGCTTTTCAACTGCCAACATTGAGGATAACATGGACATTTTTTGAAGTGTATTTTGAGGCATAAGCAAAGCTTTAGTTAAATCTAATTTAGTTTCACCACTCAAATGAATTGATTCACTTAACTCAAGGGCATTTATCTCCCTCACGTTAGCCTTATTATTTTGCCAATTTAAAACCTTAAAATAACGCTTTACAATTTTTATGATCGAACCATTTTGTATTTTATCAGATGGCAAAATATCAATTGTATTATTTTCAGGATGATATCGTTCTTGTCCTACTTCACTTATTCTAAGATTATTTTTCCATTTAACTTTATTTAAACTGGCAATAGTTTCTTTATGATCAATCATATCTAGCACTTTATGTAATTTTTTTAGTGCTTCTTCACGCTTTATTTGTTGATCAGGATAAAAATTATTTTTTTCATCAACGCTAAAAATACCTAGTTTTACAGCCATTTCTATTTCATGTTTAAAATCACTTTTATAACTATCATGTACCTTTGCTTTATCATACTTAAGCGGATAATCTAAAAAATTAACTAATGTATATGCTAACCAATCTTTTGTTACAATATCATCTAATTTTAAATCTTTTTGTACCTTTATTATTTTCCAATCAACAGCTGTTTGAACAATTGAAAAATATGGATGATTCTTTTTAATATATGGAAAATAAGCACGTTCTGTATGTGTCAGCTCAATATTTGCTACATCTATCATTAATTTAAGCCATTCGGCATGACTAATACTATCACCTAATTTTTTCCTACATGACGATATAAAAATAAGGCAAATAATGATTATTAATTTTTTAAATTTGCATACCATTAACATTTCCTTTTAGACTCGCATCTAATGTTTCATATGAACTACTTGTTAATTCTAAAAACTGAATATATTGTTCAATTGTTTCTTGCATTTCTAGGAAACGTTTACTAAATTGTATAAAATGATTCTGAAATTCAACAGCTGCGGCCGAGTCAAAATATGGCTTAATATTGATAATTCGCTGTTTCATAGCCATTAAAACATCTGCAATCTGTTGATTTTGAACTTTTAATTGTTGACTTGCTTCACGAACTTTTTCGACTTGTATATGTACAGACATATTACCTCCTTTATAAATTATGTGCTTGAGCTACTAATTCATCCTGTACTTGACGATATGAATCAGCACTTTGTTTTAAAAAATTAATATTATCAGATAAGATCATTGCTAAATGTTGAATATCTTTTTGATAATCTAAAATACGATTACTAAAAGCTTCATTATCTGGACCATGCCAAATCTCCTTTAAATTCATAATTGTGTTCATCATAACACTACATTTTGATTGATATTCTTCTAATTCTTCTTGTAAATAATTTACTTGCACCATTATTTCTTCCGGTTTTACTTTAATCATTTGTGAACTCCTTTCACTTTTATATTCCCTGCTAAATAACTGCTTCCATAAAAAAAGCACATCAATGTGCTTTTAAAAATGATTTTTAGCATTATTTTAAATGTAAATGTGATAGCATAACTTCTTTAGCTTTCTTTTCCCATTCATCATTCAGAGTCAATAAAGGCATATTGATACCTTTTTTATGCAATGCTTTTTTAATAATATAATCAGCTAATTGTGGATTTTTAGGTAATAAAGGACCATGCATATAAGTAGCAATAACTTGCTTATTCATGAAACCTTCATAATTACTTTGATATTCATTACCATGACCATATAATACATTAGCAAATGGTGTTAAAACATTTTTTGTTTGACCACCATGATTTTCAAAACCAACAATTTTAACTTTTTCATTATCTAATGTTGTTTCTACAACTATATTCCCAATACAACGATGATTGCGATCACTTGCTTCAGTATAGTAAGGAAAAAAATCAAGACCTTTAATTATTTGACCATCTTGATCTTTATAATATTTACCAAATAATTGATAAGCACCACATATTAATAAGAATTGACAATCATTTGCTAATAAATACTGAATATCATTTTTTCTATTTAATAAATCTTGATAGATTAAATTTTGCTCTTTATCAGCACCACCACCCATAAAGAAAATATCAATATCAGCCATATTTACTTTTTCATTAATGGAACAAGTTCGTATTTCTAAATTAATATCACGTTTTTGAAAACGATATTTCAGAGTGGCAATATTCCCTTTGTCACCATATAAATCCATTAAGTCATGGTACATCCAAAGTAATGTTAATTTCATAATTTTACTCTCTTTCTAAGTAAATTTCTTGTCCCATGTAATGCTGTATATGTCGATAAAACATAAGTTTTTTGATCTTGCTTATTTAATATATCAATTGCCTTTGCAATGTTTTCTTCAACTATTACTTGCTTAGCTAAACCTTCATATTTTAAACGTAAAGCCATGTCATATGCTCTTAAACCGGAAGTGACAATAGAATTAACATTTCCTTTTTTTAAATATTCAAAATGAGCATCCCAAATCCAAGAAATATCATGTCCATCTTGATCATTATCATTAAGAATTAATAATATATTTTTCTTTTCTTGATCATTTATTATATACTTTAAAACCTCATTGGTACCTGTTGGATTTTTAACTAAATTAATAATGAATTCTTGCTTTAATTTAAAACTTTCATTTCTTCCTTCTTTTAATGAAAAATGTTCGAAAACATCATTGGCTTTAGCTAAATCAAGATTTAAATCTTTCAAAACAGTGATTACAGCAGCACTATTGTAAATAGCATAAATAGTATTCATAAAAGAATGAAATTGATATTTATCAACTTTAAAAGTTTGATCACAATAGGAAATATCCTTAACTAAAACTGTTGGCTCAATTATTCCAAAATTATCATATGGACAATGAAAACGACCAATATGTGAATATTGATAATAGTCATATTCCAATCTATTACCACAATAAGGACAAAACTTTCCTTCACTTGCTTCCTTACTATGTTGCATAGATATTTCATTTTTAGCTACTGAATAAAGTAATATCTTAGCTTTAGTTGCTTTTTTTTGAATTCGTAAGACATTAGGATCATCTGCATTTAAAACAAGTGTTCCTGTAAAATCATGACATACTTCTTCAATACGACGAATAATTGTTTCCATCTCACCTACGCGATCAAGTTGATCACGAAAAAAATTATTAATTATTAAATGACTAGGTTTTAACTTATAAAATTGTCGATATAAAGTCAACTCATCAACTTCAATAACACAAGCATCCGCTTTAATATGATAATTTAAATCACTATTTAATGCTAATAATGAAGCAATGCCAACATTTAGATTATCACCTTTCTTATTATTTACGACATTTAAACCCGTATTTCGTAAGCAATCAGCTAATAAATTAGCTGTTGTTGTTTTGCCATTTGTTCCTGTTACAAGAATTACTTTTTTAGGTAAAATAAATTTCTCAATCATATGAGGATCAAGTTTCAAAGCCAAAATACCAGGAAATGATCCACCTCTTCCTAGTTTCTGTAATATTTTACCTATTAATTGTACAAATAATAATGATAATGACATATTTATTTTCCTTTAGGTTTATAAAATTGACGATTTTCTAAAGCAAATATACGTGAAGTCCAGTTTCCTTTAGCAATATCTTTCAATGCATTTCTTAAAATATTCAAACGGGCATCAATATTATCAATAAAAGACAATATTTCTGCTTCTTGTAAACATGGTAATACTGGTGATCCATATTCTAAATGACCATGATGACTTAAAATCATATGATGTAATAAAATAGTTTCTTCATTACTTTCTAAATTTAGTTCATGGGCTACTTCTGTAAGCCAACCATTAGCCAAAGAAATATGTCCTTCCAACTTTCCTTCTAATGTATATTCCGTTGCTATAGGACCTGACATTTCAGATGTTTTACCAATATCATGAACTATACAACCACTAACTAATAAATCACGATTTAATTGGGGATATAAATCACAAATAGCATTAGCTAATTTAACCATCCCTAAGCTATGCTCAGAAAGCCCTCCTAAGAAAGCATGATGTATTTTAGCTGCTGCTGGATAATCCATATATTTTTGACCAACTTTAGTCAACAAGCCAACTACTAACTGATGTAAACAAGGATTTTTTATTAAATTTAAAATATCTTGTAATTGTTTTTGCCTTTCTTCTTTAGAAAAAACACTAGATATGATAAAATCAGCTAAATTTATTGTTTCATTACATATATTTACTTTTAAAACACGAGCCTGTACTTGCCCTTTATAATCAAGAGTATCAAAGCAAAAATTAAGAATTTGACCAACTTTTATTAATTCTATATCTTCTTCTTTTACTTCCCACATTTTTGCTTCAATAGTACCGGTATTATCTGCCAATGTCATTGACAAATAAGCTGCTCCTTTATTAGTTAATCCATTTTTCACATCTTTAACTAATAAAGGTAGATTATATCGTTTACCAATTTCATATGTTGCAATTTTAATCATAAAAATCCTTTCTTTCATCAATGATTTTATTTATATCATCAATGCTATACCCTTTACTAAGACAATAACGAACTATATGATCATGTAATTCATGACCTTGATATTTACGACTATATTTTTTACTTGCTTTCAACACATATTTAGCTAAACTTGTTAGTTCACTCTCCATGGACAAAGAAAAATCAAGTCGTTCCATTACTTTATCAATTATTTCTTCGTTATAACCTCTTTGAAATAATTTTTGTTGTATGACGGCTTTTGTTTTAGCACACGAATAATGACTATTTTTAATTAATTTATTTGCATATTTTAAAGCATATTCAATTTCATCAATTGTATTATCCGATAATAATTTATCTATTAATTCTTGCGCAATACCTTTTTTAATTAAACGACGTTTTATTTCTTTTTTACCTAATAAAGATAAAAATAAATTATTTACTTGCTCAGAAGCATAACGTTCGTCATTTAAGTATTTTTTTTCATTCAATTTTTCAATAATCGAACAAATGCTTTCCAATGAACAATGACTATTTTTAGTTAACCAATCAATAATCTCTTTTTGACTATAGTCTTTAAAGGCAAGCTTTCTTAAACAAGCTTGGTAAGCTAATATTTCTATTTCTTTTTGTTTCAATAATTCATAGTCATATTGATTTAAAACGCCATGTATATGCAAACTATATTTATCATAATCATCTATTGATATACATAATCGACTTTCATCGTCATTAGAATTACGTAAATACAATTCAATAGTATCATCCTTCATTCTGACATGTAGAATTTCATATTTAACATTTGTTTGTTTAATTACCCGTTGATATACAGATATTACTTTTTGATAAAAATTTTCAGCATCATAATTTTTAGCTTTTTGTATAGCATCTTTACGATATTGTTGATATGCAAGCTGACTAAGTGCTTCAAATTGCTTAATTTTTTGAGCTAATGATTGAGCATCATCAAAATACCAACCTGTTTTATCAACAACCAATAAATTATTTAATACTTCATCTTTACGTGCCATTAAAGGTAAACCAGAAGCTAAAGCTTCGATAAATGTCATGCCTTGTGTTTCCGATAAAGATGCCGAAACAAAACAATTAGCACTACGATATAAGTCTGGAACAAATTCTCGTTTGATTGGTCCTGTAAAAATAACTTCCTTTTGAAGTTGCATATCAAAAACCATCTTCTTCAATTTATCAAAATCTGGACCTGAGCCAACGATAACTAATTGACTTTGAGCTCCCTCATTATGAGCTATTTGAAAACCATCAATTACTAAATCAATTGCTTTTTCTTTAGCTAAGCGACCAACATAAATAATAATTGGTCTTTGTAAAGAAAAACCATATTTCTTTCTAATTTCTATTCTTTTTGTATCATCAAAATATGCTGGATTAAAACAAGCTAAATCAAGACCTGTTGGAATAACCGTAATCGGTTTTTTAATACCATATTTTTGTAGCATTTCTTTGGTTTTTTGTGATGGAGCAATCACTTCTTGAGAACTTTCACCATACATTTTAGAAAGTTTAGCAACTGAAAGCTTAGCTACTTCATCAAGCATCTTAGAGTGTATAAAATTAATATAGTGAGTGTAATCTTCATATGTTGTATGATAAGTTGATACTAATGGTACATTTAGCTGTTTAGCACAAATACGGGCAAATATACCAATACCAAATTCGGTTTGAGCATGAATTATTTCTAATTTTAAAGATCGTACAATTTCTAAAACTTCAGCATGAAATGGTGAAGTCATAATATATCCATATAAAAATTTTAATTGAATTCCATTTAAACGTAAAATATCATGTTCTTCATTCCAAATAAAATTATCTTTTGTATTATTTGTTGTAATAACATAGACATCATGTCCATGTTTTTTTAATTCTTGAAATAAAATATATGTAGAATTTGCTACCCCGTTAATTTCCGGCACAAAGGTATCAGAAAATAATCCGATTCGCATATTTAGACTTCCTTTCCTATTTTAAACATTTTGACTAGCAAAAAGACAAGCGAACCCATAATTAAAGATAAGTAAAAAGTTGATAAACGCCATAATATCATAATAGAGGTTGCCTGAATAGAATTGAAAATAGTTGAAAACATTAATATGAAAGTTGCTTCTGTTCCACCACTACTCCCTGGCATTGGTAAAAAAGCATTAACCATTGATACAAAAGAACTTAAAGCAAACATATCAACTATATTAATTAATTTAAAAGGAATGTTCAAAGCCAATGCACAAAAAATAGGAACACTATATAGAATCATAAAACGCAAAACATTAATGATAATTAATTGATAAATTAAATTATGATTTTGATGTAAAATCAATATCTCTTTAGCTACATTATCAATTATCATATTTATTTTTTGAACTGTCGTATCAATATTTTTAACAAAGTGAAATTTATAAGCAATAAAAACACCACGTGTAGTAAGCCAAGTATAAAAACGCTTTGATTTAACAACTAAAAAAAGAAATACAATAATACTCAAAGCAACCATAAAACCAGCTATAACTATAAGAAAAAAAGAAGAATGCTCATAATAAAAATAACTGAAACGAGCTATTAATAAAAAAAGAACAAAAATAATCATTGTTATTTGATAAACAATGAAATCTAACCATAAAACACCAACCGCACTTTCCATGCATACACCTTGTTTACGAAAAATATAAAGTTGTGCAAGCTGACCACCAGATGCACCCGGAGTAATATTATTAAAAAGACCAGCTATGTAAGCATTAACTAAACCTTCCCTAAAACGATAATGTTTATTACTAACTTGTACTTCTAAAGCTAATCCTTTGCCTAATAAAGCTTTATCAATGAATAATAAAATAAATAGTAAAAGTAAATACCATGGATTTGCACTATTCAAGTAATTAATAACATCATGATAATGATCTTTTAAAGTAATATAAAAAACAAAACCAGTTAAAAAAAAGATTAAACAAATGTTAAAGATTGTGTTTTTAAATAAGTTTTTCAGATACTTGAACATACGTATATATTATACTATTATTTGACCTTTTTAAATGGATTAGAATAATAAATATCGTATCTCACAAAGTACATATTAACAAACACATTAAAAAAGAAGTGTCTTAAATACACTTCTTTTTAACTATATACCTTTTAAAACTGCTTCATAAACAGCTTTTAATTGTTTACCTATTTCTTGTATTCTTCTTTCTTTAGCAACTAAATATCCTTGTTCACTAAGATCTGGTAATTTTTTTTCTACAATACCTGTTAATTTATTAATGAATTCGTCATTTGTACTAGCCATATAAACATTTTGACCATCTTTTAGCCATGGCTTATAACAACCAATATCACGCAATAATACTGCTTGCTTAGAAGCTAAAGCTTCTAAAACAACAATTCCTTCTGTTTCCTCATAGCTAGGAAAAAAGAAACAATCACACGCTTGATACGCCCCTTCGATAATTGACCCTTTAACATAACCAGGAAAAAGACAATTCTCTGGTGCTTCTTGAATAGCTAAAGTAATTTCAGGAGGAATAATTAATTTTGAAATATCACCAAACCAAATAAATTTATATTGTGGTAACTTTCTTGCAATAGCAATAAAATCTAAAATTCCTTTGCGTTTAAAAAGTAAACCAACGCCAATGATTACTTTTTGTTTTTCATTTAAGTTAAAATAGTTGCGATAAAGATGTACTTTTTCTTTATTATAGGCATATCGTTCTAAATCAATACCATTTGATATAGCATAGATTTTTTGTTTTAAACCATATTTTTGTAATAAAGATTTAGAATATGGCGTTGGCGTAATAATTACATCTGCTTGTCGATAAAGATCAATTAAACGAATCTTAACAAAGGGAGCAAGCAAATTAGAAAGGGTAAATGAATTACAAAAATCCTCCATTGTACTATGTGCATGATAAATAACTTTTTTATGCATTTTTCGGGCATGATGAATAATGGCAGCTGAATTCATTCCCCATGTATTAATATGTAAAATATCATAGTCATCATCCCAAGGATCTGTCGTATATGCTATATTTTGACTAGTTAATGCCCGCATTTGATGCTCTAAAGCACGACCAATACCAGATTTTGACAATGCATCCTGTCCTTCAAAATAAAGAAGGATCTTCATTTGTTGCTTTTCTCCTTCTGGGCTTTAATAACTTTCAAACGTGAAAATTCTTCCCTTTCTTTTTCTTCTAAAGCAGAACTAATTAAATTAATTTGAGCAAAAAGACGTGGTATAACAACATTTTTTAAAGCATTAGCTCTTTTCTGTGTTTGAGCTATAGCAGCTGCTAAACGATAAACAGCATTATCTACTTCAGCAAGAGAATATGAAATAGCTTTAACTTTTTGAAATTGTAAATAAGCTTCATCAATACGTGAAGATGTATTTTGAAAACTATAAGGAATTTCATTTGTTTCTTTTGAATGATAAATAACATTAGGAATTTCAACACCCATAACTGAACGATATGTTAATTCAATTTCATCTTCTACATTAACTTGATCGGCAATCGAAGAAATAATACCCGATGACATATTTGCCTGTTGTAAAAGATAATAACCAACCTCATAAGAAGAATGAATTTCATCACGAAGTAACTTCACTTTTTCAACTAATGCCATCATTTCTTTAATTAATATATTACGTTTACGATCCATTAAATCATATCCATTTTTAGCTAAAGCATATGACTTTTTTAAACGTAATAAATTACCTTTTGTCATCGGCATTTGTGTCGCCATTAGTTAACTCCTTTTTTAGCTAAACTGATTATATTTTGGGCTGTTTCAGGATGATAATATTCTTTAATTAATGTATCATCCAAACGATCCAAGGCTTCCTTTGGCAAGAGTGATAATAAAGCCCAAGCTAAATCTAATGTTTCAACAATTGAACGATTATCATTCTTTTGACCGATAAACACTTCTTCTACTTCACGACCAAATTTCATTAATAACTGATCTGTTTCAGAAAGTTCATCTTCACCAATTACAGATGCTAATGAACGTGCTTCTTGTACTCTTGAATAAGATGCAAACAACTGATTGGCAACTGCTTGATGGTCTTTCCGAGTATATCCCTCACCAATACCATCTTTCATTAATCTTGACAGTGAAGATAAAATACCAATTGGTGGTTGAATACCATTCAAAAATAAATCACGATCCAAAACAATTTGACCTTCCGTAATATATCCTGTTAAATCTGGTACGGGATGAGTAATATCATCATTTGGCATAGTTAAAATAGGAATCTGTGTAACTGAACCTTTACCACCATGAATAATACCTGCTCTTTCATATAAAGAAGCTAAGTCAGAATATAGATAACCAGGATATCCTTTACGCGATGGAATTTCACCTGAAGTACTTGAGAACTCACGAACAGCTTCACAATAAGAAGTCATATCCGTTAAAATAACAAGTACATTACGATGTTCTTCAAAAGCTAAATATTCAGCTGCTGTCAAAGCTACTCTTGGTGTCATAATTCTTTCCAAGATAGGATCGTCAGCCAAATTTAGATACATACATACTTTTTCCATAACACCTGTTTCAGCAAATGATTTTTGAAACAAATCGGCAACATCTTTTTTAACACCCATTGCCCCAAACACAATACAGAAATTTTCTGCATCCTCACCACTTAAATGAGCCTGACGGACAATCTGAATAGCTAATTGGTCATGAGGCAAACCCGAACCCGAGAAAATAGGTAATTTCTGACCCCGAATCAAGGTATTCAAACCATCAATAGCTGAAATACCGGTATTAATATAATTACGTGGATATTGTCTTGATACAGGATTTAAAGGACGACCATTTACATCTTCATATTTTTTGACAAAAACAGGACCTAAATTATCAATTGGCTCACCAAGACCATTAAAAACACGACCTAAAATTTCTGATGAAACACCTAATTCCATAGCATGACCTAAAAATTTAGTTTTCGTATTTGTCTTTGAAAATTCATCTGTTCCTTCAAAAACCTGAACAATAGCTTTATCAGCTTGAATTTGGACAACACGACCAGAACAACGGCGACCATCTTTTAATTGAATTTGGACCATTTCTTCATTACTGACTCCCTCACAATGATCTAAAGCAATTAATGATCCACGAATTTGGGATAATCCTAATTTTTGAATACTCATGGGCACCTCCTATCTTATTGTCGCTAATGCGGCATCAATTTTTTCTTTAAAACCATCTAACAACTCAATATGATCATTTGGTACGGTATATTTCATCTTAATAACTTCTTCAAAAATACCTGTTTTAAGAATCAGTGACACGGGAATATGTTTTTGAATCAATGGTAAACAAGCTTTATTTAAATAATGAATAACTTGTAACATTTTCAATTGTTTTGACATTGGTACATAAGTATCATCTTTATGGAATGAATTTTGCTGTAAATAACCAACCCGTACAACCCGTGCCATTTCCAATAATAATTTTTGATCATCTGGTAATACATCTGAACCAATTAAGCGAACTATTTCCATCAAACGACCTTCTTCATGTAAAATTTGCTGAATTTCTTCTCTTAAATCAAGAAAATCACGGTCTATTTCATGATCATAGTAAGCTGATAAATCACTTATATACTCTGAATAACTATCATTCCAGTTAACAGCAGGATAATGTCTTGCATAAGCTAAGCTCTTATCTAAGGCCCAGAAACAACGCACGAAACGCCGTGTATTTTGTGTGACTGGTTCAGAAAAATCAGCTCCCTGTGGTGAGACAGCTCCAATTAATGAAACAGATCCTTGTTGACCATTTAATGTTTCAACCATTCCTGCCCGCTCATAGAATTGAGCAATACGACTAGGTAAGTAAGATGGGAATCCTTCTTCAGCCGGCATTTCTTCCAAACGTCCTGAAATTTCCCGTAAAGCTTCTGCCCAACGTGATGTACTATCAGCCATTAAAGCAACATGATAACCCATATCACGATAATATTCAGCAATGGTTACACCTGTATATATAGATGCTTCACGAGCAGCTACTGGCATATTTGATGTATTAGCAATCAAACAAGTTCGATCAAGTAACGGACGATTGCTCTTTGGATCGACAAGTTCCGCAAACTCTTCAAGTACTTGCGTCATTTCATTACCACGTTCACCACAACCAACATAAATAATGATATCCGCATCACACCACTTAGCTATTTGATGCTGCATCATTGTTTTACCAGCTCCAAAGCCACCTGGAATAGCTGCCGAACCACCCTTAGCTAATGGAAATAATGTATCAATAACACGTTGCCCAGTAATTAATGGAATTTGAATTCGTTCTCTTTTCTTAATTGGTCGCGGATTACGAATTGGCCATTTTTGTTCCATTGTCAATGATACAATCGTATTATCTTTATCTAATTTAAGATCAATAATTTTATCTTGCACAGTATAAGCACCATTTTTTTGTACTTTAACTACTGTGCCACTCATGCCAATTGGGACTAAACAGCGATGTTCAATTAAAGAAGTTTCCGGACAGCGAGCAAAGATAGCTCCTTCTGAAAGATGATCACCTTCTTTAACTTCAACTGTAACATCCCATTTTTTCTCAATATTTAAAGAAGGAATTGGTTCACCAGCTGCAATAAAAGGACCTTGTTGTTCTTGAATTGTTACCAGTGGACGCTCAATACCATCAAAGATATTTCCTAGAATACCAGGACCTAAGCTGGCATTCAATAAACTTCCTGTACCTTTAACTGGTTCACCACGTTGTAAACCAACAGTTGATTCATAAACTTGGATCATTGTTTGCTTTTCATCAATACGAATAACTTCGCCTAACAATCCTTGTTTACCAACTCTAACCATTTCTTTCATTGCAAATGCTTCAGTTTCTAAAACTGAAACAACGGAGCCATTAATGGAATAAATTTCAGCCATAGTTACTCCTTTCCTTCCAAAATAAAGCCGGAATGTGATTTAAACCATTCTAAACTATCTTCTAATTTTTCTTTTAAATCACAACTATATTCCAAACCTTGTTTTTCATCAATATAGCAATATCCACCAAATTGAAAGTAGGCTACTTGTATTTTATTGTGCCATCCTTTTTCGTCTAATAAAGCTTGCATTAATTTAACATCTTCTTTACGCACAACAAAATAACCACTTTCTTTGACTGGTGTTTGTTTCAAATTCTCACTTAAATATTGCTCATATTTAGCACTTTTAACAAATTCTTGTAATTCTTTTTCTACTTCATTTAAAATTTCTTTAATGTATTGTAAACGAATGTTTAACAATTGCTGCATATAATCAAATTTAACTTGTGATTTTTTATTAGCAGCAGCAATTCTTAAATCATTTATTTCTTTTTCACAATAATGTTCCGTTTCTTTTTCTAAGCTTTTTTTAAAAATTGACAATTGCTCATTATGCATTTTTTCAACTTCACTATTAAGCTCTTCTAAAACTAATTGGGATTCTGCTTGGACATCTTTATAAATTGCATCCAAGATTTTCTTTTCGTAATCTTCCATATCCCTCCTATAATTTCAAACCAATGGCACTACTAATATAGCCATCAATTCTTTCACTAATTTTAGCTGATCCATAACGATCTGATATTTCAACAATTAATGGTTTTTTTAATTTCATTTTCCATTCAGCAACCACATCAGCCACTTGATTAATGGCATTTGTTGTCATAAAAATAATAGCTATTTGTGGATCTTTTATTTTGTTATTTAATTCTTTTAAAATCTCTTCTTTATCATGTAATACCACGCCTTCAATACCAGCTAAACGTAATCCGACTTTGGTATCAATATTATCCGATATACAATAGGCACGCATATTTTTTAAAGCTTATTAATAATCAAGATAGAAATTAAAAGACCATAAATAGCAACACCTTCACCAAGGGCAACGAAAATAATTGCTCGACCAAAATTATTACCATCTTCACTAACTGCACCAATAGCAGCTGGTGCAGCACTGGCAACTGCTAAACCAGCACCTAAAGAAGATCCAGCTACGGCAATTGCAGCGGCAATAAACCCTAAACCAGCATTACTATTAGATGATGATGTAGCTTCTCTTGCAAAAGATGCAAATTGATTTGCTTGCACAATGATAGTGGTTAGAAAAACACCAGCAAATAAAGCAACTTGGGTTAATATTCTCTTTTTAACATTTAATTTATTAACACCATAGCGAATAATCAACCATAAAGGTCCAACAACTAAAACAACTGCCATAAATGGTAAAAGAATTTGACTCATTGATAACATATACTACCCTCCTTATTTTGCACGCTCTGTGCTATATGCTATAAACTTAGTACCGCCACCTGTATAGTAGCGTGAAAACATTTCATAATATTCAAGACGTAATGTCTGGATACCAACAATTAAACCTTCTAATCCCATAACAAATAAGTTACCGACAACAAAGACAACAATACCGGCACCACCTGTCATTTTCATTAATGTCATAACAACCAACATCATACCTGCATGTGACAAAATAAAACCACCTACACGCAAATACGATAAGCTATTTGTAACAAAGCTCAATAAAATTTCAAATACTTCAAAGAAATTTTGTAAAAGATAAGCACCCCAGCCATCTTCAGGCTTAAAAGCATGACCTTTTGCAACTTCTTCAAATCTTTCCTTTAACAAGAAACAAATTAAAGGAATAACTAAAAAGATAATTTTTGTTGGTAAATTAAGTAAACTAACATGATATAAAGCACTTGCTCCAATAGCAACTAAGATAAAACCATAGAACAAGAAACCAACAATACCATTTTGTGAAAAGATAACTTCAACAAAACGTTTATGACGTAAATTATTCCAGATATTCATTAACATTGTAATTAATATTAGTGCTGCTCCAATTAAGACGGCTCCAATTAATAAGGCCATCGTATTTGAGCCATCCATAACATCCAATAATTTTTCACGAACATTGAAAATCCGCTGATGAATTGGATTTAAAACATGTTCTAAGCCAAAAACGGAACCATAAAGAAAGCCGAAAATGCATGATGTCAAGCCAACACGAGCAATAACACCATATAATTTTGCTTTCTTTTCAAATAAGAAGCCAATGATTGCTAATACTAATCCTTGTCCTAAATCACCAAACATGATACCAAAAATAAGTGAATATGTTATGGCCACAAAATTAGTTGGATCAAAATCATCATATTTAGGTAAACCATACATTTCAACAAATAGTTCGAATGGTCTTGTAAACCAATTATTCTTTAAAACAGTTGGACAAGCGACACTGGCTTCACAAGGCTCTTGAATTTTGATCTCTGCTTTACCTATCTCTGCTTGGAATTTATGAACTTTGTCTTTTTCAACAAAACCAGATACTTCATAATGACTTTCATCCATCTTTAATACATATGGATAAAGTCTTAAAATTTCTGCTTGTTGCTTACAATATGAATAAATATCTATCATTTTTGATTGACAACTATCAACCTTCTTTTCCCGATCAAAATTAGGAATTTTTATCGGTTCAAAAAATAAAGAATTGAAAATCTTTTGTGTCCGACTAAGATAAGCATCACTTGTAACATAAACAAGCCATACATATTGATTATTTTCATGTAGTTTATGAATCGAAAATTTTTCTTCAGAATACAAAGATATCTTATGATAAGAATCAATTGGTAAACGTCCTAAACCAAAATTTAAATACTGTGCATCCTTCATTCTTTCAAAACCTAAAGGTGCTAATTCATGCAATGCTTTCTCATCATCTGGTGATAAAGTCTCAATTTCACCATTTGTATCCAAACCAAATTCACGATTTAATTCATCAATGTAAGCCTGAATTTCTTCATCACTATAAGTTTGATGATGATCTCTAAATGATAATGTACAACCCACCATATGACTGATATTTATGAATGTCTGTACATATGAATCATAAGAATTATCACCATTCAATAAAACACCACCTTTATCTTCTACTAATTGACTTGCCAAAACGGGATGAAACAAATTACTTTGACTTATTTTTTCTAATATCATATGTAATTGTTCATAATTAGCAGATAAAGTTAAATACTTCATTTTTGCTATTGCCATACTACCTCCCTAATATATAAGTAATCCTTTAATCTTTTCTTGACTAATACCATAATGAACTGCTTCAACAATATCAATCAAATTTTGAATTTCAATCTCACTAAGATGAATATATGCAAATAACAAAATATTCGCATTTAATTCTTGATAAATGTAATGACGACTTAATTCATATTGAATACGCTTGGTAAAATGTTCAATATACTGAAAGCGACTATTACCAATATATCGTTTATAGCGTGTCTTCTGTAACTCTTCAAGAATCTGATCAGCACTTAAATGATTAATCCAATCTAATATTGTCTGACGATGGATAAAAGCTGTCTGATCTGAAAGTAAAGGTAAAATCTGTTCAGCACTAGCATTAAAATATTTCTTAAGACGGTAAATAATACGTATATTTTCTAATTCAACACTAATTCTGATCATTTCTTGCATCTTATCTTTCGTATCTTTATCGCATTCCTTAGCAATTACTTGCATCGTTTCTTCATCCATATGACGATGTAAATGATGCTCTAAAGTGATAAAATCAAGATCTTCAATAGGCTTTTGACTGTAATTCTTTAAAACAGCATAATATGCGGTGTTTTTAATTAATGCTAAAAGTTCTTCATAATTACGAACATCACTCAATTGCATAAAATCAAAGCTACTATATTCCGAAAAATACAACGGCATATGCGTAATTAATTCTTCTCTTGAAAGAGCATCTCCTGAAGATAATGTTCTTATTTTCATCATTAATAATTCAATTTCTGTATTAGAAATTAAATGATGAACAAGATGTTTGCCATTTCCTTCCATATAGCGAACTAATTTACTAATACGCTGAAAAATATTTGTTCGCAATAAGACTTCTAATTGACCACGGTGAATTGCTTTGACATTAATTCCATATAAGCTATCAGCATATAATTTTTTTGTCTGTAAAAAGCTGGCAATTTCTGATTCATTTTTCTTATTCAACAAGTTTAAAAAATCTTTTTCGGTAAATCGATAGCCATACATGGATCGTATTTTAGCCATAATGGCATTACTTGCATTACTCATGTTGACCTTTCACATTGATCACAAAATCTTTTAACATTTGAATCCATTCTTGCCGATGATCTAAAAATTGCATCTCCAGCTTCTTTTTATTAATTTGGAAAGACTTTTCTAGGCGTGCCTTTTCACTTATGACTTCCTGATTAAGCTCTTGCTCTTTTTCTGCAACTTGCTTTTTGGCTGCCGACCAAGCTACATCTGATAAATGCTTTTCTTCTTCAGCAATTTTATCTTGCATTCTTTTTTTCTCATTATGAGCAAAGGCTACTTCTTTTCTTGTCTTCTCATCCAAATCTAATAACTTATTAATTTGTTCAAGATCCATATTGCCTCCTTTGTACAGTCAAATATTATATACCTATTTTAATTAGATGAGACATATTTTTTAAATTTATATATGAATTTATATATAAAAAAAGCAATCAATAGACATTGACTGCTTTTTTTAAAATTTTAAAATAATAATTTTATCTTTTTTCATTCATCATGAATAATACATCATGTATATTACTGTTCATCTTGCATTCTTTTTTTCGCTTTTAATTTTACATAACGAGTTTGTGCATCATGACATGCTTTTGCAAATAATTGATTAGCCATCTCTTCGCCTCTTATCTTAACTAAGTTAAAATAACGTCCTTCATTCATTAAGAAACTATTGAACTTATCCCACTTAGGTTCACGTGAATCAATTGTTAATGGCTTTTCATTCCGTGGATCAAACCGATAAAGAACAGTATACCCACATTCAACAGCATTCTTTTGAATTAATGGCATATTAGTTAAACCACCTTTAGCTCCTTGTTCAATACATGGTGAATAAGCAATAATCAGTGAAGGACCACGATAAGATTCAGCTTCTTTAAATGCTTTAATTGCTTGTGTAGGATTAGCTCCCATTGATATTGAAGCTACATATGCTGAACCATATTCCATAAATATTTGTCCCATATCTTTCTTAGCTAAAGCTTTACCTCCAGCAGCAAATTTAGCAATGGAAGCAGCTTGTGATGATTTCGAAGATTGACCACCTGTATTTGAATAAACTTCGGTATCCAATACTAAGACATTGACATCAAGATTATTAGCCATCACATGATCTAGTCCCCCATAGCCAATATCATAAGCCCATCCATCACCACCAACAATCCAAACTGATTTCGAAATTAAATCATCTTGATATGCTAGTAATTCTTTTACTTCTGCAACCTTTGAATTCTTTAAATTAGCTATCAGACTAGGCTTTATTTGACGTTGTAATTCACGATTATCATTAGCTGCAATATATGCCTCAAAATCAGCTTTTAAAGCAGGTTCTACCTTTTCACAATTATCTTCCATAAGCTTTAAAATATGTGCTGAACGATAAGTATTAGCAATTGCCATACCAAAGCCATATTCAGCATTATCTTCAAATAAGGAATTAGCCCATGATGGTCCATCGTTATTTGTATCCGTGACGAATGGTGAAACAGGTGTTGCCGAGCAATAAATCATCGAACAACCTGTAGCATTTGCGACTAACATATCTTTACCAAATAATTGTGTAGCTAAACGATAATAACCAGCTTCACCACAACCTGGACAAGCACCTGAAACTTCAAAATAAGGCATCATTAACGATACACCAGCTTCACTATTATTATTACCATATTGTGGTTTATAGCTTACTTCTTTATACATATAATCGGCTAAAGCCTGTTGTTTAATTTGTGTGTTAACATCTTTTAAACTTAAAGCATCTGTTGGACAAACTGTAATACATACTCCACAGCCAACACAATTTTGTGTTGATACTTGAATACGGAATTTAATATTAGCTTCTTTCGCTCCTCGATATGCTCCACTTGGATCTTTATATGTTAATTCTAAATTATTTTCTTTAGCAATTGTTTCAGCTTTAGCTAATTCATTTTCATCTAATAAAATTGAACGAATAGTAGCATGTGGGCAAGCAAAACCACATTTACCACATTCAATACATTTCTTATAATCCCATTCTGGTACAAAAGCACCAACTGTTCTTTTTTCTAAGAAAGCTTCATTACTATGAATAGAACCATCTAAAATATCATATTTTGTAAAAGCTGAAACAGGCATATTATCACCATCTAAAGCATTTATTCTTTGGGCAATTTCATCATAATATGGTTGACCTATTTCTTTATATAGTGAACGTGAATATTTAAATTCTTGCCATTCTTCTTTAACTGGTATTTCAATAATACCGTTAGCGCCAGCTTCAATCGCTCTAATATTAGCTTCAACAACTTCTTGACCTTTACGAGCATATGTCTTTTCAGCTGATTTTTTCATTAATTCCAACGATTTTTCATAAGGCATTATTTGTTCATTAAGTTTAAAGAAAGCTGCCTGTAAAATCGTATTTGTATGTCTTCCCATGCCTGTTTCTTTAGCTAATTTTGTTGCATTGATAATATACCATTTAGCTTTTTTACGAGCTAATGTTGCCAATAAACGATTTGGCATACGATCAACTATTTCATCTGCTTTGATCATGGTATTTAGTAAGAAAGTACCACCTTCTTTAAGATCATTTACCATATCAAACTTAAAAACATATGATTCTTGTGAACAAGATATAAATTCAGCCTTATCAATATAATATGGTGAATGAATTGGTGACTTACCAAAACGTAAGTGAGAACGTGTTACACCACCTGATTTTTTAGAATCATAAGCAAAATACGCTTGGGAATATAAATCAGTATTATTACCAATAATTTTGACAGTTGACTTATTGGCACCAACTGTACCATCTGATCCTAAACCATAAAATAAACATGACGTATAATCAGCATCAATCATAATTGGAACAGGACTTAATGATAAATTGGTAACATCATCTTCAATACCAATCGTAAACTCTTCTTTGGGATTTTCTTTCTTTAATTCTTCATATACAGCATTAATATCTTCAGGATTTGTATCCTTTGAAGATAAGCCATAACGTCCACCAATAATTGTTAAATTCTTATGTTTCCGTAATGCTGATACAACATCCAAGAATAAAGGCTCTCTTGCTCCTTGCTCTTTTGTACGATCTAATACTGCAATTTTTTCAACTGTTGACGGTAAAACATCTTCTAAATAAGAAGCTACAAATGGACGATATAGATAGACTTTAACTAAACCAACCTTTTCACCTTTCTTAATAAGTGCATTCATCGTTTCCGTAATTGTATCGGTTACTGAACCCATTGCAATAATCACTTTGGTTGCATCCTTTGCTCCACTATAAACAAATGGTGCATAGTTACGACCCGTATAATCAGAAACTCGTTTCATATAAGAACTAACAACTTCAGGAACTTTATTAAAATGTTCATTTTGAGCTTCTGCTGCTTGAAAAAATATATCATCATTTTGTGTACCACCACGGACAACAGAATTACCATGTGGATTTAAAGCATGCTTTCTAAAAGCCTGCAATTTTTCTTGATTAATTAAACTCTTCAAGAAGTCATAATCCATAACTTCAATCTTATCAATTTCATGTGATGTTCTAAAACCATCAAAAAAATGCATAACAGGAACAGAAGCATCAATGGCTACCGCATGAGCTACACCTGCTAAGTCCATACAATCTTGAACAGAGTGGGAACACATTTGCACAATACCTGTTTGCCTTGTAGCATATACATCAGAATGATCACCAAAAATACTCAATGTATGAGTTGCTATTGAACGAGCTGCAACATGAATTACACCTGGTAACATCTCACCTTTTAATTTATAAATATTTGGAATCATTAATAATAATCCTTGCGAAGCAGTAAAAGTAGTTGCTAAAGAACCGGCCTGCAAAGCACCATGAATAGCTCCGGCAGCGCCTCCTTCTGATTGCATTTCAACAACTTTAACACGATCACCAAAAAGATTTAACCGCCCCGCCGTTGACCAAGCATCAATATTCTCCGCCATTGGTGAAGATGGCGTAATTGGATATATTCCAGCTACTTCTGTGAAAGCATATGCGACATGGGAAGTGGCAGTATTCCCATCCATTGCTTCAAACACCTTTTTCCTTCTTGTACTCATTTTGTCCTCCTAATATGTATAATATTATAGTCTTTTCTATATTAAAATAAAGGTGTTTTAAGCCAAGAGCAAGCTATTTGCCCAAATATATTTTTCACAAAATAAAAATATCTTTTCTGTGATTTTATATTTATAAAATATAAATAACATAATAATATTATTATTTTATATATTTTATTTTATCTTAATTATATGTTTTATTCTTTACTAAGTATTTAGGTAAATAAAAAAGCACTTAAAGTGCTTAAAGTAAAAATCTCTTTTCTTCCTTGTCAATATTTATTTTACTATCAATTACTCATTCTTTATTCTTTCTAATTCAAAAAGCCACATTGTAGCACTTGTATCACTTGGCATTCGCCAATCACCTCTTGGTGATAGACTTACACTACCAACTTTTGGCCCATCCGGTAAACATGAACGTTTAAATTGTTGTTTAAAAAAACGATCTAAAAATTTCGTTAAAGAATAGTAAATATCTTCTTCTTTAACCTCTTTAAAAGCTAAACTTGCTAAAAGTAATAATTTAATACTTGATGCATTAAAACGTAAAAAATGATATAAGAAAAAATCATTTAAGTCATATTTACCAATTTCATTCTCGGTTTTTTGGCGTATTTCACCATTTTTATGTGGAATTAATTCAGGTGATATTGGCGTATTAATAATCTTTTCCATCGTACTTTGCAAATCTTTATTATGTTCCATAACACTATATACTTTACATATATATTTAACTAATGTTTTTGGAATTGAACTATTAACAGCATACATTGACATATGATCACCATTATAAGTACACCAGCCTAAAGCTAATTCTGATAAATCACCTGTTCCAATTACTAAGCCATTTTCTTTGTTAGCAATATCCATTAAAAGATATGTTCGCATTCTTGCTTGTGCATTTTCATAAGTGACATCCTTACTTCCTTTATATAAGCCACTATGACCAATTGCTCTTAAATGTTCAAAAACCATATCTTGAATAGCTATTTCACGATTTTCAATTTTTAAAACAGTCATTAATTTTAAAGCATTTTGATAAGTTTGTTCGGTTGTATTGCCAAAAGATGGCATTGTTACACCAATAATTCTTAAATCTTTATATAATTTTCTTGTTTCATAAAGAACTAATAATGCTAAAGTACTATCTAAGCCGCCTGAAATACCAATTACCACCGTACTCATTTTAGTTGCTTTTAAACGTTGATAAAGAGCCATAACTTGCATTTTCATAATTTCTTGACAACGTAAATTTTGTTCTTCCTCATCACTTGGTACAAAAGGGTAAGGATTAACCTTATAATTATTCTGTCTTAAGAAACTTAACTGCTTTTTAAATGATACTTCTTTATCCTGTAAGTTAATATTTATAAAGGAAACAGTTTGGGTATTAACAACTGTCTTCATCCGTCTTCTATTAGCATTAATTAAATCAAAATCTAAAATAGCAGTAGTAATAGTAGTATCCATTGGCCAAATAGATTCTTGTAGCAAAGAACCATTTTGAGCTAATATACAATGTCCAGAAAAAATCAGATCCGTACTACTTTCTCCTAGACCACTTGAAGCATATAAATATGCACAATTACCAATTGCTGATTGATTTAAAACCAATTGACGTCGATATGCTGCTTTACTGATTAATTCATTTGATGCTGATAAATTAATAACAACATTAGCACCATTTGCCAACATAGTATTTGATGGTCGATTAAGAACCCATAAATCTTCACAAATTTCACATGTTATAACAATATCACCGTCTTTAAGTAGATAATTCGTCCCAAAAGGTATTTCATTACCTTGTAAAACTATTTTTTCCAATAAATGATCACGTCCACTTTGGAACCATCTTTGTTCATAAAATTCATTATAATTAGGTAAATTTACTTTTGGATAAACCCACTTAATTTCTCCTTCTTGAATAAAAAAAGCACAATTATAAAGATTTTGATCTTTTAATAAAGGAGCACCAACTACCATTAAACGTTGGGGATATGACTTAGAAAATTCCTTTAATTCTATAAGTGCATCTTCAACATTTTTAAGCAAAGTATCCTGATTAAATAAATCAGCACATGTATATGCTGTTAAAGATAATTCTGGATAAATAACTATTTTTGCATCATTATCCATAAAAGAATTTTTTATTTGTTTAACATTTTCAAAAACATTAGCCAAATTAACTGGAAAACAAACCGTTGCTACTTTTAAAAATGAATTTTTCATAAAACCTCCTTTAATTCAGCTAACGAAAATGGTAATACTTTTGCTAATTCTTTTTGATATTGAAGATCATTTTTTAACCATTTACGTATTTTAGAAGAAGAAATATTTTTAGTCCATTTAGGACTTTTTATAATTGTGACAAATGGTTCAATACTTTGTAAAAAGTTTGATTTCGCTATCATTGATGCCACATTTTTATTTCTTTCTAAGCAAACAATACCAAATTCATGAGCAATTTCTTTACCATATAACCATTGTGTTTCAAGATCAAAAAATTGATCATCACCCATCATTAGTGCACAATCATATCCTTGTTTCTTTAAAGCTTTTAAACTTTCATATGTGCGCGGCTGTTTTTCTTGTTTTAAATCATAATCAGAAATCAGCATCCAAGGATAATATTGTTGACATTTTTTTAATAAAGTTAATCTTTGTTCAGCACTTAGAGCATAATTTTTTTGCTGTTCTTTTTCAATATATTGTGATTGACTAGGTAAAAATATAACTTTTTCACGTTTTGTTTGATCTAAGGCATATTTAGCTAAAAAAACATGGGCTTTACTAACTGGATTAAAAGCACCGGCAAATAACAAAGCCTTCATTTTCCTGTTTCCCGATAAAGTTTTTCATATAAACTAGCTCTTAGCTTAGCTAATTTAGGACTCAAATCAACATAATGACGATGTGGCAAAGTTGGTCTTAGTTCAGATTCCCAAACTCGATATTGTAATTGTTCACGAACATAGTCTTTTTTAGCTCGAATATCTGGTAAATCAATAACTATTTCCCCTTTTAACATATGTGGAACTAAAATTCTTTCAACATGAAAAGGTTTAATTCTAACGGTTGGTTCTAAAGCATCGGGATCTAAATTAACCAATTCAATTTCCTTACCATTTTCAAATTTTTCATCATCTAAAGCAATAATATCACATTGCCCTTTACCCTCTTCATCAAATACCCGCCATGCCATAAGTTTACCAGGAATAATCGCTTTGGAAGCCGAATCAGAAAATTTCATCTTAGGCACATAACTACCATCTTTATTTTTCACTGCCACCAATTTATAAACACCACCAAAAACAGGATCAGTTGCTGAAGTAATCAGTTTTTCACCCACACCATAAACATCAAATTTAGCACCTTCATACAATTCCATATTGGACATTTTCTTCTCATCAAGGGAATTTGAAGCAACTAATTTAATATATGACTTACCAACAGCATCTAAAGCTTTTCTTATTTTTTTATAACCACGAGCTAGATCTCCTGAATCAATACGAGCTGATTTAACACGTCGCTCAGGATCATTAGGATATTTCTTAATCAATTCATCATCAAGACGAATTAAATTTGGTAAACCTGAATTAAAAATACTATATGTATCTAATAGCAATGAAACATTTGTTGGATAACTTTCAGCATATGCCTTAAAAGCTTCATATTCACTAGGAAAAAATTCAATATATGAATGGGCAATCGTACCTGTTGCCTTAACTTCTTGACCATATTTCATTTCTGCTAAACAATTTGCTGTACCAATACAGCCCCCTAAAACAGCTGCATAAGCACCATCATTACCAGCTGATTCACCTTGTGCCCGACGTGTACCAAATTCCATAACTTTTCTTTCTCTTTTAGTATTTAAACCCGTAATTTTAGTTGCTTTAGTAGCTATTAAACTATGAAAATTCATCGTTTGTAATAGATATGTTTCAATTAAAATAGCCCCAACCATATCACACTCAATACGTACCATTGGTACTTGTGGATAGCACACTGTTCCTTCACGTAGCATATAAACATCACCTTGCCAGTGATAATTACGTAAATAGGCACAAAATTCTTCACTCATTCCTTTAAATCTTAACCATTTAATATCCTGTTCATTAAAATGATAATTCTTTAAAAAACGTAATAGTTTATGTTGTCCAGCACTAATTGCATAACCCATCTGATCTGGATTTTCACGAAAAAACATATCAAAAACCATTATTGTATCTTTATAACCATGTAAAAATAATGAATTAGCCATTGTAAATTCGTAAAAATCAGTTACCATGGCTGGATTTTCATAATCTTCGGATGGTATATATGCGTCTACTTGGATTTTCCCCATCTTAACTTCTCCTTATTTCAATTTGATTTAAATGCATTAATTCAAGACTCATATCTTTCATTTTTACACTTGTTGCGCTAGTTAAATCAGCATATACTTCTATTTCAATTTCAGGTAATGCTGTTTTTAATAAAAGAGCATTGTTTAAAACACAAATATCTGTACAAATACCAATTATACTAATTTTATCTGGCCTTTCTTTAACAACCTGATGTACTAAGTCAAAACTACCAAATTGACCTTTTTCAATGATTGTATACTTTTTATCTTCTAATGCTTTTTGAATATGCTTTTCTAATTGCCAACCAACCGTATTTTTAATACAATGCATAACCGGTAAATGTCTACCCTCATTTGTATTTAAATATTTTGGTGTATGGGTATCCATCGTTACAAAAATAGGACCCTCAAACTGCTGTATAAAATGACAACTATCGACAATAATATCTTGTGCCTGCTTAGTACCTAAACTACCTGTAACAAAATCAACTTGCATATCAACAACTACTAATACTTGTTTCATTTAAATTCTTTCCTCCACCAACGGCTCAATGGATTATACTTATACAATTTAACAATACGTCCATTTTGTCGATCAAATGATTGACTATCAATAATATATTTACGAATATCACGTCTAAAATTAGGTGTATCTATATGACGATTAATAACTGCTTCATATGCTAATTGTGCATCTCTTAAGCTAAATTTATCAGCTAATAAATGGAATAATAAACCATCTGACATAACTCGCTGTTGTAAATAATCCATTGCCATACTAATTGCTTTATAATGATCTCCTGCCAGTTTTGCTTGTGTTAGCAATTGTGACTGTGTTTGAATATAATTTTCTTGTATAATATCTTTAATTTCATAAGCAATTTTAAGATCATTATTTACCAACACTAATTTAGTTAAACGATAATTATCACCAAAACATATTTTTTCTTTATAAACATCAAACCATGATACTGTTAAAGCATCATCATTAGCTTTTGCTAAAGCAATTGCCGAAGCTGGTACCATAGTTAAATAAACAGTTGTAATAACACGTGTACGTGGATCACGATCAACTTTAGAAAAAGTATAAAGTTGTTCAAAATAAATAGATTGTGATAAAGATGTTTCTTCTTTTAATTCTCTTAAAGCTGCCTGATCTAAATCTTCATCAATATTCATAAAGCCACCCGGCATAGCCCATTCATGAATAAAAGGATGATCACGACGTTGGATTAAAAGTAATTTTAATTTCCCATTTTGCACACTAAAAACTAAACAATCCGCTGTTTGACTAGCTTTTTCATATTTTGAACTGTCATAATGTGCTAAAAATTCAGTTAATGTTTCACCTTTTTCATTCTTAATATCGTCCATATTACCTCTATAGTCATTTTGACCATTTAATAATATCACTTTTCGCTATTTCGACAATACATAAAGATAAAAGTCGGAAATAATCTTTCCGACTTTTAATTTTTTTAATTTCAATTTCTTCGCATTCGACGATATTTACGCCCTATTTTTTCCTTTAAAAATGTTTCTAATTTAGCACGCTTATCCTGCTCAAAAATAATTTCTCGAACCATTTCTTCTTTATCTTTATGATCAGCAATAACAAGAACAAGAATAACTTTTTTACCCTTATCATAAATATCATAAGCATGAACATCTTGATATTTAGTAAAATTTGTACCTGCAATAACTCCTTGTTCACTAACACCATCATGGCTTAAAAAGAAGATAAGGCAAGCAATGATCGTCACAAAATAACGTAATAGTATCAGTATAGAAAAACCTTTTAACAATTCTAATGTACTTAAAATAGTAATTAAAACAACAATTATACGAATAAAAGTCCAACGTTGATCTTTAATTATTATTTTACTCCTTATTCTGCTATTAATATAAGCCATATAAATAGCTAAAAAGCCAAAAATAGCAATCATAATCCATTGAAAAGCATCTGAATTCATTCTTATTCCCTCATCTTTACTTTTTAAATGTATCATTATTTTGAGCTAAACTAAAGAATTTTAAGCTATTTTAAGTAAATATTATAACCTTCTGCATTAGCATCAACAACAATTGTCTTACCTTGAACATCTGGATTTGCTAATAAAATACGAGCAATATTAGTTTCAATTTCTTTTTGAATATGACGCTTCATTGGACGAGCACCAAATTCCGGATCAGTACCAATTTTAACAATTCTTTCTTTTGCCCGATCACTAACTTCTAAAGATACATCTTTATTCTTTAAACGACCTTGTAGCTGATTTAAAAATTTCATTGCAATTTGTTTTGAAACATTATCATCTAATGCATTAAAAATAATAATTTCATCAATTCTATTTAAAAATTCTGGTTTAAAATGTAACCTGATTTCTTTTTGATATTTTTCTTTTTGGTGTTCTTTTTCAAAAGCATATTGACTTCCTAAATTTGAAGTCATGATAATAATTGTATTTTTAAAATCAACCGTAACACCCTTAGAATCCGTAATTCGTCCATCATCTAATACTTGTAATAAAATATTAAACACATCTGGATGAGCTTTCTCTATTTCATCTAAAAGAACAATGGAATAAGGATTACGACGAACAGCTTCACTTAATTGACCGCCTTCTTCATAACCAACATATCCAGGAGGAGCACCAATTAAACGTGAAACAGAAAATTTCTCCATATATTCACTCATATCAATACGAATAATTTTATTTTCATCATCAAATAATTGTTCAGCTAACGCTTTAGCTACTTCTGTTTTACCAACACCAGTTGGTCCTAAAAATAAGAAACTTCCTAATGGTCGATGCTCATCTTGAATATTCGCCTTAGCTCTTATAATAGCATCACTAACTAAGCGTAAAGCTTCATCTTGTCCCATTACTCGTTTAGCTAAATATGTTGATAAATGCAATACTTTTTGTCTTTCCGTAGCAAGCAATTTAGATACTTCAATATGTGTCCACTGAGACACAATTTTCGCTACCATATCAGCATCAACATCTTGTTGAATTAATTGATTTTCATCATTATTTTCAGCTTCTTTAATCTGTCTTTCTAAATTAGGAATTGTTTCATATTTTAACTTTGCTGCCAATTCATAATTAGCTTCATTTTGAGCTGTATTTAAATTTCTTTTTTCTTTTTCTAACTCTTCTTTAGCTTTCTTAATGTTATCTGCCTTCGTTTTTTCTTTTGTCCAAATATCCATTAACGAAGCTTTCTTTTCTGATAAATCAGCTAAATCTTTCTGAATTTCTAATAATCTATTTTTAGCTTTTTCATCTGTTTCTTCTTTCAATGATGTTTCTTCAATTTGTAACGTCATTATTTTACGTGATAACTCATCCAATTCAGTTGGCATTGAATCCATTTCTACTCGAATAGTAGCACATGCTTCATCAATTAAATCAATTGCTTTATCAGGTAAAAAACGATCTGTAATATAACGATCAGATAAAGTTGCGGCAGCAATAATAGCTTCATCTTTAATTCTAACACCATGATGTGATTCAAAACGTTCTTTTAAACCACGTAATATAGATATAGTATCCTCAACACTTGGCTGATTAACCATAATCTTTTGAAAACGACGTTCTAGAGCCCGATCTTTTTCAATATATAGTCGATATTCATCAAATGTTGTTGCACCAATACATTTTAATTCTCCCCGTGCTAACATTGGCTTTAATAAATTAGCGGCATCCATTGATCCTTCTGTTTTACCAGCCCCAACTAAATTATGAATTTCATCAATAAAAAGAATAATTGATCCTGCTGCTGCTTTAACTTCTTTTAAAATACCTTTTAAACGTTCTTCAAATTCACCACGATATTTAGCACCAGCTATTAAAGCACCCATATCAAGTTCAATTAATTTTTTATCTTTCAAGCCTAACGGTACATCACCATTCATAATACGCCATGCTAATCCCTCTACAATAGCTGTTTTACCAACACCAGGTTCACCAATCAAGATAGGATTATTTTTTGTTTTACGAGAAAGAATTTCCATAACTCTTCTTATTTCTTCATCTCGTCCAATTACAGGATCAATCTTACCATCTTTAACATCTTGAACAATATCATGACCATATTTCTTTAATGCTTCAATCTGACTTTCCGATGTTTTTTCTTCCATACTAATACCTCCTCTTCTCTTTTTTTCGGCTTTTTCAATTTGTTGTATTGATAAATTATGTTTTTTTAGCCATTCTTTAATAAAACTATCTTGGCTTTTAAAAATAGCAAGTAAAACTGTACCTTGACTCAAATATTTATCACCATATGTATCAGCTATCACTTGAGCATCTTGAAAAGCTTGATATAAACTACTTGATAAATGTATATCATAATTGCCTTCAACCGTTGCTAACTTATGCAATGCTAAAGCAATTTCATCTTTCATAGTTTGAATATCTATTCCTAATTCTTGAAAAAAACTTTGGAAATCATTTTTTTCTAGAATAATTTGTAAAAAATGCAAAGGTTGAACTTCTGGATGATGTAAATCCTTTGCTCTTTGAATAGAAAGAGAAAGAAGCTCCTGAAGAGCTTCTGTCATTTTTTCAACGTTCATTATATTCCTCCTTAAGAGAATTGTTTCTTAAATTTCTGCCAAATTGTTTCACCTTTACCAGCCCGCTGAATATCGGCCAATTCTTGATAAAGCTCTTTCTCTCTTTTTGTTAAATAACGATCTATTTGAATCCTAACTGTACATATCTGATCCCCAACTTTATTGTGATTATGTAAATCAGGAACCCCTTTTGATCTTAAACGTAACATTGTACCATCTTGCGTACCTGCTGGTATTTTCAATGTTACATCACCGTATATAGTCGGTACATCTATATCCGTACCCAACGTTGCATCAATAGCAGTAATAGGAATATCTAAATAAATGTTTGATCCTTCACGCCGAAATTTTTGATGTGGCATAATGTGAATTTCCAAATATAAATCACCATTGGCTCCACCATTAATTCCTCTTTCACCTTTACCACTTACTCTTAAAGCTTGCCCATCATCAATTCCAGCTGGAATATTAACTTCAACATTTTGTCTTTCTCTAATATATCCATTACCATGGCATTCATGACATGATTGCGTAATAATTCTGCCACTTCCACGACAATCTGGACATACTTGTTGTGATTCAACTATTCCCAATATACTACGATGTTTAACCACTATATATCCCCTACCTTGGCATTTATTACAAGTTTTAATATCCTGACTCGATTCAGCACAACTACCATGACAGTGATTACAAATTACATCAACATCTAAACTCAATGTTTCTTTTTTACCAAAACAAGCATCTAAAAAAGATAAATTCATTCGCATATAGCGATTTTGACCAACTTGTGAACTTTGTCTTTTAGTTTCACTATGGAAAAAATCACCAAAATCAAAGTTATTAAATGAACTAAAAAAATCTGAAAAAGGACCAAAGTCTGCTTGCGAAAAGCCACCAGCCTGATTAGGATCTACACCTGCAAAGCCAAAGTTATCATACTGTTGTTTCTTCTTAGGATCAGACAAAACTTCATATGCTTCATTAATTTCTTTAAATTTTTCTTCAGCTCCAGCTTCTTTATTAACATCTGGATGATACTTTTTAGCTAATTTTCGATAAGCTCTTTTAATTTCATCAGCACTGGCTGATTTAGCGACTCCTAATACTTCATAATAATCTCTTTTATCGGCCATACTGCCTTCCTTTCTAAATTTAGCGGAAGTCTCCTTCCGCTAATTATTATTTCTTTTCTTTAAAATCAGCATCAACAACATTGTCGTCATTTTTACTTTGCGAACCTGTATTATTAGCTGAATTTTGGGTATTAGCAGCATTTTGATACATCGATTGGCTAAGAGTATTCATTGCATTTTCCAATGTTTCTAGACGTGTCTTTAATGAAGCCATGTCATTTTGATCAATAGCTGCTTGTAATTCATCACGTAATTTTTTAACTTCATCTTTTTGTTGCTGTGTTACATTTGGATTATCTTGTTTAAGTGTTTCATCAATTTGAATAATATAAGCTTCTGCTTTATTCTTAAGTTCAATTTGTTCTTTGAATTTTTCATCATCAGCTTTATGAGCTTCTGCTTCTTGTACCATCCGATTAATTTCATCTTCACTTAAACCACTTGAATCTTTAATCGTAATTGATTGTTCTTTATTAGTTGCTTTATCTTTAGCTTTAACATGAACAATACCGTTAACATCAATATCAAATGTAACTTCTATTTGAGGAACACCACGTCTTGCCGGTGCGATACCATCCAATTGGAAATTACCTAAAGTCTTATTATCATTAGCTACTGTACGTTCACCTTGTAAAACATGGATATCAACAGCTGGCTGATTATCAGCAGCAGTTGAAAATATTTGACTCTTCGAAGTTGGAATAGTTGTATTACGTGGAATTAAGACCGTCATTACACCACCCATTGTTTCAATACCTAAACTTAAAGGTGTTACATCTAAAAGTAAAACATCTTTAACATCACCCGAAATAACACCACCTTGAATAGCTGCACCTAAAGCAACAACTTCATCTGGATTAACTGACTTATTAGGCTCTTTTCCAAGTTCATTTTTAACTGCTTCTTGAACAGCTGGAATACGTGTTGAACCACCAACTAATAATACTTGATGAATATCATTCTTTGTCAATTTAGCATCTGCCAAAGCCTGACGTACAGGAGCCATCGTCTTTTCAACAAGATCCTTTGTTAAATCATTAAACTTTGCTCGTGTTAATGTTGTTTCTAAATGCAAAGGACCAGCTGCACCAGCGGAAATAAATGGTAATGAAATTTGCGTTTGTAACATACCACTTAAATCTTTCTTTGCCTTTTCAGCAGCTTCTTTCAAACGTTGTAAAGCCATTTTATCAGCCTTTAAATCAATATTATTTTCTTTTTTGAAATTATCAGCTAACCAATCAATAATTCTTTGATCAAAATCATCACCACCAAGTCTTGTATCACCAGCTGTCGACAATACTTCAAATGTTCCATCTGCAATATCCAAAATAGAAACATCAAAAGTTCCACCGCCTAAATCATAAACAAGGATTTTTTGTTCAAAAGAACTGTCTTTATCTAAGCCAAAAGCTAATGCTGAAGCTGTTGGTTCATTAATGATACGACAAACATCCAAACCAGCAATTTTACCGGCATCTTTAGTTGCTTGCCGTTGAGCATCGTTAAAATATGCCGGTACGGTAATAACTGCTTTTTCAACTTTTTCACCCAAATAAGCTTCCGCATAATCCTTTAGATAAGATAAAATCATAGCTGAAATTTCTTGAGGCGTATACTCTTTACCTTCCAAACTTACTTTCTTATTTGTACCCATTAAACGTTTAATAGAATAAACTGTTTCTTTATTAGTAATCAATTGACGCTTAGCAGCATCACCAATAATTCTTTCACCATTTTTAAAAGCAACTACCGAAGGAGTTGTGCGATTACCCTCTGGATTAGCGATAACCTTTGCTTCTTTACCTTCCATAACCGCAACACATGAATTGGTTGTTCCTAAATCAATACCTATAATCTTACTCATATCTTTTTCCTCCTTATTCTGAAACTTTAACCATACTTGGTCTTAACAATCTTTCTTTAATAACATATCCCTTTTGCAATACTTCAATAACTGTATTTGGTTCTACACCTTCTTTCGCTTCCATCATTAATGCTTGATGAAAATTAGCATCGAACTTCTTGTTTAAAGCATCTATTTCTTTAACACCTTCTTTTTCAAGAGCATTCTTCAATTGACTATAAATCATTTCCACACCTTTACGATATGCTTCATCTTTAGTTGCTTGAGCTAATGCCCTTTCACAGTTATCAAGAACAGGTAATAAATCCTTTACAAAACCAGACATTTGAAATTTTGAACGTTGCTCAAAATCATTTTGCAAACGTTTTTTCATATTTTCTGTATCAGCATATGCTTTTGCATACGCATTTTTTAAAGTAGCAACTTCCTGCTTAAGACTTTCTACTTCTTCTTGTAATTTAGCAGTTGGATTAGCTTCAACTTCTTTATTACATTCATCTTTTGTTGCTGCTTTCTTTACATTTTTTATTTCTTCATCTGTCATTTTCTTTTCTTTCTTCGTCATGGTCATCTCCTTTACTGTATGCTTTCTCTATCATCCTTGCAACATAGTCAAGTAGGGGAACAATTCGGTCATAAGCCATACGACTTGGACCAACAACCATCAATTCACCACTATCATCATCATTAAGATGAAATTTCGAACGTACAACTGCTAAATCATTTACCCATGTTAGCTGTGATCCACTACGCATAGTCAACGCTACGGCATTTGTATTGTCATCCATATGTTGCCAAACTTTTTTATCTTCAAACATGCCAACTAATTGTTTCATTTTATTAATATCTTCAAATTCAGGTTGAAAAAGAACTTTGTCTTTTCCCGAAAAATAAACAGAATCGTTAGCAAAGCGAATAAATGCTTTTAAGAAAGCTGTAAACAAAATCTCATGTCGCTTAACTACTTGTCCTAGTTCCGGACGAATAGTTTCTAATTCATTTGCTAAATTAGTCAATGTCACACCTTTTAAACGTTTGTTTAAGATATCTGTTGTTGTTTCCAAATCATAAGTTGAAACCGTTTCATTAAAATGAAAAGTTCGTGTTTCTGTATGACCTTGATCAGTAATAAAGACACATACTGCCCCTTTATCATCTAAAGGAAATAACTTAATATGCGCCAAACGTTGCTTCGATGCATCAGGACCAATTACACCAGCTGTCATATTTGTCATTTCAGATAATATCTCACAGCTTTGGCGAATTGCTTCATCAACACTCAAACTCGTCGCTTCAAAGGCATTACGAATAGCAAGTTCCATCCGTTTATCTAAATTTGATTCATCAAGCATGGTCTCACAATAAAATTTATAACCCAATGTACTAGGTACACGACCACTACTTGTATAAGTCTTTTCCAAATAACCCATTTCTTCTAATACTTTCATATCATTACGAATAGTCGCACTAGAATAAGGAAGTTTATATTTTTCTTGTAACGCCTTGGATCCCACTGGTTCAGCTGTTTTAATAAATAAATCAACTATGGCTTTAAAAATTTGAAATCTTCTTGGTGTTAGCACTAATCATCACCTCCTTTATTGGCACTTTAATTTAACATCTGCTAGTATCGTACATCATCGTTTTAGCACTGTCAAGTACTAAGTGCTAAAATATTTAAAATTTTACTTACATTGAATATTTAAAAAATATATATTTACCAAATTAAAACAAAAGGTAATCAAAAGTTATAACTTTTGATTACCTTTAACATTACAAGCAAATCATAAACTAAAATTCAGTTCATTCTTAGCAATATTTGTTTTAAATAATTTTAAATTTTCTTTATTACTTAGCATTAGCTGCAGCACTTTGCCCTGAAATACGACCAAATACAACAAAATCAGCAACTGCATTTCCACCTAAACGGTTAGCACCATGAACACCACCCGTTACTTCACCAGCAGCAAATAAATTCTTAATTACTTTCTTTTCTTTATTTAAAACTTCTGCTTTTTCATTAATTTGAATACCACCCATTGTATGATGAACAGCTGGGCTTACTTTAATAGCATAATATGGTGCTTTATCTAAAGGATTAGTAAAGCTTGTCCGATTAAATTCAGGATCTTTCTTACTTGCAACATATCCATTCCAAGTATTTAAGGTTGCTTTCAAGTTAGCTTCATTAACACCTATAGTCTTAGCTAATTCTTCAAGTGTCTTACCTGGCTTAGCATATCCTTTTTTAATATAACCAGCGATAACGCCTGATTTATCAGCCATATTCTGATCAACAATCAACCAAACAAAACCACCTGGTTGCTTCAATTCTGCTTGTGATACAGCATCACGTGTATTAACTTCATCAGTGAAACGTTTACCTTCTGAGTTAACTAAAATAGCACCATCACCACGTAAACCTTCTGTAATTAAAGACTTCGAATCAAACTCAACTGTTGGATGAATCTGAATTTGATCCATATCAACAGTGTTTGCACCAACTGCTTCTGCCATCTTGATACCATCACCAACCATACCTGATGTATTTGTTGTTGCCATGCCCTTTAATTCAGGTTTTAATTTTTCAACCATTTCAGCATTACCAGCAAAGCCACCTGTGGCAATAACAACTGACTTCGCATTAACTAAATAACCATCAGCCTTAACACCAACAACTGCTCCATCTTTAACTAAAATTTCTTTAGCAGCTGCTTCATATATGATCTTAACTCCTAATTCTTCAGCTTTTTTCTGTAAAATTGGTACTAAATACGAACCAACTGCAATTGTTTTACCTTCCTTATTAACTGGTTTATGAATACGTTTAACACTAGCACCACCAAATGATCCAACTTGACATAAATCAGCACCATTTTCTTTTAACCAATCAATAGCTTTAGCACTATTATTTGCTAATGTTTCAACTAAAGTACGGTTATTTTTATTTTTTCCACCAACCATTGTATCTAAAACAAATAAATCAACTGAATCAAAATATCCTTGTGGATTCTTTTTATATTCTTCAAATTCACCTTTAACTTTGTCAGCTAATGATTTTAATTCTGGATATTTTTCAACTTTCTTTAAAGTCTTCTCTACACCGGCACTTTCACCAAATTTATTTTTATCTTGTAATTTTGTCTTAGCTGCATTCATTCCACCTGTTGATAAAGTACTATTACCACCAGCAATTGCTTTCTTTTCTAAAACAACAACATTCTTACCAGCTTGCTTAGCTGTAATAGCAGCTGTTAAACCAGCACCACCAGCACCAACAACAACTACATCAGCATCTAATTTTTCTTCTTTTTTATTTGCTTTCTGATTATCTTTTTTCAGCAATGAAACATCTGCTCCTGATGATTTAATAGCTTCTTCACTAGCTTTAATAATAGCATTACTTGTCAATGTTGCCCCTGAAACAATGTCTACTTTAAGACTTTGGCTATCAACAATAGCTTTTGGTACTTTTGTTAAAGCAGCATCGGCAACTCCTTTGGTTTCATCTTGTTTAATAACATTTACTTTTTCAATCTTCTTCTCGCTTAAGGTAACTTCAACTGTAACATCACCATTGCGACCTTTAGCAGTTCCTTTATATGTACCTGCTTTAAAGCTTAAACCTGACTTAGGTGAACAAGCACTTAAAGCAAGCGACATCATTACTGAAGCTGTTAAAAATAATTTTTTAAACTTCATGTTTTTCTCCTCCATTTGTTATAATTATAACATCTATATATAAAAATGAGTTAATAAATATTACATAAAATAAACGAAATATATATTACTCCATATATTCATATTATTTTTCAATCTTAAGCCATTAATCATTTATACATAGATTAATCATCACTTATGAAAAAATTATGTTTTTTAATCTTTACCTATAAATTGACTTTTTAAGTTCATGTGTTATCATTTACCAGTATGCAGGAATACCCAAGTGGTTGAAGGGGCAGGCTTGGAAAGCTTGTAGATCGGTAATACGGTGCCAGGGTTCAAATCCCTGTTCCTGCGTTAGTAAAAGCATGGTTAAAACCATGCTTTTTTATTAATGTTTCAAATTTCATTACCATATTTCACCATCATTCATAGATACTATTAAAATTGATGGATTACATAAAAATGAAAAACTGTAAGCAAAAATACCAGTTTATTCATTAATTTTATATCCAAATAATTGTTATAAACTATTTAACCATAATTATTTTCATCATATTAGCTGATCCTTCACCTGTTGGATAACCGGCAGTAATAACAATCTGTTGACCAGCTTTAACACCATACTCTTTAGCAATCTTTGAAGCTAATTCATCATCATTTGTTAACTGATTTTGAACAGCTGATAAAATAGGTGTAACACCCCAATAAGCTAATAATTTTCTTTGAATATCTTCTGTGAAAGTAACAGCTAAAATAGGTACTGCTGGACGGAATTTAGATATACGTCGAGCTGTTGCACCACTTTGGGTGAAAGATACAATAGCAGCAATATTATCCAATGTTAAAGTTGCATCTGAAATGGCAATAGAGACTGCATCTTGAACTGTTTTTTGGGAACTATTCTTTAACCACTCTAAACGTTGTTTATAATTAATCACTAATTCTGCTTCTTCAGCAATTTCAGACATTGTTTGACAAGCTTCAACTGGATATTCACCAGCTGCTGATTCAGCTGATAACATAACTCCATCTGATCCATCTAAAACAGCATTACATACATCTGATGCTTCAGCTCTTGTACAGCGTGGATTAGCTGTCATTGAATCTAACATATGCGTTGCTGTAATAGCTGGTTTACCAATTACATTTGCTCTTTCAATAATATGTTTTTGATAAATAGGTACTAATTTAGTTGGAATTTCAACCCCTAAATCACCTCTAGCAACCATTACTCCATCAGCAACTTCAAGAATCTTATCAACATTATCATAACCTTCTTGGTTTTCAATTTTAGCAATAATTTGAATATTTGGTTTTCCTTCTTCTAAACAAATCTTACGAATAGCAACAACATCATCTGGACGACGTACAAAAGATGCAAAAATAAAATCAACATCATTTTTACAACCAAAGCGTAAATCATCTTCATCTTTTTGAGAAATAAATGGCATTGATAATTTAACTCCTGGCACATTACATCCTTTATGTGAACTAATTGGACCAGCTACTTCAATTCTTGCTTTTATTTCTTCACCATTATTTTCAAGCACTGAAAGACGCATTTTACCATCATTAATTAAAATAATATTGCCTTCTTTTAAATCTTCAAATAATTCCGGTACCTGAATATGAAAACGTTCATGACTACCTAAAATAGGTTTCTTGACTAAAGTGACAATTTCACCAATATTATAATGTTCTGTATCGTTTGCAAAATCACCTAAGCGAATTTCTGGACCTTTTGTATCTAAAGCAACAGCTAATGTAATACCAATTTCCTTTGAAACACGCCGAACCATATCCATTCTTGCCTGATGCTCAGCATGTGTACCATGTGAAAAATTCATTCGCGTAATATTCATACCAGCATATGCTAATGACTTAATTTTTTCTTCTGTTTCTGAAGATGGACCTATTGTACAAATAACTTTTGTTTTCTTAAATAAATGTTTATTTTCCATTTTATCCTCCTTATACTAAACGATCAAACAAACGATAAAGAGCTTTCCTACTCTTTCGTGGCATTTCTAATGCTTCTTCGATAGGCAATGAACAAATCTCATTATTAATAATACCGACACAATGACCACCCGTACCTTGCATTAATAAATCAACCGCTTTTTCACTCATTCGACATGCTAAAAGCCGATCTGTTGGACTTGGTGATCCTCCTCTTTGAATATGACCTAAGACAGTTGCTCGACCAGAAAAATCAGTATTTAAAGTGACTTTTTTAGCTAAAGCATCAACATCAGCTATCTTTTCTGACATAATCACAATAGCATGATTTTTATGCACTGCTGAGCCAAGATAACGCAAACGTTCTAATATTTCTGCTTCATCATAACCTGTTTCAGGGCTAATAACAATTTCAGCACCACATGATAAAGCAGTATATAAAGCTAAATCACCACAATGATTACCCATAACTTCAACTATTGAACAACGATGATGTGATGAAGAAGTATCCCGTAACTTATCTACATTTTCAACACATGTCTGTAAAGCAGTGTCAAAGCCAATAGAAAAGTCTGTACCGGAAATATCATTATCTATCGTCCCTGGTAAACCAACACAATTAATTCCCTTTTTAGTTAAGGCTAAAGCTCCACGATACGAACCATCTCCACCAATAATAACCAAAGAATCAATATCATGTTTCTTTAAATTAGCAACGCACTTATCCTGAACTTCATTTTCTTTAAATTCCGGTAAACGTGCCGAGCCAAGAGTAGTACCACCACGATTTAAAATTTCTGATACATCAGTACGCACAAGATCACGAAAATTCTCATTTAAAAGACCTTGATAACCATTACGAATACCAACGACTTCCACACCTTTATTCAAAGCAAGACGTGTAACTGCTCGAATAGCCGCATTCATTCCTGGTGCATCACCACCTGATGTTAATACACCAATTTTTCTGACCATAAATGCCTCCTTTTTAAAACGTTATTATTTTAACACAATTATTATTTAATTCGTCGATCAACGCCTTTTAATTCAATCGATTTTGTCATTGCTGCAATTCTTTCAACAATACGTAAAGCAGCTGTCATATCTTCACCTAAAGATGTTTTAGCATATTTTTCTTTTAAGCTATCTAGACTTAAATTAGAAGTAAACCAGGTACATAACTTATGATCATAACGATACATTAAAATAGGCAATAAAATAACATCTCGTACCCAAGCATTAGTAACTTCCGCGCCAATATCATCTAATACTAGAAAATCAGCTTTTTGTACCCGTTTAAAATATTTTTGATACTCACCATTTCCCATTAAAGACAACATTTTTTGGCTAAAATTTGGCATATGTACAAAACTGACATATTCTTTTTTTTGAGCATGTGAATTACAAGCACAAGCTGCTAAATAAGTCTTGCCACTACCTAAATTACCTTCTAGATATATACCCTTATTTTCATAAGATGCAATACTTAATTGATCAACAACATTTAAATAATTTCGTTTTTCTTTATCAATACGAATAGAAAGAAAAGAAACTTTACTAAATTCTGGAGCTAATTCACTGTAAGTATAATATGCAAGATGAGAACATGCTATTTGTTCCTTTTGCCAATGATTAGATGCTTCTAAAATAATTTCAAAATGGCCATCTATTTTAAAACCTTCAAAAAAGTTAGGCTTATCCGTTGCATCAAGATATATTTGATATTTTTCGCGCCAACGTTGAAGTTGAAAAGGATATTTTTGAATAACCTCTTTACTAATTTTTTTATCTTTCAAATAAGCCAATAAAATAGGATCATGCATTAATTTATGAATAATTGATTGCCGCAATCTTTCATCCGGCTTTTTTATATAATCGATTATAGCCATTAAAATTTACCTTCTTCTAAACGCTTCTTCAAATCTTCAATATCAAAATTTTCTATTTCTTGTTCATCTTCTTTTTCATTATATGTTTCTAGCATATATTTAGCTTGGGGAATAACACGTTCTTTCTTCAACTTATGTTGACGATTATTCAAATAATTTAAAATATCTTTTCGCTTATCTAAATGACGGTTTAAAATGGTTGAACCAACTTTTAGTAAATATGTTAAATTCAAATCTTGTATTTGACTTAAAGACCATTCCATAATTGTATTTATGATTTCATTAGAACATGCCATTTCTTTAACATAATTAATGAGAATATTTTTTTCAAAAGCATTGATCGGTCTTTTACGTAAATTACTATAAAAAGCAAATGGTGATGATAAATATGGCTCATCAAGAAGTAATTTATTACCATCCATTTTATTAGCAAAATAATATAAAGCTGAAACCATCTGTTCTTCATCTGCATAACGATGAACCACTTTATTAATAAGAATATCTAATTGCTTAAAATCAAAAGCAAAGGTTTTCTGCAAAACAGATAATGTAGAAAGAACTTTCTTTGTACGCCACTGAATCGGAAAAATAAGTGGTCGAACATGTTCTAAATATAAAATTAAATTTTCCGGTATAGCTTTCTTTTTTTCTTCCTTTATATCTTTTTCTTGATTAATTATTTGTGGCAAAGAAATGCGTGTTATTTCTTTATATGCTGATAAATTTTCAGAAAACAATGGATAAGCAGCCATTAATTGCTGAAAAATATCTTCTGATAATGATGATTTTAAACTTTCCATATACTGAATATTTTGTATAAAAGCCGATGGATATAAAGGTTTTTGAAGATAAATTAAATAAGATCCATCTTTTGCTTCAAATGTTCTAAGTAAGTTATATTCTTCTAATTTAGCAAATGAAGAATCTAAACTATATATATCAACTTTAGCAAAAAGACATAAAAAATGAAAAGAATATAAAGTCTTTTGTAATGATTGAAAAGTATAAATTGTTTCATATATATTAAGACCACCGGCAAGGAAAGGACCATAAAATAAACGTAAGCTCAATTCATCCATTATTGATAAAGAAAAATCTACTTTAATTTTAAAATTTTGTTGCGGTTCAATATGCATGATTATCCCTTCTATATTCTCTTAGCCAACAATTAATTTGCCTTTGCAGTGATATTAAATCCGTATCATTAGATATCCAAGTTGTCTTTTCATTATGTGGTAAAGAAGTTATTTGTGCACTATATCGCATATCTGTTTCCATATCATCATAATCTCTTTTTTGTTTTAATCTTTCTTTAATTGTTTCTTTACTTGCATCAATAATCAAAATATGATCAAACATATCTTGCCAACCAACTTGATAAAGTAAAGGAATCTCAGCAAAAACAAGATCATTGTCTTTTTGCTTATTAAAAAAAGCAATTAATCCTTTTTTAACAATTGGATGAACTAAATTTTCAAGTAATTTTTTTTTGATAGGATAATTAAAAATAATATGTGCTAATTTTTGATGATCAATATGTTTAAAATTATCAACAATATCCATACCAAATATATTTATTAATTCATCATAAATAGGACTACTTGGTAAATATGCTAAATGTACATATTGATCAGCATTAAAAACAGGATATCCTTTTCTTTTTATAATTTGTGCAGCACTACTTTTACCAGCTGCTATTTTTCCAGTTATAGCTATCTTTTTCATGATTTTTGACAATGTGGACAATAATAACTTGAGCGTCCTTGAACTCTTACAATTTTAATCTCTGTTTGACATTTTGGGCAAATCTTTTTGCCATGAACGATACATTCTAATTGAAAACGACCACTGACACCTAATGATGATGTATAAGTACGAATAGTTGTTCCCCCTAAAGTAATTGCTCTTTTTAGAACTTTTTGACAAATACCAATTAATGCTAAACATTTTTTCTTCGACAAACGATAAGCACTTACTTTTGGCCTAATTGCTAAATGGGCTAAAATTTCATCGGCATATATATTACCAATACCAGCTACAAAGTGCTGATCTAACAATACTGCTTTAATTGGCATTTTTTTCTTTTGTAGAAAATGATAAACATAATCAACATTAAATTCTTTAGCAAATGGTTCTGGACCTAAGTTATGAAAATGCTCTAAATCAGGATGCAATTCAACTATTTCCATACGTCCAAATTTACGTGTATCCATATATCTTAATTCCATCCCGTTATCTAGGCTAAAACAGATATGAATATGTTTATTTATTTTCGCTTGTGGCTCTTGTACATAAAACTTACCTTCCATCCGTAAATGTACAACTAAAGTATTTCTATCTAAAGTAAATAAAAGATACTTACCACGACGCATAAAAAAGCGAAAATGTTGACCAACAACCATTTCTTTAAAATGCTTTGGATCTTTTAAAATTTTATCATAAAAAATATGCACATCTTTTATTTGACAGTCTTTAATTTGCTTTTCAAGTGTTCGTACAACTGTCTCAACTTCTGGTAATTCTGGCATTATTTAGCCTCATACCATGTTTTACCAATGGCTATTTGGGAAGTTAATGGCACGTTCAATGTCATTGCTTGACTCATCTCTTCTTGAATTATTTTACTCATCAGATCAATTTCTCCTTTAGGTACATTAAAAATTAATTCATCATGAACTTGTAAAATCATTTTTGACTTTACACTTTCTTTAGCCATTCTTGCTTGTATCTTTAACATCGCTAATTTAATTAAATCAGCTGCTGTTCCTTGAATAGGAGCATTCATTGCTGCCCTTTCACCAAATTCCTTAATACGACCATTCTTACTATTTATTTCAGGAATAAATCTACGGCGATGGCATAAAGTTTCTACATAACCATTTTCCTTACAAAAAATTATGACCTTTTGCATATAATCTTTAATTTCCGGATAAATCGTATAATATCTTTTAATAATCTCATTTGCTTCAAATGTGCTTAAATTTAACTCCTTAGCTAAGCCAAAACAGCTCATACCATAAATAATACCAAAATTAACTATTTTAGCTTGTCTTCTTTGCATATCTGTTACTTCTTCTAAGCTGACATTAAAAAGATCCATCGCTGTCTGTTTATGAACATCAATATTATTTTTAAATGCCTTAATTAAATTAGGTACTTTAGCCATATGGGCTAAAATACGTAACTCTATTTGATGATAATCAGATGAAATAAAAACACAACCTTCATCTGCTAAAAAAGCTTTACGAATTAAGCGACTATCTTCATCACGAATAGCAATATTCTGTAAATTAGGATTAGAGGATGATAAGCGACCAGTTTGAGTAGCAGCTTGATTATAGATTGTATGTATCTTACCATCACAAGCAATATATTTTTGCAAGCCCTCAGCATAAGTACTATATAATTTAGAATATTTACGATATTCTAAAATTTTATCAACAATTGGATATAATAATCTTACTTTTTCTAATACATTAGCTGCTGTTGTTCTTTTTTTACCACTCAAAATATGTAATTCATCATATAAAACCTGAGCTAATTGTAAAGGTGATCGTAAATTAAAAGGATGACCACTTAACTGATAGATTTCCTTTTCTATTTGCATCATTTTCAACTTTGTTGTATGGGCAATATCATCTAATACCTTAGCATCACAAATAACGCCTTCTTTTTCCATATGATAAAGAATTTCAACTAAAGGCATCTCTATTTCATAATATAATTTTTGTAAGCCATATTTACTAATTAAAGGATAATAAATATCATCAGCATTAATTAAATTAGCTAAAAAAGAAGAACAATAAAGAGCATGTTCAGATTGAACAAATTTTTCTTTTTGATAAATTTTTTTAACAAAAGGTGGTTCGGGCCAAGATATTGCAGCTTTTAATTTTTTTAAATCAGTAATACTTGAATCAGCTAATGAAATCATAACCATATCATCATCACTAAATTTTAAATATTGATGGTACTTATCTAAAAGATGATTAATTCGTTTATAATCATATGCACTACGACGATATTTACTATCATTCCAATATGATACATACTTTTCATTCTTTAAATAGTCTTGTAAAGATATATACATACATTCTTCTTTACTAGCTAAGGCTAAACCATAAACTTCTGTATCAAAAAAAGTTTTTTGATTTTCATCAAGCATTAACCATAGATCCTGAGCAAAGAAGGAAGCTGGTATTTGTTCGACTATCTTCATAGCTACCTTTTCATTTTCTACAATTGTCTTTTCAGCTAGTGATTCATATTTTTTAACTAGAGTATCCATATTAAGCTTTTTTAGAAAAGTTATCAATTTACAATATGTTGGTTTAAATTTAAGTGTTTGTATATCATCTGATAAACTAACATCTGTTTTAATAGTTGCTAATATTTTGGATAACAAAGCACTTTCTTTACCCACTAATATTTTCTTTTGTAAAGCACCTTTTAATTCTTCAGCATGTGCTAATACTTCTTCAACACTAGGATATTCTTGCAATAACTTACTAGCCATTATTTTACCAATACCTGGAATACCTGGAATATTATCTGACTTATCACCCATTAAGGCTTTTAAATCAATAATTTGTTTTGGCTTTAAGGACATCGTTTGCCACAGATATTCTTCCGTTACTTCTTGCATTTCACTAATACCTTTTTGCATCAACATAACGCTTACATTTTGATCTATCAATTGCAATAAATCATGATCTGAAGACAAGATAATAACCTTTGTATCTTTTACTTTTTTAGCTATGGAACCAATCAAGTCATCGGCTTCAATATTTTCCATCTCTAGCCAAGGAATATTAAAAGCATCTAAATAATCACGAGTTAATTTAAATTGAGGAATTAAATCATCTGGTGTTTGTTTACGACCACCTTTATATTCTTTGTATAAATCATGTCTAAAAGTATGTTTACCAGCATCAAAAGCTACCATAATTGCTTGTGGCTCAATCATATCTATCACTTTTTGTAACATCATTGCAAAAGTAAATACTGCATTAGTCGGTAAACCATCTTTACTGCTCATAGGATGTGCATACGCTGTTGCATAATAAGCCCGAAAAAGCATTGAGTTACCATCTACTAATAATAATTTTTTCATCTGTTCTCCTATCTTGTTTCCATGATCGTTTCTAATTGATTATAATTTTCATACATTAATGAAATATAATCTTTTTTATCACTATCTTTTTTATTCGGCTTAGAAGATAAATTAAATAAGGTAAATTCTTTTAAATTTAAATCTGTCTTAACTGTCTTATAAAGAACTTCCATCTCAGGACTTAAATTTTCTTCATGAGCAATATAGTGAACATTATTTTGACGAATTGTTTCTTCCATCTTTAATAATTGATCTTCATTTGGTAAAATGCCATATTTACTAAGTACTAATGGATATACTTCAAAGCCATATGCTTTTTGCCATGAACCAAAACTACAAGTTGTTGATACAAATGATATTTTCTTATTATTAGCTATTAAATAATCAGCTAATTTTTGCAATTTAGCATCTAAATTAATTAATTCTTTATCTAATTTAGCTAACCTTTCCTGTAATTTAACTTTTTTTTCCGGAAATAATTGGCTTAATGTATAACTGATTTTTTTAGCCATAGATAACATGGTAATTGGTACTAACCAAAGATATAAATCTTTTTGTTCAACATCAATATTTTTAAATATTTCACCTTCATAATAAGGAACAACTTTAAATTTTTCTTTACCATTTTCTTTTTTTGAAATCACATAACGACCAAAATCAAAGAGTATATTGGAACTTGTTAAATCTACACTTTGTAACTGTTTATTCATCATTATTTCTTCTTTTAAAACAGTATTATATGGTTCTAAAGAACCAAGATGAAAATAGATTCCAGATTCTTTTAATAAAGCAGAACTATTATCTTTCTTTAAAGCTGCTTGAACGGTAATAATATCTTCATTTTGCAATGAAGTCATTTGCACAATATCCTGAGCTAAAAAAGATAAAATATATTGAACAGGATAAATGGAATAAATTACTTTCTTTTTCTTTGTCTGACATGAACTTAAGCTTAAAGAAATGATCAATAAAAATAAGCATATCGACTTATATCTTATTCGTTGCATGCTTGATCCTTTCTAAGCATTAACATTTGTAAATATTTTTGCACAGCTAAATATACAGGTATCGCAATAATAACGCCTGCTACACCAAGAAGTGTATTACCAACCATTATCGAAAAAAGAACCCACAAAGGTGTAATTGTTATATTACGAGCATGCATAATTGGTGAAATAACATATTCATCAACATTCGATAGAACTAAAATCAATATAATCAAAAGACAAAAATTACTCCATGGCATACCAACTGCTGTAATAATTGTTAAGACATAAACAATCATTGGTCCAACAAATGGTACAAGTAATGACAAACCGGTAAAAATAGATAAAATTAGCCAATCATGATGACCAACTAAAAAATATATCAACATATATTCAAACATTTTAACGATCATCAATATTAATAAAGAGTGAACATAAGATTGTACTTCATGAGCAATCTCATCAACTACTTCATATGTAAATTGGTTTATATATAAACATATTTTTTTGACTGTTTTTTTAATATTATCCCATTTCAAAGAAGCAAAAATACTAATAACTAAAGAAAAAATAAAAGTAACTAAAAAAGAAATAGTACCATTTAAGAAAATAGGTAATTCAGATGTTACACTTGGTACTAAGCTTTGTAAACTTGATAATTCTTTCATTAAATAACTAAATACGTTACTTAAACTATTAACATTGTTCGTTACTAAATAATGATTATAATTTCTATAAAGCTCATTAACTGCTTGTATTAAAGAATGAATTAAATTGCTTATACGCAATAAAATAACTGGTACTAAATTAGCCAATAAAGTAAAAGTAATAATTAATGCTAAACTATAAACGAGCAAAACAGCTAACTTATATGGCAAACCCAAACGTTTTAAAAAAGCAATTGGTTGAGCAAAAACAAAAGCTACAACAAAACCATAAACAAATGGCTTTAAAATAGACCAAATACTAGTTCCAAAAGAAAACCAAATTTTCTTAGTAGCTGATAAAAGAAAAATAATAACTAATAGCAAAGCAATAACAAACAGATAATGGATGGTTTCATCTTTATTAAACCAAGTAACAATTTTTTTTATCTTTTTCATATGTCTATTCTAACATGAAATCAGTCATTAATTCCCTCTTGAACAAAGGAAAAATAATCAGCTTGCGAAACAATAATATGATCTAACACTTTAACCCCCATTAATTTACCGGCTTCACGGATACGTTTTGTCAGTAAAATATCTTCCTTTGATGGTTGTAAATTACCACTTGGATGATTATGAACAAGAATAATATTAGGACTATTTAATAATAATGCTTCTTTAAAAATCTCACGAGGAAAGACTAAAGAAGCATTAATTGTACCAACAAAAAGAATTTTATAGCTAATCATATGTTGATCACTCGCTAAAAAAACAACTAAAAATTTTTCTTGTAAACTAGTTCCTATTTCATGTTTTAGCCAATTAAATAAAATAGATGGATGTTGAATACGTGGTAAAGTCGGTATTTTAGCTCGGCTAGCACGACGGGCAATTTCAAATATTGCTAATATTTCTAATGCTTTAATACGTGATATACCACTAATTTGGATTAGTTCATGAAATGATAAAAAAGGTAAACCGGATATTCCATTTGCTTTCAATAATATCTCATCAGCAACTTCTAAGACGGAATGATTTTGATAGCCTGTTCTTAATTGTAATGCTAATAATTCACGATTGCTAAGAGATGGTAAACCATATTGAATTGCTTTTTCACGTGGTTGTTCCATAACTGGTATATTTTTTAACATTTTATCCCCTCTTCTTTATTCCATTAAAATCGAAAATTCCATAAAAAAAAGCATAAAGTTTACTCAACTCTATGCCTTTAATTTTAATGCTTGGCTGCTTGTTCACCAGCAATACGTCCAAATACCACAATATCTGCAATCGCATCTGATCCTAAACGATTGGTACCATGGATATCACCCGTTACTTCACCAGCTGCATACAATCCTTGAATTGATTTACCATCTTTATTTTGTACTTCAGCTTTTGTATTAATTACTAAACCACCCATTGTATGATGGACAGATGGCTGGGAAACCATAATGTAATATGGCCCATCACCAAAAGCAGTTAATTTACCTCGCTTATTAAATTCTAAATCTTTACCATCAGCACAATATTGATTATATTTTGTGACTGTCTTCTTTAATTCTTCAGCATTAATACCAAAGAATTTAGCAGCTTCTTCAATTGTATTAGCCTTAACAATATGTTTTTCTTTTACTAAATATTCATACTCTTCTTTATGTACAGCAATATTATTTGTTGCTTTAGCAGCACTTTCATCAAAGAACATATATGAAACACCACCTGTTTGCTTAGTTACTGCTTTTGAAATTACATCTCGACGTTCTAATTCTTCAACAAAGCGTTTACCTTCTTTATTAACTAAAATAGAACGACCGGCTAAACGCACATCTCCAACATATAATAATGTACCTGTTTTAATATCACAAGTTGGATAAGTTTGAATAAATTGCATATCAGTTGTTTTAGCACCTACTTTTTCAGCCATATTAATACCATCACCTGTACTACCTGGTGAACATGTTGATAGAATCTTTTCGTCCATTTCCGGATTATATTTCTTACGCATTTCTAAATTAGATCCAAAACCACCCGTAGCTAATATGACAGCTTTATTAGCTTTAAAAGTAAGCTTACCTTCTTTACTTGTTGCCTTTATACCACTTGCTCGATCCTTATCCATTATTATTTCTTCGGCTTTTGTATTAGTTAAAATTTCAATGCCTAACTTTTCTGCTTTGGCTTTTAACTTATTGACAATTTCTGTTCCTGTCTCCCCATGTGGAACAAGTGATCTTTTAACACTATGACCACCAAAAAATAGCATTTTATCTTCAAAGTCAACTTTTATATCATCTCTTAACCAAATTGCAGCATTTAAGGCATTTTGGGCTAAAACTTTAACTAATTCCGGATTAGCTTCATTATCGCCACCTTTCATTACATCAGCATAGAATTTTTCAACGCTGTCTTTAATTCCTTCTTTCTTTTGTAACCAGTTTAAAGGGGCTGCAATTTCACCACCTGACAAAGCTGTATTACCACCAACCATAGCTTGCTTTTCAAGCACCACAACAGATGCTCCTTTTTCTTTTGCTGTAATAGCAGCACTAAGACCAGCTCCGCCTGCTCCAACAACCACTACATCATATTTTTTAGCTGTCTCTTGTTTTGCACAAGAAGCTAAAGATAAAGACATAGTTGCCACTAGTAGCGCTGATAATAACTTCTTCATATTTCTCCTCCTTTTATAGTTAAAATATATTATTCATTAATAATTAAGTCAAAGTTATTATAAATATGACTTTTTTCACAACTAATTAACTTCTTTATCTTTAAAATGCCGATAATCTTCTTTAAGCCATTTTCGTAAAATTTTTTTATATATTGCATTTTGATCAACAAAAACCATATGGCGAGCATCAGCTACTAATTCCCACTTAGCTAAAGGTAAAGCATCAAACATTGTTTTTGCGACTAAAGGTGAACATAAATCATCACTACCAGAAATAATTAAGCTTGGTATTTTAAGCTTATTTAATTCTGCTGTAACTTCAAAATGAGCCAAAGTACCATTAGGTACATATTCATTTGGTCCCCAAGCAACTTGATAACTTTCTTTGCCTTTTTTAACTTCTTTTTGTAAACAAGGAAAATTATTATTTGGTGAAAAGGCATGTAATCGCATGAAGTATGCATTTGCTTGTTGGTACTCATCACTTGTAAAATCATTTGTTTTTTCAGCTTGATAAATAGCTGCTTGTTTAGCAGATGATAAATAGTTAATCCAACGATGCTGTTCTTTAGCCCATAATGATGATGAGCTTAAAGTACTTGATAGAATAAGTGATTCAACACCTTTTGGATCATAATGTAGTACATATTCTAAAGCTAACATACCACCAAATGATTGACCTAATAAATGAACTTTTTTTAATTTTAAAAAAGATCGTAAAGCAATTAACTCATTAACCCAAGTTGTCATATGCCATAATTCCGGATGACCATCTAAATATGATTTACCACAACCAAGTTGATCATACATCACAAGACATATACCTTCTTTAGCTAAATCATCAAGAACTTCAAAATATTGATGACTTGATCCTGGACCTCCATGTAATAAAAGAATAGTTGGATTACTAGGATCGCCTACCATACGATAATAAGTTTGATACTCTAAATATGGCATATATCCTTCTTCTACTTTAAACATTTTACTCCTTACCTAATTCATCATAATTAACAATTTGTTTATGCCCTACATCACTTGCCAATAAAGCTAAATCATGGACATTTGAAACATATGCTCGTGATGCATTGGCTTGTAAAACCATACCTAAATTAAATCCGGCTATAACATCAATATTCTTACTTAAACGAAGATCTTGTGCCAATTGAACAGCTGCTTTATAAAGAGCTGAATCAGCTATATCAACTAAAGTAAGAATATCATTACCTGCTTTACAGAATAATACTTCTAAAGCATTTTTAAACTGGTCAAAAGAAGTATCTTTTGACCAATCAAGACAATGAAAACCATCTAAAGGTCCAGCCATAAAAGTAACTGCTTTTTTTGTATCTGTACCATAACTACCATGGCCAATAACAACAATATCAATCATTTTTTCCTCCTAATGTAAAAAAATTCGCACAATATCATTCCACGTTGCATAAAGCATTAAAGCAATTAATAATCCCCAACAGCCTAAAATAATCCATAGCTTATATTTGTCTTTTAATTTACGTTTTAAAAGACCTTCAATAACTGCAATAACAATTTGACCACCATCTAAAACAGGTAAAGGTAGTAAATTAAAAATACCAATATTCAGACTTAATTGACCCATCAAAAATAATAATGGCCATAAACCCATTTGGGCATATGTCTTCGTTGCTTGATAAATACCAAGTGGACCAGATACTTCTTTTAAGCCAATACCTTGGAATAATTGACTAAGTGTTTTTAACATTAAAACGGTAATATCTTTAAAATAAATAGCTCCATACCATAGCATATTTACTACATTAACTTTCTTAATTGGCACTTCAACATTAGTAATACCTATATAATAACGTTTTTCTTGCGGATTATATTTAGGATAAACAACAAATGTTTTAGCAGTTCCTTGACGTTTTACAGTTATTTTATATGCTTGCTCATTTTGAAAAATAGATAAATCACTAAAAAGCATCGGATGACTTACTTTACCATCAGGTTGCTTTATTTGCGTCACAATATCTCCTTCTTTAAGACCTGCTACATAAGCTGGTGAGTTTGCTTGCACCTTACCAATGATTGCTTTAGGTATTGCCTTATAATGCCCACTTGACAATAAAACAAAACTAAATAATAACCAAGCTAAAATAAAATTCATGATGACACCAGCTAACATTACAATTACTTTTTTCCATGTTGCTTGTTCTGATAAATGTCGCCCTTTTGGTACGACAACATCCGGATAAGCTTCATCATCTTCAGGTGCTCCTGCCATAGCTACAAAGCCACCAATCGGTAATAATCGTAAAGCATATACTGTTTCTTTTTTTTGCGTTTTAAAGAGTTGTGGCCCCATACCAATAGCATATTCATAGCAATAAACACCAAATATTTTAGCTGCTATCAAATGACCTAGCTCATGAATCGCAACAATAAAAGATAAAATTAATAAAAATATAATAATATTCATTTTGTTCTCCACTTATTTTGACAATACATTGTCACTTCTTGATGAATCCTTTTTACTTCCTCTTTACTACTTACATTTTTAAAAGGAAAATATGCTAAACTATCTTGAATCATTTTTTCAATATCTAAAAATTTAATTTTACCTTTTCGAAAAGCTAAGTTAGCAACTTCATTAGCCGCATTCATAATAATTGGCTGATTACCTTTTTTACGTCCTGCTTCATAAGCTATCTTTAACAAAGGAAAACGAGTTAAAGAAATATCAGTTAAAGTAAATGAACCCGCTAAAAAAGGATTAAATGGTTTTTCTTCATTTAAAACTAAGCGTTGGGGATAAGATAAAGCATATTGTATTGGCAAGTGCATATCTGCTGAACCAATTTGAGCAATAAAGCTATGATCTTGATATTCAACCATTGAATGAATTAATGACTGTGGATGTAAAAGAACTTTAATATGATCATAATCAACATTAAATAAATAATGTGCTTCAATTACTTCAAAGCCTTTATTCATCATCGTGGCAGAATCAATTGTTATCTTTTCACCCATTTGCCAATTAGGATGATTAAGAGCTTGTTCAACACTTACATTCTCTAGCTCATTTCTTTTAAGCTGACGTAATGATCCACCAGAAGCTGTAATCCATAAATTTTTAACAGCATTTTTATCTTGTCCTTGTAAACATTGAAAAATAGCTGAATGTTCTGAATCAATTGGTATTAAATGACAATTATTTTCAGCTAACAGTTTTAAGATGATTTCACCACCAACAACTAGTGATTCTTTATTGGCTAAAGCAACATTATGCTTACTTTGTAAAGCATATACTGTTGGATAAAAACCAACAAAGCCAACCAAAGCATTAACAAGTAAATCATAATCCATTTCGGCAAGTGTTTTAAGACCATTTTCACCATTATAAACATGTAAATGAGGAAATTGTTTTTGTACTTTTAAACAATCTTCTTTTTCTTGCACACAGATACATTTTAATTCTGGATGATCATTTACAATCTTAGCTAAACACATAAGCCGATGACCTACAGCAACCGCTACTAGTTTAAAGTCATGTGGATGTTGTAAAAAAATATCTAAACATTGTTGACCAATTGATCCTGAAGCCCCTAATAAAACGATTCTTTTCATACTGCTAAGCCTCCTAAAATAAATAAAACATTAAGTAATATTAGACAAAAAATCAAAGAATCAATGCGATCTAGAAGACCACCATGATAAGGAATTAAATGGCTAAAATCTTTAATAGCAAAATGACGTTTAATTAAAGAAAAACTTAAATCACCAACTTGGGCAACAAATGGCAATAAAATACTAATAAACAATAAAATATATAAATTTATTTCTGATAAAAAATATAGTGCATAAATAAAAGAAATTAACAAACTAAAGAAATAACCTCCAAATGCTCCTTCCCATGTCTTTTTAGGACTAACATGTGGTAATAACTTATGTTTACCAAAAAAATAACCACAAATATAAGCAAAACTATCACTCATAAAACAAGCTAATAAAATATATCCTAAAAAACGTAAACTAAAATTATGCGTCATATGTAAATGATAAATAACTTGTAAACCATTTAAAGCAATACCAACAAGAGCAACCAATAAAGAATTAAAGGCTAAACTTAGGGAAGAATAATTTTTCAAATATAATGCTAATAAAAATTCTAACAGCAAAAACAAAGAGAAAGCAGCAACTAATATTTGATATGATCCAAAACCCATACTACAGATAGCTATAAAATTAATTATCATTTTTAAAAAAAGATATTTATCTATCTCTAAATGAGCTATTTCATAAGCAATTCCTAAAGCCATTGCAACCAATAAAACATTTAGATAATAACCTTTTAATAAAAGTGGAGGTATAACAAGTAAGATGATGATTACCGCCCAAAAAGTCTTTTTTAACATTGTCAGCATGTTTCTATTCCTCCAAAGCGTCGATGACGGCTTTGATATTCGATAATACATTGTTTTAATATATCAGCATTAAATTCTGGCCAACTTTCCTTGACAAAAATCATTTCTGCATAAGCCATTTGCCAAGGCAGATAATTAGAAATTCTTTTTTCACCACTCGTTCTAATCAAAAGATCAATCGGTGGTATATTTTTTGACAATAAAAAATTAGCAAAATTATCAATCGTTAATTCTAGATGCGGATTAGTCTTTAAAGCATGTGCATAATTCTTAGCTGCATATACAATATCACTCTGTCCACCATAATTCATACAAATAGCTAGATGAAGTCCTTTATTCATTTGTGATTGCATTTGTGCTTCACATAATACTGCTCGTGTTTTAGGTGGTAATTTATCTAATTCACCAACTATTTCCATACGAAAACCACGTTTAATGAACTCTTGCATATACTTTTTAAAGAAAAGAGCTGGTAATTTCATAATGTAATTTACTTCTTCTTGACTTCTTTTCCAATTTTCTGTTGAAAAAGCAAAAAGACTTAAATGTTTAACCCCTAATTGATCAGCTGCAATAGCAATCGTTCGTACATTTTCTGCCCCTAATAAATGACCAAAAGTACGAACTTTACCTTGCTTATTTGCAAAACGACCATTACCATCCATAATAATTGCGATATGATTTATTGTTTTCAAGCTTTCTTTCATATATCTCATATTGTACCTTCTAAAAAAAATAAATGAAATATATTCACTAAAAAAAAGAAGAAATAACTTTCCTCTTTTTAAACTTTTAATACTTCTGCTTCTTTAACCTTTGCTTGGGTTTCAATATCCTTAATATATTTATCTGTCAATTTTTGAATTTCTGTTTCCATATCTTTTTGCATATCTTCGGCAACATCTTTATCTTTTTTGACAACATTCATTGCTTCACGTCGAATATTACGAATTTGTACTTTTGCTTCTTCAGCTAGTTTGGCAACTTTTTTGGACATTTCTTTCCGTGTTTCACCTGTCAATTGAGGTACTGTTAAGCGAATTACACTACCATCATTAGCTGGACTCATACCTAAATTAGCTTCATTACAAACATGTTCAATTTCTTTTAACAATGATGGATCATAAGGCTTAATAACAATTATACGCCCTTCTGCAACAGAGATACCTGCCACTTGATTTAAAGGTGTTTTAGCACCATAATAGCTAACTTCTAAATGATCAACTAATTTTACATTAGCCATCCCTGTACGAACTTGATTTAATTCATTTTGTAAATGATCCATTACTTTATTCATTTTTGTACTACTTGTTTCAATAATTGGATAAGTCATTATTTTCCCTCCTTGGTAATCTTTGTTCCAATTTTCTTGCCACTCATTGCTTTTACAATATTACCTGATTCATTCATATTAAAAACAACTAATTCAATTTCATTATCCATACACATACTAGTAGCTGTAGCATCCATTACTTTTAAATCTTGTGATAAAACTTCCATATAATTTAAATATTGATACATAACTGCTTTAGTATCCTTTTTTGGATCAGTATTATATACACCATCAACCCCATTTTTAGCCATCAAAATAACATCTGCTTTAATTTCCGATGCTCTTAAAGCTGCTGTTGTATCGGTTGAAAAGAAAGGTGATCCTGTACCACCTCCAAAAATAACAACTCGTCCTTTCTCTAAGTGACGAATAGCTCTTCTTAAAATAAATGGTTCAGCTACTTTTGACATTTCAATTGAAGTCATTACTCTTGTGTCAACACCTATTGATTCTAAACTTGATTGAATAGCTAAAGCATTAATCACAGTTGCTAACATACCCATATTATCACCTTGAATACGATCAAAGCCATTTTCACATGCAACCTTACCACGAATAAAATTTCCGCCCCCAACAACAATTGCAATCTCAATACCCATTGCTCTTGCTTCTTTAATCTCTTTTGCCAATTGAGTTAAAACTTTAGGATCAAAATTTTTTTCTTTACCAGCTAATGCTTCCCCACTTAACTTTAATAAAACCCGCTTATACATGTCTCCTCCGTTTTTTATCATTATAACATTCTCCTTGAAAATTACCTTATTTTTCGTTATATTACCATAATTGTATATCCTATCTAAGGTTATAATAGAAATACAATGAGGAGTTTACATGTCTAAAATTGCTATTATTGATTTAGGTTCTAATACAATCGTACTTAACGTCTTTGATACTGATCAAAATTTAATTTATCACGAATCCTTACCTGCCCACTTAATACAATATGTAAATCAAGAGAAAGTAATGTGTTTAAAAGGTATTAAAATAGCTCAAGCAAGTATTCATCACTATGCTCAATATTTACAAGTAAATGATATTAATAATGTCTATATTTTAATTACCGAACCAGCACGTATTAAAAATCAATCTGCATTACTTATAGCCTTAAAGAAATTTAACTATGCTATCTACCCTTTAAGCGGTGAACAAGAAGCCTATTATGATAGTTTAGCAATTGCTCAAGAATACCCTTATGAAAAAGAATGGTTTGCTTTTGATATTGGAGGAGGATCGACGGAATTAATCCATTATAATAACGGTAAAAAAGAGTTGTATTCATTACCGCTAGGCTGTGTACGCTTAGCAAATGAAAAGCATACTTTAAAAGAATTAAGAGAAATGTTACAAAAGATTACAGATCAACATCAAAATCTTTTATTTAAACAAGGCTTAGTAGTTGGTATTGGGGGAACAATCAAAGCTATTTGGCAAATTCTTTATCCAAATAGTGAAAAAAAGATATTAAAAAAAGAAATAATTGAAGAACTATATCAAAAAATAGCTACCAAAGATTTAGATACTTTAACTAAATTACAAACGAATGTACCAATATCAAGACAACGCTTAATCTATCCCGGCTTGATGATGATTATAGCAATCATCCAACACTTTAATATACAAGAAGTAAATATCAGCCAGCAAGGAGTAAGAAAAGGGTTTCTCATTTATCTTCTAGCACATAAAATAAATAATCAAAGCATAAAAAAGCCTAATGAATAATGATTAATGATATGTACCCTCTTTACTGGACAAACCAGTAAGGAGGGTATTTTTATGCAC
>CAMUDN010000002.1 GCA_947087645.1 uncultured Bulleidia sp. | reverse complement strand
CCATGTGTTCAGCCTAGTTCATAAATATGTGTCCAGTATTCTGGGTACATATCATTATTCTACAAGGCTTTTTTATTTAGCTTTAACGTATACTTGTTGACAGCCAACCCCCCTACGCTTTGGTCTACCTTAGCTTACAAGGTAATACGGTTTCCGATGACTAATATTTCTGACCCCTTAGCTCTGGGTAGTGGTACGTACGACCACCAGATCTCTTACTTCTTTACATCTATATTTTACCATTGTTAATGCTAAAATCAATTTCATTATTATTGGGTAATCAATAATTAATTATTTATTTTAAAAATAGCTTTCATATATTCTAGCTTATTTATGCTTTGTCATATAATTTCTATATATAAGATAAAATGATATTTTTTAATTTTTATTTACAAAGAAAAATATACTTATTATCGAGCAATTTCAACATTAAAATAAGTACTCAGTAAATTAACTAAGTACTTATCTCTTTTATACTATTTATCTTGATCTGTTTTTTCTATTTCATGATCTTTTTGATCATCATTTTTTATGATTGGTTTCTTTTCTATTTTTGGTAATTTTATTTCTGCCTTGACAACACCATTTTCTACACTTAGATCTTCAGCAGCTATTGAAACTACAGCTTCATCATCAATACGTACTTCATATTTACCAAGAAAATAAACAATATCTCTTTCTTTTAAACCATAATATTTAGCTAAAAATTTAATCTTTGCTAACTGCTCTTCTTCACTATCAATTCGATCTTCTATTTTGTAATTATGATTAACTTTATATTTCAAGAAAGCTACTACTTGGCGAGCTGTTATATCCTTAAACTTACCTTCTTTTGCCATCGCAATAATGTCTTTAATACTAACTGCATGATAATGTGATTCATGTAACCAATAAAAATATTTACCATTTTCATCTTGTTTAACAATACCAAAAACAGGTAAGTCATCTTTCACTACACCATATGATGTCATTGCTTTTAAATTGTTTGACAATACTTTTTCAACTCTTTTATCCAATTTTTCTTCTACATCATCATATGTAAATACTTCATTATCATTTACTATCACCCCTTCACCACCTGGTCTATCTTCCTTGATATACTCAGCATTTGGAAACATTGCCCGTGGGTTTTCTCTGACAATCGCTATTTCTTTACCATTTTCATATACATGCCAATGATCACCATGATCAATAATCTTACTAATATTATGTCCTTTTAAATCGGCTAATTTCTTAATACTCACAATCGGCCCTAAATGAGGATTTGGTAAAACTGGATTTGGCACACTTGGAGTTGGTAAAACATTATTTGGTACCTGTGGATTAACAATTTGATTACCACTTACTAATGGTCTAACATGATGGTTTCCTTCATATTGTCCAAAACTTGCATTTGGATAATAAGGACGTGGATCTTGGTAAACAATAAATTCACCACCATCCGTTGTATATATATGATAATGATCACCATGCTGTAAAATTTTATAAACACGATTTTGATTATCTATAGTTGCCGTTCCATGACTAACACTATTACTACTAACATGATGATCACCACCATGATACTGTTCAATCACTATATTTGGAAAAAGAACAGATGGATTTTCATATGTCAGATATTCTTGTCCACTTCTTGTGAACACATGCCAGTGATTGCCATGTACTTTAATACACTTAATATTCATCCCTCTTAATTGGTTCAAAGTAACAACTTTAACAAGCTCCAATCCATTAATATTTTTCATTTTACTTGGATCAGTATATGTAATATGTTCTTTTCCATCTCTTGTAAATACATGCCAATGATCACCATGTTTTATTATTTTTACAATGTCATTTGGATTAATATTATTATCATCAATCAAGACCGTTGTAGAAGTATCTTTTTTATATGTCGTTTCCTTAACAGCTATTGGTGCATGTTCTTCTTTTTCTTCTTTTTGTTCCATCTTCGAGCTTGTTTTAGCAAAACAAGCACTTAAACTACAAATACTTAAAGCTAAAACACTTATTTTTTTATAAAAATTTTTCATTTTTCCTCCTTACTTATTTTTGTTCAAAATCATCATCAACATTAGTACACTAACAGCTAAAAGAACAATTACTGAGCCAGGTTTCAAATTAGCATAAAAAGAAATAATTAAACCAGTATAAACAAATAAAATTGATAAAACGATTGCTAAAAATAAAGTTGTAAAATACGTTCTTGCTTTTTGCATAGCACAAATAACTGGTATAACTAATAAACTTGAAACAATTAATGAACCAATTGTTTTTGCTGAAATTGAAATGGCAATAGCTGATAAAAAAGTAAATATAAAATTTATAATTTTCACATTAATACCTAAAATTGGTGCTACTTTAGCATCAAAAACCAACAAATATAAACGATCATAAATTATCTTATAAACTATTAAAACAATTGTACAAACAATTAAAACCAAATAAAATTCATCATCACTTATCGTTACAATTGAGCCAAAAAGATAAGAACTAATCGCATTAGCATTACCTATAAAACTAGTAAAGATACCTGCTAAACCAATTGCTGCTGCTAAAATAATAACTGTTGATATTTCTTGATATGCTTTTAATTTATTTCTAATAAATTCAATACTTAAACCTGCTATCACACAAGCAACTATTGATCCCAATAATGGATTTATTCCCATAAACAGACCAATTGTTACCCCTGCCAAAGATGAATGAGCTAAAGTATCACCCATCATTGATAAACGTCTTAATAAAATAGGCAAACCAATACAAGGTAAAATAACAGCCAGTAAAGTACCAACTATAAATGCTCTTTGCATAAATTCATAAGATAATATATCTATCATAAAGTTACCTCACAAATATGAGCATTTTGTATCATAAAAATATGATCTACATAGCTTTGTACTTCTTTTAAATGATGCGTAACCATTAAAATCGTTTTACCATCATCCCTTAAAGCTTTTAAAATTTGATAAAGTTCATGAGCAAACTTACTATCTATACCTGCGGTTGGTTCATCTAAAATAATTAAAGAAGAATCTTTTATTAATGCCAATAAAATAGCTACTCTTTGTAATTGACCACCAGATAATTCATGTAACATTTTAGGTGCTTGTTTACCTAAATTAACTTTATCTAAATAATAGTTAATATCTCCCTTTTTTTTAAAATATCGTAAATGAACTTTAACTACTTCTTTAACAGTAGTCGGAAAATTCTTATAGTTCATTACTGAATTTTGCGATATATAAGTTATTTCTTCATAATGTTTATTTTGATTTATATTATCATTAAAAAGCTTTATTTCACCTTCAAGACAATGTAAATTTCCTAATATAAGATTTAGTAAAGTTGACTTTCCAGCACCATTTTCACCAACAATAATATCAAATTCACCTTTTTGCAAAGACATATTAACATTTTTTAAAATCATCTCTTTGTCATAAGCAAAACTAACATTTATTAATTCTAATATATTAATCATGAAATGATTTCACCAATGCTTCTAAATTCTTTTCCATCAATTTAATATAACCCATTTTCATTTCTTCTTCATTTAATACTTCCATGGTATATAAAACATCTGTTTTTGTACCTGTTTCCTTAGCTAATGTTTGTGCTACTTTAGGTGTTGCTTTACCTTCAAAGAAAATAGTTGAAATATGATGTTTCTTAACAAAGTCCGATAATGTTTTAAGTTGCTTTGCAGATGGCTCCTCTTCAGGTGAAATACCAGCTACAGCAACCTGTTTTAAACCATAATCATCGGCTAAATAATTAAATGCTGAATGCGATACAACAAAATATTTATCTTTATCTTTTGGTAATTTAGCTAATTCTGAACTAAATTTTTCATCTAATGCTTTAAATTCAGCCATAGCTTTATCAAAATTCTTTTTATAATATTCAGCATTATTTATATCAATACGTTTCACTGCTTCATAAATACTAGGTAATTCTTTTAAAACATTTTTAATACTTAACCATGTATGTGGATTAACTTGGTCATGTTTAGATGATGCTTCATGATCATGATTAACTTCAAGTAATGTTAAACCTTGTGATAAATCAACAAATTTATTATCTGCTTTAGCAACTTCTTTTAAATCCTTCATGAAATTTTCAAAACCAGCACCATTATAAATAATTAAATCTGCTTTGGCTATTTCTGCCATATTTTTTGTTTTTAATTCAAAATCGTGTGGTTCTTCATGACCTTGAATGATCTGCTTAATTTCCATCTTATCGCCAATAATTCTTTTCGCTAAATCAGTTATAGGAAAAAAAGAAGTATAAACAACTTTCTTTGATTCTTCTTTTTTAGAAGTTGAACTGACTTTATTAGAACAACCGGCTAAAGCCAATGAAGCAAGCAAACAAATACCTAAAATTTTATGTCCAATTTTTTTCATTTTAGCCCTCTTCTTTCCGATTGAAATGATGTAAAATTGTATTTCAACATAGAAAATATACTCATCTATTATTACAACGTCAACTCTTTTTATCATTTTTATTTATTTTTTACTAAAAAACGTAAAAATGCCGATAAAATCTAGCTTTTTATAGCTACAATTGTTCACATGAATGACTATTCATGCGTCTTTTTATTATATAAAATATACTTATTATTTATATAATAAATATTGTATATAATTTTTTTCTTTAGACTTTATTATCCTTCATTTTTATATGTTGAAATTATTTACAATTTAGTGCAAACTATCATCGTGAGGTAAAAATGAAATATAATGGTATAATTTTTGATTTTAACGGAACTTTATTATTCGATACTGATTTACATGTTAAAGCATGGGATACAATTGCTAAAAAGTTACATAAAGGACCCATTACATATGAAACAATTGTCCGTAACTATTGGGGCTTAGCTAATGAAGAATTACTTAGAAAATTAACTGATAATATTTATAGTGATCAAAAATATCAACAACTTTCACAAGAAAAAGAAGCTCTTTATCGTCAGTATGTATGTGAAAATAAACAATATCAACTAGTTGACGGGGTTATTGACTTCTTTAATTATCTAAAAAATAATAATATTCCTTTTACTATTGCTTCTGCATCTATTAAAGAAAATATTGATTTCTATGTTACACATTTTAAATTAAAAAAATGGATCGATCCAGCTATGATTGTATATGATAATGGACAGTATAAAAATAAAGAAGAAATGTATGCTCAAGCAATTAAAATTCTGAATTTAAAAAAACCTTATTTAATTTTTGAAGATTCTATAAATGGTATTAAAAGTGCTCTTAAAACAGGTGCTGATGTTATTGGTATAGATACTCCAACTTTACGCTCTTTAAAACCAAATGGTATCAAAACATATATTAAAGATTATAAAAATATACTTAATTTAATAAAATAAAAATGAAGTCTGAAAGTTAACATTTACTTTTCCGACTTCATTTCATTTATTCATTTTATGTTACTTAAGTAATTCTTTACGTTCAGCAATAACTTTTTCAGCCACTTCATGAGGTGCTTTTTCATAACGATCAAAGCATAAAACATAAGTACCAACACCTTGGCTCATCGAGCGTAATTCATTAGCATATGTTAACATTTCAGCCATTGGTACTTCCGCATGTATTACCTGTTCACCATCTTCATTCAATGTCATATCCGTAATAATACCACGCCGTTTGGTAAAATCACCCATAATAGTTCCAGTATACTCTTCAGGGATAGTTACTACTGCTTTACCTATTGGTTCTAATAATACTGGCTTAGCTTTAGGTAAACCATTTAAAACAGCTAAGCGGGCAGCTTCTTTAAATGCATTTTCTTTAGAATCTACCGGATGATATGATCCATCATATAATATAGCTTTAACACCGACCACTTTATAAGCAGCTAATGGACCTTTTTTCATTGCTTCTCTTAAGCCTACTTCTGTTGGACCAAAGAATTGTTTAGGTACAGCCCCACCAAAAACTTCTTCTGCAAATTCCATATCTTCACTATCACAAGGTTCAAAACGAATCCATACATCACCAAATTGACCAGCACCACCATTTTGTTTCTTATAGCGTCCTTGTGCTTGAGCTTTTTGCGTTATAGTTTCACGATATTGAACAATTGGCACAGAAGTTGCTACTTGTACTTTATATTTTGTTTTTAATTTACTTAAAATCAAATCAATATGTTGATCACCTAGACCATATAATATTTGTTGATGTGTTTCATCATTATTTATAAACTGGATCGTTGGATCTTCTAACATTAAATTATGCATTCCCGTTGATAGTTTATCTTCATCTGCTTTGGTTTTTGGATTAATCGCATAACCAAGCATAGGTTTTGGATAATTAATTTGATCATAAATAACTTCTTTAGCTAAAGTTGATAATGTATCACCTGTCTCACTTTTCTGCAACTTAACAACAGCACCAATATCACCAGTAAATAGTTTACCAACTCCAATTTGATATTTACCATTTAAAACATAAACTTGACCAATTTTTTCTGTAAAATCTTTTTGTACATTATAAACTTGTGAATCACTATTTAAAACACCACTCATTACTTTTAAATAAGAAATTTTACCTACATATGGGTCTATAATTGTTTTAAAAATAAAGGCACTTAAAGACTCATTCTCATTTGTTTCTAATAAAATTGGTTGACCTTTTGTATCTTTTACTTCTACACTACCTTTTTCAGCATAACTTGGAAAATATTCTGTAATTAAATCTAATAAACGTTCAATTCCTGTTTGCTTATCAGCACTACCACAATACACAGGTATAATTTCACCTGAGCGAATACCGATACGTAAACCTTTAGCTAGCTCATGCTCATCAAATGGTTCACCAGAAAAGAATTTTTCCATTAAATCATCATCACCCATGGCAATAGCTTCCGCTATTTCATTATAACGCTCTTCAACAATTGCTTGTAAATCTTCGGGTACTTCCGATGGCTTTTCAGGATGATCATAGTACCATGCCTTACGTCTTAAAATATTTATTGAGCCTAAAACTTTACGTTCTTTAATAATTGGCTGTTCAAATAAAATAACTGATTTGCCGAATTGTTTTCTTAATTCCTCATAACGCTTTTGAAAGTCAGCTTGTTCATCATCTAATTTATTAATGAAAAAAATAGTTGGTAATTTTTTTTCTTTCATTGCCAGTTTAAAAGCTCTAATCGTTCCTGATTTTATACTTTCTTTTGCATCAACAATAATTAATGCATTATCGCCAACTCGAATACCTGTTACCTGTTCACCTTGATAATCAAGATAACCGGGTGTATCAATAAAATTAATCTTTTTTTCTTTCCACAATACAGGTGCAATATGGCAATAAACCGAAGTCCGTCGTTTACCTTCTTCTATATCATAATTTAAAGCACTTGTACCATCATTATTACAACCATATTTTTCAATTGCTTTTGTATAATATAAAGCCGCTTCAATTAAAGATGATTTACCGGCATTAGCATGACCCAAAACAACAACATTACGTACATCACTTGCTTTATAATCTTTAAATTGCATGTTTTTATCCTCCTAGGCCAAAATACCTTTCAAGTCTTCAAAACATTCTTTACGAACATAATGTATCGCTAATTTATCATTATGATCACGAATTGTACGATCAGCTCCTAAATGAAGTAAAGTTTGCACTAAACTTGGAATACCTGTATACGCTGCTCGCATCAAAGCTGTACAACCTTGATGATCAGTCTGATTAACATTTGCTCCATGCTTAACTAAAAATTCTACCACATCCATACTATATGAATTAACTGCTTCCATCAGTGCTGTTCGTCCCATTAAGTCATAAGCATTAATATCAGCTCCTTTAGCTACTAAATACTCAACTGTTTCTAGTTGTCCTAACAAAGCTGCTCTAGCTAATGCACTACGACCTTTATTATCATGTGCATTAACATCTGCACCAGCATGTTCCAATAAACGAACAATTGCTAAATGACCCTTTTTTGCGGCTCCCATAATAGCTGTTTTATTATTACGATCACGCATATCAACTTTAGCTCCATGATCTAGTAAATAGCGAACAATTTCCACATATCCTCTTTTAGCACTACGCATTAAAGCTGTCCGACCATCACCATTAACGACATTAACATCTGCTCCTTTAATAACAGCTGAACATACTTTAGCAAAATCACCACTTGCTGCTGCATTGAAGAATTCTAAATTTGTCTGATCCATTTTTTTCTACCTCCTTGTCTCAAACGAGTATAGAAAAAGTGGACTAGTTAATTTAGCCCACTTTAAAACACATACTCACATTTTTGCCAAAACCGGAAAGCCACCCTTCTAAATTATCTACCTTTATATTTGTCTCTAAAACAACTATTATCATAGGTCACCATCCTTTGGCCTTCTTCTATCTTTATTTTATCAGTATTTATAAACAAGACAATAAATATTTTATTTATTTTGATAATTTTCTCTATCTTTATGATCTACTATTAAATTTGATGTCATTTAACTTACTTTAATTAATCATTTTTTCAAAATTTTTTAAACAAGCAATCCGATCTTTATAATCTGGTAACCATGAAAATAATAATTTATAAAATTGCAAACTATGATTATGAACTAATATATGAGCAAACTCATGAGCTACAACCGCTTCAAGTGTAGCTAATGGATAAAATATAAGTTGTTGATTTAAATGAATACGATTTGTTTGTAAAGAAAATGATCCCCATTTACTTTTCATCTTTGAAACATAAAAAGTAGGTTTTGAGTATCCATTTATCATAAAATCATATTTTTTACGTAAATATATAACTTCTGTCAAAATACGATATTGGTAAAAATTATTTAATACTAAATCAAACTCTTTTTGTATTAATTGTGGTAAATAAATTTCAAAACCATCTTGTTTTGGTAAAATCATTCTTCTTTCTGCTTGTTTTAAAACAAAAGGTCTTTTCTCACCAAATATAACTAAATATTTATCATTAATTGATATTATTTTTTCTTCCTTACAGATATATGGGTGTTTCTTAATCCACGTTTCTTTCATCTTTAGAAATTGTAAAATTTGTACCATATTGATATACTTTGGAACGGTTATCATCAATTCATGATCACCAATTATTTTCAAATATATATTTTTATTTTTTCTAACTTGTACTTGAACATGATATTCTTCATTTGCAATAGTATAAGAAAATTTATCTTTCATCTTGAACTCATCCTCTCTGTATGATAGAATGTTCTAGCAAATGGCGGTCGTGGTGAAGTTGGTTAACACACTGGATTGTGGCTCCAGCATGCACGAGTTCGAGTCTCGCCGATCGCCTTTGTTTGTTCTTCAATTGAAGAACTTTTTTTTATTTTATAATTTTAATATCTTAATTTTAAAAAGATATGCATTTATTATGCATATCTTTCTTTTATTTATGTTCTGCTAAATATTTCTTGATAGCATCTTTTTGATTTGGCTTAGATGGACGACAACGATCAATGCTAATTTCACCATCAACTAACATTTGTGCCATGGCATCACAACCTGGTGTCCCACAAGCACCACAATTATATCCCGGTAACAAAGCACGTACTTCTGCCACCCGAGCATCTACTTCAATAGCAAATTTCTTGGAAGCAAATGCTAAAATTGCTCCTAAAACAGCTCCTAAAATAATCATTGATAATGTTGGATAAAGATATTGCATAACTAATCTTCCTTCTCTTTCTTTTCTAAATGATGATGTTTTAATGAACAATCAAATTGACCACACATTTCACAATCAGGTTTTAAACTTTCACAACCAGCCGGAATAGGTACCGAAGCATTTTTACGTAACAATATAATATTTAAGGCGAGTAAAAACAAAATAATAATTATTGCTAACAACATATTATTACACCAAACCTGCTAACGCCGAAAAAGCTAATGCCATTATAGCAGCAACAATCATGGCTATCGGGTTACCTTGAAATGGCTTGGGAATATTATTTTGTTGTAAACGTGCTCTAATAGTTGCAAATATCAGTAACATTAAAGTAAAACCAGCAGGAATAGCAAATGAATTAACCATTGCATGGATCAAATCATAACCTTTAGTAATATTATCTTGTGCAACATATAATACTGCACAATTGGTAGTAATTAAAGGTAGATATATTCCTAAATTTTTATATAAAGAAGGTGCATTTTTCTTAATGAACAATTCAACAAATTGTACAAAAGCAGCAATCAATAAAATAAATGTAATTAACTCCATGTATTCAATATGTGCCGGCACTAAAACATAATGATAAATAAGCCAAGAAATCATTGATGAACCAAAAATAACAAATATAACGGCAACTCCCATGCCCATAGCTGATTCCAATTTTGTGGAAACACCCATGAAAGGACACATTCCTAAGAATTTTGTCAAAATAATGTTATTAATTAATAAACCACCTATTAATAGCGTAAATAGATCCATATTATTTACCTCTCTTTGCTAAAACAGCTTGTTTATTCTTATATGATGCTACTAAAGCAGCTAAACATGCAAAAGTAATAAATGCACCAAATTGTTCAGTAAATAGTGGTATTTCATAACCACTTGGGATAATTCTTAAATTAAAAATAATTTGATCATTAAATGGATTAGCAAATGCTAAAGAACCAGTACCAATAATCTGTCTAATTAGAGCCATGACACAAAGAGAAAAAGTATAAGCTAAACCCATTTGAAAACCATCTTTAATTGATGATAAACAATTATTTTTACATGCAAATGCTTCAGCTCGTCCTAAAATAATACAATTAACTGTAATTAAATCAAGAAAAGCTCCTAATGCTGTAAATAAACTTGGTGTAAAAGCATGCATTAACATTGATACAATCGTTACTAAAGTAGCAATAATTGTAATATATACTGGAATATGAATATCTTCTGGCGTAATATAACGAACTAATGATACTAATAAATTAGATAAAACAAGAACAAATATAACACCAAATCCCATACCAATCGCATTATTTAAAGTGGTTGAAATAGCTAAAGTAGAACAAATACCTAAATACATACTAAAGACAGGATTTTCTGCCACTAAACGTGAAAAATATCCCTTCTTATGAGTTGTTTTTTCATTCATGTTATTACCTCCTATTTTCCTGTCATTTGTAAGGCTTTATAAACCATTGCTTTAATACCTGTTGAAGTAAATGTTGCTCCACTAACTACTTCCACACTACTTTGTTCATTTACACCTGCATAACGTTTCAAGGCTTCTTCACTGATCGCTAAATCACCTACTCCTTTAGTATCACCAAAACTATCAACAACAACTTTCTTGACAGTCTTATTACTTGTATCAACTGTTATCGTTGCTGCTGACTCATTCTCAAAACCTTTTGCCTTACAACTATATATGATCGTTGTTCCATCTTTACTCTTTACACTACAACTGGCTGCATTAGAACTGAAATCTTCATCTTTCAATGCCTTTGCCTTTGGTTTTTCTTTCGGTTTAGCTTTAGCATTTGGATCATAGCTAATACCTTTTATTTCATTAAAAATAGCTTTTGCTGCATCAAATCCTTCACTTACACCAGTCGTTGTTACAGTTGCTCCTGATATTAATTCAACTGTATCCTTCGAAGTTAATTTTTTAACTTTATCAACATAATCTTTATCAAATGCTTTTGAACCTTTACCTTTTGTTTCATTTTGTTCAAGTGCACCATAACCAGCAACACTGCCGTCATTATTAAAACCTAGAATAAAAGTAAAGCCATCTGCATTATATCCTGGTACAGATAAAGTAAATGCTAATCCTTTATCTTTTGCTTCATAAACTGCCGTTACATATCCTTTTTTATCTTTCGTCTTATATTGCTCACTTACATCTTTAAAAGTACCATGCGGAAAAATTTCTTCTAAATTAGATTTAACAGCAGCAATTGCATTTTCCGCAATTTTTGGTGCTGTAATTTCATTAATAATCGCTAAAACTAAACCACAGATTGCACATAAGGCAGCTAATAAGCAGGTCTTATAAATACTTGAAAATTCTTTCTTTTTCATATTTCCTCCTATTTTTCTGCCATTTGTAAGGCTTTATAAGCCATTGCTTTAATACCTGTTGAAGTAAATGTTGCTCCACTAACTACTTCCACACTACTTTGTTCATTTACACCTGCATAACGTTTCAAGGCTTCTTCACTGATCGCTAAATCACCTACTCCTTTAGTATCACCAAAACTATCAACAACAACTTTCTTGACAGTCTTATTACTTGTATCAACTGTTATCGTTGCTGCTGACTCATTCTCAAAACCTTTTGCCTTACAACTATATATGATCGTTGTTCCATCTTTACTCTTTACACTACAACTGGCTGCATTAGAACTGAAATCTTCATCTTTCAATGCCTTTGCCTTTGGTTTTTCAGCTACTTTCTTTTCACTTGCTTTCACTTCTTTTGGTTTTAAAAAGGCACCAACGGATATTGGTATAACTAAAGACACGCACACAATAATAGCCGTCTTTCGCCAAATCATCTTAGCATCTTTAACTTGACTACCATCAACTAAATTATCAATAGCAACTGTCAACATATTCATTAATAAAATAGAAAATAATACACCATCTGGTAAATTAGCTTTCCAACGAATTAATAATGTTAGCATTGCTGAACCAATCGCAAAAATATACTTGCCAGCAGTACTAACTGGTGAAGTAACAGGATCTGTTAACATAAAAATAGCCCCAAATATAACTCCTCCACCAAATAGATTTAACAAAGTAAACGCAAGCATATTACCATGTATAATACCTACGGCTAAACTCATAATTAAAACAGATAACAAATAAGTACAACTTAAACGCCAATCAATTGCTTTTTTATAAATTAAATATGCACCTACAATTAAGATAACTAAAGCAAAGCTACCACCTATCGTACTGAAATAATTACCAAAAATTAAACCGCCAAAATGGTGAAAGCTGTCTAATAAAGAATTCATCTTATCACCACTCACAACCCAACCATGAGCAGCAAACGTTGCCATCGGTGTTGAACCGGTTGTAAAATCAGGTGCTACACTAGCAGCAAAAGAATTCATAATAATTGCTTCAGCAAAAGCTGCTGGATTAAAAATATTTTGGCCAAAACCACCAAAAATTAATTTTCCAAATAAAACAGCAATAACCGTAGCAATAATTAATGCATAAAAGCTAACATTAATTTTTGTAATTAAAGTAATAATTAAAGCTGTGACCCACACATAAGAATGTTTTAAAGTATGCCCTACTTCCTTTTTCATCACTTTAAAATAAATAGCCTCTGTTAAAATGGCTGTTATAGTAGTAACTAATGCCATACAAACAATGCGAACACTATAATTCCAACCACTATTTAAACCATACCAAATACAAGCATAAATAAGTACAACTAAAAGGCCAAGTGTAATATCAAACATAATATTATCTGTCGAACGTTTAGCTCGATAGTTCGGTGAAGCATTATATGAGTATTTCATCACTTTTTACCTCCCTTAGCCGCTTGGGCCATTTTTAACTTAGAATTAACAAATGTTTTTGCTCTACGCATATTTTCCGTAACAGTTATTTTAGATGGGCAAACAAAAGTACATAATCCACATTCCACACAATCTAAAACTCTTAATTTCATTAAACGATCAAAATTCATTGTTTTATGTTCTTCTTGTATACGTATCGGTTGTAAACCCATTGGACAATGATCAACACAACCACCACAACGTAAACATGGTATAGCATCAACTTTTTTATTTTTAAGTACTGTTAAACCATTTGTTTGTTGAGCAATAGCCCATGTATCTCCTGGAATAGCCCGTCCCATCATTGGACCACCATTAATTAATAAAACATCATCAACTTCTTTAGCAAAACCACCTACAGCTTCAACTAAATCATGTGCCGTTGTACCAACTGGAGCATATACTGTTTGCGGATGCTTCAAAGCATCACCACTAACTGTGACATACTTATGAGTAATCGGCATACCTTTTTCAAGTGCAATAGCTAAAGCAATAGCTGTATTTGCATTGTTAATAATTACGCCTGCCTCACTTGGTAAACGATCATATCTTCTTTTTGTCAATTGATAAGTTAAAGTTCTTTCATATCCCATCGGATAAGCATCCGGAACTGTTTTAACTTCAATTTGCGTATCAGCAAAGCATGACCGTAATTTAGCAATCATTTCTTTTTTATCTTCTTTAATTGCCAAAACTACTCTAGGAGCAGCGGATAACTTCCATAAAGCTAAAATACCTGTTTTAAGACTAGCCATATTTTCTTCCATAGCTTTATAATCAGCTGTCAAAAACGGTTCACATTCAACTGCATTTATAATTAATAATTCAATACCATCAGTTTTTAAATATTTAACATAACTTGGAAAGCCAGCACCACCTAAACCTAAAATACCGGCATTTTTAACAAATTCCAATAATTCTTGACGACTAGCTTTTTGATAATCTAATGTTGCAAACGATTGAGCAGTATCGTTTTTATGATCATTCACAATATGTAAATGTAGGTGTAAGCGACCATCCCCACCAATCATTTTTTTCTCTTCCACAACAACCCCTGAAACAGGTGAAAATACTGGGAGATAAAAATGATCATTTCGTTCTGCTAGCTTCGTTCCTTTTTTTACTTGTGAACCTACTTCAACACAAACATTCATGTCACTAGGACCACTTGCAACTGGAACCCAGAGATCATCCGGATCAATCGCGTGATTAACTGCTACTGACATTGTTAAATCTTTATGGCCATTTAAGTGTTTTTTCATTGGCCCTCTAAAAATCGACATAGTTTCAAAGTCCTTTCCCCGAATCACAAATATTATAGCATATTTAATAATCGTAATATCGGTTAGTTGCGATAGTTTATAATATATATAGCTTGCTACATACAAAGAAAACTAGCTTAGAGACCTAAAAAATAAAAAAGTATTTTTTTAAAATTTACTTATGTACTTTTTTATCTTTAATTTATGTTTGTGCTAAAATAATAGATATGAAAAAAATATATTCCTTAAAAATTTATCTGCTTGTCTTCATCTTCTTTTTAACAGCTTGTTCAGAAGCAAAAATAATTACCTATAAAAATCTAAGTTATGATTCTGGCTTTGATACCGTATATAGTTATCTTGAAAATACTAAAAAAAGTAATGACGATGCCCAAAAAAATTTTAAAGATAGTTGTCAGCTTTTAAAACATTACAATGATTTATTTGATATTTATCATAATTATGACGGTCTAAATAATCTTAAAACGATAAATGATAATGCTGGTAAAAAAGCTATTAAAGTAGATCAGTCAATTATCGATTTATTAAAAGAAGCAAAGCATTTTTATGATCTAAGTAAAGGTGAATTTGATATCACTATCGGTTCTACTTTAAAATTATGGCATAAATATCGAGAAGAAGGGATTATACTTAATCAGCAAGGCAAGAAAGGATCATTACCTACCAAAGAAGAATTAGAAAAAACACGTTTTCAAAAAGGTTGGGATAAAATTAAAATTGATGAGAATAAAAAAACTGTTTTCATAAGTGATCCTAATGTAAGTCTTGATGTAGGAGCTATTGGTAAAGGCTATGCAACTGAATTAGTTGCTAGAGCTATGGAGAAAAAAGGTGTTAAATCAGGCTATGTAAATGTTGGTCGAAATATTCGGACGATTGGAACAAAACCAAAAAATGAAGCATGGACTATTGGCGTTGCTGATCCAGATGGAAAATTACAAAATGGTTTACTTTCTTTTAATAAAAAAGGTAGTTTATCTTTTGTGACATCAGGTGATTATGAACGTTATTACATCGCTAACGATAATCAAATGTATTCTCATATTATTGATCCTCAAACTCTTTATCCAGCTCGTTATTACCGCTCTGTAACTATTTTAACTGCCGATTCAGGAATGGCTGATGCTATGAGTACAAGTTTATTTACTTTATCAATCAAAGAAGGCAAAGAACTTATTAAACGTATTAAAAAAGAAAGTGGTAAAGAAATTAATGCTATTTGGGTGATGGAAAGAAATAAGGTACAAGATCAAAAATATGAACTAGTAGATCAATATGCTATATCTTACACAGATGGCTTAAATGGTAATATTACTCTAAGTAAATAATAAAATAGCACTTCCCTTTCGAAGTGCTATTTTCATAATCGTTATAGATTCTCACTAATATAAAAAGACAGCCAAAAATTAATCAATTTGTATTTTTAAACTTATGATTTTCTATTTCACTTTATTATATTCATCATAAGCTCTATACAATTCATCTAGCTTATCCATCGTAAAAAGATAAACATCACCTAGGGGTAAAAGATTATTATCTTCAATTATTAATCCTGATCTTTCATTCAATGCAATAACTTGTTTTCCTTTCTCTTCTAATAATTCAATAATTTGATGAATATTATCAACATTTTCTTCATAATTAAATAATAATTGAAAATTACTCATGCTATCTAAGCTTGGCAAATTAAGATAATTATCTTTTAAAAATAAGTGAGCAATTGGTCCAATTATAATTTTAACTCCCTTAAAATTATATACATCTTCAAATAAATCATTATCTTCCAGTTTTTGATATGTTTTTAAAGCATCTGTTCCAACAAAAATAAGAACATCTTTATTACTTAAAGCTTTTTTAATTTTATCTTTATTTGATAATACTAAGCGAGCAAAAGTTACTTGCTTTTTTTGCATACCATATTGTTTTAAAGAATGAGCTAATATTCTTTGCGTTCTTTCTTCTAAAGATGTTTCAAATGGTAAATAATTTTCATTAATAGAAGTTAAAACAAGCATCGAATATTGCTTATTAAGTACAGTTGACAAATCATTTACTAACCATTCTTGAGCTAAGTAAGCAGTTGATAATAAAATATTTTTCATCTGATTAATGTCCTTTCAAGTGGATACAAGATAATTATAATATTATATCTTCATAAAAAATTATTATGAAAATGATTATTTTTTGCTTTTTAAATAATGTTATCGCTTACATGTGAAAAAAATAATAAATGCTATTGTATTTTTTCTGAGATCATTTAAACTATTACTTGTGAAATAGATAACAGAGAGGTGTTAATATGACAGAAAAAAATCTAGTTTTCCAAGATGAAGTTAATCAATTAGTTGAAAATGCCCTTCTTGCTTTAAATGAATATGCTTCATTTGATCAAGAAAAAATTGATTACATTGTAGCTAAATGCACAGTTGCTGCTTTAGATCAACATGGTACTTTAGCCAAATTAGCAATTGAGGAAACCGGACGTGGTGTATTCGAGGATAAAGCTACGAAAAATTTATTTGCTTGTGAATATATGATAAATTATTTACGCAATTTAAAAACAGTTGGTATTATTAGCGAAGATCCTGTTTCTGGTATCACAGAAGTTGCCGAACCAGTTGGTGTAGTTGCTGGTTTAACACCAGTTACTAACCCTACTTCAACGGCTATCTTTAAAAGTTTAATTTGTTTAAAAACCCGTAATCCAATTATTTTTGCTTTTCATCCTAATGCCCAAAAATGTTCTATTGCAGCAGCTAAAGTTGTTTATGAAGCAGCACTTAAAGCTGGTGCGCCTAAGCATTGTATTCAATGGATCGAACAACCTTCATTAGATGCAACAAATGCCTTAATGCATCATGATGGAGTAGCAACAATTCTAGCAACTGGTGGTAATGCCATGGTAAAAGCTGCCTATAGTTGTGGTAAACCAGCTCTTGGTGTAGGTGCCGGTAATGCTCCTGCTTACATTGAAAAAAGTGCTAACTTAAAACAAGCTGTTAATGATATTGCCATGTCTAAAGCATTTGATAATGGTATGATCTGTGCTTCCGAACAAACCGTCATTGTCGATCAAGAAGTATATGATGAAGTAAAAAAATTGTTTAAACATTATAATGTTCATTTCTGTTCCACAAAAGAAAAGAAACAACTAGAAAAATTTATGTTTGGTTATGAAGCACATAGTAAAGATGTAGAAATGGCTAAATTAAATGCTGCTGTGGCTGGTAAGCCAGCTGCTTGGATTGCTCAACAAGCAGGTTTTAAAGTAGATCCTAAAACAAGTATTTTGATTGCTGAAATTAATCAACCAGGAATTAAAGAACCATTATCAAGGGAAAAATTATCACCTGTTTTAGCTATGGAAAAAGCTCTCAATACAGATGATGGTTTTAACAAAGCCGAAACAACTGTCATGTTAAATGGTGTAGGTCATACCGCAGCTATTCATACTAATGATAGTAATTTAGCTGAGGCTTTTGGTAAACGTATGAAAGCCTGTCGATTGATTTGGAATTCACCAACAACCTTTGGTGGAATTGGTAATATTTATAACTCTTTTATTCCTTCGATGACTCTAGGCTGTGGTTCATATGGTCATAATTCTGTATCAGGTAATGTAGGAGCACTTAATCTTATTAATGTTAAAAAAATTGGAAAGAGAAGAAATACTATGCAATGGTTTAAAATTCCAAGCAAGATTTATATTGAACAAAATTCAATCACTTATTTAAGAGATATGCGAGAAATTAATCGAGCTTTTATTGTTACTGATCGTACAATGGTTGATCTAGGATATGTTTCACGTATTGAAGAACAGTTAGCAAAGCGGAAAAATAAAGTACAAGTACAATTGTTTTGTGATGTTGAACCTGATCCATCTTTACAAACTGTTAAAAAAGGTTGGGAATTAATGCAAGCTTTTAAACCTGATACTATTATTGCTTTAGGAGGTGGATCATCTATGGATGCTGCCAAAGGTATGTGGCTATTTTATGAGCATCCAGAAGTTGACTTCAACGATTTAAAGCAAAAATTTATGGATGTTCGTAAGCGTGCTTTCCAATATCCAGAACTTGGTAAAAAAACACATTTAGTATGTATTCCAACAACTTCTGGAACAGGTTCTGAAGTATCTCCATTCGCTGTTATTTCAGATAAAATTAAACATTTAAAATTTCCACTAGCTGACTATTCATTAACACCAACAGTTGCTATCATTGATCCAGCTTTAGTTATGAAACTACCAGCTCAAGTAGCTGCTGATTCAGGTATGGATGTTTTAACGCATGCTATTGAAGCATATGTATCAATTATGGCTACTGATTACAGTGATGCATTAGCTATGCAAGCAATTAAAATGGTCTTTAAGTATTTAGCTCGATCAGTTAAAAATGGAGCCAGTGATGCTCAAGCACGAGAAAAAATGCATAACGCTTCAACGATTGCTGGCATGGCATTTGCTAATGCGTATTTAGGTATGGCTCATTCTTTAGCTCATAAAATAGGAGCTGAATTCCATACTGTTCATGGTCGTACATGTGCTACCGTCTTACCATATGTTATTCGTTACAATGGCACAAAACCGGAAAAACCAGGCTTGTGGCCTAGATATCAATATTATGATGCTGATGAAAGATATGCTGAATTAGCACATATGATTGGTTTAAAATTTGATACTGTACAAGAAGGTGTAGAAAAATTTGCTCAAGCTGTTTATGACTTAGGTATTGAAGTTGGCATGCCAATGAATTTCAAAGATCAAGGTATCAATCAAAAAGAATGGGAGAGTAAGCTTGAAGATCTAGCATATAAGGCTTACGAAGATCAATGTTCACCAGCTAATCCACGTGTACCAATGGTTAAAGATATGATGGAAATCATGAAAGCTGCCTATACAGGCAAAATTATTACTTACGATCAACACTAATTAAAAAAGATAAATAAAAAGTGAATTTAAAGTTAAACAAAACCTTTAGATTCACTTTTTTATAATTTATATACCTAATTTTATAATGTATTAACTACATTATTATCACTTTATTGAAAATTGTACATAAGAATAGCTGCTGCAATCGCAACATTTAAACTTTCAAAACCATTTATTTCAATACGTGTAACTTCATCACAAAGAGCAAGTAAATCATCCTTTACTCCTTGCCCTTCATTACCTAATAAAAGGGCTATTTTTGTTTCTTTTTGTACTTTCTTTAACGGTATTGATTCTTGTAAACTAGTACCTAAAATTTTTAAACCTTTTTTCTTCAAAGAAATAATAACTTCACTTAAATCATAACGAAATACCGGCAAGAAAAAAACAGCTCCTTGAGATGCTTGTACACACTTATCATTAAAAGCATCACAACAATTTAATGAGCAGTAGATTGCTTCATAACCAAATGCTAATGCACTCCGAATAATTGTACCTAAATTACCAGGATCTTGTATTTCATCTAATATTATTACTTTAGTATAATCACGCTCTTTAAAATGCGGTATCTTACATAAACCAATTTGATGAATTGTTGACTGTGAAATCTGTATTTTTTTTAAAACTGCTGAACTTACTAATATATCACCATCAATATCTGAAATAATTTTTTCTAAAATACCTGCCTTCTTAGCTTCTTGTATTAAATGATCTGTTTCAATTAAAAATTTTTTTTGCTTATCTCGCCCTTTTTTATATCGTAACAAAGACCACATTTTTATTTTTTGATTTTGTAAAGATATAATCTTTTCCATAACTTACCTCATTTTTGTCTTCTTTGTCTTAACACTTCAAAACAAAATACAGCAGCTGCACTTGCACCATTTAAAGCATTACGAAAATTATTTGCATAAGGAATATAAATAGCTGTTTCAACTTCTTTTAAAATATTTTTTGATAAGCCTCTTAATTCACCACCAATACATAAAACAATAGGACCTTGATAATTAACTTCATCATAAGCAATAGCTTGTTTACGATAGCCAGCTAATATGTGAAAACCTTGTTTTTTAAACTTTAGTACATCATTTACTAAATTATCTGATTGTACAAGCTGACAATGTTCAAAAGCTCCAGCAGATGATTTAACAATTGTTGCTTCTAAATCATGCCAATGATATGTCGGCATTAAAATCGCTTCACAGCCAGCACTAAAAGCACTACGTACAATATAGCCAAAATTATATGGATCAACTATACCTTCAACTAATAAAATAAAAGCATTAGGCGATAAATTAAGATCATCAATAAATTCTTTTTTGCGTTCACCAACTCGTGCTAAAATACCACCATGTGTTTTACCTTTAGCTAAGTCATTAATTTCATCTTCACTTTTATAAACTATTGGTACATTAATTTCCTTTGCTTTCTGATAAATATAACGTAAATTACGATTATTCTTACCCTTTTTAATAATTAATTCATAAACTTTTCTTTTTTGTGCTTCTAAAGCTGCTTTGACAGATGTTGCACCTTCTAAAATCATATTCTTCCTCGCCGAATAATATCATTCTTTTTAACCACAAATGGAATAGGTAAAAAAACTATTTCCATCGGTCTTTTAGCTCTTTCCATATATTCACCATCAGCATTACAAATTGTTTTAACAATAAATGAACGCTTTGGTAAACCAGGTGATAATACTTCTAATACTTCCCCTACTTGAAATGCATTACGCACCTGCATAATAGCTGTATTATTCTGATAATCGATAATCGTTGAAACAAAATCATGATTGACATCATTATTGCTCGTTCGATGATATAAAATAGTATCTTCATCATTAATACCAGCATAAAGACCACCTGCTGTTTGACGATTTTCAACACGAGCAATTTCTTTTAGATGTTCAGCCATTTCACTCTTTGATAAAGCAGCTTGTTTTGCCCAAATAGCATCAATTAAAGCACGATAAGCACGAACAACATTAGCAACATAATATTCGGTTTTCATGCGTCCTTCAATTTTCAAAGAAGAAACATTAGCTGCCATTAGATTATACAAATAATCAGCTGCCATTAAATCTTTGGAACTCATTGTAAATAATTGCTCTTTACTTAATTCATGTTGGGCTTCAAAAAGATGATATTCCCAACGACACGATTGCGCACATCCCCCACGATTAGCATCTCTTAAAGTCATTCTATTAGATAAAGTACAACGACCCGAATAATTAACACACATGCCACCATGAATAAACGCTTCTACTTCAACGGGACAATTTGCAATAATATCTTTTACTTCCGTTATTGAACATTCACGGGCTAAAACAACACGATCTAAATGAAATTCTTCAACTAAAAATTTAGCACTTTCAGCATTCATAATTGACATTTGTGTTGAACAATGAACTTCTAACTTAGGTGCTACTTCTTTTGCTAACTTCATAATGGCTGGAGAAGCTACAATAATAGCTGTTACCCCATACAATTCTAATTTTTGTAAATATTCTTTTAAACCATTAAAATCTTCTTCATGGGGAATAATATTAACTGTTACATGCACACGGGCATTTCTTTGTTTAGCAAAAAGACAAATCTCTTTTATGTCATCTAAACTAAAATTAGATGCTCTTGAACGTAAAGAAAAATTTTGACCACCTAAGAAAATAGCATCAGCACCATATAAAATAGCTGTTTTAGCACGGGCTAAATCACCTGCCGGTGCTAGTAATTCAGGTTTTTTCATATTCTACCTTATCGTTTTCTGACCATAATAACCATCTTCTAATGGCAGATCAGAAAATGCCTTTCTATATTCTTCTTCACACTGCTTACCATCTTTACCACTTAAAATATCTTTATAAAGTTGGATTGCTAAAATACTTTCTTCTTTACTTAAATAATGTGTATTAATTTCTAAACGTTCAATTCCCATCTCAACAAACTTATGTAAATGTTGAAAACTTTGTAAAACAAAATCTGTATAGATAACTGTCCCAAATTCACTTTCATAAATAGGCATATGCCCTTGTCGATTTGTTTCTTGTATCCAAAGCTTTTGATTATCACGAGCTTGCATTTGCACACCACTATACTTTTGATAAGCACTCAAAAGATGTCTTTGTGAAACTGACATAATTTGATATCCGTGGATAGGCAAAGATAAATGTGGTACTAAAGAAGCTATCAACATAATTTCTTTAGCTGTTAAAAGAGGTGAAATAACTACCTTTTTTAAACCTAATGATAACCATATTTGAGCATCATATGATGAAGTTAACAATGTTTCTGGCGAATAAATTAATTTATCTATAGCATCAATCTGTTTAGCTTTACGTAATAAACCAGGATCAGCAAATAAAATATTATCAATACCTTCCTTTAACAAATACACTAAATCATCTTGTGCTTTAGCAATCTGTTTTTGCGAAAATAAACGATTCATTAAAACAGTCATTTTTTTCTTTTTTAATATCTTTTTTTTAAAAGTAACTAAATATTCTTTAGAAAAAGATGTTAATGAACTAAAGTGACAATTTGCCAAAGCAAATATAAATTCTTCAGCACCAGCTTGGATATAATCATCTATTTCATTTAAGTTATCAACCGTTATTGCAATATAAGCCATATGTTTATTATACATGATGATCATAAAATTACATTGTTTTCTTGCTCACAACATGATATTTTATTGTTTGGATTATTCATTGGGGAGGTTTCATGATGTATATATTCAATCAATTTCAAAGTAGTGCTAAAAAATTAAAAGATGTTCGTTATTTAGCCTTAATTGCATTATTTATTGCTTTAAAAATTATTTCTGGTCGTTTTTTTCATATCTCAGTCGCTAAAAATTTAAGTGTTGGCTTTACTTTTATCTTTGTTGCTGTAGAAGCAACTATTATTGGTCCAACTGCTGGTGTATTATCAGCTGTTGTCACTGATTTATTAGGTTTTGCTATTTTTCCCAAAGGCATTTTTTTCCCTGGCTATATTTTAACCGCTATATTAGGTAATTTTTTCTATTCTTTTTTCTTCTATGATAAAAAGATTAATATAAGATCAATTATTTTAGCTAAATTATGCAATAATATTATTACAAATATGTTTATTGGTAGTCTTTGGACTTCTATTCTCTATACTAAAAAAACATATTGGGCATATTTTATTGTATCAGCTGTTAAGAATAGTCTTTTATTACCTATTGAGATTATGCTCTTAATTCTCGTCTTTAATGCCTTATTACCAATTCTCAATCAACGTCATTTAATTGAACAAACTTATACTTTACCACTTAAATTTTGATTTAATAATCAAAAGGAGGTCTTTTCATGTCATTTACAAAAAAAAGTAGAAATACTGATCCTCTCATAGATACTGTCTTTGCTATTGCTAATAAAGCTAAACAAGATACCGATCCAAATAAGATTAATGCTACTGTTGGTACACTTTATGGTGAAGATGGTAAAATTATAGCCTTTGATAGTGTTTTTAAACCATATGATCAAATTAGTTCAGCTATTAAAGCTGCTTATGCTCAAAATTTCAAGGGTAACCCTGATTTCTGTCAAGCCATTACAAAATGGCTTATACAAGATAAAAAAGTAGTTCTCAAACATGATTTTATTGCCACTCCTGGTGGTACAGGAGCAATCAGTCTTGTCTTTAATAACTTTCTAGAAAAAGGTGATCCTGTTCTAATACCAGATATTGCTTGGCCTGTCTATCATTTGATGGCCCAAGAAAATGAATTAAAAACTGTCTTTTATAATCTATTTAAAGGGCAAAAATTTGATATTGATGGTTTAAAAAAACTTATTTTAGATAATTTACAACAAAAAGATAAATTAATTCTATTAATTAATGATCCTTGTCAAAATCCTACTGGTTATTCACTAAGTAATAATGAATGGCAAGAAATAGTTACTTTCTTAAATTCTTTACCTGAAAATAAAAAAATCATTTTACTAAATGATGTTGCTTATATTGATTATTCTTTGCAAAAAGATAGTCGTCTTTTTTTAGATAGTTGGAATGAATTGCATAAAAATATTCTTGCTTTAATTGCTTTTAGTTGTTCTAAGAGTTTTACTTCATATGGCTTAAGAGTTGGTGGTCTATTTTTTCTTCATCAAAATGAAGATATTATTCATTCAATCAGCAATGTTCTTGATCGACAAGCACGTGCTACTTGGTCAAATGTAGCTAATGCTGCAATGAAAAATATTGCTCATATTATTCAAAATCCAGTTGCTTATCTTAATGAAAAAAAGAAAGCTGTTACTTTATTACAAGAAAGAGCCAACCTATTTAAAAAAGAAGCTGATCTTTGTCAGCTTGCTTATTATCCTTATAAAGAAGGTTTTTTCTTAACTTTAATTCATGATCAGCCAATTAAATATCAAAAAGCATTAATGGAACATCACATTTATACAGTTCGTGTTCCAAAAGGTATTCGTATTGCTTTATGTTCTTTAAGTTTAAAACAAATTTCCGGTTTAGCTAAAAGGCTCAAAGAAATACAAACTAGTTTATAAAAGGCACTTGCGGTGCCTTTTATATTTCACTATTCAATAAACATAATTTATCTTTTAAAATACTAAATTCAACTTCTATCGCTTTACCTAAAACTTCACCATCAGCATGAATATAAACAGGTTCAACCATTTCTAAATGATGATAAGCCGATGCTTCAAGTGATACATGTTTCGAAAAAATATGTTTTCCATTACGAGCACTTGGTATTAATTGTAGCATTTTTAAACGGCTAATATTAGCAACTTTCATAAAATCTAATAAACCATCTTGAGGATTAGCATTTGGGGCAAACAAAAAACCACCCCCTTCATAACGTTGATTCATAGCAACATAGAAAGCCACTTCTTCCTTATTATCAACAAAATGAAATGGTTTATATTGAAACATTGAGAAAGCACCTGATGCAAGATAAACTAAATTACCCATACCATACTTATTCATTCGTGATTTAAAAGGACTTTTTTGCACATGATATCCAGCTAAAGCATCATATCCAAGACCACATGAAATCATAAAACGGCGTGTTTGCGGATGATCACCCTGAATAATTTTAACTTGCGCAACATCAATTAAACGATATCCTTTTCGAAGAATTGATGACATAACTAATTCCGTATCACGCATGATACCCATACTTCGTCCAAAGTCATTACCTGATCCACTTGGTATATAACCAATTTTAACTTGTTTAAAATCATTAATCGCATTGACAGCTAAATTAATCGTTCCATCACCACCAATCAAAAGAACTTTGATCATCTGACCACGTTGTAAATCTTTTAAAATGTGATTTACATCATACTTTTTATTGGAATAAAAAACTTGATAAATTTCACCATGTTTTTTTAAAATATTTGAAACACATTCCCATGTCTTATTATGATAAGAACCCGAGCCAGGATTAACAATTACATAATACATGCCTAATCTCCTTCAAATCTTAATATTTTATTTTGCCCATCATGGCTTATTTTAACTGTTGGATAAATCTTTTTCAATTCGTCTTCATAATCTTCTGGAAAAGGCATTGATGGTGAATAATGTGTCAACCATAATTCTTTTACTTGACATTTTTTAGCTAATGTACAAGCTTCTTGCATCATCATATGTTTGTTATTTTGGGCATTTATTATTTTATCTATATCACCATACATACCTTCAATAATACATAAATCAACTTTTTCAGCTGCTATTAATAAATTATTATTCGGTCTTGTATCAGTTGCATAAAGTAAAGAAATTCCTTTTCTTGTCGTACCCAAAACAGAACTTGGCTGTATTTTTTGCTGATTATATTCAATCACTTCACCATTTTGCAAATGTGACCAATATCTTACAGGAATATCCAATTCCTTAGCTTTTGTAACTAAAAATTTTGGTCTACGTGCTAATTCAAAACGATAGCCATAACATTCAACTGAATGGTTCATTAAAAATGCTTCTACTTTTAATTTGTCAAACATAAAAGAACTATGATTTTCAATTTCAACACTTTCAATGGGAAATGGTATATAACGTGCTAAAGCATAAATTCCCTGAATTATTTCTTTTAAACCTTTAGGTCCATATATCCGAATTGGCTCTTTTCGATCAGCCTTTGCCATCGTCAATAATAAACCCGGTAAACCGGCTGTATGATCAGCATGAAAATGCGTTAAAAGAATATTATCAATTGGCTTTAGTGATAAACCTTGCTCTTGAAGGGCTATTTGTGTTCCTTCCCCACAGTCAACCAAAGTTACTTTACCATTTAATTTAATGTATAAAGATGTCAGCCAACGCTTGGGTAAAGGCACTGTACCACCCGTACCAATTAAATGTACTTCTATCATATTTCCTACTTTCTTATTGCTGTTTTAATAATTCCGATAAAGTTGGCATTAATTGTTGTTTACGCGAAATGATCTTTGGATCAAAGGCACTATTTTCATCAATAATTGTAGCTAAAAATTCTTTTAAAACATAGCTCATAGAACCATTATAAACAAAATAAGAACCTGCTCCTAATACATCCGTAAATAACATAACTAATAAATCAAGACCTTGATTTTCCTGCTCTTTCTTAATCAATTCTTTCATTTTTGGAATTAGTGATTGTACTTCTTCACTATGTGAAAAATTAGTTTGACCAATAGCAATATGATAACGATCAACATCGTAATATTTTAAATCACGATAAAGAATATCTTTCGGACTAGAATCTTTCAAAGATACAGAAGCATTCAACATTTCTGTAGCATATGCATTAACATCATCTATTTCTGCTAAAGTTGCTAAATATTGTACTGTATCACGATCTTCATCTGTAGTAGTTGCCGATTTGAAATTCAATGTATCTGACAAAATAGCTGATAACATAATACCGGCAATTGCTTTACTTGGAACAATACCTGCTTCAGCATATAACTTAGTAACAATAGTACAAGTACAGCCACAACGATGATTACGATATTCAATAGGATGTGTAGTCGTAATATCTCCAATATGATGATGATCGACAATTGCTACAATATCTCCCTTATCAATATTCTGCATAGATTGGTTAGTTGCACTATGATCGACTAAAGCAATCTGTAACTTTTTATAATTACGTGTATGATAACGAGAAATAGCACCAACAATATTCCCTTGTTTATCTAATACAGGATAAGAACGAACACGTGAATGATTCATTTTAGAAGCTACATCATCAACATATTCTGTATCTCCAAAACAAATCGGATTCAAAGTCATAATTTGTTCTACACTATAACTTTCATTGATTACAAAGGCTGTATGCATAGTACTATCTCTTGTTTCCAAAATTGCACAACCTAACTTCTTAGCTGCCGTAACAACTTCTAAAGTAGCTTTAGCTCCTGCTGTTAAAATAAGACAACGAACACCTTCTTTAATTGCTGCAATTTGTTTTAAAGAACCAACTGACATTAAAGCAACACAATCTTTTAGTTGATATGGACTATCATCCATCTTTTCCACAGTAATAACATGAATCTGACCATTAAAATGGAAATTTTCTGGTTCAAAGCGAATACGACCACCTATCGTCCGAGCAATATTAGCCAACGATGCTGTTTTCATTAAATCAGCTAGATCTTTATCAGGATGAAAACGATAACGAGATAAATCAGAAGTAGTACAAATCCCTCTTAATTTACCACTATCATCAATTACAAAAAGGCTTCTATTTTTAGTATGTTCCATTAAATGCCAAGCATGATGTATTGTTTCATAAGTTTTAATCGTTGTCGGATTATCAATTTCAATATCACACAAACGTGCTCTAGCATCTGTCATTAATAAAGGATTATCTAAGCCAAATCTTTTTAAAATAAACTTTGTTTCTTCATTTAATGGTCCTTGCCGACAAGCCATAGCTTTTCTACCTGTTTGATTTAATAATTCAGCATAAGCAATGGCACTACATATAGCATCACTATCCGGATGCCGATGACCACTTACATATATTGTTTCATTAACCATTAGTGACTTATGACCTCATTTCCATCTTCTTTAATCAGTATAGTATATTCCCATTGAGCTGAATCTTTACCATCACGAGTTGAAATAACCCATTCATTATAAGGATCAATAACTACACTTGCTCCACCAGCATTAATCATTGGCTCAATGGTAATTATCATTCCTGGCACAAGAACCATACCATGGTGTTTTTGACCAATATGTGAAACAAAAGGATCTTCATGAAATTCTAAGCCAACACCATGACCGCCAATATCACGGACTACTGAATAAGGTGTCTTTTTAATAAAATTTTGAATTGTATAACCAATATCACCAACATGTGCCCAAGGCTTTGCAACTTGGACAGCTAAATCTAAAGCTTCTTTCGTTATCTCGCAAAGCTTTTGACGTTCTTTAGAAACATTACCAATATAAAACATCCGACTGGCATCCCCATAATAACCATCTAAAATAGTTGTACAATCAACATTAATAATATCCCCATCATGAAGCTTCTTTAAACGAGTAGGAATACCATGACAAACTTCTTCATTAATTGATGTACAAACATGTTTAGGAAATCCTTCAAAATGATAAGGGGCACATATACCACCATGTTCTTTGGTAAAATTAGCAACAATATCATCAATATCTTGTGTACTCATTCCCTCTTTGATATGCTTAGCAACTTCATCCAGAACAGCTGTATTTAAAGCTGATGCTTTCCGAATGCCTTCAATCTGACTTGGTCTTTTAATATATTTATCGTCAATAACCACTTGTCCTTGGTGACGTAATTCTTCCATTCTTTCTTTTATATGAGTAGGAATTGGCTCATCAAGCATAATTTGTTTCCAGCGTTTATCCATATTACCTCCTATATATTATCTGTACTACCTATTCCACCATTACGTTCAGTTAAAACATCTTCTTCATTTGCTAGACCATATTGTAAAAAAACACCCTGTATAAAACGGCTTCCAGCCGATAAGCTAAATTCCTTACAAGCATGAACTTTTGCCATAATATGACCTTCATTATCAGAATTATAATAATCACTATCAATAATGCCAACACTATTATCCAATTGTAAACCATATTTAAAACCAAGTGATGAACGAGGAAATAGCATTAGCACATAATCTAAATCCATTTTAGCACGAATACCAGTAGGAATAAGTACACTATCCTTACCAATATGCAAATTAAACGGACAAACAAAATCATAACCTGCTGACCCTTTTGTTGTCCTTTTAGGTATCACTATATTATCATATGCTTGTTCAATCATTTTTAAATCATATCCTAACTTAAGCATATCTTTCTTAAATTGTGTAAAACTTACTTTTGTAAAATGAGCAATAAATTGTTTCATAACGTTCCTTTCAATATATCTAAAAATTATCTTTTAATTCCTTAATTATGGTAACACAATAAACATTGTCGTATTATAATAGGCAAGTGAAAAGGAGTATTATACATGAAATTACATGTCGGTGTTTTTTTTGGTGGGGAATCTGTTGAACATGAAGTATCAATCATTTCAGCTCAACAAGCTATCCACGCTCTAGATAAAAATAAATATGATATTATTCCATTATATGTAGCTAAAGATCGCAAGATTTATTATAACATGGATAAATTCTTTCAGATCGAAAATTTTACACATTTACCAGAACTGTTACAAAGCAGTCAACAAGTGACCTTAGTACAAAGTCAAAATAAATGTTTAATTTTACCAGTTAAGCCCAAACTATTTCAAAGAAAAGAATTAAATGTTATTGATTTAGCAATTCCAATTATGCATGGCACAAATGGTGAAGATGGAACAATTCAAGGTTTATTTGAAATGCTTAAAATACCTTTTGCTGGTTGTGATATATATGGTGCTGTAGCAGGTCAAGATAAGGTTTTCCAAAAACATATTTTACATGACAATCATTTACCTATTACTCCCTGGTTTTGGGCTTATAGTGAAGATATTGAAAACTACCAAAACCAAATACTTAAAAAAGTTGCTTCCATTGGTTATCCAGTTATTCTTAAACCAGCTCGAACAGGATCATCAATCGGTATTTCAATTGCCCATGATCAAGAAGAATATTTAACTTGTTTTAAAGAAGCTATGAAATATGATGACAAAATAATTACCGAAAAAGTGATTAAACCTATGCGGGAAATTAACTGTTCTGTCCTTGGTGATATGACTTCTGCTAAGGCTTCTGTTTTAGAAGAAGTAAGTCAGCAAGAAAAAGAATTTTTAGATTTTAATAAAAAATATGGTGCTGGTAACAGTAAAGATAGTGCTGGGATGGCTGCTACATCACGTTTAGTTCCTGCTCCTCTTAGTCAAGAAGAAACAAAATATATTCAGCAATTAGCTAAAGATACTTTTCGTGTTTTAAATGCCTCAGGTGTTTGTCGCATTGATTTTATCATGGATGCTGAGACCAAAAAAGTTTATGTAAATGAGATCAATACCATTCCCGGATCACTTTCATTTTATCTTTGGCAAGCCGAAAATGTTAGTTTCCAACAATTAATGGATCAGTTGATATCATTAGCTTTAAAACGTGAACGTCATCGGCAAAAAATAACTACTTCATTTCGTTCAAATATCTTAGAAAATATGTCAAAAGCCGGAACAAAAGCAACTAAATTGTAATCAAATTTATAGCTTTTTAACGTTATAATGGATGTAAGAAAGAGAGGAAAAATATGTCTACTCCACATAATAGTGCTACAAAAGGTCAGTTTGCGAAATCAGTATTGATGCCTGGTGATCCATTACGAGCTAAATTTATTGCCGAAAATTTTTTAAAGGATGCCAAACTAGTCAATAATGTACGTGGTATAGGTGGCTATACAGGAACATGGAAAGGAAAAGCTGTCAGTGTTATGGCTTCCGGTATGGGTATGCCTTCGATTGGCATTTACAGTTATGAACTTTATAAACAATATGATGTTGAAAATATAATTCGTATTGGTTCAGCTGGTTCTTATGTTCCTGAATTAAAAATTTTTGATGTTGTCTTAGCTTCAGCTGCATATTCTGAAAGTAGCTATGCTAAAGTACAATCAGGATATGAAGATTGCTATGGCTATCCAAGTAAAGAATTAAATGAAAAAATAAAAAAAGCAGCCCAGAAATTAAATATTCCACTTACAGAAGGTGTTATTCATAGTTCCGATGTTTTCTATCATGAAAAAGCTAATGATTTTAAGCAATTAGCTCATGATAAACATTGTATATGTGTTGAGATGGAAAGTTTTGCTTTATTTAATAATGCTCGTGTTTTAGGTAAAAAAGCCGCTTGTCTACTAACTATTTCTGATAGCTTAATTTCTCATGAAGAAACAAGCCCAAAGGAAAGACAATTATCTTTCACTAAGATGATTGAAATAGCACTCGATGCGGCTATACTATAATAATTTAATTATCTAAGGCTTTAGATGGATGTGATTAATATCTAAATGGTAGATCACATCTTTTCTTTCGACAACAACAGCTATCTTTTGCCTAACTTTTTCCGTATTTTGAATACGATGAATTAATTCTTTAGTAGGATTTACTGCGGTTGGATAACCTGTTTCTTCAAACATTGCAAAATCACCATTAGTATCTCCATATGCATAACATTGGCAAAGATCAAGATCATATTTCTTAGCCAATTCATAAATAGCTTTACGCTTACTTTCAGCATCCCACATTGGCACTAAACGACCTGTATAATAAGCATGTTCATCAACTTCATAAATAGTTGCCCGCCAATCATCAAATTGATACTTTTCCGCCATTTTTTTAACTAAAGCATCTGGTGAACCGGAAATAGCTATTATTTTATGTCCTAAACGCTTATGCTCTAAAATAGCATCTCTCGTAAATTGATATACTCTTTCACCTTTTTGTTCAATCACTCTTTGAGCAATCAAATCAATATGTTCAGAAGAAATACCAACTGACACCTCTTTAAATATATCAACCATTTTTTGTAAATAGTCATCATAATCACCTTGACGACGATCCCAAGCTGAATAAAATGGTTGGACTTCGTCTCGCCAACGTTCACTTTGAATAATTTCATGTGTTACTAATTTTTTAAAAACTTCCGTAATCAATCCTTCGCGATAAATAGTTCCATCAATATCAAAAAATGCAGCTATTTGACTCATAAACACCTCCCTATTTTGCGATTAATAATATCAAATTTACATTGAAAAGCAAGTATTTCATGATAAAATAATTTTGTCCACAATGATAGAGAAGATACAATAGCAGAAACTTTAAGCGAGTCTTTGATGGTGTAAGAAAGATAAGGATAGCTTTTGTAGTTAAAAACTCTGGAGTGAGCCGGTGAAAAACGTTACTTTATTAAATAGGCGAAAATATTTTTTCGTAAATTAGGGTTGGTACCACGAAATGCTCTTCGTCCCTAAACGAAGAGCTTTTACTGTCTAAAGGAGGATTTATGGCAGACAAAGAAAAGAACAATGTTACACTAAATGATCAAATGCAAGTTCGACTTGAAAAAATGGATGCCTTAAAAAAACAAGGTATTGCACCATTTGGTCATCGTTTCAAACAAGAAGCACATGCAGCTGAAATCAAAGAAAAATATAGTGATAAAAATAAAGAAGAATTAGATGATTTGAATGTTAATACAAGCGTTGCTGGACGTATTATGATGAAAAGACGCATGGGTAAAATGGGCTTTATCTCTCTATTAGATAAAACAGGACGTATACAAGTTGTTTTAAATCAAAGAATTCTTGGTGAGCAACTTTATGAATTATTTAAAAAAGCTGATTTAGGGGATATTATCGGTATTATTGGTAAAGTAGTTAAAACACAAACTGGCGAATTATCAATCGAAGCACATGATTATATCCATTTAAGTAAAGCTTTACGCCCTTTACCTGATAAATTTCATGGTTTACAAGATAAAGAAGAACGTTATCGCCGTCGTTATTTAGACTTAATCACTAATGATGAATCACGTAAAGTCGCTATTTTAAGATCAAAAATTATTGCTAGTATTCGACATTATATGGATCAAAAAGGTTATATTGAAGTTGAAACACCTGTTTTACAACCTGTTTTAACTGGTGCTTCTGCACGTCCTTTTATTACTCATCACAATGCTTTAAATCGTGATTTTTATTTACGAATAGCAACAGAATTACCATTAAAACGTTTAATTGTCGGTGGCTTAGAAAAAGTTTATGAAATAGGACGTATTTTCCGTAATGAAGGTATGGATTTAAAACATAATCCAGAATTTACGACCATGGAAGCTTATTGTGCTTATGCTGATATGCAAGATATGATGGATTTAACAGAAGAGCTTTATGAAAGTGTCGCCTTAGAAGTTTTTGGCAAAACAGATTTTACTTTCATGGGTAAAACAATATCTTTAAAAGCACCTTTTAAAAGATGGCACATGGTTGATGCTGTTAAAGAGTGTACAGGCATTGATTTTTGGCAAGAAATGAGCCTTGAAAAAGCTCTCGCATTAGCTAAAGAACATCATGTTGAAGTAGCTGAACATCAAAAAACAGTTGGCCATATTATCAGTCTTTTCTTTGAACAATTCTGTGAAGATAAAATTGAACAGCCTACTTTTATCTGGGGTCATCCAATTGAAATTTCACCTCTATCGAAAAAAGCTAAAGATCCTCGCTTTACTGAACGTTTTGAACTAAGTATTATGGGTATTGAAATGAATAATGCCTTTTCAGAATTAAATGATCCTATCGATCAAAAAGAGCGTTTCTTAAAGCAATTACAAGCAAAAGAAGCAGGTGATGAAGAAGCTTCAGAGATGGATCAAGACTATATAGAAGCATTAGAATATGGTTTACCACCAACTGGTGGTATTGGCTTTGGAATTGATCGTTTTGTAATGTTATTAACTGGTAAAGACTCTATTCGCGATGTATTATTATTCCCAACAATGAAACCTTTAGACAATGATCAAAAAATAAAACAGGAAAGTCAACAAACAGATATAAAAATTGATTTTTCCAAAGTTAAAGTTGAACCTTTATTTACAGAAATGGTTGATTTTGATACTTTCAGTAAATCTGATTTTAGAGTTGTAAAAGTTAAGAACTGCGAAGAAGTTCCAAAGTCAAAAAAACTTTTGAAATTTACATTAGATGATGGTTCTGAAAAAGAAAGAGTTATTTTATCTGGTATTAAGGAATATTACAGCGCAGAGAGCTTAATTGGAAAGACACTACTTGCAATTTGTAATCTTCCTCCTCGTAAGATGATGGGAATCGACTCAGAAGGTATGATTATATCTGCAATTTGTGAGTATGACGGAGAAGAAAAACTTAACTTAATAATGTTGGATGATAATATTCCAGCAGGATCAAAATTATATTAAAAGAATACGCTAATTAATAAACTGGGGTTTGTTATGAATCCCAGTTTAATTTTTATATGTATTTATGAGAAGGATAATTAGAATAATTTTATTGCCAGTAAGATTAGTATTGAGTTTTTTCATAGCCTTTCTCACTTTTATATTAACTTCAAAATCTAATGTATTAAAAATAAGAATATAAAAAAATAATTATAGGATTGAATATAGCAATAAACGATAGATAGTAAAAAAATCTATCGCCTTTTTAGTTTAAAAAATTATAAAAAAGCAAAGTGTGCTTGACAAAAAAGCAAAGTAAGCTATACTACATATGTAAAGTGAGCTTGCTATTGGAGGAGAAAAATGAAAAATACAATTTCTCAATTAAGAAAACAACATAAAATAACCCAAGAAGAATTGGCAAATGAAGTTGGAGTAACAAGACAGACCATAACTTCCATTGAAACTGGAAAATATATAGCGTCACTGCCGTTGGCTTTTAAAATTGCTAAGTTTTTTGATATGAGTATTGAAGAAATATTTAGTATAGAGGAGGATGATTAATATGAACAAATTAGAAAAATATAAAAAAGAAATAGGATTTAGAATTAGTATTTTAGTCTTATTATGTATAGTTGCCTTACTCGCTGTTATTATTGGAAATTTTTACTTAAAATATAAATTTCCATTAAAAGAAAATGTGACAGATTATGTAGTAGGATTTTTTACTGGACTTGAACTAGTATCTGTATTCTATATGGGAATGCTTAGTAGAGCATATAGAAATAGAGATATATTGGAAAAGATGTATACTAAAGAAACAGATGAAAGAGTGATATTAATAAAGATGAAGTCAGGAGCAAATATAATACCTATATTTTCAATGATTATTGTAACTGTTTCTTTAATTGTAGCATATGTAAGTTATGAAGCCTTTTTAGCATTAATGATAGTTGCATTTGCACAAGTAATATTTTCTGAATTATTAAAACTATATTGGTCAAAAAAGATTTAAAAATATCATATTAAAGGCATTAGACGATAGAAATTAAGAACTCTATCGTCTTTTTTTATATAAAAAAAATGGTAAGGATAAGAAATCCACTTAAAACAATTTAATATATTAGACATTTAACGATTGAATTATAAGTTCAGTCGCTTTTTAATTGAAATTTATAAACATAATTATATGTTTTTTAATTAGTTAATGACTAAACATATGTTTTGACAGCTTAAAATGTCATAATATAATTTAAATAAATAAAATATATTGTTCAAACAATAGATAGGAGAAATATATGTCATGTACAACTTTATTAGTTGGTAAAAAAGCCAGCTATGACGGATCGACAATGATCGCCCGTAATGAAGATTCACCTTCTGGTGAATTTACAGCTAAAAAATTTGTCGTTGTTCAACCTCAAGATCAAGCTCAAGAATATAAATCTGTTTTATCACATGTTGTTATTCCTTTGCCTAAAAAAGCTATGCGTTATACAGCTATGCCTGATTCTTCCGGCAAAATAGGTATTTGGGCTGCTGCTGGTGTTAATGCTGAAAATGTAGCTATGACCGCAACCGAAACCATTACTTCCAATGAACTTGTATTAGCTGCTGATCCACTTGTTGAATATAAAGCTGCTAATAGTCAAGAAAAAGAAATTATCGGTGGTATTGGTGAAGAAGATATAGTTACTATTACTTTACCATATATTCATAGTGCTAAAGAAGGTGTCTTACGTTTAGGAAGTTTATTAGAAAAATATGGCACTTATGAAATGAATGGTATCGCTTTTCAAGATGTTGATAATATATGGTGGTTAGAAACAATTGGTGGTCATCACTGGATTGCTTGTCGTATACCAGATAATAAATATGTTGTTATGCCAAATCAATTAGGTATTGATTATTTTGATCTTAAAGATGCCTTTGGTAGACAAGAAAACTTTCTATGTTCTGCTGATTTAAGAGAATTTATTAAAGATAATTTTCTCGATTTATCATTAAATAATGATATCTTTAACCCTCGCTTAGCTTTTGGTTCACATTCTGATGCTGACCATGTCTACAACACACCACGAGCTTGGATTATGGCTAAATATTTCAATCCAAATACATATCATCGCCAAAATGATAATACTGAATTTAGTCCTGAAATGGATGATTTACCATTTTCTTTAGTCCCTGAAAGAAAAATTACTGTTGAAGATGTTAAATATGCTCTTTCTCACCATTATCAAGGAACTGATTTTGATGTGTATAGTAAACATGCTAATCCTTTACTAAAAGGAAAATATCGACCAATAGGTATTAATCGTAATAATTTCTTATCTTGTACCCAAATTCGTCCTTATATGCCTAAAGAAAACCGTGCTATTGAATGGTTAGCATATGGTTGTAATGTCTTTAATGCTTTTGTACCTTTCTATACAAATGTCAATCAAACCCCTGATTATTTAGCTAATACAAGTTCTTTAACTACAACTGAAAATTTTTATTGGGCAAATCGTATTATAGCTGCCTTATGTGATGCTCATTACAGTGAAACTGCTAATCATATCGAACGTTACCAATTAACTGTACAAACTGCTGGACACCACATGATACTAATTAGCGATAAAGATTTTTTAGCTAAAAAAGACCTTGATATCTTAACTAAAACAAATACACAAATTGCTGAAATGGTTAAAAAAGAAACTTATTTAACTTTAGATAAAGTACTTTATACAACAAGTATGTTAATGAAGAATGGTTTTTCTCGATCAGATGCTTAAAAAAATAAGTATATCAATATTGATATACTTATTTTTATATTAACCTTTTTTGATAGCCACCTCTAATATCACTAATTTCACTTGTAATAATAAAAGCCTGCTTATCAAATTCTTGAATCATATGCTTAATTTCTGCCACTTCACTTTTAGCAACAATAGTTACCAAAACTTCTGTTTCATTATTCGTATACGCTCCCATACCATGCCAATAAGTAACTCCCCTTTTATACTTATGCATAATCATTTGTTTTATTTCTGATTGATGAGTAAAAATCATTAATTGCATTTCAATATTTTGTAAATGAAAACGGTCAATAGCAAATGCAAAAATAATAATATAAAAAATTGAATAAATAGCTGTTGATACATTAAAAAGTAAAGCCATCATTGAATATAAAATAACATTATAAGCAGCATTAAAACGACCAACTGAACTATTTTTATATTTACTAGTAAAATAAAGACCTAATAAATCTAAACCACCAGCACTTGCTCCATTACTAAGAATCAATCCACAACCCATACCACCTAGTATACCAGATAATAATAAACAACTAAATTTATCATCTAAAATAGGTATTTTAGGAGCAATAACATAACTAAATAAGATCGTTTGTAAAAAAACGGAAAGCAATGTCCCGATAATCATTCTTTTCTTCATTGTTTTATATGCTAATAAGAAGAGTGGTAAATTAAAAATTAAATTAAAATAGCCAGCTAAATCGATATTTGTTACATTACTAAAAAATAAACTCCTTAACATTTGGGCTGTCCCTGGAATACCACCTGAATATAAATGTAAAGGAACTAAAAAATAATTTATTGATAAAGCATATAAACATGATCCTAAAATAATAAAACTATAGTTTTGTATGATCATTTTATTTTTTTTAAAATATTTAATACTATCCATCACTATCTCCCATTTATATGATAGTATTGTGAAAAAGATAATCAATCTTTTTTTTATTTTTTATCTATAGTAAAATAAACACATTACTTTTAAAAATAAGAGGTACATATGATTGCAACAGTTTTTAAAATCACACAACTAATTAATCAATTTATTTGGGGAATACCTGCTCTTATTTGTATTTTAGGTGTTGGTCTTTTTCTAACTTTTAAAACTTCATTTATTCAATTAACTAAATTTAAGCTAGCAATAGCTGTTACAGTTGGTAAAATATTTCATAAAAAAGATGCTAAAGATGGTACATTATCTCCTTTTCAAGCCGTATGTACAGCTCTAGCGGCAACTGTTGGTACTGGTAATATTGCTGGTGTTGCTGGTGCCATTGCACTAGGTGGACCAGGAGCTGTCTTTTGGATGTGGTGTTCGGCTTTTCTTGGTATGTGTACTAAATTTGCAGAAGTTACTTTAGCAGTATATTACAATGAAAAAAATAACCTTGGTGAACAAATTGGTGGACCAATGTATTACATTAAAAATGGTCTTTCAAAAAAATGGCATTTCTTAGCCATTTTATATTCTTTATTTGGTATTTTTGCTGTATTTGGGACTGGTAATGCTACCCAAGTAAATACAATTTCAGTAGCAATTAGTAAAGTTCTTTTAAATTACCAATTAATTAATCAAGAATCTGTCTCATATATTAAATGGATTATTGGTATACTAATTATGTTATCTGTAGCTATTATCGTTCTTGGCGGAATTAAACGCTTAGGTAAAGTAACAGAAAAATTAGTTCCTTTTATGGCAATCTTATATATCATTTTATCAATTGGTGTCATTCTTATCAATTTTAAACATGTTCCACATATTTTTTATGCCATTATTAAAGGTGCTTTTCAACCCCAAGCAATAACTGGAGGTGCAATTGGATCTTTCTTTATCAGTATGAAAAATGGTATTTCACGAGGCGTTTTCTCCAATGAAGCAGGTCTTGGAACAGGTTCAATTGCACATGCAAGTGCTGATACAAAAAAACCAATTCATCAAGGTTTTTTTGGTATCTTTGAAGTTTTTACAGATACTATTGTTATTTGTACTTTAACTGCTTTTGTTATTTTATGCAGCAATATAAATATTCCTTATGGACAAGTTGCCGGTGCTGGTTTAACAATTAGTGGTTTTACAGCAACATATGGTAATTGGGTATCTATTTTTACTGCTATTTCAATGTGCTGCTTTGCTTTTTCAACTATTCTTGGTTGGGGTTTATATGGTGCTAGATGTATTGAGTATCTTTTTAATACCAAATGGATTAAACCATTTTATTGTATTTATGCTTTAATGTCTTTAATTGGTGCTATTGTTGATTTAGATATTGTTTGGGGTATATCTGATACTTTTAATGGCTTAATGGTCATACCTAATTTAATTGCTCTACTCTTACTCGCTAAAAAGGTTAAATACTTAGTAACTGTATATAATAAACAAAATTAGCTTTTAATATAATTATGTTTATTCATTTCAAATATAAGTTGCATACCTCGATATGCTAGATCAGGATCATAGGCATTAATTTCACTTAATTCACTACTAATCACTTTACCTAATCCACCTGTTGCTATAACATAAGCATTTTGATCATTTAATTCTTTTTTCATCGTTTGAATAATTTCTTTAACTGCACCTAAATAACCATATACAAGACCTGCTTGCATGCCCGTAACTGTACTAATACCTAAAATAGAAGCAGGTTTTTTTATTTCAATTTCCGGTAATTTAGCTGTTTGTTTTGTTAATGCACTAGCAGAAATACCTAAACCTGGTTGAATAATAACATATTTAAAATCACCTTTAGCATCAACATAGTCATATGTTGTAGCTGTACCAAAATCAATAACAATACCTCCTGATGGATAATAATGATGAATATATGTACAATTAACGATCCGATCAGCTCCTACTTGATCAGCATATGGTGTCGATAAATTAAAGCCTAATTTTAAAGTATGATCAACCATCAATGTATTACAATTAAGATACTTCTTAAAAGCTGATGTTAAAGTATAATTTAAATCTGGTACAACTGATGATAAAATAACACCTTGTAAACATTCTATTTTAATATGTGCTTTATCCATCATATTTAATAAATAAAAACCAAATTCATCTGATGTCCGTGGACTTTTACTCATCAAACGAAAACGTTCAATGATCTTTTCTTTTTCCATTAAAGCTATGGCAATATTTGTATTACCAACATCAACACATAAAAGCATCTTATCATTCCCCTTTAATTATCTGATCAATAATTTTTTTAGCTAATTCTTTCTTCGTTAATAAACCAAAATCTAACTCTTTATCTTTTGTGATCAAATAAGCATGATTCGTATCAGCCTTAAAGCCTGATCCTTTTTCACAAAGCGAATTAGCTATTAAATAATCACAATTTTTACTAATTAACTTACTTTTAGCATTATGTATTAAATTTTCCGTTTCCATCGCAAAACCAACTAATATTTGACCATGTTTTTTAAGCTTTCCCATGGTTGCTAAAACATCAGTTGTTCTAGTAAGCATTAATGCATAATCCATTTCCTTTTTCTTTATTTTATTTTGTGCTTTATTTTTAGGTGTATAATCAGCTATAGCGGCAGCCATAATTGTATAATCAGCATCTGGATAATAGCTCAATAATTCACTTGCCATTGCCGAAGCACTTGTAACAGAACAAAAATTGATACCATAAGGTTGACGTAAATGCGTCGGTCCACTAACTAAAATAACATCAGCTCCTCGATTATATGCTTCTTTAGCTAGAGCATAACCCATTTTACCAGATGAATGATTAGTTAAATAGCGAACAGGATCTAAAGATTCTTGACTTGGACCAGCACTAATTAAAACTTTTTTACCCATAAGATCCTTTTTAGTTACTAATAGTTGATCAATCTCATCGACAATTTTCTCAACCAGTGGAAATTTACCTTTACCAATATCACCACAAGCTAAAAGACCACTATCTGCTTCCATAACCTTGATACCATAATGACGTAATTTATTTATATTATCTTGTGTTATTCTATTTTCTAACATATTAGTATTCATCGATGGAACAATCAATTTAGGACAATTAGTCGCTAAAAAAGACGTACTTAACATATCATCAGCTAAACCATTAGCTAATTTAGCTATCGTATTAGCACTAGCTGGAGCAACTACAAATAAATCTGCCCATTTAGCTATTTCAATATGTTTAACGTCATAATTTTCATTACTAGCAAACATATCAACATATACTTTTCTCTTTGATAATGTTTGTAAAGTTAGGGGAGTTATAAATGCACAAGCTTTTTGAGTCATAATCACTTGCACTTCATGACCTACTTTGCTTAAATAAGATATAAGAGAAGCTACTTTATATGCAGCTATGCCTGCTGTTACCCCAATTACAATATGTTTATTTGCCATAAAAACCTCACTATTGAACATTATAACACGCTAGAAAGAGAGGAAAATATGAAAAAATACTTAGTCATATCAGATATTCATGGCTCATTATATGCTACCAAAATATTTGTTGAAGCTTTAAATATTCACCATGTTGATGGTGTCTTATTATTAGGTGATATTCTTTACCATGGACCACGTAATCCTTTACCAAAAGATTATAATCCAAAAGAAGTATCTTTATTATTAAATGAATATAAGCAAGATATTATTGCTATTCGTGGTAATTGTGATTCTGAAGTTGACCAAATGTTATTAGCATTTCCTATTTTATCCGATTATTCTTTTTTTCAAATAGGCAAACATCGTGCTTTCTTAAGTCATGGTCATTTATATAAACCAGAAATACAATCTTTTCTAAAAGCGGGTGATTTATTTCTTTCAGGACATACACATATCCCTACTGCAAATAAAAAAGAAGGTATTTATTTCTTAAATCCAGGTAGTATTTCTTTACCAAAACAAGGACATTTACCTTCATACGCTATATTAACTGAGAACTTTTTTCAAACATATACAACAGATCATCAACCATATATTATTGCCTGTGCTTTACATTAAAGATAAAAAGATTCTAAATCACTTAGAATCTTTTTATCTTTAAATCTTTTGACAATCAATAACTGAACCATTATCTAATTTAGCTAAACTATCAGCTAAGCGAGCAACAAATGCTTCTGCATCTTCTTGACTAGCAAAAACACGAATTGGTTCAATACCATTATACATATCTAAACCAACATCATAACGACCATCATCTTCATATAAATGAGAAATAATAATTTCTTTTATTTGTTGACAATTATAATAAGCAATTTCTTTTTCACGAATAACTTTTAGTAACATAAAACCTCCCTTAATTTATTTCATTGTAACATTTTATTCCATTGCACAGCCAATCATAATACCATAAAATTTTTCACCTTTTTCTGTATAAGAAATATGTAATTTACCATAAAAATCTTTGATATCTTTATTACTTTCTTCTAAACGCTCTAAAATAGGTTGAATTATTTTACGTTCAATAAGAAAAGGATTTTTAACTTTAGCATATAAGGCTAATACTCGCTTTGAGCCAATACATTCAATTGATTTATCAATTTGCAAATCTATTTCTTTACGTTTTCTTTCTAAAATACCTAAGCCAATTTGAACTGCAATAAATTTACTTTGAGCTAAAATATTTTCTTTCTTAATATGTAAAGCAACATAACTAAATGGTAAAGCTTCACTGAGATCAGCAATCGTTTTTTTCTGCACAGCATTTAAATTTTGTTTTATATCATCCCCAAAACTTTTAATGATATAATGTTCTCCTAAATCATATTCAAAAACTTGATTGGGAATTTTTTCAACAACATCCATACATGATGTCATCTCTTTTAAACGCTTTAATCTTTGTTTAGAACGTAAAATATCAAGTTCTAACTCTGCTTCTTTTTGTTTCATTAATTGACTATATTCTAGCACATCTGAGTTTAGTAATTTTTTAGTATCTTCCATGCTAAAATTAAAGCCTCGTAAAGATTGAGCACTATAAATAACAAGTGCATCTAAATTTTGATAATCACGATAATTATTACTTTTATTACGGCCACTTGCAGTAATATTTTCCCGATCATAAAAACGAATTGTTGAATTAGGTAAACCAATTCTCTTAGCAAATTCATGTACTTTCATTTTCAGCTCCTTTTAAATAATTTACATCTTTCAAATAAGGACTTGCTTGCATTGATCCTTTAACAGTTACAGTTAAACCAGCACATTGATTACAGAATGATAATAATTCCTTTTTATCCCATTTTGCCAATTTTTTATTCTGCAACTGCATTGCTAAACTACCGACAAAACTATCGCCTGCACCAGTTGTATCAACACAATTAACTTTTTTACTTGGTACATATATCTCTTGCTTACGACTGATATATTTAGCTCCTTTTTCCCCAAGTGTTAAAAAAATTGCCTCTATTCCTTTGGATAAAAAATATTCTTTATCATTTTTCTTATCACTAATTAATTCTGCTTCATCTTCTGTTAATTTAAGATAATCAGCATAACCAAGATATGCTCTTACTGTTTGCAAACATTCTTCTTTTGAAGACCATAAATTAAATCTTAAATTAGGATCAAATATTACTTTAGCTCCCATCTTTTTAGCTTTTTGTAAAAGATATGTTGTCGTTTCTTTTAATGCTGATGGAACTAAACCAACTGAACCAAATATTAAAAAATCATTTACCTTAAATTGTAATTTTTCAACTTGTTTTATAGACAATAATAAATCAGCACTTTGTTGACGATAAAAACAAAAATCTCTTTCTGCTTTATCATCTAAGCTAACAAATGCTAATGCTGTCTTTGCTTTATCAGTTAAAAATGTATATTGTGTATTAACACCGTAATATTCTAGTTCTCTTTTTAAAAAATAGCCAAAACTATCTTTCCCTATCTGTCCAATAAATGCTGATGATGCCCCTAACTTACTAGCTGCTACTGCTACATTTGCAGGTGCTCCCCCAGCTCTTTTTAAAAATGAATTTACTTCTCCCAAATTTGACTTACAATCTTGGGCAATGAAATCAATTAAACACTCACCAATGCAATAAATCATATTTTCTCCTTGAAATTCACCTAAACTTCACCTAAACTTCATTCAATACACACAATAAATAAGTATATTATAAGAGTCAGTTAAAGATAAAACTGACTCTTCATTCTCTCCCATTATAAAAGAAAATTAGCTAAAAGGCTAATTTTCTTTTTCTTTTTAAACTTCAGAAAAAATTCAGATATTACCCATATTTTTCCCATAATTAATGATTACAATTACCACGTCAGTTGAATTACTGACACCTCTCCTTTTCATAATCATATGAATAAAATTTTAGAAATATTTATATTTCTAAAAGTCAAAATAACAATCTTATCCCCGGATTGTTATTTTTTATTTATACTTCATTAATAAATTCGCAACTATATCTCTAAATAACTCTCTTTGAACATCTAACATAACTAATGTATGTCGATCTTTAAATTTTGTATCACTCCATAAATCACTGACTGTTTTACCAAAACTAATAGCTGACTGAGTTTCAACATATACACCCGCCATTTGGCCACTAAAGATCTTTGGATATTTTAAATAAATAACAGGGCATACATCATGTAAGCAAAGCATAGGTCGATAATTTTTAGCATATACATCTATATTTGATTTAGTTGATGATAAATAAAACTTACTAATATTTGTTCCATTTTTAGCCATTTCATAAACTTCTTCTACTTCTAAGAAAGCTTTCATTGTTACATCTAAACCAAACATAACAATAGGAATACCACATTTAAAAACTGTTTCAGCAGCATGAGGATCAACATGAATATTAAATTCTGAACAAGCTGTACAATTACCACCTGATATTGCTCCACCCATGATTAAAATTCTTTTTACATACTTAACTAAGTCAGGATATTTATATAGGCAAATAGCAATATTTGTTAATGGTCCAATGGCAACAATTTCCAATTCTCCTTTTGCTTCTAATGCCGCTTCATAAATAGCATCCCATGCTTTTTTTGTTTCTATTTTAGCTTTTGAAGCAGGAATAATAGCTCCGCCAAGGCCATCTGCATAATGAACATATGATGCATCTTGTAAATCCACTATCAACGGTTTAATAGCTCCTGGATATACTTTAATATCTTCTCTTTTAGCTAAAGAACAAACATTTCGAGCATTAACAAAAGTCCGATCATGACCAACATTACCAGCTACTGCTGAAATACCTTTTATGAAAATATTTTCTAATTGCAAAGCACATAATAAAGCTACTGCATCATCAACACCTGTATCAGTATCAATCCATACCGGAATTAAATCTTGCATATTTTTACCTCATGATTTTTATAAGTTTGAAAATTATCTATCAACAATTGTATAAATTCTTCCCGTTTAATATCTACAACCACTTGTACATTACACTTTTTTGCACTTAATTTACCATCAAAATCGCCAATTGTTGCCCCTCTTGTATAATGTCCACCCGTATCAATTTGAACATAAGCCTTTCTCATAGTAAAAATTTCTGGTTTCAATAATACAGCTATTGCACAAGGATCATGTAAAGGTGCCCCTTGCCAACCTAATTCCCGATGATGCTTAAAGAAAAATTCTAACCAATCAGCAACAATATTTGCTACAGAATTATTTAAATTTCTTATTTTTTGTGCATCTTCTGGATAGATAATTGCTTTTTCCGTAACATCTAAACCGCACATAATTAAAGGAATACCTGACTTAAAAACAATATCTGCTGCTTCAGGATCTTCAAAAATATTAAATTCAGCTGCTGCTGTCCAGTTACCATTTCTTAAGCCACCGCCCATAATTGAAATTTGTTCTATTTTTTCCTTCAATTCAGAATGAGCCACTAATAATTCAGCAATATTAGTCAATGGTCCTGTTGCAACAATAGTTACCTTTTCCTTACTTTCCTGTAATACTTTAGCCATTAATGACACTGCTGATAAAGCTGATAATGTCATATTTGGTTCTGGTAAAGATGGTCCATCTAAGCCTGATTCACCATGAAAATTACCAGCTGTTATTAAATCTGATAATAATGGTACTTCACGACCCTTAGCAATTGGTGCTTTAATACCCAATAAAGTACAAATACGCATTGCATTATACGTTGTTTTAGCTAACTCTTGGTTACCAGCAACACTAGTTACAGCCATAATATTAAATATTGAGCTTGCTTTAGCTAATGTCCAAGCAATGGCATCATCATGTCCTGGATCGCCATCTAAAATAAGTGGTATTTTTTTCATTATTTACTCCCATTTGGTGACTGCTTTTGTAAAATATCTTTAGAACGTAAATGTTTAGCTTTTTTTATTTCATGGATAGCAAAAATAACTAAACCAATAATAGTAATTAAGTACGGAATTGGCGAAACTAAATTAGAATCAATACCCATGGCCGAAATCTTAATACCTAATGCTTGTGCTAAACCGAAAATAATGGCTGCAAACATTGCTCCTACCGGTTCACCCGCTCCCATTGCTTGTGCTGCAAGAGCAATAAAACCACGCCCAGCTACCATGTCTAATGACCAACCTGCCGCATAATACATCGACATAAAAGCCCCTGCAAGACCGCAAAGTATACCAGCTATAATCATTGTAATATATTTTATTTTGTTGACACTTACCCCAACTGAAGAAGCTGCATTTGGATTTTCCCCAACTGATCTTATATTTAGACCAAGAGATGTTCGATATAAAAGAACCCATGTTAAAGCAACACAAATAAAAGAAATATAAGTTAAAAGATTATGACCGGAAATAACTGGTCCAATAAAAGGAATAGATTCAATTAACGGTATATGAATATCAGGTATCTGTAATTCTCTTGTAATAAAAGAAGTTGTTGATGTAAATTGTTTACCTTCACTAATACCAGTAATAACTTTAACTAAGAAAATTGTTCCCCCTGAGCCAATCATATTAATCGCTGTTCCTGTTAAAATAATATCTGTCTTTAAACGAAAAGCAAAAAAGCACATTAAAAGACTAACTAAAATACCCATTACAACCGCAACTAATAGACCAACAAACCAACTTGATGAATAATAAGCAAATAATGATCCAAATAAAGCAGAAATCATCATTGTCCCTTCTAAACCGATATTTGAAATACCTGCCTTTTCACAAATCACAGCTGCTAAAGCAGCAAATAAAATAGGTGCTGTAATACGAAAAACAGAAAAGAAAAATTCAGAATTAAATATCATGCTAAACATTTATAACTTACCTCCTTCCGGATTTAACTTATCTTTCAATTCTTCTTCAGCACTCTTAACAACTAGACGTTGACGATATTTAGATAAGAATTGATCAGCAGCAAAGAATAAGAAAACAACTGCTTGAATAATATCAATTAATTGGGCAGGAACTGGTGAATATGTTGACATTAAAGTACAACCTTTAGATAAATATGAAATAAAGAAAGCAGCTAATGGTGTGAAAGCCGGATTATTACCAGAAAGAATTGCTACCGTAATACCAGCCCAACCATAGCCAGGTAAAGTTGTCCAGTCAAAATAAATATTTTTACCAAGCATTTCTAAGCCACCACCCATACCAGCTAATAATCCACCAATAACTTGAGCTAAAATAATAATAAATGACACTTTTAAACCAGAATACATAGAAAACTTTTTATTGATCCCTATCATTCTAATAGCATATCCCCAACGGGTAAAATACATGAATAATGTAATTAAAATAACCATTACAATCATCACAATAAAACCAACTGATAATTTAGAACCATTGTTTACTAATTGTGGTAGTAAAGAGTGAGCTTGAAAATTAGCTGTTTGAACTGTTCCTTTTGTTTTATCAGCAATGAAAGTATTCATTAAAAATTTAATCATATACATGATGACATAATTTAACATCAATGAGTTAACCATCTCACTAACATTAAGCTTAGCTTTTAAAACAGATGGTATAAGCATCATTAACCCCGTTGCTAATGTACCGGCTAATATTGCTACTATTGGTAATAAAGCACCTGGTAAAGGAGCATAAACAGCAACTAACGCAGTCACAAAACCGCCCAAAAGGATACCACCTTCCGAGCCAAGATTAAATTGATTAGCTGAAAACATTACACATGTTGCTAAACCAGTAAAGACAATCGGAATCATACTCGCTAAAACATCAGTAAAACTTTTTAAACTAAAACTTCCATTTGCTTTAAATACAGGTCTAACTAACATAGTTGATAAAGCAGAAAAAGTTGAACTCAATTTTTCATTCAATGTAGAACCTTTTGAACTGATGAAAATAAATATTGCAGCTACAAGTAAAGCAATACCAATTGCCATAGCTCCTCGTACAATATTAAACATCAAACTTCTTTTCTTATTCATGACATACCCTCTTTATTTCTGATGGTGATTGTTCTTGAAGACCAAGCATAAAGCGACCCATCGTTTCATCATCCAATTTTGATGTATCTTCAAAATAAGCAACGATCTTTCCTCCATACATAACAATTAAGCTATCAGATAATTCCATAACTTCATTTAAATCTGCCGAAACTAATAAAACACCAATCCCAGAGCGTGATAACTCAACTAATTTCTTACGAATAAATTCCGTTGCTCCAACATCGATACCACGAGTTGGTTGATCAGCAATAATCAATTCCGGATGACTAGAAAATTCTCTTGCTACAACGACTTTCTGAATATTACCACCTGATAACATACCAACTTTTTGATTACGATTTTTACATAAAACTTTATATTCAGAAATTAATTTATCAGAAGCCTCATGAATGAGTTTCGTATTAAACAATGGACCTTTATTATATTTACGATGTGAACAACGATCAGATAAAAGATTCTCTTCAACGCTAGCATTAGCTGCAATACCATATAACATACGATCTTCAGGAACTAGAGAAATATGTTTACGTCGCAACTGTAATTGATCAAGACCAATGATATTTTCACCATTAATAGCAATATAACCAGCATTAGGTCGATCTAAACCAAATAACATATCTACTAACTCTTTTTGCCCATTTCCTTCAACACCGGCAATACCAACTATTTCTCCTTTGCGAACAGAGAAAGAAACTTTATCCAACATTTTCTTTCCCCAGTCATTCACGAACTCTAAATCACGTACTTTTAAGACCTCTTCAGTTGGTTTTGCATTTTCTTTTGCAACTTGTAAAATAACATCACGACCAACCATTAAACGGGATATCTTTTCTGGAGTAACATCTTTTGTTTCATATACACCTAAAAATTTACCACCTCGTAAAATACTCAAGCGATCAGTTATTTCCATAATTTCATTTAATTTATGAGAAATGAAAATAAGGGTATATCCTTGCTCTTTTAAACGTACTAATTCTTTAAATAATTCTTTTGTTTCCTGACTCGTTAAAACCGCTGTTGGTTCATCTAAAATAAGTATTTTAGCACCTCTAACAAGTGCTTTTAAGATCTCCACTTTTTGTTTCATACCAACTGGAATATCCACCACACGAGCATTTGGATCAACAATTAAATTAAATTTTTTAGCATATTCTTCCGTGATTTGAATAGCTTTTTGCCGATCAATAAAAATACCACCTTTCTTTGGTGTCATACCAAGAACAATATTTTCAGCTACTGTTAAACTAGGTACTAACATGAAATGTTGATGAACCATACCTACGCCTTTAGCAATAGCAATACTTGGTGATGATAAATTAACTTTTTCGCCATTAATAAAAATTTCACCTTCAGTTGGCTGTTCTAAACCAAATAACATCTTCATTAAAGTTGACTTTCCGGCCCCATTTTCACCCATCAAAGCATGAATTTCACCTTTACGAACATTTAAGTCAACATTTTGGTTAGCTACTACACCATTAGGATAAATTTTCTTAATACCTTTCATTTGAATGACATATTCTTCATTCATCATGCTTACCTCTCTAATAAATTACAAAATGATATAAAAATAAATCCAATTGTTATTCTTAAACTGAGTAAAAATTGGATCTAAACAACTTTGAGCAATCTTCGTATTGCTCATAAATATAGGATAGATGAGATAGTCTAACTACCTCATCTATCTTATTTACACATTAAGGACGAACTTCTTCACGTAATTTTTCTAATTTCTTTTCCTTATCACCTAAAGCTGATGGAACTTTTATTTTACCATCTAATACATCTTTGATCGCCTGATCAACTTTCTTTTTAGTTTCATCCGATGCATATTTCTTGAAATTCTTATCTGTTACAAGCCCAACACCATTTTCCTTTAAACCTAATGAAACTTCTGTTCCCCAATGTTCTTTACCAGCTTTTAATTCATCAAATAACCAAATTAGCGAATTACCAATATTCTTTAATCCTGATGTTAATGTAATATCTGCTAAGTTCTTTGAGAAAGTAGCTTCCTGATCAGAATCAACACCTATAAACCAAGCATTCTTAGCTAAAGCAGCTTCCGTAGCACCGTTTCCAGCATTACCAGCAACACCCCAAATAATATCTACTTTCTTATCGGAAATCATTGATAAACCATATTCTTTAGCTTTAGCTGTATCAACATAGTCATTTGTATAACGTGTATCAATCTTCATCTCTGGATCAACTGAACGTGCTCCTTCAATATATCCATATAAGAAATCATTGATAACCGGACTATCAATACCACCAACGAAACCTAATACTTTATCAGGATTAATATTCTTAACATTAGTATCTTTAGTCATACAAGCCGCAAAAACACCAATGACATAACCAAGCTCATTTTGTTTGTAAGTTAGATTCAAAACATTCTTATTTGCACCAACATATGTATTATCATCAAAAATAGCATATTTTTGATCTGGATACTTAGTTGCAACTTCTTTTAAATAATCAGGCATCTGATATGTACCAATAATGATTACATCATATTCTTTACTTTCCGAAACTTCATATAATGTTGATAACCATTTTGGTTTATCTTGTTCAGTACCACCCATTTCAACCGTTTTCAATGTAATACGACCATCATTTTTAAGCTTTGTTAAACCTGCCATAGCTGAATCAAAAAATGATTTATCACCTAAATTACCATTAACCAGATAAGCAACTTTATAGACCTTATCAGTTTTTTTGTCACTGCTTTGGCTATCATCCTTTTTTGGACCACAAGCAGTCAATGGCAACATCAAAAACAATGCTAACAATACTTTGTATAATTTTTTCATTTTATCTCCTCCCAAAGTATTAAACACTTACATTTTTTTATTTAATATATTAAAATATAAACATATAATCTGTAAGCGTTTTCGTTAATTTAATTTTATTGTTGTTAATTCACAATGTCAATATTTTATAAAGTAAAAATAAGAAAGGTCACACACCATGCTCCCATTTAATTTTCCTAAAATTGATTTACATCTCCATTTAGATGGTTCCTTCCGTACCTCAACGATTTTTCAATTAGCACAACAACAAAATATTCAAATGCCTACTAATACTTTAGCTGAATATGAGCAATATTTACAAAAATGTTCCCATGCTAAAGATGTTAATGATTACTTAAAAATGTTTGATGATCCATTAAAAGTTATGCAAGATCGTGATGCTTTAATACGCATTACAAGCGAATTAATAGAAGATTTAGCTAAACAACATGTTCGCTATGCAGAAATTCGCTTTGCGCCTCAATTACATACACAAAAAAAATTATCCCAAGAAGAAGCTATTGTAGCTGTTTTAGAGGGTCGTAAACAGGCTTTAGAAAAATATAGTGAAATAAAGATCGGCATTATTCTTTGTATGATGAGTCTTAATTCCTTTGATATCAATCAGCAAGCTAACTGGCAAACAATTGATTTATGCCATAAATATCTTGATAAAGGAGTCGTTGCTTTAGACTTAGCTGGTTGTGAAGGTTTCTTTCCTTTAAGCCATTTTAAACCTTTTTTTACATATGCAAAACAATTACATATACCTTGTACTTGCCATGCTGGCGATAGTCAACCTGTGCAAACTATATATGATGCTCTATCATTTGGTGTTCAAAGAATTGGACATGGTCATCATCTGATTGATGATTTAGAATTATGCCAAAAAATTAAAAAGGAAAAAATTTTATTAGAAATCTGTCCGACTTCAAATGTGCAATGTCAAACTGTTTTTTCTTATCAAAAGCATCCTTTAAAAAAACTCTATGATCTAGGTATTCATGTTTGTGTTAATACGGATAATATGACTTTAGCTGGTGTTAATTTAGAAGATGAATATCAACATTGTATGAATGAGATGGGTTTTACCAAAAAAGATATTATTCAAATGAATATTTATGCAATTGAAGCAGCTTTTATAAAAAAAGATGAAAAAAATATAATTTTACATGATTTGCTAAATGCATTAAAGGAGGAAAATTATGCTTGAAGCTCATATTCATCTAGATGATACAGTAAATACACAATACGCTATTATGCCTGGTGATCCAGCACGTTTAGATCATATTAAAAAATTTTTAGATAATAGTGTTGAATTAGCCTATAATCGTGAATTTAGAAGTATTAAAGGAACATATAAAGGGGTTAATATATTAGCTATTTCAACTGGTATTGGTGGTTGCTCAGCAGCCATTGCTATAGAAGAATTAAAACATATTGGTATTAATACCATGATTCGTATCGGTTCTTGCGGAGCTTTACAAAAAAATATTCAACTTGGTGATTTAATATTTGCTAAAGGAGCTATTCGTGATGAAGGAACTTCAAAAGCTTACGTTGATTTACGCTATCCCGCAATCTGTGATTATGATTTATTACAAACTTGTATCCAAGTTGCTAAAGAGAAAAAATGGACTTATCACGAGGGTCTTATACATAGCCATGAAAGTTTTTATATTGACACTAATGAACAAGAAGAAAATTATTGGTCTAAACTTGGTATATTAGGCTCTGATATGGAAACAGCTGCTCTTTTTACAGTTGGACAATTACGCAACATTAAAACAATGTCCATTCTTAATAATGTTGTATTATGGGGTAAAAATACTGCTGATTCTATTAGTGATTACGTTTCTGCAAGTACCTTAACGATGGAAGGTGAAAAAAGGGAAATTATCATCGCTTTAGAAACGATTTATCGCTATCATAAAAATAGAAATGACTAATCAGTCATTTCTATTTCTTTTAATGTTGGAATACTCTTTGCTGCACCATCTCGAGTAACTGTAATACTACTTGCTTTACTAGCTATTTTCAAAGCATCTCTAATCTTTTTCTTAGCCATTATCATAGCTAAGAAAAAACCTGTAAAAGTATCACCTGCAGCTGTCGTATCCTTTGCTTTAACTTTAAAAGCTTCTTGATATATAACTTCATCATGATCAGCATAATAAACACCTTCACTACCAAGTGTCATAATAACTTTAACTTGTGGATATTTTTTCTGCAAAGTACAAATAATTTGTTTATAATCATTTGTCGCACAATCTGCCAATTCTCTTCCTTCAACTTCATTAACTAAAAGATAATCAATTAAATTTAAAGGATATTGCTTAACTTTATCATTCATTGGTGCTGCATTAAATGCTATTTGTAAACCACGATAATGAGCTTTTTCGATCAAATAAGCCAATGATGATATCTCATTTTGAATAAGTAATAAATCACCTCTCTGAAAATGACTTAAAACTTCATCAACTTGACAACATTCAATTGCTTCGTTTGCTCCACCATACAAAATAATACAGTTTTCACTATGTGCTACTTGAATAATAGCGTGTCCCGTTGCTAATTTTTCATGACAAGTTATATATTCAGTATGAACACCATATTGCTGTAAATAATCAATAAATACCTTTCCATCTTTACCTATCATACCTGCATGATAAACATCCATCCCTGCTTTTGCTAAAGCAATGGACTGATTCAATCCTTTACCACCTAAATGACGGTTAAAACTGATGGATGACATTGTTTCCTTAGGCTGAACAAAATGATCCACATCATATACATAATCAAAATTTAAAGAACCGAAGTTTAAGACTTTCATTTTTCCTCCTATTTTAAATATTATGTAGCTCAATAAGCTAAAGAAACAAATATTTATTATCTAATTATTATTATAATTTAAATTTCTAAATCAGCTAATGATTTTTTTAAAATACTTGCTGATTTAGATAAAGCATCTCTTTCTTCTTCTGAAAGGGAAACAGGCACCAATTCTTCAACACCATTACGACCAACAATAGCTGGTACACTAAGACTTACACCTTCAATACCATATTCACCATGCAAACATGTACTAACTGGTAAAATACACTTTTCATCTTTAATAATAGCTTGACAAATACGTACCACTGAAGCCGCTATACCATAGTATGTTGCTTTCTTCTTAGCAATAATTTGATAGGCAGCATTTTTAACATCAGCAGCTATATCCTCTTCAGCAACATTTAAATCACCCTCTCCTTGCATTCCTCTTAATGCAAAGAAATCAGCTAATGGTACACCTGCTATATTAGCATTTGACCAAGTCACAATTTCCGAGTCACCATGTTCACCTATAACATAAGCATGTACATCACGGGCATCAACATCCAATTTATTACCAATTAAATAACGTAAACGAGCTGTATCTAAAACAGTACCTGAACCAAATACACGATTTTCTGGCATACCCGAATGTAATTGGGCATAAAGGGTTAATACATCAACCGGATTAGCAACAATTAACAAAATACCTTCACAATTTTGGGCTTTAATATTGCTAATAATACCACTATGTATAGAAATATTCTTTTTCAATAGATCCAGTCTTGTCTCATCTGGCTTTTGTGAAGCACCAGCTGTAACTACCACAATAGCTGCATCTTTAATATCTTTATAATCACCAGCATAAATATTCATTGGATGGCATAAAACAGCACCATGATTAATATCCATTGCTTCACCTTCCGCTTTATCTTTCATTACATCAACTAATACCATTTCAGTAAATAATCCACTTTGCATTAAAGCAAAAGCACTTGATGAACCTACAAAACCAGTCCCAATGACTGCTACTTTACGAAAATTAATACTCATAATTACACCTCCTTTCATATTATACTTTAATGTTGAAAAAATACTTAAAAAATACCCTCATATAGCTTAAAATAATATGATGTAATAATCTTAAAGGAGTTTTATGTCATTAAAAAAAATAATTGGTCAAATTTATAAAGCAGATTGTGATTTTAACTTAATTCAAGATGGTGATCGTATTTGTGTCGGTGTTTCTGGGGGAAAAGATAGTCTATTACTACTTTATGCCTTATCTATTTATCAAAAAAGTGCACAAAAAATAGGGCATAAAAATTTTTCAGTCATTGGTATTCATTTAGAAATGGGCTTTAAAGATATGAATTTTATGAAAGTACATGAATTTATGCAAGAACATCATATTGAATATGTTGATTATCCAACAAAAATATATGATATTTTAAAATTACATTTAAAAGATGAAAAAATTCAATGTTCACTTTGTTCTAAATTAAAAAAAGGTGCCATTGTTAAAGCTGCCAAAGAATACAACTGTACAAAAACAGCTTTTGCACACCATGCTGATGATGCAATTGAAACATTATTTATGAATATGATGTATGGTGGTCGAATTGCTACTTTTACGCCTGCTATGCATTTAAATATTTCACAGATGGATTTTATTCGGCCCTTAATTTATTGTTTTGAAAAAGATATTAAAAGTACAGTTATAGCTGAAAAGTTACCCGTTGTAAAAAGTACTTGTCCAAATGATGGCTATACAAAAAGACAAGAAACAAAAGAATTATTAGATTATATTTATCAAAAATATCCACTTGCCAAAAAAAATTTTTTAACTTCTCTTTCTAATCAAAGCAAATTACAACTATGGCATAAAAAAGAAGACTGGCAACAAGAATAAAAAGAAAATATAATTATAATTTATTTTCTTTGTCAGCATAATCTAATATTGCTGAACGAGCAATATTACAGCAATGATCACCCATACGTTCAATTGTTCCTAGTATATCAACATATACAGAAGCAGCTATAGCTGAAGAACATTCTCCTTTAGCCATACGGGTAAAATGACTTTGCCGAGCAGCAAATTCTGTTGTATCCATAATGTCTTCTTTTTCCATAAGAGTATTATAAAGCTTTTCATTACGATCACGATAAATAGCAATTGCCATGTCAAACATTTCATTTAATTCATCAAGCATACTATTCATATCAGTTAAAGCAGCTAATGAAAAAGTTTCTTTATCTTCTTTAAGCATGTCAAAAAATTCCACTAAATTAATTGATAAATCGCCAATTCTTTCTAAATTTTTAATCGTTTCTAAACCACGTCGAAGTTCCGTTTGATCAGATGGTGTTAAACCTCCTTTTTTAGAAATAGAAATCAAAAATTCCGTAACCGTTTTATCTAATTTATTAACTGTTGCTTCACCACCCATTAAGTTTTCATAATCTTCTTTATTGCCAGGTTTATTCAAATAAATTTTTGTATCTAAATTATCTTCCCGGACAACATTTGCTAGTTTCAAAATAGCATCTTTAGCTAAACCAATAGCTACGGTCGGTAATGTATTAGCTATATCTGGTTTTAATTCATTAACATTAATTTCAATCCTTTTAGCTTCTTCACCTGGTATTACCCGTCTAATCAAAAGACAAAACTGTTTCATGAAAGGGAAAAAGACAATTGTTGCAACAGTATTAAAAATAATATGAGCAACCGCTATTTGAGCCATACCACTGATATTGAAAAAATGAGCTACTATTTGAATTAAAGAAGCATAAGGATATAAAAAGATCATGCCAATAAAAGTACCTATAAGATTGAATAAAATATGAATACCAGCTGTTCTTTTAGCAGCTGTACTACCGCCAATACAAGCCAATACACCAGTTACCGTCGTTCCAATATTAGCGCCAAAAACAAATGGCAAAACAGCAATGAATTGAACTGCTCCAGCCGCATATAATTTTTGCATAACACCAATTGTAGCTGAAGAAGCTTGTACTAAACCTGTCATAATTGTACCCGCAAATAAACCTAAAACAGGATTATTCGCCATAGCTGTTGCAAAAGCAGTAAATTCAGGCATATCTTTTAAAGCGGCTAATGAGTTACCCATTGCATTTAAGCCAAAGAAAATTAAGCCAAAGCCAAATACAATCATACCAATTGATTTTCGCTTTGCTCTTTTAGAAAAACAAATAATCATCGCTCCAACAAAGACAAAATATAATACATAATTATCAATATCTAAGGAAATTAATAAAGAAGTAAATGTCGTTCCGATATTAGCTCCCATAATAATACCGGCTGCTTGTGGTAAAGTCATTAGTCCTGCTCTTACTAAACCAATTGTAATTGCTGTCGATGCCGAAGAAGATTGCATTACAATGGTAATAACAATACCAATCAATAACGCTGAAAAAGGATTAGTTGTATATTTATTGATATAATCACGAAGTTTATCTCCAGCAATAGCTTTCAAACCATCACCCATAAAACCAATACCAAAAAGAAATAAACCAAATCCTCCTAAGATTATATCCCAGCGTAAACTACTTAAACTCATTAAGACCCCCTTATATGAAGACACTTTACACGACAATTCTATAAGAATTTTTTTAAAAATAAAAGTTTATTTTATATTAATAAACTTATTTTAGGTATATTAATGTTATAATTTACGTGTAATGCAGGTGTGATTCAATGGTAGAATGTGACCTTCCCAAGGTTAATACGGGGGTTCGATTCCCCTCACCTGCTCCATTTGAAATCAACTTACGGACTTAAAAGTTCGTGAGTTTTTATTTTATATAAAACTTTAAAAGTTCTCTTTCTAGAAAGGAGGACTTTTTTCATGCTTGAATTTAAAGTAATTGAAAATCTAAAACCTAATAAAGATTTAACTGGCATTTTAAAAGACTTTAAATATACAGTTAAATTAGAACAAATAAAAACTATATTGCACACCAGTCTACAAGTAATAATACCTACTGAATACCAAATTACATATCCTACTACTCTTATAATACTTGAATACAAAGTTAATGAAATATCAAATAAGCCATTTTATATTAAAGAACATAATCAAAAGTACAATATTAAAGAAATTACACAATTTTTAAAAAAGTTTTAATTTTAGACTATACATTTTGCTTATTTGTGAGGAAACAAATGAGAAGTATTTTAATATTTCTCGAAATTTAATGAAAGGAGGAAAAATATGAGATGTGGTATTTATGTAAGAGTATCTACTGACGACCAAAGAGATAATGGTTATTCTATTGATTCACAACTTAGAATGATTAAAGAATATTGTGAAAAGAATGAATATGATATTGTTGATGTTTATAATGATGCTGGACATTCTGGAAAAGATTTGATGAGACCAGAAATGCAAAGATTATTAAAAGATATTAAATCTAAAAAGATTGATAAATTAGTTGCAATTAAAGTTGATAGACTTACTCGTAATAATTATGATGTAAAAATAGAACTAATACTAGAACCTTATGATGTATCTACTGCTAATGGTGAAATGATTTTTGGAATGAATTTAGTATTTGGTCAAAGAGAAAGAAAAGAAATTGGAGCAAGAACTAAACGTGCTATGGAAGAAATGGCATTAGAACGTATTCATCCTAGTAAAGCACCTTATGGTTATATTAGAAATAAGGAAACTGGTCATTTAGAAGTAGAACCTATTGAGGTTGAAGTTGTAAAAGAAATATTTGAATTATGCAAATAAGGCAATTCTACAAGAAGTATTGCTACTATTATGAAAGATAATAATGCCTATTTAAAACAAGGAAAATGGAAATCTGATAGAGTTTATAAAATACTTACTAATTCTATTTATATTGGTATCTTTGAATATGGAAAGTACAAAAGAAAATCACAAGATATTTTAAGAGTTGAAAATTATTGTGAACCAATTATTGATGAAGTAACATGGAATGCTACTAGAAATGTTTTAGTAAAAAACAAGCATTCCAATTATGGAGAATATATTCATTTGTTTTCTGGTTTAATAAAATGCCCTATTTGTGGTGAGATAATGTCATCATCAGAATCTTTTAAATATCCTAACGGAAAGCAAAAAGTTTATTACCATTTAAGATGTAAAAATCATAATTGTATTGGATATGGACTTCATTATAATACTGAAAAAATAGAAACAAAATTAAAACAAGTATTAGAAGAATTAACACTATTTATGCTTTCTATGGATAATGAAATTATAACTTGTAATTTTACCAAAAGCGATGATGTAAAAGATATAGAAAAAGCAATCGAAAAATTAAAATTACAGGAAAAAAGATTAGTAGATTTATATTTAAGTTCTAATTTAAATGTCGAAACGATTAATCATAAAAATAACGTTATCAAAAAGGAAATTGATAAACTAAATCAAAAGAAAGTACGACTTGATCCAGATAATAATTCTAAAGAATATACAATAGAACTTGTAAAAAAACTAGATTGTACTGAGAAAAATAACACTTTATTTTTTGCTAATATTAAAAATATTGGATTTACTTTTCTTTATGATTTGTTATCAAGAGAAGCTAAAAGAGATATGATTAATAGACTTATATCTATGATAGAAATTAAACGTGATAAAAACTACAATATTGATATTAAAAATATAAAATTCACAGATGAATTTATAACTAAAAGCAGTAAAGAATACTTAAAATATCTTAATAATATTATGAATGACAATAATATTGGAATTAAATTTTATAAAGAAATTGATGAAATTGAGTTAAAAAATATGGAATCAAATTATGATATTTTATCAATTATTAAGATGAAAAACAAAGAATATTCTAATAAATTTTTAGAAGAATTTATTTCAAAATCACAAGAGCATTTATATATAGACGGCATTGTTAGTTGTCCATATATTGAAGGAAATACTATTAAAGATATTTTAATATTAGTACCAAAAAATAAATTAATTAATACTATTAAAAAAAGAAAGGAATGATAAAAATGAAAGTTACTTATATAAGAAAAGAAGATTATTTATTACCAGATTTATATTTAGAAAAAGGTGAAAATTATGGAAGGCTTGGAAGATATGGAATATTAAGATTACACTTTATTGCACAAAATAAGCAAGCACTTTATGAGACATTATTGATGACAAATAAATTAACTCATCATCTTCTTTTAGAAAGTAGATCTTGTGAGAATTATTATAAAGAACTAATGGAAAATTATATTAGGAATGATGAAAGACTGTCTGAAAAAAACAAAGAATTAAATCCATTGGAATGGACAAAATTAATGAACACCTATAAAAATACAACAGAAGAAATTGTATTAAATGAATATGTTTTTATATAAATAATCTTTAAAAAGAGGAAAAAATTATCAAAATAATTTAATCCTCTTTTTATATACTTTTAAATTTAGGAGTAAAATTTATGTCTAGACAGCACTGAATTTATACTCCCGTATAAATTCTTCTATGGGAATTCCCATACCCTTTATAAAACTATATGCCAACTTTTCAATCTTTTCTAAATAACTAAGTACAATCAAAAAAGTTAAAAATGAATAAAATTATTGGTTGAAACTTATTTTAATTATCAATTTATTTTTTAACTTATTTGCACTAATGTTTCCACCAAGCATTTCTGTAAATTCTTTAGCAATCGATAAACCTAATCCTGTATTACCTTTTGTTCTAGATATATCCGATGTATAAAATTCATCAAATATGTGTTCAATATCAATATTAGTATCAACTATATCATTTTCAAATGATAATCTAATACCATTTTTTTCAGATAGTTTTATAATAAGGTCACTATTACTATGTTTTAAAGAATTGCTTATTAAATTATCTATTATTCTTTTTAATATTTCAGCATTTGATAAAATATTATATTTTTTTATGTCATTTACAAATACTACTTTTCTTTTTTTTCTCGTGAAATCATCATAATAGTGTGAAATACATTCCTCAACTACTGCTAATAAATTAGTTTGTTCCATATCTATTTTTTTATTATCTGTTGTAATTATCGAGAATTCAAAAAATGAATTGATAAGTTCTTCTAATCTTAATAATCTATTTTCTACTATTTTCAATTCTCTTTCTTGTTCTTCTTTTGATAAGTTAGATTTTAATATTAAATCAATATAACCTAATGATGATGTTAAGGGTGTTCTTAAATCGTGAGTAATATTTGTAATTTCTTTTTTCAAAGATTTATTCTTTCGTTCTAAATCAAGTTCTTTATATCGTACATAAGTTATCATTTTATTTATTTTAAGTAATAATTCATTTAATTCTTTATTAGAAAATTCACCGTGTAATATTTTATTAGAATCAATACTTAATATCTCATCAAGATTATAACTTATTCTCTTAATTTCTTTTTTTAGCAAAAAAAGGTATATGATAAGAATAAATATAATAATAATCAATATTGCCACTAATATATTCATTTTATCACTACCTTTCTATAATTATTTTATTTCTGCTTTCTTGAATGCATAATATCCTATTAAGCCAAATAAAACTATATATACAAATCCTAATAAACTACATTTTAAAATATAACTACTTGTAGGATTATTAGAAAGATTAACTAATGCATACTGTAATTCATAATTAGTAAACCATTCTGCCTTAATTCTAAACATTGAAGTAATCGTCATAACCAATAATTGAAATACAATAATAAATGGAATTGAAATAGTATTGAACATAGATGTTTTTCTAGTTATGAAAGCAATGCTTACAAGTAAACATGTTATACCATATAATAGAGGTAATTGATATATTGTTATTTTTGTAATTTCTCCAATATTAGATGAAAATTCTTTTCCATTTACTGCAAGATTTAAAAAGTAATTAAAATAATTATTAAATACTATCAGTAATGTAGAAATGCCTAAAATAAGTAGTAATTTTGAAATATAATATTTTTTTCTACTAATTGCAGATGATAATGTATTTTTTATAGATTTATTTGAAAAATCTTTTGTTAAAATTATTACAACAAATACTATAAACATATAATATAAATTCACGTTTTGACCTATGATCTCTCTATCTAATTTAAATGCTCCAAAACTTTTCATTATATCTCTAAATTCGCCTAATGATTTTGCAGAACTTATTTTTGATAATGTTTCTGCATCTGTGACATCTACTGATGAGCCAACTGATAACCCAATGTGTCCTTTTAACATTGATATAACACTTATAATAGACATTATAATAACCACGCCTATTACAATATAAAATCCTTTACTTTTAACTAAACGATATAAATCTGATTTTATAATATTAAACATTTTATTCAGCCTCCTTTAATATTGATTTAAAATAGTCTTCTAATGAAATGCCTGATTCATAAATACTAATTACATCAATATCATTTTTGGCTAATTCTTTATTTACTTTTCCAGAATTATCTAAATAATCATATAATCTTACTTCGTGTTTATCTATTACTTTATAATTTTTAGTATTTAATTCTTTTTCAAGAATAAGACAAGTTTCTTTCACATTATTTGTTTTAATAACTATTGCTCTACTACACTCAACATCCAATTCTTCTTTTGATAATTCTTTTATTATTTTACCTTTTTCAATAAAACAAAATCTATTTGCTAATAAATATAATTCTGATAAAATATGGCTTGAAATTAACATTGTAATATTAGATTCTTCATTTAATTTCTTTAAAGTTTCTCGTAATTCACTTATGCCTATTGGATCAAGTCCATTTATAGGTTCATCAAGAATTACAAAATCCGGATTATCAAGCATTGCAAAAGCAATTCCTAATCTTTGTTTCATTCCAAGTGAAAAAGTTTTAAACTTTTTATTTTTACTATCTGATAATTTAACTAAATCTAAAACCTTATCAATTTGTGAATAATCAACAATACCTTTTTGTATTGCATAGTATTTTAAATTTTGATAAGCAGTTAAATTTTCAAAAAATGCAGGGTTTTCAATTAAACACCCAATTCTTCTTTTGGTTTCAGTTAAATCGCTATCATCTTTATCAAACAAATAAAATTCTCCATTCGTTTTATTAGTTAAAGTTGTAATAACTTTCATAAGAGTTGTTTTACCTGCACCATTTCTTCCAATAAGTCCATAAATATCCCCTTTATTTATAGTAATATTGGCATTATTAAGAGCAGTAAAATCTTTGTATTTTTTTGTTAAATTGTTAGTTCTTAAAATAATATCTTTCATTATATATCCCTCCAACAATTTGATTATACAAAAAAAGTGTTAAAAAACTCTTAACACAATTCTTAAAAAAGTCTTAAATTTTTATTTTTTTAATCTATAACCTATACTCCAAACAGTTTCAATGTATTCTTCATCTGGATTACACTCTTTTAATTTATTTTTAATTTTGCTAATATAAACATTTAAAGTGTTGTCATCTGCCGAATTTTCATCATTCCATATACTGTCAAATATCATACTTTTTGTTAGTGTTTGATTTTCGTTTTCCATAAGTAGTTTTAGTAATTCAAACTCCTTTTTTGTGAAAGCCACTTCTTTATTATTACAATTAACTGTAAAATTAACTTTATTCAATTCAACATCTTTAAATTTTAATATATTTGAAATTGTATTGTTTTTATCTCTTAATTGAACTTTAATTCTTGCTAATAGTTCATCATTATGAAAAGGTTTTGTTATATAATCGTTTGCTCCCAAATCAAATAAATCTACTTTCTTATCAATATCTTGAATAGCACTCATCACAATTACAGGAATATTATTTTTATTTTTTAATTCTCTAATAATTTCTTCTCCGTTTTTTCCAGGTAACATTAAATCAAGTAGTATTAAGTCAATATTATCATTGTGAACTAACACTCCCTCTGTTCCAGAATAAGCATTCAATACATTATAATTATTATTAGTTAATAATTTTGTAAGCATTTCATTTATATCTTTATCATCTTCTATTATTAAAATTGTAGAGTTCATTGTACCACTCCTTAACAAATTGTAATTTATTTAATTATCATATCTTCTTTCTACACTATTTCAATAGTTTTTCAAATTTATCATTCTTTTGATTTATCTTTTGTTTAATATTATAGCATTGAATATCAAATTTTCATATACTCCCATTGAAATTTAATAAGATTTCATATATAATATCTTTAGAAAGAGAACGTTATAGTTCGTAAGCTGTTGCTTAACCGATCTTAGATAAAAAGCCTCAGTAAAATGAGGCTTTTTTAATGTGTGGACGGATAAAAGACAAAAATAAGCACGAAAAAGCCTACCCTCATTCAAGAAAATAGGCTCGTTCTTTTATTCATTTTCTTTTTTTGATTCTGCTTCTAATTTTTTCTTTAAGACATCTAATGTGTTTGCTATTATAGCTGGAATTGGATCACCCATAATAACCGGGATTGTTAGTCCTCTGCTAGGCAAATCAACTTTCTGCGCTAAGCGCATAACTGCTGAACCTTCTTGTAATTTTTGCATAATTTCATTTGATACCTCGTTAGATAATGCAATGCTTGTTGTGTTAATTCCTAATGCCATATTTTTTCCTCTTTTCTATTTTTTTATCTGTTCTTTAAACCATTCTGTGAACTGTTCTTTAGTCCCTCTACTGTGTGCATTAGCAATCTCTCCACCATCTTTAATGTTCGGGTAAGCGTTACCTCTTGCAAAAGCTAAAATATTTTTTGCTTGTTCTTGGCATTCTTTTTCTGTCTTGCCGTTTAAAAGATTTAGTGGGACTCTAGTTTCACTTGATACTTTTTCACGCATTTCACGAATTTTATTAGCTTCGTTAAGCTGATTAATTTGAGCTTGTAGTTCGTCAACTTTGCTTGCTTTTTCTTTTGCTTGTTCATAATCGCTTAACTGAGTTTTTAACTCGCTATAATCTGCGTATTTTGAACGCTCTTTATTCAACCGTTTTGTAACGATCTCATCAACCTCTTGTTGTGTAAAAGTGCGTTCCCGTTCTACCCGCTTTTCGCTTGCAGTTGCGTTTTCCTGTTGTTCACCAACAGTAGCGTTTGTTTGAACATTCTCGTCCATTTCTTCCTCCACCTCGTTTCAAAGTACGAGTTACTTTATCCTCGTTTAAGGCACGAGTTGCCAAATAAAAAGCACTCTTGAAGTGCTTATATTTTCAATAAATTAATTAAACTTGATACAATATCAAGGCTTTCAATTAAATAGTTCTTTATCTTTTCCATTTTCTTATTTTGCGTTAGAAATTCAATTCCTAACTCTGTTATTTCAATATCTGATATACCAGAAGTCATAATATACTCGTTGCCCCATGCTTTAATAAAAGAAACATTCTTAATATAGCCTTGTTCTTTCATCATACGTATAACATCATACAAATATCTTTCATCTATTTTGTTTTTACTAATTGCTTTATTAAATGCTAGCTCATTAAAAACTACTTTTCTTCTTAAAACCGCATAAAAATAAAGCAATATTTTATATATAATTACATAATAATCATCTTTAGCCATTTATTTTCTCCTAAATAAAAAAGCACATGAAGTGCTTAATATATAATTAAATTATTTCTCAATGATTACCCATTTACCGCCTTTGGAACTGCCATCAAGTGGAGCGGGATTTTCAATGGAATATAAGTAATCTTCGCCACTATCATCGATAACACGATACATGCCAAAATCATATTCAATGTCATAGATTTTACCATTTGTTAGCCCATCACCAGGCCAAAATGTTTCACCAATATATTTAGCTTTCACTTATTTCTCTCCTTTCCCGATTTTATTTTAGCATGATATTGTTTTTTATCAACGCCTTCATACCAATGCACATCAAAAATATACTTATCACTTTCAATTTTGCCAACTTTTTTCTGCCAATCTTCAGCATTACCACCATATTTTTCAGCTAAATCTTTTGCTTTTCTAAGTATAACTTTTGATCCTTTGCCGGCTATAGTTTTAACATTTGTGATTTCCGTTCCTTTTGGTATAAACATTTTTTCACCATGTAGTATAAAATCAAGTCTTTTATCTAATTTAGAAGTTTTATTTTCTTTATATAATTCTCGTCTTCTTGCGTTTCTTTCATCTTTAATGTCTGCGTATTTTTCACGACGCATAGAATTAACTTTATCTTTATTATCGTTACCTGAAGCATTGTTATACTTTTCTAAATAAATAAAAAAGCACTTCATGTGCTTTTTTATTTAAATTTTTTATAGAACTATAACATCAAATATTTATAAGCTAATTTTTATTTCATCCATTCTGAAATTTCAGATTCTTTAAGAATGCGTACAGGAATATCGCCAGAATAAATGCCACACATTTCAAAATCGTCTACCCATTGTTTTTGATTTCTATCATAGCGTTGAATAGCCCCATCTACCCAATCACGAATTAAAACATTACCATCATCGTAAGCTAAATAATAATTTTTATTTTTATTTGAAGATAACATCTTTGATTTCCTCAACTTTCATTGGAATTGGAACTTTTTTCGTATTATTTTTCATAATAACTTTTAATTCTTCTTTCCTTTCTAATTTTGTACTAGATAATCGCGCTTCTTCATAAAGTTTGTGATTTTTTTCTTTGATTTTTAAACTTTGAGACGTATGGAATTGAAGCTCAAATATATATCCATTGCTTGTTTTCACCAAGGTATTAATTCCTTTATAAGCAGCATTCGGAACCGCAAAAGTATTTGTAATTTCAAATTATTAATTTGCAAATAATTTCAATTATAAATTGTAATTTAATTAACTAATTCTATAATGACCTATAATATCATTATGATATTCTAAAATATCTTCTTCATAATATCTTTGATAAGGATTAGCATGATGAATTATAAAAGAAATACCTTTTTTATTCCTCTTATCAGATACTATACCAATATGATTTTTAAATACAACAATATCTCCACCTTGCCATTCTTTTATTTTATTAATATCATTTGTTAAAGCAATTGCATTATTGCCTAAATATACTTTTAAATTTTGTACTCTTCTAAAATCAATATTTTTATCTATAACATCAATATCATATAAATTTCTATTTGTTTTTATATGTTCATTTACTAAATTCATTAAATCATAACCTGCACCTTTTAATCCAAATGCAACAACGTCTGTACATACACCATATTCATCATTTGGATAACCTGTAGCATAATATTTACTTTTATATTTAGGATTTGTTTTTATATAATCCATTACATTATTTAATATATCAGTTTGATCATCTATACCATCATTATCTTTATCAGTTTTACTTATATAAGTCTTAATATTAAAATTTTCATTAGTAAATTTTTTATGTGGAATATAATTAAAACGATACAACGCATATAAAACAACAATTATTAATACTATTAAAAAATTTATCACAATAATTAATATTTTCTTTTTCATAAATTTTCTATTTCAACAAATTGCTATTTATCATTATTATCTGTCAAATTTTTCATTTCTTTAAGTTTTGTTTCTAATAATTTTTTATCAATTAATTTTAGCTTATATTCAGAAATCATATTTTAAGACATATTTTTACTAATTGAATATTCAACAACATCTTTATCTTTAGAACTACGAAGTATAATTCCAATATTAACTTCTTTTTTATAATTCTTAATTGCGAGTGATGAAATCTAAAAAATAAAAACAAAATAATGCTCTTTTTTATTCATCTGTTTGTGCCCATTGTGGCAATTCTTCACCTTTGTGAACAAGAATTGTTTTTTGATAATCCGTTTGGTTTAAATAGCGTAAAACACTTTCTTCTTCTTCACTATTACAACCAACTAAAACCTTAACATCCATTTCACGTGATAAAATATCAACTGCTATCACAAGTGCACTAATTTTATTTCGATCACCCGTTCCAGCATATAAACTCAATCCTTCACCATTGGTACTTTTTGTTTCATTTATATAGCCATAATCAACTGGATAAATTAAATTTGCAAATTGTGGATGATGATCACCTTTTTTTCTTACAATTGTAAAACCACAAGATAAATAAAGTGTATTCACTTTTTGCCAAAAATAAGCACTATTTTGTAATTCCATAAAATTCCCCTTACCTTTCTCATTTTACTATTTTCATATTTAAATGTAAATATTCATAAACATATTGAAAGTTTTTACATTGTTTTGACAGGAATTTTTAACTGTTGTAATAAAACCGCATAATCAAAAATTTGATATTTATTCATAACTGCTTTAACTATTGCTAAACAAGCATAAGCATCTGATCCCGCATGATGATGCTTTAGCTTCACTTGAATATATTTAGCCACTGTATCCAATTTATGATTTTCTAATAAAGGAAAAGCTATCTTTGATAAAGGAACAGTATCAAAATAATGTAATTTAGGAAAGATACAACCTGTATTCAAACAACATTCTTTGATCACACTAATATCAAAACCGGCATTATGAGCAACAACAACACCACTTTGAAGTAATGACATAACTTGTTCATATATTTCTGGAAAAGTAGGCGCATTTTGAACATCACGAGGATGAATACCATGTATTTTCATATTCCAATATTCAAAATGATTAGCATTTTTAGCTGGTTTTACCAAACTATAAAAAGCTTCCTTTAAAACACCATTTTCTAAAATACTAATCCCAATTGCACACATACTACGACGATCAGAACTAGCTGTTTCCACATCAACAGCAACTATTCTAGTCATGATCTTCCCTAACATGAAGATAAGTTACCTTAAATATATTTTCAATATGTTCATCATCCATCGAATAAAAGACATTTTTCCCTTCTTTACGTGTTCTAACTAATTTTGTCTTCTTCAAAGATGATAATTGATGAGAAATAGCTGAAGTTGTCATATTTAATAACATTGCTAAATCACCAACACACATTTCGGAAATAAATAAAGCACTCATAATCTTTAAACGAGTTCCATCAGCAAGCATAGAAAAAAGCATGGACATACCATTTATTTCATCTTCATTAAGTAAAGATGCTTTCGCTTTTGCAAATGCTTTTTCATCTACTATTTTCATTTTAACCTTCTTTCTTACTTGCATATTTCTGTAAATACATTTGTATCTTTCGCTTAGCATAAAAAGGTAATTCATGTACGGAATTATCTTCCATAACAAAATATACTAAATCATGATCCCTATCTTTTTTATATGTCCAACGATATAACTCATTCCAATATAAAAGATATGCGGTATCATGTTTTTGATAAATAATTAAATATTCATCATTTAATTCTGCTAATGGTATATCTGGAAATTGAAAAAGACAAATAAGACTATATAAAGCTACAATAAAGCCCATCCAGCCCCAAATTGGTACCATGATAAAAAATAATACAGAAATAATGCATAATATGTATAAACCAACTTTTGGTTTAGCATAAAATCTTTTTTCAATATATCGAGCAGGTGATAAATCACCTATTTCAATAGCGTGTGATTTCATAAAGTTATTATATCACTTTCTAATTAATCATAAATTCCTGTTATAATACTTAATTAGAAAAGAGGAAATATGAAGAATCCGATCACTTATGAAATTACCCATATCTGTAAACAATCCGGTGCCCGTACTGGTATTTTACATACCCCTCATGGTGATGTTGAAACACCGATGTTTATGCCCGTAGGAACATTAGCAAGTGTTAAATTTATATCCCCAGAGGAACTTTATGATCTTAAAGCTGGGGTTGTTTTAGCAAATACATATCATTTATGGTTAAGACCTGGTGAAGATATTGTTCAAAAAGCAGGTGGGGTCCAAAAATTTATGAATTATAAAGGACCAATGTTAACTGATTCGGGTGGCTTTCAAGTGTTTTCACTTTCTAAAACACGTAAAATTTGTGAAGAAGGTGTCTATTTTAAAAATATATTTAATGGTGACGCATTATTTTTATCACCTGAAAAAGCTATCCAAATTCAAAATAAAATCGGAGCTGATATAATGATGTCTTTTGATGAATGCATTCCTTATCCAGCAAGCTATGATTATGCTAAAAAATCAATGGAAAGAACTTTACGTTGGGCAAAGCGTGGTAAAGAAGCCCATCAAAGACCAGAAGAACAAGCTCTATTTGGTATTGTACAAGGCGGTGATAATGAAGACTTAAGACGCTATTGTGCCGAAAAATTAGTAGACATGGATTTTCCTGGCTATGCTATTGGTGGAACTTCGGTAGGTGAAAATAAAGAAACAATGTTACGCATGATTGATTATTCCGTAAAATATCTACCTTTTCATAAGCCACGTTATCTTATGGGAGTAGGAGCTGTCAATGATCTTTTACAAGCTATCTTACGTAATATTGATATGTGTGATTGTGTCTTACCAACTCGTATTGCTCGTCATGGTACTTTATTAACGAGTGAAGGACGTATTAACATTCATAAATCTAAATATAAAGAAGACTTTAATCCTTTAGATAAAGAATGTAATTGTTACTGTTGTCAAAACTATTCTCGTGCTTATCTACATCATTTATTTAAAACAAAAGAAGGATTTGGTACACGTTTAATGTCTATTCATAATATTCGTTTTTTAATTCAACTTATGGAAGATGCACGACAAGCAATTAAAGAAGATCGTTATTTAGATTTTATGAATCAAAAATTAGCTAATATGAAATTTGATGAAAGAGGTTTTTAAATGGAAAAAAAATGGAAAACAAGTGATTTTGACTATTTACTTCCTAAAGAATTAATTGCTCAAAGTCCTTTACAGAAAAGATCTGATTCACGGATGATGTTAATTCATCCTAAACAAAATAAATATGAAGATAAGCATTTTTATGATATTGTTGATATTTTAAAAAAAGGTGATGTTATTGTTCGTAATAATACACGAGTTATACCGGCACGTTTGTTCGGCATAAAAGAAGAAACTAATGCTCATGTCGAGCTTCTACTTCTAAAACAATTAGAAAATGATATTTGGGAATGTTTGGCGGGTAATGCTAAAGTCATCAAATTAAATACAGTTATTACCTTTGGTGATGGTCAATTAAAAGCTAAATGTATCGCTATCGGTGAGAAAGGATTAAGACAAATGAAAATGATCTATCATGGCATTTTCAATGAAATATTGGAACAACTAGGACAAGTCCCATTACCACCATATATCAAGCAAAAATTAAATGATCCTGAAAGATATCAAACTGTATATGCTAAAATTGAGGGTTCAGCTGCTGCTCCAACAGCTGGTTTACACTTTACTAAAGAAATAGATCAAGCTTTAAAAAATAAGGGAATTACAATTGTTGAAGTAACTTTACATGTTGGTTTAGGAACTTTTAAACCCATGGATACAGAGAATGTTTCAGAACATATTATGCATTCAGAAGTCTATGAAATGAGTGAAGAAACAGCTCATATTCTGAACCAAGCAAAACAAAATGGACAACGAATTGTTGCTATTGGTACAACATCAGTTCGCACAATTGAATCTGTTTGGAATCGCTTTGGACAATTTAAAGCATGTCATGGTGAAACATCTCTATTTATTTATCCAGGCTATCAATGGCATACTTGTGATGTTATGTTAACTAATTTTCATCTACCAAAATCAACTTTATTAATGATGATTTCATCATTTATGGGTTATGAATTAACGAAAGAAGTTTATCAACACGCCGTGCAAGAAAAATATCGTTTCTTCTCCTTTGGCGATTGTATGTTAATTGATAATGACTGAACAAGAAAAACAAGAATATTTAGACTATATTCATAATATTCGTAACTCGCATAAAACTAATTACTATTTGGCCTCTTTAAAAGAAATTGATCAATATGAAAAAGAATATCCAACCAAAAAAGCACGTATTTTATTACATGTTTGTTGCATTGTTTGTGCTTGTTGGCCAATTGATTTTTTAAAAAAACATTTTCATGTCAGTGTCATTTTTAATAATTCGAATATTTATCCGGAAAGCGAATATCATTTACGTTTTAATGAAGTTAAACGTTATCTTCATGAAAAATATCATGATGAAATTGAAATTATTGAATTACCTTATCGACAAATTGAATTTATTAATAAATTACGACCTCGTGCTCATGATCCTGAAGGTTGGAAAAGATGTTTTATGTGTTATGAAGATAGGCTGATAGAATGTTTTCGCTATGGTGAAAAACATGGTTTTGATTATTTTACTACCGTTATGACTTTTTCAAGACAAAAAAACTCGCAAAAAATAAATCAAATAGGTGCTCATCTGCAAAAACAATTTACTAAAACAAAATATTTCTTTTCTGATTTCAAAAAAGCTGATGGTGCTAAAAAAGCAAATGAAATAGTTGAAAAATATCATATTTATCGGCAAGATTATTGTGGCTGTATCTTCTCTTATAGAGAAAAACTAAAAAGACTAAATAAACAAGAAAAAAAAGAAGATAAATAAAATTGATGTGACCCCAAAAAGTTTAACTTTTTGGGGTCACATCAAATATAACGCTTTATTTCTTTTCTCTTTTTAATTCTAAATATAATTGATAATAATGATTAATACAAGCTTCATTAAAAGGATCTTGTTTATCAATCATTCTTTGAATTAATTTTTGCATTGAGCCTTCAACAACTTTTTTTACTTCATCTGAATAAACATATATTTCACCATGTTGAGCATACTCATCTTCATCTAAAATACTATACTTACCATCGGGATATAACTTAACATCCAAATCATAATCAATATTTTTAATTGCTTCACCATCAAATAAGCTAGGTGAAGCTAAATTACAGTAATAATATATGCCACTATGACGAATCATTGAAATAATGTTATACCACTTATGCTTATAAAAAAAACATACTGCTGGCTCTCTAGTTATCCATTTTCTTCCGTCTGCTTCAATAACCCATGCCCGATCTGTTACGGCTACAATTTTTTCATCATCTGACTCTAAAACAAAAGCTTTACACCATGTTCGATGTAATGAGCCATCATGTTTAAAAGATTGTACATAAACTAAATCTTTACTATGTAAATTCATTATTTACCCTTTCACTAACTGCTTTATTTTAATACAAAGATAAATAAATGTCGAAAATACTTTTTCCTTAAAATGTTGTAGAATAGATACATGAATGTATTTCATCAACAATTAGAATATTTATTACAAGAAAATGATTTTATTGCGGCAAGTGCTAATCTTGTTGCTTTTTGTTACCATGAATTTAAAAATATTAACTGGTTAGGATTTTATTTTGTTAAAAACAATAATCTTGTATTAGGTCCTTTTCAAGGTCGTATAGCATGTACTCATATATCTTTTGATAAAGGCATATGTGGTCGTTGTTATCGGACAAAGAAATTAATCAATATACCTGATGTCCTTGCTGAACAAGACCATATTGCCTGTGATTCTGCTTCTCGTAGTGAATTATGTATACCTATTTTGATGAATGATAAATGCTATGCAATCTTAGATATTGATTCACCTTATTTACATAATTTTCAAAAAGAAGATGAAGAAAAAGCACAAATAATAACTAAACTATATACAAATGCTTGTAAAAAACATCATTGGTTTTAACGATAAAGCTCTAATACACTTGTATTTTCTAAAAAAGTAGTAGCTATATTTACAGCTTCAACAACAGGAAATAATTGGATCTTTCCGCCGCCAATATATATTTCACGTAAAAGACCTTTTTTACGCAATAATGATTCTATTTTAAGAAAATCTTCACTATCAATTTGTAAATCTAAATATTTTTCCCATTTTGATCCTTTTTCTGTTTTAATCATTGCTCCTTTAATTTCAATAGGCCGACAATCAGCTCGATATTCAGCTAAATGCAAAGCTGTACAAGTAGAAAAATCAGTTCCTAAAAGAAGCATATAACCTTGTAATTCATACAAACGTGCCGTTGGACTTTCTTCACTTAAAGGAAAATGTAATGATTGACCATTAACCAATAATTTAGCATATCTACCCCATGCTGCATAAGAAAAAGTTGGATGTTTAGAACTTAAAACACCATCTCGATGTTTAAAATTTTCAACTACCGATCCCATGCCATATATAGAAGAAGTATTGGCATCATAAAAAGGTATTTCATTTCTTGTTGCTTGCCATAATTGTGCTGTAATAGCTGGATTTTCCCATTCACTAGGCTCACTATTTTCAGCCACTTGACTAGGCATTAAAATAGTTCCCCCATTTTGACAAAGCTCAAGTAAAGCATCAACAATTGTTCTTGCTCCCCCTAACACCCAATTAAAAGATGATAATTTAGTATGCACTTCTATAATTTGACTACCTGTAATGCCTAATGCTTTAAAGGAGTTAATTAAACGCTCTTTTGTTAAAATATCATTAACTTCCATATGTAACATAATATAAGCTCCTTATTATAAAATTTTAGCTAATTTTTCACGTTGTTGACAAATTTGTTCTCTTGTATATCTTTGGCTATACAATAGCAAATAAGCATTCATCAATTCTTGCTCGATTAGTTTTTTTCTATTTGATGAAAACATATCTAAATTTAGTTTATTTGCTTGCTTTAAAAGATCATTTAAACGCTCAATTTCTACCAATAAATTTTTTTCATCTAAATTTTCTTGCAAAAGATGTTCTAAAGACCAGTTATCATTAACTTTTGTTCTTGTTATAACAATCATATGATCATCTATGTCATTCATAAACAATTCTAATTCATCACGTAAAAAATCATCAACGATAAGATATTTTTCTTTAAAATATTGACAATCACAATCATCATTTTCAAGCAAACTAAAAAGATCTTTAACTCTCATCTTAAGTTTATCATCACCAATTCTCAATAAACATGCTTGCCATTTATCTGCTATATGTTGATATTTTGCCAGTTGTTTACTTTCTAAACCATAAAATAAAATTTTCTTCATCCGTTTTTAATGATACTATTAAATGGAAACATAGAGAAGCAATTTAATTGTTTATTTTCTAAAATTCAGTATTATATAATAAAGTTGGAAAGGGGTTAAAATGTCGATATACGAATCAGGTGAAGATTATTTATTAGCTATATTAGTTATTCAAGAGGATAAAGGTATATGTCACTCTATCGATATAGCAGAAAAGACTAATTATTCTAAAGCAAGTGTATCTGTAGCAATGAAAAAATTGCGTGAAAATGGATATATTAAAATGAATCATGATGGCTCAATTATTCTTTTAGAACCAGGCAAAAAAATTGCCGAAAAAATACATGAGCGTAATTTAACATTGACTGAATATTTCAAACAATTAGGTGTACCGGCTGATATTGCTTATCGTGATGCACATAAAATTGAACATGATTTAAGTGATATTACTTTTCAAAAAATCAAAGAACAGTTTCTTAAATATAAAAAGTAGGTTGTTGTACAACCTACTTTTTATAACATATCTTATCTAAAAAAAGACTTGATCTTCTTAATCAACAAAATATGACGATGTGCTCTATTTATGTCTTCTGCCCATTTACAAGAATTATGACAGCTTCCATTACAATCTCCATTACATGCATCAACACCATTTTTCAAAATAAAATGAACACTAAACAAAATACCACATAAAATTACCAACAAAATGAAAGCATCACCTAAACTCATATATTTATCTCCTTTTAGACTAAAATTTAGACATCAAACTAAAGTTAGTTACAGCTAAATAATATACCATATTATATTAACAAAAAACAAGATAATTAAAAATATTATCTAACTTCCATATATATCAAATAAAAACTAATCATAAATAACAATCGTTTGACGAAAGAAAATATCACAAAAATTATTGCTTGCTTTGCTAAATATGAAGAGAATAAGTATTTTTCTCATCTTACCACTTATAATGAAATCATAAGCAAAATAAAAATATAGCTCATATCAATAACTAAAAAAACTTATTTACGCTTAAATAAGTTTTTTATGCTTTTTAAAATTACAATTTTAATCGTTATTAACGGCTATTACTCATTCTTACTTTTTTCAATCTTATCTTGTGCTTTTTTTAAAACTTCCCGTGGTCTTGATCCACGTGATGGTCCAATTACACCATGATCTTCTAAAACATCAATCATTCGAGCAGCTCGATTATAACCAATACCAAATCTTCTTTGTAAAAGAGATGTCGATGCTTTTTGTGCTTCAATAACATAGTCCGTTACTTCTTTAAATAAAGGGTCATCTTCCATTGTCATAATTGCTCCCTCAGCCATATTATCATTCATATCTAAGCGTAAAAAAGCATCATCATATAGTGGCATAGCTTGATTAGAACAGGCTTTTGTTAAACGATGTACTTCATCATCAGAAACATAAATACCTTGTACACGACGAATACTATTTGAACCATTCGCTAAATATAACATATCACCATTTCCTAATAATCTTTCTGCACCTTGATGATCTAAAATAGTGCGTGAATCAATTGCTGAAGAAACAGAAAAAGCAATACGACTCGGAATATTAGCTTTAATAACACCTGTTATAACATCAACTGAAGGTCTTTGAGTTGCCACAATCATATGAATACCAGCTGCTCTACCTAATTGTGTAATACGCATAATTGAGGCTTCAACATCCTTACCAGCAACCGTCATTAAATCAGCTAGCTCATCAACAATGATCACAATATATGGCAAAGATGAAGCCATAGCTTTATCATCATTTAAATGCTTTTCTTTTTCCTTATTTACTAAATTATTATAATCCTCCAGTTTACGTACACCTATTGAAGCAAACATATTATAACGTCGATCCATTTCCTCAACCATTATTTTTAAAGCATTTGATGCTTTATTCGGATCATTAATAACTGGTCCAATTAAATGTGGTATTTCACGATAAGGAGTAAATTCTACTTTTTTCGGATCAATCAATAATAATTTAACAACATCTGGTCTTGTTCGTAATAAATATGATGTAATAATCGTATTCATACATACTGATTTACCTGATCCTGTTGCCCCAGCAATTAACAAATGAGGCATTTTAGCTAAATCACAATAAACCGCATTTCCCAGTAAATCTTTTCCTAAGAAAAAGATTAAAGGCTTTGTCCCAGCTGGCAAATCACGTACTAATTCTCGCATCTTAACAACACTACTTTTAACATTTGGAATCTCAATACCAACAGCATTGTGCCCTGGAATAGGTGCTTCTATACGAATATCTTTAGCTGCCATTTGCATTTTTAAATTATCTGCTAAACTAAGTATCTTAGATACTTTAACATTTGGATCAGGTCTAATTTCAAATTGCGTAACTGATGGTCCAATATGTGTATCTATTAATTGAGCATCAATATCAAAATTATGTAAAATAGCGATTAAAGTCTCGGCTTTTTCCTTTGCTGAATGAATATTCTCAAAGTTTTTATCTTTGCTACTAAGCGGATCTAATAAACTTATACTAGGTAATTTATAATTTTTTAATTTTTGATCAGCAAACTGTTTTTTTAAAGGTAAATCACTTAACTTTTCATCTGTTAAATTAGTTGTCTTAAGATTTGTATCAAGCTCTTGAGTTTCCTCCATATCTAAGCCAAAAGGAGAAAGATGATCATCTGGTAAAGTATTCATTTCTTCAGTTATATCATCTACTCTTATATCTTTCATTTTTGCTTCTTTATGCTCATCAATCATCTGCCAAATATTAAGCGGTTCTTTTTTTTCTTTTTCTTCTTCCACCGGTTCTTTTTCTTTTGTTGGTAAAACAAAAAAATGATAAATAGAACACCAAGCTTTTTTATAAATATCTATTCCAGTCATTAATAATATTGAAATAATAACTAATAATATAAGGACTAAAAAGACACCTGTACGAGCAAATAGAATTGATAAAATAGCATATAAACTATAACCAATCAATCCCCCTCCTGATGGTACAGATGGTTCTAATGTAAAAAAACTATTTGTGGCAGCTAAAAATTGCTTAAATACATCCCCTCCATTTTGTTCAATATGTGTTATTTTATAAGTTTCAAAAATAAGTACTATAACTGACCATATCAATAAAGGTGAAAGATTTTTCTTTTTAATTGCACCTTGTCTAATCAAAAAAGATAAAACAAAATAAAGCATAATTAAAGCAATAATTAAACTAAATCTAAATCCTAATATATAAACAAATAAATGATTTAAAAAAGTGCCTACCATGCCTAATTTCATAATGGCTATAATTAAAAGAGTAGCTAAAATTAAAATAATAATCACTTTTGACATTTGTTGATTAAATTCTTTATCTTGTTGTATTTTTGCTTTTCGTGCCACAATAACTCCTATCTTTTAATATTGATTTCAACAATTGCCGGTAAAATCATTGGTTTTTTACCTGTTTCCTTAGCTAAATAGCGAGCAATTTTTTCTCTTGCAATACTACGAGCTTCTAAATTATCATATTTTTTTTCTTTCACCATGGTATTAATCGTATTTTCCAGAATATTACCAACTTCTTTCATAATATAATCAGCATCTTTAAGGTAAATAACGCCTCTACTTTGCACATCAGGACCACCGATAATTTCTTTTGTTGCATGATTCATAACTACTCCTAACACAATAACACCATCAGTTGATAAAATATCTCGATCCTTAAGTACCATACCACCTGCATCAAGACTATCTTTACCATCAACCATCACATCACCAGCTTTGACTGAATCATATTTACGCTCTAAGATACCATCTTTAAAAATTGCTACCTGACCATTTGCTAATACAATAATTTTATCTGCTTGATAACCCATATTTAAGGCAATATTAGCATTAGCAATTAATTGCCGATATTCACCTTTTACCGGTACATAATATTTTGGATTCATCAAATAAATCATCATCTTTAAATCTTCAATAGAAGCATGCATTGAATAACTTCTTTTAGCATCAACAGTTAAAACATGATCGGCTTCTTTATATAAGTCATTTTCCATTGCTGCTTCTTGTCTTTCCGTACCAGGCACAGCTGGTGAAGCAACAATAACTGTATCACTATGTCTTAATTCAATAATTTCATCTTCCTTATTAGCAATACGATGAGCTTTTTGAAATATTGAATCACCTGTTCCACCCAATATAACAACCACATTATCATCATCATTTTTAAATTTAGCACTGGTTATTTCTAAACCGGCAGGAATATGATAATAACCTAATTTAGCCATATCAGCCATTAAATTTCTTAGACCCTCATCATAAATAAAGACTTTTCGATTATACTTATTTGCTAATTCAATAATTTCAATAACCCGATATAAATTTTGATTAAAAACAGTAATTAAAATACGTTGTTTTGCTTCTTCAAAAATAGGTTCTAAAATATTTACTAAACGATGATATGGTGTTGAATTACCTTCTCTTGTTGCTGCTACTGATTCACAAAGTAAAGCTAAAACGCCTTCTTTAGCAATATCCGTAATAGCTGTTATATCAAAGACAAAACTTGGTCGCCGTGTATCATAATCAACAATAAATTCAGAGCTATAAACAACATATCCCTTTTCTGTTTTAATAGCCATTCCAAAACCATCTGCAATGGATTGCATTGTGCCAAAAGTACGAATATGTGTATTACCAACTTTAAATTTTGCATTACGACGAATACGATGAAGATTAATCTTTCCTATTCCTTCTTTCTTTAATTTTCGATCAATCATTAAAGCGGTTAAAGGAGCCGTATAAATAGGTACTTCTGGAATTTGTTTTAATAAATATAACAAACCACCCATCACATCATCATGACCATGCGTCAAGAAAACACCTTTAATTCTTTCTTTATTTTCCACTAAATAGCTCATATCAGGTACAATCATTTCAATACCTAAAGTATCACCACTTATCGGATAACGTAAGCCACACTCCAAAACAAAAATATCATTATTATTTTCTACAACATAAAGGTTCTTGCCATCTTCATCAAGACCACCAAGTGCAAATAAACGCACTATATTATTCATATTTTTTTCCATGAATCTCCTTTTATTTATTATAAAATATACACTTTATTTTTCCAATGCTATACCTTGTAAAGTATAGGCATGTGTCTCTTTAATCTTTACTTCCACAATTTGATCTAAGCAATTATAAGAACACGAAAAATTAACTAATTTATTTTCTTCTGTATATCCTGCATACATTCTATCATTTTTCTTTGACATACCTTCACATAACACTTTCACAACTTTATTTTGAAAGCATTTATTTTTTTCATTAGCAATATTTTTTAAATATTCATTTAACATCTGCAAACGTTTCTTCTTCACCTCAAGAGGTATATCATCATGCATACTGGCAGCTGGTGTACCAACACGTGGTGAATAAATGAAAGTATATGCCATATCATATTGACAATGTTTGACAAGCTTCATCGTTGCTGCAAAATCAGTATCACTTTCACCTGGAAAGCCAACAATAATATCTGTTGTAAAACAAATATTAGGCACTTTCTTAATCATTTCATCATATAAAGAAATATAATGTTCAACTGTATATCCCCGAGCCATCCGTCTTAAAATATCATTTGAACCTGATTGTACAGGCAAATGTAAAAAAGGCATGATATTTTTACGTTCTGCCATTAAGTCTATTAAGCTTGCACTATAATCACGAGGATGAGAAGTATAAAAACGAATTCTTTCAATACCTGTATCACTTACAGCTCTTAATAATGATGTAAAACCATCTTCAAGATGTAAATCTTTTCCATAAGCATTTACATTCTGACCTAATAAAACAACTTCTTTGCGACCACTGTTCTTTAATTCAATTACTTCTTTTAAAATATCTTCTTCTCTTCGGGAACGTTCTTTACCACGTGTATAAGGAACAATACAATAAGTACAAAATTTATCACAACCATACATTATATTTACAAATCCTTTGGCTTGCATCGAACGCTTAACAGGCAATGATTCAACAACTTCACCTTCTTGGGAAAAAACTTCTACTTTTTGTACTTTATCAGCCATTACTTCATTCAATAAGCTAGGTAAACGATGTAAATTGTGTGTCCCAAAAATTAAATCCATCTGGGGATGTTTTTTAAGTAATTCTTCAACGGCAGCTTTTTCTTGAGCCATACATCCACATAAAGCAAATATCGTCTCTGGTTTTTCTTTCTTTAAATATTTTAAATTACCAATTTCGGAAAACACTTTATCTTCTGCTGCTCTGCGAATAGCACAAGTATTAAAGATCAATATATCTGCTGTTTCAGGTTTATCACTATGCTTAAAACCCATCATTTCTAGAATACCAGAAATAGACTCACCATCACGAACATTAGCTTGGCAACCATAAGTTCGTATATAATATTTTTTCTGTTGACCTAATTTAGTTGCTTCTAAACTCATTTGAAAATCACGATAATGTGTTTCATTATCTTTTTTAGCTGTTCTTTTTTTCTCCAATTTTAAATCAGGCATTAAATAATCATGTTTTTTCATAAGTTTTATTATAGCAAAAAAATAGGACTTACATCCTATTTTGCTAATTCTTGTGCTCGAACTTCACGAATTAATGTAACTTTTATTTGTCCTGGATAAGTTAATTCATTTTCAATTTGTTCTTTAATGTCATGAGCTACTTTAACCATTGCTACATCATTAATAACTTCTGGTTGAACCATAACCCGCAATTCCCGACCAGCTTGAATGGCATATGCTTTTTCAACACCTTTATGGCTTATGGCTATCTTCTCTAAGTTTTCTAAACGAGTAATGTAACCTTCAACCGATTCATAACGTGCACCCGGACGAGCAGCACTCAAAGTATCAGCTGCCGCTACTAAAACAGCAATAATATCTGTTGGAGCAACATCACCATGATGTGATTCAATAGAATTAATAACAATCTCATGCTCACCATACTTGCGAGCGACTTTAGCACCTAATTCGACATGTGTTCCTTCTTGTTCAAAGTCTAGTGCTTTACCAATATCATGTAACAAACCAGCCCGTTTAGCTAAAACTTGATTCAGTCCCAACTCTGCTGCCATCATACCAGCAAAATAAGCCACTTCTTCAGAATGAGCTAAACCATTTTGACCATAACTATAACGAAAACGCATCCGTCCTACTAACTTAATTAATTCCCGATTCATTTTACCGACACCCAATCGATAAACTGCTTCATTACCAATTTTAAAGATATTATCTTCCATTTCAGCTTTTACTTTTTCAACCACTTCTTCAATACGACCTGGCTGAATACGCCCATCTTTTAATAATATTTCTAATGATTGGCGAGCTATTTCACGCCTAATTGGATTAAAACAAGATAAGGTAATAATATCTGGTGTATCATCAATAATCACATCAACCCCTGTTGCTTGTTCAAGTGCCCGAATATTACGTCCTTCACGACCGATAATACGACCTTTCATATCTTCATTTGGTAAAGTAACTGTACTTACTGTTCTTTCAATTACTTCATCTTGAGCATAACGATGAATTGCAGTAGCAATTATATTACGCGCTTCTTCTTGAGCACGATATTCTGCTTCTTCTGTCTTCTCTCGTAAGTATGTTCCAATTTCACGTTCACTTTGTTCCTCAACCCGTGTCATTAATTCTTTTTTTGCTTCTTCTTGACTCATTTGTGAAAGTTGCTCTAAAATTTGTCCTTCTTGAGCTATTTTCTGATCAAGTGTATCTTCTTTAGTAGCTAGTACTTCTTTTTGTTTTTCAATATCTTCTTCTTTTTTTTGCAGATTAGCTATTTTTTCATCGGCTGAGCGATTCTTATCATCCCATTTTTTCTGATTAGATTGAATTTCACTCTCTTTAAAACGCAACGCATCCTCTTTTCTCAATAATTTATTTTCTCGTTGAATGAGTTGTTCCTGTTTTTTCTGTGCTTCTTTTTCCGCGTTTAATTGTAATTCATAAGCCTTTTCTTTGCCTTCTAAAGTTGCTTGTTTAAAAATATTTTGTGCTTTATTTTCAGCCTCTTTGACAATTTGCTCAGCATGTGCTTTCGCTTTCGAAATACCCATCGAATTGACGATCAACATCACGACGACACCGATTATTAAACCACCTAATCCGACAAAGAATAATTTTAATCCTAAATCCATGTTTTTCTCCTTCTTTGTTGGACGGATAAATAAATTCGTCTCCTTTATTATAGGGTTAAAATAGATAATCTACAATACAATGCACACTAAGCCCCAAAATAAATCCTATGATACTGCCTGCAAGAACATCATTTAGATCATGAGCAAATAGTTTAATTCGCAAATATGCTAAATAAAAAGCTAATAGTATAAAGTAAGGTGGTAAATAATTAATAGCTGATGCATATATATAAAACGCCGCATAACTATGACGTGATGGCCAAGCATTATTTTTCGCTTGCAAAATAGGTCGAGGCTTATGAATATATTTCTTTAAAAAAGAAATTAGGATTAAATTAAATAATGAAATAATAGCAAAGAAAAATACTTTTTTTAATGATTGTTGATAAATATGTTGCATAACTAACCCTTCGGTAAAAACAAAAATTAGGGTCAGAATATTATTTTGCCATTTCAGCATGTTCTTTTTGCATAAGTGCTTCCTTCACATATTGTACTTCATTAAAAGGTATTTTTTGATCATTAATCAATTGATAAGCTTCATATCCTTTACCAGTAAAAAACAAAATATCACCTTTATGTGCTAATGAAACAACTTTAAAAATAGCTTCTTTGCGATCAACAATAAATTCATAATTTTGTTTTTGGGTATCTGCAACCATTGCCTGCATAATTTTCAAAGGATCTTCATTACGAGGATTCTCTGATGTAAAAATAACATAATCTGAATGTTCTAATGCAATTCTTCCTAAACTAGACCGAATGGAAGGATCACGATTTCCTCCATCATGACCTATCATTGTTATAATACGTTTATGTTTAATTCTTCTTAATGCTTGCATTGCTTTTTTTAAACCATCTGGTGTATGGGCAAAATCAACAATCGCATTTATGCCTAAATTATTTTCTACTTTTTCCATTCGTCCAGCAACACCAGGAAATTGCGGTAATATGGCAATTGCTTCATCAAGATTTCTTTGTAGTGCATAATAAGCAGCTAAAGCAGCTAAAGTATTAGCAACATTAAATTCTCCTATGAGAGGAATTTCAACCTGATATTCTTTATTTTGAAAAACTAATGTAAAAATAGTCTTATCAACTGAATAAATAATATCTTTAGCATAAAAATTTGCCCTTTTATCTTTTGTACTATAATACCAAATATTAGCATTACAACGATTAGCAATAATTGATGCATAGTGATCGTCTTTATTTAAAATAGCCACTTTATTTTCATTACCACTACCTAATTGTGCAAAAAGTAAACTTTTAGCCATACAATATTCACTCATTGTATGATGTGTTTCTAAATGCTCATGTGTTAAATTGGTAAATACGGCAACTTGAAAAGAAATATTTTTAACTCTGCCCATAACTAAAGCATGAGAAGAAACTTCCGCAGCACAAAATTTTTGCCCATCATCAACCATTTTTCTTAGATATTTTTGCATCGTTAAAGCATCGGGAGTTGTATTTGGTGAATAAATATGTTCATGATTATACCAAATACCATTAGTTCCGATCATGCCACATGAACCATGCAATGTTTGTAATAAATAACGAACTAAATAAGTTGTAGTTGTTTTACCATTCGTACCTGTTACCGCTACAATTGGCAAAGCGAAACTTGGATTATGATAAAAACGCATAGCTAAAAAAGCCATTGTTTTGACTACTGAATTAACGTATATAACGGGTACATCAAGCACTATTTTCTTTTCGGCAACAACACAAACAGCTCCCTTATCTTGTGCTTTTTTAGCAAATATATGACCATCAACTTGTTTACCACTAACACAAAAGAATAAACATTTTTCACCAATATTTCGTGAATCTTGACTCAAAGAAGCTATTTCAATATTACTTATATCACCATCAATAGATAAATATAACTGCTTTTTAATATCTAATAAATCAACTAATTTCATAAACTTTACCTTCTAAAAACAAGTAGAATAATCATATTCTACCTGTTATTCTTGTGTTTTAACAAATAATTTTTCTTTTACTTGTGCACTAATTTTTTGATCCATTTCCGGATTATTTTTTAAAAAAGCTCGAACCGATTGAAAACCTTGGCCGATTCTTTCACCATTATATGAAAACCAAGCTCCGGCTTTATCAATAATATTATATTCAATAGCTAAATTAATAATTTCATCCATGTGTGATATACCTTCTCCAAAAAACATATTCACAATAGCAACTTTAAATGGTGGTGCAACTTTATTTTTAACTACTTTAATCTTGGTTGCCGATCCAACCACTTCATTATCACTCTTTAATGCTTCCCCTTTACGTACATCTAAACGAACAGAAGAATAAAATTTTAAAGCCCGACCTCCTGGTGTTGTTTCTGGACTACCATAGAGAATACCAACTTTTTCACGTAATTGGTTGATAAAAATAGCTGTTGTATTAGAACGATTCATTGCTCCTGCTAATTTACGCATTGCTTTCGACATCAAGCGTGCTTGTAAGCCAACTGAAGAATCACCCATTTCACCATCCAATTCAGCTTGGGGAACTAAAGCTGCTACAGAATCAATAACCACCAAATCAACTGCCCCTGATTTAATTAAAATTTCAGTAATTTCCAGTGCTTGTTCACCTGAATCCGGCTGTGAAAGAATTAACTTATCAATATCAACTCCTAACTTAGCAGCATATTGTGGATCAATCGCATTTTCAGCATCAATAAAGGCACAACAGCCACCTTGCTTTTGACATTGAGCAATAGCATGTAATGCTAATGTTGTTTTACCTGATGACTCCGGACCATATATTTCAATAATGCGACCTTTGGGATAACCACCTATTCCTAGTGCTTTATCAAGAGCTAAAGATCCGGTAGGAATAGCATCAATTGAAACATCTGCCCGATCACCAAGCCGCATAATCGAACCTTTACCATATTCTTTTTCTATTGTTTTAAGTGCTTCTTGTAACAAAGTATCTTTTTTATTTTCATTATTTGCACTCTTTTTTTCTGCCATTTCTGCCTCCTAACTAAAATATTACCAAATAAATTTCATTTCCCTATTTTGTTTCTAAAATATCATCTTTTAACTGATTTAAATATTGGATACCAGATAAAACAGATACAAAAGATGCAAACCACAATAGGATCATATGTGCTGGTATATTTACAAATTCAAAGGGAAGATTATTTAAAAGTATTAAAGCAACCGTTATCATTTGTAAAACTGTCTTTAATTTACCCATCATACCAGCAGCAACAACTTTACCATTATTTGCAGCAATCATTCTAGCACCATCTACTACTGTATCCCGAGCAATCATTAAAATAACAGGAATAAGCGGTATAATACCACGTGATATAAATAATAAAAACATCGTTGTTGTTAATAATTTATCGGCAATAGGATCAGCAAATTTACCGAAAGTAGTAACCATATTATGCTTTCGTGCATAATGTCCATCAATAAAATCCGTTAAAGCTGCTAAGATATAAATAACTAAAGCAATTAAATTAATATAACTAACTTCAACTGTACCTATCGTTAATACTGGAATTGATAAACCAAAACCGGCATATGGAAATAAATAAATACCAACTATTACCGGAATTAAAATAATGCGAAATAAAGTCAAACGATTTGGTAAATTCATAACACTCCTTTTAAAGTCTATTAAGAATAAACGTATTACCCTTTAATTTTAACAATCTATTAAAATATTTAAAGCATTTATTGCAAAAAATAAAAAGAGGTGGTAACCCCTCTTTTTTGTATACATGCATAAGCCATGTTCTGTCTCGTTACCGATGCAGCCATTTATCTGTATTTCTACTCTTCTTCTTTTTCTGCTTCAAAGTTGAAAATTCCCCTACCATATTTGGGTTTCTCACTTGCGGGGTTTAACTCGTTCCACTCATAAAATTTCTTTTATGACTTCGTCACTGTGTCACCTTAAGGGCTCAAATCATAGACTTATCCTTAGATTTTTTTGCTCCGCCGTTATCTTACGATACCTGATTTTATCTTTTCAATCAGCACAAACACGATCATCATCACAGATGATGTGAGCATGGACTTTCCTCTACATATGTAGCGACTGCCTTCTGTATACATTTTTCTATTTTCGAAAAACAGCTTGTTCTAAACGGGATAAACGTTTCAAAATATCAACATTAGCCATACCTGATGGTAAATTATCTTCTGAAGATTGTTGTACTTGTAAACGACTTTCCAGTTCAATTTGCTTAGCACTTAAAGATGCATTGGTTTTCTCTAAATCTTTTATTTTTTCTTCCAATTCTTTTAAAAGACGATCATAAGTTTGATAATCTTTAATAACTAAATCAAAAAAACCATCTACTTGATCGGCATTATAACCTTGAAAGTCAACATCAAAGCGTTTTTCTAAAATTGCCATTGGATCTAAATTGAATAGACTTGCCATACACACTCTCCTAAGCCTCTTAATTATACTTTTACCAATGATTAAATTCAATTAAAAAATTTTGTATAATAGAGTTGATATGATTAATTATCCAAATGGCAAAAAAATAAATTCTCATTTATCATCACTTGATTCATGTGCTAATCGGGGTATGATTCTTGAAGACGATATAAATAAAAGTAATGTATATTATCTTGCAAATAAAATTGCCGTCATTCATAAAAAGCCAACGCCTATTCAAATCGTTAAAGTTGATTATCCTAAACGATCGTTAGCAAGAATTACAGAAGCTTATTTTCGCCAAGCTTCGACAACTGACTATAATGGTGTTTATCGTGGTCGATATATTGATTTTGAGGCTAAAGAAAGTAAAAATATGACATCTTTTCCTCTTAAATTAATACATGCTCATCAGATTAAACATTTAAAAGAAATTCTTTATCATGGTGGTATTGGCTTTTTAATTATTAGAATGACAAAATTAGAAAAAACATATTTAGTACCTGCCGAAAAAATGATACACTTTTATCAAATATCAACCCGTTCTTCAGTCCCGTATACATGGTTTCATGAAAATGCCTATTTAATATCGGGAAATTACATGAACCCGGTAAATTACTTAGATATTATTGATAAACTATATTTTGAAAAGAGGTAAGCTTGTGAAATTACAAAAACCATTTAAACATAAAATATCCGGTAAACGGCATTATCATGGGTTAAAAATAGCTAATACCCTGATGATTGTTTTCTTAGCTATTGAAGTTGTCATTGCTACTTTTGGGATGACAATGATTTCAGCTTCCATTGCTAAAGCACCTAAATTTAAACTTGATGATTTTATCACCAATCAAAGTACATTGATATATGATCGTGATGGCAAACAAATTGCTGATATTGGTAACCAATTACGAGAAAATATTACCTATGATCAAATTCCTACTTCATTAGTTGATGCTTTCTTATCAGTTGAAGATTCACGTTTTTTTAGTCACCATGGCTTTGATGTTCCTCGTTTTACAAAATCAATTATTGAAACTGTTTTACATGGTAACATGCAAGGTGGTTCTACATTTACCATGCAATTAATTAAATTAACTTATTTTGTAAATGATACAACAGGTAAAAACTATACTCAAACTATTGACTATAAGTTACAACAAATTGCTCTATCTTTAAAACTAGAAAAAGAAACAAATAAAAAAGATATCTTTACGATGTATATCAATAAAATGAATTTTGGTGGCATTGGAAATATTCGTGGTCTACAAAAAGCAGCTCAACAATATTTTGGTAAAGACGCTAAAAATTTAACTACTTCTGAATCAGCTTTATTAGCTGGTATCGTTAATGCTCCTTATGCATATGATCCACATAATTTCCTTGACAAAGCAACTAATCGTCGAAATACCGTACTTGATTTAATGGCATATCATGGTTATATCAGTGAAAGTGAATGTGCATTAGCTAAAAAAGTTAAAGTTGAAGATTTATTAATTGATGCTAAAAGTACTTTGCCAACTGGTAATAACAATCAAGCTTATATTGATAAAGCTATTAAAGAAGCACAAGAAGTTACAGGTCAAGATCCACTTAGTGTAGCTATGGAAATTCATACTGCTTTAGATCAAGAAACACAAGCTCTATATGAAAGAATTCAAAATAACGAAGAACAAGGAATTAAATTACACGATCGTTTAGAAGTAGCTGGTATATCAATTGATAATCAAAGTGGTGAAATTGTAGCAATCGGTGGTGGTCGTAATTGGCGCAATGGTGGTTCACAATTATTAAATCGTGCGACCCAACAATATAATCAACCAGGTTCAACAATTAAACCTGTGCTTGATTATGCACTAGCCTTTGAAGATCTTGGCTGGTCAACAAGCCATGAACTAATTGATAAGCCTATAAGCTATGGTAATTGGACATATCGTAATGCTGATGGTCAATACTTTGGACGGGTTAATTTGAAAAAAGCATTAAACTGGTCATTAAATACACCAGCTATTCAATCTTTACAAAGTGTTATTGATAAATCAGGCATGAAAAGAGTACAAGACTATTTAATCAAAAGTTTACATTTTGATGGCTTTAAAAAAGAAAATATTGATATCAGCTATTCTATTGGTGGTGGTTCAATGACTGTTACAGCTGAACAATTAGCTGCTGCTCATGGTATTATCATGAATGGTGGGCATTATATTAAGCCACATGTTATTAAATCAATCCATTATCGTAACCATAATCAAGCTGACTACAAAGCTAATTTTGCAAAAGAGAAAGTTCTTTCATCTGCTTCAGCATTTATGATGGCATATCTTTTAGAAACCAATGTTTCATCATCTGATGTTGAAAACTTCTTGCAGATTTTAAAACGTAAATATCCAGTATATGCTAAAACAGGAACAACTGACTGGGGAACAGATGGTGTACAATATGGTATTCCTAAATTTGGTCAAAAAGAAAAATGGATGGTTGCTGAAACAAGTCAATATACATCTGTTGTTTGGATGGGATTCAGTTCAGCTGCCAAGGATAAATTGTCATATATCACAAATAACATTACGATGCAGAATATCCCTGGTCACATCAATTCTAAATTATTAGATGTCTTACATCGTAAAGGTGATCCTGCTCCTATAGCTAAGCCTAATGATGTTAAAGAAATTAAATTTATTAGAGGTATTTTCCCATATGTTGCTCCAAGTGAACATACTCCTAAAGAACTAATCGCAACTGGTTATATTCGCCAAGAATTCAGTGAATTAAAAACTGCTGATCAATTAGTTAATCCTATTTCAAACATATCTAATTTCAGTTCCGGATATAATTCTGATAATACTATTAGCTTCAATTGGGCACCATATCCTGACGCAAATGCTTTACAAGTAACTGAATCTGATTTGCTTTCTATTCATCACTTAACAGGTCCAATTGTTTATAAAGCAAGAATCAGTCAGAATGGACAAAATATTACCGAAATTCAATCACCTAATCCAAGCATCAAGCAAAAAATAGAAGGCTTAAAACCTAATACTTCAACTGATGTATGTGGTTATTATGGATATGAGAAAATGAATATGAATTCACCAGAAATATGTGTTAATTTTACTACTCCAAAAGAAAAAGTTATGGTACCATCATCAAGTAATCCAAATGATTATACGATTTGGGCAAAAGCAAATAATATAAAACTTAATTTTGCTAATACGGCAACTCTTGATGCAACAAAATGGGGCAAAGTACAACAAGTATTAGATTCATCAGGTAATAATGTAATTGGACAAAGTATCTCAAAAGGATCATCACTTACAATATATGTTTACGGCATTTAAAAAGACATCGAAAAGATGTCTTTTTAATATCCTAACCAAAAATTAACATTTATTATTTTTCACACACTAATAATTTAAATTTTATATTAAAAATACATACTGAACTTTCAATTTTAAATATTTATATCTAAAAAAGAACTTTTTCTTAATAAATTTTCTAAAAAACATTGACGATAATTTTACGACATGTTAATATAGCAAAGCGTTAAAGCCAAGTGGAGGTTTAGCTCAGTTGGGAGAGCATCTGCCTTACAAGCAGAGGGTCAGCGGTTCGAGCCCGTTAACCTCCACCATTTTTTTCGAGTATGCCGACTTGGCTCAATTGGCAGAGCAATTGATTTGTAATCAATAGGTTGTAGGTTCGATTCCTATAGTCGGCACCATGGATGGAGGCGTAGCGAAGTGGCTAAACGCGGCAGACTGTAAATCTGCTCCCTCTGGGTTCGGTGGTTCGAAACCACCCGCCTCCACCATTTATTTTAGTGCTATTGTTTGTTTATGATTGGGGTATAGCCAAGCGGTAAGGCAAGGGACTTTGACTCCCTCATGCGTGAGTTCGAATCTCGCTGCCCCAGCCATTATTTGTCATACGACTCGGTAGCTCAGACGGTAGAGCAACTGACTTTTAATCAGTGGGTCGAGGGTTCGAGTCCCTTCCGAGTCATCTTTCTTTTTTTGCGCGTGTAGTTCAATGGTAGAACGGCAGCCTTCCAAGCTGCATACGTGAGTTCGATTCTCATCACGCGCTTTTATTATGCTAAAATTATGGAACTATCATGATAGATAGTTTATTTTTATCTATTCATATATAAGAAATATTTTATAGCCATATTATTTTTTTAAATAAATACTATTTTTATATACAATTTTAATATGCATATTAAATATAAAAAGTGATTAACCGTTATAACTGTTAATCACTTTTGTATAATGCATCATTCTAAAAGTTTTTTCTAAATATTAGCCTTAATTTCTACTTATTTTTCTTTTTTTAAGACTGATCATAACAAGAGCTATTGTTGTTGCCAATATTGAAGCATATAAATATAAATTAATCTTATCCGAAGTATTAGCTACTTGTTCACGATCTGTTTGATGATTATTATTTAAACGATGATTAGTACTTACATGACTATTATCATGATTATTTGAACTTGGATTAGGCTCAACACGAGGATTTGGATTAGGTTGATTATTAGCTAATATTTCCACACTTGCACTAACATTACCATCTTTACTAACAATAGTTACGGTATGTTTACCAACACCTAGAGTATTTAAATAGCTAGCTTTTAAACTAACAATAGTAGAACCTGACTTAAGTGTATAATTCTGACGATCTACTTCTTTATCATCAACTAATAATTTAATAAAATTTTCAATCTTTGAACTAGAACGCATAATGAAATCAACACCTGTCTTTAAAATATATTTTTCACCATGTACAGATAAAAGAGTCGCCGTTTTATGTTTCAAACTATTGTATGCATCACGTACTTTCAGATAATTTTGTTCAATATCATGATCACTATTAACTGCTGCATATGCTGCATCTTTTACGTTTTTAAAATAATTGTAAGAATCCTCTGTATAATCTTCTTGTATAACATTAAGCTCATCTAAATATTTTTTAAGAACATCTTTGTTCATGCCATATTTACGATCTGATAATTGTACAATCTCACTGATTTCTGGTACTTTTTTATCTAACCAAGAAATACGTAAATTAAATACGCGATCATATGGAACATATAATTCATTAAGTGATGAACTTAATCTACCAATTGGTACAAAATGACGTTGGTTATGCTCTTCCACTTCAACTTCTACAAGTGCATTAGAAATATTACTTTTTTGGACAATATTAAATCGTTTAACTTGTAATTTTTCTGATAAAGTATAAGTTATTGATCCTGCTTTATCAGTATCTGGAAGATATGATGTTGTTAAATTACCATCAAACATTTTTTGTGGATTATGACCTCGTTTTTCAACTACATTACTATTAAAAGTCGGATCATTAATCATTGGTACATATTCACCATCATTAATCATAATTTCATTAAATAATACCGCTCTTGTCCTTGCATCAGCTGTCATTACAATCTTCAAATAGCGAGCTTTTGTCGGACTAATATTAGCACTAATAGAAACTTTATTTGGATATTTTGAGGAAGCTTTGTAACCAGCATCTGAATCAATACATTTAACATGTGCATCATTAGTATTTTCTTTACCATCACCAATACTCATTACTTTTTGATAATCTTTACCATTTTCTGAAATAAAGATATCTGCATCCCGAATATAATTAACAGCACTATCTTGAGCAAATAATTCTAACTTGCGAATTGTTCGCATTTGTCCTAAATCATAAGTAATATATTGACCTTTAGTTACAAAATCAGCAAATTCAGTTGTTGTATCTACATCACCATCAAAGGCTGCTTTATTATATCTTGAATCTTCACTTACACCCCATGATGAATTAATACCAATAGTTGACTCTTTAAGTGATGGCTCTTTTACTTCATAACTTTCAATTGAAAATTTATTGATACTTACTTTTTGTTCCTTAGCTGTCTTATTAATAATTCTTATATAACGAGCATTAAATGCTTTATTTAAATCTAATTTTTGCCAATCATAATCATTTAATGAATATTCTATACTTAATTCTTTATTATTATAAAGAGCTATAACTTTACGAATATCTTTGATTCGCGATAAATCAAGACCAATATACTCATCTTTTTGTAATGTAATATTTTCAACTTTCTTTAATGTTGCTATTGCCAATTTAACATCTGCTTTTAAATCAAGTTTAGTATTAGTGAAGACACCTTTTTTACTATAATCACCATCAGCATTATATTCTTTAACAATAAAATCAGAAAAGATAACCCATACTGGTTTAGAAGCTTGATTCACAAGGCGTACATAACGAGCTTTAATACCATTTAAATCTTCATCAATATAATCTTTTTGATTTGGTTTACCATTATAAGTTTTATATGTTTTCCAAATTTGATTATCTTCAGAATATTCTAAAGCATATTTATCAAATTTATCACCTGCACTTCTATTACCACCAACAACAATATGTACCTTACCAACTTGGATAACTTTACCAAGATCAAGACCAATATAATCACCTGCTTGAATAGTTGGTTGAGCATTAAAATCTAAAGCTGTATTTTCATTATTATCTAATAAATCGGCATCTTTACCACGATAAACAGTCCATCTATTTGTATGTATAACTCTTGGTGATAAATTAGTTTGTACTTTTTGACCTTCAGTAAATTCATATAATTTCCACCAATAACCACTCTTACCGTCTGCTTGCATATTTAAAGCAGTATTACGAACACGTATTGCTTTTGCTTTAATTTTTTGGGCTTGTAAATCTAAATCAATTTTACTTTCACCATTTTCATATTTTTTAATAAGTTGCCAGTTATTACCATCTACACTATATTCAAAGACAAACTGTTTAATCTTATCTGTACCAGAATCTTGTACAAAATGAATATTTGTCAGTTCTTTTTCTTTATTAAAATTTAAAGTAACTGTTGCATCAACTGGTATATAATCACCTTTATCACCTTGTTTATATGGATGTTCAGCAAAGTGAGCATAAGTACTATCATCACCATCATTTATATTAGCTAATGATTGTGCTTTCACTTCTACTTTATTTAAAGTAATTGTTGCTTTATCCACTTCTTCCTCTTGTTGATTAACAATAATATCACGTATACCTAACCAAGTATTATTCTTTTCTTGGCTAGCAATAACTCGTATTCCTTTAACATTTTTTAGCTTTAAATCACGTAAAACTATTTTTTCTGGTTGATCATATTCTTTTTCTAATGCTAACCAATTTTGTCCATCTTTGCTATATTCAACTTTTGCTTTGGCAAAAGTATCACGTAAATTACCATTACGACCTAATTTAAAAGTAACATTTTCAATATCTATTGGATTGGTATACAAAATACCAATATATGTTCCCTTAGCAATTGAAGCAGGATCTTTATAAATAATTTCTGTACTTTCTTTATTATCTAAAATATTCTTCTTATTTCCACTTGGAATATCATCACGATTACTTATCACACTAATAATCTGCTTACTTGGGTCAACAATACTTTCCATTTTAGTAGCAAGAATACTATCTAAACTGTGCATAAATGGTGTTATGTACTTACGACCAACAACCGCATGTTCATCATGATCAATATAATTAAATGTATGTGTCTTTGATTTATTATTATATTCTTGAGCTTTTGCAAACTGTGTCCATATTTCATTATTAGAAAGTTTAGCATCGATACTTATAGCTGTTTTTAAATAATACATAATTGCTGTAGATGTATCTTCAAAGCAATCGAGCCAATAAATAATTTGTTTTTTCAAACGTTCACGACCACTTGCTTTATATGTTTCAGCAGCTGCTTTTAATTTTGTGAATTCATTGATTAATTCTTTAGCTTGTAATGTAACATTATTACCTGCTTCTAATTTCAACTTAAAAGCAGCTAATTTATTCTTCAAATCTAATGATTCTTCATTGTAAAGCTTAGCTGAATTCATCATATGTTTACTCATTTCACGCAAGGCATCTGAAGCAGCTGTATTTTGAGCTGTACCATGATCAACGTAAGCAAATGAATCTTGCCAAACTTGTTTATAATAAGCATCTTTTTCCCAAATATGCCATGCATAGTCAGCATTAGTAAAAATAGCTTGTTTACTAGGCTCAGATTGTTGCATTGGATTTAAAACAATACCTTCTACAGTCTTTGGATCAACGCCAGCATGTAGTACTTTTTCAGCACCACCCATAATTAGCGAGTCTTTAGTATTATCACTACATGGCCAGTTAATCCACATATAAGCCGGACGACCAACATTACGATAAAAAGCATCATTAAAATCTCGACCGACATGACCCCAAACTTGACCACCTGTTTGAATAATACTTACCGAATCAGGTAATTGTTTTAAGCCTTTTATTTGGGCTGAATTACCCCAGCCCATATAATCATTTGGACAGAATATAGTATCTGTTTTTAAACCTTCATAGCTTGCTTTTTTCTCTTCTAACCACTTTGTTAAATCGCTCATCAAACGAACATATGATCCTTCTTTTGGTGCATTAGCATCATCAGCTAAAATAGCAAATTGCTTAACACCTACTTTCATTAATTGTTCAAATTTCGTTTTAATTATATTTAAATCTGCTTCATAATTACTATCAAAACGAATAGGATTATTCATAAATGTATGTAAAGCATAAACATAATAACACTTACTCACATTACCTGCTTCAGCTAATTTACTAATTTCCTGTAGTTCTTTTTCCGTATAAAGTTCACGCCAATGACCATTATGCTTAGGATCATCTTTAGGAGCATAAATATATTGATTACACTTATATTCTCCACCAAACATCATTAAATCAGCTCGATCAGCATTAGACCAAGGATTACCATAATAACCTTCAATAAAGCCACGACCTTTAATATCCGCATAATCTTTAATTACTAAATTTTGAATTTCCTTACCATTGATTTGATTAGCAATATGCTTTAAAGTCGTTAAACCTCTAAATGCTGCATCTGTATCTTTTCCTAAAATAGCAATAACATTATCTTTAATTGAAATTAAATGACCATCATTTTTAGCTAAAATATCTTCATCTAGTAATGCCTTTTCTTTAAAGTATTTGTTTACTACATCATCTTTTCCTTTAATACCAATTAATAAATTAGTATGCGTTGAAGAAAGTTCTTTAGTTTCCACTAAAGACTTATGTAAAATTGTTAAAACCTCTTTTGCTTTGGCTTTAGTATATTTATCAATACCTTCACTATAAATTACATTAACCATGTCTGATAATTGAAGCAATTTATCTTGATATGAAATATCATGTGGACTTGGATATATTTTATACCGTATTTCTTTAGCTTTAATACCTGTAATATGAATTGATGACATTGCAAATATTAAAGAAACAATCATTCTAAATAATTTTTTAGTCATGATAACCCCCTTTTTTTGATATTTTTAAATATCACACTATATGTATAACATGGTTTAACCATAAAACAAATTATTTAGATACTGAAAAAGATAATTAATGATACCATTTCATGCTGTGAAATCGTTTTCACTTTCATTTTTACATTATTTTTTCATTTTATTAAAGCAAAATAAAAAAGAAATCGATTGTACCGACACCAAAGGTTAGACCAAAATCTAACACTTGATATGTCGGTAAATTATTTTGATTATGATATGTCTTTCTCACATTCCTCAGTTTCCTTTACGAATCTTCTCCAAAAAACATGCATGTATTTTTAATAAGTTAAGTACAGTTTACAGAAATATAAAATACAAGTTAATTTTCATTTATTACAGTTTTACAATTGAATTACTTTTGTAAATCTATCTAACACTGACTGTTCTGTTCCGTGAGAAATCATGATCAGTGTTACATCCTTACGACTCAACAAATCATTCAAAATATCTTTTGCACTGTCTGCATCTATTGCAGACAAAGATTCATCTAATACAAATATTTTCTTGTTTGACACGTATGCTCTTGCTAATGCAATTTTCTGTTTTTCTCCACCTGATAAATTCTTTCCATTTTCCTGGATAAGATAATTTAAATTTCCACCGCAGGATTCATATAAATGTGTCAGTTTCAGTCGTTTAATAATATCTAAAAGTTCAGCTTCCCTGATATCTGTATATAAAGTCATATTGTTCTTAAGACTTGTATTGAAGATATGAACTGTTTGATCCAGATACGCTACATCTTTTAAGATATCAAAAGAATGCAGTTCTTTTCTTTCTATGCCGTTTAATTGAATGGATCCCGTATATTCCTGGTCCATCAGAAATATCGTCTTGATCAGAGTTGATTTTCCACAGCCACTTTCTCCTAAAAGTGCAATAGAATCATGTGGTTCAATTGTAAAAGACAAATGATCATAGGAAATACTTTTTTCATCATTGAGCTGAACAGAAGTCAAATCTTTTACTTCTACTGGTTCAACAGCAGTTTCTCTATATGTCTTTTCTGTATAGTCTTTCAATTCCACTAAATGTTCATTTGCTTTGATGCTGGTAATATCAGATAAAACACTGCCAACTGCATTCATAAATGTTCCGGATAAAGAAGCCACAGATAATACTGCACCAATGGCAACACCTTTTGTAATAGAGAGATAAATAATCAAGCCAAGTAATACGACCTGAGAGAATAAAGAAACAACTCCCATTACACATTTCACACCATTGCTTGCTTTATCTAAAGAATATCTTTTGTTTTCAAGATAACAGGATGCATTAGAAATCAGTCTTACAAATATATTTTCTTTCTGGAATATTGCATATTCCATACGTCCCTGCAGCTGATCTTCTACACTGGATATAAATATTTCATTCTCTTCTTTCAATGCAATTGAATGTTTTTCAACACCCTTTTGCAACAGTCCCGGCAGCAGCATCATAACAGCAAACAATAAAATCGTAACAATTCCTACAGACCAATGTATGGTAATTAATGCCAGAAAAGAAAATACAATTGAGAAAATATCAGTAAATGCATCAAAAACAGGATCAATTAAATTCTTATCCATCTGATTGATTACTTCTGTATTCTTCGCAACTTTACCAGAAATACTTTCTGCTTTCCATTTGGCATTATCTGTCTGTGCAAATTCTTCAGCATACTGTCTGCGTAATGTATTATGTATCTTTGTTTTCAGTTTTGAATTGAAATTTTCAAGAATAAAATGCGAAATATAAAACAGAATAAAAACACCTAACAAGATAAATATGTTACGAAGCAGAATATTTGTAGAATGAATTGTCTCCTCTGTCAATAGACTCCCCAGCCTATAGCTGCCAATAACATTCAATATACTTGCAACAATGGATAACAGAATTGAAATACAATACATTGATTTAAATCTTTCGAATAGTTTTATCATAACTCCCACTTTCTTAATATATATTTTCTTGAAATTTCCTTTCTTTCTTAATCTATATATTTTCTTGAAATTTCCTTTGGATTTTTTAAACTTTCATAAAATTTCAAAAATCCTACAGAACCGGGTGTAAAATCTTAATAAATGACAACAGTTCTGGAACTCAATGATTTTTTTAAGCAGGTGGATTGCTAATTCCATCGAACGTTAGTCAAGCCACTTTACTTTATTTACAAAGATCTCAGAATCTAATTGTTTATCATATTCAATTATAATTTCTTAAAGAGTATACCCTACAATATCATCATATTGCTTAAAATATCCTATAACAAGACCCATGGCTTTGTTTTCATTATCTTCCAAAATTAATGAAAATGAATCCTCCATGGTTAATACTTGATGTATTCTTTTAAAAGCTGTTTTTTCTGCCTAACAGGACTTTTCAATTTTATTATAATATTTAATCTACATGTCGATAACTTTATTAATATCATTAATATTCATTTCTTTCCTTCTAATTTTTTAATACTACTATCACCAAGTTTTTCAAGTGATATCAACTGTGTTCTACCAAGTTTTCTAAGTTCTTTCATTCTTTCTTTTTGATCCATACCTTTACCGATAAGAATTGCATTATAGCTTTCCATATTTGCAAGTACTAATAATTCATTAAGACTTGCATAATCTCTCATATTTCCTTTTAGGTCAGGATTTTCTTTTCGCCAAGTGCTTGCTCTTTTATTAAATAAAACTACATTTAACATATCTGCCTCACTTGCATATTTAAAAGATAATTGATCATTAGTTAAATCTTTAAGCAAGTATTCTTTAATTGCATCTGTATGGATTTTATAGTTAAGCTTGGAAATTTCGCGATTAAGATTCCACCCCAGTGATAGTCTTGAATTTTCGTCTGACTTAAGTCTCTTATAGTCTTGAATAATATAAAGCTTAAATTCTGGTGAAATCCATGAAGCAAATTCCATTGCAAGATCATAATGTGCATAGGTTCCACCATATCTTCCTGATTTTGAAATTATTCCAATAGCATTTGTAGAATCAATCCATTTTTGTGGTGTCATAGTGAATCTATTCAACCCTGCCTCATTTCTAAACGTGTCGAATTGCACACGGTTAAAATTTCCCATAGTCCCATAAATTCAAGAGTATTTCTATTTCTCATCCAATTTTTGATAACAAATCTTGGATCATCTGTATTTTTATATTTTGCTATATCCGTTAAGCTTATATAATCATTTTTAAAATCTTCAGTATAAACTTGAATTGAAAATCCCTTAGCAGAAATTTGCTCTTTATTGATTTTTGACATTTTACTCCCTCCTTATACTGGGGTGCTCTTTACAATAATTATTATATAATCATTACTCTAAGCAGCATACCAACTATTTATTTTTTGAACTCCTTGTATTTACATAACTATTTGCCTCTATAACTATTATGATACGAAACCCAGTTGCATAATCATATGAACAGTGATTCAATGCGTTAGAAGACCGAAATCCATTCACGCTTGAACAGATCAATACTTTTTGGTCTTTATTAGAGGATATGTGGTATGACATGATTCTGATTCTTATCTATACCGGTGTACGTATCGGAGAACTGCTAAAATTTAAAAAGGAAGATATTCATCTTGATAAACAATGGTTCCAGGTTACACAAAGCAAAACCGAGAGTGGACTTCGAAGAGTACCTATTGCAGATAGTATCCTGCCATTCTTTCAGAAATGATATGACTACTCGGAAACAGATACTCTTCTCTCCTAATAAAAGTAAGAAGTAGTCAATCAGATGTATCCAGATGGATATAAGACAAGTGCTTAAAAAATAAAATGCAGAAGACTACCACAGAATTGGTGAGAATGTGCTACATGTTTTGCTGCAATTTGTAGCAATCCCCCTTAGCAAGGTACAAAAAAAGCCCCAGAATATGGGACTTTTCCTGATTTCTAAACTGAATAAATTAACGCTTACTGAACTGTGGCGCACGACGAGCACCCTTCAAGCCATACTTCTTACGTTCTTTCGAACGAGAATCACGTGTTAGGAATCCTGCTTTCTTTAAAACAGGACGATAGTCATCACTTGCTTCCAGTAATGCTCTTGCAATACCATGACGCATTGCTCCTGCTTGACCAGTATAGCCACCACCACAAACATTAATCTTAATATCAAATTGTTCTTTTGTTTCCGTTAATGCTAATGGCGAATTAACAACCATTCTTAAAGTAGCTTGTGGTAAATATTCTTCTAACGCTTGACCATTTACGGTCATTAAACCAGTACCCGGAGTCATAAAGACACGAGCAATTGATTTTTTACGACGTCCTGTACCAACATAGGTAACACCTGTTTTTTTCTTTGTTGCCATTGTCTTTCCTCCCTATTTAACTTTCAATGTAACTGGCTTTTGAGCTGCATGTGGATGTTTATCTCCAACATAAACAAATAAATGTGTACGCATGACATCACCTAATTTATTGTGTGGTAGCATACCTTTAATTGCTTTTTCAACCCATTCAACAGTATAACTTTCGCGCATTTCTTTAGTGCTTCTAGTTCTTAAACCACCAGGATATTGTGAATGACTATAATAGCATTTCTTATAATCCTGATCACCTGTGATTTTAATCTTATCAGCATTAATAACAATAACATAATCACCACCATCAACATGTGGTGTATAAGTTACCTTATGCTTTCCTTTTAATAACGTTGCAACCTGTGTAGCTAAGCGACCTAAAGTTTGTCCTTCACCATCAACAACAAACCAAGTACGCGTTACTTCAGCAGGTTTTAGCATAGTTGTTTGACGCATTTTTCTTCTCCTTATTTCTATGTAGTTTCCGGGGCTACATGACATAAAGTGTCGCATACTATATTAGCCTAAATAAGGCTTTTCGTCAATGAATAAAAAGACCTTTTTTCCGTGCTTTTAAAATAATATCCTTAAAAGCATCATCTTGAGGTAATTGTCCCATAAGTAAAAGACCATTTTGATCAAAATAAAATGACTTTCCCCCTTCTTTACGTTCATGTAATTGGTAACATATTTTTGTATCTAAAGCATCATATAGACTAACCGTTCGTAAAAGATATGCTTGATTACGAGCTAAGCAATAATGATAACTAACATTTTGTAGACAAAGTCCTTGAGCTGGTGCTCTTTTCGTTGCATAAGATCGTGATGGATTAATTAACATTTTTTGCAAATCAGCTAATGTCAATTTATGCCGACCAACCTCAACACATGTTCCAACCATCGTTCTTACCATATGCCGTAAATAGCCATTACCACTAATCAAAAAATTGACATCTTGATCTATAATTTTCATTTCAACTTGATAAATATGTCTTATTTGATTCGGATACTCTTTGATATTTGAACGGTTAAAAGATAAAAAATTATGTACTCCTAAAAAAAGTGACCATGCTTGTTGCATTTTTTCAAGATCTAATTTTTCATTTAATTGCCAATATGTATCTTTGCGAAAAACATTATATTCACCTAAATGTATATAGTACACATATGTTTTTTGTTCTACTAAAAAACGAGCATGAAAATCTTCATCAACCTCTTCTACCAAGCGAACATAAATATCATTTGGTAAAAAGGTATGAAAAATACCTAACCACTGATAAGCACTTATATTTTTAGTACTCTGAAAGCTAAAAACTTGACCCTGAGCATTGACCTTAGCATCTGTTCTACCAGAAGCTATAATATTTGTTTTTACCTGATTTATTTGCCATAAGACGGCTTCTATTTTTTCTTGAATTGAATTGCCATTACCTTGTGATTGCCAACCACAATAATTAGCACCAACATAAGCAACTGTCGCTTTAAAAAATTTCATCTTATAAAAGCCATTCCAATCAAAATACATAAAATAAATAAAACGGTAAAAAGAGCTATATAATCAGTCTTTTTAAGCACAAGTTGCTTATATCTTGTTCTTTTTTTACCAGGCACAAAACCACGTGCTTCCATAGCTTCAGCTAAATCTTCAGCACGTTGAAAAGCTGATACAAACAACGGTACAATTAACGATAAAATAGCCATTATTTTTTCTTTTAACTTACCTTCTTTTAAATCAACTCCCCGTGATTCTTGAGCTTTCATAATTCGTTGTGTTTCTTCAATTAAATCAGGAATAAAACGCAAAGCAATAGAAATAAGCATAGCAATCATATGACTAGGAACATGGATCTTTTCAAATGGTTTTAACAAATCTTCAATACCTAAAGTCATATCTAAAGGCTTCGTTGTTGCTGTTAAACAAGTGGTAACCATAATCATCAATAATAAACGCACAGCTATATATAAAGTTTGTATAATAGCTTCACTATAAATTACAAAATGCGCAAATTGTAATAAAACTTTACCACTATGAATCGATAAAATATTGATAATCAGTAAAAAAAACAGCATGAAAAGCATCGGTTTCATACTTTTCCAAATAAACTTAAAAGATAAACCAGCGCCTAAAATAATACTACAAGCAAATACAAATAATAAAAGATAAGCCCACCAACCAGCTGGTATAAAAACACAAACAAGCAACAATAACATATCTATAATTTTGATCCGGGGATCAAGTGAATGAATATAAGAATCATTCGGTATATAACGTCCAAGTGTAAAATTAGTCATTATTCACCTGACTTTCTAGCCATTCAATTAGTTCTTCTTTGCGAGTAAAAAAACTTGGTAAGACAAATCCTCTTTTTTGCATTTCTTTTTGAAAACGAATAAAATCAGGAGCTAGAATATGTAAGTTTTGTAATAGTTCATCTTGTTGAAAAAAACGTTTCACATCACCTTTAAATGCAATATGACCTTTTTGCATTACCACAACTTCATCACAATATTCCAAAACCTGTTGCATATCATGTGAAACTAATATAACACTTAAGTTTCTTTCTTTTTGTAATTTAGCAAAAAGATTCATCATTTGTTTAGCACCTTGAGGATCTAAACCGGCTGTTGGCTCATCTAAAACTAAAATATTTGGTTCCATAGCTAAAATACCAGCTATAGCTACCCGCCGTTTTTGACCACCTGATAATTCCAGTGGGCTACGGTGAAAAAGAGTTTCGACAATACCAACTTCCTTTAAAGCTTCTTTTGCTTTTACTAATGCTTCATCTTCACCGACACCAAAATTTTTCGGTCCAAAAGCAACATCTTTTAGAACTGTTTCCTCAAACAACTGATATTCTGGAAATTGAAAAACTAAACCTACTTCTTTGCGTAATGCTTTTAGACCTTTTTTCTTTTCACCAGCAACAATATGATAGTTATTAATATATATTTCACCCTTATCTGGTAATAACAAAGCATTCAAATGTTGGACTAATGTACTTTTACCCGAACCTGTTTGCCCAATAATAGCTGTCATTTGATGACTTAATATTGATAGATCAATATTACATAGTGCTTCTACTTCAAATTTTGTACCTATTGAATAAAAGTGACTTACTTTTTGAAATTGTATTGCCATAAGTCATCAACCACCCCTTCTATTCCTTTGCGGCAATCAATTGAAATACCTTTTTGCTGATAATGTTTTTGTAATTCCATCATAAAAGGAACTTCTATTTGTAGATCAGTTAATAAATCATCATTTTGGAACAACGAAAAAGGATCCCCATGGTAAACAACTTCACCATCCTTAAGTGCTAATACATCCGTACTTTGTAAAACTTCATCCATATCATGTGTCACTGATAAAATAGTTAAACCTTCTTGCTGATATAAATGCTTAATTAACTTATTAATATTATCTTTTCCACTTGGATCTAACATTGATGTAGCTTCATCAAGAATTAATATCTTAGGTGTCATAGCTAAAACGGATGCTATAGCTACGCGCTGTTTTTGTCCACCACTTAAACGACTCGGCTCACGATCAAGATAATCTTCCATACCAACCATGTTGGCATTAGTCACAATTATCTGATCCATCTTGGCAGGATCTACCTGATTATTTTCTAAACCAAAAGCAATATCATCACGCACTGTTGAACCAATAAATTGATTATCTGGATTTTGAAAAACAATTCCTATTTTAGTTCTTATTTGCTCAAGATAATCAGTGGTAAGTTCTGTTCCATCGATATAAATTGTGCCCGAAGTTTTATCTAATAAGGTAGCTAATAATTTAGCTAAAGTACTTTTACCACTACCATTATGTCCAATAATCGTTGTATAAGATCCAAAAGGAATAGAAAAAGAAACATTTTTAATAACCGGAATGTCTTTTACATACGAAAAATTAAGATCTTTTACTTCGATTGCTTTTTTCATTGTTGCTCCTCAATATCTCTAAAAGTTTGTGGTAATATATCTGTTAAATTAAATATTCTCTTATTCAATTGATCATCAAATGCACGATTACGATCTAACAATAAAGATGTGAAATCAAATTGTTTTTTTGCTACTTCTAATTGTGCTAAACGAGAACTTATATTTAATACTTCATTACTTTTCAATTTTGCTATTGATAATGCCTTTGCATAAATATCACGATTCATTAATGACTTACCAACCATATCACTACTAATAATATCTGTAACATGTATATGATTACGTTTTAAATTAATCTTTACATATTCTTTTGATTCATTACATACGATATATACCGGTAGTGGACATTGCGCAATAAATTGTTTGAAATCATTACTTATTGGTGCATACATTAAAAAATTTTGATATGCTTGCATCATCTTCAAAATATTACCTTTAAATTTAATTTCATCTGTACAATATTTTAATATATTTAAAATATAATTTTCAAATTTTATATAAGATTCATTTAAACGATAAATATCAACACAATCAATAAACCATTCTTTAGCTTCTTGTGATGATTTTAATTTACTATGTTGAGCTAAATGCTCAACTATATTTTGAAAATCATCACCCTTAGGTAAAATAATCGATGAAATATAATTTATAAATATTGCCTTAATAGTAATCCCCCCCCCTATCTTAAGCAATAAAAAAGTTGGCTATCCCAACCTTTTTATCAGTTGATTATTACACTGCTTTATTTACTATTGTTTCATTATAGTTACCGCCTAAAGCAATAACTTGATTGGCAACATTAAAAATATCACTGGCAATAGACCCTGCCTCATAGACAAAATTATGCTTGATATTATAAGACAATTCACCATCATCTAAGACTTCATATCCAGCACATGTTAAAATATCCTTAAAATTCTCTGCACTTTCTTTTGAATCATATGAAACTTGATGAATAACACATAAATTATCACCTTTTTGAAATTGCTTCATATATTCTTTTTCTGCTACCAATTTATCTTTCAAAAAATTAATTGGCAAATAAGGATAATTTTCCTTTAATTCAACTATTTCTGGTTTTTCTTGTGGTGTACCAACTTCAACCAATTCAACTTCTTCATCTTCCTCTTTTTGTTTATCTAATACTTTTTTTGCTACGATAGCAACACCTACAGCAGCTGCAGCAATCATTCCCCAAAATTTCATTGACATAATTTATCCCTCTTTTTTAATTATTTTAACATAATATTAAGCTTTTACATGAAGAAAACAATTATGTAACAAAAATAAAATAAAAAATAGATATAAAACACTTATTATTAATCAATATTAATAAGCTAATAGTTAACTAAATACAATATAAAATCGATATAACTAATATTTCTATTAATTATATCGATTATTTTTAAATAAAATTTTATATTTAAAAACTATTTTTTAACTGTTCCCTGATTAGCTACAGCTTTCATCTTTGCTTCAATAGCTGCTTGATCGCCTAAATATTCTTTTGATATAAAATGTCCTTCATCATCAAATGTATATACAAGTGGGACACCCGTTGGAATATTTACGCTCACAATTTCTTCATCACTTAAGCCTTCAAAATACTTAACTAAAGCACGTAAACTATTACCATGAGCAGCAATTAATACACGTTTACCTTCTTTCATCTTCGGTAAAATTTCTTGCTCATAATAAGGCACAGCACGAGCAATTGTCGTCTTTAAACTTTCTGATAAAGGCAATTCCTTTTTATTTTCATTACGATAAGCTTCTTGATTAGCTGGATTACGTTCATCACTAACTTCTAAAGCAGGTGGTTGAACATCGAATGAACGACGCCAAATCTTAACTTGTTCTTCACCATATTTAGCAGCTGTCTCTGATTTATTTAAACCTTGTAAAGCACCATAATGACGTTCATTCAATTTCCATGTTTTAGTAACTGGTAACCATTCCCGATCCATTTCAGCTAAAATATAATTCAATGTATGAATTGCTCTTTTTAGATAAGACGTATAACATAGATCAAAGTCAAAACCGGCTTTTTTCAAAGCTTGACCACCAGCTTTTGCTTCTTCAACCCCTTTTGTAGATAAATCAACATCCGTCCAACCAGTAAATAAATTTAATTTATTCCATTCACTTTCACCATGACGAACTAATACTAATTTCATAGAAACCTCCTTCTATTTCCATGATATAGAATATCATCAAAATGAAAAATGAAAAAGGAAAACAAATAATTTTTATATTTAAATGATAAAATATTTAACAATAAAAATTAAAGTTAAAATATACATCAAACAAGAAAGTTCTTTTCTACGTCCTGTCAATAAATGTAATATAGTGTATGCTACAAAGCCAAACGCAATACCATCAGAAATACTATACGCAAAACCCATCATTGTAATTGTAATAAAACAAGGAATAGCTTTTACTAAATCTTGCCAATCAATTTTACTTACTTGTTGAAGCATTAAAAAGCCTACAAAAATTAAAGCTGGTGCTGTAGCAAAAGATGGAATTGTTAAAAATAGAGGACTAAAGAATAAAGCTAGTAAAAATAAAATACCACTTACAACTGATGTTAAACCTGTTCGTCCACCTTCAGCAATTCCTGATGAAGATTCAACAAAGGTTGTGATAGTTGATGTACCGAAACAAGAACCAACTGTTGTACCAATAGCATCAGCTAAAAGAATACCCTTAATTTCTGGTAATTTACCATCTTTATCAAGCATACCTGATTTTTCAGCACAACCAATAACTGTCCCAATAGTATCAAAGATATCAACAAACAGAAAAGCAAATAATACAACGACAAAATCAGTAAAATGTGAAGATATAAAGCTAAAATCAAATTTAAACATTGTTGCCGTCATACTCGCTGGCATAGAAAAAATAGCCGTTGGAATAAGCGAATAATATCCTGCTTTTGGATTAGGAATATACACGCCTACAGCTTGTAAAATCATGCCAATAACCCATGTTAATAAAATACCCCAAAGCATGTAACCTTTAACTTTTTTAATAAACATATAAGCAATTAAAAGTGTCCCAATGACAGTCAATAATACAGCTATTCCTTGTGTATTAAATGCTCCTGTCGCAAATGATGCTTTTAAACTAAATAAACTAACTAATGTTGGCCCATCAACAATCAGTCCTGAACTTTGTAAACCAATAAAGGTAATAAAAAAGCCAATACCAACACCTACAGCTGTTTTTAAAGAAGCAGGTATAGAATTAAAAATAGCTTCCCGAATATTTGTTAAAGATAAAACAACAAAAATAATTCCTTCAACTAATACAGCTGTTAAAGCAACTTGCCAACTGAAACCCATTTGACCACAAACTGTATAAGCAAAATAGGCATTTAGCCCTAAACCAGCTGATAAAGCAAATGGCTTATTAGCTAATAATGCCATAGCTAAACAAGCAATTGCTGAAGAAACTGCTGTGGCAGTTAAAATAGCTCCTTTATCCATTCCTGAAGCACCTAAAATTGATGGATTCAAGGCTAAAATGTAGACCATTGTTACAAAAGTCGTAACGCCGGCAATGATTTCTGTCCGCACAGATGTACCATGCTTCGCAAGTGCAAAAATTTTTTCTAACATATTTTCTCCTTTTTCTTATCACACATCGAAAAAAGAAAAACTCTGTAGTTGTCTACAGAGTGCCTAAAAATAGACACCGTAGTCCCATAGTTAAGGCCATGGGGTAGAGACTCTCTTGCCAATCCAAGAGGATATACGATATGTGATGTAAATATTATAAAACAAAAAATAAAAAATACTACTATTGTTTTATTTTATTATTCAATTTAATCAAGTTATACTTTCATTAGTACTTCCAAACATAATGATTATATCGTTATAAAAAGAAAGGATTTTATTTATGAAATATGAATTAAATGAAGATCAGCTTTTTTTACCTGCCCAAGCAGCATTAAATAATTTAACCCTTAAACAATTATTAGATAAATTTAAAGTCAGTAAAAAATTACAACATATTTATCGACAAGAAAAACGGATCTTAGTTGATGATCAAGTAACTTCCTATCAAGATACTGTTCTTACCAATAAATCGGTTACTATTCTATTGCCAAAGCAAGAAATAGATTGGGCTCTTTCTTCTAAAGAAGCTTGTGTTGTATATGAATCAAAATTTGTTTTAATCGTTCACAAACCAAAAGGCATTATTATACATAGTCATAAACAAGACGTAAATTGTTTAAATGCTATGGTTGCTCGCTATTATTTCAATCATCATCAACATATCTATATTCGTCCTATTCATCGCTTAGATCGTGATACATGCGGACTTGTTTTTTATGCTAAAATTCCTTTTTTTCAAGCCTATTTTGATGAAGCTATCAAGCAGAAAGAAATTATACGAACTTATTATGCTATTTGTCTTGGTTCTAAGCCTAAAGTAGCATGTTTTACCATTAATGATCCAATTGCTAAAGACCGTCATCAGCAAGGATTATATCGTATTAGCAAACATGGTAAACAAGCTAAAACAATATGTAAATACGTAAGTCAATATAAAAACTATAGCCTATTTGAATGTCAACTACTAAGCGGAAGAACACATCAAATACGTGTACATTTAAAAGCTCATAACTATCCCATTATTAATGATTTAAATTATGGAGTTTATCGTTCCAATTTATCACAGATGGGTCTTTTTGCTATTAAAATAAAATTTAAAAATCCTATAACTCATAAAAGTCATACTATTTATGATAAAATAATCTTAGAAAAAATATTATTAGAAGATTATTAATATGTTATAATGGTTACACATGTGCTCGTGGCGCAATTGGATAGCGCATTTGATTCCGAATCAAAAGGTTGTGAGTTCGATTCTCATCGAGCACATTATATAAATTAATAAAACCCTTTATTAGGGCATTCGCTTAGGAATTTAATTCCTAAAAAGTATCGGCGTAATCGGTAGTAATATCGACTACGTCGATTTTATTTATGAAAGTACAATGGTTATTTATATCATCGATATATTCACCTGATCATGATAATCTTAATTAAGAAAATAGAAGGTATCTGTACGGCTTTACACTGCACACCGAACGATATTTTGAAATTTATAGCAGAGGATGAAACCCTTATTGCTCTTGATGAGATTAAGAATGAACTAAACTCAAAGAAATACGGTCTTGTCTGGAAAAAACACGAAGAAGAAGTAGACCGTATGATGCAAGACAACATACCTGTATTCACTGAAGTAAAAGAGCGTGAAATTAAAGCAACTGATGAAAACGCCTATAACTTTCTACTAGAAGGTGACAATCTGCATAGTTTAAAGTTACTTGAGAAAACATATACCGGAAAGATTGATGTAATCTATATCGAGCCGCCTTATAACACAGGAAATGATTTTTTTAAATATAATTACAAAATCATTGATTAAAATTACCTATTTAGGCATTCTAAATGGTTATCATTTATGAACGCAAGGCTGTATAGTGCAAAAAGACTTTTAAAACAGACTGGGATTATATTTGTTTCAATCGGTGATGACGAGTTAGGTAATCTTGTGACTCTATGTAAAGAGATTTTTGGGGAAGAAAACTATATTGCCACTTGTCCAAGAATTACAAAAAGAACATCAAATAAAGGGGTGTTCAGTAAGGGATTAAAAGAAAACCGACTGAAAGCCTTTAAGCGGGAATATAAGAAAGCCTACTTCATGCAATATGCACTAAGTAGGCTTTTATTATGTTCAAGTACATTTAGATAATTCTTTAATATTTTCATCGTATTTTATATTTTTAAGTATATATTTGTTTTATGCTTTGTAATTATATTCATTATAGACTGAATAATATAACAGACAAAAATTAATAAAAAGGTGACTACTGCAAAACGGGCAATAAAAGGCCAACCAGGAATAAATGGTGTCTCTCTTAAAAAACCATAAGAACCACCTGTCAAAACATTAGCTATAGCAATCACAATATTAATATTCAAGGTTGTTAATGATATATTAGATAAATTTAATTGTTGTTGAGTCTTTAATAAATATATTAAACAATTACCTAAAAGAGCAAAATGTCCCCAATAATAAGAAACAAGAGTAACATGTGGCCATGAATATTTATCCATAATTGGTACTAAAACAGAACATAAACAACCAAATATACCAATTAATGAAAAATATTTTTTTAACTTACAATCTTTAGCAAACAACAATAAAAACATTGATATCCGACAATGATATAATGGTAAACTTACGGATAAAGGCAAATGATTAAGCCAATAAAAACCATATAAAAAAATCAATTGAATTACTTGTAAAGTATAAAAAGTATGATGCAACCACTCTTTTTCAACATATTTAAAACAAATATAAAAAATAAAGATGGTCACCAAAATGGACCCAATCCTAATATATATAGGTGGATTAAATGTATTTTCAACTAGTGATGTACTAAAAAAACTTTGAAAAAAATTTTGCATAATCTCCTCTTTAACATTATCACTATCTAAGTATAGGCTATTTTAACTAAAACAGAAGAGTTATTTTCTCTTCTGTTTTAGTTAGCACTATCATCTATTGCTATCAAATGACGAACAGCAGCAATGGCACAGCGAATAGCTAAGTCGGTATCATGAACTTGAGCATTAGGTAATCCTTGTTTAGCTCTTTCTTGATTAGCAACGGTTAAAAGAACTGTCCCACAGCGTACATGTAAATAAGATGCTACCGTAAATAAGGCGGCTGATTCCATTTCAGATGCTTTACAGCCCATTTTTAGCCAAGCTTGCCACTTACGTTTCAATTCCGGACCATTTGGTAATGTATCAGGACGATGCTGACCATAAAATGAATCTTTACTTTCAACAACTCCTGTATGATAAGCAGCTGAAATATCATTAGCTCCCGCTACAAGAGCATTAATTATCTGTAAATCAGGTACCGCTGGATATTCAATCGGTGCATATTCTTTACTTGTACCTTCCATACGAATAGCTCCTGTAGCAATAACTAAATCACCTGATTTAACATTTATATCCATACCACCACATGTACCAATACGAATAAAAGTATCAGCTCCACAAGCAACTAATTCTTCCAAAGCAATGGAAGCACTTGGACCACCAATACCAGTTGAAGTAACGGAAACTTTAACTTTATTTAAATATCCGGTATATGTCACAAATTCCCTTTCATCACCAACTTTTACTGCATTTTCAAAATATTGGGCTATCTTTGCACAACGCTTAGGATCACCAGGTAAAAAAACATAACGTCCGACATCTTTTTTACCAACTCCTATGTGATATTGCTTGCCTGTTCCTTCAGCATAATCGATCATACTGTTTTCTCCTTTCCATAATTATAATAAGTTTCTAACTTTTTTTCAAAAAACTATTGTCAATCATGAAGTACCATGTTATTATCAACTAGCACGATATGGCGCGTTGGTGAAGTGGCTTAACACACCGCCCTTTCACGGCGGCATTCACGGGTTCGAATCCCGTACGCGTCACTCGTTTTTATTTTATGTAATAGGGGTATCGTACAATGGCAGTACAGCGGTCTCCAAAACCTCTGATGGGAGTTCGATTCTCTCTACCCCTGTAAAAAAAAGGAAGTTAATCTTCCTTTTTTATTTTATAGTAATAAACTTTATTCGTTGTAAGATAATTTTAGCTATCCAAGCAGTTAAAAAACCAGTTGGTATAGATAAAGCTAAAAAATATGGCAAAATAACCATAATTAAAGGCTGATTATAAAAGAATAAGACAACCATAACTTGCCCAAGTGAATGAGCTATTGCACTTAAAATCGAAGTGAATTGTAAACTGGCTGCTGTTTTTTCACTAAATATTAAAACTAATGTTGAAAGAAAAACCCCACCTAAACTAATCCAAAATGATGTACCAAGAAAAGTACCACTCATTAATGTACCAATTATTACTCGCATCAAATTAACAATGATCATCTTTTGATAGCCTAAAATTTTTAATGTAACAAGTGCTATAATATTTGCTAAACCAATACGAAAAACACCTGCAAGTGGAGGAATAACCATTGTTTCAAATAAATTAACAGTGATCGCCATAGCGACCAACAACGCTAATATTGTAAAGTGCTTATTGTGCATACATCAATTAACATAACTTTCTATCCAATCACTTGTGCCTACATATATATCATTTGGAATACAAGAAATAGGAACAAGTAAACTACCATCATCCCAACCCATTTTTTCACATAAGTGGTTTGGACAATCAACACCATGTGCATGCCATTTACCGTTTTTACATTCAACGCCAAACTTACCATAATCACCTTGCACAACATAATCACCATCAACACCTGAATCAAACCATTTAATAACCTCATGACGATGAACAATACCAACCCATTTACCTTTTGGTTTTTCAGTTGGCTTAGCTAAACCAGGCACTTTTTTTTGCTCTTTACCTGTTACTTGATCAGTTACTTGATTTTGCTTTTGTTGAATATGCTGAAATGGTTTAAATTTCATATACATAAATAAACAAGCAATAACTAAAACAATACCTATTAAAATAAATTTTTCTTTCTTTTTCATAGTCGTTATTATATCATAGTTTAATTACTATGTTTATGAGAAAAACGTTTGTTATATTATATTTCATAATAGCAATAACAAATCTAATGCTTCTTGATAAACAGCTAAACCTTTACCAAATATTTGTTTATAACAATATTCTTTGACATATGATACTTTACGACAATCTTCTCTTTCATCAATTTTGGAAAGATGTACTTCGATCACCGGTAAAGGATAAATTGCCCTTACCGCATCAGCAATCGCTATTGATGTATGCGTATAAGCGGCAGGATTAAAAATAATGCCATCTATTTTTTTAATATACGCTTCTTGTAACCAATCAATTAATGTACCTTCATGATTTGACTGTAAAAACTTTAACTTAACATTTTTATTCTTAACTAGTTTATCTTCTAAATCTTTTAATGTTTCATGACCATATATTAAAGGTTCACGAATACCAAGCATATTTAAATTAGGACCATTAATAACCCATATCTCTTTCATACAATTAACCTCTTTCCATAATTATGCCAACTTTCGCTAAATCATCAAAGAAAGATGGATAACTTTTTTGTACTGCTTCAGCTTGTAAAATAGTTGTATCATTTGTTAAGGTAGCTAAAATAGATAAAGCCATAACAATACGATGATCATTATGCCCATCTAAAACTTGATGCGCAAATAATTTTTTATTGCCCATAATCCATGCTTCATTTTCTGTACTTCTAACTTTAACACCTAATTTTTTTAATTCTTCTTGCATTGCTTGGATCCGATCAGATTCTTTATATCTTAAATTACGAATATTAGAAAAATGTATTTCTTTTTCTTGATAAGCTGCTACACTCATTAAAACAGGACCTAGATCTGGACAATTTTGTAAATCAATCGTTTTTAAAGTTAATAAATTATCTAAATAATATATAATTTTACGATCCGCTTGTTTAGATTCTTTATTTAAATTTAAAATAGATATTTTCGTATGATGAAGATAAGCTAAAGCATAGAAAAAAGCTGCTGAACTATAGTCAGCTTCTACTTGATAATTAAAAGCATGATAATGTTGTTGACCTTTTATATTAAATTTATTTTCAACTTGTTCAACATCAATACCAGCTAATTTCATTATTTCTAAAGTCATATCAATATAAGACCTAGAAACAATAGGTTTTACTAATTCTAGTGTTGAATTATCTTTTAATAAAACTAAAACCATTAATAAAGCACTTATAAATTGTGATGAAATATTTGCTGATATCTGATAATAACCAGCTTTTAAAGGACCTTTTACAGTAATCAATTGATCATTTTTTTGCCAAAAGAAATCTTTTTCAAAGGCTAAATTTTGATAAATAGACAAAGGCCTCGTTAATAATTTTTGTGTGCCAGTAAAAAAATAAAGCTGATCTTGCAATAAAATAACAGCAATTAAAAAACGTAAAGTTGAACCACTTTCTTGACAATTTAATACCCCATTATATTTTTTAAACTGAGCATTTGTACCTATGACAGTATATGTATTACCTTCTTTTATAATCTTTACACCTAATTTTCTAAGACAATCAATAGTGGCTTTAAGATCATCATTTTCATCTAAATTAGTTATTTTAGAAATACCATTAGCTAAAGCCGCAATAATCAAAGCTCTGTGACCATATGATTTAGAACTTGGTACCATTAACTGTTGGGCAATTAGTTTACTTTTATGAATAATAACTTTATGCATCTCTTTCCCCATTTTTTAATTCTATATATTATTATATTTTAACTTTTCCTTTATTTTGTTAACACATACTTGTATTGAATTATTATTATCAATGATTATATCTGCATATTTAGCATATAAACTATATCTTTTATGATAAATATCATGCCAATTTTTTTGTTTATGATACAAAGGTCTTTTATCATCTAAAATAATTTTATCTTCATCTCTTTTTATCCAAATAAGAATACCATTAGCTCTTAAAGCCCGCATTGCTTCATCATTTAAAACAACGCCTCCTCCCGTAGCTATTACTTGTTTATATTGTAAAGCTAATTTTTTAGCTAATTTTAACTCTCTTTGACGAAAATATTTTTCTCCTTTACGCCCAAATATTTCTTGTATACTCATATTATCTTCTTTGCTTAATATCTCATCCATATCTAAACTATTTTTATCTAGACACTTAGCCAAGGTACTTTTGCCAACAGCTGCCATTCCTATTAAAACAATATTTCTTTGTTTGGCAATTAAAGCACGCATACAATTTTGGATTTGTTTTTCTTTAATTTTTATATGAGTAAAAATCTCATCAGCTATAGCTGCTTGTCTAACTAACATTTCAATACCACCAAAAGATGGACATTTTGCCTTATTTAAAAAACTTGTTCGGATTGGATTAGCAATAACATCTACTACCCACTCACATCTTTCAAAATCAATAAAAGTAGTTAAATCAGAACATAAATCAGGATATAAACCAACTGGTGTACATTGTACAATTGCTTGATAAGCAAAAGAAGGTATTTCTTGATATGTAATCATGCCCTTTTGCTTTTGCCGTGATACAAATTGTATCACTGCTCCTTTTTTACGTAAAACATAAGCTACTGCTTTAGCTACACCACCTGTACCAAGAATTAATATATGTTTATTACGTACTTTAAAATGATGCTTGTCTAAACATTCAGAAAAAGCCGTTGCATCTGTATTATAGCCAATCATCTGACCATTTATTTTCTTAATAACATTAACCGAACCGATCTCCTTAGCTTCAATACTTAATGCATTTAAATAAGGTATTATTTTTTGCTTATATGGAATAGTTACATTAAAGCCTATAAAATCAGTTGTTAAAATAGTATTTAAATCATTTATTGATATATCTAATAACTGATAATCAACATCATGAAGAAAAAAAGAATGAATAAATGGTGATTGGGAATGTTGCAAAGGATGACCAATTAAAGCTAATTTCATTTCTGCCATATACATTCCTTTTCTCGCTCAATATAGGCATTCATTAACACAAAAGCTGTCATTGCATCAACCACAACCCTTGCCCGATGAATAATTGTTGGATCATGACGCCCATTAAGCTGTAAAAATACTTGCTTTTTTGTTTCCAGATTAATACTTTCCTGCTTTTTACTAATTGAAGCAGTCGGTTTAAAGGAAGTATGAAATATTAATGGCATACCATTTGAAATGCCACCATTAATACCACCATTATTATTTGTTCGTGTTTTAACTTGCTGATCATAATAATAAAGATCATTTACTTCACTACCATAAAAATTAGTAAAATCAAAACCTTTTCCAAAAGCAATACCTTTAACTGCCGGAATAGCAAAAATAGCTCTTGCTAATTCTGCTTCTAAACTTGCAAATATTGGATTACCTAAGCCAACCGGTAAACCAATAATAGCTGTTTCTAAAATACCACCAACAGAGTCTCCGTTTTTTAAAGCAAGCATAATCTGTTGATACATTTCTTTTTCTTTTTGCTCATCTAAAACCGGAAATTCTTTTTGGCTAAGCATCTTTATGTCTTGCTCATAATTCTGCCAAGAACGATCTTTAATGTTTTTTAATTGTTCAATATGACTACCAATAAATATTTTTTTATCTTCCAACATTTTTTGACAAAAAGCCCCTGCTACAACCATCACAGCTGTTAAACGTCCAGAAAAAAAATTACCTCCTGCCATATTCATATAATGAAAATATTTCTCATATGCTACATAGTCAGCATGTGATGGACGAGCTATATTTACTTGATATTCAGCGTCATTATATTGTTTATTTTTTAAAATAAAACTGATGGGATTACCTTCTGTATAGCCATTATAAATACCAGATAAAAAAATTGGTTGATCTTCTTCATGCCTAGCAGTTGATATTGCTCCTTTTGCTTTTCTTAAGTTCAACTTAGCTTGAATATAATCAAAAGGTACTTTTATACCTGCTGGTATACCATCAATACAAGCACCGATACTACAACCATGACTCTCGCCAAAAACTGTCAATGTAATATTTGTTCCAATCGTATTATTCATGCTTCATAAACCTTTCTAAATCGGACCATAAAACTTGTTTTATTTGGGCTTTACCAACTGTTTCAACAAGCACTAAGTTTAAATAATTTTTTGTTGCTTTCTTATCCTGCTTTAAGTATGGTAATAATTCTTGATATGATGCCTTGTATGTTATAGGACAATTCAATTTTAATAGTAATTTTTTCACTCTTAATCGTAATGAATCAGGTAATAACCATAACATACCTATACCAATAGCTTCACCATGCAATAATTTACCTTGCGCATGTGCTTCTATAGCATGACCAAAACTATGACCAAAATTTAATACCATGCGGATATTACTTTCTTTTTCATCTTGTTCAATAATGCTTTGTTTTACTTTTAAACTATGAAATATAATTTCTTCAATACAGGCATCATTTTCTATTAGTTCTAATAAAGATTGATCTAAAATTAAACCACATTTAATAGCTTCTACTAAACCATTATGATAATTTCTTTTATCTAAAGTATGTAAAATATCTATATCTATTAATACTTTTTCAGGCGGATAAAACGCTCCTATCATATTCTTATAACCTTGAAAATCAATGGCTGTTTTACCACCAATTGATGAATCAATCATTGCTAAAGTTGTACTTGGCACTTGTATAAAAGAAATGCCTCTTTTATAAGTTGCTGCTACAAAACCAGCAATATCTCCAACTACTCCACCACCTAATGCAATTAATTTTGCTTTACGACTTACTTTATGTTCAATTAATTTTTTTAAAATATAAGTATATGTCGCCAATGATTTATTTTTCTCGCCTTGGGTCATAACAATTTTAAAACAATGCGGTAATTGTTCTAAAATCTTTACTTGCCATATCATTGGTACACCTGTATCAGTAATCAATACATATTCATCATTCTTTGATAGATATTTATCTAAATGTGATAATATTCCTTGCTGAATATAGATCGGATATTTTTTTGTTTCTGTATATATTTGTATTTGTTTCATGCTTTTCTCTTATTAATTATAAATTAATTAATCATGAATAAACAAATAAAAGGTAATATGTTCAACATATTACCTTTTTAACTAACGATTAAATTGTTTTTTCCGTATTATTACTAATGCTAGAAGCGATATTGTTAATAATGATAAGGATAAATATAAATTAATCTTATCAGAAGTATTAGCTACTTGTTCATGATCTGTTTGATGATTATTATTTGAACTTGGATTAGGCTCAACACGAGGACTTGGATTAGGTTGATTATTAGCTAATATTTCCACACTTGAACTAACATTACCATCTTTACTCATTATAGTTACATTATGTTTACCAACACTTAAAGTATTTAAATAGCTAGCTTTTAAACTAACGATAGTAGAACCTGACTTAAGTGTATAATTCTGACGATCTACTTCTTTATCATCAACTAATAATTTAATAAAATTATCTATCTTTGAACTAGAACGCATAATGAAATCAACACCTGTCTTTAAAATATGTTTTTCACCATGTACAGATAATAATCTTGGTTTATCTTCTTTTACAACTACTACTGCTTCTTTTTCAACACTTGCTTTTTGTTTATCTGTTAAACGATATTTAATAACATATTTACCGGCTTTTGTAGCATCAAACTGTCCTTTATCAATAACTACTTGCTTATTTAGTTGTGGTCCATCTTCTTTATCATCTGCTCGCTGTATTAAACTATACAAATCAAGTGTTTCACCTACTTTAATTTCCGCATTCTTAACCACTAAATTAGGTATATTATTTGTCATTGACCATGCTTTTACTTCTTTAAATTCCCATGTACCAACAATAACTTCATCTTTATCTTGAATAGTTACTTTATCTTTTGCAAAACCTTTAAAGATCCATTTACCACCTTCTACAGCAACACTTGTATTAGCTAATTCTGCACTCTTAACAACTGTTCCCTTTGGCAAGTTTTTCTTTGTTAATGGTAATAATTGCATTACTTGCACCGGTAATTCTTTATCTTTTGTTGCACTGTTAAATTTATATTCTAACTGATATGTCTTTTCAACTGGTGCTGAATTTGCTTTAATTAACTGACTGCCATAACTAACATTTGCAATATTAGGTTCTTTCGTAATTGTCTTCCAATATAAAGGCTGATCATCATCTTGTGAAATATGTAAGAACTTACCATCTACTGCCTTACCGATTGTCTTATCAGAAATAACTACATCTTTTGTATAGGCTTTACCTATCGCCTCATGGCCATAAGAATGACCACCATTTAAAATAGCTTTAGCTACGGCAATTGTACCTTTACCATGCACGGCATCACCAGCCTTACCAGCAATAAAGGAAGATCCACCAACCGCAATTAAATTACCTTCACCACTTATTTTACCATTATCCAATAATAAAGCTGATCCCCCTTGGGTTGTTGTAGCTGTCCAGCCACCACCATAAAGACCTAATGTTACATCTTTTGGTACACTTAATTCACCATTCTTAATAATCATTGCTGGTTGACCTGTATATGGTTTATTAGTCTTTGGATTAATACCCGTTGCTGCTTCATCACCTTTAATGAAAACATTTCCTAAGAGTTTAGCTTTACCCACAACCTCAACAATTGGACTATCGTTATTTACAGCCTCAACGCTCTTATCAGCATCAGTAATAAAGTTTGTATTCGAATAAATCATAGATGGTCCTAACATTGCTCCATCTTGTAATACTAACTTACCACTGATTGATGAACCCGTAATATATTTTTTACTACGGCCATCATAGTTCATAGCAAAAATACCACCATCTTCTACTACTACTTCACCAAAAATTACTGACTCTCTAAGATTTAACTTAGCACCTTTTTTAACAATAATTTTAACACTACTCTTAACTTTCATATTTACTAAAGTTAAGTCTGTTCCATCTTCTAATATTAAAGTCTGAAAAGTACCCTTTGTCGATGGCTTACCTAATTCACCATATGTACCTGTTGTATGTGAACCATAAATAGCTTTCATATCCTTTGGTACAACTACTTGCTCATTACCGCCATTAAACTCTTGAATAAACCATGGTTCCATCGTCCAAATATATTTTTTATCCTTCATTTGGCGTGCATTTGCTAAAATCATATGATCAACTAATTTTTCATACTGAGAATAAACATTAAATGGTAATGTATTACTTTCTATCTTATGCCCATTTTGATCAATAGCACTGACTTTAATTTGATATTTACCAGCTTTAACAGGTACACCTTCTAATGTAACAGCACTACTAATACTGCTATATACTCCTTGCATACCAGAAGCCGGATCTAACTCTACTTTTCGATTAGTCCAACCCTTTGATAACTCCGGTCTTGTGCAAAGATCTTGCCAATCTTTTTCTTTAGGTACTTCTTTTTCATCAACTACTTCTGCAAACTGTACTTTTGCATTACTATTTTTATTCGTGCTGATGCTCAAACTTGAACCAGATATAGCATCATATTTTTGTTGATTAATAATAGCTGCTTCAAATTCACCAACTAGACGAATTTTAATCTTTTTCTCTTTTGCTTGATCACTTGTAGCAACTGTTAAACGCATACCTTTTTGCTTATTACGATGATAAACAAAATGCCAAGCTTGATTAGCATCACCTACCAAAGTAATTAAATCATTATCTTTTGGCTCATTTAAATAAATTAAACCCTTTTCTTGATCAATAAAATAACCACCATTAAAGACAATCCACTTATTATCTTTTTTTGGGCATGAAACATGATTTATTTTTAAATCTTTAATTAATTTAGCTTGTTTCTTATCTTTAAATCTTAAAAAGAAATCATTTATATAATAATCATCCATAATAGCTAAACTAACATTATTATGATCAGAACTTGGTTGTACTGGTGTTGGTTCTACACTTGGTTGCTCTGGTTTATTTACAACATTATTTTGCAGAACTAAACGCTTTCCCTTAGGATTACTTTTTTGATATTTAAATTTATATTCTGTATCATTCTTTAAAACAAATTTAAATTCTGCTCCATCATTTGGCTCTTTAATATAAACTTTACCCTCATCATCAATACAGTAACTTTCATCAACACGCCAAATAGCAAATTTACTATCTACTCTTGTCTGCTCTTTTGTATCAACAAATAATTTATTAACTTGTTTAGCAGCTTCCTTTGGCTCAACTTTTAACAGGAACTCGCCTAAAAAAGTATCATCTTTAAGCGTAAACGTCTTATTTTCTGTTGACTGACTTGGTGTACTTGGATGATCTTCCGGTTTGTTATGATGATCTTCCGGTTTTGATGGATCAGTAGAAGGATTAGAATTTATTGATCCTACTAATTCAATGCGACTACCTTTTGACTTATTTTTATAAAATTTTAATTGGGCATTTGTTCCATCATTAAAAAAGATATCAATATTTACATCTTTATCTGGCTCATTAATGGTAATATATCCCTCATCTTTATTTAAGTAAAAGTTAGTATGATTACCTAAAACAAATAAATCACTTATAACTAATGTGCCTTTTTTACCATCAATTGACATTCCTGTAATTTTAGAAACTAATGCACTTGGCTTCACGCTAATTACAAAATTATTCGACATAACTTTATAATTTTCTGTAATTGCTACATCTGAAACAGCATTAACTTTAGGTGATAGCGATAAACACATCATTAAAGCTAAAGCAAATGAAACCATCTTCACATGTCTTTTCAAAATATTCTCCCCCTTTATATTAGCCTAATAAAAAAATTAGCTATACCTATCTAAAAATTATAAATACTTGTTTTAAAAAAGCAATAATTTTTCTGCCACATAAAATAAAATAATTATAATCATATACTGCTTATATACAGCATATTTACAAATATAGAATATGTTATACAATATGCATTATTACTAAATATATAAAAATATAATGATCTAAAATAAATATTAGAAAATATCATTATGATCATAGAAAATAAACTATTAAGAGGTTAAAAAAGAAAAATGAAAATACTATTTTTACATGGTCTAGGGCAAACTAAAGAAGCTTGGCAACCCACAATACAAGAACTTAAAAATATTGATTCCACCTGTCTTGAAGTAATATCTTCAAAAACGAAAAAACAAACTTTTGCTTCAATTTCCAAACACATAGAACAATCACTACAAGCAAATAAAGAACCCATTATTATTTGTGGTTTAAGTTTAGGATCTGTACTAGCATTAGATCTATATTTCAAAAAACCTACTAAAATTGCCGGTCTTATTCTTATTGCCCCACAATATAAAATACCAACAATACTAATTGATCTTCAAAATCTTATTTTTAAACTAATGCCTCAAAAACTCTTTACCAAATTAGCCATATCAAAAAAAGACATGATTTCAATATCTTCATCAATGCGATTAATTGATTATCGTCTGAAAATTAAAACTATTAAATGTCCTGTTTACATTATTTGTGGTAGTAAAGATTGGATAAATAAAAAAGCATCTTTATCCTTACATAAATTATTACCTCAATCAAAATTTATAAGTATATTGCATGCAGGTCATGAAATAAATATTGATCAACCACAAAAATTAGCAGCTGTGATTAATAAAGCTTATCAAGAAATGATAAATATGACATATTAATAACTTAATTTGATTATCATACAATAGGTAAAAAATTGATACTTTTTGTGTATTAGTACAGATAACAAAAAAATAAATAGCCTGTTATTTTGATTAAAATAATTTCTTTCATGTAATATTTGATTGAATTTTATTTGATTTTTAAGTATCATATGGAAGTACGCCGATATAGCTCAGTTGGTAGAGCAACTCATTCGTAATGAGTAGGTCATTGGTTCAATTCCGATTATCGGCATTAATAAAAAAGTCCAAAATGAGGTTGAACACCAAGTTTATGGACTTTTTATTATCTATCTATTAGTTAATAAAAAAAGTTCTTAGTCTAATAAGAACTTTAGGATTTAAGCGAGTGAGCGGAATCGAACCGCCGTATCCACCTTGGCAAGGTGGTGTTCTACCGTTGAACTACACTCGCAATGGCGGTTCTGACGAGATTCGAACTCGCGATCTTCTCCGTGACAGGGAGACGAGATAAGCCACTACTCCACAGAACCATATATGGCGAGGAAAGAGGGATTTGAACCCTCGCGCCGATTTCTCGACCTATGCCCTTAGCAGGGGCACCTCTTCGACCTCTTGAGTATTTCCTCATGAGCTGCCAAGGCATAAACCATTGTGTAAGTGCTTTGTAATATTATCATGCTAATAATTGTAATGCAATAGCTTTTTAAAAAAAATTAAAAACTTTTAATGATAAAAAAATAAAAGAATGAAACTTTTAAGATTATCTTTGTTTAATTTCATTCTTTTATAATATATTTTTAATTATTATTTAAATAATCAACAGCATAGCAAGCATAAATAGCTGCTCCTACTCTTAAACCATCTTCATCAATATCAAAATCAATTGTGTGATGAGCTGCTGTCGTACTTTGTTTATTTTCATTCCGTGTTCCTACATAAGCATAAACACCTGGTACTTTTTTAATATACTCTGCCATATCATCACCACCTAAACCAATTGGTGTATCAGTAATAACATTCTCATCACCAAAAATCCTTTTAGCTGTTTTTTGAACTTCTAATGTTGCTTTTTCATCATTAATTAAAACAGAAGTATTATCTTTACTCATATACTCTACTGAGCCACCAAATAATTGTGCTGTATATTCAGCCAATGCTTTTAAATCATGATTGATCTTCTTTCTTGTTTCCTCATTTAATGTTCTTAAAGTTCCTTCAATAACAGCTTCCTTGGCAATAATATTATATGCTGTACCAGCTTCTATACGCCCTATACCAATAAGAACAGGTTCAACCGGACTTGTTTTACGGGTTACTAAAGCCTGTGCTTCAACAACATACTGAGCTGCCATATAAACAGCATCAACAGCTAATTCTGGCGTTGACACATGACCAGCAAGACCATGAAAAATAATTTTAAATTGATCTACAGCTGCTCGGTTAGCTCCCGTTGCCACAACTATCTTTCCCACTGGAACAGCTGAACTTACATGAATTCCAAAGCTACGTTGAGCATGATCAATTACACCTTCTTTAATAATTGCCCTAGCTCCATATCCAATTTCTTCTGCGGGTTGAAAAGTTACTAATACTGTTCCCCCAAACAAATCACGATGTTTAACTAAAGCTCTTATAGCCCCGATTAAACAAGCAATATGAGCATCATGACCACAAGCATGCATTACTCCTTTATTTTGCGAGCAATATGCTACATCATGTTCTTCTTGTAAGGGTAAAGCATCAATATCTGCTCTTAAAACAATCACTTTATTACCTGCTTTTAAACCTTTAATTTCTGTAACTACTCCTGTTTGAGCAACCCGATAATGCTTAAGACCTAAAGCATCTAATTCTTCTTCAATTTTTTTAGCTGTTGCAAATTCTTTACACGATACTTCAGGATAAGTATGAAAATAACGACGTAAAGATATAATATAATCCCGATCTTTTAATATTTCATCATAAATTTCTTGATAATTAGTCATCATTCCTCCTTCTTAGCTGCTGCCTTTTTCAATTCATCAATTGACTTATATTTATGTGAATACAAAGCTAATGGTGCAATTGCTGTATCACCTATATCTGATAATTTATAACCTAATTTATTAATTTCATTTTTTAAGAAAGCTTTATGTTGAAAAGCATTTAAATTAATTTCACCACTATTTAAAGCTTCATTTGGTAAAGTATAAGAATCAAACACTTTTAATTCAATATAAATATTTGCTTTTTGATCATCAAGAATTTTTTGTACAGCACGCCATTGATTATTATGTGAACCTGTTACTCCCACAATAATTTTACGCTTACCAGCAGCTGATGATTTATAAGCATCTACTTCGGCAACAATTTGTTTACCTTCCTTTTTTACTTTTTCTTTATCATATTTATATACTGGAAGTGTCGAACTATTATACTTAGTTAAACTATATGCTGCAACATAATCAGTTTGATATGCAGCAACAATTTTTTGATAATCAGGATCTGCTTTTTCATTTGTTCTTGCAACAATGATATTAACATAAGGATTATCACCAGATGTACCTTGATTTTCAACAACTAAGCCATCACGATTTGCATATAATCCTGCTGATGTAGAAAAAGTATTATTAATCACTGACCCTGCTACATCATCTAATGTATTTACTAGAGTATCAGCTTTTTGAGGCTTAATTTTTATGTTATAGATATATTTTTTGATATCCTTAATTTCCGGTGTATATCCTGCTTTATTATCTAATTCAATAAGACCTGCTGATTCCAATACTTTCAAAGCCCTTGCCCCATTTGTTACATCATCTGGTATAGAAATTTGTAACGCTTCTTTGGATACTGTACTCTTACTTGTACCACAAGCTGCTAATGTTGTAATAGTTAAAATAGATGTAATAATTTTTTTTGTAATAGACATAATTTTTCCTCCTCTTTTTATCGTCTAAATAACTCTCGATTTGTTGTCCTTTTTGATAAATAATTTCCTAAAGTTTGCATAATGGAAACAAGTAATAATAAAATCACGACACAAACATTAACAATATCTTGATTATGTAATGATTGTCCAAAATTAATTGCAAAACTACCTATACCACCAGCCCCCACAGCGCCTGCCATAGTTGTTAAACCAATAAGCGAAATAGCTGTTGTTGTCGTTACTCTAATTAATTCAGGTACAGCTTCATGAATGTATACACGCCAAATAATATCTAAATTACTTATTCCCATTGAGCGGGCAGCTTCAATTTTCCCACTTTCAACATTTTCTAATGCTGTTTCAACTTGTCTTGTATAAAATGGTACTGTGCCAAAAACCAATGGTACAATAGCTCCTTTCACACCAATTGCTGTATGTACCAACAAACGTGTAAAAGGAATTAAAAAGATCAATAAAATAATAAATGGTATAGAACGAAATACATTAATCAATATAGAAACCAATGCATAAAGTGGTTTATTTGGCGCAATTCCCTTATCACGACAAGCAATTAATACTAAAGCAAAAAGAAAACCAAAAATTAAAGAAATAAAACCAGAAATAAAGAACATCTGCCATGTATCATTTAATGCTTGTATAAACTCATCCCAATATGCCATTAAATTAGGCATTAATTGTGTCATTATCAATCACCTCCAATTTAACTTTTCTAGTTGCTAAAAAAGCATAACAATCATTTATTTTTTCATCACTTCCTTCAAAAACAACAATCATATTACCTAAAAGACTACCTTGTAAAAATTCCACATTCGCTAATAAAATATTAATATCAACTTTAAAATCACGACTCATTTGTGAAATCAAAGCTGAACCTACACTATCCTTAGCAAATGTTAGTTTAACTACATATTTTCGTTTTACTTTTTCATTTAAAAGAGGTTCTTTAGCTAATATTTCACTTAAACCATTTAAACCTAAACTAGCAGATACAAAATTACGTGTGATCATTTCCCTTGGCTTAGAAAATATACTATATACATTACCTTCTTCAACGATTTGCCCTTTTTCCATAACAGCAACCCGATCACAAATAGACTTAATAACAGCCATTTCATGTGTGATCAATACAATGGTTAGTCCTAATTTACGATTTAAATCTTTTAATAAATGTAAAATAGATTCCGTTGCATCAGGATCTAAAGCAGATGTTGCTTCATCTGATAATAAAATAGTTGGATGATTAGCTAATGCTCGAGCAATAGCTACGCGTTGTTTTTGACCCCCTGACAATTCACTTGGATATGCATTTTCTTTATCTTGCAGATCAACTAATTGTAATAATTCACGAACTCTTTTTTTAATATCTATTTTTGTCATTTTCGTTCGACACAAAGAAAAAGCAATATTTTCAAAAACAGTACTCCGATCCAGTAAATTAAAATGTTGAAAAATCATACCTATATTACTTCTTAACATTCGTAAATCAGTATTTTTTAATTTCTTTTCAATATTTCCTATTTTTTTATATAAAATTCCTTGACGAGCTATAATAGGATCAAAATTTTTAATTTCAAAAGTTCCTTCATCCGGTATTTCTAAAAAATTTAAGCAGCGAATTAAAGTTGATTTACCTGCTCCCGAATAGCCGATAATACCATATACTTGTCCTTCTTCAACATGTAAATTAATATTTTGACAAGCATTTACTATCTTATTTTGTACTTTAAATGTTTTATACAAATTACTAATTCGAATCATACTTACTCCTTTCAACAAAAAAATCTCATCCTTGCATATATGCAGGACGAGACTATATCATCACGTGTTACCACCTAGCTTCATCTATATATCACTATATAGACCTCTTCAAGTACTATCATACTTGTTGGCTCTAACGGACCATACCGTTGACATCTAAATATCGACATCAAAGCTCCAAGACCATATTCAGCAGATATTCATTGTTCCCTTTTCAGCTAACGGGACTCTCTATTACAACTAGCTTCTACTTACTCTTCTCTTCGTTGCTTTATAATGGTATTGTAACGATTTATTTTAAATTGTCAAATACTTTTTAAAAATAAATTAAAAAATAAAATAATAATGCCTAAAATAATACGATAAATACCAAAAACTGTAAAATCATTTGTACGTAAATATTTTAATAACTTCTGAATAACAAATATTGAAATAATAAAACTAACTAAAATACCAATAAATAAAATTAAAACTGCTTGCCACTGTAAAATAATTTTAGCTTTTATAATTTTTAATAAAGAAGCACCAAACATTGCCGGAATAGCCATAAAAAAACTAAACTCCGTTGCTGTTTTACGATCAAAACCAAGTAAAGTAGCACCTAAGATAGTAGCTCCTGATCTTGAAGTTCCAGGCACAATAGCTAATAACTGAAACAAACCAACTCCCAAAGCTTGTTTAGGCATAACTAAACCAATCCGGTTTATAACACTTGCTTGTTTCCTTTTTTCCATCCAAATAAATAACAAGCCATAAACAATTAAACTTAAGGCAATAATATATGTACTACTTAACACATTATCTACTATCTTGTCTAATAAAATACCAATTATCAACGGTAAGGAAGCAATAATAACTAATAGCCATAAACGTATTGTCCGTTTTTTCTTTACTTTTGAATCTTTTTTGCAATAAGTTAAACGTCGCCAATAAAGTACTATAACAGCTAAAATACTACCTAATTGAATAATAACTTTAAATAAATTCCAAAAAGATAAATTCATATTTACTTCATGATAAATATCTAATGAACAAAAATTTTTTAAAAGTATCAAATGTGCTGTTGAGCTAATCGGTAACCATTCTGTAATTCCTTGTACAATACCATATAAAATAGCTTTTATTACATTTCCTATCATTTTTTTACCTCGTAATCGCTTTGTATTCTATCATTAGTAAAGTATACATGCAATTTTAGAATCATGTATAATAAAGAAAGTTATCATATATCATCAATTAACTGAATTGATAAGGAGGAAAAATGATTATTATTGAAATGGAAAATGGCTCTTTAATTAAGCTTGAATTAAATGCAAAAGTAGCTCCTAAAACAGTTGCTAATTTTGAAAAGCTAGTAAAACAAGGGTTTTATGATGGCTTAACATTTCATCGTATTATCCCAGGATTTATGATTCAAGGTGGTGATCCTTTGGGTAATGGTATGGGTGGCTCAGCTGAAAATATTGTTGGTGAATTTAGTAGTAATGGCTATCAAAATAATTTAAAGCATAAACGTGGTGTTATTTCGATGGCACGAGCACAAGATCCAAATTCAGCAAGTTCACAATTTTTTATTATGCATCAAGATGCACCTCATCTAGATGGTAACTACGCTGCCTTTGGTCAAGTAATTGAAGGTATGGAAGTGGTTGATGAAATTGCTCAAAGTAAAACTGATTATCAAGATCGACCTATCAAACCTATCATAATTAAAAAAATAACTATCGCTTAAGAATTGAATTTTATTCAATTCTTTTTATTTGATAGTTATTAATCAATAGTTTTTACTCTAGTACTAACCTTTGTCTAATTGGTTTTATCGCTTGATAAAGAAATGGAATAACAATGCCAGCAACAATCATTTCCAATAAACCATTACTTGCTAATACTGAAAGCAATACTGCCTTAACACTAATTTTAGCAACTGTTGCAAAAGCTTCTCCGAAAAATAACCAAATTAAGCCCATCACCATAATCGTATGTAGAAAAGTACAAAAAATTGATAAAATAGACAATTTAAACCACTCTTTTTGCTGATTATGACATAGCTTATGTAATAAACCAGCAACGAAACCTAAAGCAATACGTGGTCCAAAAGCAATTACTAAACTAGCAAAATTACCATGAATATTACCTATAGCATAAAAAGGTGTAAAACAGAAACTAGTTATATTAGGCAAAAATGTAGCCCGTAAAAAACTTGCTAAGCCAAAAACAAAACCAACTAGCATTCCTTCTTTCATACCCATAAAAAGAGCAACAAAAATAACTGGTAAATGCATTAAAGTAATTGAAATAACACCAACATTTAAATAGCCAAGTGGTGTTAAAGCAAGTAATAATTCAATTGCTACGAAAAACGTAAGCAATGTGAAACGTAGTACTTGATTTTTATTTTTCATCTTTTTCCCCCATTAAAAATGGCAAAAAGGAATAAAACCTTAATGCCAATTAAGAGACAAAATCTCATTCATAACTAAAACAATAGTTTTATTTGTTGTTTACTAAATCCTTTAATGTCTTAGATGCTTTAAACTTAGGTGCTTTAGAAGCTTTAATCTTAATTTTTTCACCTGTAGATGGATTCAAACCTTCCCGTGCAGCTTTTTCAACAACAACAAATTTACCAAAACCATTAATTGAAACTTCTTCACCTTTTTGAATTGCTTCTGTAATTTGTTCAAATACAAAATTTACTAATTCATTGGCATCTTTCTTGGAAATTTCATATTCCATGGCAATGCCTTCAGCTAAAGTTTTTTTAGTTACTTGTTCTGCCATAATCAGGCCTCCTTTTAATATGTTTACATTCTATCTAACTTTATACAGTAATTTCAATAGTTTTACGTATTTTTTTACTGTTTATATCAGCTTTTTCATCAAAATAAATCTATTTAGTGAAAAACTTAAGTTAAAAATAAATTATATTACTTAGCTTTAGCACTTTCTAAAGCTGCCTGAACGGCTTTCTTAATTGCTTTTGAAGTAATTGTTGCACCTGTAGAATCTTCTACATCGACTGAATTTTTCTTAACGATTGCTTCTGGAACTTCTTTTAAAGCAGCATCAGAAATACCTTTTGATTCTTTATGTTCTTTTAATTCAACTTTTGTAATAGCTGTATCTGATACAGTTACTGATACACTTACCTTACCATTACGACCATCTGCTGTACCTTCATAAGTACCAGCTTTATAAACTTTTTTAGCTCCACAACCAGCTAAAAGAGCAACACTGAACAAACCTATAACAACTTTATTTATCTTCATAAATATTCCTCCTATTTGATACTAATTATAAGAGAAAACGCTTTAAAAGAAAAGAATTACGATGCTTTGTTTTCACCATTTGTATAATTAATATCAACACCATTTTGACGATTAAAGCAAAAAACACAAAATAAAATACCTCGCCCGCCATCTTCAATAGACCTTGCTTCCATAAGAACCCCACGAGCTAATAACTCATCTTTCTGATAAATAGGTCGTACACGATATAAAACATGATTACCTGTTTGCTTAATATAGTTAGCAATCTTATTCTCATACGGCAACATCATTGCCACATTTAATTGCCTTGTACCAGTAATTAAATTTTCACGATTTGCATTTTCACCTGTTAGTTCATACGCTATCAAATGGCAACGATTAAAAAGGTATTTACCATCAATAAAATTATATTTAGATAAATGCCAACCACTCGGCTTAACCATTCCAATTGATCCTCTTTTATCTTTTGGTAAAGTTTCTACTCCAACTAAAGCATATGCTTCTCTTGCTCTTGCCAAATGATCTAATGGCTTATAATATTCAAAACTTGACTGTTTTAAATCCTGCTTTGAAAAGTAAGGAATATTATTATTTATCACAACAATATCTTTACCATTATAAGAAGGTAAGACAAAAGAATCTTGCTTTTCTTGGGTAGGAATATCTTTAGTAACATACTCTTGATAACAAAAAGATGCTAATAAACTAAAAACAATTAATGATCGAATAAATCTCTTTTTCCACTTACGTTTCTTGGCTTGCATAGTGTACATACCTAAAGATAACATAACGGTAATTAAAGAAATTATAAGTAATAAAAAGAAAAAATATTTTGTTTCATTTAAATCTTGCCACATTTCTTACTTTACCTAAAAAAATCAATTTCATTATTAAAATTTATAATACTAATTTATGAGCCATATATTTAACAAAATTTAAAACTAATTCTGCACTATCTTGTGCAGCTTTTTGCTCGAAATATTCATAGGCAACAGGATTTTTACTATCTGCTTGATCCGAAATAGCCCGCACAATCACAAAAGGAATACGTTGTAAGCTTGCTACTTGAGCAATAGCTGCCCCTTCCATTTCTGTACAAAGAGCATTAAATGTATGCTTAATTTGTTCCTTCTTATCATTATCACAAATAAACTGATCACCTGAAACAATTGGACCAAGAATAACTTTATGCAACATTTGAATAATTTCAATTAATTTTGGATCTGCTTCAAACCATAAAGGCAAAGCAGGAATTTGACCTTTTTGATAACCAAAATTAGTTACATCGACATCATGATATGCAACTTTCGAGCTAAGAACAATATCACCAATTTTAAGTTGTTTGTCTATTGCTCCTGCTACTCCTGTATTAATAATAGCTTCCACTTTAAAAAGATCTATCATCATTTGTGTTCCCATTGCCGCATTAACTTTACCAATACCACATTTCATAATAACTACATTCTGATCTTCTATTAAACCTGTATAGATCATCGTTTGCCCTATCATATGCTCTACAACCTGTTTACAATGGTGTAAAATCATTTTGATTTCAACATCCATAGCACCGATAATACCTATTTTCATATTTCCTCCTAAAAATTCATTTCTTCCCTTGCATTGCTTTACGTAAATTAGCAACTGAAGTAGGACAAGTTTCTGGTGTACATGCACCATTAGGACCTAAATCACTGGAACGATCAATATATCCTTCCGTATGTAATAAAGAATGTGCTCTTTCACTTAATGGTTTATCTAAAAAGTCTTTATATAATGTTTGAATTTCAGGATTATCTTGAGCTGCTTTAATCAGCACTTCACTATCACGTTTATATAAAGAATCAATACGTGCTTTTTTAGCAGCTAATACCTTCGGCATTTTCACCCGTGGCATACCACCACCACCAATACAACCACCTGGACAAGCCATAACTTCAATAAAGTCATATTTTTTATTTGCTTCTTTCATTTCTTTATAAAATTTACGGAAATTAGCCGTTCCATTAATGGCTGCTACATGTAAAGTATAATCACCAATTTTAACATCAGCCTCTTTTACACCATCTAAGCCTCGTATTTCTTGTAAAGGAACAAATGAATTAGGAGCATTTTCACCTGTGATAAATTTATAAGCTGAACGCATAGCAGCTTCCATAACACCACCTGTATTACCAAAAATAATACCACCACCTGATGATTCGCCCATTAAAGAATCAAATTTATCTTCTGCTAAATTAACAAAATCAATATTTTCTTCTCGAAGCCATCTTGCTAATTCCCGAACAGTAATACATATATCACCATCTCGTAAATCTTTTTTATGCCAAAAAAACGAAGAACTGTTCATTTCCGGACGTTTAATTTCCGCTTTTTTTGCAGTACATGGGGTTACACAAACAGTCACCATTTTAGCTGGATCAATTCCATTTTTTCTTGCAAAATAAGTTTTTTGAGCAGCCGCTTCCATTAATATTGGACTTTTAGCACTAGATAAATGAGAAATTAATTCCGGATAAAAAGTTTCAGCAAACTTTACCCATCCTGGACAACAACTTGTAAATTGTGGTAATTTATCATTTCTTTTTAAACGTTCGATTAATTCCGAAGCTTCTTCCATAATCGTCATATCAGCTCCAAAATTTGTATCAAGAACATAATCAGCTCCTAAATTGCGTAAAGCAGAAATCATTTTGCCTTCAACAAAACTACCATAATCCATACCAAATTCTTCACCCAAGCCAACTCTTATTGCCGGTGCTGTTTGAAAAACGACAACCTTATCAGGATCAGCTATTGCTTTTTTAACATCAGCTATATTAGAACGTTCATTAATACAATCAAATGGACAAACAGCAGAACATTGACCACAGTTAATACAAATTGGTTTATCACCATTACTTGTTAAGTCATAATAATCCATTACTGCCATATCATTTGCACAAACACGTCGACATAAACCACAATTTTTACATTTATCTAAATCTTGTACAATTGAAATATTGTCCACTTCTATTGGCACACGCCTGTCTAAATGTTGATATTTACTCATATATCCTCCTTATATTCGCTTTAAATTACCTTTATATCGGGCAGATAAAATTCTAAAGGTTAATTAATATCATATTCTTTATTGTTAAATCAGCATGACTAACCCAAACAACTGTTTTATGTTGAGCTTCTTGCAAAAAATAAGATGTGAATAGATCTTGACTGGATTGATCTAATCCCTTTAACGGTTCGTCTAATAAAAGTAGATTACAAGGTACTAATAAAGCCCTAATAATTGCAATTTTTCGTCTTGTTCCACCAGATAATTCACTTATTTTTTGATCCTTATAATGATATAAATCAAATTTTTTTAATACATCTTCAATTATTTCTTTTGCTTCACTAAAAGTTTTATCTAAAACCAACCATAAATTAATAAGAACACTTTGATCATCAATCAATCTGTCTTCTTGAAAAACCATTGCAACCTTATTAACTCCTTTTATTACTCCTTTATATTTCTCTAAACCAGCTAATATACGTAATAAAGTTGTTTTACCAATACCATTCTTACCTTGTAATACATAGACTTTATTATCTAATAAAGATAGATTAAAATCATGAAAGATAATTTTTTCACCATACGCTTTATAAATATGCTCTAACTTAATCATAAATTATTCTTCCTCTTCTTAAATTTGAGCATAAAATTTAGTATTTTAGCACATATACTACTAATAACAATTATTATTAATGTCCATGCAAAGACCTTGCCTGTATCAAGATAAATTTTCGCTTCATGTAACTCTGTTCCCATTGCCCATTCTGGTAAACCAATAACTTCCGCTGCTACTCCAGCTTTAAAACAAAGACCGATAGCTAAAGTACAAGCAGCTTCAAAGCAAGGCTTAATCTGAGGCCAAATAATATAACGTAGTTTTTTATATTGATTTATCTTAAATAACTTTGCTAATTCTTCTAATTTATCATCACAATTTTGTAAACCTTTTAAAATATAATCATAAAAAATAGGAAAAGCCATCAAAAAAGAAATAATAATTGCTAAGTATCGCGAATGTAACCAAATTAAAATCACAATCACAAATGATGCTACAGGTATAGATCGTATGCTATATAAAATAGGTGATAATAATTGTTTTACAAAAAAATTATAAGCAGAAATAAAAGCTAATAATAAACCTAGCAATAAAGCAAGCATAAAACCAGATAAAATACGACTAATAGAAATGGCAATAATAATCCAAGTATGCTTTTCTAAAAGTAAATTAACAAATATTTTTAAAACAACTAAAGGCGAAGATAACAATAATTCTTTATCTACAGCAACAGCTACTATTTGCCAAACAAAAAGCCAAAACAAAATTACGAAAATACTAATATATTTCTTATTTTGCAACATAGTAGAAGTCATCACTAGGTAATGAGCCACCTACTGCCTTTGGATTTTGTTGATATAAAATATTCAAATATGACTGTAATTGTTTCTTTAAATCATTACCAGTTATCAAAGTAATATGACATTTTGGTAAAGCTTTCTTAGCTACTTGTTCTTTTACAATATTATATTGATCAATTAATTTTGCTGTTTCATCAATATGTGAAGCACTAAAATCAACAGATTCTTTATAATACTTCAAAAAATCTTTAACAACATCTGGATGCTTTTCAACCCAGTCTTTACGAGCTATAACAACACCGGTAATCAAAGGCATTCCTTCTGCTTTTTGCCATTCTGCATTAATATCTAAAGCAACATGTATTTTCTTTTGTTTCATACTAGCTACAGTCACAAATGGTTCCGGTAATAAAGCTACCCCTTTTGGATCTTTTAATAATGCCTGCACTACTTCTGTATGCTCACTCTTCCATTCAATTTTAACATCTTGAATATTATTTTTCTTTAATAAATAACGTAAGCTATACTCAGGAGTTGCTCCTTTACCACTAGCATAAATTGTTCTTCCTTTTAAGTCATCAATCTTATTGATTGTATTACCCATTTCTACTAAATATAAAACGCCTAAAGTATTAATACCTAAAACTTTAACTTCTTTATTTGTATTTTTATACAGCACAGAAGATAAATTAGCTGGAACAGTCGCAATATCAACCTCTCCTTTAGCTACTAAAGGACTAACTTCATCAACTGCTTTACCAATTTGAAAATGATAGTTATTACTACTTATTTTCCCTTGTTTTGCTTCCTCCATCATATGGACAAGACCCATTGCTGTTGGACCTTTTAAAGCCATTATTTTGACGTCTTGTTGGACTGCTTTCTTAGTCGTACAAGCCGTTAATAATATTACCGATAAAATAAAACTTAATATTTTTTTGAAATGTTTCATTTTTATACCCTCCTATATGAAATTTTAACATAAAAGCGTTATCATAATTTATTTTTAAACAAAATATATCCAGGAAATAAAATAACTTTATTTATTATAAAAGCGATTAACTTATGTTAATCGCTTTTATACTCGCCTATTAATAGCTAAATAAACAATTACTGTTTCTTCTTTAAGATAAAAATTGCAGCTAATGATAAACACAACGTTCCTAATAATGTCCAAAGATAATTACGATCACGTGTATTTGGTATTTTGTTATTTACAAGATCATTTCTTCTTGGCTCTAACGTAGATCTAACTGGTGTATATATAGCATATACTGTAACATCATTATTAACAATTGTTTCACCTGTAAACTTAGTACCTGTACCATCTTTTTGTGTATTCCACTCTTTAAATAGATAACCATCTTTTACAGGATCATTTGGCATAGATTGATCACTTAAAGAATCAGTATCAATTCCTTTACCAACTTCAACTTTAACACTTGCCATTTTACTACCATCACTATCATTAAAAGTAACTGTCTTTTGTTGATTCTCAGATGGATTAGGATGTGGTGGAGTTACCGTATTCTTCGTATATATAGCATATACTGTAACATCATTATTAACAATTGTTTCACCTGTAAACTTAGTACCTGTACCATCTTTTTGTGTATTCCACTCTTTAAATAGATAACCATCTTTTACAGGATCACTTGGCATAGATTGATCACTTAAAGAATCAGTATCAATGCCTTTACTCATTTCTACTTGAACAGTTTTATAAACTTGATCACCATTCATAAAAGTTACCGTTTTCTTAACAACTGGTGGTGGTGTTATTTTTTCCCATTGAGCATAAAGAGTAACATTATATGCTGGCATTGCTACATAATTGTTTGCTTCTAACCAAATACCGCTACCATCTTTTGTTGTATTCCAACCGATAAATTTATAGCCATCTGCTTTAAGATTTTTAATATTATCTTTAACTTCAAATAAGCTTTCCGAAGGTGTACCATTTTTAAATTTAACCCCATTTTCAAAAGAAGAATAATAGAATGGCTTTACTTCAACCGGCTTTTGTGGCACCTCACCAGATGACTGTACATTTTGTGGAAAATTAGCATCATATTTCAAAATTGGTTGTTTTGTTAAATAACAATAGCCATCATCAAGCATATCACCCTTATTTTCGTATTTCTTTTCTAGTGCATAAATAGTATATTGCGTCTTATCAAATTTAGGATCATCATAATAATCATTATTTTTCCAACTTATTGAACCACGTGATTTGTCTTTAGTTCTATACAAAACACGATAAAAAACAAAAGCATTTTTATGCGGATCTGTCGTTTTCTGTGTACGGAATGGATAAATATATTCATAGCCACTAAAGATATAATCTTTTTTAGTACCATCAACGCCTGTATATTGTGGGAAAGTAATATTACCTTGAGCATTTTTTGTCTGTACCCAATATTGATCGATACGTAAATGGGTTGCATATCTTCCTACACCACGATCTTTTTCACTATTATTAAGATTTGGTTCTAACAAAAGTGCTTTTTGACCACTTTTATTATATATAGTACTTTCAAATTTATTAAAATCTGATTTTTGATCATCATAAGCCTTAAATTTACCTGCATTTATCTTATTTAAAGTACCATCAGTATCAACATATATAGCACCTGATACCCCTTCAAAATTACCATTTTCAATTTCATCTACAATAGCACGTCGTGATGCTACATTAAGAGCATATCCACTCTTAGCCCTAAAAATACCATCACTTATTTTCTTTATATGACCTTGATTAACAACCACTGCACTTTTCGCTGACGCAAAAGTACCACCTTTTATTTCATCTATCTCCGCAACACTCTCTTGAAATTTAAAATCACCTTCTAAAGTAAGAGCAGAACCGTCATTTGTTTTAAATGTTCCACCTTCAATTACATTTATCTTAGAAACTTGACCTAGAAAAATAGCACTGTATGAAATACCTGCATTATTTGCATCTTTAATGGCTGTAGAAGTAAAATTACCACCTTTTATTTTTTCAATTATTGCTCGCCCATTATGCTCATCACCTAACTTATTATTACCAACTGCAAAAAGGGCATGTACACCATTGAAATTACCACCACTAATTAAACCAATACCTGTTTTATGGGCAGGATTATTAGCTACTTGGGTAACATACGTAAGCACAGCTGAAAAATAATGATACCGCCACCAACCTGATCCAACTTGATATTTATGATAATCTTTATCTGGTGTTGATATAAATGTTCCCCCACTTATTTCATCAACCCATGATCCATCACGCACATCAAGAGCTGCATCCCAAACTGATTTAAAAGTACCACCCGATATTTTACCAATACTTGCTCCTTGATTAACAAGTACACAAGATGTTCCATTACGCATTTTTTCATGCATATTATTAGTAAACGTACCACCGGATATTTCATTTATTTTACTATTTTCACCATCTACTTTTATTACTGATCCTCGTGTACTAAAAGAACCATCTGATATAGTACCTATCTTAGCCCCTTTACTTACATAAAAAGCATATTCAGGATTAGCTGTTTGAGGATCCATACTAACTTGTCCACCATAAACATTAGCCCTTGCTTTTTCACCTTCAAGCCAAACAGCTGCTAAATCAGAACCAATAAAACTTACTCCATTATATAATTCTAAATCACCATCATTAACACGTAGTCTTAATTTTTCAATTGCTAATGTTTTATTACCTGCCGCATTAATATTACCTAAAATTAATTTTTTCGTTGGTGCATTAAATATTAATTCAGCATCTGAACCATCTTTTAATAATTTTGCACCATCATCTATAGCCATTAATGTTAGACTTTTCGTAATTGTTATTTTCTTGCTAACTTTTAACTCACCATGGATAACAATTGTTGTTCCATCATTTGCCTTATCAATTGCTTTTGCTAATGTTTGTAAAGCTGAATTTACTGTTTTACCATCATTCATATCATTACCCAAAGCACTAACATGCAATACCATATGTTGAGCTTCCCGATTAGTATTTACTAAATTATTAGATAAACCTTCTACTTTTATAACAGTTGGTAGAATTAAACATAGTGACATTAATAGTGAAGCTATAAATGTTATTCTTTTCTTCATTTTATTTCTCCTTTCCAATATCTGATATCACTTTTAAACACAATGCTAAATACTTCTTAATTATATTATAAAATTTATAGAATATCATTTATTTATAAATACTTCGTATTCTGTAACATGCATATAAAAAAAGAGACCTTTGTCCCTTTATTCATCTAAAATTTCAATATAAATATGCTTTGTTGCTTTAGCTGCTACCAATAATTTTTGACCATTGCATAAAAGTACTAAAGAATCATCAAACGCATTTCGTTCCATAACTTTTACTTCATCATGCAGTTTTAAACCTAAATTATCTAAATACGCTAAAAGTAATTTTTCTTCATCATCAACATTAACAATAAGTGCTCTTTGACCGACATTTAACTTGCATAAAAGCAAAGACTGTTCAATTGGATTATCACAATTTTCATAAATAATTGAACCATGTGGGCAATGTTTTGGATAACGTAAAAAACGGTTTAAATGATCTTTTAATTCATCATTTGTAACATGTTCTAATAAATCAGCTTGTTCATGAACATTTTGCCAATTATATTCTAAATATTCTAATAAAAATGTTTCCCACAAGCGATGACAACTTAAAATACGCCGACTTTCTTTTTTCCCTGCTTTTGTTAAATGAATTTCATTTTGACTAACAGTGATTAAGTCTTCGGCTTGTAATTTTTTAAGCATTTCTGAAACCGATGCTGGAGCAATACCTAAATGATCCGAAATCTTTTTATTAGTTACTTTTTCTGCTTTAGCATAAATACGATAAATAGTTTGTAAATAGTCTTCACGATTGTTTGTCATAATTTTTACCTGTTAAAAGTTTAACACGATTTAAACCATTTTGGCTAAGTTGATACACTTTTAACTGATTATTAATGACAATTAACTCTTCCTTTAACAATTCGACAATAATCTTTTTAGCTTTTTTATCCGACCAATTCAAATGTTTCTGAATCGTATCAAGACCAACTTCATTTTGATTTAATGGATGATGCATCAAATGAATAAGTAATAAATCACGATACACTCTTTTTTTCTGATAATAAATCTTTATCTGTTGATGAATCCAACCATTACGATGAATTAAAACAATAACTAAACATTGTCCTAAACCAACTGTACTACACATACCAGCAATTGATACATTCCAAATACTACCAAGACAAAAACCAATAACTGAATTAATAACTCCTAATAATAAAGAAACAACAATTGTCCACTTTAAATTCTTTGTTAATAAACATGCTGAAGCAGCTGGTGCAACCATGAAAGAAATAACTAAAATAGCACCGACACTATCAAATGCACTAACTACCGTAAAAGAAGTCAAAGTCATTAAAGCATAAAACAAACAAGCCGTTTTCATACCTTTTAATTTAGCATATTTCAAATCAAAACTAGCTAATTTTAAGTCATGATAAAACCAAATAACAAAAGCTAAATTAATGACAAACAAAAATAACATGGTCACAAAAGACTTTGGTAAACCAAATAAACGGATAAAAGGCGCAAATAATGGATTACCCATTAAAACAATATCAACATCTAAATGTGCATTACGAAAAAAACGACTAATTAAAATTACAGCAATGGAAAAAAACAAAGGAAAAACAATACCCAATGAATCATCTTTTTTTACATGATGATGATTAGCAATTGTTTCAACTAAATAAACTGTTACAAGGCCAAAAAGAGCAGCCCCTATAAATAACCACGGTGAATTCAAATCTTGTACAACAAAGAAAGCTAAAACTATCCCTAAAAGAACAGAATGTGATAATGCATCAGCTGTCATTGATAAATTCTGTAAAACCAAAAAAGGTCCTAAAATACCACAAGCAAGCGAAGTCATCACAATTACCAATAAAACTTCAAGCATTAATGATCCCTCCTTTTACGCATTGCACTATTACGACCAACGATCATAGAAATAAGTGTAATTAACCCCATAACTAAAATAATCATTGGTCCCGTTGATAAACCACGGTAAAGAGAACTAAAATACGTTCCTAAAAAAGCACTAAAGCCAGCCATTAAGGAAGCAATTAAAAGAACCATTTTTAAACGATGACTATGTTGATGCGCACATATACAAGGAATCACCAAAAATGATGAAATAAGAATTGCCCCTACACTCTTAATACCCATAGCTATTAAACTGATTGTCATAATGAGTAATATTTTATCAATTAACTTTGGTGAAATACCGATACTTTGACCATAAGCAGTATCAAAAACACTTAAAACAAGTTCTTTATAAAAAAGAATCAATAAAACAATACAAATGATGGAAACGATTAAAATCATTTTCACATCTTGCTTCATCATGAAAGCAGCTAAACCAAAAATATAATTTTTTAGTCCTGCTTGTGATGCATTAGCGTAGTTAGCATTACCTTGAATATAACTTTTCAAGACCAAGCCCAAGCCAAAAAAGCCACTTAAAACAATAGCTAATGCTGAATCCAACTTTATTTTGCTATGAGTTACTATCACTTGTACAACTTCATAAGCTAAACCACCAGCTAAAATAGCTCCCAATGTTAAAATAATTGGATTACGTGATTGAAAAAGCATAAAAGCAATAACTATACCCGGAAAAGTTGAATGACCCATTGCATCACCAACTAAACTTTGACCCTTATATACACTAAAACAACCTACAACAGCACTAACCATAGCTAAAATAGATGTTCCTAATGCAACAACCAGAAAATCATATGACAATAAAATGTCAAACATTGCTTACCTCCTCAAAAGTAGAAGATAAATTTTTATCTGTTAACGTTTCCTGCATTGCACCATATGCAATTACACGCCGATTAATGAGCACAACATGATCAAAATATTGTTTCAAAGTTTGTAAATCATGATGTACGCATACAATCGTTTTACCTTCTTTTTGTAATTGATGCATTTTATCCATAATAATCTTTTCACTTGTCTTATCAACCCCTGCTAAAGGTTCATCCATTAATATTAAATCGGCATTTTGGCATAAAGCACGAGCAATAAAAACACGCTGCTTTTGTCCACCAGATAACTCCGAAATCTGACGATCTTTTAAATCACTCAATTTCATTTCTGATAATGCTTTTAAAGCAAAACTTCGATCTTTCTTAGTCGGATGATGAAACCAACCAAGAGTTGAATAACGTCCCATTAAAACAACATCTAAAACCGTAATGGGAAAATCCCAGTTAACAGATGCTTGTTGAGGAACATATGCCAAACGATTTAAAATTTTATTTAATGGTAAATTAAAGAGTGTTACCACTCCTGATAAAGGTTTTATAAAACCTAAAATTGCCTTTAACAAAGTTGACTTACCAGCACCATTAGGACCGACAATGGCGGTCAAGCTACCTTCTTCAATGTCAATATCAATATCCCAAAGAACCGGTTGATAGCCATAAGATGCTGTTAAATCCTCGATATGGATAACACTCATAATTTCCTCCTTATTTCAAGTTTGCAACAATTAAATCAACATTCATCTTAACCATGTCGATATAGTTATCACCTTTTTCACCTTTTGGTGCTAATGAATCACTAAATAATTCTTGTCCTTCACCTTTAACGACTTTAACGGTGAAACCTTTAGCAGCACATGATTCTTTTAATTTTTCCATACGTGCAGGATCAGTTGTTGATTCGGCAAAAATAGCTTTTACTTTATGATCAACAATAAATTGTGCTGTCTTAGCCATATCATTAGTACTTAACTCTGCATCTGTACTTACACCTTGAGGTGCTTTTACTTCAATATCATATTGTCTTGAAAAATAACTAAATGCATCATGCGGAGTAATTAAAATACGTGATTCCTTAGGAATTAAACTTAATTGTTTTTTATTATATTCCTTTAATTCATCTAATTTTTGCAAATAAGCAGTTAAATTCTTTTCAATTTCATCTTTTTGACCAGCTAATTTTTCTTCTAAACAATGAGCTGCTTCCGTTGTTGCTTTTTTATATAAATCAACATCAAACCAGAAGTGTGGATCGGTAATTGATACACCATCTTCTTCCATTGTCAACAATGAACTCTTATCAAAATCTTTAGTTACTGCTTTACCTTTTACTGATTGTAATAATTCAACCATTTTACCTTCAAAATGAAGTCCATGGTATAAAACCAAATCAGCATTCTTTAATTTTGTATAATCTTCTGGCTTAGCTTCATACGTATGTGGATCTTCACCAGCTGGAATAACTAGCTGAACCTCTGTATAATCTTTTGCTAATTGATGAACCATATCTTGTAAAAATGACGTCGTAACAGTCACTTTTAATTTCTGCTTTGGAGCCGCTGCTTCTGGCTTGGCAGCTGGTTTGCCACAAGCTGCCAACATCAACATACTAAGTGCTGATATTAATATTTTCTTCATATTATTCTCCTTATATATTTAGGTATACCTCAATAATAAGTTATACTTAACTAACTATCGTGTCAAGAATTGTTATCTCGAAAAGAAAATAAAAAGTATGAACTATTTTTTATTCATACTTTTTAACAAAAAATATATAAAACATGTTATTTTTCACAAGCTAAATCATATAAAATATTGGCATAAATAGCACATGCTTTTAACATTGTTTCAATCTCATATCCTTCATTTGCTTCATGTTCACCAGCTACCCAATCAGGATATTTACGATCTGGAAACACTGGACCACAAGCCACAAAATTAGCAAATGTTCGTGCATACGTACCACCACCAATTTTTAAAGGTGGTGTATAGTAATCACCACTTATCTTGCGATAATGCTTCATAACAGTATTAACTAATTCACTATTTGGATCAACTAATAACCATTTTGAATCATCAAATAGTTCCACTTCAAGACCCAACTTATTTTTTAATACTTCTTTACTTTTTTGTAATAAATCTTCACCTGTACATTCATTTGGATAGCGATAATCTAATGCCATTTCAACTTTACCATCAGCAATATTAAATTTACCTAAATTAAATGTCAGTGCTCCCATATAAGCCCCATCATAAGCAACTTCTAAACCTGAACCATATGGATCAGAAAGAACTTTTATTGCTGCTAAAGCAAATGCATCATGATAATATCCAGCTATAAATTGTAACAATTTAATAGCAGCATTTACACCATGATAAGGTTTTGAAGCATGAAAAGGTTTACCATCTATATGATAATGACTCCCTTTATCATCAGCATAACATGACCCAGATAAATTTTGAGCTAACAAAAAATTTGCAAAATTCTTCTTTTCTAAAGGCTTATTAACTATCGCTTTAGCTTTACCAATCACAACATTATATGCATTACCTGCTTGCATTTCTACAATACAAGAATTAATTTTACCGAAAGCTCGAAAATCTAAAATACCTTTTTCAGCATGGATACAAGGAAATTGTGCATCAGGAACAATTCCCATAATAGGATTTTTTACATGCTTTTTATAATATAAAATACCAGCTGATGTTGTCTCTTCATCTGTTCCAAAAATACATTGTATATTATACTTCAATTTAAAACCATGATCTTTTAAAATACGCATTGCATAATAAGCAGTTATTGCTGGCCCTTTATCATCGCCACTTCCTCTACCCATAATAAAGCCATCCTTTATTTCGCCTTTCAAAGGATCAAAATGCCAATCCTGCAAATCACCAACTGGCACAACATCGAGATGTCCTAAGACACCAACTGATTCTTCCAAATCACCATATTGAATAAGCCCCGCATAACCATCAACATTTTTCACTTGAAAACCATCCCGTATACCTATTTTAAGCATCGTTTCTAATGCTTTACGAATATTAGGACCAAATGGTTGTCCATCACCAACATTACGATCATCACGCACTGATTCAATTGCCATTAAAGAACGAATATCAGCAATCATATCTTTTTCATAATGTTTTGCATCTGCAAAAAAATTCATATCTCCTCCTTGCTTAGAAATACACCTCTTTCTTCCAAATACTAACATAAAAAAATTATTATCTATATTAAATAACTAAAGCAGATGATAATATACAAAAAGTAAACAAAATTTAGTTATCTTTTAATTTAGCTAACCCAATTAAAAAGGCTTAACTCCTTATCAAATAAGAAAGCAAGCCTTATCATCTTCAACAATTAAAGTATCTTAAATTAATTTTACTTCAAAAGTCATCTTTTTATTAGTCAGCTACGTATGGTAACAAAGCCATTTGACGTGCACGTTTAATTGCAATTGCCAATGGTCTTTGATATTTAGCCCGTGTACCAGTTACCCGACGTGGTGTAATCTTAGCATTTGGACTAATAAATTTCTTCAACAATTCAACATCTTTATAATCAATAAATTTAATATTATTTTTAGTGAAGTAACAAACCTTACGACGACTAGTTCTTTGTTTTCTAAAAGCCATATCCGTCTCCTTTTCTAAAATGGTAAATCATCAGTGGATAAATCAAAACCACCATCATCAAAATTATTATCTTGTCCCATATCAGTACTATCTGTCGATGGTACTGAAAAATGATCATCTTTTGGCATACTATCTTCTGTGATATTTGTACTCGTTTTAGAACGATCTTGAATAAGCCGAACTGTATCAGCTACCACATCAGTTGTATATACTCTTTGACCATTGCGATCATAACTACCTGTTTGAATACGACCATCAACAGCTACAACATTTCCTTTTTTAGCATATTGACCAAGAAAATCAGCTCTTTGATCCCATGCTAAACAACTAATAAAATCTGCTGTTGGCTGGTTACTATCCCTACTAACTCGCCGATCACAAGCTAAAGTAAACCGGGTAAAAGAAGTCCCACTTTGTGTCTTACGAACTTCGACATCCTTTGTCAAACGACCGACAAGCACAACTCGATTGATCATTACTTAGCCTCCGCTTCCGCAGCTTCATCTCTTGTAATCATAAAACGAACAATATTTGGATTAATGCCCATCAAACGATCAAATTCTTTAACCGCTTCATTATTCGCATCAAACTTTAGAACGACATAATAGCCCTTCTTCATATCATCAATTTCATAGGCAAATTCACGCATTCCCCATTCATCCGTCTTTGTTACAGTTGCTCCATTTTCAGTTAAAAAGCCTTTTACTTGCTCCATTAACTCAGCACGTTTTTCTGCTTCGACGCTTTCTTTGATGATGTACATTACTTCATACTTTCTCATCACACACCTCCTTTTGGTCTAATGGCCATTTCTGGCAAGGAGTGGTTTATACCACTCGCCATAAAATATTAACATATATAGTTTTAAAAGCAAGAGCTAATATAAAACTATTAACCTAATTTATCTCCTCTTTAAGCTCAAATAACATATCCCGTAATTCAGCTGCTCTTTCAAAATCAAGTGCTGCAGCAGCAGCATTCATTTCTTTTTCTAGGTCAAGCATAAGTTTCTTCTGATCCTGTTTAGCCATTTTAGATCTTTGTTTAATATACTTAGATACCATTTCTTGTGTTTGTTTACCATGAATGACTTCATTGACTTGTTTAACAACGGTCTTTGGCACAATACCATTTTTTTCATTATATGCTATCTGTATTGAACGCCGCCGATTCGTTTCATCAATTGCTTCTTTCATTGCTACAGTCGTTGTATCACCATACATTAAAACATGTCCATGAACATTACGAGCAGCTCGCCCAATAATCTGAATTAATGATCTTTTCGAACGTAAAAACCCTTCTTTATCAGCATCTAAAATACAAATAAGACTAACTTCTGGAATATCTAATCCTTCTCTTAATAAATTAATACCAATAATAATATCATATTTACCATGCCGTAAATCATGAATTATTTGACTACGCTCAATTGTATTTGTTTCATGATGAATATAAGCAACTGCATATCCTCTTTCTTTCAGATATTCCGTTAAATCCTCTGACATTCTCACTGTTAAAGTGACTATCAAAGCTTTTTCTTGCCGAGCAATACATTGATCTAAAGCAAAACAAATATCATCTACTTGTCCCTTACTTGGATGTACATCAACGATTGGATCTAATAATCCAGTTGGTCGAATGACTTGTTCAACAACTTGATGATTTACTTTTTCTAATTCATGATCACCTGGTGTTGCTGAACAATAAATTGCTTGAGGGATCATTTCTTCAAACTCTGACCATTTCATCGGTCTATTTTCTAATGCACTAGGTAAACGAAAACCATAATCAACAAGATTCTGTTTACGTGCATGATCACCATTATACATACCTCTAATTTGTGGTAAAGAAACATGAGATTCATCAACAATCAATAAGAAATCTTGAGGAAAATAATCAAATAAATTCCATGGTCTTTGCCCAGGTTGACGTTGATCGATATGATAAGAATAATTTTCAATGCCGGAAACATAACCATTTTCTCGCAAAGCTTCAATATCAAATTCAGTTCTTTGTTTCAAACGCTCATATTCAAGTAATTTATCATTTTCTTTAAAATATTTTAAACGTTCTGCTAATTCATTTTCGATTCTTTGACAAGCAATCTGAATTGACTCTTTATTACGAGCATAACCAGAAGCAGGAAAAAGATTATAAAATTGATAATTAGAAAGGGTTGTTCCATTAAGTGGATCTATTTCACTGATTCGCTCTATCTCATCACCGAAAAATTCGATTCGAATACTAAATTTATCTGTAAATGAAGGTCTAAGATCAATAACATCTCCTCTTACTCTAATCGTTCCCCTTGTTTGTTCAGTATCATTACGAATATATTGCATTTCTACTAATCTTTTCAAAAGCTGATTACGATCGTAACTTTCACCAACTCGAATCGTTAAGAACATATTTTTATATTCTTCGGGATTACTTGCTGCATAAATACAAGCAACAGAAGCAACTACAATCGTATCTCGACGTTCTAATAAAGAATTTATCGTTGCTTCTCGAAACATATCTAATTCATCATTTATAGCTGCCGTTTTTTCAATATACATATCTCTTTGAGCAACATATGCTTCAGGCTGATAATAGTCAAAATTAGAAATGAAATACTCGACACGATTATGGGGAAATAGTTCTTTAAATTCCGAATATAATTGACCGGCTAAGGTCTTATTATGCGAAAAAATAAGTGTTGGTTTATTCACCCTTGCAATTATATTAGCCATTGTAAAAGTTTTACCTGTACCCGTAGCTCCTTGTAGTACCTGTTCTTTTTTACCTTCTTTAATACCTTTAACAAGTTTTTCAATTGCTAATGGTTGATCACCTTTAGGTTTAAAATCAGATACCAATTCAAAGACTTTATCCACGTAATACCTCCAATGCTTTTTGATATATTTTATCTCGTGTTATATCCGTATTAACTACATAAACCATTTTTGAAATAAGTGTCTCTAAACATTTTTTATCTAATTTACCATTAATCGTCAACCCCATATCTTTTTGAAATTGGGATAAAACTTGGACCATATTTTGATCAAAATAACCATCTTGACGTAAAACTTTATAGCCTAAATATGCTAACGCCATTTGACTATACTTTGTGATCGATGAAACAGAATCATATTCTAAATACGTCTTTGTAACATCCCATTTTGGATATTCCTGAGTCAAAATTTGTTCTGGAGAAACCGTAATATCAGGTGTTATACCTTTGCCATTTATCCATTCACCTTTTGGTGATAACCACTTTGAAGTCGTATATTTAATTGCTGAACCATCTTTAAATGATTGACTGATCTGCACTGTTCCTTTACCATAAGTTTTCGTACCAATAACCGTAACATTCTTCCTTTGCTCTTTGATAGCTAATGTTAATACTTCAGAAGCTGAAGCTGTATTTTGATTAACTAAAATAACAATATTCTTTATATTCTCATAAGGCTTTCCTTTAGTATAAATTTCTTCTTTATGATGATTTGCATATTCTTGTTTCATTACTAACGTTTTATCTGGTAAAAAGAAAGAAGCAATGTACTTTAAAGTAGTTAAATATCCTCCACCATTATCCCGTAAATCAATAATTAAATTGGTGATCTTTTTATCCTTAAATTCATCTAAATATGATTGAACTTCCACATGTGTATTTTCAGCAAACTGAAATAACTCAATGTAGCCCGTATTATCAGTCAACACTTTTCCATAAGTAGAAGCTAGTACATTATCCCTTATAACAGATATGCTCATTTCTTTATTAGCTCTTTGAATTGTCAATACAACAGGCTTACCTTTTACACCCATCACCATTTTTTTAATATCATTAGCATTTTTACCAACTAAACTTTGTTGATCAACAGCTGCTATAATATCACCTACTTGTATACCGGCTTTTTCAGCTGGTGAATGGCGAAATACTTTTTGAACCATTGCTTTACCATTAGTTAGTAAAAATTGAATACCAATACCAACATACTGACGCTTTAATTGCTCACTAAAAGCTGCCATTTCTGCTTTTGTCATATATTCAGTATGGGGATCTTCTTTATTTGTTGTTATGCCTTTTAAAGCTTGATCTTCTAAACGTCCCGAAATATTTTTTACATTCTGACCAAAAAACCAATCATTTTTCATTATTTCTAAAACAGCTTCAATCTTTTTCCCTGTCGCAGATCGACCTGTTTGTAAAAAATAACGCATATTAGATAAAGCATAAGAAGGAATTATCGAGCCAACTAAATAACCAATAATTAGCATTAAAATAGTCACACATATAAATATTTTTTTTAACTTAATTCTTTTCTTCCGCTCTTTTGCTAATTCTTCTGCCTGAAAAACATATTTTTGTAATGGTATTAATTGTGTATTCGACTGTTCTATTTCTTTATTTTCCATAAACAACCTTCCTTTTTGAATAAAAGCCTCATACTAGCTGAGGCTTACTTATCGACGATGCTTTAAATAACGATTAACAGAAATCCATGAGCCAACAAAACCAACTAATATACCAAGTAATAATAAAGCGGCTGAAATATATATCATAAATGGATTAGGTGGATAAAGCTTAAATAGATTAGTTAATAATACACCATGCGTATGATTATATATATAAATATATGACCAAGCAATTAAAATAATTGGTAAAATAGCTCCCATTATACCAATAATCATTCCTTCAATTAGAAATGGGCTACGAATAAACGCATTTGTCGCACCAACATTTTTCATAATTGAAATTTCATCCTGACGAGAAAAAATAGTCAACCGAATTGTATTTTGAATTAAAAAGATTGCTAACAAACCAAGACCACTACCAAGTATCAAGCCAAAACGGCGAATACTGTTCATTGCTGATACTAAAGTAATTGTACTTTGTCCCCCATAATTGACTGATGAAATACCATCAATCTTTTTTATTTCCGTAGCAATATCACGAATCTTATTACCAGATACAGCTTCTACATAAAAAGAATCATGCATCGGATTTTCATCTTTAAATGGTTCAAAGATATTTCGTGTTTTTTCATCCTCAAATGAATCTAAATAATATTCTAATTCATCTTTTTTAGAAGAATATTTAACTTTTGCAACACCTTCTATTGCCTTAATTTTCTCTTTTATTTCTGACTCTTTATTTTCAGCATTATAATCAACTTGTACAGAAATTTGCACAGTATTTTCAATTGACTTAGTAAATGCTTGTAAATTAAAAGATAAAATAAAAATTAAACCTATTATCAATAAAGTTATCATTACAGCTAATGATGAAGATAACGCCATTGCAAAATGACGTCCGACACCACTTATTCCTTCTTTAAATGGTCTACTGATCATGACGAACATACCCTCCCTGTTTCAAATCGGCAACAACATGACCATGTTCTAAAACAATTGTACGATTACGATATTTATTCACAATCGTTAAATCATGAGTTACCATCAACACAGTTGAACCATAGAAACGATTAATATTACTTAAAAGTTCCATAATTTCATCCGATTTAGCAGGATCTAAATTACCAGTTGGTTCATCAGCTACTAAAACCTTAGGTCGATTAGCTATTGCACGTGCAATAGCTACCCTTTGTTGTTGACCACCAGATAATTGCCGTGGAAATGAGTCTCCTTTTTCTTCTAAGCCAACAACTTTTAAAACCTCTTTAACACGCTTATTAATCTGTTTTTTATGCATACCAATAACTTCTAAAGCATAAGCAACATTTTCACTAACCGTCTTAGCTGGTAATAATTTATAATCTTGAAAAACAACCCCAATATTACGGCGATATAATGGAACTTGTTTTTTCTTTAATTTGCCAACATCAATACCAATAATACGTAGTTCACCCTTCGTTGGTATTTCTTCCGCATTAATCAACTTAATTAAAGTCGATTTACCTGAGCCAGTAGGTCCGATAATATAAACAAATTCACCTTTATTAATTTTTAAATTAACGTCATATAAAGCGTTTGTTCCACTTTTGTATCGTTTATAAATTGACTTGCATTCAATCATATTATCTCCTTAAATTCCTGTTGATGGATATGTAAAACCTTCACCATGCATATCTGAAGCATCAGTTGTTATAACAAAAGCTTTATCATCTATTTCATTGATAATAGATAATAATACATTATACTGACGAGCTGACACAACACACAAAATCATTGGTTTATTTTCTTGACTAAAACCACCTGTACTTTGAATAATTGTCGTCGAACGATCTAACTTTTCACTTATTTCATGACTTATTTTAAGCCATTGACACGAAATAATCTGTACCGACTTGGCACTACCTCCCTTTCCAAGACTCAAAATCTTATCAATTGCCATAGCTGATGTAAAAACAGATATTAAGCCAATTAAAGCTGAAGAAAGATCATAAGCTACAATACCTAATAAAACGGTCAAACCATCAGTCATAATAATCAAAATAGATATCTTTACTCCCAAAATCTTATGCAACACCAAAGGTGGTACATCCATACCACCAGTACTTGCTCCCGTCCGCATTACTAAACCAATGCCCATACCGCCAATTAAGCCAGCATAAAAAGAAGCTAGAACAGGTGGAATTTGTAAAGGTATCGATACTTTCGATAACAAGCTGTTAAACAAAGGAAACAAAATTGAACTTAAGACAGTATTGATCGCAAATTTTTTACCTAAAAACCATGTTCCAACAAAAAAGAGGATAACCACCATCATATTGGCGAAAAAAGTTTCATCAATATGAAAAAAAGGTTTAAAAGCAACAGCTAAGCCTGCTACTCCACCAGAAAGAATATGATACGGTAAAATAAATACTTGTACAGAAACAGTTAATAAAAATGTTCCTAATATAACCCATATAATATTTACTAATATTTTCTTTTCCACGTTGCCTATTATAACATAGCTATGAACAATTGATTATAGCTTATGCAAAAGTTATTTGTTTTTTAATCTCACCAATTCATTGAAACACTTTAAAAAATAGCTATAATGGTAATGAAAAAGGAGATATTATGTTATATAAAACAATTGATAATACCAAACTTTTTGATGACTTTGTCGAAAAACATCCTTACGGGCATTTTCAAAAAACATCAATGTGGGGAAAATTTAAACAAAAAACGAAAAAAAATAAATACAAATTACTTGGTTTCTTTGATGAAAATAATACTTTAATTGCGACTGCTATGGTACTTTTTTGTAAAACACCTTTTGGCACATATCTTTACATTCCTAAAGGACCTTGCGTTAATTATCAAGATCAAAAATTAACCATTCAAGTACTAACACTTTTAAAAGAATATGCTCGTTTAGTAAGAGCAGTTAGCTTAATCATTGATCCAAATGTTCTCCATCTAGAAAGAGATATCCAAGGTAATATTATTGAAGGTGGTATAAATAATGAGTTCATCACTAACTATATATCACAAAATGGTTTTAAACATCGAGGATATAACTATGCTTATGATGGCTCTTTAAGTAATCGATATACCCTTATTACAAAATTATATCCATCTTTAGATGAAAATTTTAAAAAGTTTGCAACTGATGTAAGGCACAATATTAATAAAGCAAAACGTATTGGTATATATACAGAAGAATCTTCTGATCAAACAATTAATGATTTAGTACGCCTAGAAGCTGATTTAGGAAAATATAAAACGGTTATTAAAACAAAAAATGATTTTTATCAACAATTATATGATTGTTTTAAAGGTCATGTTCATTGTTATCGTACTGTCTTACCAATAGCAAATTATTTATCATTATTACATGCTCAAAAAGATAACTTACCAGTCGAAAAACAAGCAAAAATTAATACCAATATTCAACGTATCGAAGAATTACAAAAACAAAAAGGTGATCAACCCGTAATTGCTGCCGGTCTTTTCATTAAAGTTGGTGATACAACTTATACTAATTACTATTTCCGTGATCATGATTTTAATTTTTTAAGTCCTGTTTCGCACATGATTTATAAAGGTATGGAAATTGCCCTAAAAGAAAAATGTAAGAAAATAGACTATCTTGGCTTTGGTGGTTTAACGACTCCACATGATTGGGATCCTGGTTATCCACTTTATGAATTTAAACATAGATGGAATTCAACTTTTATTGAAGATATTGGTCAATTTGAATTTACTTTAAAACCTTTGAATCGAAAATTAATTAATTTATATCAAAAAATATTACGCAAATATCAATTATTTTTTACTAAACATAAACAAAAGTCAGCTAAATAACTGACTTTTTATTTATTTATCATAATTTCTTTCAGAGCTTTTATAATTTGTTCTTTAGCTATCTTACTTTGAAAACTAACCACTTTATTTGATCCACCACCCCGTATATCAATCTTTGTCTTGAGATCAGAAAAATATCTATTAGCCATATTATTTGGTTCAAAAATAGCTCCACATCGCATATCTCCATTATCTGAAATTATAATTAACGCTTTTTCTCTTTGCCAATTCACATTTAAGAAAACAGCCAGCTCTTTACTTGTAAAACCTTCTATACAAATTATATTCTGCTTTAATGTATCAGCTTTCATCATTTCTAAAAATAATATTTTTTCTTTTAAAATCTTTTCCTTTTTTGTTTTATCCCGTAATTCTTCCTGCATTTGTTCAATACGTTCTTTTAATTCCGTATTTTTAACGCCCGCTATCTTACATGCCTCAGATAATAGCTGATGTTCTTTTTGTAAACGATATTTACTAGCTGGACCAATTGCACAAAAAACTTTAGTTCCTCTTGAAGTTTTTTCTTTACCTAGAACAACAGCTGAACCTATCTCACCAGTATAATTAACATGTAAAGTAGCACAAGGCTGTTCATCAAAAGAACCTACCTTGACAATTCTAACTTGAGAAAAATTTTGATATTCTGGATTAGGATAGTCTTTACCATCTATATACCTAAAAGAAATAGGTACATTCGCATAAATTACTTCATCCATATATTTTTGGATATTTTTTAATTCTTCATCATCAATCGTTGTATTAACTTCATACCATTGATTATCTGCTTGACAGCCAATTGCTATGATTTCTTTATTTCTTTTACGATAATAACCATCCATAGCATGAAACAATGTCTGCACAGATGTATTTAAAAGACGTGTCTCATGATCAACTTGCATGATAATTGGATTTTCTAATAAACCATCTACTTTATGCCAAAGTTCATCCCCTTCATATTTTAAATCAAGAACTTCTTTACCATTAATTTTACCTTTATCTGCTAACATTCCACCTTTATTACCATAAAAAATAGTTTGTTCAAATAAATAGTATTGATCTTTATAATCTTTAATCTTTGTTTTTAAATTTAATACTTCATAATGATCATTCATCTTTTCACCTCAACTGATTCTTTTATAAAAAAGTATTGCCAAATAATAATAGTATGAGATATAATATTACAGCACAAGGTTCCTTAGCTCAGCTGGCAGAGCAACTGACTCTTAATCAGTGGGTCGTCGGTTCGAACCCGACAGGAACCACTAACGCACCTCATGGGTGCTTTTTTTATGCATTTTAGTAACATATACCTGGTTAAAACCATCTATTTCAGCCAATTCTACATGTACTATTTCTAACCTTGATGTAGGAATATTTTTACCTACATAATCAGGGCGAATAGGTAATTCACGATGACCACGATCAATTAAAATAGCTAATTGAATGGTAATTGGTCGTCCCATATCAAATATAGCATCAATAGCTGCCCGCACAGTTCTCCCCGTAAACAAAACATCATCTACAATAACTAAATTATATTCTTTAACATCAATATTAAAATGACATGCTTCTGTTCTAGGCTCATTCGCTATTTGTGTTAAATCATCACGATATAAACTAATATCAATTGTTTCAACTGGCACATGTATATGTGCAAATATAGCTAATTTATCAGCTAATCTTTGGGCTAAGTAAATACCTCTTCTTTTAATACCAACAAGTGCAACTTGCTTTAAATTATTATTCTTTTCAATAATTTCATGTGCTAAACGACTAAGAGAACGATCAATTTGATCTTCACTCATTATTTTTACCATTTCATTCATAGTTACCTCTTTTTTATTTTAACAAAATATAGATGAAAATATTCTTTATTTATAGTAACATTATTACAATGTAAAAATAAGGAAGGAATATATGCATTTATTAGAAAAACGTATTTTAAGTGATGGAAAAATTTTCCCTGGCAATATTTTAAAAGTAGATAGTTTTTTAAACCATCAAATAGATCCTATTCTCTTACAAGAAATGGGGATTGAACTAGCAAATCATTTCCATAAATATGCAATCAATAAAGTTCTCACTATTGAAACATCGGGAATTGCACTAGCTTTAACAACTGCTTTAGCTTTAAATGTACCCATGGTTTTTGCTAAAAAGGAAAAAGGATTAAACAGTTCAAATAACGTCTTTAAAACAAATGTTTTCTCCTATACCAAAAAGAAAGAAACAACTATTACAGTTGATAAATGTTTTTTAAATGCCCAAGATAAAATATTAATCATTGATGACTTTTTAGCTAATGGGCAGGCTTTAAGTGGTCTTATTTCATTGTGTAAACAAGCCCAAGCAACCGTCATAGGAGCGGGTATTGGTATTGAAAAAGTATTCCAAGGAGGCGGTAATAAATTACGCTTAGAAGGATACCATATTTATTCCTTAGCTAAAATAAGCCATTTTCAAGAAAATAAAATTTTTTTTGAAGAATAATTATTACACTCATTATTATGAATAAAAGTGATTAGATTTCATCATCTAATCACTTTTTAGCATAAAATATTAATTATCTATCAAAAATATATAATTAAGCATTTACTTTTTTCTTCATAATATATATAACAAATACACTACCTATAATACTTAAAAAAGAGATATATATATTACTCATATCCGCTGTTTTTGGTGTTGTTTCAACAGGTTTATGATCATTATTTATGGTTTGTATTTTAGCATAAACATATTTTACACCCGTTAAAGTTTTAACTTCTTTAACAAACTTATAACCGGCAAAATCTTTCTTATCAACTTTAGCTTCAGCAATTACAGCCTCTTGTAATACATTACCTTCTTGATCAACAAATTCAGTTGTAAAAGCATCATGTATTTCATGTTGTGTAGGTGTTCCACTAGAACTTTCTACTTTTTCAAAAACAGCTACTAATTTTTTATTTGGCTGATCATAATTCAAAATAATTTCTTCATTAGCTTTATATACTTTATTTGCTTGTTCATCTTTCCAACCTTTAAAAACATATCCTTTTTTACTGATTGCACTTTGAACAGTTAAAGATTTATTAGCATTATGTTGACTTAAATCTTCAATATTAACACCGAAAGTACCTTTTTGATCATTTGGTTTTGTATCACCACCATTGGCATCATAACTTAAAGTATATTCTTTATCCCATACAGCCTTTAAAGTTTTAGTTCTTTCTGGCTTAGATGCAAGCATATTATAAGCCGTTAAATTTTTACCTTTAGCAACTTTATAAGTATTAGTATCAAGGGGTGCTTTTTGACTATTATAAACATTCTTCATTAAGCCATAACTATCAGGTTCATACCAAAAAGCAAATTTATAACCAACACGTGTTGGTAATGCATCAACAATTGGTATATTCACATCACCATATTCAACTTTTGTATACTGTCTATTTTTTTCATCATCAAATGTATTATGACCATTAATAACACCACCATTAGCATCATAAACTAAATGAGCTGTATAAACATTTGGTACTTTCTTTTTGACTTTAATTTTATATCCTAAATAACCACCACGCGTAATTTCTTGTCCATTAGCTGCTTTACCATTTACATAATAATGATAATATACATAAATATCTTTATTATCAGTTGACTTTACACCAGTAAATGAATAACTAATCTTTTTACCACCTGTTTTATCCTTAATATTATAGTTTACAGAAACAGCTGATTCATAATCTTGTCGTAAATAATCTAACATATTGACTATTGCTGATGGATCATTTTGTATATCATAATATTTATTATCAATAATCAATCCTGAAAGAGATGTTGAATATGTTTGTGTTCCATACTCAAGTTTACCTGCCCATGCTTCATTCGTTATGAAAGTATTAATAAAACCTGTATCCGTTAATGTTTGTCCTTCTTCAATTTCTATAACACCAACTGGTTCCTTTACTTCTTTTGGCTTTGATTTACCAAGCGTTAATGCCTTCTCTAATGATTTATCAGTAGCAAAAATACTTTTAACAATACCTGTATTTTCTTTAGCATAGCTTGAAATATGCATAAAAGAAAAACATGTCATTGCTAAAGCTCCGGCCAGCAAATAAAATTTAATCTTTTTCTTCATATTCCCTCCTATACTTAATAATCTACAACTATTTCTCATGATTACAAGAAATATGTTAAAAAATAATCATTTATCTATATAAGATAAATAGCTGTTATATATAATCATAATTACATATATAAAAAGCAATTAACTCAATGTTAATTGCTTTAATTTAGATTCTTATTTCATTGCACCAGTAGGTCCTAATTCATAACCATCTATGATCGTATTCGCAAGCATCGTTCCAAAATTATTGAAATAATACCATTGGTTATCAATTCTTTGCCAACCTGTTTTCATCTCGCCTGAAGCTGCTAAATAATACCATTGATTATTTATTTTTTGCCAACCTGTTTTCATTTCTCCCGAAGTTTTTAAATAGTACCATTGACCATTTATTAATTGCCAACCTTTTTGCATATCTCCTAAGCTACTTAAGTAATACCAATGACCATTAATAAACTGCCAACCTGTTACCATATATCCTCGATCATTAAAGTAATACCACTTATGATTATATTCTGCCCAAGCATTACGATACCAATCACCATTAGGTTGCTTTAACCACCAACCATTAGTATCTTGCATCCAAACACAACCCTCTATATGCTGATCAACTCCTGAAATAGGATCATAGTAATGCCAACGATTATGAACTAATTGCCAACCCGTTTTCATCTCGCCTGAATCTGCTAAATAATACCAATTATAATTATCTGCTTGTCCAAAAAAACCTATTTCACCAGTTAACATTGCACCACTGTTCTCATCAAAGTAATACCATTTGTTGTCTATCTTCTGCCATTTTTGAACCATTGCTCCTAATGAATTCAAATAATACCAATGACCATTGTAAAATTGCCAACCCGTTAACATATAACCAGCAGCATTAAAGTAGTACCATTGACTACCATACTTAACCCAACAATTGCTATACCATGATCCATCTGGTTTTTTAAGCCACCAACCATGTGCATCTTTCATCCATGTACCAATTTCATTGGTATGAATTTCATTATATGCTTCTAATAATTCATGATATGCACTGGTTGCTAATATACGGTTATTTTCATTAGCTTCCTTTGTGGACAAAGCATTTAAACGAGGTACATATCCATCCCATCTCCATAAAAAATTTTCAAATTTATTAACATGTTTTTGAACAATTGGTAAATTACGTTCTGCATTATCTTGAACATCATGTAATAATTTTTGTGCTAACCAATAATAGGAATCTTTAGTAAATGTTTTTGCTGGATTACCAACTTGCGGAATAGCTTCTGTCTGCAATGGAAAATAAGGCACATATGGTGATGTTAATGGTGAAGAAAGAGCCAACCACATAATACCTGGATTCTCTTTACTTGCATTAGCATCAAGAGCAAAGATATGACTTTCCATTGTATTCATATTGCCAATCGGATACGTATCACCACGAGCATCTTTCTTTGGATAGCCATTTGCTTTAGCTCGATTACGGGTAAAAGCAAAAACACTGGTTAAAGAAATTGATCCTTTCTTAGCATCTTGCAAAAAATTAAAACGTTTATCTGTTTCTTTTACCTTTGCATCTTTATTAAGTGCTTTAATACCTGTATAAACACGTGATGTATTACCATCATATTTAGACATCTTATTCGCATAAGATTCAACTAAGTTAATTTCTTTTTTACTCTCATCGCCAACAAAAGTGCCAGCTTTCTTTGGCGTTGCCATAATATTTTTCGAATAAATATATGAACCTGATTTATCAACTAAATAATTAAGATCTTTATTTTCTATTGGATTTAATGTATATGTATTTAACCAAAATGTATTTGGGAAAACGGAATATTTATCTTTTGGATATTTAATTGCAAAAAATTCATGACCCGAATAAATTTCGATATACCACAATTCTTTATAATCAGCAATAACTAAAAGATTACCTTCCGCTGCTCCTTTTGTAGCAACAATATCAGCAATTAATTCAACACCTTTACGAGCTGTATCTGCTTCAGCTAAAATAAGTGTCGCCATAATGCTTTCTGTTAAACCATTTTCAACTAATGGATCAGCTCCATTTTTACCACATATTTTTTGTAATGCTGTAGCTGAAACAGTAGCATCTGCCATAACCCCTTTTTCATTAAAACCAGCTTCATCAAAAAGACCTTCTTCAGGTGTAATATCACTGATCGAAGAATAACGATAAGAATCATGACTTAGAATAAATTCTAAACCCGCGTCACTTTTAATTATTTCTCCTTTTTTATACTTGCCAGCTTTATTAACCTTATATACTTTATTCTTATTCTGTTGCAGGTCTTCTGTTCGCCCAAAAATAGGAGCACCTGTACTTGATAATTCACTACCAACAATAACTCCTGTACATGCCTGTACTGGAATCATTGCTTGTAAAGCAACAAAGCCCATGGCTAAAATAGAAATACTTCTTTTTATGAACTTATTCATAAATTATTTCATTCCTCCTATAAAAATTATATAACAATTTTATTTATGTTTAATTACAATAATTTATATATTATTGTATATAATTTTATTTTCGTAAATTAATACCATTATTCTTTACTTCATAAATATGATCACAATTAGCTAAAGTTGAATAACGATGAGAAATAATAATGACCGTTTTGTCATTATATGCCTTTTTAATTGTTTGTAATAATTCAAGTTCATGTAAAGTATCTAAGTTAGCACTTGGTTCATCTAAAATTAAAACATCAGGATTACGTAAAATAGTTCGAGCTAAACCAATTCTTTGTCTTTCACCTCCTGATACACGGGCTGACATTTCGCCCATAGCTGTATCTAATCCTTGGGCTAAATTCCTTACAAAAGAATCAATACCTGCTAATTTCAATGCTTGCCATATTTCTTGCTCACTTGCCGTTTGCTTAGCTAACCGCAAATTATCTCGTAACGATAAGTCAAACAAATAAGTATCTTGTTCTAAAAGACTAATATATTTATGTAAATCAGCAATGGCATAATTTTTAATATCCTTGCCATTGATTAAAATTTTTCCTTTATCAACATCATAAAAACGCATTATTAATCGTAATAAAGTTGATTTACCACTGCCACTTTCACCAATAATACCTATTTTTTCGCCACGATGAATACATAAATTAACTTGATGCATAATATCTTTATCATCCTTTGGATAATGAAAACAAACATCTTTTAACTCAATCGTTTCAATTTTATTAAGTTGCATTGCTTTATTATTTTCTTTAACATATAAATTTTTATCCATCAACTTAAACAATCTTCTTGCCGATGCATATGCTTCCACCAAATGTGTAATAACAAAAGTTAAACTAAAGCTTGATGAAAAAGATGCTCCTGTTACAAAACTAACAACAATAATGCCTACTTGATTTTCTTTATTAGCAAACAACGATAAAGAGCTATATACTAAAGCAATGCGTGCTAAATAAACAAAAAAGTTAGGAATAGAAGATAATAACTGGCGAAAAACCGCTAATTTATGTTGACTATGATTAATTTCTTCATTACGTTGCTTAAGAACTTGCATTTTTTGCTCTTGATTATGAAAGATCTGAATATCTTTTAAACCATATACAATTTCTACTAAAAGAGATTTTAATTGGCCTAAAGAACTTCTTAATTGTGTTCCTATACCTTGACCAATTTTAAAAGAAAAAAGTGGTATAAAGACAATTACAAAAAGATAAATGGGAATTAATACCCATACATAAATAAGAGCGTAGTGATATGCAACTAATAAAGAAACAATAGGTAAAACAATGACCGTAACAATTGGTCCAATCGTATGGGCATAAAAATATTCCAATGTTTCAATATCTGCAATAGCTAAATTTAACAGATCACCTATTTTTTGTTCAACAAAAATGGCCGGACTTAATTTTTCTAACGTACTAAAAAATTGTACTCTTAATTTAGCTAATATAGAATATGCTCCAAGATGGGAAAAAATACCTTCTAAATAACGTCCTATTGCAATACATAAAGCAGATACTAAAGTCATCAAGGGATAAAAATAAGTAAAAGGAAGTTGACCTGATTTTGCTAATATCCATAAAGCACCAAAACCCATAAATCCCATATGTGCTAAATTACCAAATATACTTGCCAAAATAGAAATAACTAATTTTTTAAAAATTGGTCTAGCTGTTTGAAAAAGTCGCTTACTTATTTCCCAGTTCGTATATCTATGCACCATAATATCCCCTCTCTAGCCGTTGTTGCTCATTGACTAAATAAGCATAAAAAGCACCTTTTTTCATCAATTCTTCATGACTACCTTCTTCTTGTATCAAACCATCTTTTAAAACCAAAATACGATCTGCTTTTTTTATTGTTGATAAACGATGCGAAATAATTAACATTGTTTTAGTATGAAACATGGCATGTATTGTCTTCCATATCTCATCTTCATTTTGTGGATCAACGGCTGAAGTTGCTTCATCAAATATAAGATATGATGCATCACTTAATAAAGCTCTCGCTAAACCGATCTTTTGCTTTTGTCCTCCTGAAAGACTAGCTCCATTTTCACTTAATTGGGCATCTAAACCGCCTTTTAAGTTCTTAATAAAATCAGCTAATTTAACTTTTACCAGGATTGCCCATAATTCATCATCTGTCTTTCTTTTGTTTGCCATTTGTAAATTATCACGTACTGTACCCGCAAAAATATGTACTGTTTGCGGAACCATAACAATTTTTTGACGTAAATCTTCTTCTAAAAGCATCTTATAATTACAACCATCTAAATAAATATTACCTGAACTCGGATCTAAAAAACGCATCATCAAAGAAGCAATTGTACTCTTACCACAACCTGATAAACCAACTAATGCTAATACTTCATTTGGCTTTAAATGAAAACTTAAATTTTTAACTACATCCTTGCCATTAGGATAATGAAAACTAACATCTTTAAAAAATAAACCTTTTTGGGCTAAAGATTTACTAAACATATATTTACGTTCTGTTCTTTGTTCTAAAATCCATTGTATTTTTTGTGCAGCTGAAAGAGCTGTTAAAGCTTCATGGGTAGCTGTCATCAATGTTCTGATGCTTGCAAAATAAGCATAACCCATTAATAGAAAAGATAATTTCTTAGCTAAGCTAATATTTATTTTTAAAGAACTAATAATAACGACAAATAAACACGTATACATAATAGCTTCAGTGACTAAAAAAGAAGTAAAATTAATTTTCATGAAAGTGTTTATATCATGGCTTAGAGCCGTTGCATATTTTTGTAATTTATTTTTATGATTTATTACCTGATTAAATATTTTTAAAGTCGTCATGCCGCGTAAACCATCTAAATAAACACGTGCCATAGATTCTAATGATTGCCAATATTTTCTTCTTATTTTTTCAATCTTTCGCCGAAAAACATTATGTAAAGGTAATAAAATCCAAGCAACAACAAATAACAAACTAGCAATCCATAATGAATCTTTTTGTATTTCTAAAAAAAGATATACTGGTGCTAAACAACTAAATAGTAAACTTGGAATATAAGTAGTGATATATGGCAAAGCCATTTCTACAGCATCCAATGATGCTGTAATACTTGCTGTTGGACCAATTTTTTCAATTTGACCACAATCTAAAACAAGTAATTTTTGTACAATTTCTTCTCTTAAAAGACGACGTATTTTAGCTTGTACTTGATATTCCAATTCTCCTTGTAAAAGAGAAGAAATAAGTATTACCAAAGAAACCAACATACTCATACCAATTAAGTTATATATATTGCTATCATGTATATTAGCCAATGCTTTAGCTAACATAATAGCAAACTTAGTCATTCCTACAAGTGTAATTAGTCGTAATAAAACAATTATTAATATACGTACCCATACTTTTTTACTATAATTCAATAAAAATTTATCCAATAATAACATACTTACTTATCTCCTAAAAAAATCATCAGGATCAACCTAATGATTTTTATAAAGCTGCTTCAAAAGTCTTCTGAACCATTTTTTTACATTCTTCATAAGACTCAAAAAGTCTTCCTTCATATATTTTATCATTGCCAATCCACATACATGGAACAGCATGATAATCATATTTAGCAACAATATCTGGCTGTTCATTTTCATTAATACGTTCAATTTCAATTGAACGATATGGTAAATGTTCTGCCTTTAATTCTTCAATAGCCCGATCTGCTTGTTTACAATAAGGACAATCAGTTAAATAAAAATAAGTGATCTTTTTCATACTCAATTATATTCTCCTTCCTTTTTAATTCTATTCATTTGCTTCTAAGTGATGCTTTATTTGCTCGGCAACATTTTTACCAGATACAAAGCTAAATGCATTGGCAATACCTAATGGTTGATGATGACCGAATATTCCCCCAATAACAGATCCAACAGCATAAACATTATCAACTGCTTTATCTTTAATCATTAACTGATAATTAATATTTGTTTTTAAGCCAGCTAAAGTTTGAATACGATATGGTTCTAACTTCAAACAATAAAGTTGACCAATCAAACGAATACCATTTGGCAAATCTATGCCTGCTTTTTTAGCAACTTCTGATACACTATCACCTTGTGCTAAAACTAAACTATCTTTTTCATTCATTTCTTTAATAAACTTATCACTTAAAGAATGTGTTTTTAAAATACTTGCTCGTAGCTTATTATAACCTGTCTTACTTAACCAAAGATATGCTCTTTGATATTCTAATCCTTTAATCCATTTATCTAATTCATCACCTTTAAAATTATCTACAGGAAATAAATTACCATGTTTATCACTAATTGCAAATGTATTAACTTTCATTTCCATAAGAGCTTCTTTAACCGAAACAGCTTCCTTACCATTATTAGCTCCGGCTTGATATAAATCAGAAGAAAGTAGATTACTAATAGTATATCCTTCTTGTTTAGCCAAAAGAAAACCATCACCTTGATCTTGTTTTGGACCACCATAAGGTTTAATTGTATCTACAGGTGTTAAACCAGCATTATTACTTAATTGACTACCTAACGCTAAAACAACATACTTTGCACGAATATCAACTAATTTTCCATCTGCTTTTTTAACTCGAACACCAACTATTTTAGAACCTTCTTTTAAATATGAACAAAATGCTGATTGTGGTAATAAAGTTGCTCCAGATACACCTATTTCACGACGAAATAAACTAATAAATTCTTCTTTTTTGCGTTCATACTGAACCGATAATAGAGTATTATCTTTTTCATCATAATGATATTTTTTCTGAAAAGTTATACCTAAATCTTCACTTTGCCAACGTAATGTTTCAGCTAACTGATGATGAAAAGATTGAATCATCTGCCTATCACCGTTACCTACTTTTTGTAAATTATCAATTAAAGTATTAATTGGTAATAAAGATGATTGTGGATCAAGACTTGTGCCACTAACATATTGATAAGCATTTGTTGCAAATGCAAATGAACCGCCTACTTCTTTTGCTTTATCTACTAATACTGTATTAATACCTAATTGTCTTAAACGTAATGTTGTTGCCATGCCTGATGGTCCAGCACCTAAAACAACTACTTGTGTATCTATCTGTTTTATTTTTTCTTCTTTATGCATATATTGTTTTTTTTGCCATTCTTTAAGATTACCACCAGCTTGTTCAATAGCTTGGCTGACAGCACTTTGAATAGCTTTTGATGTAACCGTCGCTCCTGTTGAAAAATCAACATTAACGGATTGCTTATCGATCATTTCTTTTGGCATTTTTTCAAATGCTTCATTACAAAGAACATCTGTTTCACCATGTTTTAAAATTTTAATTGCCTTTAAATTCTTTTTTTCAAAAAGAACTTCTAATTCAATATTACTACGATATCCTTTTGCACTTGCTGCATAAGTTCCATCTTTAATACCAGATCTTTGAACTTGCCAATTAGCACATGCTGATAAACTAAGTAGCATACTAAGCAAAAAAATTATTTTTCCTTTTCTAATTTCTTTATATCTATCTACCATATCTTTTTTTCCAATTCTTTACGTAATATTTTTTCATGTATAAAATGTAAATTTTGTTTCACATATTGCTCTATAGGACTATCTTCACGATAATCTGCGGGCACTAATATACTTGCACGACCATCTCTTAGTAATTTTTCACCAACTAACTTAGGTTGTTGTTGTTCTTTATGATAAACAACTATTGCTTTACCTTTATATTCCTTAATAAGACGCATACATGGAATATCTGTAAAGCCATCACCAATATACATCATACGAGAAAAAGGAATTGGTCTTTCATCTAAAGGTACATAATCATTTATATCACCATTTGATTCACTAAGTATTTGTTTATTAATACGAAAAATATATTGTGTTTTCGTTGTATAGTTAACTATTTGAGCTGGCCAAATAGCTACTCCTTGCTGGTCATACAAAAATGAGCATGCATAAACTTGTGTTAAGTATTTAGCAATAGGTAAGCCTTCTATTATTTCTTTTAAGCCTGAAGAAATAATATAATGTTCTAATTCTAAATTTAATTTTTGAGCATATTCTTTTGTTCGCTTAAACCATGTTTCAACACCTTTACAGAGTTTTACTCTTCGACCATAATCATTTAACTTTTCATGAGTTAAAAGTATTTTCTTTTGTTTAAATTCTTCTTTCAAGAGATAAAGATATGCCGATATTGAATCCATCTTTTTTATTTGTGCTACTTGAAAAACTTTTTGCCAAAATAAACTTGTATCAACATATCCAAGTTCTGGTAAAACATCAAACTCAAACATATTTTTAGGACTTAATGTTTCATCAAAATCATAAATTAAAGCTACTTTTTTCATGGCGTTATTATAACATAATAAAAAGAAGTGATGGCATAAAGCTTCACTTCTTAATATAAACTAAATATCTAATAACTTTAAAATACCTTGAATATATATTTCTGTCTGGAGCAGTAATTCATTGACTGGACAAAATTCATTAGCATCATGAATATGGTAATCAGTACCTTGAAAAGCACAACCAAAAGCAACCGTGTTTTTGATTCCTTTGGCATATGTTCCACCGCCAATAACTAAAGGACGAGCCTTAAAATCACCAGTCACTTCCTGATAAGCAGAAACAAGACTACTTACTAATGGTGTATCTGGAGGAAAATATAACGGTTCAACTAGTTCATCAAATACAACATAACCATTTTCATCAGCTAAATGATCTTCTACCATCTTTAACATTTCTTTAATCGTCTTAGTAACGGGAAAACGAGCATCTATTGTTCCTTCAATAATACCATCGTGCATCTTTATAACACCTGTATTCATTGTTAAAGCACCATCTTCATCAGAACATTTGGCACCCATTAAAGATCCATCTGTCGTTAAGCCAAAATGTTGAACATAAAAGTCTACAAACTGATCTTGATAACCAGCTTCTTTTAAGCCAACAAGAGCATAACTTATGGCATTTTTGCCTAATTCTGGTAAAGAAGCATGAGCTGCTGTACCAAAAACCGTAATGGAACTGTATTTTTCATCTATAACTAAATCATAGTCAATATTATATTGAGCAAAGAAATCTGCTAATGCTTTCTTTGAAAAGGTATTATTTACAACTTTTATGACACATTGACGAGCCACAACATTTTCGGCTGTTCCCCCATAAATATCAACTATATTGGTTTGTTTAGAAAAGTATTTTCCCCGTAATAATCCTTTTTCACCATTAATAACTGGAAAATCACCATCTGGTGTAAAACCATAATCAACATGACCAATTTTTTGAACATAGTGTTCCAAACATTTTGAACCATTTTCTTCATTGGTTCCTAAAATGAGCCGAATTTTTTTATGTAGTGGTATCTTACTTTCTTTGATTATTTTTAAAGCCATCATTGATGCTACAACACCACCTTTATCGTCACTTACCCCTCGACCATAAACAATTCCTTCTTTTTCAATCATAGTAAAAGGATCACTATGCCAACCATCTTTTATATCAGCTGGTACAACATCAAGATGAGCAATAACACCAATAACCTCATCTCCTTCACCTATTTCACCATAGCCAATATAATTATCAACATTAGTTGTTTTAAAACCTAATTCACTCATCATCTGCAAAGCCGTATGAAGTGCTTTTTTAGGTCCTATACCAAATGGAGCATCTGGTAAAGAATCACCCATAGCTGAATTAATAGCTACCAACTTTGCTAATTTATCTAATAATTCTTGTTTAACAATTTGTACATTTTCTTTAAAATTCATAATTTATCCTTTTAAATCTATTTCCAATCCTATTGGACAATGATCAGAACCATAAATATCATCATAAATCATCGCATCTTTAATTTTACTTTGCATATTATCTGATACTACAAAATAATCAATTCGCCAGCCTACATTCTTAGCCCTTGCCATCGCCCGATATGACCACCATGAATATTTTATTTCTTGAGGATATAAATAACGAAATGTATCTATATAACCAGCATTTAAAAGTTCTGACATCTTCGCTCTTTCCGCATCAGAGAAACCAGGATTCTGGTGATTAGATTGCGGATTTTTTAAATCAATTTCGGCATGAGCAACATTTAAATCACCTGTATATACAACTGCTTTTTTAGTTTTTAGTTGATTTAAATGCTGACGTAATGCATCTTCCCATTGCATTCTAAAATCAAGACGCAATAATCCTTCTTTTGAATTAGGAACATATGCTGTAACAAAATAAAATGTTTCATACTCAAGCGTAATAACACGTCCTTCACCAGAATTATCACCATCTATTTCATAAGTAACTGATAAAGGCTTTTTCTTTGTATATACCATGGTACCTGAATAACCTTTACGAGAAGCACTATTCATATAACGATAATAGCCGGTAAAGTCCATTTCAGAATTAAGTTGATCTTCTTGCAACTTAATTTCTTGTAAAGCAAAAATATCTGCATCTACTTGTTCAAAAAAATCTCTAAAACCTTTTTTTAATACTGCTCTAAAACCATTAACATTCCAAGATATAAAGCGCATTAGCGTTTTAACTCCTTTGTTACTTCATTTAAGAAAGATAATTCATCTTTATCTAAATAAGGTGTTAAAATTTCTCGAACCATCCGATGGTAATTATTTAAATAATTCAATTCATCATCATTCAACATACTAACAACAATTGCTTCTACTTCATATGGCACATAAGTAATATTATCAAAATGCATAAATTGACCATAAAAATTCTTTTCACCATTTACTACCAATAATTCATTTTCAATACGAACACCCAACTTGTGTGGTAAATAAACACCTGGTTCATCTGTCACAATCATTCCTTCTTCAAATGGTACTGGTGGTCTTAATGCTGAAAAGCCCCAACCTATACGATGTGGACCTTCATGTACTGCCAATACATGGCCAACACCATGACCTGTTCCACATTGATAATCTATATTTTCTTTCCAAAGTGGTTGCCGAGCTAAAATATCTAAATTATTACCACTTGAACCCTTTAAAAAGTGAGCTGCAGCTAAACTTAAATGTCCTTTTAAAACAAGTGTATAGTATTTCTTTTCTTCATCTGTTAAAGATCCTACAGCAATTGTCCGAGTGATATCAGTTGTTCCATCTTTATATGTTCCCCCTGAATCAACCAACAAGAAACCTCTTGGCTTCAATTGAGCATGTTTTGCTTCCGTAGCTGAATAATGCATCATGGCACCATTTTCTTGATATGCTGAAATGGTTGTAAAGGAAGGCTCAATATAGTCCTTACCTAAAGCTCTTATAGCATATAACTTATTTTGAGCACTTACTTCACTAACCGGATTCTTTTTAATTTCTTGTTTAAGCCAACATATAAACTTCCAAACTGCAACACCATCTTTAACATGTGCATTTTTAGTACAAGCAATTTCTACTTTATTTTTAATTGCTCTAAAATAAGCTATCGGAGATGGTTTATCAATCAATGTATTATCACCTAAAGCAGCATATAACTTAGAATTTAAATGAACAAAATCAGTCCAAACAACTTGACCATGTAATTTTTGCAAATCACTTTCAATCATTGCATAATCTTTAACACTAACACCATTATCAGCTAAATAATTTTTAACTTTATCACTTAACTTGCTTTGATCAACATAATAACTAGCACTTGTATCAGTTATATATGCAAAAGCATATGAAACAGGTGTACATTCAATATCATTACCTCGAATATTAAATAACCAACAAGGATCTTCCAAAGCACCTAAGAATAATCCATCAGCTCCTTTTTTAGCCATTTCTAAACGTACTCTTGATAATTTATCTTTAACACTCTCACCAGTATATTTCGTTTCTAAAACGAAAATACTTTCTTTAGGCATAGCTGGTCTTTCTGGCCAAATGTCATTAACTAAATCAACATCATTCAAAATCTTAGCATCTTTTTTTGTTAATGCTTTCTTTAAAAACAAAAAGTTTTCAGCACTAACCACTGAGCCATCAAAAGCTAACGTTCCTTTTTTTGGCGTATGATCAACTAAAAAATTAAGGGGATTAGGAACACCTTCTTGACGTAAGCGCATTAACTCAACAATTGTTCCTGATAATTCATCTTCAGCTTGTGTAAAATAACGACCATCGGTCCATAAACCGGCAAAATCTTTAGTTACAATGACACAACCGGCTTCGCCTGAAAAGCCCGATACATATGACTTAGCTTTAAAATAATCAGCTGTATATTCTTCTGACAAATGATCATCTTCATTTGGAATGTAATAAACATCTATACCTTTTTCTTTCATTAACTTGCGTAAAGACGCAACTCTTTCATTTACTGTCATCATTTCATTACCTCTTATTTCTATTTTCCATATTATATTCCTTTTAGTAAGTTGTGGCTAACGAAAATTATCATAAAACTCTTTCTTTAAAATTCCCATTAGAAGTACATCGTAGTATTGTCCATGATGGTATAAAGCAGCCCTTTTTGTACCTTCTAAAATAAAGCCAACCTTTTCATAAACATGGATTGCTTTTTCATTATATGAAAAGACTCTAACTTCTGCTTTATGGGCATTCAATTCTTCAAAAACAATCTGTAAACCTTTTTGCATTGCTTCTTGACCATAACCATGTCCTTGATATTCTTCGCCTATACAAATTGCTAACTCTGCTATTCGTGCTGGTAAAGTCATACCAAAAGATGTAAGATGACCAACAACATCACCATTTTTATTTTCGATACTTAAACCAAAGCCATATTTATGATCAACATTTGACCAATTATGAAAATTTTTCTGATTATCACTTTCATAAGTTGCAAAAAGCCGAGAACGATTGCCTAGTAATATAGTTCCATCATTCCACCATTTAGCAAAAATTTCTTGATCACTTTCAGAAACTGATCTTAAACGAATATTTTTACCTTCCAATATATCTTTACGATATGCTAACAATTCCTCCATACACAATACCCTATCTACCCACTTATAATTCATATGAGATTAGCTTATATTATACTACTCATGAACATCTTCTTGAAGTAAAATAATAATTAAGAGAAAGAGGTGAAAATATGATTCAAGATATTTATCCCTATGTTCTAGATAATCATTACTACCAAGATCGTAAAGCTCATGTTGGCGATAAAGTATTTTCTTTTCAAAATGATCAAATACTACTTAAGAAAGATGGTCGTTTCTTTCAAATAGAAGACTGTCCTAAAGAAAGTCAATTTACTTATCTTTTTGCTATTGGAACACATCATTTTTATCTATCCGACTTATCAGCCATATCACATGATACCCTTTCTGTTTATAAGCTACGTTTTTATCAACCACAATTTCTAGGCTTTGCAGCTTTAACAGCTTTTCATTTATATAATTGGTATAAACAACATAAATTTTGTGGTCAATGTGGTCACCTTTTAGAACCAAGTTTAAAAGAACGAGCATTATGCTGTAAAAATTGTCAAAATACTATTTATCCTACGATTTCGCCAGCAATGATTGTAGCTATTATTAATGATAAAGGTCAATTACTCGTTACCAAATATGCTAGTGGACCATATCAAAAATATGCTTTAGTTGCTGGTTATGCAGAAATTGGTGAAACAATAGAAGAAACAGTTATCCGTGAAGCTAAAGAAGAAACCGGTCTCCAACTTAAAAATATTTGCTACTACGGTTGCCAACCATGGGGCATATCTTCTTCTTTACTCTTCGGCTTTTTTGCAGAAGTTGACGGTAATAATAAAATACATATGGACCGCCAAGAATTACGCCTTGCTAAATGGGTTAATGCCAGCGATGAAATTGATACTAGTGGTTTTTCATCTTTAACTGGAAATATGGTTCAATTATTTAAAAGTGGTCAATATAAAAAATATCTAAAAAGATTTAAACTAAATAAATAACATAAATAAAGCGGATATTGTTAATTATCCGCTTTATTTTTACATATGCACAAATTAATTATAAGAACACTATAATGATTAAATTTAATACTTAACTTTTCTTTGACAAATAATTAAAGCTAAAATACCTATCACTGATACTGTAAACAATAAATATTGTAATTGCATATTTGATTTATCAATCGTATTAGGAATAATATGATGTCTTGTATTATCAGGTACATTTTGTCTAGGTGTTAATATATGATTATTAGTATTAGTTGGATCAGGTATGATATCTTGTTAATCACCTATTTGTCAACATTTACCATATTCACTGCTCTTTTTATAATTGACTACGTAAATAGGCATCTATAAATCCTTCTATTTCCCCATCCATAACTGCTTGTATATTACCTACTTCATAACCTGTACGTAAATCTTTAACCATTGTATAAGGTGTAAATACATAAGAACGAATTTGTGAACCCCATTCATTAGCTTTAACTTCACCTTTAATATTTGATGCTCGTTTTGCCTGTTCTTGAATCTTTAATTGTAATAGTTTTGATTTTAAAGTTTTTAAACAAGCTTCTTTATTTTGTAACTGTGAACGTTGGCTTTGGGAAAAAACTGTAATCCCACTTGGACGATGTGTCATTCTAACAGCTGAATCTGTTTTATTAATATGCTGACCACCCGCTCCTGAAGAACGCATTGTAATAATATCTAAATCTTTTTCATCTATTTGAATTTCTAGGTCATCCTCAAATTCGGGCATAATTTCCACGGAAGCAAAGGATGTGTGACGTCTTGCATTAGCATCAAATGGTGAAATACGCACTAAACGATGAACACCACTTTCAGCTTTTAAATAACCATAAGCCATATTACCAATAACACGCATTGAAACCGATTTAATACCCGCTTCCTCACCCGGCTGATAATCAAGTATCTCCACTTTAAAACCATGCAATTCCGCATAACGGCAATACATTCTATATAACATAGACGCCCAATCCATTGCTTCAACACCACCTGCTCCTGGATGAATCTCTAAAATAGCATTATGATCATCATATGGACCAGCTAACAACACGCGAATTTCAAAATCATTATATTGATGATCATAAGTTTGAAATTCTTCATCCACTAATGACTTCATCTCTTCATCATATGAAGATTGTAAATCACTAACAGATGATAATAGATCAACTGTTTCATGATATAAATTTTGATATGTATCTACTAATTGTCGGTAAATATTATTTTCTTTAATAATCTTCTGGGCTTGTTTTTGATCAGACCAAAAATCATCTTTTGCCATCAAATCATTATTATCTTGTATTTTCTTCTTCTTTGCTTCTATGTCAAAGTGAACAGCCAAGCGACTCCAATTTGGCTTGGCGTTGAACTAAGACCTGTTTTAATTCATAAAGTTCCATTTAATTACTTTCCTCCTCGCTTTGCACGACTTTAACATTCATACAATAATTAACGACATCATGTGAAATTGTCCGTTGCATTTCTTCAAACATCTGAAATCCTTCGGTAACATAAGCTTGTAAAGGATTACTTTGAGCATATGAACGTAAACCGATACCATCTCTTAATTTAGACATATTATCAATATGATCAGACCAAGCACGATCAATAACATTTAAAGTCATATTGCGTTCAAAATCTGTAATTTGATCACGAACTGGATCAATCTTATCATCATAATCTTGCCAAGCTTTATCAACTGTTATGGCTATTACATTTTCATCATTACGATTAGCAATATCATCTATTTTAACAATTCCCTCAAAGCCTATATTATCTAATGCTTTGATATATCCTTCCGTATCTAAATGTCCTGATTCCTGATTCGTATATGATGCAACTAAGTCAGATACAACCCGCTTAAACATATTTTTAATGAAGGCATGAATATCATCATGTTCTAAAATGAAATCACGTTGTTCATACATTGTTTCACGCTGTTGACGCATAACATCATCATATTGTAATAATTGTTTACGGGCATCATAGTTAACACCTTCAACACGTTTTTGAGCTGATGAAATAGAACGGGTAATTGTTTTAGATTCAATTGCGGTATCACCTAAACTAGCAAATAAAGCCTCAAATCGTTCTGGTGCAAAACGAACCATTAAATCATCTTGTACTGATATATAGAAACGTGACATTCCTGGATCACCTTGTCGACCAGACCGTCCACGTAACTGATTATCTATCCGCCGTGATTCATGTCTTTCAGAGCCAAGAACACATAAGCCACCTAACTCACGTACTCCTTCACCTAATTTAATATCCGTTCCCCGACCAGCCATATTCGTTGCAATCGTAACTGATCCTTTTTGCCCAGCTTTAGCAATAATATCTGCTTCTCGCTCATGATTTTTAGCATTTAATACTTCATGATGAATATGTCTTTCTTTTAAATATTTAGAAATTAATTCCGAAGTTTCAACGGCAATTGTACCAACTAATACCGGTTGACCACTTTCATGTCGTTTAACAACTTCATCAACTAATGCTGAAAATTTTGCTTTCTTTGTCCCATATATAGCATCCGGATAATCAATACGAATAACTTTACGATTAGTTGGTACTTCGACAACATACATATTATAAATTTCTAAAAATTCTTCTTCTTCTGTTTTTGCTGTACCCGTCATACCTGCTAATTTGTCATAAAGGCGAAAGAAATTTTGGTAAGTAATAGTCGCTAAAGTAGTTGTTTCTTGCTTAATTGATATACCTTCTTTAGCTTCTACTGCTTGATGTAAACCATCAGACCACTGACGGCCTTTCATTAAACGACCTGTATTTGGATCAACTATAACTATTTCATCATTTTCCTGATCAACTAGATAGTCGATATCTACTAACATAATATAATTTGCTTTAAGAGCTTGATTTATATGATGTAATAATTGTGTATATGCTAAATTATATAAATTTTCAACCTTAAAAATCTTTTCAGCTTTTTTAACTCCTTCTTCTGTTAATTGTACTGTTTTTGACTTAACATCCAATTCATAATCATCATCTTTTTTAAGACTTTTAACAAAACGATCAGCTTGCAAATATAAATTAGCTGTTTGTTTTTTACCGCCAGAAATAATCAAAGGTGTCCGTGATTCATCAATTAAAATAGAGTCAACTTCATCGACAATAGCAAAATTTAAACCCCGTAAAACACGATCTTTAATATCTGAAACCATATTATCTCTTAAATAGTCAAAACCCAATTCGGAATTTGTCGTATATGTAATATCACATGCATATGCTTCCCTTTTTTCACGATTTGTTAACTGTCGTAAGTTCAGACCAACACTCAAGCCTAAGAAACGATGAATTTGACCCATCCATTCAGAGTCACGTTGGCTTAAATATTCATTGACTGTAACAACATGTACCCCTTTACCAGTTAAAGCATTTAAATAAACAGCCATAACAGACGTTAATGTTTTACCTTCACCTGTTTTCATTTCCGCAATATCGCCACCTTGCATGACTGTTGCACCAATTAACTGTACAGGATAAGGAAACTCCCCTATTACTCGTCGACAAGCTTCACGGGCAGTTGCAAAAGCTTCAACATAAATATCGTCTAATGTTTCACCATTTGCCAAACGATCTTTAAATTCTATTGTTTTATGTTGCAAATCACTATCACTTAAAGCCGCATACTTATCTTCTAAAGCCAATATTGGTTGTATTTTTTTCTCTAATTTAGCTAAGCGACGTGCATCTTCATTAAAAAGTTTTGTTAAAAAATTAGTCATGTTTATTTCCTCATATATTAATCCATGATAATTATAAAGAAGAGCTGCTAAAAAGGCAATTAGTCATATCTCTTAAGCATAAAAATGATGTCTTATCAATGACATCATTTTTATATTATAAAGATCATTATTTAATGACTTTTCTTCATATATTTACAACTTATAAATGTTAAAGCAATCAATGATATACCTAATACACTTAATAATGAAAAACTACAATCAGATGTATTAGGTGTCTTTACAATATGATTATCTACATGTGGTTGTTTTGGCTTCTCTATTCTTTCTTTATGTATCACTTTAAACCCTTTAACCATATCACCTGTATATAAAACATCATATGTTTTATTACCATATTTTATACGGTTATCTTTTTCACCTATTTCTTTTACTGTATATTGATATTCTTTCTTACTTTGTAATGATTCTGATATTGCTAAATCAGTAAATTCTACTTGCCATTTATTGGCTTTTTTTAGTTTTTGCTTAAACCCACTTGCTACATCATCACGATATAATTCAACTTCAATCTCTTTTACCGGTGCTTCTATCTTTTGCCCTTTGGTATCTTGCCATATACTTTCTACTTTAACTGTTGTCGTTGCTGGCGTTAATAATGTTGGTTTAGGAGCTTTTTTCTGTAACACAAAAGTCACAACTTTCTGTGTTTTTGCATGATCATTTTTTTGCAAAATAATATTAAAATTATCACCATTTTTATCAGCTGGTACCCATTCATATCCTTTTGGTGCTTTCAAAGTAGGATGAATACTATAATTTCCAGTTGTAAGATATATACTATTTTTAGAACTATATCCTTTACCATCAGCTATAAGTGAAGTTGACTTATCTTTCATCATAGCAATTAATTCTTGCTTTGTAGGTTCTTTTACTCCTGCTAAAGAAACAAATGTACCTGGTAGTTTTTTATGATTAACACTAAGTTCAAAATTATTATTATGTTCATATGTGCCATCTGCTTTTTTATATCTGACGATTAATTGTGTTGGTAATTCACGAAAGCACACATAATAATGTTTTCTTTTCAATAGCTTAATCGGATTACCATCTTTATCTACATCATATGCAAATGATAAATAATGATTACCAGGTGCCTCTTTAGTATCATTATCATTTTTAAATTCATGTTCTGCATTATTTGGTTTATCAATATCATTATCCCAATATACATATCCAGGAATATCTTGTTGTGTTAATTCATTCATTCTTGGTCTTTTTACATATTGTATTTTAGGATCATCAGCAAATGAAAGTAAACTTGTAGCAATATCACCATTTTTATTACGTAAATAGTGATATGCATCTGTTGTTACATTTTTAACACCCGAAATACTATTTAAACCTTTAATTTCATGAAATGGAATGGCAGAAAGAACTGTACCCAATTCCTTTTCAGATTTACTAAGTTTAGGATGTTTATCACTATTACCACGTTCTGGCAAAGGATCATGTAAATTTAAACCTTGTTTTTGTCGATATTCCAAATCATCAACAAAGTGAAATTGTGCATCTACAAAAGGGACAAAGTCGCGTATAATCGTTGTTCGAACATATCCACCTGTTGTTTGTGCTACGCCAAAATTAATCAATGACCTTTCATCAAACATTTCACTTGGCCAAGATAATTCATAATAGAAATTACTAGCCGGATTTTTATTATCAATTTCAACTAATACCTGTTTTAAAGAATTATCTGCTAATTTTACACCATTCATAATACATGTATATGGATGTGATACATATGGTACTGTTTTCTTTGAACCAAAATAAATACCACCATCTTTGAGCTTTAACCCATTACGAGTCTCTCGTGCATTAACAAATAATTTAGCCGGATATGCTAGTGTTGGAAATTTAAATACAGCATATGCTTTATATGTACCTTTTTTAGTTGATATAGGATTTATAAAATTGTTAGCATCAACATGTTCCCATTGCGGATGCGGATTATTAGCTGTTGCTTCTGAAATAAAAAATACTTTTGCAATGCTGCCGTTCGCCTTTTTAACTTCTTCATCTGAAATAATATTAGGAAATGAATTTTGAACAGGTCTTCGTGCTGAATTATCAAAAGTATAAATGAGTTGATCATCATTTTCACTTTTAAGTTTAAAATTATTTGTTTCGTTTAAAGAAGTATGATCTTGACCTATATTTTGTGCTAACACAGGTATTAAGCTCATAGCAAATATTGATGATATAACTATTATTCCAAGAATAAAATAACGCTTAAATTGGCGAAAATTAAATGACATACAATACCTCCATAAATAACATTTTGATATTTAACTTATTTTTTAATAGACATGGAAATTATCCATTTAATTATAACATTTATTTGTATCTTATAACTCAATTATTAAGAAAAGATAACAAATGAAAAATGATGTCTTATCAATGACATCATTTTTATATTATAAAGATCATTATTTAATGACTTTTCTTCATATATTTACAACTTATAAATGTTAAAGCAATCAATGATATACCTAATACACTTAATAATGAAAAACTACAATCAGATGTATTAGGTGTCTTTACAATATGATTATCTACATGTGGTTGTTTTGGCTTCTCTATTCTTTCTTTATGTATCACTTTAAACCCTTTAACCATATCACCTGTATATAAAACATCATATGTTTTATTACCATATTTTATACGGTTATCTTTTTCACCTATTTCTTTTACTGTATATTGATATTCTTTCTTACTTTGTAATGATTCTGATATTGCTAAATCAGTAAATTCTACTTGCCATTTATTGGCTTTTTTTAGTTTTTGCTTAAACCCACTTGCTACATCATCACGATATAATTCAACTTCAATCTCTTTTACCGGTGCTTCTATCTTTTGCCCTTTGGCATCTTGCCATATACTTTCTACTTTAACTGTTGTCGTTGCTGGCGTTAATGCTGTTGGTTTAGGAGATATGACAGGTTTATTTGGTTTTGGCTTTTCTTCCGAACATAAAGTAACTACCGCTGCAGCTTGATCACAACCATCTTCATTAACGCCATTCAATAAATAAGAAATAGCTGGATTCTGCTCTAAAGCAAAGACTTTACGATAAACATCAAACACCGCATTATCATTCTTTATAACATCTGATCCAATTAGATTATTTTTCCCATTCTCTTTAGTTACCATACATTTTTGACAACCCAGAAGACCATTAACCGTATTCTTCTCTTGTAATTGTTTATTTATCGTAGTATCGGTTAACGAATATTTGGGCAAAGAACCCCGTCGCCATTGATCATATTCCAATAAATCTTGGCAAAATTCTTCATAAGCATTATTTCCAGCAGATTCTTGTACACAACGAGATATAGTGTTTGTAACACGAATCGGTAAAACCGTAAGTTCTGCTTTTATTTTTACATCAGCTTCTAATTTTAAACTAAAAACACCACTTTCTTTAATTTCAAAGCTATATTCATAATATAATTCATGATTTTTTAAATTATCCAGTGTATCCCAATAATTCAAATATGTTACATGTTGATTATCTGGTATATAGGATGAACTTCTATAGATACCAAGATTTTGGTTATTTATATCAGAACTTATTAAGCCACCATAATTAAGCGGTGCTTCATTACCTTGATCATCTAAAAATACACCATCTTTATTTGGCTTAAGATTAATAATCGGTATTTCTTTATGGACTTCTTTGGTTGGTACTATCGGCATTACTTGTCGATTTATTGACGGATTATTTTGTTTCATTATATCGGCATATTTTTGCATATCTGGTACACTAAGCAAAGTAATCTTAACATTCTCTAGTACTTTAGGCACAAACATAACTGTTTTTCTTACTGATTGTACTTGATCAGTCGTACTTAGAAGCATAGTCGTTTGCACATTATATGTAACATGTGCCATATCACCAATTTTTTTAACACATGTGTTACCACCATTACAATTAACAGCACCATTGATCACTGAACTAATACCACCACCGATAGCCAGTACTTTTTTTAAAAGAACCTGTAAATATAGTTAAAAAGGTAATCGCTAATGTTAATATAAAAAGCCCTAAAAAACGCACTTTTTTCATAAATATCCTCTTTCAAGCAATAATTTAAGTGATATAAATACACTCTCTTTTTGCTTTTGTTTTTTATATTGTATCATGAGCATATAAAAGAAAAAAAGTATTATCTTTTGGTAAAAATAGAAATTATAATTATTTATTCTTTTTAAATTAAAATTAGTTACCAGATGGTAACTAATACGCTAATATTTCCTTGGTAATCAATGATGAAATTAATGATCTATAATCATCATTCATTTGTTGATAAAATATTAAATAATATATCAATTAGACCACAAGCTACTCCAGCTATCGGAAAAATAATCCAACTTCTATCCCAATTACCAGTAATAAAACTATATGATAAATAAACACATACAACGATTAACCAATATCCGCCCATGATCTTATCGAGTTTTTCTTCCTTCATTCTCTTTTTAGATGCATTATTTCCTTGTTGTAAAAGAAGACTATAAGATGAATGGATAATATTTGCGACCACAAAAAGATAAACAGCAATAGCTACTAATATAATTGTAATCATGATGAAAAATCCTGATGAAATGTGATAAAAGTCAGATAGTATATCGGCACTAATCAGAAAAATAAAAGCAACCATGCATAGAATAACACCCACAACTATATAAACAACATATGATGACATAAACTTTTCAAGACGTTCTTTAAGTATACTGTCTACACCATATGCCGTTTCAAAATGTTCTTTATATAAATATTTATAACGACATCCTTTAAATCTTTGGACAATAAAGATGGCCACTGCACAAGTAACAATAGCAATACAAGTCACCATGCCTAAAGTCTCTTTTACACTACTTTTCATTTTATCTGACAGAAATAATTCCTGACATACTAATGGTAAAGCAGACATAATGCATAAAAAGACACCTAATGCAATATATTTCGCATATCTAAATTTATGGCTAAGAAAAGCATTAGCTTCTTCTAGTGATACTTTATATACTTGCATACCTGATTCTTCATTTTCTGATGCTTCAGGTTTATTTTTTTCGGTTATATCAATCTCATCTTTTACAAGAACATCTGTCATAACACCAAACAAACGACTCATGGCAATAATACGCTCCATATCCGGCATACTTTGAGCACCTTCCCATTTGGAAACAGCTTGACGACTAACACCTAATTTAATTGCTAAATCTTCTTGTGACCAGCCATTTCTTTTACGTAATTCCAATATTTTATCAGCTAAAATCATATATCCTCCTTTTATTTTACTTGTATTTCAAAACTGATTATGTCAAAGACATTAGTTTCCTACAAGCAAGTTATCCTGTCAATTAAATATCTAAACGCAACTATCATGAGCAATCATGACAACCATGTCTATTTATCTTATAATTTTCGTTAAAATAAGTAAAAAGATAATGTGTATCATCATTATATAGCAAAAAATAGTACTCTTTATATGATCATTATATTTTCAATACAACCAATCATTGGTAAAAAAAGCTAAGCATTGACTATATAAACATTACTTTTTAAATATTATTTATCTGGCAATTTATTAATTAAAGTAACATTAAAAAGGACGATAATTAAATCGCCCAATACTTACTTTTATAATTTACATGATTTTAAACTCTTTTAACATTTCTTCAATATCGGTACCTTTTATAAGCTTAGTAATTATTAATTTTTGTAATGGTCCAAGTGGTAATTTTGCCTTTTGACCATCTGCTAAAGCAATCACTCCATTTAACAAATATCTTAAATCATATCTTGAAGCAAAAACTTCTGGTACAGCTTTTTCAACACCACAAAGAACATAAACAGCTTCCATTGCTGTTCGTCCAGAATACTCCGTTGTAAATACTGTATCTCTTCCTGGGTTATCTAATGTCTCAGCAAATTGTCCTAAAAAAGCAAAATTGACACTACCTTTTGGCACAACATAAGGTCGATCACCAAACTTTCTAGGCATAAATTGTGATGTTATATAAGGCATCATAACAGGCACAGCTGTACATGTCTTTGCTAATTGATCTATTTCGTTTACTGGTACACCAATGTGATACAACCATTCTTTTGTGATTTCTTTACCTGTACAATCACGCATGTTCTTTTTAATATAATCACCTTTGGTATTTGTAAATAATCCATATAACCAAACAGCAATATCTTTTTTAGGCTGCTCAGGATATTGTCCTTGACGATTTATTGTCCAAGATAATAGCCAACTTGAGTCTAAACATGTCACTATACCACCCGTAACCACTTTGCCACCATATGGACTTCGTTTAGTAATCCTTTCAATATATTTTGGTACTGATTCATCATGACAAGTGACAGTACATGATTCCCAATTACTTTGTTCGACATTTGAACAAAATACTTCTGGATGACCAAAATCATTTGCTTTTTTAGCAATACTCTTCCACATTGCCCAACAACCACTTTGTTCATCACTAAGCATAGCTGGTGTATTATCATCACCATAACTTGAATTTTCCGTCATTGATCCATTAGTTATGAATAATAGATCATTTTCACTTAACTCAATTGACTTATCATTGCCATACTTATCTTCCGCTATAATTCTCGTAGCTACTTTTTTATCACCTGATATATCAAAATCAACATCCGTAACTTTTATATTATATCTAAATTTACAACCATGATTTTCAAGATATTTAACCATCGGTCTCACAATTGAATTATATTGATCATATCGTGTAAATCTTAAAGCGGATAAATTAGTCAATCCCCCAACATGATGTATAAAACGATTTAAATATAACTTCATTTCCAAAGCAGAATGCCAATTTTCAAAGGCAAACATAGTCCGCCAATATGTCCAAAAATCAGAATTCAAAAGATCATTTGAAAAAATATCTTCAATTTTTTTATCTTGCAAATACTCATCTTTTGTTATACAAAGTTTCACAATCTCTTTTATTTGTGCTGATGTTAAATTAAACTTTCCTTCATCATAACGCTTTCCTTGCTTATGTGTAATACGACAATTACTGTAATTAGGATCATCATAATTTGTATAAAAATAAGAATCTAGAATACTCATATTTGGATCTTCTAGACTTGGAATAGAACTCCAAATATCCCATAAACACTCAAAATGTTCTCCTGTTTCACGACCACCACGTGCAACATAGCCTCTAGATGTCATATATTTACCATCTAAAGAACCCCCAGATATATCTGATTGTTCTAAAAAAGTTATCCTCTTACCTTCCATATATGCATCTCTTATTAAAAAACAAGCAGCTGTTAATGAAGCAATGCCACTACCAACTAAATATGCTGCTTTTTTATCTATCCCAACAGGCTTTCTTGCTTTAACTAAGCGTTGAAAATCACCATTTGTTAGTTTCAATCTTTTGTCATATGTTTTAAGCTCCATAATACCCCCTATCGTTGTGTATTACCTTCTGCTATTCATTTAAACATGACACTAATAAAAAAGCTTCGCCCAAATTAGTTCTATTGTATTATTTTTACTCAATTTCAATATTTTGGGTTAACTTACCCAATTTTTCACTCCTTTTTAAAGACAATAAAATATTACCATCCATTAACTCACCTATTCTGCGAGTCATAATTTTGGGATCAATTTTCATATCTGTTGCAACCCATTGCACCAATGCACTACTTAAAGCACATTGATAAAAATATGCTATTAACTTTATATCTATTTCCTGAGCATTTGTCATTTTAGCTATTTGCCTTACATATTTATTCATGACTTCCCCAGAGATTGAAAAAATATATTTATCTAAATCATCTTTATAATCAGATTCATATATATTTTTTATAAAATGCTTATTATCTAGTATAAATTTAGCCGCTAAAATAAAACTTTCTTCCCAAGATAAAGTATCATTAAACTCACTAATTACTCTTGATAGTTCATCATCAAAAATATCTTTTATTAATTGCAATAAATTTTCATAATGATAATAAAATGTCTTTCTTTCTATATTACATTGCTTAGCTAATTCTGTGACAGTTATATTATGCAAATTCTTTTTATTCAAAAGCTTTATAAACTCTTTTATGATCAAATTTCTAGTATAATTTTGAGCCATATCAATACCCGATTTTCTATAATATAGTATACTCTTTAATTTTCTTTATCTTTATTTATATTTACTTTTGGTAAATTTATCTTAGCTTTCTCACCATCACTAAGTACAGCTACTTTCTTTAATACATCATTTGTTATAAAGCCTAAGCTTGCTAAAACAATTCTGGTCATTGTTTCATCATATATTGAATCAGGTAAGATATTACCTAAAATTATTTTCGCAAAAGCAAGAATTTATCTTAATTGCCCGTACTATTATCACCAATTAAATCAATTTTATCACACCAATCAATTGATAGATGTTCAATCATAAATTAGTCACATTAAAAGGAAATATCTTTACTTATATCTTTAAAGTTTTGAGATATTCTTTTTGCCTATTCGTAATACGATAACTTTCACACGCTTTTTGAATAGTCTTATTATGTGTCCATGTCTCAAGTTTTCTATTTGCAATATAAGGAATAACATCTTGCCATTGCTTTGCTAATGCTGTTGCAAAGAACCATGCAATCATTGTTTTAACATAATAATCTTGCAATTTTACTTTTATAGGAATATTTAAGTAAGCTGGTCGAAAATCTTCATCAAGAAAATGTGTCATTAACATTTCTAAACCAAAGCGAACAGTATATGTTTTATTACTACTCACCCATTCCAGAATCTTTACGATCAGTTTACTCTTATTATTTTTGAAATTCTTCGGCGATATAATATCACAAACTGCCCAATTATCTACATATGGCAAAAAATGATCCAGTTTTACAATACATGCTTCATAATCTTTGAATGCTGATAAAATAATACCATGTAATATATTCTCATCAAAAAACTGATGTGGTAGTTCAGATAAAAATTTTTCATCTTCGTTTGTGTTGCATATTACTTTTGCTAATTTTCTAGCCAAGGGAACACGCACACCAATAAAAAATTTTCTATCGACTGTAGGAATTAATTTAGCTTGAAATGATGCATATTTTTCATCAGCTAATGCAAATAATTTCTTTGTTATATCCATAATTTTACCTTTAGCATATCCTTATTCTTAATTTACCTTACCTTCTTTTATAAAGTAATAATGATAAGCATATCCATTAATATTCTTATTTATATATCTCAATTTTATTAATTACAAAAATATCTTTCTTTATTAAAAGATTATCTTTTTTGTATTTTTGATCCTATGAAGATTCCAAGTAAAGAACAAAAGCCATAAATTAATGTATATATTAAGGCACTTATATTATAAAAAATAAATATAGATGGTATAAATATAGTCATAACTAATAAAGGATAAAGCCAGTTAAAAGCATTTTTTATACCATAGTTTAAAGCTATGAGAAAAGATACAATAGGCATTATAATAATTAATATAAATATTGCACTACCTGTATCACAAATATATAAAGGTAAGACATAGAAAATAAATATAAGTATGCATAAATATGGTAATAATTTATTTATTCTAGACATATATTTTCTCCTTTTATATATCTTAAAAGTGTTTTAAAAATTAAATAAACACCTATATTTTTTATGGTATTAAATATATTATGTAAATCTATAATTTAACTGATAAAATTAGATTAGATAAATGAAATTTATGAAAATAATCAGTTATACTTTTTGATAGATAGTTAAAAACGGTCATACTAATAACAACTTGCATATGTAATATAACTATAAATATGGTTACATGCTACATCATTATCATATTAAAAAAATAAAACACATGACAATATAGAAATAACTTTATTATATTAAATTAACTAAGAGCCTTATAGAAATAAAACTTACGAAGTAGACATTTTTACATATCAAAATGTTTAGGTTGTATGTTTTTGTTACCAATTGTAAAGAACTTTTTAATCAAAATCATCTTTTTTTCGTCTAATTTTCTCTGAAACTCCCTCACTATTATCCTTTTCAATTTATCGTACATGGTTTCAGTTGCATTTTCATTAAAATGGACAGTAATTACCCTCTATTAATTTTTAATTAAAATTTTCATATCAGTTAGATGTATCTCTTTCTAATAATTTTTTATATGTAGAATCAATACCCCAAGCTCCAATTGGAGCTGTAATCAAGATAGCCATAACGGCTACAGACAAAACAATTTTTCCACATGCAAGTCCTATTGCCAGTGGCACTGAACCAATAGCTGCCTGTACAGTAGCCTTAGGAAGATATGCAATTACACAAAATATTCTTTCTTGCCATGTCAATGTTGTCTTTAATGTACAAAGTAAAACACCACAACTTCTAAAAAATAATGCTATTAAAATCATCAATACTGCTGCCAATCCAGCTGTCAAAGTATAGCGAATATCTACAGCTACACCAACTAAGACAAATAGTATTACTTCCGATGCAAGCCAAAGTTTTCCAAATTTATCAGATAATCTGTTAGATACAAAAATAGGACTTTTCATTTTCAGCACACATGCCATGCTGACAACTGCCAATAAACCAGATATTGCAACTGTACCTTCTGCCCAAGTTTCAATAGTAGTTAAAAGAAAGGAAAAGCCAAGAATAATGATTACTTTCAAACTATTTCTTATACATTGCTTATGTGCATAAGTAGTTTCAAAAAACAGGTAAAGCAAATAACCAACAACTGCTCCTAATATAATGCCAAGAATTATAGAAACTGGGATATTCAAAAAATCTATAACTTGCACATTTCCTCCCTTTGCCATACTAAGGAAAGTTGTAAATAACACAATTACAAAAATATCATCACAAGATGAACCTGCCATAATCATTTGTGGAATTGCTTTTTTTGTTCCATATTTATTTTCTATTAAATGTACCATTCTTGGCACAACAACAGCTGGCGAAACTGCACTTAAAACAGCACCCATAATAGCCGCTTCAATTCTGGTTATACCTAGAATTAAAGGTGCAAAAAGAACATAACCAACAAGTTCAAAAGTTGCCGGTATAAATGATAGTAAAATGGCTGGTCTTCCAACTTTCTTTAAATCTGATAAAGTTAAAGATAGTCCGGCTTTAAGTAAAATGATAATTAAAGCCATTTTTCGCAAATCAGCTGAAATTGAAAGTAGCGAAGGATCTAATAGATTAAGAATAAACGGGCCTAATACAATACCTGTAATGAGCATACCAATAATTCGTGGTAGTTTAAGTCTTTGACATATAGATCCCATTGCCAATCCTACAAGAAAAATAAGTGATAGTGATGTTAACATATAAATCCTCCTCTTTATCACAAAAAAGCTGATGCCTTTTACGATTAAAAATCGTAGAAGTCATCAGCTTAAAAAGCGGTTTTAGTTACCCAAGGGAGAACTTCATTCCCTTTTCCTAATTATATCCTAATTATCATTTTTTGCAAATTGTCTTTTAAGTTGTAATTAACTTATTTTTATTAAATCTATAGCTAAAAATAGCTATCTACATGATATGCATTATATAGACAACATTTTCAAATGCTTGGATAGATCTTTAAAAATATTTCGTTTAATTTTAATTCACTGGATGTTACATGCTAAAAGTCATGTGTACTGAAAGGAATTACTTCTTTTGTTTTATAACTCGATCAATAAACATTTCTAAAAATTCTTTTGAATTCGCCCATCCTGAACCATTATTCTCTTTTGAAAAATCAAATCCGGAAATTTCAGTTAATGCTTTGCTGCAAACCCATTCGTACATTCCAGCATAAGGACTTTTATATATGATCAAAAATAATGGTTTCATTGCTTTCTTGCCCAATGATATGACATTGCTATATTGTTTCGATTCCATCACATCGTGATACCAATGCCCTTCCAAAGGATAATATTTATCTCTTTTCTGTTTTTCAATAATTTCTGTGCATAAATCTTGTAACTGATGTGCTATATACGTGAGTGTTTTTTCATCTATCTTTTTTATTAGCAATTCCTCATTCACACCATTTTTCGTCACTTCATCCCAAACAACAGCTTCATTATTTTCTAATGGCTCTTCTTTCCTTATCGAAGATGTCTGTTCTGACGATTCTTTTATCTTGTTATTATTACTGAAATTATTTTGATTTTTACATGCTGAAAGAAGTAATATAAGACTCATTTCTAATAGAATATATTGCTTAACAAGTTTCATTTATTTCATCCTCCAAAGTCCAAGTAAATCTATATTTTTCTATAAATTCATGCTCATAAATTTACCCGTAACATATAAATATTCTTACTTATATTATACAAAAGTCACACTTATATATATATATATATCTTCTAATTTCTCTTTATATCTTCTTAATTTTCAAGTATACTTATGAAAATCTTTCAAAAAATATTTATAGAACTTCTTGTGATTTCAAATATTTCTTCTCTGATAGACTCTTATCTTGCCCTTTATACTCTCAATATTAATCATGATAATACCTCCATGTATTTTCTAATTTTATCTTCTCCAACTTCCATAATACTATGAGCTGTCATTTCCATCTGCACTGCTTTAAACTTTTCTTTAGAAATAATGCCTACGTGATGATTTGTATTTAAGTACTGTCTATCAAAACCACACACTGATGGTGGATGACTATTACATCATCGTCTGTTTCATCTGTGGTTGTACTAGTTGTAAGTTTGAGGTAGATTATCGTGTAGGTATCTCATCCCTATATTCTCCTTAATCTTTTTATCCTTTTATCTGTGAAAAATTATTCTTTTAATTTTATCCAACAATATCTTTTATTGATTGTCATTCTAATCCTCATTGCAATAAAAAAAGAAGCAGATTTTTTCTCTACTTCTCCTTAAAATTTATTTTTCATTATTCGCAATCTTTTTATAATTTTCTAGCTAAAAATACTAGATGCTCTTTCTTGTCTAGATGGTATTCACATTTAAATCCTATCTTATTCAATATTTCTGTGAGATATTCGGGAGAATAAACTTCAAAATCTAGCATATCTGCCCATTTTTTTATATTTTTATGTTCTCTATATGCTCCTTCGTTGCATATTAGAAACTGACCGTCCTTAATTAGAACACGATGGATTTCCCTAAAAGATACTTCTATATTCTTCCAAAAATAAATGGTTTCAAAGGCAGTTACTATATTTATGGATTCATCTTCAAAAGGTAACTTAACAACGTCTGCTTCAATAATTTTACACCTACCATCTCTTATAGCTTCACTATTTACTGAACTTGCGATATCTACACTTGTTTTAGAATAGTCCATTCCATATACTTTTTTAGCCTTTGTTAAGAAGTATTGAACATTACGTCCACCACCGCATCCTAGATCTAAAACTACATCCGAGGTTTTAATATTCAGAAAGGATCTGCCCCATTTCGCTAATTTTTCGTGACCAACATTCATTTCTTTCACCATGAAACGACCGCCAAAATTATTTTTCGGTTTTTTTACATTTTCAAAAAATTTTTTTAACATTTTTATCTCCTATTGATAACTAAAACCAGCATCATTTTATCATAAATTTTACGGTTATTCATTTTTATATCCTATCTACATTGACATTTCCAGATTTCCAATTTTTGGAAATTAGGTTTGTATTAGTAATATTCAAAGTTTATATACATACTTATTATAAAAAGCAGCATTTCAAACTACTCTTGTAGAAAATACAAAACGAGTTAATTATATTTTTTGTGTTTCCTCATACTAGTATCAAAACTACTCTTACGTCCATGTAGTTTTTTTGAGTCTTTTTGACGTATCCTTCTTCATCTTTATCAAAGACAAAATGCTTATGAAACTGCTTAAAATGCAGAATTTCTAAATTTATATCTTTTTTATCAACGCTATAGTATCCAAATGGCTCGTTTGTTCAACAAAAAACATACTCAACCACTATTGTACATGGGAATGATGAAACACACTTTTTCCCTTAAAATCTAGTGGTTCAAGCCTGTTATAATCTTGAATTGCCCTATAGTTTGTATAGGCAAACAAGGTAAAGCTCTGTTCCTTAAACTTCATTTTTCGTGTCATCCCTATAAACTTGAATTTATAGACATGCTTGTTTAAATTCTATTTCTGTTGCTTCAGTAATCCATTTCCCAAATACTTGTGATTCTTTTGATGGAATATAGCCCAAATCTTTGTATCCTAGTTTTATTAACAATCCCATACTAGCTTCGTTTTTAGGGTCAGTAAAACTAATAAATTCCCAATCTTTAAATTTCTTGTGAAGAAAATCTATTAAAATAGTAAGAGATTCAAAAGCGTATCCTTGTCTATGATATTTGTATGAAAATGTATATCCTAAAGAAAATGTATTTTCATTTGGCATGACAACAATCTCCCCAATCATTTCATTTGTAACTTTTAATGCGACTGCTAACATAAAAGGGCTTTCTATAGAAACTTTATCTTCTTTTCTTCTTTGAACCAAATCTTCAATCCCAGTATATGTTTTTGTTTGCCCTCTTTGATAACGAGAACATATCGCATTATTTCTATAGTCAAACATTATATCCACATCATCTATTCTTACATTTCTGAGTAATAATCGGTCTGTTTCTAAAAAAATCACATTTATATCCTCCATCATTGCAATTTATCAAATTCGAGTTATATTCCATCTTCTTGCCCTTCAGACAAGAAGTATCCCTCGCTCAAAAAACTCGGTCAATACCGATTTGTCAATTTCATTAAATATGAATTTTATCTTTCTCAAGTGGATACAGATATGTAATCGGATTCTGTGCCGACTGATTCAACTTAAATCCAGCTATCGACTTGCCAATGTAGAATGTTTCATACTCATCAAACGGAAGCCCCTGTTCGTATCTTTCATCCACAAAGAATAATCTATTTTCAGTTTTCGGTGTAAGAACAATATCATGTCTTGGAAGTCTGTCCTTTGCCTCTTTACAAGCAAGCCACTCTGATGGCTTATATACGGCCACAATCAAAGAATTGTAAACACCGAAAACATACTCAACAGTTCTAACCTTTTCCTTTGATACTCTCCAAACACCACGAACAGCATCATATAATACCTTATCATCCATGCCTCTCTGATAGAGTTTATTTATTTTGATGACAAGGATTCTGTGCTTGATGTCTTTTTCTTCAAGTTCAACGGCACCATTTATTCTTTCATACTCATCAACCGATAAAGCCTCTGCAGAATGATGTCCGGCAACAATATTAGTTAGCCCTGCTTCGCTGACATAATTAAACGCATTGATTAAAGATGCCTCTGCAGCAAATGCCTCTTCTTCGGTTAAGTTTGAATTGATGATTATTTTCTCAACCTCAAGTCCGGCATTCTTAATATCTGCAATAGTCTTCAGTTTCAACTTCTCACTATCAGGACTACCCAGTCTCTCTTTTTCATGTTCAAACACTCTATTTTTAGTGCCTTTTCCAATATAGAAAATTTGCTTACTGCGTGGATCTATGAGTCCATACACATAATAATCTCCAAGTGAAAGAAGACTCTTCTCTGAAAATCTATCCATTCGTTTCTCCTAGTGTGCCGTCTTTATTCCTTTGTTTATTCCAACTCAAATCCGACCTTTCCAAATCCCATATCTATCATTTTCATTACTTGTATATTCTACGCTCATATGCTCCTTGATTTAATTAGTAAGCGTCTCTTTATTCTTCTTCAGGAACCGTTCCAGCCAATTCGATGTATTCCTTCAATTTTTTATGCAACAATTTCTTATCAATCAATTTCAGATTATATTCAGAAACCATCGTTGGTGATAAACTACGACTGAGAGCAAATTCTACAACCTCATCGTCCTTGCTTGCACAGAGAATAACACCAACGCTCGGGTTTTCATTGTCTTTTTTGACTTCTCGGTCAAGAGCTTCAAGATAAAGACTTATCTTTCCAACATACTCTGGTTTGAATTCTCCAATTTTCAGTTCAAAAGCCACAAGGCATGAAAGACCTCTGTGGTAAAACAGCAAATCAATATAATAATCGTGCTTTCCGACTTGCACACGATACTCCTCACCGATGAAAGTGAAGTCCTTTCCAATCTCAAGAATGAAATCCTTTAGATTTCGAATAATAGACTTCTGCAAATCCCGTTCAGATACCGTTTCAGGCACATCCAAGAAATCAAGCACATAATTGTCAAGGAAAACATTTCCCGTTACTCTTTTAGATTCTTCGATAGCAGGAGTCAATGGTTTCTGCGACAGCATATATCTTTCATAGTACCCACTATCTATCTGGCGTGCTAATTCTCTTGCACTATACTTTTCTTTTACACACATACTCATATAAAATATGCGTTCTTCCATTGTTTTACAAGCCGACATTATTTTCAAATGATTTGACCAGTTCAATTGTGTCAACAGCGTTGACACTTTTTCGTTGTCCTTGTAAAGCTCATAAAACTGTTTCATTCTGTAAAGTCCACGACGATTAAATCCTTTCAGTTCAGGATAATTCGTTGCAAAGAAATCAGCCAGTTTCTGCACAAATGCATCACCATATTCAGCATTTTCAGACTGCACGCTAATATATTCGCCTATATCACGGTACATTAAAATCAGTTCCTCATTCACTTTGCGGTATGCACGTTCTTTAGCAGACTCAATAATATCAACAATTTTTTTAAATTGTTCACTATAAGGTATCAAATCACTCATAGTGTGTTCCTTTCCGAATAGTTATTTTTGATTTTAATCTCGTTTCACATAAGTCAGTTCAATATCATAACCCAAAACCTCCAACATCTGCACGAAAGTCTTATTCACAACACTGTCCTGCCTTTTGATGATGCGATTAACATACTGACCTGTAGTTCCGATTGTTTCCGCAATCCGTGCTTGGGTTGTTCCGTTCTCTATGCACTTTACTTTTACATCAACTTCAATATTGTTTTTAATCATATATTTGCCACTCCCATTCGCAGCCATTGTTAGTTCTAACACAAATAAGATAATTTATTGTAACACATAATTCGCAAAAATACAATCCTGGCACGGTTTCACTCTGTCAATTTTCTATGAACGCAAAAAATGCCCCACATTGTTGCAGGGTGTTGATGTAATAGTTCCTATTCAATTATCTTTTGAGTTCAATAGTCATGCCGGATTTAAATTCGAAAATTAGTTTATCATCATAAACTGTGATTTTTTCAATAAGCATTCTGACCAGTTGCTCATTATATTCTGTGATTCTGCTTGTTTGTGTTTGAAGAAAATGTCACATTTCACTAATTCGTTTTCTGAGCATTTCTTGTTCAGCATCCTTTGTTACAACTGCTACCTTCTTTTCTCTCAAGGCGTCTATTTCCTTTACTATAACATCATACTCAGCATTTCTTCTATAGAACGTTTTGGCCAGTTCTCTTTTCCTGTAGGAGATTTGATACTACTCTCTTTGAGTTCCTTAACAATACCTAATATTCTTTTACCACCAAGATACAAATCAAAAATCAGCTTAACAACTTCTGCCTGTTCTTTATTGATTACAAGATCACCGTTCTCATCCTTATCATAGCCATAACATTTTCTACGATAGAACCCCCAAGATACCGTTACTGGCTCTCTGATTTATGTCCCATTTGATATTATCACTTCGTGTTTCATTCTCAGCCTGGGTGCAAGCTTCAATGGTTGATATCAATAATGAACTTCCCACTGTTAATGTATCCAGTTCTTCTTGCTTAAAAATAATTTGCACTTGTGACTCTCTTAAAATATTTATTACATCAAGCACCTCAACAGTATCTCTTCCAAGTCGGCTGATATTTTTTACTACAACAATATCAGTAAGTCCCGCTTTACATTTTTCTATCATTTGATGAAAGGCAGGACGAGAAGAATCTTTTTTAGCAGATACAATATCTATATGAATATCAACTAGTTTCCAGTTGTTATGCACAGATACAAACTTTGTCAATCCAGAAATCTGTGCTTTTAAGCTATCCAACTGTTACATAGTATTGGAACTAACACGAGCATAGATAACAACGTGTTTCATTGGCTCATTTGTATTAGCCGGAATCACTCTCACTTTGCCAGGCATAAACACTTCTCCTTTCCGAAATAGCCTAATTATAATTTGATATATTCTTGAATGATTATTAACCTATTTCTGCTCCCATTTTTCCATAAATCACAAGTAAACACTTTTTTATAATCGACCCAATCTCAATATTCCTGTCTATCTGACTATAAAAACATCAAGGTTTTATACTCTTTTTCAGATAAATTTCGCAGTATAATTTTTAATTCTAAAAATCTCAAAAGACCCTTATTTCAAGCCTTTTTCACACTTTTACTTGTGTACTTTAGTCAACATAACCACGCTCTCCACATGGCTTGTCATCTTCGCTTGACTGGCAAGTTCCTCTTTTGCTGCCTTTGTGTTTTTGACGCCAAGGTCGGTAAAGGCTTTTACTTTTTTGGAATCAAATTGACCTGCCAGCACGCCAAGGTTTTTGAGGCTATCTTCAAACTTTGAGACGGTCTCTTGATTGACACTGACTTTTTGTCTCAGGGGTATTTCCACAGTCACTTGATGGTAACCAAATGCTTCATTGGCCAATATTTTACTCTTGTCATTTTCTGCAAAGTTCAGATAGAGATGTAAGATTTCTTCTTGATTTTCCTGACTTAGCTCGCAATTTTTCTTGCCCATGTTTTTTCTGAGTGGTGTTTTGATTTTAAAGTCATCGATCAGTTGGATTTTTCCCTTTCGTCTTGCGTCTTTACGATTGGAAAGTATCCACAGGTAGGTTGCGATGCCTGTATTGTAGAAGATATTTTCTGGTAGTTGGATGATCGCTTCGATGAGGTCATTTTCTATCATATATTGACGAGCATTGTTAGCATCATTACCAACACCACCAGTAAAAAGGGCAGAGCCATTATGAACTTCTACTAGGTGGTAGCCCATTTCTGTAGCTTTCATTTTAGAGATATTATTGAGTAAAAATAATAGCTGACCATCAGAGACATCTGGTAGCATTCTAAAGTCAGATTTTTCCCCATGGCGTGTGACAAATCTATGGTCGATGATATTCTTTTTTAAGTCCTTATCGGTACCCTGTCCCATTTTTTCAAGGTCAGTTTTCCATTTTTTGCCATAAGGGGAATTGGAGAGCATAAAATCAAATGCCTTGCCTTGTAACCTATCATTGGAGAGGGTTGAGCCAAAAAAGATATTGTCGGCATCTCTTCTTTGTCCTTTTAGAAGCATATCTGCTTTTGCTATGGCATAGGTTTCAGGGTTGATTTCTTGACCGTAGAGATGGGTAGTGATAGTTTTTCCTTTTTCTTTTGCTAGATTTTCGAGTCTTTCCACTGCGACGGTACACATACCAAGGGTACCTGCTAAGCCATCATATAGGGTATAGGGGCATCTTTGATTTGCTATTGGAATGATGGCAAGATATGCCATGAGTTCGGTGACATCTCTTGAGGTAAAGTGTTCGCCGGCTTCTTCATTAAATCTTCTGATGAGTTCTTCAAATAAGACGCCCATCGTATGATTGTCAAGGGCTGGTTTTAAAACCTCTCCATCTGAATTTAAAACAGGGTAGGGACTCAGGTTGATATCATAGGAGACAAATTTTTCAATGAATGATCCCAGTATGCCTGCTTCTGTCGTGGTGTCTAATTGATTTTTAAATTTAAATTTATCGAGTATTTTTCTGACATTTGGAGAAAATTCGTCTAAGTACTCCTCAAAATTTTGCTTTAAGTTTTGTCGATTTGTTTCATTTTTCAAATCTTTTAAGGTAAACTCAGAAATATTATAGATTGGTAAATTGACCGCAAGGTCCATGGCTTCTTCAAGATTTTCTGCATGATTTTTTTGAAAATTTCTTTTAATTCCAAAATTTCTTTTTTCTTGGGTTCGATGACAGAATCAAAACTTCTGATAACGGTCATCGGCAAAATAACGTCTCGATATTTACCTCTTACAAAGACATCTCTTAGACAATCATCAGCAATTGAACAGATGAAGTTCACAAGCTTGGTATATTCAGTTGTATTTAATTTTTGATTGTTCATGACCTACCTTCTTTCTTTTCCATGGCAATAATATCCTGAAAATCAACCTCTAAATTGTTGCAAATTCTATAAATGACCTGCATGCTAACAAATTCACCTTTGGCCATTTTGGTGACTGTTGCAGGCGATAGCCCGACTTTTTCCGTGAGGTCCTTTTTATTCATCTTCCTCAATTGTGCTATCTAAATGGTAGTTTATTTGTAGTTTGAACAATAATGCAACTGTCTTGTCTTATCAAACTTGCTCGATAATCTTCGTGACTAATAAAAAAGGATGGAACACAACTGTATTTATAACAGTGATGTTCCATCTGAATGGTCATAATCACCAACGATCAATCGTTCTGTATTTCTATTTTTTATTGATGCCTTGTTAATAAAATATCTGAATA
>CAMUDN010000001.1 GCA_947087645.1 uncultured Bulleidia sp. | reverse complement strand
ACCATTCACTAATGAGCTTTGCAAGTGTTTTTCCTGTCTTTTTTTATTTTTTCTATTTTATTTCATCCCATAACTATCAAAAAAATATAAAACAATCATTTATTATATAAATTGATTATTTTTGCGTGATATTTTCCTTATTATTACAAATAAATGTTATTTCTTTAAAAATAAATTTTTATTCATTATTTCTAGGCTAATCATCTCACGGTAAAATTTTCAATAAACAAATTGAAGTATATAAATCTATAACTAACAAATAAAGCGAAAAGCCAGAAGAAATATCTCCTGGCTATAATCGCTTTTAACTAAGCATCATTCATGCTCATAATCATTTATTTAGCATGATATTGATACTTTAAACGGTTTCTATTATTAAGCTTAATATTTACAATTATCTAAAATCAAATCCACCCAATATATCATCAGGTAATCTTTGTTCTGTTTCTTCTGCTAATTTTTCAGCTTTTTCTTCCCTAATAGCTTTTAATTCAGCTGCTTTCTCTTTGATTCGCCGTGTTGTTTCACGATCAAAATCACGACCTGTACCAGCTGGAATTAATTTACCGATAATAACATTTTCTTTAAGCCCTTCTAACTTATCAACTTTACCACGTACGGCAGCTTCTGTTAATACCATCGTTGTTTCTTGGAAAGAAGCAGCTGACAAGAATGAATCTGTTTCTACAGCGGACTTTGAAATACCTAATAATACAGGTCCAAATTTAGCTGGATTTTTACCTTCATCTAATAAATTTTCATTTAATTCATTAACATGATTTAAAGATAAAATCTGACCAGCACTTAAGCCTGAATCATTGCCCTCAAGAACTATAACCTTTTTCAACATTTGTTTAATCATGACTTCCAAGTGTTTGTCTGAAATATCAATACTTTGCGTCGAATAAACACGTTTTACTTCTTTTAAAATATATTCTTGAACTGCTCTAACTCCAGCAACTTCCAACAATTCTTTTGGTGCAATTTGTCCTTCTGTTAATTTTTCCCCAGCGTGGACTTTAGTACCTTTTTTCATCCATTGTCTAACAACTTGTGTTAAGTCACACTTATGATCAATTGATTCAGTTTCATTTGTTACCGTAACAATCTGACCAGTATGACTATCATTTTCACGAATATCGGTAATTTCACCATCTATCTTTGAAATAACTGCTACACCTTTTGGTGTACGAGCTTCAAATAATTCTTCAACACGTGGTAAACCTTGTGTAATGTCACCTGATTGAGTAGCTACACCTCCAGTATGGAAATTACGCATGGTCAACTGTGTACCCGGTTCACCAATCGCTTGTGCTGCCATAATACCAACTGCTTCACCTTCTTCAACAAGATGACCCGTAGCCATATTTTTACCATAACATTTACGACAAATACCATTTCTTGATTCACATGTAAATACATTACGGATATAAGCCTGCTTAACACCTGCATTAACAACTTTTTGAGCTAATGACTCGGTAATAAATGTATCTTCATCAACCAATATCTCACCACTTGTTGGATGAACGATTGCTTGTTGTGTATAACGTCCAACAATACGATCATAAAATTTTTCGATAATTGAATTATTACGTTGATCAACAATATCAGATACTAAATAACCTGATTCAGTACCACAATCTTCTTCGTTAATAATTACTTCTTGAGCAACATCAACTAAACGCCGTGTTAAATAACCTGATTCAGCTGTCTTTAAAGCCGTATCTGTTAATCCTTTACGTACACCATGAGTTGAAATAAAGAACTCTGATACCGACATTCCTTCACGGAATGATGAATAGATAGGAACTTCAATAATTGATGGTTGATACTCTTTACGTGATTTCGACTGCATTGGTCGAGCCATCAAACCACGCATACCAGCTAATTGGGTAAAATGGTTTTTGTTACCACGAGCACCTGATACAGCCATCATATTAATTGGATTCATACGTGGCAATGATGCCATCAAAGAGTCACCTACTTTTTCCTTAACATTAGCCCACAATTCAGAGAAAGCACGTTCCCATTCTTGAGGTGTTAATAAACCACGATCTCTTAAAGAATTTAAAACATCCGCTTTCTTTCGACCTTCTGCTACCATTTCATCTTTATTAGGTGCTACCTTGATATCACTCAAAGCAACTGTCATACCAGCTAAAGTAGAATATAAATACCCCATATCTTTTAAACCATCTAAGATATCGGAAGTACCATTAGTATTGTAACGATCAAAAACAGCTGCAATTAAAACACCAAGTTCCTTCTTTTTAAATTCTGAGGAAACTTTTCTTTCAGCAATTTCTTTTTTAATATTTGTCCCTTTAGCTAAAAAGAATTCATCTGATGTTGCTTTAAGATTCTTTTCATCAACAATATTTAAATAAGGGAATTCTGGTGGAAAAACAGAATTAAATATAATCTTACCTACAGTTGTAATCAAATAATCATCCATTTGTTTATCCGTAAAACAAGTTTTCCCAGCTTTATTTGCCGGCAAAGCGATACGACTATGTAAATGAACTACCCCTGTTTGATAAGCCATTAAAACTTCATCCACATCCTTAAATACATGACCTTCATTATCACCATAGCGACGCCAACGAGCAGCTTCTACTTTTTCACCAATAGCATCTAATAAATCTGCTTTCTTATAAAATTCTGCAGCAGTTTCTTCCATGTTTAAGTAGAAATTACCAAGCACTAAATCCTGACCTGGTGTAACAATCGGTTTACCATCTTTTGGTCCTAAAATATTATTTGAACCAAGCATTAAAACTTCTGTTTCAGCTCTTGCCATATCACTAAGAGGTAAATGAACTGCCATCTGATCACCGTCAAAGTCAGCATTAAAAGCCGGACAAACTAAAGGATGAACACGAATAGCTCTTCCTTCTACCAATTTTGGAAAGAACGCTTGAATACCTAAACGGTGTAAAGTTGGAGCACGGTTTAAGAAAACAGGATGATGATCTATAACCTGCTCAACAATATCCCAAATACGATGATCTTGGCGGGCAATTAATTTCTCTGCTGTTTTCGGATTAGTAGCTATTTGTTGGTTAACTAATTCATTGATAACAAATGGTTTATATAAATTAATTGCCATCTCCCGTGGTAATCCACATTGCCACATCTTTAAATATGGACCAATGGCAATAACTGAACGTCCAGAAAAGTCAACCCGCTTACCAAGTAAGTTTTGCCGAAAACGTCCTTGTTTACCTTTCAATGAGTTAGACAATGATTTTAAAGCACGATTAGATGCTCCATTTACTGGCTTACCACGTCGTCCATTATCAATCAGCGCATCAACCGCTTCTTGCAACATACGTTTTTCATTTTGCACAATAATTGATGGTGTACCTAAACTCAATAACTTTTCAAGACGATTATTACGAGTTATAACACGCCGATATAAGTCATTTAAATCAGAAGATGCAAAACGACCACCATCTAATTGCAACATAGGTCTTAAATCAGGTGGAATAACTGGTAAAACAGTTAATACCATCCACTCTGGTTTATTATCTGAATTACGGAATGCCTCAACTGTTTCCAAACGCTTAATTAGCTGTTTTCTCTTTTCACCTTTTGAATTATCCAATTCTTCTTTTATTTCTTTATAATCTTTTTCTAAATCAATCTGCTCCAATAATACTTTAATTGCTTCTGCACCTGTTTGAGCTGTAAAACTGCCTGGTCCATATTGAGCAATTAAAGCACGATACTCTCTTTCTGAAAGAACTTGCTTATATTTAATACCATTTTTAGCTTCACTTAAATCACCTGGATCCGTAACAACCCAAGAAACAAAATAAATTATTTCTTCTAACTGTTTTGGTGGTAAATTCAAAATCAACGCTAAACGTGATGGTGTTCCTCTTAAATACCAAATATGTGTGACAGGGGCAGCTAATTTAATATGTCCCATTCGTTCACGCCGAACGCTACTTTTTGTAACTTCGACCCCACATCGATCACAGACAACCCCTTGATATCGAACTTTTTTATATTTACCACAAGCACATTCCCAATCTTTTGTAGGACCAAATATTTGTTCTGCAAATAAGCCTTCTTTTTCTGGCTTTTGAGAACGATAATTAATGGTTTCAGGCTTTTTAACTTCGCCATAAGACCATTTCAAAATCTTTTCTGGTGAGGCTAGACCAATTTTAATGGCCGAAAAATTATTAATATTCATTAAATGCCTCCTATTCTTCACCTTCGTCGATACCAACTTCTGCTGCTTCAACAACTTCTTCATCATTTTCCATCATCATAAATCCATCTTCCTGATGAGCGTCATTAACCATTTCAGCATCTGAATTAACCATTGTTTCTTCCTTTAAGTCTTGCTGTTCCATATCTTTCAAATCCATCTCACGGCCATCTTTATCCAACATACGAACATCAATAGCTAATGACTGCAATTCATGCACTAAGACACGGAATGATTCAGGTATTCCCGGTGTTGGCATATCTTTACCTTTGACAATTGACTCATATGTTTTTGTTCGACCAACAATATCATCTGATTTAACGGTTAAAATTTCTTGCAATGTATGTGATGCACCATAAGCTTCCAAAGCCCAAACTTCCATTTCACCAAATCTCTGGCCACCATTTTGTGCTTTACCACCCAATGGTTGTTGTGTCACTAACGAATAAGGTCCCGTTGCCCGTGCATGTAATTTATCATCAACCATGTGTGCTAACTTAATCATGTACATAACACCAACTGAAATCCGTTCATCATAGGCTTCACCTGTCATACCGTCATATAACACATATTTACCATCTTCTGATGATCCAGCTTCTTTCATAATATTTCTTAAATCATCATTTGAAACACCATCAAAGACAGGTGTTGCAAATTTAACACCTAAACGTTTAGCTGCTAAGCCTAAATGAACTTCCAGAACCTGACCAATGTTCATTCGTGAAGGAACACCAAAAGGATTCAACATAACATCAATAGGTGTACCATCAGCCATAAATGGCATATCTTCAACCGGATTAATGCGTGAAATGACACCTTTATTACCATGTCGACCAGCCATCTTATCACCTTCTGATATCTTTCTCTTTTGAACAATGAAAACTTTAACTAAACTCTTTACACCATTCTTTAGTTCAACGCCTTTATCTGTCCGGCGGAATTCACGTACAGCTAAAACAGTACCTGCACCACCGTGTGGAACTTTTAAGGAATTATCACGCACTTCCCGTGATTTTTCGCCAAATATAGCTAGCAATAATTTTTCTTCAGGGCTTACATCAGTTTGTCCTTTTGGTGTTACTTTACCTACTAAAATATCACCTTCCTTAACGTCAGCACCTTCTCTAATAATTCCTCGTGCATCAAGATTACGTTTAGCTGCTTCCGCAACATTTGGAATATCATACGTAATTTCTTCATCCCCAAGTTTTGTATTACGACATTCTAATGAATATTCTTCTATATGTACCGAAGTATAATAATCTTCCGCTTGCATCTTTTCTGACATGATAATAGCATCTTCATAGTTATATCCTTTCCATGTCATAAAAGCGATTGTTACATTTTGACCAAGTGCTAATTCACCATTTTCCATGGAAGGACCATCTGCCAAAATATCGCCTCGTTCAATCCGCTCACCTTTCAACACAATCGGTTTTTGGTTAATACATGTCGAAGCATTAGAACGTGAATATTTCGTTAATTTATATTCTTTTCTTGTACCATCATCTTGTGCTACTACAATACGATTGGCATCAACATACGTAACCATACCAGGTGCTGTCGCAACACATGCTTCACCTGAATAACGAGCAATCATATGTTCCATACCTGTTCCTACATATGGACTATGCGGATTCAATAATGGTACAGCTTGTCTTTGCATGTTAGCTCCCATTAAAGCACGAGTACAGTCATCATTTTCCAAAAAAGGTACACAAGCGGTAGCAACTGAAACAATTTGTCTTGGTGATACATCCGCAAAATCAACTTTATCTGCTTCCGCCATCACAGTTTCACCAGCAATACGGGCAACTACTCTTTCTCCTACTAATTTGCCATTCTCAATGGCGTTAGATTGAGCTATAACATGTTCATTTTCTTCTTCGGCATCCATGTATACGACTTCATCCGTAACAATACCATTTTTAACTTTTCGATATGGTGTTTCAATAAAACCATATTGATTAACTTTAGCATATGTCGTTAAGTAAGAAATCAATCCAATATTTGGACCTTCTGGTGTTTCAATCGGACAAATTCGTCCATAGTGTGAATTATGAATATCACGTACTTCAAAGCCAGCTCTTTCACGCGTCAGCCCACCTGGACCTAATGCCGAGATACGACGTTTATTTGATAACTCTGCTAGCGGATTTTCTTGATCCATAAACTGCGACAACTGTGAAGCTGAGAAAAATTCTTTAACAGGTGTTGTTAAAGGACGAATATTAACTAGTGTTTTAGGTGTCAAAGAAGAAGTATCAGAAATAGACATACGATCTTTAATCGTTCTTTCCGCTCTACTTAAACCTAAACGATATTGATTTTGTAATAATTCACCCATAGTACGAATACGACGATTCGATAACATATCGATATCATCTTGTGTTCCTACACCATCTAACATCGTTAACTGATAATTATATAAAGCATAAATATCTGAGATCGTAATTGTTTCTTTCTCATTTAATGGATCGATACCAATTATTTTAATTGCTTGATTTGCAACATTAATTTCAACTGTTTGAACAGCTGCACCAACTAACCAAACACTTACATCTTTACCATCCATAACTGCTTTTACAATTACATCTTGTTGTTTTAAAGATAAAGAATTACGTCGCACATTAGGTAAGTATCTTTCTACAAATACTTCATTATTTGTATCAAGCAAGTCTTCACCATTTACCGTCACTCTGCCAATTTGGAATAAACGATCACCCAAATTCAATACTGCATTAACATTATCATTACTAACTTTCACTCTATTAGCATAAATTCCAGCATAAACTTGTACTTTTGCATACTCTTTAGATAATGCTTTAACATCTTCTTCCGTTAAAACAGTACCTTCCTCAAGCGAATATTCGCCTTCAAGAGTTTTAGATAATATACGCCCAACTAATGATTTTTTCCAACTTGTATTAACGGCCACAGTATCAGGATGAGAAAAAGAATGAGTAAAAGGCAACGCACTCATCATAATTCCCTTATTAATTTCTTCACGTAAAACATTTCGTGTAGAAAGTTCAATAATTGATCCCTTTTTCACTAAAACTTTACCATCAGCACCAACTAAATTTTCATTTATTTCATGACCTATCAAACGATCTAAAATATTTAATTTACGTCGAACTTTATAACGCCCTGCTTTTGTTAAATCATATGCTTTATGATCAAAAAAGCGTGAATCCAGCAAAGAAATAGCTCCATCTACAGTAGCAATTTCATCTTGTCGCTGATTTTGATAAATTGTATATAAAGCTTCGCTTGTTGTTGCCAATTTATCAACTGCTAATGAATTACGCAATTCTTCATAATTACCAAAAATTGAAGTATATAAAAGAGCATATTCATTTAATGCTTCCGTTTGATCATCAGGTACAATAACATCCTTATAAACCGGTAAATGTAAAGCTTTTAAGAATTTTTGAATATCTGTTAAAGAGACAATCTCACCTTTTTTATCACGATTCAAGGATAATCCTATCGCTTTCAAGAAAATAGTACTTAAAATTTTACGATGACGATCAACTGATGTCATAACAACACGTCCAAATGTTGATTTTTTTTCATCCGTTAAAAATTCTAGCCATGTTCCTCTTGCTGGAATTAATTCACTGGTATAAGTATCACGTCCTGTTCGATCTTCTGATTCAATTCCAAAATAAGCTCCTGGTGAGCGCACAATCTGTGATACAATGACCCGTTCTGCACCATTAATGATAAATGTTCCACCTGGTGTCATTAATGGTAATTCCCCTAAATAAACATCTTCTCTTTTTGTTAAAACCTCTCCTGTTTCTTGATCTATCATTTCAAGTTCCATATCACCATACATTTTGGCACAATAATTAACTTGATTAAATTTACATTCAGCGATACTTAAAACCGGATCTTCTAAGCGATAACCTAAAAATTTTAAGCGGATGCTTTCACTATGGTTAGTAATTGGAAAAATACCATCAAAAACTTCTTGAATTCCTTCTCTCAAAAACCAATCAAAAGATTCTGTTTGAATCTCTACCAAGTCAGGAAGACCTAGACCACTACTTACTTTAGAGTAGTCACGACGTGTTGCTTTATTACCGTATTTAACAACATGATATGCCTGATTTTCTTTCATATAGCCGCCTTTCATTGCTATAAAGAAATGCAAAAAGGGTATAGAAGCCCTACCCTAATTTCGATTCTTCTGCAATTTATTATAATAAATGATTATTACTGATACGTCAATCAAACTTTTAGATTAAATTTCTCCACATGTAACAACCTATATATTTATTCTGAAATTAATCCTATATACTAAAAGTATTTATAACTGTTCTTTACAAGTAATAAATTTTTATTAAAAAAGGTAGAAATTTTCTACCCTTAGTTTGTGTTAATTTAAAATCTGATTTTTTTGGTAATCAGCATCTGACTTACCTAATATAATATTTGCAAGTGGTGCTACAAATATTATAGCAATAGCCATACCTGGGCCTTTATTATAAGCTCGAACTTCATAAAAAGCTCTGATTGCTGATAATACTAACGCTATTAAAGATAAAACAAAACCGATCCACGCTATGCTTTGCAATTTCAATTTACTACCTATAACAAATAAAGGTAAACCAATAACACCTATTATCCACACCAAAGAAATAATTTTATTATCCCAAACCATTTGAAATATTTTATATTCACGAATAACAGGTATAAAAGCTATCATGGTATTAACTTTTGCTTTTTTAAATAGTAAAAAATGGCCATATGTCTGCAATACATACCATACAACAGCAAATATACTGTAATTAGCTACTATCGTTTTTAATTCTGCTGTCATCATATTTCCTTTCTATTCTTCTACTTTTTCAAGATCACCATAACCTATTTCATTAGGTGTTTCACGACCAAAAAGTAACGTCATTACCGTTGCTACTTGCGTTTGATCATTCATACTTGAAATATGCCCAATCATATTGGCAAAAGGACCAGTTAAAATCTTTACCGTATCACCAACTGCAAAATCAACCGTCACTTTTTGATGACGATTACCTACACGTCTTAAAATAGACTCCATTTCATCTTCGGAAACAGGAAATGGTTTTGCTCCACCACCAGAAGAACCAATAAATCCTGTTACCCCCGGTGTATTACGCACAACATACCATGCCTCATCCGTCATTTTCATTTGCACAAAAATATATCCTGGAAACATATTTATTTTTTTAACTTCTGTTTTATTTTTCTTGACTTCAATTTGCTCCTCTTCAGCAACAAAAATATTAAATAATGAGTTTTGAATTCCCATCGTTTCCAAACGCTTTTCCAAATTATCTTTAACTCTATTTTCATGTCCAGCATATGTATTAACTACATACCACCGTATTTCATTTTCATCATCAATACTTTTCATTACCTTCTCGTCTAATTCTTTCATACTCTAAGCTCCTATTCCGACTGTTTTTAATAAGAAAGCCACAAATAAATCGCAAAGAATGAAAAAAACAGCAAAAAAGATAGTAAATATTAAAACTTCACCACTGTTTTGAATAGTACCTGCTTCATTTCCAACACTTTTCCACTTTGGCCAACGAACACGAGATGCTTCTTTACAAATGCCACTAAATGTAAACCAATAATCTTTAACTGGGGTTTGCTTCTTTAAAACTTCTTTTTTATCACTTAATATTTCTTTCTTTAAAGACATATCTAGATCCTCCTATTTTGTTTCTTTATGTATCGTTACTTTGCCACATTTAGGACAATACTTTTTTAATTCTAATCGTTTATTTAAATTTTTACTACGATTAGTTACATAATTTCTAGCATTACACACATCACAAACTAATGTTATTTTTGTTTTCTTTTCCACAATAAAAAGTACTCCTAATCTAGTTTACTTTAGCACATCCATTCTTACATCGTCAAATATCTAATCAATTACTGCTTGCTTAATTTTTTTCTTTATACGTTGCAAGCGCCCATCATATTGTTTCTTACTAATCCCTAACTTCTTAGCTGCTATATCATAACTATCATTAACTAGCCAACAACTTAAAATCTCTCTTTCTGCACAATTTAATTGTGCGATTTCATTTTGTAAAGCTGTTTTTGCTATATTAAATTTCATATAGTAATCTGGTTCTGCTAAACGATTACTTTGTTCAATTATTTCATAATAATTAATTTCTTCATCATCTAATGAAATACCTTCAAAACCTTTATGATTATATTCTACTAATAAGTTACGAACAACGTTCCAGATACGCCTTTTAATAACTAAGCTAGCAAAAGTCTTAAAACACGCTCTTTTATCATCTTTAAATTGACTAACCGCATTAAAAAAAGCAATTCTGGCTTCTTGTAAAAGGTCATCATAGTGATAATACATACGTGGATACAACTTAATAGTTTTATTTACAATGATATGCAATAAATCATCATATTGCCTAAGCATCTCTCTTTGAGCTTCTTCCTCACCATTTCGACATTTTTCAATTAAAGCAAGTTGGTTTTCTAAAGCAGACATAATTTCCTCCTATAGAGGGAATCTTTTGTTGTGAATTTCGTATAACAATATACCTGCTGATACAGAAGCATTTAATGACGAAATCTTACCCATCATTGGTAAATGAACAAGATAATCACATTTTTTCATCACTAAATCAGAAATACCTTTTCCTTCATTACCGATAATCAATAATGTTGGAAAATCATAATTAAGCGCCCGATAATCTAAACCTGTCATTGCTGTACCAACCGTCCAAAATCCTTTTTTCTTTAATTCTTCAATTGTTCTACTTAGATTAGTTACTTGTGCACATTTAACTGTTTGAATAGCTCCAACACTAACTTTCGCAACGGTTGCATTCAAGCCAACTGAACGATCTTTTTTAAAGATAACACCATCGACACCAATTGCATCACAACTTCGTAAAATAGCTCCTAAATTATGAGGATCCACTATACCATCAAGCATCACTAACAGACCTTTTTTATTATTTGGTATAGAAACCAGTATTTCTTCAACTGTATAGAGACGATACTCTTCTATTTCTGCCACAACGCCCTGATGATTACTCGTTTTTACGAATGTACTAAGCTTATCCCGTGATACAATTTTTACCACAACATTTTTAGTAGAAGCTAAATTAAGTAGATCTTCATCTCTCCGTTGAAGAAATAATTTTTTAACTTTTCCTTCTTGAATACTTTGCTTCACAACATTCTTCCCGTAAATCCATTCTGCCATATTATTCCTCTATCACAGTCCCAACTTTGTCCCAAATTTGTCTTATTCTATTCTCATCATGCAATAAATAAAGAGCACCTAAAATAGCTTCAAAACCTGTCGACATACGATATGTTTGTACATTTGTGTTCTTTGGTATCGTACCACTATGACCATTCCTACCTAATTTATACCACTCTTCTTCTTGAACAGAAAAAAAGTTATCATCATGTAATATTTCATAAAAACGCGCTTGTGCTTTAGCACTTACATATCGAATACTTTCTTGCTGTAGAATTTTTCCTTTTCCACACTCATTCATCAACAAACTATTGCGTACCACTAAGCTCCAAACAGCATCACCTAAAAAAGCTAATGTTCGCCCTGAATATTTTGCTAAATTCACTAAATTAATCCTTTCTCTTGTAATTTTTCCCGATATTTATCAGCTAATTTAAAATCTTTATTAGTTTTTGCTAATAGCCAATGTTGATAGTTTTGATAATCTTCTTCCTGAATATTAATTTTTGGTAATTCAATACCTAAAATTGATAACATTTTTTCAAGACTATTATACAAACACATAATTTTTAAATAATCAACTTCTTTTTTCCGCCACAAACTATTTAACTCTTTTACTGTCGCAAAAATTACCATATATGCATTTGGTGTATTTAAATCATCTTCCATCTGTTGTAAAAAATCACACCAAGATTGTTCATCAATATCAACTTGCCATGGTACTCTATCCAAACAAACTTTTAAATAAGCTCGTTTCATAGCTACTTCAACTTTTTCCAACTCTGCCTTTGCTGCCTGAATCGTTTCCGTTGAAAAATTTAATTCTTTACGATAGTGTACCGAGCTCATTAACCAACGGGTTAAATTACAACCAAGTTTATCAACTATATCACTTGCCCACAAGGTATTTCCCAAGGACTTAGACATCTTTTCACCATCAATATTAACCATTGCATTATGCATCCAATAATTAGCTAAATCGCAACCAAATAAAGCTTCCTGTTGAGCCGCTTCATTTTCATGATGAGGAAATTTTAAATCTAACCCACCACCATGAATATCTATTGTTTTACCTAAATTTTCATTTATCATAACAACACATTCGGTATGCCAACCCGGTCTTCCTTTTCCCCAAGGAGAATCCCATTTAATTCCTCTATCTGTTTTTTTCCACAACGTAAAGTCAAATCGATTTTCTTTTTGCATATTCTCTTTAATGCGATTACCCACGTCTAAATCTTGCATATTTTGATGTGAAAGATGACCATAGTCAGCTATAGAATTAACCGCAAAATAAACATCACCATTAACTACATAAGCATGCTTTTCTTGCACTAATTTTTGAATAAATGAAATAATCTGATCCATTGTTTGAGTTACTCTTGGACAAAAATCAGGCTTTTCAACATTTAATTTTTTTCTTAAAAGTTCATATGCTTCAATATATCTACTTGCAATTGTTTCTTCACTAACATCCTCTTCTATTGCTTTGTTAATTATTTTATCATCGACATCTGTATAATTAGAAACATATCTAACCTTCCACCCTTTAGCTTCCAAAACTCGTTTTAAAACATCAAATACAACCATCGGACGAGCATTACCAATATGAGCATAGTTATAAACTGTAGGACCACATACATACATAGTAACTTCACCATCTTTTTTCGCATGAAAAGTTTCTAACTTTAAAGTTTTCGTATTATATATTTGCATATTTACCTCTCTTACTTTTTTATTATATCAAAAAGGTTGGTTACCCAACCTTCATTCACCTATATAAATTGAATAAATAGAATCTTCGACTTTAAGCCAATTTTCAAAATCACTCATCCAAATATAATCATCAACGCCAACAATTCCTTGATTTAATAATTTAATTAATTCTTCATCTGTAAAAGGACCTTTTTTTTCTTTGGTAAGGTGGTTTAAATAAAACCAAATTTTTTCCATTATTCAACCTCCACATTTTGTTCTTGATTACCGCTAATATCAACATGGGTTGTTGGATCAACTAATTTTGTATTCGACGGTAAATCACGTTTTTGTATAACAGCACCTAAAACATAATTACCATGTGTAAGATAATAAACTTTTTCGCCTATTTTTTCACCATTTTTAACGAAATTAAATTTAACTGCATATTCTTCCAGTGCATATATCAATTGCGACTTATAAGCATCACTATCTTGATAAATGTCCGGTGTATTTGAATGGGCTATAATTTCCAATGTGTGTTGTGAATGATTTTTAATACCTGTATTATCTAAATGATAATTTGTTGCAATTTGTTTTTCAACTAATAAACGACCATCAAAGATAATACTATAATAATCAGCATGTTCAACTGCTTGCCACGTAAAACGCCAACCATCACTCGTTATTTTATTGCTTAGATTACTAGGTGTTGATAATTTAATTACTTTTTGTTTATATGTATAATTTATCGTTGTCGTATCACTTTCATCATATTTATCACTTTGATCAGATAAAGCTGTTATCGTGACTTTGTATGTTTTCCCATTTTCTAATTTATTAGCTGGAATACTATAACTATTTGATAAAATATCTTTTTGGTCTAATTGAGGATCTGTATCCATTACTAAATGATAGCGATTAGCATTTTCAACACGATCCCAACTTATATTTACATTAGCAGTTGTTTCCGTAAAAGTAATATTTTTTACCTGTTTTAGTTTTTCTACTTTTGGTTTTGACAAACTCGCTGTATTTTCATACTGATTATTATTGTTGTCACCAATACCAAACATATTACCAACATTATCAATAGCAACTAATGTATTATTTGTACCAGCTATAAAATGTAAATTTTGCCAACAATCTAATATTTTACGATTAAAAATGTCACTCTTTTCATTAAATAAAACATATTGTAATTTATTTGAACGATCAATACCAAATACACCTTCATTTGTAAGTGCTACTGCTTTAATTCCTGATAACTTACTTAAGTCGATCGTCTTATTATCAATTAAAGAATGTGAACTAATTTGACCATTTTTATGTAAAGCTAATAACCATTCATCATTTGTAACAATGTCCTCTATGTTATCTAAATTACTAAGACCAGCAACATCTCCCGATAATAAAACCTTTTTCTTCTTAGTAATACCTATGCTAAAACCATTGCCGGCAAAAACTTTATCAACATCTTGCCATTCATTGACCATACAAGCTTTCTGATTACCAATACAACTAACCTTTCCATTTGCATTTAATGCTAAAATATGATCTTTACCAGCTGCAATCATTGTCACTGTCTTTAATTTTGTCACATCTTCATGACCATTACTAACGACCGTACCATTTTTCTTTAAACCTACTGCATGATCACCATAAGCACTTACTTGTACTAAATCATCAAAAGCAGCTCGGTTATTTAATTGCCCACGAATATTAACTCGCCCGTTATCATCTATATAAATAGAAAATAAATTCCCTAATGCCAATCTATTCTTTTCACTTAAATTTAAATGTTTTGTTGGTCGTAAAAAGAAAAAAACCAAAAAAGCACAAACAACAACAAATGATATAACAGATGAAATTATAATCAACATCTTACGACTAATCTTTTTACGCTTATTAACTTCTTCTTTAATTTCTTCCTTACGCTTTTCACTATCTTTAATCAATGACACAACCTTTGTTTTGCCTAAGTCACTATCTGTCGCACCTAAATCAACTGTCTTATCTAAATCATTTTTTTTATCTTCCATAAAAGATGGAATTATAACACTTTTACTTAAGGTATCTAAAAGTTCTTCACTAATCTCTTTTTTATTATCCATTAACAATTCAATAGGAATATTAAATAAAATACTTAGCTTTTGTAAGTGAGCAAAAGAAGGTATGGAATTACCATTTTCCCAATTCATATAATCTTTTATAGCTACATCTAAACGGCTAGCTAAATCACCTTGTGTATAGCCTAAAGATTTTCTTAACATTGTTAATTTGTTTGGTAATTTATTTATCATGCAAGCCTCCATCGTAATAATTTATAAGCACACTTCAAACTTAATTAATTAAATTATACCTAAAATCATAAATGTTTGCCAAAAAATAGAATATAAAAACCGATATAAGTTTATCAGCTTATATCGGTAACTAATTATCAATTACTTAATATTAGCAAAATACTTAATTGTTCTTACCATTTGTGAAGTATAAGAATTTTCATTATCATACCATGAAACAGTTTGTACTTCATAAGTATCATCATCAACTTTTGTAACCATTGTTTGGGTAGCATCAAAAATTGAACCATGTGTTTCATCAATAATATCAGAAGAAACAATTTCTTCTTCATTATAAGCAAATGAATCAGAAGCTGCTGCTTTCATAGCTGCATTAATAGCTTCAGCTGTTACATTTTTACCTTTTACTACAGAATATAATAATGTTGAAGAACCTGTTGGAACTGGTACACGTTGAGCAGCACCAATTAATTTACCATTTAATTCTGGAATAACTAAACCAATAGCTTTAGCTGCCCCTGTTGAATTAGGAACAATATTACATGCAGCTGCCCGTGAACGACGCTTATTACCTTTTCTTTGTGGTCCATCTAAAGGCATCTGATCACCTGTATATGCATGTACAGTACACATAATACCTGTTTGAATTGGATATAAATCATTTAATGTCTTAGCCATTGGAGCTAAGCAGTTAGTTGTACAAGAAGCTGCAGAAATAATCTTATCTTCTGGTGTTAATGTTTTTTCATTTACTGAGAAAACAATTGTTGGTAAATCATTACCTGCTGGAGCAGATATAACAACTTTTTTAGCACCTGCTTTAATATGAGCAGAAGCTTTTTCTTTACTTGTATAAAAGCCTGTACATTCTAAGACAACATCAACATCAAGACTACCCCAAGGTAACTTACTTGCATCTGCTTCTTTATAAATTGTGATTTCTTTACCATCAACAGTAATTGTACCTTTTTCATCATTAGATGAAATTTCATGTTGCCAATTACCATGTGTTGTATCATGCTTTAATAAATAAGCTAACATCGAAGGTGTTGTTAAATCATTGATAGCAACAACTTCATAACCTTCTGCTACAAACATCTGTCTAAAAGCAAGACGACCAATACGGCCAAAACCATTAATAGCTACTTTTACATCTGTCATATGTCTTTTTAAGACCTCCTTTTAGCTCTTACAATTGTAATATTCTAAAAACTAACCGTCAATTATTACGTCTAATAAATTTTATTATTAAGCAAATTCGTTTAAATTTAGTGGTTTTTTATATAAGCCAAAAGCTTCTTCTACTGTTTTAACATTTCGACCATATAATTTTGAAAATAAATCGGCATCATTTAAACGAGCCATTGTTGAATCATAATTTTTTTTCTTTGCTTTTGGAAAAATATGGCATAAATCTTCTGCTCCACTAACTTCAACAATAATATTTTCTTTTTCTAAAGCCGCCGCATTTACTAATTTAATTAAACAATGCGTATCTAAATAGACAATTTCTTCCACGACAACTTGCTTATTACTCTGAGGTAATAATGAAGCATACCCTTGTATTTGATCTTGTCCATCATAATAAGCAACTATCTTCCCTCCTTGGGCGATAATTTCTTTACGATATTTGACAAAATAGCTTAAATCACGAGCATAAAAACCGTTGAAATGTTTAATGTAAACCGAATAAACTTTTAATAAATCTAATGGCTTAGGATCATAACTTAAACCAAATTGGTTTGTACGTGGTAAATCACCAGCATTAAGTTCAAAAGCTAAACGACGATAAATCATGTGAAAACCAAAAGGCTCATATAATGCTGGCTGATAAGCTTGAATAAGGGTAATTAATTCAGTATGCTCACATGCGTCTAATACAGTTTGTAATAATTTTTTCATATATCCTTGATGACGATAGTCAGGATGTGTACAAACTCCTAAAATCATTGAACTACGTAACACTTTACCATGCAAAACAAAAGAATGTGGTGCTCTAATTAAAGAAGAAACAACTTTCCCATCTAAGACATATACCAAGCAATTATCACAATCAAACAAATTTTGAAAATAATAATCTGTATATCTTTTATCTTCACTTAAAAAACAAATATTCCATAATTCTTTTATTTCGGCAACTTGTGTTGGTATAGCTTTTTGTATCATTTTATTTCCTCTTTTGAATACGATATTTATCAATTAAATACAATGGATGTAATGACATCTTAGCATAACGTAAATTTTCTCTTCCTGTATCATCTTCACGATTTAATAATTCTACATGAGGATATTCATTCTTTAACCATTCTCTTAATATCAATGGATAAAGTCCTCTGATAGCACCATTTGCTTTTTCAATATTTTCTTGTGCCATCTGCTTTGTTAAAATTGAGCCTATCGCAAACGCTTCTACTTTACCATCAATTCTAATTAAACCACCACGATATGGCAAAACATTAACTAAGTGCAATATTTTTTCAACACCTATACGCTCACTTTGTAAAAAATCATCAATATCATCTAAACGCCATGTTTCTAAAAAGTTCAAGCAATCATTAATATTAGTATCATTTATATGTTCATAAATCCAGCGTCCATCATACTCTTTCAAAAAAGCATTCAAATGATTTCTTTTTTTCTGCATTGCTTTACCTGAAAAAGTTCTTAATTTTTCAGCATCATAAACATAATCAGCCGCATCTCTTTCTGAACATGCTTGATATTCAGGAAAAAGAGAAATAACCAAATCAACCATTTCTTTAGTAAAACAGCTAAGAGTAAATGGTAAATGATAAAAATCAAAAATATGTTTTGCATGATAAAGTGCTTCTTTATAATATTCTCTATTGCCTAAGGGCATATAAATAAATAATTGCCCTTTATGAATTCCTAAAAGCAACAAGTAATGATCTTCTTTAATCATAAAAAGTGGATATTCTTTCAACCAAAGCATCATATTTACAATATTATGATTAGACTCTTCATATGCACTTTGTACTAAATATTGCTGAATAATCTCCCAATCCTTTAATGATACCGGATCAAAATCTAATTTTATCTTACTTATATCCATTGCTTTGCATCCTTCCATAATTAAATTTTATCTACTAATTCATGTATTCGGACAAAACGATGCTTTAAACCAGATTTAGAAATTTTTTTCCCTTTTTCTTTTTCATATAACAAGCAAAGTTCAGATAATGAACTATCAGGATATTTTTTTCGTAAAGCAATAATTTCTAATAATTTTTCATCTACTGTTGCTAAATCATAATTCTCCAAGCGTTTAATATCTTCCATCTGTTTCATAGCTGCTTGTTGACTCTTCACCTCATTAGCTACATCCATATTATTTAAACGTGTTAATGAATTACTAAAATCACGTGAAATACGAATATTTTCATAATCCATAACAGCATCATCCGCTTCAATAAGACGTAGAAAATCAGCTATCATTTCTGCCGATTTAATATATACAATCCATTTCAAACGTCGTTTAGCAATCTTTGCTGAAAGATTAAACTTTGTCATCTGCTTTTGAATAAATTCAGCATGTTCTAAAGAATTGACACACATTTCTAAATGATAGTTAGTTTTTTCTGGATCATTAATTGATCCACTAGCTAAAAAACAGCCTGCTAAATAAGCTCTTGCTTGACTAAATGAAGAAATAATGGTCGCTAAAGGTTTCATTAACAAACCTTTTTTATTCCAAAGACCAAGATCAGCCAATATTTCTTTTGCTGCTGAATAAATACGAACACCATAAATACTATTCTTTTTTAAAACAATTTTTTTCTTCACAAATATTTCTACCGGTACTTGATAAATTTCTTTAAGTAAACGAACTATCATCCGTGCAACCGCTGCATTTTCTGTTGTAGCAACTAAATAAAACTTACCATTTGATAAAACTAATGAAGAAAGTAAAAGCAAAAGAGCTGATAAACAAGCCTGACCATCTTTTTTTACCATACTTTTGGCTGCTACTTCCACTTTAACGTCAAAAGCAAAGGACATTTAAGCCTCTCTTTCTATAATATCAGCAATCTTTCGTGAACTATGACGTATTAAACCATTTGAAAAATCAAGTAATGAAACTGGAAGTAAACGATAATTATGTTCTTTCTTCTTAATTAATACTGGATAACTACCATCTTTAGCATACTTTTGCTTCAAACTTTCAGGAATAACATCATTAGCAACAATGACCGTATCAACTAAAGCACCATGCTTTAACAAAGCTTGAATATGATCTTCTAAACTATAACCATCCGTTTCACCAGGCTGACTCATTGCATTACAAATATATATTTTTTTAGCCTTTGTTTTTTGTAAAGCTTCTTTAACTTTAGGAATAATAACATTTGGTAAAATACTTGTATAAACAGAACCAATACCATAGATAACCATATCTGCATCTAAAATAGCTTGGATAGCATTTGGTGTTGCTTCTACTTCTTGTTCATAAAAAACTTCAACAATGTGATTATCAATACTTGGAATATTGGCTTCTCCTTTAACAATAACACCATCTTCCATGCGTGCGAATAAAGTAATCACTTCCGTTGTTGCAGGAATTATTCTTCCTTGCACATTTAAAACTTGTGTTACTTTTTGAATGGCTTGTAAAAAACTACCACACTGTTGTGTTAATGCTGTCAATATTAAATTGCCTAAATTATGACCCGCAATATCTTCACTTGTTCCACTTGGATCAGCAAAACGATAATCCATTAACGCCCGCATTAATGTTTCACTTTTCGACATTGATAACATAACGTTACGAATATCACCCATCGCTGGAATACGAAACTGCCGTCGTAAACGTCCTGTACTGCCACCATCATCTGCTACGGTAACAATAGCCGTTAAATCAAACTGTTCAATTTCTTTCAAGCCACGACAAATAATTGCTTGCCCATGTCCACCTCCAATTACAACTATCTTTTTTTTAAGCATCACGAAACCACTCTCTCTCATCTCGATGTTCTTTATAGCAATAATACTTTTGCAAGTAATTCGCATATAAGAAATTAGTAATTGATACGGATCGATGTTGACCACCCGTACAGCCAATACCCACTGTTAAATGGCTCTTTCCTTCTTTACGATATTGTTCAAAAATATAATCACACATTTTAAGTAAATATTTTATAAAATCTTTCGTTTCTTCTTTCTCCATAACATAATCATATACTTCTTTATCATTCCCATTTTTACCACGTAAGTCAATGACCCAAAAAGGATTAGGTAAAAAACGTACATCAAAAACTAAATCCGCATCCATTGGTAAACCATATTTATAGCCAAAAGAAATAAAAGAAATAGAAAAACCTTGACGGCTTGAAGCAAGGGATAACTTTTCTAATTTAAATCTTAATTCTTTCTCACTAATGAAAGATGTATCAATAGAAACAATTTCTGGTGCACGAAATTCTTGAAACATTTGTCTTTCCGCTGCAATAGCTTCCTCTAAAGTATTTGCCATATTAGACAATAACAAAGGATGAATACGTCTCGTACTTTTATATCGTTTCAATAAAACTGTATCCTGAGCATCTAAAAACAATATTTTTAAATCAATATCTGAACCTTTAAATAAACGAACAAATGTCGGAAAATCCTGGGCACTTGTACTTAAGGCAACTCTTTGATAACGCGGATCTGTACTAGCTTCAATCATATCTACTAAAAAAGACATTAATTGTACTGGATAATTATCAATAATATGAAAACCCATATCTTCCAATATACGTGTCACACTACTTTTACCGGCACCACTCATACCACTAACTAGCACAACTTTCTTTTTATTCATAGTTCACCCCACTACATCTTGTCATACGTCCATGCATGATCTTCTTTTAAAATATCTTTTAATTCATCTAAACAATTAATTATTTTATTTGGCTTCTCTTTTTTAAGACTTGCTAATTTTTTCTTTTCAGTATTAAAAGCTATCGCATATACACCTGCTCTTCTAGCTGCTTGTATATCAGTAATATTATCGCCAACATAAACGCAATTAGAAGTAGAAGCCTTAACCCTTTGACATGCAAACATAATACTGGTTGGTGAAGGCTTAGGATGTTTAACTTGATCACGACCAACAACAACGGAAAAGCAGTGAATTAACTGTAATTGTTTTAACCATGACTCACAACTTTCCGTTAAACGGGAAGAAACTAGACCAATAGTATAACCCTTAGACCATAGATATTCTAATGTTTCATAGGTCTTAGGAAATAAAGAAACTTCTTTTGACCACGAAAAAGAACGTTGATATTGACGATATTCTTGCACTAATACATTAGCATCTTGATGTGGAAAGAATTTAGTTATTTGTTCTTTAAGCGAAGCACCAAAAACGGCTTCTTGTTTATCCATCGTAAAATTTTTCAAAAGACTATATTTTTTAAACAAGTATGCATAACAATATAAAACCATCCGTCGACTATCCATAATAGTGCCATCTAGATCAAACAATAAAATGGGCTTTGGTACTTTTCTTTTATTAATAAAAACTAATAAAAAAATACCTAATAGTTCTGATAAAAGGACTAATATAAATTGACCTTTTAAATAACCATCCCATTTAAAAACAATCGTCATAATACCTGTCAAGCCTAACCAACTCAAACTCAAAGCAGCTGCTTGTCCCCGTTTAAAACCTGGTTTATAAAAGCGAAAATAAAACCAAATCAAAATAAACCCGACTATATCAAGCATAATTGGCAAAAAAACGGTTGTCTCTGCAAAGCTTCGCCCAAGCCTAATTATCACCGTACAAAAAATATACAATGGTGCTATAAAATCAAGCATTTGTAAAGCTGATAAATGTCGCTCTTTAACATAAATACCCGTCATGAAAAAAAGGCCTAAAATACCCCCAATAAGTGAAAAGCCACCATCATTGATCGCAAATATATAAGGTATATATTGCAAATAATTACGTAAATTTAATAATACCCAAAAAAAGCGAGCAAAAATTATACCTGCTATAACATTAATAATAATTAATTCAACACTAAATTCTCTACGCAAACCTTTTCGCTTAGCTTCCTTGTATGCTAAAAAAGAAACCAAAATAATACCTAAGACAAAAGTTAAAGCATAGAAAGATAAAGAAAATAAACTTGTACTAATTAAAGTTGTTGCATCCGGAAATATTCTCATAACTACTCCTTACCTGCCAATTTTATAAAACGCTCTTCAATAATAGTTGCTCCCCCATTACCTGTTTTCATTAACATGAAATGTTTTACAGCCGTTTCTACTAAAACAGATATATTTCGTCCCGCACTTATAGGTAAAATTAATTTAGGAATATAAATCCCTAAAATTTCTTCATGCTCTAAAGTCTTTTCCCCAATACGATCATATTCAGCATGCGTATCAAATGGTACTAACTGAATTACTAAATCAATCTTGGCTCGAGAACGAATAGCTGAAACACCGAACATCTTCTCAACATCAATAATTCCAATTCCTCTAATTTCTAATAAACCTTTAATTAATTCTGGAGCATGACCATATAAATCATTATGAATATGTTGAATGTCAACCCGATCATCAGCCACTAATATATGACCATGACGAATAAGTTCTAAAGCCGTTTCCGACTTACCCATACCACTTTCACCAATAATTAAAACACCAATTCCATCAACTGTTACCAAAACACCGTGTTTAGTATCTTCTTCAGCTAATTTTTCATTCAAAAAAGAAATCAAATCAGCCGTCACTTGCTGCGTTTCTAAAACTGTACTAAAAATAGGAAAATTCATCTTCTTAGCTAAATCTTTCATAATCAATGGAACAGGATTATTACGTGTCACAATAATTGCCGCTGTATAATAATCTAACAATTCTTTAAAACGCTCTTTTTGATCTGCAACGGACATATTATTAATATATTTAATTTCTTTATTACCAATTAAAACTATACGGGAAGCAACGGAATCACCAAAGTTTCCCATTAATTCAAAACCTGGACGATTAATATCATTATCCTTTGTGAAACGATTTAATGATTGCTCATCACCTGTAATTTGTTTAAAGTGGAAAAAATCCTGAATTTCTTTTATCGTAACAATTTTATTATTTGCCATGATTTCCTCCTTTGACTATTATAGCATTGCCTAAAAAGAAACAAAAAGCAGCTGTTTTTTATTTCTTTTTTTCAATTTGCTGATGTTTCTTTGTCCATTCTATTGTTTTACGTAAATATTGACCTGTCCAACTTTTTGCTATTGTAATAATTTTTTCTGGTGTTCCTTGGGCAACTATCGAACCACCATTTTCCCCTCCTTCGGGTCCTAAATCAATAATCCAGTCAGCATTTTTAATAACATCTAAATTATGTTCAATAACAATAACAGTATCACCATTATCAACTATTTTCTGTAGTACAAAAATTAAACGATTAACATCATCCGTATGTAAACCGGTTGTCGGTTCATCTAAAACATATATCGTCTTACCCGTCGCTCTTTTTTGTAGTTCAGAAGCTAATTTAACACGTTGAGCTTCTCCTCCGGATAGTGTTGTTGATGATTGACCCAACTTCAAATAACTTAAACCAACTGCTTGTAATGTTTGTAATTTATTTTTAATTCGTGGATAGTTGGCAAAGAAACAAAGAGCTTCTTCAACCGTCATTTCTAAGACATCATAGATATTTTTACCTTTATAAGTACACTGTAGAGTTTCTTCATTATATCGTTTACCATGACAAACTTCGCAAGGAACCGTTACATCTGGTAAAAAATTCATTGAAATAACCTTTAAACCATCACCTTGACAATGTTCACAACGACCACCTTTCACATTAAAAGAAAAGCGTCCTTTATCATAACCACGCATACGTGCTTCTGGTGTTTTTGCAAATACTTCTCTAATTTCATCAAATACTCCGGTATAAGTAGCCGGATTAGAACGAGGTGTACGACCAATTGGGTTTTGATCTATTTGAACTAATTTATCAATATATTCCAAACCTTTTATTGATTTACATGCTCCTGGCCGCACTTTTGCACGACCTAATTGCTTCAGTACTGCTTTGACCAACACTTCATTGATTAATGTACTTTTACCACTCCCAGAGACACCAGTTACTAAAACCAATTTTCCTAAAGGTATTTTCACTTGAATATTCTTTAAATTATGTTCACTCGCACCTTTAATTTCAATATATTCTTTTTTACCTATCCGTCTTTTATTTGGCATAGGTATAACCTTATGACCACTTAAATATTGTCCTGTAATCGAACGTGGATTATTTTTAACCTCCTGTACTGTTCCATTAGCTATGACTTCACCACCATGAATACCTGCTCCCGGACCAATATCAACAAGCCAATCTGCTTCTTCCATTGTCTCTTCATCATGCTCAACAACAATTAATGAATTACCTAAATCACGCATTTTTTTCAAAGTTGTAATTAAGCGTTGATTATCTCTTTGATGTAAACCAATCGACGGTTCATCTAAAACATATAAAACGCCACTTAATTGTGATCCAATCTGTGTCGCTAAACGAATTCTCTGTGCTTCCCCACCTGATAATGTTCCTGCTAGACGATCTAAAGTTAAGTACTCTAAGCCAACATTTTTAAGAAATGTTAAACGACTATAAATTTCTTTTAAAATCATATCTGCAATTATTTTAGCTTCTTTATTTAAAACTAATTTAGCCAGCCATTCTATAGCATCAAGGACAGAAAGATGTATAAAATCATAAATATTTTTATCTGCTACAAAAACTGATAAAGCAAGTTCATTTAATCTTTTTCCATGACATTTAGGACACTCATTCTCAATCATAAAACTATGGTACCATTCTTTACTCATCGCTGAATTTGTTTCCATATATCGTCTTTCGATCATTGTTTTAACACCTTCGATATATTCTTTTTTCGTATAAGATCGTCCCGATGAAGAAGTTATCCGATAACTTATGGGCTTATCTGAACCATATAAAATACGCTCCATTTGTTCCTTATTAAAATGGTTAATGGGTAAATCTATATCAATATTATACGTTTTCAATAATACCGCAAAAGTCTGCCACTCAATATTATCCGTATCAACAATATTTTTATAATAACGAATACCACCTTCTCTAATTGTTTTCGTTTTATCAGGTATTAAATTATCAAGATCAACTTCTTCTGTAATACCTAGTCCATGACAAACATCACAAGCTCCTAAAGGAGCATTAAAAGAAAATAGACGTGGCTCTAAGTTTGGTACTGCAAAGTCACAATATGGACATGCAAAATGTGATGAATAATAAAATTCTTGTTCATCTTTTAATACTAATACATGTCCATCAGCAAGCGCTAAAGCTATTTCTAAAGAATCTTGTAGGCGTGATTGACTATCACTTCTTTTAATAATACGATCAACAACAACATCAATATCATGACGTTTATTTTTTTCCAATTCTTTGATTTCTTCTAATAAATAAATCTTTTTATCAATACGAACACGAATATATCCATCTTTTAACCAATGTTTAAATTCTTCTTTAAAACTACCTTTTTTATTACGCACCACTGGTGCTAAAATACTAAGCTTTGCTTCATCATCAAACTTCATTACCTGCTGAACTATTTCTGTAATCGTTTTACCACTAATTGGAATATGATGCTTTGGACAATATGGCACACCAACACGAGCATATAGCAATCGTAAATAATCATAAATTTCCGTTACTGTTCCTACTGTTGAACGAGGATTATTTGAAGTTGTTTTTTGATCAATAGAAATAGCCGGACTTAATCCTTCAATAAATTCAACATTAGGTTTCTCAACTCCCCCCAAAAATTGTCGAGCATATGCTGAAAGTGATTCAACATATCGCCGTTGTCCTTCGGCATAAATTGTATCAAAGGCAAGACTAGTCTTACCTGAACCAGATAATCCAGTCATAACAACCAACTTATTACGAGGTATTTCTAAACTTATATTTTTTAAATTATTTTCTTTTGCTCCTTTAATAATAATTTTATCATTCATCTTTTTGCCTTACCTTATCTTGTAATTCACATAAATAATCCCATGCTTTTTTCGGACTCAAATCATCCATATCAACTGCTAAAAGCTGATCTTTTATTGCTTTTAAACAAGGATCTTCTTTATTGATTTCAACCAATTTAACCGTGCCTACATGATTCATTTGCGCTTGTTCTAACTCTTGGTGAATTGCTTTAGCCCGTTTTAAAATACTTGCTGGTAAGCCCGCTAAATGAGCTACATTTATACCATATGAATTGCCAGCTGGACCTTTATCTACCCGATAAAGAAAAGTAATATCATCATTCTTTTCATTTACAGCAACATGTTCATTAATAACACAATCCAAGTCTCTTTCCATACTTGTTAATTCATGATAATGGGTGCTAAATAAAGTCTTCGCTTTTACGACACATGCAATATACTCCATCATTGCTTGGGCTAGTGCCATACCATCATATGTTGAAGTACCCCTTCCTATTTCATCAAAAATAATCAAAGAATGTTCATCAGCCTCCTGTAATGCCTGATTAGCTTCTGTCATTTCAACCATAAATGTTGAATGTCCACTAAGAATATCATCACTGGCACCAATGCGGGTAAAAAGTTTATTGAAGACTGGTAAAGAACATTTCTTAGCAGGTACAAAACAACCTATTTGAGCCATAATTACAAGCAACGCAACTTGACGCATATAGGTACTTTTACCACCCATATTTGGACCGGTAATTAAATCAAGATATTTTTTCTCATCTAAATAAATATCATTTGCAACATAACGTGGTTGTTTCATTTGTGCATCTAAAATAGGATGTTTACCAGCCACAATATCAAGTGTTGATAAGCTAAAACTTGGTCTAATATAATGATATTTTTTACTAATTTCCGCTAAATTCGTTAAAACATCTATTTGTGCTAATGCATGTGCCAGCTTTTGTAAAGGTGATATATAATTCTTAATCTTTTTTAAAAGTCCCTGAAATAATTCTTTTTCTAATATAATAGTCTTTTCTTCAGCGTGTAAAATACGTTCTTCTTCTTCTTTTAATTCCGGGGAAATAAAACGTTCACTATTCGTCAAAGTCTGCTTACGAATATATCCCCATTCATCTTTAACCGCTTGAGCAGCCATTTTCGATATTTCAATATAATAACCAAACACTTTATTATAAGCAATTTTTAAAGTTTTAATACCTGTTTTTGCTTTTTCTTTAGCCTCTAAATTCATGATAAATTGCTGACCATTTTTACGAATCAAACGAACTTCATCCAATTCTTTACAATAACCATCTTTAAATAAACCACCATTTGTCATAACCAAAGGAGGATTATCAACAATTGCCTTCTCAATTTCTAAAGCTAATTCTGATACATAATCAATATTTTTAAATTCTGTAAATAAAGTACTTTCTAAACTGGTAAAAATATTCGGTACTTGTTTTAATGTTTTACCTAATCTTTGAATATCAACGGCATTAGCTGTATGCATAACACAACGTGTAAGAATTCTTTCTAAATCATAAATTTCATTCAAGCTGTTCTTAATCTTGTCACAAGCTAAAAAATGTTCAATAAGCCAAGCTAATTCATCCCATCTTTTAGCAATTTTATTGGGATCAACTAAAGGCCTTTCAATCCATTTTTTTAATTCTCTTGAACCCATAGCACAAGCACAATTATCAAGAAAAGACCATAAAGTTATACCTTTAGTATTTTGCCTTGTTGCTTGAACTAATTCTAAATTTAAACGGGTTGAAAAATCCATATATAACGTTTCATTTTCTTTTTCTAAAATAGGTTCATGTAAATGGCTTAAGGTTTGCTTTTGTGTTGCTTGTAGATAATTCAACATCCTTCCATAAGCATTCTGTAAACTCACACTATGTAAATCATTTGCTAATAAATAATAACTTGTAGGAATTACAATATTTTCTTCAAACGAAAGGACTATTCCCTGTTCTTTAATTGCATCTTGTACTTTATTTGCTAAATGTTTGGAGATTACACATTCACGTACATCAGCATTTAATAATGCTTGTATCAAATGAACTACTTGATGATCTATTTCTTGTAAGTGATTTTCGCCTGTACTCATCTCAACAAATGCTAATCCATATCCATATCCATTATCTTCAATAGCTGCTAAATAAACACTATCCCGTTCATTATCTGTATCTTCTAATATCGTTCCTGGGGTTATAACCCGAACAACATCCCTTTCAACTAAACCTTGACTTGCTTTAGGATCAGTTAATTGTTCACAAATAGCTACTTTATACCCTTTATTTACTAAACGTGGAATATAAGCATTTACCGCATGAAAAGGAACACCACACATAGGAACTCTTTCCTTAACACCAGCTGATTTACCAGTTAAAACTAAATCCAGTTCCTTAGCAGCAACATTAGCATCTTCAAAAAACATTTCATAAAAATCACCCACTCGATAAAACAACAAAGTATCTGGATAAGCTTTTTTAACTTTTAAATATTGTTCCATCATTGGTGTATACTTCTCCGTCATACTATCTCCTTAAATTGTTATCATTATATCATTTAAAAAGAAGAGTCCTTCTCTTCTAATGAATGATCCGCATTTTCTTCTTTATTTCTTTACTCAATATAATTGAACAAGCCCCTAAATAAGCAGTACAAATATCTTCTGATAAATAAACTTTAGAACTCCCTAAATGATACAACTCTTCTTCATTAATCAAACTATCATCATTCAATACAAAACTAATTGCCCGTGGTGAAGATGATAAAGATCGAATATTACTTATACCACCAACAGCTGCTAAAACATTATTTGTTAATTTTTCTTTTTTACCTGTTTTAAATAAATCATAAGCAAAATACTTAAAATAACAGATCGTTACTAAAAGATAAAGCAATGCAAATATTACACCTATAATAATTAAATAAATGAGATCATTTCTTAAACCAACATATTGAAAATAACTAATAAATTCACTTAAAGTTCCGGGCATAGCTGTTAATAAATTTGCTTCATTTGTCTGAAAACCCAAAGAAATATGCAACATTTGTAATAAAACATATAATATACCATTACTAAAAACATGAAAGACAAATAATATAGGAGCTAAAAATAGTAACATCAAATCAAACGGTAAAGAGATGCCACTTAACCAAGAAGCAATTGTTGCCAAAAAACAAAAAAGAAAACTTTTAAAACGTTTTTGATGATTACTATTTAAAAAATAAAAAGTCCATATCATTGTTGGCACAATAAAAATATTATTTAAATAGTAAGGTGTGAAAAAGTGACCTACAAGACCTAAATGACCACCATTTACAATCTGCTCACTCCAAATAGCTGCATCACCGAAAATTGAACTTCCTGCTAAATTAATCCATGAGCCACCATTTGACGAATACCAAAAAGATTGCCTTAAAAAAGAAGATAAATGCAAAACATTACCAAGCTTATCAAATATTCCAAATAAACCCATATTAACAGGATTACTTGTATTTTCTGAAATAAATTCAATTATTTTTTGTATTCCTTTAAAAATAAATGGCCATATTTGAACTGTTAATATACCAGCTAAAATACAAAGAAAAATAATTTTAAAAGTAACCATCGTTTCTTTAGATAGAAACTTTTCTTTTTTATGCTCTGTTATTTTTTGTATAAATAAACTAATTAGTGCTACAACAATAATACCAACCATTCCTGTTTGTAAAGGATAATGTATACCAGATGATGCCGAATTATAACTTAAACCTAAGATAGACTGATAAGCAATGGCTGGCAAAGTATCTTTTTGCCAAAGCATAGTTACTAATAGATAGACAATATAGCCTAATAAAGAAGCTATAATTGTCCCCGATAAACTCGTTTTACGAGCAATTAGACGAATTAATATAATTAACGGGAAATAAACTAGAATATACTTATTTATTTGGATTAACAATTCTCCTAAATAACGTAAATTATCATCTGTAAAAGATAATACTAAACCATAAAAAGGATTAATCAAAAGATTGCCAATACCAGCTAACAATAACGAAAAAACAAGTATTTCTAATGCTGATTTAATTAATTCAAAAAAGATATGCCAACGATTCATTTAACCTCCATACTAAAATAAAGATTTTAAATTATCTAAATAATTAAAATGAGGCGTTCTTAAAACACGTACTTTATATGCTAAAGAATATTTTACTACTACTTGATGAATACTTCTTAGAGATAAAATATTAGAATCTAAACCTAATATAGCACCATTAAAACTTTTGGCTTTAAAACTTAAAACTGTTTGGCTTGGAAAAACAATTGGCACATTTAAAGATTGATATTTTTGATTATGAATACCAGCAATTTCCACCATCTGTAAAGCTTCCATACCATGAGCTAAAATTGCCCCACCTAATGATCTATTATATGCTGTTGAACCAGCTTGACTACTTATACAAACTCCTGAACCTCGTAAAGTTTCAAAAAATTTATCATTAACGATAACATCAATTATTTGGGTATGATAAGGATTTTCAATTCTAATTTCATTTAAACCATACAACTTACGCCCATTTAACTCTGTTTCTAATAGAGGATATTCTTGAATAACAAAAGGTTTATCTAATTGTTCTAAAAAAAGTTCAATGCAATCATGTTTATATTCAGCAAAAAAGCCTAATGTCCCCGTATGGATTGGATAATAAATTGGATTTTGTGAAACATATTTATGAATAGCACGAATAAATGTTCCATCACCACCAATCACAAAAACAAATTCCGGTTTTTCTATTTCCAACTGCCAACCTTTTTTAATCATCGTATTTTGAATATGATTTTTAAGTCGTAAAGAAGTACCATCTTTTTTTGAGATACACACAAATTTTTTAATGTCTTTCATAGCATAAGTATAACAAAATTAATGAAAAATAAACTATTACCTGCTCTAATATTGTTAGACAAATAATTATCACATAAAAAGTATAACTTTCCATTCCTTCTAGCTATACTTTTTAAAATACCATTTATTATAAATTAAGAAATAATCGTACCTGGCTTTAAACCATCAACCTCAACAAGACTAACTCGATTTTCTTCTTTTCCCGCTAATAACATGCCATTTGATTCTACACCTCTTATATTACATGCTTGTAAATTAGCAATCACAACAACATTCTTACCAATTACTTGACCAGGTGTATAACTACTAGCTAAGCCACTAACAATTTGGCGAATATCACCACTACCAAGATCACACGTTAAAACAAATAATTTATCAGCATGTGGATGTCTTTGACAAGTTAAAACTCTAGCCACTTTTAATTCTATATTTTGAAAATCTTTTAAGCTAATCTTTTTTTCTTCTTTAACAGCCGATTGTCTATTTTCTTTTCTGTTTTTTTCATTAATCATGTTAATCTTAGATGCCACTTCTTTAGCATCTAAACGTTGGAATAAAATTGCTGGTTGATCAACAACTTTAATATTTACTTCTAATTCACCAAAGTTATTAATACTGTCAAAATCACATATATTCGTACCAAGATCAGCTAAAATCTTATCTGCTGTTGTTGGTAAAAAAGGTTTTAATAAAATACCACCTATACGGATTGATTCTAGAAGATTATATAAAACAGTAGATAAACGATCTCTTTTTTCTTCTTTTGCTAATGCCCATGGCATTGTTTCATCAATATACTTATTACAACGTGAAAATAAATCTAAAATTGCACTTAAAGCATCTTGAACACGCAATTCATGCATATGATTTTTAACTTCTAAAACATTATGTAAAACATGCTGTTGCAATTCTTCATCAACTTGTTCATTACAATGAGCATTAGTAATAACCCCATTAAAATATTTATTTTGCATAGCTAAAGTACGATTAACTAAATTGCCTAGATTATTTGCTAAATCAGAATTAATTCTTTCCACCATTAAATCATATGTAATATGACCATCTTGCGCAAAAGGCATTTCATGAAGGAAAATATAACGCATCGCATCTGTCCCAAAAACATCAACCATATCATCAGCATAAATAACATTGCCTAATGATTTTGACATTTTTGATTCACCAACCATGAGCCAAGGATGACCAAAAATCTGTTTTGGTAATGGCAAACCAAGTGCCATTAACATAATTGGCCAATAAATCGTATGAAAGCGAATAATATCTTTACCGACTAAATGTAAATCAGCTGGCCAGTATTTTTTAAATAATGCATCACTTTGACCATCAACATCATAACCAAGTCCTGTAATATAATTACTTAAAGCATCAATCCAAACATAAATTACATGTTTAGGGTCAAAATCAACTGGTATACCCCAAGAAAAAGAAGTCCGTGAAACACTTAAATCCTGTAGACCAGGTTTTAAAAAATTATTAATAATTTCATTTTTACGACTTTCTGGCTGAATAAAATCAGGATGTTCATCAATATATTTCATTAATCTATCAGCATATTTACTCATTCGAAAGAAATATGTTTCTTCTTTCATCGGTTTAACTGGACCACCACAGACGGAACAACGACCATCTTCTGTTAATTGACTTGCGGTCATAAATGCTTCATCTTCTTCACAATACATACCTGTATATTCACCCTTGTATATATCGCCTTGTTCATAAAATTTCTTAAAAATCTTTTGCACTTGTTTTTCATGATCAACATCTGTTGTTCTAATAAAACGATCATATTGTACATTCATAACATCAAATTGATGTTTTACAATAGCTGATATTTCATCTGCAAATTCTTTTGGTTTCTTGCCTTGTTCCTTAGCTCTTTGTTCAACTTTTTGCCCATGTTCATCTGTTCCTGTCTGAAAACGAACATCATATCCCACCATTTTTTTATAACGAGCAATAGCATCTGCTAAAACTATTTCATAAACATTACCAATATGTGGTTTACCTGTCGTATACGCTATCGCTGATGTTATATAATATGGCTTCTTCTCTATCATCTATGTGTCCTCCTTGCACAAATGAGTGCTACTCTCAATATTATACACTATCTTATTATTAAATTTCGCCCCAGCATATTTCTTTATTTGTGAAAAAATACCTATTACACTTGCATATTGTATAATAATTAAAGTACAATTAGGTAGGTATTTGGAATCTCTATATTTCTTTATACATAGAAGGAGAATTACATATAATGGCAACAGGAAAAGTAAAGTGGTTTGATGACATCAAAGGCTATGGCTTTATTACATCCGATGAAGGAAAAGATATTTTTGTTCACCACACAGCTATTCAAGAAACGGGTCATAGATCATTAGTAGAAGGTCAAAATGTTAGTTTTACTATTAATGAAAGTGATCGTGGTCCTCAAGCAGTAGATGTTGTAAAATTAGAACCTATTCTTACAAAAACAAAAAAAGAAAGTCATGAATAAATAATTTATTTATAATCCTTTCTTTTACTCTATTAGTAATAAACTAATAGAGTTTTTATTTACTCTTTGAGTGTTTATTACCAATAGCTACTATTTGTTTTTCGACAACGGATTTGGTAATCCAAGTATTACCACCGATAATACAATTATCAGCAATCGTTGTATCTCCCCCTAAAATTGTTGCATTTGCATAAATAATCACATAATTACCAATATTTGGATGACGTTTTATATTTTTAACTGGAAGACCTTTTTCATTAACTGGAAAACTACGAGCTCCCAAGGTAACCCCCTGGTAAATTTTTACATGATGACCGATCACACATGTTTCACCAATCACAATACCTGTACCATGATCAATACAAAAATAATCACCAATTTGAGCTCCCGGATGAATATCTATACCCGTTTTTTCATGGGCATATTCACTCATTATACGTGCTAAATTGAACACTTTTAAACGATAAAAAACATGGGCAATACGATAAATTAAAGTTGCATAAAACCCCGGATATGCAAGTAATACTTCTGTTTTTGATTTAGCTGCTGGATCACCATCATATATAGCTTGAATATCAGATATAGCACTTTGTTTGATATCAGATAATGATAACATAAATTGATTTACTACTTTTTCAACACTTTCTTTTTTTAAATTTAAAGCAATTTCAACTTGGCTTAAAAGAAGAGTAAACAATTTATCCATTAATTGATCATTTTGATAATGATGAACTTGAAAATAGTTGGGAAATAGGATAGATTGAATTATTTTAATACTTAAAATAATATCTTTTCTATTTAATTGTTTTTTGTCAATTTCTAAATCCGGATCACTAATTGTTTTTAAAATGGTTTTCAATTCTTCCCATTTTTTCATATTTTTATTTCGTAAATAAAGCTGTTGATAAATATCTATCTCCTGAATCAGGTAATATTACAACGATTAATTTATCTTTATTTTCCTTTCTTTGGGCAACTTCAATAGCAGCTTGTAAAGCCGCACCAGAAGAAATACCAACTAAAACACCTTCTTTTTTCCCCATTAAACGTCCCATTTTAAAAGCGTCTTCGTCTTTTACTTTAATTATTTCATTATAAATTTTTGTGTCTAATATCTTAGGAACAAAGCCTGCTCCTATACCTTGTATTTTATGTGGACCAGATTTACCACCTGTTAAAACCGCACTATTTTCTGGTTCGACACCAATTATTTGAATCTTACTATTTTTTTCTTTCAAATATTTACCTACTCCACTTATCGTTCCACCAGTACCAATACCAGATATAAAAATATCAACTTGACCATCTGTATCTTGCCATATTTCTGGACCTGTTGTATCATAATGTGCCTGATCATTAGCATGATTTTCAAATTGTTGTGGAATATAAGAAGATGGTATTTCTTGAGCTAATTCATGTGCTTTTATAATAGCTCCATTCATACCTTTACTACCTTCACTTAAAACAACTTCTGCACCATAACCACGTATCATATTTCTTCTTTCTACGGACATCGTTTCAGGCATTACAATAATAACCCGATATCCTTTAGCAACCCCGACGGCACTTAAACCTATTCCCGTATTGCCAGATGTTGGCTCAATAATTGTTGAACCAGCTTTCAAATAACCTTTTTCTTCTGCTTCTTCAATCATTCTTAAAGCAACTCTGTCTTTTACCGAACCACTTAAATTAAAATATTCTAATTTAGCAATTAAGCGAGCATTTAAATTAAATTCTTTTTCTAAATTATTTAATTCTAATAATGGTGTATGACCAATTAATTCCATTGTCTTTTGTTTAATATTCATATGTTCTCCTTTTTTTAACTAAAAAATGTCAAAAGCTCGATATGAATATACCGAGCTTTTACATTATGCGCAACTATTTTGCTACATCAAAATAATCCTAGCGTAAAAACTCGGATAGAACGAAGATAACAATTAAATAATATACATAGCTTATTCATCTTCTTCCTCCTTACGCTTTAATCTAATTACTTAAACATATCAAAATGATAGTATTTTTCATATACTTCTGAAACTGGTGCATGACCGCGTATTGCTAAAATAGTCTGAGCTATCATTTTCGAAATTGATAATACCGTAACCTTTGTTGTTCGTTTCTTTTTATCTTCACCAAAAGGAATAGTATCAGTAATAACCATTTCTTTAATTGGTGATTTTTCAATCTTTTCCAAAGCATCACGTGAAAAAATACCATGTGTAATACCAGTATAAATATCTTTAGCACCATGATCTTTTAAAATCTGACATGCTGCAACTAAAGAGCCTGCTGTGTCACATATATCATCAATAACAATACAATATTTATCTTTAACTTGCCCTATCACATTCTGTGCTTCAACCATATTTGGTTTTGGTCTTCTTTTATCAACAATAGCAATAGATGCATCTAAAATATTAGCTAAACGTCTTGCTCTTGAAATGCCACCATGATCAGGTGATACAACTACTAATTCTTCTTTTGGAATATTTAAACTCTTAAAATATTGACCGATCATTGGTACAGCAGTTATATCATCAATTGGAATATCAAAGTATCCTTGAATTTGAGCAGCATGTAAATCAAATGCCATGACACGATTAGCACCTGCCACTTGCAATAAATTAGCTACTAATTTAGCTGTAATTGGTTGTCTTGGCTTAGCTTTACGATCTTGACGAGCATAACCATAATACGGCATGATGACATTGATTTCTTCTGCTGAAGCACGCTTACAAGCATCAATACAAACTAAAATTTCCATTAAATGTTCAGTTACAGGTGTACAGGTTGACTGAACAATAAAAACGGAACGACCACGTACAGATTCCTGAGGCTCAACTAAAATCTCACCATCAGCAAAATGTTCTACTTTAATTTTCCCTAATGGAATATTTAATTCATTACAAATTGAAGTAGCTAGATCCGTACTGGAAGTTAATGCAAATACAACGGTTTCTTTTAACATTTTGTAATATATCTCCCTTAGCTCTTATGATTATAAACTAAAATTATTTTTTTCTAAACTCTTAATATGCTATTTTGTGCTATTTCTTTATCTTCTAAATAAACACCTGGATAAATAACTGTACCTGTATGAATAATTGTATGTCCATATAGAAACACATTAGGATAAATTAATACATCTGGTTCTAAAACAACATAAGGACCTATATAGGTATTATCAGGATCTATAATTTGTACTCCTTTTTCTAACCAACACTTATTAATTCTTCTTTGTAAATACTTACTAGCTGAAGCAACTTCGACTAAACTATTAAGCCCTTCAACTTCATGCTTATCGGGCATTATTTGGGCTTTTATTTTATATCCTTTTTGGCGAAAAATAGCTAAAACATCAGTTAAGTAAAACTCTTTTTGCGCATTATTATTTTTTAGTAATGCTAATGCTTCAAAAAGTTTTTTTGTTCTAAAAGCATAAATGCCGGAATTTACTTCTTGAACTTTTTTCTCTTCTTCATTTGCATCTTTCGCTTCAACAATTTTTTCAACCATTCCATTTGCATCACGAATTACTCGACCATATGCGGCTGGATTTTGTAAAATAGTAGTTAAGATAGCCATATCACAATCATCTTCCATTTCATATAAAGATTTATAACTACCACTTTGTACACAAGGACAATCACCACTAGCAACAATCGTTATACCATCAATATTCTTTAATTGTGTGGCTTGTTTTACAGCATGACCTGTACCTAACTGTTCTTTCTGTAAAGCAAATTCACATTGCCCTTTTAAAACTTTTTCAACCTCTTCATGCTGAAATCCTACAACTGTAACTATTCTTTCTGCCCCAGCTGCTTGCAAAGCATCAACGACCAATTGCACCATAGGTACATTTAGTATAGGATGTAAAACTTTAGCTTTTTTTGATTTCATTCTTGTTCCTTTTCCGGCTGCCATTATTATTGCTGTTTTCATCATCTTTCTCCTAATATTCTTGTTTTACGTACAAAATAACCTTTTTTTCGCAATTCTTTAAAAGCATAATCACATATTTCTTCTTTCTGACTAATACCAAATACCGTTGATCCACTACCACTCATTAAAACACCATCAAAATGTAAATTAATTAATTCTTTTTTAAGCAATTCGATAGTTGGAACTAAACGCATGGCTGATTTTTCTAGATCATTTACTAATAATTTAGCTACTTGTTTATAATTTTTCATTTTTAAAGATAATACTAATTGATCTATATCTATATTATTTTTATCTTCTAATCTTAAATTCATAAAAGCTTCTTTCGTTGAAACACCTTCTTTTGGCTTAGCTAAAAAAACAAAAAATGGTAAATTCACTTTAATCGGTGTTAATATTTCACCTTTTCCTTCCACAATACTTGCTTTATTAAATAAACAAAAAGGAACATCTGACCCCACTTCCAAAGCTACTTTAATCATATCCTCTTTTTTCATATGTAATTGTAATATTTTATTAATCATTCGAATAATTGCCGCAGCATCTGCTGATCCACCAGCTAAACCTGCCCGAATAGGTATACGCTTACTAATAATGATCTTAAAATGTTCTTTAAAACAATATTTTTTGCGTAATATATCAAGTGCTTTATACATTGTATTATTTGCATTTAAAGGTATAAAACGATGATCAGCTATAATTTCATCATGCTCATGTAAATGTAATTCTATTAAGTCATAAAATTGAATCGGTAACATAAGCATTTTCAAATTATGATAACCATCTAAACGTTTTTCACCAACTCGTAAATAAAGATTAATTTTGGCATATGCTCTTTCTTTCATACAAAACCTCAAATAATTTTTGATATTGTTCAACACTAACATTTTGGGGACGCTGATTTATACTAATATTACAAATACTTAATACTTTTTCAATTTCATCAATAGTATATTTTTTCTGTAAATTATTACGTATTGTTTTTCTTCTTTGACTAAAACAATCACGAACAAATTGAAAATAAAGGGAACGATTAAAAGAAGGAATTTCTTCTTTACGACGTAATTGTACAATTAATGAATCTACTTTTGGGCTTGGATTAAAAGAACGACCTGGCACAACAAATAATTTTTTGATTTGATAATAACTTTGTGCTTCAACACTCAAAGCTGAATATTCGCTATCATGAACTTTAGCATAAAAACGATCACCAACTTCTTTTTGAACCATCACCGTAATTGTTGTGATATTACTTTGTTCAAATAGTTTAAATAAAACAGGTGAAGTTATATAATAAGGTAAATTCGCACAAACTGATATTTTAGTAAATGTTTTTTGCCAAGATTGCATCTCTTTTGTTAAATCAACTTGTAGAAAATCACGGAAATAAATTAAAACATTCTTAACATCTTTAAAATTATCATATAAAACATCTTTTAATGATTCATCTATTTCATATGCTATTACTTTTTTAGCAATTAAAGATAGTTGTTCTGTTAAACCCCCAATACCAGGGCCAATTTCAATAACTAATTCTTCAGCCTCTGCAACTTGAGCAACCTTCTTAGTAATCATAGGATCTACTAAAAAATTCTGTCCAAAACCTTTTTTTGCTTTTAAACCATAACTTGCTAATAATTCTTTCGTTTTAGATGGGCTGGAAATTGCTTTTGCCATAATTTAATTAACTCCTGTAATTCTTCCTTCTGTATACCATAATGTTTTAAGCGATGTAAAAAAGTCTTCGTATTAGCATTACCAATATGTAATTTTTCACCAATAAATTCACGCCTTTCATCTGCATACTTAGCTGATGATAAACCAAGATCAATCATATCCCATAAGCATAGATCCGATTTTTTTGTTGGTGAAAAAGTCATTACATGCTCTAAAGCATTAATAATATCTTCTTTTTTAGCATGTTCAACACCAACTTTTTTAGTTGTTTTGGCTTTCTTTTTAGGAATAAAAGCTTCTTTAACTTGACTATATTTTTGTTTTATCTTCGTTCTTATTTGATTACCAGGTGTATCTGGATCTGTAAAAATAATAACACCTGTTTGTTTAATAGCTTCCTCTATTTGTTCAAATACCGAAGTTGACAAAGATGTTCCACCTGTTTCAATAGTTTCACAATCAAATATTGCTTTTAATACTTTACTATCATTTTTTCCTTCAACAACTATCGTTTCCTTTATTTTCTTCTTTTCCATATTTAAGCTAACTTTCTAATATAATTGCAATATAGCTTATTATCATACGCTACTCGTTTTTAAAAAACGCTTCCAATTATCAACAATGATTTTAGCCATTTTTGCATCTGATATTTCTTTTAATTCAGCCATTTTTTTAACCACATAAGGAATATATGATGGTTCATTACGTTTACCCCGATAGGGAACGGGTGTCATATATGGTGAATCTGTTTCTGTTAAAAGATAATTTTCATCTATATTCTTTACAACTGATAAAGTATGCCGAGCATTTTTAAAAGTTAATGCTCCTCCAATAGCAATATAAAAACCTAGTTTAATAAATTCTTTTGCCATTTCTAAAGATCCCGAATAACAATGTAATAAACCATGACCACGATATTTTTTCATAATATCATAAGTATCTTGAATAGCATCACGACTATGTACTAAATACGGTTTATGTAAACTTTTTGCCAATTCTATTTGACGAATAAATAATTCCCGTTGTTTTAAACGTAAACTCTTATCTTCTACCCAGTGATATTCTAAACCGATTTCACCTATTGCACTAATTTCCTCATTTTTTGCTAAAGAAACAAATTCTTGCCAATATTCATCTGTAACTTTATCAACATCTTCGGGAAATATACCAGCTGCAATTTTTAAAACATGATTATGTTTTTGATTAAAAGCAATAGCTTCTTTCGTTTCTTTATTATCTAAAGTAATTAACATAAGATGCTTTACCCCTGCTTTTAAAGCTCGCTTTAAAACATCTTCTCGATCTTCATTAAATTCTTCACTCATTAAATGAAAATGACTATCTAAAAATTCCATTTTATTTCCCCAAACAAAAACGCGAAAAAATTTCATCTAAAAGATTTTCTCGGCTTCTTTCTCCACTCATATCTTGCAAATAATTCCAACATTCCTGTAAATCAATTGTTACTAAATCTACTTCCATGCCTACTTCTAAAGCATGTATTGCTTGTTCCATTGCTTGCAAAGCTAACTTAGCTAAAGATATTTGACGATCATTTGCTAAAGTATCACCATTAGCTAGTAAAACTTCTTCTTGAAATAATACTTCTATTTGCTTAATTAACTCACTAACATCACCTTTAGCGGCACTTATATTTATACCTTGGTATTTGCTTCCTAAATCTTTTTTATTATAGATCACAATTCGTTTTTTATCTTTTGTTTCAGCTAGCAACATTTTATCTTCATCTGTTAATTCTTGTGAACCATCTAACACTAATAAAACTAACTGTGCTTTCTTGATCATCTGTTTTGATTTTTCAATACCTATTTTTTCAATTTTATCATTACTGTTATGTATCCCAGCTGTATCAATTAAATGTAAAGAAAAATTAGCTATGCGTATATTACCTTCTACAATATCACGTGTTGTCCCGGCAATATCTGTAACAATTGCTTTATCTTCTTCTAATAAAGCATTTAACAATGAACTTTTACCCACATTTGGACGTCCTATAATTACGGTATCAATACCACCTTTAACACTTTGTGCTTTTTCTGATTTTTCAACCAACTTTATAAGCTCTTTTTGCCACTTTTTAGCTTTAGGTAAAATATCATTTGTAACTAAAATTTGTACATCATCATATTCTGGATAATCTATATTCACTTCAATATGTGAAATAATTTGAATCAATTCTTCTTCTAAAGGTTTTAAAATTCTTAAAATTGATCCTTTTAAAGTGTGAATGGCAGCTGTAGCATTAATTTCATCTTCAGCAACAATAAGATCTTGAATAGCTTCGGCTTGAGATAAATCCATCTTGCCATGTAAAAAAGCTCGTTGTGTAAATTCACCTCGCTTAGCTAAACGAGCACCACAACTTAAAACTAATTGTAAAATTTTATGTGTTAAATAAATACCACCATGACAATTTAATTCAACAACTTCTTCACCCGTATAAGATCGAGGAGCGTGAAAAACAGCTATTAAAATATCATCTATAACATTTTCTCCTTCAAATACTTCTGCTCTTATTAAGCGATAACCTTCAACATTTTTAATGTTTTTATGACATAATTTTTGCACAATTGAACTTGTATCTGAACCTGAAATACGAATAATTGATACAGCTCCCATAGCATTAGCAGTAGAAATAGCTGCAATTGTATCACCGTTACTCATCTTTGCCTCCTAAACTACTAATTAAGCCATTACCTTCTGGAATTATATTATGATAAACAAGATGATTATTATTTCTTAATAAAATAGCTAATAAGCGTTTTGCTTCTGTCTTATCTTTACAACTTAATGTAACATCATCATTAAGTTTGATTAATAACTGACCATATTTTTTTTCTTGTACTTCAAAAGTTTTTACATTCATCAAAAATATTTCTTTAATTTTACCCCTATCATATGCTAATAATCGTTCTTTTAAAACCCATGATTTATCAATCATTCCTCCCTTACAATATTCCTCAATATTCTTTATTTTTTTTAATTGTAAATAAATATATAATTTGCTTTTATAATAGAAAAAAACAACTATTGCTAATAAAGCTACCAATATGTATATATAAATAGACAATTGATTTTTATTTTTTTGATGACGAATATAAATAAGAGCAAAAATTAAAAAAGTTAAAAAAGGTAAAATAAGTGAATATTTTAAACTATTTAAAGATTGATAATATCTTTTAATCATATATCCTCCCAAAAATGAAGCAGGTCGCTTATCCTGCTTCATTTTACTATAATTTACTAATTCTAATTCTATTTAAAGCTCTTTTTAAAGCTATTTTAGCACGCAGTATATCAGTATTTTTGTTATTTTTATTGATTCTTTCCGTTGCTCGATCTTTAGCTCTATTTGCTCGTTCAACATCTATATCTTTTTTAGCTTCTATTGCATCACATAATATTTCAGCTAAATTATCACGAAAATAAAATAATCCTCCTGCTATAGCATATTCATTTTTTTGATTATCTATTGTACAACTTAATCTACCTATAACAAGACGAGCAACTAGTGGCATATGATGGGGAAGAATTCCTTGTTGACCATCTGTTGTTTCAATCGTAATGATATCAGCATCAAATTCTTTATAAACTTTTTCCGGAGTTATAATCCGACAATGTATTTTAGCCATTATAATTTTTTAGCCTTTTCTATCACGTCTTCAATCGTACCAACACTCAAAAAAGCTGCTTCCGGTAAATCATCATATTTACCATCTAAAATAGCTCTAAAACTACGAATAGTATCTTTAATTCCTACATATTTACCTGGTAAACCTGAAAATTGTTCAGCTACTGCAAATGGTTGTGATAAAAAGTTACGAATTCTTCTTGCTCGAGCAACTATTTTTTTATCTTCTTCTGCTAATTCTTCAATACCTAAAATAGCAATAATATCTTGTAATTCTTTATATCTTTGTAAAATAGCTTGTACTTCTCTTGCTACCTGATAATGTTCTTCACCGATAACCAATGGATCTAACATGCGTGAAGAAGAACCTAATGGATCAACAGCTGGATATATTCCTAAAGCGGCTATAGAACGATCTAATACAAGACGAGCATCTAAATGTGAAAAAGTTGTAGCTGGAGCTGGATCGGTTAAATCATCAGCTGGAACATAAATAGCTTGCACAGATGTTATTGAACCTTTATCTGTGGATGTAATACGCTCTTGCAATTGTCCCATTTCCGTAGCTAATGTTGGTTGATAACCCACTGCTGAAGGCATTCGACCAAGTAATGCGGAAACTTCTGAACCTGCTTGTGTAAAACGAAATATATTATCAATAAATAATAATACCTCTTGTCTTTCTTCATCTCGAAAATACTCAGCCATCGTTAAAGCTGTTAAAGCTACACGCATTCTTGCTCCTGGTGATTCATTCATCTGTCCGTAAGTTAAAACTGTATTTTTCAATACTCCTGAATCTTTCATTTCATGATACATGTCATTACCTTCACGTGTTCTCTCACCTACCCCGGCAACAACTGAACGACCACCATGGGCAATGGTTATATTATGTATCAATTCTTGCATAAGGACTGTTTTACCAACCCCAGCTCCACCAAACAAACCAATTTTACTCCCTTTAGCATATGGACATAATAAATCAATTACTTTAATTCCTGTTTCCAACATATCTGATGTTGTTCTTTGCTCAGCAAAACTTGGTGCTTCACGATGTATAGGCATTTTTTTCTTTGTATTTACTGGCCCTAAACCATCTATTGTTTCTCCTAATACATTAAACATTCTCCCTAAGACTTCTTCGCCTACTGGAACTTGAATAGGAAAACCTGTATCAATACATTCTAAGCCACGAATTAAACCATCAGTTGAAGACATTGCAATACAACGCACAATATCATCTCCTATATGTTGCGCTACCTCAGCTGTCATATAGCCTTTTTGATAAGGAATATGAATTGCATTACGAATTGCTGGTAAATGATCACTGGCAAATTGAATATCCACAACTGGACCTATAACTTGTATAATTTTTCCTTTTTCTTGCATGCTTAACTCCTTACTTAGCAACATTTGCACCGCTAACAATTTCCGTTATTTCTTGGGTAATTGTTGCTTGCCGTAACTTATTGTATTCAAGCTGTAATTGTTCTGCTAATTCATTTGCATTATCTGTTGCTGTCTTCATTGCAACTCGACGACTTCCTTGTTCAGCAGTAGCACTTTCCAGCCAATGAGCATATAAAATACTATTCAACATCATTGGTATTACTGTGTCTAATAATTCTTGAGCATTAGGTTCAAATAATGTTTCCACCTGTTCTTGACTTTCTTTCTGATGGCTAACATTTAATGGTAATAAAGTTTCTAAAGTCGGCTCAAAGTTCATTGTATTAATAAAACGTGTATACAAAATACTGATTTTACCAATTTTACCTAATTGAAAAAGGTGAATATATTTAGCTAATAATTTCTGTAAATAATTAAAATCAATCATGTCTGAACTAATACTTTCATTAGCAACTTTAAATCCATTGCTTTGTATTAATGAACGTAATTTTGTACCAATAACAACTATTTCACTTGTCGATTTAACTTCTTCTTTTAATTTTTTCAATATATTAGCATTATAAGCACCTGCTAAACCTAAATCTGAGCACATTACAAAAACAACTTCATTATCTTTTTTGTTTTTAATTTGAAAAGAACTTTCTATCTGCGAATTTTTAGCTATAATTTCACTTACGATAGATTTTAATTTAGCTGAATAAATACGATTCTTTTCCATTTTTTGACGTTGCCGAAATAATTTAACATTTGAGATCATTTCCATTGCAGACGTTATTTTCTTCGTGCTACGAATAGATCGAATACGACTCCTAAGTGCTTGTTTTGAAGAAGACATATTATACAGCTCCTTTAATTAGTAAAAAATCTTCTAGCACTTTATTTAAACATTCTTTTAATACAATCTCTTGTTTTTCATCAATCTTACCTGTTTTGGCAATAGCTTTTAATAAATCATCTTTTTCTGTATGAAAATAATTAATTAATTTTCGCTCAAATTTAGTAATATCACTTATCGCTATCTGATCAAAAACATGATTTTTAGCTGCCCACAAGCTTAAAACTTGATCAACCATTGCATATGGTTGATATTGACCTTGTTTCAACAATTCAATTAAGCGTGCACCATGATCAATAATCTTTTTCGTACTATCATCTAAATCAGAACCAAATTGAGAAAAAGCTAACATCTCATTATATTGAGCTAACTCCAGTTTCAATGATGAAGAAACTTTTTTCATTGCCTTTGTTTGAGCAGCTGAACCAACCCGTGAAACTGATAATCCAACGTCAACTGCTGGGCGAATACCTGCCGCAAATAAATCTGATTGTAAAAAAATCTGACCATCCGTAATAGAAATAACATTAGTTGGAATATAAGCAGAAATATCACCTGCTTGGGTTTCAATAATTGGTAAAGCAGTTAACGATCCACCACCTAATTCATCTGATAAACGAGCAGCTCTTTCCAACAAACGTGAATGCAAATAAAAGACATCACCAGGATAAGCTTCTCTACCAGGTGGTCGACGTAGTAATAAAGACATCGTACGGTAAGCTACAGCATGTTTAGACAAATCATCATAAACAACTAAAACATCTTTACCTTGTTCCATCCATTCTTCACCCATTGCACATCCGGCATAAGGAGCAATATATTGTAATGGAGCTGATACACTAGCAGAAGCATTAACAACTGTTGTATAAGCCATGGCATCTTTTTCTCTTAATTTCTGTACTAATCGTGCTATCGTACTTTCTTTTTGACCGATAGCAACATATATACAATAAACATTCTTGCCTTTTTGATTAAGAATTGTGTCTATAGCAATAGCTGTTTTACCTGTTTCCCGATCACCGATAATTAATTCACGCTGACCTTTACCAATAGGAATTATAGAATCAATAACTTTTAAACCTGTCATCAATGGCTCTGAAACTGATTTTCTAGTCATAACTCCTGGAGCAACTCTCTCAATAGGTCTTGTCTTATTTACTGTAATTGGTTCACCACCATCAATTGCTTGACCTAAAGCATTAACAACTCTGCCTAACAAAGCATCACCAACAGGTACTTCAACTATTTTACCTGTACGGTGAACTTCATCCCCTTCTTTAATCAAACGATCATCACCTAAAAGGACAGCTCCTATATGATCTTCTTCTAAATTTTGAACCATTCCCATAATACCATGACCAAAATCAAGTAATTCCGCCGACATTGCTTGGCGCATTCCTTGAATCATAGCAATACCATCACCCACACTAATCACATAACCAACATCATCGGCTTCTACTTTATTACCATAACGTTCAATCTCTTGTTGAATAAGTGAGCTAATTTCCTCTGGTCGAATATTATTCATTACGTACTCCTTTCAATAATGCCATTCTAAGCTGATAAAGTTGTTTTTGAGTACTAAAATCAAGAACCTGATTAGCTATACATACCTTTATTCCAGCGATTAACTTTGTGTCAATCTTATTTTCAAGAATAATTTTGTAACCTGTATCATTTTCTAATTTATGTTTAATTTGTTCAACTTGTTTATCATTTAATAAATGCACAGAAAAAACCGTTGCTTTAGCTATCTTCAAAGCATCATAAGCCAATTCTTCATAAACATGTAAAGCATTTTGTAAATAATCTTCACGTTTGCGATCAATCATTAAATGTATTAAATTTAACAAATATAAATTTATCTTATCTTTAAATAAACGATTGATAAAATTGTGTTTTTCTTCCTTACTGATACGAATTGCTCTTAATATAAATAAAAAAGATTCATTATTTTGCATTATTTTTATTAAAAATTCTGTTGATTTTAATACCTCTGCAATAATTTGTTTTTCCTTAGCTACTAAAAATAAGCCATTTCCATATCGTATAGCCAGCTCATTTTTCATGATCTTTTCCTTCTATAAATTCATTAATAGCTTGTTCATCTACTTCATTTACATGCTTTTCTGATACCACTTTAGCAGTTGCTGTTAATGCAACTTTAACAATTTCTTCTTTAATAGATCTTTCAAGATTTAAACGTTCTTGCTTAATCTGTTCACTTGCTCTTTCTTCCCGTAATTTAGCTTCTTTTTCAGCTTGTTGTAAAATCAGCTGACTTTCCTGTTTAGCTTGGGTTACTGCCTTATCTACTATTTCTTGTGATTGACTTATCGCTTTATCTAAATGATCTTTAGCTAAATCACGATCTTTTAAAGCTAATAATTTAGCCTTCTCACCATCTAATAAATCTGCTTGTAATTTATCCGATCTTTTAGCAAGATACCTTTGTACTGATCGCCAAAGAAATTTACGCATTAAAACAAATAAGACAAATGTACTTAGTAACTGAACAATAACCGTTACTCCATTAGGAAATAATTGATTAACAATATCTACCGACATTGAATACACCCATTAATATACAAAGATTAAAAGCATTGCCACAAACAATCCATAGATAGCACATGTTTCAGATAAAGCAATACCTAAAATCATTGCCGAACGAATTTTTGATTCAGCTTCAGGGTTTTTACCAATTGCATCACAAGCATGAGCTGCTACTGTACCTTCACCAAGTCCCGTCATAAAACCTGTTAATACCGCAATACCTGCTCCAATCGCAATTAAACCTTTTTCCATAAATATATCCTCCTTAATTTTTTTCTATATCTGGAATTTCATTTCCAATTAAGACAATTGTTAACATCACAAATACTAATGTCTGAATAAATCCGGCAAATAAATCAAAATACAAATGTAAAATAGGTGCTATAAATGGTGCCACAAAATTAAACACAGAATTTAAACCAAATATTTTAGCAATACCATTAGATAAATTTTGTGTTCCATAATAAACTAACTGCATAACTAATGATCCACATGTAATATTTCCAAAAAGACGTAATGCCATAGAAAACATTGTTGAAAATTTACCAATAATATTCATTGGTAACATTACTGGTAAAGGATCAAGAAAACTAGCAAAATAAGCCTTAACACCATTATATTTAAAAATTACTATTTGAATTAATAACCATGTTAGAAAAGACAATAAAATAGTTACTGAAAAATTAGCTGTCGGACTATCTATACCAAACAAACCAGATATATTACTTATAAAAATATAAAGCCATAAGACAAGAATATAAGGTGTCAATAACAACGCCTTTTTCTTACCCATTGATGAAGTAACCATATTAGTTACTGTTTCTACTAAGCTTATAACCAATGTAATAAAACAAGAAGGTTTTGATAATGGATCAGTTCGATCTATTTTATGTGATATATAAATGATCAAAAAAGCAACAATTGCTGTGATTATAAGGATATCATAAACCGTTTTTTGAATTGCCATATACTACCTCCTTTTCAAGTTATTTCTGTAATATAAATACTTATCTTAATTGATAATAAGCCTAAAAAACAGCTAAAAACATTACAATAATTTGACCATTTTGCAGCTATAATAAGTCCTATAGCCATTAATATATAATTAATTCCAAAACTTGCCTGTACACCTTTTGCCACTTTATTAATCAGTACTTTTTTACTAACTAATTTTATTCTAATATAACAAATATAAGATATCAAACATCCAAGTAACCAACCTAATATATATTGATACCCTATTAACCCCTGTAAACACCCTAAAAAAGTTATAAATAACCAGATAATATCTATTTTTTTAAGTATATCATTCATAATTACATTTCTTGATCTAAACAATGTAATAAAGTTAAAAGACGATTTAAATCATTTTTATCAGTATAAGAAATAACAATTTTCTTATGTTTAATTTCTACTTTCGTTGCTAATTTATGAGTCATCTGTTTTTGAATATCTAAGATTTGAGGATCTTGACGACTATTAATTTTTATTACTTCTTTAGATACTAATTCTTGTTGACATAACTTTTCTACTTCACGTACCGATAATTGATCATGAACTATTTTATCTGCCATTTTAATTATTTGTTCTTCATTTGAAAAAGCTAATAAAGGACGTACATGACCAACCGTTAATACTTGCTTTTTAACCAATTCTTGTACTTCTTGTGGAAGATTTAATAAACGTAATAAATTAGCACAATATGCTCTTGATTTTCCAATCTTTTGTGACAATTTTTCCTGTGTATAACCGAGTTTAGACATTAACGATTGGAAAGCAAGTGCTTCTTCAATCGGACTAAGATCTTCTCTTTGAATATTTTCTAAAAGAGATATCTCCATCATCTGTTCATCATTAAAATCAACAATAATTGCTGGTACTTTTTCCAATTTAGCTATTTTAGCTGCTCGTAATCTTCTTTCACCCGCAACTAACTGATAATCACTTCTTCTTTTAACAAGTAATAATGGCGTAAAAATACCATGTTCTTTAATTGATGCTGCTAATTCTTCAAGCGCTGATAAAGCAAACTCTTTACGTGGCTGATACGGATTAGGCTTAATTTTATCAATAGATATCTCTTCCTGTACTGTCTTACCATAATTTTGGGAACCATTTTCTATTTGATTCATTAATTCCGAAACATTTGTGCCAAACAAAGAATCTAAACCTCGTCCCAAACCATTCTTTTTTTTATCTGACATTTTTTAGACTCCTTTCATTTTGTGCAACAACTTCTTGTGCTAAAGATAAATATGCTTTAGCTCCAGCACAATTAAAACTATAACTAAAAATATCTTGACCTCTAGCAGGTGCTTCTGCTAAACGAATATTTCTAGGAATATAACTTTGATAAACTTTTTCTTTGAAACATTTACGTACTTCTTGTTGTACTTCGACAGACAACTTGGTTGTCGCATCATACATTGTTAAAAGAATACCATCAATTGTTAATTTAGGATTCCACAATCTTTGTACTAAACGAATAGTAGCTAATAGTTGGGTTAAACCTTCTAATGCAAAATATTCACATTGTACTGGAATAATAACAGCATCAGCAGCTGTTAATGCATTTGTATTAAGCAACCCTAAAGCAGGTGGACAATCAATTATTATATAATCATATTTGTCTCGAACACTCTCTATTTTATTTTTTAATAATTGTTCACGACCCACCTCATAACTAGCCATATCAATATCTGCCCCACTTAAATCAACTGTTGCAGGTAAAATATCCATTGGTGGCATATCCAAACTAACTTTAACATCATCAACTGTATCACTATGCATTAGTACATCATAAACTGTTTTAACAAAACCTAATTTACTAGCTCCAATTCCATGGGTAGCATTTCCTTGGGGATCAAAATCAACTAATAAAACTTTTTTCTTTGCATAAGATAAACCAGCTGCCAAACTCATAGCTGTTGTTGTTTTACCAACCCCACCCTTTTGATTTGTAATTGCGATAATTTTTCCCATAGAATCCTTTCTATTGTTTCTTAATACTAACTAAAATCTGAATACAATCCTTTTTTTCTTTAATTTCCGATTCTATATTCAAGCCCATATTTTTTAATTGATCTATTTGATAATTAATAGTATTAATGGCTAATTTAAAATTACGGGCAAAACCTCTTTTTAAATGTACCTTTTTCATTTTTTTAGGTTTATTTAAATGTTCTAAATATATTTCTGTTTCCCGAACATTTAAACCATTTTTCAAAATATAATGATAAGCTTCTTTTTGCTTATCACCAGCAACCGTCAATAAAGCTCTGGCATGACGCTCTGTGATTATAGATTGTATAACAGCTTGTTGAATTTCTTCCGGTAAATTTAATAAACGAATTTTATTAGCTACTGAAGATTGTGATTTACCGATTTTTTGCGCTAATTTTTCTTGTGTTAAAGAAGATTGTCGCATTAATTCAATGTAACTTTTAGCTTCTTCGATAGCACTTAAATTTTCTCTTTGTACATTCTCAACTAATGCTATCTGAGCTGCTTGCTCTTCCGTTGGTGTCATCACAAAAGCTGGTATCGTCTTATATTTTAGCAACTGATAAGCCCGAAATCTTCTTTCACCAGCTATAATTTCATAATTTTGTTTTACTTTACGTACTGTAATTGGTTGAATTAAGCCCGTTTCTTTAATCGATTGAGCTAATTGTGCCAAGGCTTCTTTATCAAAAAGAATTCTTGGTTGATAACGTGAAGGAACCACCTGTTCCATAGGAAGTTGAACAATGCGTGATTCTTCTTTTTTCTCAAATAAATCAAAAATAGTTGCCATTTTACCTCCTACAATGGTTTCTTTTTTATCTGACCATAATTTCTGGGAAATTTAATCGGTGTCTCTTTAAATTTTTGAAAAAGGAAATTAATTCTTGTATTGTTAGACCCTAAATCATCTTCTTGTGTCTTTAATAATTTTAAGCCTAAAAGAGAAATTGCTTTCTTTGCTTCGGCTAATTCTTCAAGTGCCATTTTACCTTTCAATGGCAAAAAATAACCACCCACTTTAATCAATGGCGCACTAAGTTCAACTAAAATCGAAAGTTTAGAAACTGCTCGTGCACTAACACCATCAAAATATTCTCTTTTTTCTTTTACATAATCTTCAGCGCGCTCATTAACCACTTGTATTTTTTGTAAATTTAATTGCTTAATAACTTCATTCAAAAAAAGGCATCGTTTATTCGTCGGTTCTATTAAAACTAAATTTAAATCAGGACGCATAATTTTCCAAACAATTCCTGGAAAACCTGCCCCTGATCCAACATCTGCCCATATACCTTTAATTTCCTTACTTTTTAAAGGTATAATACAATCCCAAAAATGTTTGTTAATAACATCTTCTTCATCTTTGATAGCTGTTAAATTTATCTTTTCATTCCACTCTTTTAGTAATTTAAAGTATTTTTCAAAAGACATAAGAGGACAAACAAGTCCTAAATCAGCACATTTTTTTTCTAGTTCTTGATAATTCATTTCATCTCTATTCTATCACCCATTTAATGAGAAAAGAAAATAAAAATGTGGAAAAATAATTTATCCACAAAATTATTTTTCACCTGTTATAAACTGAGCATATGGCAATGTTTTAAGCCATGCACAAAAAATTCGCCACTCTGGTAAACGATGATCTTTACGCTGTTTATATATCGTTTTTAACTGTCGATAATTAGTTGTCATACGGGCTGTTATTCGAAAACCACAAGGATTAGAATAAAGAATTTCTAAATACTTCTGTTTTAATTTTTCACGATCTTGTAAAGAAACATTCATTTCTTTTTTTTGTTCACTTTCTAATTGATTATATGCCTTTATTTTTTCCTGCATAATTTCAATCATTCTTACATCAACATATGATATATATGCATTATCTAAATTAAATTTTGTAATCCGATGCATAGTCGATTGTGAACTAATAAAATCTAAAAAATGATATCTTTCAGCTTCAACCCAAGCTTTATTACTAAAAGTTAAATCAAATTGCACAATTATACCATTTAAAAAATTATCATGCCCAGAGCCTATTGTTGCATTAGCTAAAGTATAAGTTCTTTGACTAATATCATCATTCAGTTTTTCTAAATCAACCGCCATCGGATATTTAGATCCACGTATAGAACTCTCAAAGCCAAATATTTCAACATTATTTATAACATCTTTTATTTCCATAATTTTCCTACCTTTTTTAAATAAATTGATAAAACAGCAATATCAGCTGGATTAACGCCTGAAATACGAGCTGCTTTACCTAATGTTTCTGGTTGATATTCCTTTAATTTCTGCCGACCTTCAAGTGATAAATTAGGAACAACGTCATAATCAAAATTTTCAGCTATTTTTCGCTCATCCATTGCTTTTAATTTTTCTGCTTCCCTTTTAGCTTTAGCAATATAACCTTCATACTTAACAGTAATATCTATTTTTTCCGCAATATCATCATCTATTTCTTTATTTTTTAAAGCATATAAATCTTTTGTTTTTACATGTGGTCTTTTTAATAAATCAATACCATTCATTGAATAATTTAATGTATCATATTCTAAATCTTTTAAATATGTCTCTACATCTTCATCATTTATCCGATAAATCATTTCACTTAATTCTTTCTTTCGATGATCAACTTCTGCTTCATATTGCAAAAATTTTTCATATCTCTTGTGTGAAATAAGACCTATTTCATGACCTATTTTCATTAATCTTTCTTCCGCATTATCATGTCTTAATAACAATCTATATTCTGCCCTTGATGTTAATAAACGATATGGTTCTTTTGTTCCCTTTGTCGTTAAATCATCAACTAAGACACCTATATATGCTTGATCACGACTAAAAACAACCGGCTTTAAATGATCTATTTTACGCACCGCATTAATACCTGCTAACAATCCTTGCCCAGCCGCTTCTTCATAACCACTTGTACCGTTAATTTGCCCCGCAGTAAATAAATTTTTAATTATTTTAGATTCAAAAGAAGATTTCATTTGAATTGGATCTAATGCATCATATTCGATAGCATATGCATATTTTAAAATTTTACAATTTTCTAAACCGGGTAAAGTATGAACCATTTTATCTTGTACATTCCTTGGTAAAGAACTTGAAAATCCTTGTAAATAAATGGTTGGTAATTTTTCTGATTCTGGTTCTAAAAATAATAAATGACGTTCTTTATCTTTAAAACGAACTATTTTATCTTCAATAGAAGGACAATAACGGGGACCAACACCTTTCACAACTCCAGAATACATACTTGATTTTGTTAAATTTTGTAAAATGATTTCATGCGTTTGAGCAATTGTATGCGTCATATGACATATCACTTGTTTATCAAATGGTCGTATATCTTCTCTTTTTGTACAACTCGAAAAATGATAAAAGCCCGCTGTACCAGGTTCCTTTGATGTTTTAGAAAAGTCAATACTGCTTGCTAAAATACGTGGTGGAGTACCTGTTTTTAAGCGGAAAGTACGAATGCCATTATGCCGTAAAGAAGCTGATAACTCAGCAGTTGTTGGTTCTAAATCTGGACCACCATCGTGCACTTCATTAGAAATCATATTTTTACCTGCCATGTATGTACCCGTTGTCATAATTACAATTTGTGAATTTATGATACTATCATCATTTAAAATAACGCCCTTGACTTCACTTTTTTCAATAATTAATCTTTTAACCATGTTTTCCATTACATGTAAATTTTTTTGATGCAAACAAATTTTTTGCATTAAAAGAGAATAAGCTAGCTTATCTGATTGTACTCTTAATGCCCGAACACCAGGACCTTTTGCTAAATTAAGCATTTTAAATTGTAAAGCTGTTAGATCAGCACTATATCCCATCTGACCACCTAAAGCATCTATTTCCCGTGTCACAATACCTTTAGCTGGTCCACCAACTGAAGGATTACAAGGCATTTTACCAATATTATTTTTATTTAATGTAATTAATAATGTTCTTTTTCCTAGACGAGCTGCTGCCAAGCTAGCCTCTATACCAGCATGACCCGCACCAATCACAATAATATCATAATCAATCATTTAAAAACCTTCTTTACTATTTCTGTTAATTTATTCTCTTTACCTAGCAAAGAGAAACAAATTTCTAAATCATTATAACTTTCTTTTAACTCCGATAAAATACACATCCAACGACCAATAAATAATTCTATTTCTTTTGTTGCTTGCTGACCAAAGTGAAAATTATATGTTCGAATTTCAAGATGCTTATAATTACTAAAATAATATTGGAAATCAGTATTTTTTTTCCAATCTTTTGCTTGCTCAATTTGCTGTATTTGTTCTTTATAAATTCGTTTTGATAGTTGATTTGGATATTTACGAGTCAATGATAAAAATTTTTGTTCAATAGCATCTTGCAAAAAAATTTCTTTAGCATCAAAATTATGCACATTAGCCCAAATATTAATACCTTCTTGGGCAGCAATTTTTAAAATCTCGGTTGTTGCACAAGGATTTTGATGGTCTATATATGCAAAACTTTCTAATGATTTGGGAAAATATAAATTAACTTCTTGTAAAGTTATTGGACGAGCAAAAAAAACAACATTATCCAAAACTAAGCAATTCATTTTATCTGGTATTTTATCTTTTACTACTTTCTGAATAGCCTTTTTAAGATTTAAAAAAGAATGATATCCTGTTTTTTGTTCATATTGATTCCACATCTGTCTTAATGATAATTTTTGCATTTCTTTAAAATGTCCATAACCAACAATAGTTCTTTTTTTAATGATATTTGTTTTGACATAAAAAAATAATAAATCACCAATATGAAAATCACTAAATTTACGTTTTCCAGATATCCGCCAAAATAAAATTTCTTTATGTTGACTAAGCCGATGATACTCAACCATGGCATCATCACAAACATATGCTATAGAACTCATAACTTTGCCCCCTTAAAAGATTCCAAATGTTGATCCTTTTTCATCAATTCCTATATGATTGGCTGATGGATCTTTAGGTAAACCCGGCATAGTCATAACTTGACCTGTATAAACAACTATAAATTCAGCACCTAATGACACTTTAATGTCCTGTATATGTAATGTAAATCCTTTTGGAGCACCTATTAATTTTGGATTATCACTAAAAGACATTGGCGTTTTAGCCATGCATATAGCTAAATTATTCCAATTATTTTTCTTTATTTCGGTAATTTTTTGCATAGCTTTATCACTATATACAATTTCTTTAGCACCATATATTTTAGAAGCAATAAGTTTTATTTTTTCTTCAACCGTTTCTTCTAATGCATATAAATAATGAAAATTATTATTGTTATTATCACAAGATGATAGCACTTTTTCAACTAACGCCATCATACCTTTTGATCCTTGTGTATAACCATCAGATAAAGCTAGATCATATCCTTTTTTCTGGGCCCAGTTTTTTAAAAATGTCATTTCTTTTATTGTATCTGTTTGAAATTTATTATAAGCAACAACTACTGGAAGACCATATAACTTCATGTTTTCAATATGTTTTTCTAAGTTACATAAGCCTTTTTCTAAAGCAGTTAAATTCTCTTCTATCAAAAGTTCACTGTTTACCCCACCATGTAATTTTAAAGCTCTTATTGTGGCTACAATAACCACCAAAGATGGTTTTAGTTGACCAACTCGACACTTTATATCAAAAAACTTTTCAGCTCCTAAATCAGCTCCAAAACCAGCTTCAGTAACTACATAATCCGCTAAATTTAAAGCCGATTTAGTGGCTATTAATGAATTACAACCGTGGGCAATGTTAGCAAATGGACCACCATGAACAAAAGCAGCTGTACCTTCTAATGTTTGGACCAAATTAGGTTGTAAAGCATCTTTTAAAAGTACTGTGGCAGCCCCATCAGCATAAATATCCTTAACTTTGATAGCTTTATCATCTTTAGTATAAGCAATTAAAATGTTACCAATTCTTCTCTGTAAGTCTTTTAATGAAGTTGCTAAACATAAGATTGCCATGATTTCACTAGCTGCTGTAATAACAAAATGATCTTCTCTTTCTACACCGTTAACACTCTTTTTTTGACCTATTGTAATATCACGTAAAGAACGATCATTCATATCTATACATCTAGGCCAAACAATATGATCAATATCAATATCTAATGGATTACCTTGATAAATACTATTATCTAACATTGCTGATATTAAATTATGCGCAGAAGTTATAGCATGAATATCACCTGTAAAATGAAGATTAATTGATTCCATTGGCACAATTTGTGAATATCCGCCACCAGTCGCTCCACCTTTCAAGCCAAATACAGGTCCCATTGATGGTTCACGTAAACAAAGCATAACTTTCTTATTTTTTGCTTTTAAACCATCTGCCAAGCCAATAGTAACTGTCGATTTACCTTCGCCAAATTTAGTTGGATTAATTCCTGTAACTAAAATCAAGTGACTTTTATTTTTCTTTAAATTTTTTAAATATTCTAAGTCTACTTTTGCTTTGTCATTACCATAAAGAAATAAAGCATTTTCAGGAATTGATACTTGACTTGCTATATCTTTAATATTTTTTGTTACTGTTTCATTTGCAATTTCTATATCTTTTTTCATTCGTTCATCTTTCTACGATCTGCTAAAGCATGACTCAATGTTATTTCATCAGCATAATCTAAAATACCCCCCGATGGTAAACCATGAGCAATTCTAGTAATTAATAGATCTGCATATCGATTGTGTAATAATTTAGTTAAATATAAAGCTGTTGTTTCGCCTTCTAAAGTAGCACTGGTTGCTAAAATTATTTCACTTGCTTGTGCTGCTCTTTTTAATAAAGAATTAATATTAAGATCAGTTGGTAAAATACCTTTCGAAGTTGAAATTAACCCATTAAGAACATGATATACACCATCATATTCACCAATATTTTCGATAGCTACAATATCTTTTGCTGATTGTACAACTAATATCTTTTGTTTATTACGAGTAGTAGATGAACAAATAGAACAAAATTCATCTTCACACATATTACCACACGTCATACAAGTCTTAATATTTTCTTTCATATTAACCATTGCGTTTGCAAAAGATAGAACCTCTTCTGTTTTCATGTTATATATAGAAAAAGCATATCTTTCTGCTGTTTTTTCGCCAACACCTGGTAATTGTCTTAATTTTTCAATTAAAAAGCTTAAACTATTTGGATATTTCATTTTTCACCTTATTTCATCTCAATATTTTCTTTGCCAAATATATCAAAAAGTTTTTCTTCTGTTTTAGATAATGTATTACTTTCAACAAAGCATTCATTTATTTTATAAGGCTTTGGTAATGTTCCATCTTTTCGTCTTTCTTTATATGTTGTAATTGCTTTTTGAAAATAATCTTCTGTTATTACAAAAGGAACTTTATCGATATTTAATTTTGTTTTTAAAAAAACATAAAACTTTTTTTGCCATTGTTTATCCATTGCTCTTTTACACAATTGTTCACTTTTTGTTGTAAAAAGCATATATTCTTTTCCTGATGCAACAAGAACAAGTTGTTTCAATAGCATCGTAATTTGATCATCTTCTAAAGTACTACATATTTCTGATACTTTTAGTTTTTGAGTATCAGCATTTTTTATTTCTTTGTCACACACAACTAATATAGAGACAATATTTTCAATGGTTAAATCTATATTTTGTGCAAAATTAATTTCTTCTTTTTTATTCTCCATTATATTTTCACTTGTTTTTGCTGTGATAGTTAATTTGCTTTCTATATTTGTTTTAGTGTTTTCTATTTTAAAAGATGATAATTGACTTATTTTAATGCAAAGAACTTCAAAATATATTTCTGGATTTTTATTAAGTTTTATTTTTTGACTAAATTCAATCATTAAATCTAATATTTTTAACCAATCATCATTCGTGAAATATGAAGTTATTTCTGACACTTCATTTTGCGTTAATACTTCTAAAATAGACTTATCCTTTGATGAACTATAAACAACAATTTCTTTCACTATATTAATTAAATCAGTCAAAAAAATTTCTAGATCAGTACCTCTCTCTGTATATGTTTTACATTTATTTATAATCGATACATAATCTTTTTTAAAAATCATTGTTAAAAGATTAATTTTTTCTTTAGTACTAATAAGACCAAATATTTTTTCCATCAAATCATAATCAATTTTTCCTTCGTTATAAGAAATGCACTGTTCTAAAATAGATAATGCATCTCGCACACCACCTTTAGCCATTCTTGATATTGCTAAAGCAGCTTCTTCACTAAGATAAATTTCTTCCTTCTTAGCAATATTTAATAAATGTTCTTTTATTAAATATGTTGATACATAATTAAATTCAAATCTTTGGCATCTTGAAATAATAGTCGCCAATAACTTTTGTGGATCTGTTGTAGCTAAAATAAAAATAACATTTTCTGGTGGCTCTTCTAAAATTTTTAGTAAAGCACTAGATGCCGCTGATGATAATTGATGAACTTCATCAATTATATAAATTTTATATTTACCTCGCATTGGTGCTAAATATGTTTTTTCAATTAAATCTCGAATATGATCAACGCTCGTTTCATTAGCAGCATTAATTTCAATAATATCAGGATGTATACCTTTGTTTGCTAACAAACAATCCGGACAATTATTACATGGCTTATCATTATTTGCTGAACAATTAACTGCTTTAGCTAATAATCTTGCCATCGTTGTTTTTCCCGTTCCCCTTGGACCAGAAAATAAATATGCATGACCTATTTTATTTTGCTTAATCGTATTTTTTATTGCTTGAACAACAAAATTTTGACCTATTACCTCATCAAAATTATTTGAACGATATTTCTGATATAAAGCTTTCTTACTCATAAAAATCTCCATCAAAATTATAACAAAAAAACAAGCTATTTAACTTGTTTTTTTCTCTTACTTAAAAAATATTCATGTAATAATTCAGCACACTTTTCTTGCAAAATATTAGGGATAATTTGGGGATAATGATTTAAACCCCTAATATTTTCTAATGCTATCTTAGTATGTAAAAAGCCTGCCTTAAAACTTTTCGTGCCATAATAAACTCTGCGTATGCGTGCATTTAAGATGGCACCAGCACACATCATACATGGTTCTAATGTAACATACATATCACAATCAGATAGATTCCAATTATTCTTAACTTTTTCTGCTAAAATAATTGCTTCTATTTCAGCATGATATATAGCTCTATTTTTTTGTTCTTTTTTATTATGTGCAGAAGCTATTATTTTATCATCACAAACAATAATACATCCTATTGGAACTTCATCTTCCACCAATGCTTTTTTAGCCTCTTCAATAGCTTCTTGCATGTAAAAATATTCTTTATTTATCATAATTAAAATGGTACACGCAAATGAAATCATTTATGGCTGCTATCTTCCGATCCTGACCAAGTTCATGTTTACAATTGCTGTACCGCTTATATATTACTTTATTTTTATCTTTTTTTCAAGCTGTTGTTTCACGTGAAACAATTTTTATTTTTCTTTTGGATGAATAACTTTTTGACCACCCATATAAGGTTGTAATTTTTCCGGAATAGTTATATCACCATTTTCTTGATAGTGATTTTCAAAAAAAGCAATTAGCACTCGTGGTGTTGCAACAACTGTATTATTTAATGTATGAGCAAAATAATTACCTTTTTCACCTTTGATTCTAATTCCTAAACGTCGTGCTTGAGCATCTCCTAAATTAGAACAACTACCAACTTCAAAATATTTTTTCTGGCGTGGTGACCATGCTTCAACATCACAAGATTTAACCTTTAAATCCGCCAAATCACCTGAACAACATTCTAAAGTACGAACAGGAATTTCCAAGCTTCGATAAAGATCGACAGCATTTTTCCATAACTGATCATACCAATATTTACTTTCACTTGGATGACACACAACTACCATTTCTTGTTTTTCAAACTGATGTACACGATAAACACCTCGTTCTTCTATACCGTGTGCACCAACTTCTTTTCTAAAACAAGGACTATATGATGTTAAAGTTTTTGGTAATTGATCTTCTTTAATTATTTGACCCATAAACTTACCAATCATAGAATGTTCTGAAGTTCCAATTAAATATAAATTTTCACCTTCAATCTTATACATCATATTTTCCATTTCTTCAAAACTCATAACCCCTGTTACAACTTCTGAACGAATCATAAAAGGTGGAACTACATATGTAAAACCACGATCAATCATAAAATCACGAGCATATGAAATAATTGAAGAATGTAAACGAGCTACATCACCTTGCAAATAATAAAAACCATTTCCAGAAGTACGACCAGCACTTTCTTGATCAAAACCATCAAAAGTTTGAAAAATATCAGCATGATATGGTATTTCATAATTAGGTACAAAAGGATTACCAAATTTTTCGATTTCTACATTTTCTGAATCATCTTTACCGATTGGAACTGTTTCATCTATTATATTTGGTATAACCATCATTCTTTCATGAATTTCTTTAGCTATCTTTTCTTCTTCTTTTTCCAATTTTTGAATTTCAATATCTATCGTTTTAACTTTTGTTTTAGCTAATTCTGCTTTTTGCAAATCTTTATTTCGCATAAATAAACCTATTTCCTTTGAAATACGATTTCTATCTGCTCGTAAATTATCACCTTGTGTTTTTGCTAAACGATAATTTTTATCTAATTCAAAAACTTCATCAACTAAAGGTAATTTATTATCTTGAAATTTTTTCTTTATATTTTCTTTAACAGCTTCTTTATTTTTTCTAATAAGTTCAATATCAATCATCTTAATTCACCTCTTTAAAGCACTATTTCACCATCTATGATAGCACATTCACTATGCTTTTTATAGCATAAAAAAATACATTGTTTCACGTGAAACAATGTATTTATTTTTTAAATTATTGAATTTCAATCAACTTTCTTGATTCGACTTCTTTTTGTTTCTCAGTTGGTAATTCAATATGTAAGATACCATTTTCATATTTAACTTTTACATCTTTTTCTGTAATTGCTGTACCAACATAGAATGTTCTACTTGAAGATCCAGAGAATCTTTCCTGACGAATAACTTTTCCTTCACTATTCTTTTCTTCTTTATGACTCTTGCGACTTACTTCTATTGTTAAATCACCATTAAATAAGCTAATTTTTATATCTTCTTTTTTAACACCAGGAATCTCCATATCCAATAAATAAGAACCATTTTTCTCGCAAACATCAGTTTTCATTAAACCATAAGCATCATTGTTGTTTGTTCTTCCAAACATATCCTCAAATAATTCATCAAAACTATTTCTTCTTGCTAATGTATTCATATTATACCTCCTAAGGATATTTTCCTTACATCATTATTATATTATATTTTTTAGCACTGTCAATGGTTATCTGCTAAAAAAATATAATATATTTTTTTATTGATGTAAATAAACTTAATATTTAGAGGTTTTTTTTAATATCAGTAAAACAAATAGACTGCTTATTGTGTGTTTTGATTATCATTAAAATTTTCATCATCTTTCTTATCAACTATCGCAACACTTGAAACTTTATCATTATCAACTTTAATTAAACGTACACCTTGACTATTTCGTGAACTTTCACTTATTTGTTCACTTGCAATTCTGATAACTATTCCTGATTCTGTCATAATAACTACATCTTTATTATTTTGAATTGCCTTCATAACAATTAATTTGCCAGTTTTATCATTTATCTTAGTTGCAATAACACCTTTTGATCCACGATTAGTAATTCTAAATGAAGATAATGGACTTATTTTACCAATACCGTTTTCTGTAATTGTTAAAATATTTTTACCTTCAAGACTTGTTCCAACACCTATAACTTGTGAACCATCTGTATTAAAGCCTTTTATACCCATTGAATTACGACCTTGCAATCTTATTTTATTTTCAAGTATATGAACAGCTTTTCCATTTGTGCCAGCAATTATAATTTCAGCCTGCCCATTTGTTGATTTAACAAAAGCTAATTCATCATCATCTCTTAAAATGATTGCTTTTTTACCATTCTTATTAATATTGTCAAACTCACTTATTTCTGTTCGTTTAATAATACCATTTTTAGTTACAAAGAAAAGTGATTTAAGAGTCTCATCTTTTTTATTTAAAGGAATCATAATTCTTATTTTTTCATCTTTATCTATTTTAACTAAATTAATTATAGGAATACCTTTCGAAGTTCGAGAAAAATTAGGAATATTAAATCCTTTAATTCGAAATACACGACCTTTATCCGTAAATAATAATAAATAATCATGTGTTGACATATTAACAACTTGTTCAATACTATCATTTTCATTCAAACTCATGCCTTTAATACCTTTACCACCACGATTTTGAACTTCATATGTATCTGTATTTAAACGTTTAACGTAACCTTTATTTGATAAAGATATCATAATATCTTCAACCGGTATTAGATCTTCATCATCCATTTCAGCATCAGCATCAATTATTTCACTGCGTCTTGGCTTACTATATTTATTTTTAATTGTTAACAATTCATTTTTGACAATTGTGATACGTCTTTCTTTATGTAATAAAATATCTTCATAATCTTTTATTTTTAATAATAGATCTTGGTATTCATTTTCTATTTTTTCACGTTCCAATCCTGTCAAACGGCGAAATTGCATATCAAGAATTGCCTTTGCCTGTATCTCATCCAAAGGAAATTTTGTCATCAAATTTTTTAAAGCTTCTTGAATATCCTTTGATTTACGGATCGTATATATAACTTCATCTAAATTATCGACGGCAATTTTTAAACCTTCTAATATATGAGCACGATCTCGTGCTTTTTGAAGTTCAAAAACTGTTCTACGGCGAATTACTTCTAACTGAAAGTCAATATATCCTTTTAATAATTCCTTCATATTAGCTTTACGTGGTACACCATCAAACAGAACAACATTATTGACACCAAAATTAGACTGTAACGCTGTTAATCTATAAAGCTGATTTAAAATAACTTCTGCTTGAACATCTTTACGCAATTCAATAACCACTCGAATACCATTCATATTTGATTCATCACGTAAATCTGTAATCCCGTCTATAATTTTTTCACGTGTTAAAAAACCTATTCTTTCAACAAAAGATGCTTTATTAACCATATAAGGAAGTTCATCAACAACAATCCGTGTCTTTCCATTTTTCATTTCTTCAAAATGTGTCTTACCACGCATAATAATTGAACCACGTCCCGTTTCAAAAGCCTTACGAATACCTGATCTACCTAAAATATAACCACCTGTCGGAAAATCCGGACCCTTCATATATTGCATTAACTCTATCGTTGAAATTTCAGGATTTTCCATCATGTTTATAACAGCATCTATTGTTTCACTTAAATTATGTGGTGCAACATTTGTTGCCATACCAACAGCTATACCACTTGATCCATTTACTAATAAATTAGGAAAACGTGATGGCAAAACAGTTGGTTCCTTTTCTTCACCATCATAATTATCAATCATATTTACTGTATCTTTATCTAAATCACGAAGAAGTTCAACAGATATTTTTGACATTCTTGCTTCTGTATAACGCATTGCTGCCGCCCCATCACCATCCATCGAGCCAAAATTACCATGACCATCAATAAGAATTTCATTCATATTCCAATTTTGAGCCATATAAACAAGAGCACCATAAATAGAACTATCACCATGTGGATGATATTTACCCATCGTATCACCAACAATACGAGCACATTTACGATAAGCTTTATCTGGACCATTATTCATTTCATGCATCGCAAAAAGTATCCGCCGTTGAACAGGCTTTAAACCGTCTCTAACATCAGGTAAAGCACGAGCAACTATAACTGACATTGAATATTCCAAAAAATCACGCCGAATTTCTTTACTTAATTCTGTTTCAGTAATATGACCTGGATCAAAATTACTTTCATCAAATTCCATAAAATCATCTAAAGCCATCTTGACCTCCTATTAAATATCTAAATTTTCAACAAAATGAGCATTTTCCAAAATAAAGTTTCTTCTTGGTTCTACTTCCTCGCCCATTAACATTGAAAAATTTTGATCCGCATATTCCGCATCTTCTATTGTGACACGAATCAAAGTTCGTGTTTTAGGATTCATTGTTGTTTCCCAAAGCTGACTGGCATCCATTTCTCCCAAACCTTTATATCTTTGAATACTTAAACGATCACCCATTTCGCTCTTTATTTCTTCTAATTGACGATCTGTATAAGCATAACGAATATTTTGTCCTTTTTGAATTTTAAATAAAGGAGGTTGAGCAATATAAATATAACCTTGTTCTAATACCGGTCTTAAAAAACGATAGAAAAAAGTTAATAATAGAGTTCTAATATGAGCCCCATCTACATCTGCATCAGTCATAATAACAATTTTATGATAACGTAATTTTGAAGTATCAACATCATCGTGAACACCAGCACCAAAAGCTGTAATCATAGAACGAATTTCTTGATTTTCAAAAGCTTTTTCTGGTCTAGTTTTTTCAACATTTAAAATTTTACCCCGCAAAGGTAATATTGCCTGAAAATGTGAATCACGACCATTTTTTGCTGAACCACCGGCAGAATCTCCTTCGACAAGATAAATTTCTGAAATTTGTGGATCTTTAGAAGAACAATCAGATAATTTTCCCGGTAATGAACCAACCTTTATAGAACTTTTACGTGTTATTTCTTTGGCTTTTTTAGCGGCTATTCGAGCCTGTGAAGCTAATACTATCTTAGCCATAATATTTTTCGCTTCCGCAGGATTTTCCATCAAAAAACGTTCAAATTGAGTACCAAATATATCAGAAACAATTTTACGAACCTCAGTATTAGTTAACTTTGATTTTGTTTGTGATATATATTGTGGATCAGGATGCTTAATTGAAATGACAGCTGCTAAACCTTCTTTACAATCATCTTGGGTAACATTTTCATCCTTATCTTTCAAAAAATTATTATCCCGAGCATATTTATTAACAATACGCGTAAGAGCCATGCGAAAGCCTTCTTCATGAGTACCACCATCAATTGTGGTTATATTATTACAAAAAGTATATATTGATGAACTATAGCTAGTATTAAATTGACAAGCAACTTCAACTTGAATATTATCTTCATAACCTTCTGAATAAATAACAGTATCATGAACTTTTTCTTTATTTTCATTTAAATACTTAACATATTCTTTTAATCCACCTTCATATAAAAAGCAGTGATGACGTCTTTTTTCATCTTTTTCTCGTAAATCATTAAAAATTAATTTAATTCCTTTATTTAAAAATGCTAATTGACGAATGCGATTATATAAAATATTAAAATCGTAAACTGTTGTTTCTGTAAAAATTGATGCATCAGCTTTAAATCTAACCAGTGATCCATGCCTGTTAGCATCACATTCACCAATAACAGCTAAAGGTTTAACTGGTTTTCCACCTTTTTCAAAGCGTACAAAATAAACTTTTTTATCATGATAAACAGTCACTTCCAAAAATTCACTTAAAGCATTTACAGCAGAAGCTCCTACTCCATGTAAACCACCTGAAACCTTGTATGCTCCACCACCAAATTTACCACCAGCATGAAGAACAGTAAAAATAGTTTCAATTGTTGAAATACCTGTTTTTTCATTCATTCCAGTTGGCATTCCACGACCATCATCTTCAACTGATACAACATTATTTTCATCAACAGTAACTTCTATCTTAGAAGCATAGCCAGCCATCGCTTCATCAATACCATTATCAACTATTTCCCATACAAGATGATGAAGACCAAGTGAAGAAGTTGAACCAATATACATTCCTGGACGTTTTCTAACTGCTTCTAATCCTTCTAATACTTGAATATCATCATCTTCATATGTATGATCAACTTTCATATTTAAAGATTCATTAAAAACAGCTCTATTTTCTTCCATGTTATCTAATATATCTGCCATATAGCCTCCTTATAATTGCACTTCACCATTTGCAACAACAATGATCTTTCTTTCTTTAGACTGACTTTTTTCAAACAAATTAGTTGTTGTAATAAAACATTGATAATCAACATCTAATTTTTTAATAAGATAATTTTGTTTTTCAATATCCAATTCACTTAAAACATCATCTAATAAAACAATTGCTTTACGTTTAGAAATAAATTCAATATATTTTAAAAGAGATAATTTAAAAGCAATCATAACCAAACGTTTCTGTCCTTGTGATGCAAGCCATAAAATATTTTTACCATCAAACAAAAATTTAATATCAGCATGATGTATACCAACATTTGTTGTATGCGTTTCAAAATCTTTATATCGTGATTTATAATGTTCTTTAAGTAAACATTCTTTACTCATTTCATTAGTTTCAATACCATGTTTAATTTCTAATTCAACATTTAAATTCATTCCTGATATTTCATAAAACAAATCTTTTATTTTACAATTAATATACTCAATAAAAGATGATCTTAATTTTATAATTTCATATTCTTCACCAACTAATTGAAAATCAAAAACATCCATCATTTTTTCATCAACAAAATTATTTTTTAAAAAATTATTTCTTTCTTTTAAAATTTTATGAAAAGAATTAAGATGATAAAAATATTTTTTGGATAATTTACTTAATTCCTGATCAATAAATCGTCGCCGATAACGAGGTGCTTGGGAAAATAAATAAAGATCTTCAGGACTAAATAAAACAACATTTAATTGACCAATAAAATCACTAACCTTTGATATAATTGTTTTACCAATAAAAAAACTTTTCCCTTTTTGATAAATAATTGAACGTAAATATTTATCTTGATCATTTTCTGATAATAAACATGAAATATCACTAAATTCATTTTCATATTTAATTAATGTTCTTTCTTCATTAGTTCTAAAAGAACGAGCTAAAGATAAAAAATAGATACTTTCAAGTAAATTTGTCTTTCCTTGTGCATTTTTACCTATAATTACATTCATTTTTTTATTAAAAGAAATATCTAAACTTTGATAATTTCGATAATTAAAAAGTTTTAATTGCTTAATATACATCTTCAACCACAAACACTTTATTTTTAAATTTAATTTGATCGCCAGGCTTTAATTTTTTACCTCTTCGCAATTCTATTTGTTCATTAACAAAAACTTTTCCTGTTTGAATAAGTATTTTAGCCTCACCACCTGTTTGTACTAAATTATTCTTTTTCAGATAATCTTGTAATGTTATAAAAGCTTTTTTTTCTACTTTCATTTTACCTACTTTCCAAGTATGATACGCTTTAAATTATAACATAAAAAAGGCTTAAAACGATAGATTTCAAGCCTTTTCTAATGATTATAACTAAGAATTATGAGCAAGCAAAGGAAGGATTAATTGGATCGTTGTTGGATCATCTTTTGTCTCTAAAATAAAGGCTTTCATTGTTCCTTTGAATTGAATTAAAACTTTTTCACCATGTAATCCTTTCAAAGCATCCATTACAAAATTACCATCAAATGAAATATCAAGATCTTTACCTTCATAAGTTGCTACTAAATCTTCTCTTGATTCACCAATTTCTTGTGAACTGCTAGTTAGAATACAATTATTTTTTATTAATTGTAAACGATTTTCTTTAACATCTTCTGTTTTCAAAAAAGAAGTACGATCAATAGCTCTTAATAAATCCTGACGACTAATTTCTAATTTAGTCATAAATGTAGTTGGAATTAATTGTTCTGTTAAAGGATAATCACCATCTAAAATACGACTTTGAAAAATCATATTTGCTGATTTAATTTGAATTTTTGTTGAATTGACAGATAAAATAACCTTTTTATCACTATTTTGTAAAATAGTATTCTTTGCATCAATTAATGATTTAGCAGGAATAGTAACATTAAATTCAAAATTACTATCAATATTTATTAATTTGCGAGCTAAGCGAAAAGAATCAGTTGCTGTACAAACTAAATTGTTTTTTACTAATTTAAAATTAACACCTGTTAAAACTGGTAAAACAGGTCTTAAATCTTGTTTTGAACAAGCAAATGTAGTTTGTTCAATAATATCAATAAAATCTTTTTTATCAATTTCTATTTGTTTATCAATATCACTAAAATCAATATCTGGATATTGATTAACATTCATACCATTGATTTTAAAAATAGCTTTATCACCTTTAAACTGAGTATAATTTCCATCTACTATTTCGACATATATATGTGAACTATCTAATTTTCTTACAATTTCTAAAAGATATTTAGCTTCTATTAAAAGATGACCTTCTTTTGCAATTAATAAATGATTATTTTCATCAGCAACTAATTTTTTTTGCATTGAAATATCAGCATCACTAGAAGTTAAAATTAAAGTATCTTTTAAAACATCTATTTTAATACCTCGTAAAGCCGCTTGTGGAGAATTTGAAGATACTGCATGACTTAATTCACTTAAAGCTAAAACAAATGGATTTTTTTCAATTGAAAATTTCATAAATGAGCTCCTTTTTTTATAATTATATTTATAAATTATTATTAAGACTGTGGAAAAGTGGATAACTTTTATTCCATACTTAATTTTACTGTATTTTTGCTTAAAAAAGATAGAGGAAAATTAGTGGATTATTGTCGAATAGATTTTTCTAACTCCATAATTGCATTAGAAAAAAGTTTATCTATTTTTATTTGTTTTTCAACTTTAGATATTGCTGACATGATAGTTGAATGATCACGTCCACCAAATTCATCACCCAGTTTAATATATGGTAAATCTAAATATTTACGGCATAAATAGACCGCAATATGTCGGGCATTAGCAATATTTTTAGTTCGACTACGAGATTTAATCTGTTGCGTTGTTAAGCCATAATAATCAGCTACAATACGAATAATTTTTTTAGCGTTTAAACCAGCATTTGTTGTTTTAGCAGCTTGTGCTTTAAGAGCATTCATAACTGTTTCAAAGTGTATAACATCATCATTTGGTTGAAATTGAATAGCATAGAATAAGACACGATTTAAAGCCCCTTCTAATTCCCGAACATTACCAGCAAAATTAGAAGCAATATAGTTCATTCCTTCTTCATCAATAGAATTATCATTAGATTTTATTTTTTGATTTAAAATAGCTCTAGCTGTCTCAAATTCCGGTGAATCTATACCTAATGTTAAACCATTTGAAAAACGTGATGTTAGACGTGCTTCAAGACCTTTAATATCACGTGGTTCACGATCAGAAGCAATACAAACTTGTTTTTTATTATTTACCATTTCTTCATAAATAGTGAAAAAAACTTCATGTGATTTTTCTTTACCAGCTAAAAATTGAATATCATCAATGAGTAAAATATCAAGATTATACATGTATCTTTTAAATGCATCAATATTACCATCTTGGATAGCTTTAACAACTGTTTCAACAAATTTAGTAGATTCTGTATAATAGACTTTTTTTTCTGGTTGATGAGTTTGAATATAATTAGCAATTGCCATTAATAAGTGAGTTTTACCTAAACCGCTATTTCCATAAATAAATAAAGGATTCCAAAGTTGACCGGAATTTAAAGCAACCGCATAAGCAGCTGCTTGTGACTCACGATTACAGTCACCAATTACAAAATTATCAAAAGTACGATCTTTTTGAATAGTTGATGAACAAAAATTAGATTCATAATCTAAAGGAATATTAGTTGTAACAGTACTAATATCCTTTTTTTGAACTAATTGAATATAAAAAGTAGGTTCTAATTCATCATATTTAGCTTTAAATAAAGTAATAATATCTTTTAAAGCAGATGTTTCAATACATTTATAAGAGATTAAATTATCTGCTACTAAAATAGCTTTTTCATTATCGAAAGAATATAAATATGAAGGATAAAGATATGTTGTAAAGAAAATATTATCCAGTGAAGATTTTTCACGAAGATCTATTAATATTTCTTGCCAAATTTTTTTTAAAGTTTGATCATGGATTTGATTCATAAGATTCACCTTTATGTAAGAGTCTTAACTATTTTAAGACGAAATAAAAAATAAAAAAAGAGAAAAATTGTGGATAATTATTTTATCCACAATTAAAAATTAAATAAAGAATAATTGGTTATTGTATTTGAATTATTTATCCACATATTCCACAAAATATGATTGTGGATAAATTGTTGATAAAATAATCAACTGTGGAGAATGTTGATAATCATGATAAAAAAGATAATTTAAAAGTTTGAATTAACACACTCCACAATTAAAAAAGATAGATAAATAAAGCACTTATAATACTTTTCAACAATTATCCACAATTGTTGAAAAGTATAACTTTTATAGTGTTTAAAAAGTTATAAAGAAAAATATTTAATTTTATATAATCAACAAAATATTTTCAGAAAATAAAAAGTCGAAATTTTGATTTTCGACTTTAATTAATCTTTGTATCTTATAAAGACATATTAGGAATTTCTTCAACATCTTCTTTATGAAAGCGAATGCAGATATGACGTTGAGCTCCGACTCCTTCTGATTCTGTAGAAATACCTTCCCAATCACTAAGAGCTTTATGAATTACTTTTCTTTCATCATTAGGCATTGGATCTAAAGCAACATCAACATGACTTTCTTGTACTTGGCGAGCTATTCTCTTAGCTAATGATTTAATTTTTGCATAACGATCTTCTTTGTAATGATTAATATCAATTACGACGTCTATATGTCGCTTAAAAACAGCATTAACAACTGATTTAATAAGAATATTAAATGCTTGTAATGTTCGCCCTTGTTTACCAATTAAAATAGCATTATTTTCAGCATTTAGATTAACATGATAACTGTTAAATAATTCTTCGATGGAAACTTCAATATCTAAGTCTATTTCAGTGAAGAAATCACCTAAATAATTAAATAAAAATTCTTTAATATCATCAGTTGTATAGACATATGCTTGTACTTCATTTTCATCTTGATGAAGAATTGAGTATTGCAATAACTCTCTATCAATTGATAATTCTTGAGCAGCTTCTTCTAAAATTACATTTAAATTTTCACCAATATAAATTTTCATTACTTGCCTCCCTGTTTATCAATTTTCTTTTGAACAACAATTGTTTTAGCAATATCAACAATATTACGAACAAGCCAATAATATGACATTCCAGAGAACCAAGTCAAACCAAATATAGCAACCATTCCTACCATCATATATTGTGTCATAGCTTGTTGACTACCATTTTTAACAACCTCTGGACGACGATGATGTTTTAAAGCTTCTTTTTCATTTTTTCGTTGTTGTAATTCCATCGGTAACTTAATCAAAGCAAACTGAGATAAAATCATCAGTAAAAATAAGATGATATAAGAAATATTTGATAATTGCCCATGCATTAAATTTTGTAATCCTTGCAATGGTGTTAATTGAAATTCCATTCCTAAGAATGAACCGGTAGCTACTGCTTGTGATCTTTGAATGGCAAAGAACATAGCCATAATAATTGGAAATTGAAGTAGTTGAACTAAGAACATTGATCCCATATGAAGATCATTCTTTTTCATAAGAGCTTGTTGTTCTTGCGCCATCCGCATTTTCGAAGCGTTGTCGGTCATTCCTTCATATTTCTTTTGAATTTTATTTAGTTCTGGTTGAATTTGCTGCATTCGTTGCATAGTTACTTGTGATTTGAAAGTAGCTAGAGATAATAAAACAGTAATAACAATTGTTACAAGAGCAATTGATCCTCCAACGCCAATAAGTGTTGAAAGATGATTGATAAGCCAAGCAACTGGCCATACAAAAATAGCTTGAAACCAACTTTCATTTTGAAAAACATAAAAGAAAGACGTATCATTTTTGATTAAAATAACATTTTTAGCAGCATCACGAGGAACAGAACAGCCTGTTGTAGTTACGAGAATGCCAATAAATAAAGCCAAAGCTATTAGTTTTTTGGTACGTGTTGATAATTTCATAAAAACTCCTTGTATAATATTTAAATTATATCTTTAATTAAGCTTCTTTCCAATAGTTTTTGATTTTCTTCAAAAGACTTATTAGGATATGCAAAGCGAATAATTATGACAATATCATAAGGATAATCTGTAAAATTAATTATTTTTTCTAACATCATCCTTACTTGTCGCTTGTATAAGTTACGTTTCACAGCTTTACCAATTTTTTTAGGAACAGAAATACCGATTCTTGCTTCTTTATCTTTTTTACTAATAAAATAAATAACAAAAGAAGGATTAATATTTTTTTTTGCACCATGAATTAATTTTTGAAATTCTTCTTTTTTTCTGATTCTATTTTTCTTTTTCATAATTTAAATAAAAAGTCACCTATAGGTGACTTAAGCAGATAAAACCTTTCTTCCCTTTGCTCTACGTCTAGCCAGAACTTGACGTCCGCCTTTAGTAGCCATACGAGCTCTGAAACCATGGGTAGCTTTTGTTTTTCTTTTGCTTGGTTGGTATGTTCTCTTCATCATGCCACCTCCAATACATTTTTACATAATTGAAAACATTGCTAGATAATTATAGACAAAACATCAGTTAGTGTCAATCTACTTTTGAATTTGGAAATACTCTTCAAAAGTTAAATTAACTCCTCCTTTAGCAAACATTTTTTGAGCTGTATCAATCCCAACAAAACGCCAATGCCAAGGCATAAAGTTATAATCAGTAAATTTTTCTTTATTTTCTGGATAACGGAGAATGAAACCAAATTCATGAGCATGCGTACACAACCATTTAAAAGTAGTAGTATCTTTGAATTGCAGATTATTATTACCATTAGCTGTATCTGTAACATCGAAAGCTAAGCCTGTTTGATTTTCAGAAAAGCCTGGTTTAGGAATGGATTTACTTGCTTCTTCTTTACCACGTAAAGAAACTTGATTTTCATAAAAATCTTTTTGTTGTGCATAACTTAAGTAGCCAAAAGTGAAAAAGAGAGGTATTGATTCAGCTTTTGCTTTGTCATACATAGCTTTAGCTGAAGTAGCTGCATCAGATCTTAATTGAATAACATCTGCTGTACTATTAAGATATGGCGCAGTTAAATTTTCTGGAATATATTCCTTACTTAAACCGTGTTTTTTATCAACTAAAACAGTAACACTTGCTGGATCAGTTAAAGCAACAGGAAGGGTTATATCTTTAGTATCTTTAGTCTTTAATATTTTATTTTCCACTTTTGGTTTTGTTAGTTGCGGATTATACAAAACAACTGTAGAACATAGTAAAACAATAATACCTAAACCAATAATACTTTTAGCTACCAGTGTTAAATTCATTTTTTTTCTAGGTAAATTAGTCATAAAACTTTCCTTTCTGTTTGTCTTTGCTATTGTACTGTATAATAATAATGAATACAAATGGAGGATAATTAACATGCCAAAAATAATGTCAGTAATTCTTAATATAGTAATGTGGGTTTTGATATTGTATTTAATTATTAAAATCATATATGCTAATCAACAAAACAAAAAAAATAAAGCTTTAATTGAAACAATGTCAAATGTTGGCAATAAAGAAATTTTTAATCAAAAAATATATTCTTTAGAAAAAAAATTTCAAGTAAAGAATCCTGTTTTTTTACAGAAAACAGAAGTTTTAAAAATGTGGGGTTTAGCAATATATGAAGATTATGAAGAATTGATGAAGGTATTATCAGAATTAAAACCTGATCTTTTATTGAGTAAAAAACAAGATCAATTTGTACTTGAAGCAAACGAAGATAGTTTTTTCTTTTTATATATTTCTATTCCAAATATCTTATATGGAAATGGGCATAAAGAACTTATTTCACCTTTTTTTGAGAAGTTATGTCCTATTATTAAAAAAACAGAGACATCAATGGTAACACAAATAGGTTTAGAAGCTAAAAAATTATATTTATCAGAAGAAGATAAAGGGCAAAAATTTTATCAAATGATTATTAATGGTGAATATGAAAATATTAAGTATTATAAAGCTATGATTGGCATATATAAGGCGATTTGCGTTTCTTTGTTAGCTAAAATAGCAAAAGATAAAAATGATCAAGAAGCATATGCAAAATATATCAATCAAATACATTGTTTTAATTTATCAGGTGCTTGTAAAAGATTTGTAAATAATCTTCATTTAGATTTATCTACAAGCAAAGAAAATGCAGAAAAGATAAATGAAACGATGGTTATGGAAAAATTAACCGATGTAGAAAATGAGGATCATAAATGAAATTAATTGTTGGTTTAGGTAATCCTGGTAAAAAATATGAGCAAACAAGGCATAATAGCGGTTTTTTGGTGATAGATGAATTAGCTAAAATTTGTCATGTTGAAGTTAAACAAGAAAAATGGCATGCATTAATTGCACAAACAGTTATAAATGGTCAACAAGTTATTTTAATGAAACCACAAACATTTATGAATGAATCGGGAATTGCTGTATCAGAAGCAGTTCGTTTTTATAAAATAAAGTTAACAGATATTTTAGTTATTCATGATGATATGGATTTAAAGGTTGGTGTTTTACGCATACGAAAACAAGGTTCAAGTGGGGGTCAAAAAGGTATGAAATCGATCCAACTATATTTAGCAAGTCAGGATATACCACGTATCCGTATTGGAGTTGGTCATTGTCAAAGTGGTCATCATGATCAAGTTCCTGATTGGGTTTTATCACCTGTTTTACCAAATGAAAGAGAAGATTTTGAAAATTGTATAAAGAGAGCTGCCCAAGCATCTTTTAATTGGCTAAATGAAAAAATGGATAAAGTAATGAATGACTTTAATAGTCAAGTTAAAAATTAGTATTGTATTTTTATCGTATAGTACAAAGTAAGGAGTAAGCATGGCAATTCCTAATTGGTTATATAAAAAACTTGAAAATAATGTTGCTATTCAAGAATTTACAGCAAGAAAATCACCAATCACTATTTCTTCTCTAATTCAAGAGGCACTTTTAATTGCAACTTCTTATCAACAAAATCCAAGACCAATAATCATTTTAAAACCTAATCTTTATTTAGCTCAACAATTGTATGAACGTCTATTATCTTTTTTAAGTGATGATGAATGTTCTTTATTTGCCAGTGATGAAAGTTTACGGGTGGAAGCTATTGCTACATCACCAGAATTAAGAGCTCAACAAGTTGATACTTTATTTTCATTACAGAAAAATTACAAACAAGTAGTAGTTACTTGTCCAGCTGCTTATTTGCGATATCTTCCCTTACCCAATCAATTTGCTAAAGCAACTATTCATTTACAAAAAAATTATTCTTATACAATGAATGAATTAAAAGAAAGATTATTGGCTGGTGGATATCAACAACAAGCTCATGTTGATCAACCATTAACTTTTTCTTTTAGAGGAGGAATAGTTGATGTTTATTCAATTAATTATGATCATCCTATAAGAGTAGAGTTTTTTGACCAAGAGATAGAATCAATTCGTTTTTTTGATGAAAATTCACAAAGGACGATATGTCAAATTGATGATGTAGAAATTATTCCGGCTTCGATTGTTTTATTTAATGATGAACAAATAGGGGAAATAAAACATAAAATACAACAAAAATGGTCGGATCAATTAAATCCTTTTTTACAAGATGAATTAAGTCAAACAATAGCTTCAATGGAAAGACATTTATTTGATAAAAGCATGTACCTTTACTATTCTTTATTGGATAAATTAGCATCTATTAACGATTATATGCCACAGGTGGAAATATTTATTGCTGATAAATTATTATGTTTTGAAGCAATTAAACGTTTACAAAAAGATACCATTTCTTATATTCAAGAATTAAGTCAAGAAAATAAATTTTTAGCAACATTTAATTTGTGGCATGATCTGGAAGTTATTACTTTAAAAAACAAAGTATATTATGGTGATAGCTTTGGTGATAACATATCCCAAATAGAAGAAATTCATTTACCAAATGAAAATTTAGAAAAAAGAATTCAACTAACGCAAAGACAAACATCTACAGTTTTTGTTTTAAATAAAAAAGAAGAACAACTGGTTAAAAAAGTTTTAAATGATAATAATCTAAAGTATAGTTATTTAATTGATGAAACTGTTAATAATCCTGGTTTATATATTTATGAAGCTAATTGGACGCAAGGTTTTTATCTAGCAGATATCGATTTAGCTGTATATACAGCTCGTGAACTTTTTGAAATTCATCATCGCCAAGGAAGATATGAAAATAAGTTTAGAATAGCTAAAGTTATTCAGGAATATCAGGAGTTAGAGGTTGGTGATTATATTGTTCATGCTAATTATGGTGTTGGTCAGTATGTAGGTATTGAAACAAGAGAAATTAATAATGTTAAACGTGATTTTTTAAGGATTATTTATCGTGCCAATGCTGAATTATTAGTGCCTTTAGAACAATTTAAATTAGTTCGTAAATTTGTTTCTCGGGAAGGAATTGTACCTAAATTAAATAAACTAGGTTCAGGTGATTGGGAGAAAACAAAGAAAAAATTAACTAAAAATGTTGAAGAAATAGCTGATCGTCTTTTAGAATTATATGCTAATAGAAAACAGAATATTGGCTTTGCTTTTAGTAAAGATACAGATGAAATGCAAAAATTTGAAGCAGAATTTCCATATGAACTAACAAAAGATCAATTAAATGCCATGGTTGAAATCAAAAAAGATATGGAAAGTGATAAACCAATGGATCGTTTAGTATGTGGTGATGTTGGTTTTGGTAAAACGGAATTATCTATTCGAGCATCTTTTAAGGCTGTTTTTGATCATAAACAGGTAGCTTTGTTATGCCCAACAACACTTTTATCAGAACAACATTATGATACTTTTAAAAAGCGATATCAAAATTGGCCAGTTAGAGTGGCAATGTTAAATAGATTAGTTAGTACCGAAAAACAATCAAAAATATTAGCTGACTTGAAAAAACATAAAATAGATATTTTAATTGGTACACATCGTTTATTATCAAAGGATGTTGTTTTTTCTGATTTAGGTTTATTAGTAATAGATGAAGAACATCGTTTTGGCGTAGAACACAAGGAACGTATTAAAGAATTAAAAAGTGGTATTGATGTATTATCATTAAGTGCAACTCCGATTCCTCGAACTTTACAAATGTCATTAATTGGTATTCGATCTTTGTCACAATTAGAAACACCACCTTTAAATCGTTATTCTGTACAAACATATATTGTCGAAAAAAATAAAGCTCTAATTATTGATGCTATTCAAAAAGAATTATCAAGAAAAGGACAAGTTTTTTATTTGTACAATAATATTAATCTAATTTATAATTTAGCACGGCAATTACAAAATGATCTTAAAGATGCACGTATTGCTGTCATTCACGGTAAGTTAGGCCGTGATGAGATTGAAAATACGATGTTTCACTTTAAAAAGCGAGAAATAGATATTTTAATTACAACTACAATTATGGAAAATGGTATTGATATACCTAATGCCAATACTATTTTTATTGAAAATGCCCAAAATTTTGGTTTATCACAACTTTACCAAATGAAAGGAAGAGTTGGCAGATCTAATCGAATAGCTTATGCCTATTTGTTGATTCCTCCCCGTAGTCAATTATCTGAAATAGCCCAAAAAAGATTACAAACAATTAAAGAATTTGCTAAATTAGGCTCTGGTTATAAAGTGGCTATGCGTGATTTAACTATTCGAGGTGCTGGTGATTTATTAGGATCTTCTCAGTCAGGATTTATTAATACAGTTGGTATTGATATGTATATTGAAATGCTTGAAAAAGCAATTATCGCAAAGAAAAATAAAAAAGAAGTTATTGATCAAGAAGTTAAAACAAGTAATAATATTCAAGTTTCTTCTTATCTTCCTAAAGATTTTGTGACGGATGATTATGATAAATTAGATTTATATCAAAAAATAGAAAAAATTCAGAATAATTTACAGTTAGAAGAATATAAAAAGGCAATTAAAGATCAATATGGTCATTTACCAAAAGAAGTAGAAATGATTTTTGATAAAAAAGAATTTGATTTAGCATTATCTGATAAAGATATTCAACATTACCAAGAAATTGGTAATTATCGAGAAATAACTTTTAGTTCTTCTTTTTCACAACAATTAGATGGAGTACGCTTATTTCATTTATATTCTCATTTATCAAAAGATATTCAATTGAAATATTTGAATTATTCAATAATTGTTCTTATTTCTAAAAAAGAAAGTTTAAAAACATGTATTAAAGCTATTTACTTAGCAAAGGAGGCAAAAAAAGATGCGAGTTGATAAATATTTAAAAGTAGCACGCATTTTAAAAAGAAGAACTGTTTCAAAAGAATTAGCACTAAATGAAAGAGTTAAGATTAATGATCGAGTTGTAAAACCAAGTCACGAGATTAAAGTTGGTGATAAATTAGAGATTCAATATGGTTCAAGAGTTATATGCGTGCGAGTTTTATCACTACAAGAAAATAAAAGGAAGAAAGATAACATAGAGCTTTATGAGATTATTTCTGAAAAAAAGTGTCAACTTGCTGAAAATATTAATTCATGATACATTCTAAATGAGGTTATTATGGCAAATAAGAAGAAAAATAAAAAAATTAGACCTTTAATTAAGATAAGTCTTTTTGCAGTAATGGCTTTTATGTTAGTACAAGTTTTTCAACAAATTAAGATAAATATTGATTTAAAAGCTCAATTAAAAGACGCACGGAAAAAATTACAAGAAGTTAAAGATCAAAATAGTCAATTAAATTTAGAAAAAGAAAAGTTAAAAGACCCTGATTATATTCAAAGCTATGCTCGATCAAATTATATGTTATCGAAAGATGGTGAACAGATATTTTATTTACCTGAAAAAAAATAGTCGTAGTAAAAGTGAATTTCTAAGTTATTATCTAACTTTAGGTTTCACTTTTTATATGACTATTTTAAAATTTCTATATTTTTACGAGGTATAAAATCAATAACCGGGTGTTTACTTAAATAATTAGTAACTAAATCTGCAAAATCAATACTATCATTTTGGATAACGGGAGCATCTTTTAGCATATCAAAATCTCCTCCTCCAAGAGCCCGATAACTATTTAAAGAAATAGTAAATTCATCATTATTTTCGACCTTTTTTCCTTGATATATTAATTTTGTAATACGTTGACCTATTGGTTTGTTAAGATCAATGGTGTAATCAACACCATCAACCATATCATAATTATAATTCATTACTTTAGGATATATAAAAGATTCCGAAACTTGTATCTGATTATCTTTAATTGTCCAATAAGAAGCACATTTTTCTAAATATAAACGTAGTTGATGACCATTAATTTTTTTAACAATAAGAGTATTATCATAAATATAAGTAGTAATAATATCACGCATGGTAATTATTTTACCAAAACCGATAGCTCCATCATAAATAGCTGAAGATGCCAATTGTGAATGTGTTGTTTCCATTTGTATTTGATTAATAAAAGAAACAATAGCTGCTTTTTCTTTACGAGCGGTAAATGGATCTTTAATCGATAAATCAATTTTAGATTTACCGACAACACTATCTAACCAATCTTGTGTTTCTTGTTCTTCTTTGGAAACAAGATCAATAAATTCTTGATTGGCAGGTAAATTATTGCGTAAGACTTGGCTTTCAATTTGATGACTTTCAGGAAAAATATCAATTACGGCTAATTCTTGTCCCTTATCTTTAGTTTGCGTGTAAGTTGTATGAAAAATTTTACCAGCTAAAGATCGATGTTGATGTCCACTAATTAAAATATTTATTTCCGGAATATTTTTCAGCATGCGATAAGCTTGATTTTCACCACGATCTTGTTCAATCAATTCACCATTTTTTAAATCTCGTTCAAAGCCACCATGATATAAACAAATAATATAATCTGGTTCTTCTAATTTTTTAATATATTCAACTGTTTTTTTAGCACATTTGTAAGCATCAATAAATTCTAAACCGAGAATATTTTGTTTACTTTCCCAAGTTGGAGTATATGAAGTTACTAAGCCAAAAAAAGCTAGTTTAATGCCATCAACTACCTTGATGGCATAATTTAAGCCTATTGATAATCCTTTTCTTTTAACATTAGCACAAAGACATGGAGCGTGGACATTTTTTAAGTGAATAGCTAGAGCTTTTTGCCCATAATTAAAGTCATGATTACCTAAATTAATAAAGTCATATCCTAGCTTAGACATAGCTTTTGTCATTGGGTTTACTTCATCCTTATGAAAGTGATAATGATGACGAGTAAGAGCAGATCCTTGGATAGCATCACCATTATCAACTAAAATTGTGTTTTCATCTTTTAAGGAATCAATAAGTGTTTTTAAACGAGCTAATCCTTGATAAACAGATAATCCATTAGAATATTGAGTTGGTAAAATAGTACCATGAACGTCAGAAGTGGCTAAAATGCGTATTCTTTTCATAGAATAAATCCTTTCAATTACTTAATTATACAACCTTATGATATGATTAAAGCATGAATAAAATCAGAAAAGAAATAAATCTAAGAGATTTAGGAAATATTATAACAAATAGTGGTAAAAAAATAAAAAAAGGGCTTTTTTTTAGATCAGCAGGTTTAAATACGTTTAATGATAAAGAACTTGAAGAAATTAAAAAATTAGATCTAAAAGCAATCATAGATTTACGTAGCAAAAAAGAAAGAGAGCAAAATCCAGATCCAGATTTAGCAATTCCAATTATTTATTTTGATGATTTTAAACCATTATATATGGATAAAATTAACTTTTGTTGGCATGGTATGTTGAGTGTAGGAGAAAAAGGTGTAGAACAAAGAGAACTAAGAATTAAATATTATGAAAATATGCCTTTTGCAAATCCTTATTTAAAGCAAGTTATGGAGTTGATAAAAACAAAAAAAGTACCTTTTTTATTTCATTGTGCAAGCGGTAAAGATCGTACTGGTGTAATGGCAATGGTGATTTTAGCATTATTTGATGTTAATGAAGATAAGATCATGCAAGATTATATTTTATCAAATGAATATCGTAAAAAATATATTGATGAAGCTTATGTTAATCATCAAAAAATTATAAAAAAGCATCCTGAATTACACGAAGTTATTGTAGAGACTTGTGGCGTTAAAAAAGAGATGGGAGAAGCTATTTTAAAATCGGTATTAGATCGTTATGGTACATGGTCTAATTATTTTAAAAAAGAATTTAGTATTAGTGATAAATTAAGAAAACAATTGATAGATTATTATACCGAATAAAAGAGATATTAATAAAAGCAGAAGACAATTTGTATCTTCTGCTTTTATTAATATAATCTAAATAATTTTATTTTTTTCCATGTGCTAAGCGAGATCGAATTTTAGTTGAACAATACTCAATTAAAATAACTAATAAGATTAATGATAATAAGAAAGCTCCAACTGCATCCCATCGGCTATTAGAAATAGATTGGGATAGCGGTGAACCAATACCACCAGCACCGACAATACCTAAAATGGTTGCATCTTTAAGATTAATGTCAAAGCGATAGATAGCTGTAGAAATAAAAGAAGCACTTAATTGAGGTAAAATTCCGACCTTTATTTTTTGAAAAGTTGTACAGCCAATAGCATCTAATGCTTCTAAAATACCTGTATCAATATCTTCAATAGCAGTTATATACATTTTTGAAATCATGCCAATTGAACAAATAGCCTGTGTAATAACCCCACAAAAGGGACCCGGTCCGGTAACACGAATCCAAACAAGAGCCCATATTAAAGCCGGAATAGTTCTGATTAATAGGATAATAGCACGAAATATATATGGTATTGGCTTTGGAAAAATCATTGATGAAGCAAGAAAGCTAAAAGGAATAGCTAAAATAGCACCAATAATTGTTCCTAAAATAGCAATAGCTATTGTTTGTAAAATTAAATAAGGAATACCATTTTCGCTAAGATCAAAAATTAATGACCAATTAGGGTGAAAGATACCATTAATTACTCCCCGAGCAACTTTTAAACCAGCTTCTGTAAAACCATGAAAGCGCATTGAAGAAGATCCCCATAATAAAGCTAAACAAATAGCAACAAATATCAAGACATAGTATAATGCTTTTTTTGGTTGAGCATCTAGTGTTTGTTCGATTCTTTGGTACATAATAGCCTCCTTAAGAAAGTTTTTTGCGAATCATATTATTCACAAAATCGATGAGCCAAACAACAATGAAAACAGATAAGAGAATCATACCTAAATCACTATAAGCTCTAAATCCTGTTCTTTCACGAATTAAGATACCTAATCCACCAGCACCAACATATCCTAAAATAGCTGAAGCACGAACATTTAATTCAAAACAGTATAAACAATCATCAAGATAGGTTGGTAGAATTTGTGGTATACAAGCTGTCCAAAAGGCTTTAAATGAAGTTGCTCCAAATGATAACATTGCTTCATAAGGTCCCATATCTATTGTTTCAATACTTTCATAAAGCATTTTTGCTACAATACCAACGGTAAAAACGATAATGGCAACAGTACCTGCCAATGTTCCTAAACTAAAAACTAAAGCAAAAATAGAAGCATAAATTAAAGAAGGAACAGATCTTAAGACAGAAAGAAAAAAGCGAAATAGTAATAAAGTAGGTCTATTTTTATTAATATTACTAGAAGCTAAAATAGCTAATGGTAAACCAATTAAACAACCTACTATTGTACCAGCAACAGACATTTGAATGGTTTCAATTAAGGGATTAATTACTTTTGAAAAATACTTCATATTTGGATGAAATATTTTATTTAAAATAACTGTAAATTGATTGAAACGATTAATTAAAACGGAAAATTGAAAATTGGTCATTTTAGCGGAAATAATAACAACCACTAATAAAGCAATTAAAATAAAAGGAATACGACTAAATGGTTTAAAAACATAATGACCATTAGGCAATTGTATTTTCTTTGGCTTGAAAATACGATCAAATAATGATATTTTCATGCGTTGGCCTCTTCCATATTGCCTTTATAAATAGCCTTTAAAGTTTCTTTATCTAAATCTTTAGCTAAGCCATCATATACAATATGACCTTTACGAATACCTATAATCCTAGTGGCATATTTTAAGGCTAGATCAACATGGTGAATATTTAATAAAATAGATATATTTAGTTCTTGATTAATGCGTTTAAAATCAGACATAACAGCATCAGCCATTATGGGGTCAAGAGATGCTACTGGTTCATCAGCTAATATAATAGATGGTTTTTGATTTAAAGTACGAGCAAGAGCTACTCTTTGCATCTGACCACCAGATAATTCATCTACACGATTATATGCTTTATCAAGAATATTTACTTTATCTAGTGCTTCTAATGCATGTCTTTTTTGTTCTTTTGAATAAGCGGAGAACAACACTTTATACCAAGGCATTTCTGGAACATTGGAAGCTAGAACATTATTTAAAACAGAAGTTCTTGAAACAAGATTAAATGATTGAAAAATCATTCCTATTTTACGTCTGAAAGTCCGTAAATCTTTTCCTTTTAGATGGGAAACATTTACTTTATCAACGATTAATTCACCTTCGGTAATATCAATCATTCGGTTAACAGTTCGAATTAAAGTTGATTTACCAGCTCCAGATAAACCGATAATACCAATAAATTCACCTTGTTCAATTTTTAAATTAATGTTCTCTAATCCTTTTGTGCCATTAGGATAAATTTTTGAAACATTTTTAAATTCTATCATGTTGTTCTCCTTTGAAAATTACAGAAAAATAGATGGCGCTAAAAAGCATCATCTATTATTTTTTATTGTTTTACAGCTTTAAGAGCTTGTCTTGCCCCATCATAGTCTTTATCTTTTGCTTTTTCATAGCCGTTATGCTTATAGATATTAAAAATTCCTTTACCTTCTTTAGTCTTAGCAATTTCAATAATAGAATCTTGGAAAGCAGAAATAAATTCTTTGTTATAAATTTCTGGTTTAGCCATTGTTACTGAAACAGTATCATTATATACGTTTTTAGTAACACCAATAACATTTAATTCATTCCAAATAGAATCTTTACGACCCCATTCAGCTTGCCATTTTTTATCATAGTCTTGACGACCATCAGCATAACATACAATAATATCAACTTGTTCAGCGGCTGCTTGTTGGAATTCAGCAGCATAATCTAATGTTGTAACATTAGATAGATCTTTGATGCCTTTACCATTAAATTGGTCTTGTAACCACATAGTTGGATAAATGTATCCAGCTGAGCTTGTAACATCACGAACAGCCCATTTAGCACCATTTAAATCTTCCCAAGTTAATTTTTCACCAGCGTTTACTTTGGCGGCTAATTTCTTACCTGTAGCAGATGGTCCGGCATAAATTAAACCTTTATAATAAGTAACCGGTTTATCACTTTCAGTTGTTTTATTAGCATCGCCATTCCAGTCTTTTGGCGTTGTTGAATCATTTTTAAAACCTTTACGAGTAGCTGTTAAAATAACATCTGACTCATTTGAATAAAGAGCATATGTACCACCTGGTAACCAGGCAACATCAACTGATCCGGCTGATAAAGCTTCACCAGCAGCTTCATAACCATCAGATACAGAAATTTCAACTTTGCCAATGTTATATCCTTTTTCTTTCATTTTAGCTTTTACTAAATCACCAAGATTAGAAGTAGCTTTAATGATTTGGTCTGTTGGACGTGATGGGACAAATTGGAATTTAAGTGTTTCAATGTCTTTTTTACCTGTTTCAGCAGGGGCTTTACGACCGTTATTATCAGCACTATTACCTTCTTTAGGTTTAGAAGCTGATCCGCTATTACAGCCGGCTAATAAAGCGAGAGTAAGCAGTGATACAGAAATCTTTTTTAAGTTCATATTTTTCCTCCTAAATAGAACATCTTAATTATACAAAAAAAATAAGGCTAAATATAATTAATTTATTCACAATCAAAAAATATTTTTATAATGAAGGAAATTTATTTTTTTAATGGAAAATAATTAATTTACTATTAAGAATGATAAATAGTATAATAATTCCGTATTACGTCAGTAGCAGCTACCTGACGGTAATCAAAATAAGGAGAAAAAAATGAATATAAAGAATATCACGCGGATAGCAATGATAGCAGCTGTATATACAGTTGTGTCTTTAGCTTTAGCACCATTATCGTTTGGGCCGGTACAAATTAGGATAGCAGAGGCTTTAACAATATTACCACTGATCTATAAGCCGTCTATTATTGGGGTAACATTAGGCTGTTTCTTAACTAATTTAATAGGTGCATTTACCGGTGCTAATCCGACTGGTTTTTTAGATGCTGGTATTGGTACATTAGCAACTTTTTTAGCTGCTTATGGTACTTATTATTTTCGTCATTCTAAAGTGGTTTCAATACCACTTATTAGTTTATTGTCACCAATTATATTGAATTTTATTTTTATTGGTGCTGAGTTAGCTTATTTATTTATGCCTGAAAATATCTTGCTTGGCATGATGATTAATGGTTTTAGTGTAGCGTTAGGTGAATTAGCAAGTGTTATTTTAGGATATATTTTAATCAAGGCATTAGAGAAAACAAAAATATTTGCATGAGGAAGTTATGACTAAGAAGCTATTTTTATTAATGATTGCTTTATTAATTATCTTATTAATTATGATAAGTCGCATTTTATGGCAAAATCGTAATGTTGAATTATCACTTAAAAAAGAATCAACAGTAGTTAAAAAAGATTCATCACCTATAGTTAATAAAAAAGAGGCAACAGAGATAAAATATGATACTAGTACAGCTTCGTCATTAACTTTTGTAGTAAATAAAAAACATCCTTTACCAGCTGATTATGTACCAAGTGATTTGGTAAAGATACCAGTTTCAACTAATGGTAAAATTGAAAAATTAAGAAAAGAAGCTGCTGATCAATTAATTCTTTTGTTTCAAGCTGCAAAACAAGCAGGATTAAGGTTACGGCTTGGATCAGGCTATCGTTCATATTCTTATCAAGTTAGTCTTTATAATGCTTATTGTCAACAAATAGGTCAATCAGAAACAGATAAAGTTAGTGCTCGTCCTGGTTATTCAGAACATCAAACTGGTTTAGCTGCAGATATTTTAGGAGCAGATGTGAATTTTGATTTTAGTAAACGTTTTGAGACACAAAAAGAAGCTATCTGGCTTAAGAAACATGCAGCTGAATATGGCTTTGTTCTACGCTTTATCAAAGGTAAAGAAAAGATAACGGGATATAGTTTTGAACCATGGCATTTTCGATATTTAGGTAAAGAAGTAGCCCAGAAAATAGTAAAACAAGGTGAAGATGTTACATTAGAAGAGTTTTTTCATGTTGAAGGAGGAGATTACTTAAAATAGTCTTCTTTTTTTATGATATAAATAGGTTATAATAAGAACATGAAAAAAGCATTATTTATTACAATAGAAGGTCCTGATGGATCAGGTAAAACAACTGTTAGTAAGGCTATTTATGAAAAATTGAGTAGTGAAGGTTATAAATTAAAATTAACAAGAGAACCAGGTGGTTCAAAAATAGCTGAACAAATTAGAAATATTATTCTTGATATAAAAAATAGTGAAATGGATGCTCGTTGTGAAGCGTTACTATATGCTGCTGCTAGACGACAACATCTAGTAGATAAAGTTTTACCGGCTTTACGAGATGGTGTTTCTGTTATTTCTGATCGTTTTATAGATAGTTCCTTAGCTTACCAAGGGGTAGGTAGAAAGATAGGAATTGAAAATGTATGGCAAATTAATCAATTTGCTATAGATGATTGTTTGCCAGATAAAACGATTTATTTAGATATTGATGCTCAAGTTGGTTTAAAACGTATTCAAAGAGAAAGAAATCATTTAGATCGATTGGATAAAGAAGAATTAAGCTTTCATCAATTAGTTTTTAAAGGTTATCAAGAAGTACTCAAACTTTTTCCAGATCGTTTTATTAAAGTAGATGCTTCTCAAGATATACAAAAAGTTATAAAAGATACTTATGCTATTGTGAAGGAGTTGTTAGATGACTTTGCCCACACCGTTAAAAAATAGCTTAGCTTATCAACAGATAGAAAGAGCGTTATTACATGATACTTATGCTCATGCTTATCTTTTTGTTGGTCCAATTAAACAAGATATTCATGATCTAGCTTTCTTTTTTGCCCAAAGTATTCTTTGTCCTAAAAAAAAGATTGCTTGTGATACTTGTAGCTCTTGTTTACGTGTTATGACGAATGAACATCCTGATTTTCGTTATTATAATGGGGCAAAAAAAGCTATTTCAAAACAAGAAATAGATAATTTACAAATATATTTTGCTAAAACAGCTGTAGAGAACAAACAAAATCATCGCGTTTGTTTTTTAGAAAATATGGATAATGCAAGTTTAGCGGCACAGAATAGTTTATTAAAATTTTTAGAAGAACCAAGTGATGGAATTGTTTTGATTTTAAGTGCAAGTAGTAAGGTAGCACTTTTAGATACAATTGTTTCACGGTGTATAAGTATTCATTTTTCTCATTATGATTTATGTAATATACAACCAACAGATCTTTTACAAAATATACAAGAAGAAGATATTTATTTATTATCATCAATAACTACAAATGAGGTTGAAATAGAACAATATAAAAATAGTGAGGAATATATATCAGCACTTAAAATGTTACAAGAATTTTTACATAACGAAGAAGAATTGTTAGTTGATTATCATATTTTATTTAAACCTAAGGAAAAAGAAAAACATCTTCTTTTATTAAAATTATTTTTTAATTTTGTTTGTCAGATAATGCGACAATCATTATTGAATAGTGAAATTCCATTATACTTAAAAAAATACTTACCATTAGCTATGGATGATCAAAAAAAAGCAGATATATACGCTTTGATGGTTGCAACTTTAGATAAATTAAATAAGTATAATGATCCAACTTTATTATTTGAACAAACCATTTATTTGTGGAGGAATTTATAGCATGATTAAGACAATAGAACATACTTGTAATTGTCCTTTAAAGAACAATGGTGAAATCACTTTTCCTTATAGTATAGCCGTACGTTTTCGTAATGGTACAAGACCATATTCATTTGGTGCTCAAACATCAGCAATTCATAAAGGTGACTTTGTGGTTGTTGAAACACTACAGGGTTTAGAAATGGCACAAGTAGAAGCTGATGCTATTGATACAGAAAAATATAAATTGAGCATGCCACAGAAAGAAATTTTACGAGTTGCTAGTAAAGAAGATAAGATACAGTATGAGAATAATATATCTTTAGAAAAAGAAGCTTTTCAGATATGTAAAGAAGGAATTCAACAATATGCATTAGAGATGAATTTATTAAGTGTACAATATAATTTAGATTGTTCAAAAATATTATTTATTTATGCTGCTGATCAAAGAGTTGATTTTCGTGAATTGTTAAAATATCTAAGTTCTAAATTGCATAGTCGAATTGAATTACGTCAAATTGGTGATCGTGATAAAGCAAAGATGGTTGGTGCAATTGGACCTTGTGGTCGTGCAACTTGTTGCTCAAGCTTTAAGGATAAGTTTGATGTTATTTCTATTAATATGGCTAAAAATCAAAATTTAGCTTTGAATATTGATAAAATTTCAGGTATGTGTGGCAAACTAAAATGTTGTCTTAAGTATGAAGATGAAGACTATAAAATTGTGTCACAATCATTACCACGTATTGGTTCTTATTTACAATATGAAGGTGTTTCATATCGTTTATCATCATTAAATATTATTCGGGAAGAAGCTCGTTTAGATGGTAAAGAAAATACAATTTATTTACATTTTGATGAGTTAAGAAAAGCTCATATTGAGACTAATGTAGTGGCAAAAAAGAAGGAACCGGAAAGAACTTTATCAAAAACAGAGTCTTTAAAAGAAAATAAAGTAATAACACGTAGCTTTAGTAAGAAAAAGGAAAATGTATGATTAGACAAAAGTCATTTGCAAATAATAAACCAACTTTATTTTTAGTGCCAACACCGATCGGTAATTTGAAAGAGATATCACTTAGACAAAAAGAAGTATTAGAACAAGTTGATATTATTGCTTGTGAAGATACACGTAATAGTGGTCAGTTATTAAAATATTTATCAATTCATAAGCGTTTAATAAGTTATCAAAATTTTAATGAAGAAGAAGCCGCAAAGGGTATTCTATCATTGTTAGCGAGTGGTCAAAATATAGCTCTTATTTCAGATGCTGGTTATCCTTTAATATCTGATCCAGGGCAGAAATTAGTTCCTTTAGTTAGTGAAGCTGGTTATAATGTTGTGCCTGTTTCTGGTAGTAGTGCTGCATTGAATGCTTTAGTTGCCAGTGGTTTAATTGTGCAACCCTTTCTTTTTGTTGGTTTCTTAGCTAAACAGTCAGGTCAAAGACAAAAACAATTACATGTATTAAAGTCTTATACAATGACACTTATTCTTTATGAAGCACCGCATCGTATTCAGAGTTGTTTACAAGATTGTTTAGAAATATTAGGTGATCGTAAATGTACATTAGCAAGAGAGTTAACTAAATTACATGAAGAATTTATTCGTGGTACAATGTCAGAAATATTATCGGTTTGTCATGAATTAAAGGGTGAGATGGTTTTAATTATAGAAGGTAATAAAGATCAAAAAAAGATATCTGATACAGAGTTAAGAAAGAAAATACAAGAATTTTTAGCTAAAGGTTATCGTATAAAAGAAGCTAGTAAGTTGATTGCGGATGAATATCATTTAGCCAAAAATAAAATATATGAACTTTATTTAGAAACATTGTCAAAAGATTAGTCTTTGCATAGAATAGGAGAAAAGAGGATCGTTTATGTTAAAAAATCCAACCGTTTTAAAATATATTATTTTTATTTTGATAGGTATCATTTTAGTTTTAACAATAGCTGTTATTTATTTAGCGTTTAAAAAGAATGAATATTATGTTTGTGAAGATAAAGACGAAAATGATAAAGACCTTCCTAAAGCTAATGAAACAGCTATGTTGGAGCTTAATTTAGATGTTACGGATGATGAAGAAAAGCAAACAAATGTAGTTCCGCATCTTGATGTATCACCAAAAATAGTAGGCTTAAAGTGTAGAATAAGTGTTCAATCAGAAGCAAGAGAGCAAGAAATAACTAAATTTCCATGTGTTATTGGGCGTGATAATACAGCTGATTTTGTTCTACATGATGCTGCTATTTCACGTCGACATTGTTGTTTATATTTACAAGAAGAGACTTTTTATTTAGAAGATATTTCAGAACATAATGGGACTTTTCTAAACGGTGTTAAATTAGTAAAGCACAAAGCCGTTGCCTTATCCATTAATGATGAAATTGTATTGGGTCATGTTAAATTAACAATTCAAGAAATAATTAAATCTTGAGAGATACTAAAAGGAGGTTGCTTATGAAAATCAAGCAAGTATATCATGGTTTTACTTTACAGAATATACGTGAAGTACCTGACTTAAAGGGTGAATTATATGAGTTTATACATAATAAGACAGGTGCTAAATTAAATTGGATCAAAACGGATGATACAAATAAAACTTTTGCTATTGCATTTAAAACATTACCATTTGATGATACGGGAGTTTTTCATATTCTTGAACATTCAGTGTTAAACGGTTCAAAGAAATATCGTACAAGAGAACCATTTGTTGACTTATTGAAACATTCGATGCAAACATTTTTAAATGCTATGACATATCCAGATAAAACAGTTTATCCTGTTTCATCTAGAAATGATAAAGATTTTATTAATTTAATGTCTGTTTATATGGATGCTGTTTTTAATCCGGCTATTTATGAAAATAAGAATATCTTTTTACAAGAAGGCTGGCGTTATGAAATTCGTGATGAAAAAGAAATGCCTAAATTTAATGGCGTTGTATTAAATGAAATGAAAGGTGCTTTTTCGGATGTACATACAAATATTTATGATGAACTTTTCCGACAATTGTATCCTACAAATAGTTATAAATATGTTTCTGGTGGTGATCCTCAAGCGATTCCTGATTTGACATATGAAAAGTTTTTAGCAACACATAAAAAGTTTTATCATCCATCAAATGCCCGTGTTATTTTGGATGGTTCTTTGAATATTGAAGAAGTTCTAAATTTTATTGATAAAGAATATTTTGCTCATTATGATAAAGGTCAAACTTTTAAAATTGATAATCAGGAAATACAAGCGGCTAATACTTCTACTATTGAATTTGAAATAGCAGATAATGAGAATCTTAAAAATCGTAGCTATATTGCTTTAGGAAAAATTATTGGTCAATTTAATGAACTGAAAAAGCGTATTGCTTTGAATATTGTTCATTCAATACTGGCTGGAACAAATGAATCACCATTGAAAAAGGCAATTTTAGATGCTAACTTAGCAGAGGATTTAGAGTATTCTGTGGAAGCGGAATTGCAACAACCATTTTCGACTTTAATTGTCGTAAATACTGATGAATCAAAATTATCAAAAATAAAGCAGGTAATTCATGAAGTAGTTGATAATTATAAATTTGATGCTAAGGAGCTATCAGCTACGATTAATAGTATGGAATTTCAGTATCGTGAAAAGAGTGAACCAGCAGGTTTATTAAATGCTTTACATTCTTTAGAAACTTGGTTATACGATGGTGATCCGATAGATGGCATTAACCAATCATATATCTTTGAAGAGTTAAGAAAGGATATTAATGATGGTTATTTTGAAAAAATAATGAAGGATTTTTATAGTGATGAAGAACATTGGGTAACAGTTATTGCTAAACCATCAACGGAAATTGCTCATCAACGGGCTGAAAAGATGAATAATCGTTTGCAACATGATAAAGAAAATTGGCAAGATATAAAGCCATATATTGCTGAACAATTAGCTTTAGATAAATGGCAAGCAACAGCAGATACAAAAGAGCAAAAAGAAACAATGCCTAAATTAAGCTTAAGTGATGTTAATCCAAAGATTATGACATATGAGACAAATGAAGCAGAATATTTAGGCACAAAAGTTTTAATTCATAAGGCAGATCCATCAGGCATTGTTCATTTTAATTATTATTTTTCACTAGCTGGTTTACAAAAAGATCAATTGGCAATGGTTTCTTTTTTTGCTAAACAATTATTAGCTAATTTAGCAACGGAAAACTATACCTTATCAGAATTGAATCGTGAATTGAAAAATCTTGTACCTGTTTTATCAACAAATGTTATTGCTTATACACCATATGGACAAATTGAAGGTACTAAACCATATTTGGAAGTAACAGCATCAACATTAGCTAAAAATGTTAAGCCGGCGATTAATTTAATTAAAGAAATATTATTTAAGACAAAGTTTAATAAAGAAGATATTTTCAATTTATTAAAACAAAATAATGAATCATATCGCCAAACTTTAGTTCATAGTGGTAATGTTTTTGCTATGATTAGAGCAAGATCACATATTTCAGCAGAAGGTTTTTTTACAGAAGAAACAAAGGGTATCAGTTATGCTCAAAAAATGCAGTATCTTGAAGATCACTTTGATCAGGAATGGGATTACTTGCATGATCAATTAGAACAATTTGTCGATGTTTTATTTAGTAAAGATCGTTTTATTTTATCAATAGCTGGTGTAAAACAAGAAGAATTTAAAGATTTTATTTTAGATTTACATGATATTCCAGCAAAGGGGACAATTGTACATTATTTACCAACTGATGAAAAGAAAGAATATATTGATATTTCTGGTGGTGTATCATATACCGCAATGGCAATACCTTTAAATAAATATGATATTCGTTATCAAGCAATAGCTCATCTTGTTACCTTTGATTTCTTGTGGACAGAAGTAAGAGTTAAAGGTGGAGCATATGGTACAGGTATGCAAAGTGATCGTTTCTGCTTATCCACTTATTCATATCGTGATCCAAATCCATTGTCAGCATTAGCAACTAATGAGCGTATTGCTGATTATTTGGAAGATTTTGCTCATGATAATGAAACAGATTCAGATGCTAATATTATTGGTACAATTGCAGCTATGGAACCTTTGATGAATTATCGCAGTCAGATAAAAGTTGGAGATGTTTTAAATATTACAGCTTATAGTGATACTATAAGACAAAAAGAAAGAGATACTTTGCTAGCTATGAAAAAAGAAGATTATGAATTGTTAGCAAAGGAAATAAGAAACATAATTAAAAATAACTATATTGTAATAGTTGGTAATGAAGCAGCAACTAAACAGCTTAAGGGCTATAAAAAGTTAGTTATTAAATGATTGTAATTAAAAAATAAATTGAGAGTAGATAATTAAGTTATCTACTCTTTATATATGTTTTTAAGTATTTTTAAAAAAACAATAATAATTTATAGCTGTTATATAATACTAATTAGATAAACAGTTAAAGTAAAAGATAAAAAGATAGTCAATGTAAAATTTATAATATATAATTGGTATAGGAAAGAAATAAGAAAAGCATAAATAATATGGCGATAATATTTTGGCTATAGATGTATTAATGATTTCTTTTTGATTTGATATGTCTTTTAATGACGGATATTTAGTGTTATCTGTTTTTATACTATTTTATTAACTTATAAGATAGTTATAGTAAAGTAAATTTAATTTTATAGATTAGAGAGGATTTAATTATGAATATACGTATTAAAAAAATATTGTGTTTTGTTACAGCTTTGTTCATGTGGTTGGGAATATTTGTCTTAACTCCTACATTTACAGATGCACACACTGTTTTTGCAACACCTGCTAATAACACTTCTTCTGCAACAAGTAGTACGCAAAAGAAATATCCACTTCTTTTTGATATGGATATTCAAACTGGTCCGCAAGGTGGGCATACACATCCTGGTGCTCCTGGTCAAATTGATTCTAAATTTGACATTATGTGGAGAAATATAACTATTACCGTTACGGATTCTAAGGGTAATGTATATGACTCTGAAAAACAGTTTTTAAATACTGAAAAACAATCTTTAGGATATGCACGTTATGGTGGTGAATATGCTGAAGGTGAAGAACTAACCGTTACAGTTGAGCCTTCAGAGATATATGATGGATATCATATATCTAAAGATTTTACAGGAGATCAAAAATGGCTTCCAAAGACAACGTATAGTACATTTAAATTGATATTTAAAAAGAATAGATCTAATTATATGGCAGCACGGATTGCCTTTGGTTATATGGATGTTAAATTTGATTTACAGGGTGGTTCAATCAATGGTAATCAAGCACCTATTATTCAAAGAGTGAAGAAAGATAATAGTGTTGATTTTCCAACTGCACCAACTAAAGAAGGATTATATTTTAAGGGTTGGTATACGCAGATACCAATGTTATTGAATGGTAAACCTTATCCTCGTGGTCTTGGTGGAAAAATTTCTTATTGGACAAATAAGTCTATTTTTTCCGATTATAGTTGTGATTGGAAAGTATGGAATGATACGACTATAGATCCTATGTATGATGAAACATTTTTACTTCGTGCACAATATGAAGCAGAAGTAACATTTGTTTCACAAGGTGGTAGTGAAGTACCATCTAAGCGTGTTGTGGAAGGTAATTCACTTGGTAAAGCAATGCCTCAAAATCCACATAAGAAGAATAATATATTTAAGGAGTGGAATACGAAACCAGATGGTAAAGGGATAAGCTTTACTGCCGATACACCTGTTAATAAAAATATAACTTTATATGCTATTTATGTACCAAAAATGGTTGCTATTGATGATATTATTCCGACCCTGACAGTCAAGGATAAAGTAATTAATAAAGGTGATACATTGGAACTAAAAAGCCTTGTTTTATCTGCTCGTGATAAGAAAGATGGTGATTTATTAGCTAAAGTACAAGTTCTTGATAAAGGTGGTTTTGACAATAATAAAATAGGTAGCTATACTGTAACCTTTAAAGTTACTAACTCAGTCGGTGCTAGTATGACAAAGAAAGTAACAGTAACTGTTAAAACGAAAACATCGACCACTAATGTAAAACCAAATAAGGTGTCGGAAATAATTCCTAAGACGGGTGAGACAACATCTTTTACAAGTTTATTTGTGATACTTGGATTAGCAATAATTGGTGGTATAATTCTTTACAAAAAGAAAATGATAGAAGAATAAGAAATAATAAATATTTGTTATTAATTTAGAAATTATTAATAAAAGACAGTTCGAAAATAATATTAGAGCTGTTTTTTTATATATGAGATATTATTTTTACTTTGGATATTAACTGGAAAAATTTAAGTAATAGTAATATAATGAGAATGATTCTCAATAAGGTTATGAAAAGTAGACAAACAGAACAGAAAAAAGCTATTTTAGATCTAATGGTTGGTGAAGGAAAACATTTTACGGCCGAACAAGCTAGGCGTGTTTTATTACAAAAAGGATATTCTATTAGTCTAGCCACCGTTTATCGTCGTTTAAATCAATTAGTTGAAGATGGTTTTATTCGGCGTTTAGTTGGTGAGAAAGTTAATGTTTTTGATGGTAATCCCTTACCACATGATCATTTTGTTTGTTTACGTTGTGGAAAATTAATTGACTTTGGTTGTTTAGCTTATGACTTCTGCCCAGATCGTCGTTTAGAAAAACAAGTTCCTAAGTTAAAGATAATTTCTCATACAACACTATTTGAGGGTTATTGCGAAGAATGTCAAAAAGAGGAGGACAAAACGCATGGAATTCAAGGGATCAAAGACGGAAAAAAATTTACGTGAAGCTTTTGCGGGTGAATCAATGGCTCGCAATAAGTATACTTTTTTTGCCCAAAAAGCAAGAGAAGATGGTTATGAACAGATTGCTAATATATTTTTAGAAACAGCTCGTAATGAACAAGAGCATGCACGTTTGTGGTTCCAAGCTTTGTGTGATGGTGAAATGCCAGATACTGAAAAATGTTTGCAAATGGGTGCTGATGGTGAAAATTATGAGTGGACTTCGATGTATAAGAAATTTGCCGAAGAAGCTCGGGCCGAAGGTTTTAATAAAATAGCTGCCCAAATGGAAATGGTTGCGAAAGTAGAACAAGAACATGAAGAACGTTATGCAACTTTAAAAGCTAATATTTTAAATGGTCAAGTCTTTGCAAAAGAAGATGTTTCTGTTTGGCAATGTGAAATTTGCGGATATACAGTAAAGAGTAAGAAAGCTCCTAAAGTTTGTCCATTATGTGGATATAAGGAAAGTTTTTTTGAATTAAAGAAAGAAAATTATTAATTATACTAAGTTAAAAATAAATCTTAGAGTTGTTATCAGCTTTAAGATTTTTTTATTAATAATTACTTAAAAATTAAATAGTTTAGATGATGTTATGATGATTATGCAAGAGGTAATTATTATGGACAAAATATTGTTGGTAGATGATGAACATGATATTTTAGAAGCTTTAAAAATTTTTTTAGAACAAGAAAACTATGAAGTAATGTTTGCAGAAAATGGTAAAGAAGCTATTGAAGTTATATCGAAAGTTAAAATTGATTTGATTGTAATGGATATTATGATGCCTATTATGGATGGTATTACTGCTTTAAAAGTAATTCGTGAGAAACAAAATATTCCAATTATTCTATTGACAGCTAAAGCTGAAGATCAAGATAAAATAAATGGTCTTGATCTTGGAGCGGATGACTATATTACTAAACCATTTAAATATGATGAATTAATAGCACGTATACGGGCCCAAATTAGAAGATACAAATATTTAGGCATACATAGTGATAATCAATCTGTTTTAGTAATTGGTGGAATTACTTTAAATGATAATTTAAAGTTAGTTAATGTTGATGGTAATGATATATCTTTAACGCCAATGGAATATAAGATTTTAAAATACATGATGCAAAATGCAAAGAAATTATTAACTTCTAAAGATATATATAAAAATGTTTGGCATGAAGAACCAATTGGTGCAGAAGGTATTATAGCTGTACATGTTTATCATTTAAGAGAAAAAATTGAAATTGATCCTACCCATCCAAAATATATAAAAGTTGTTTGGGGACAAGGATATAGGATTGATAATTAATATGAATAAAAAATTAAAGAATAAATTAGGTACTTTATTTGCATGGATTATTTTAAGTGCATCTGCGTTTGTTTTTTTATTTAGTATTATAGTAATTGGTGTTAGATATAATTTTGATCATAATCTTGGTATAAGTGATTATGTAAAAACAAGAAAATTTAGTAATGAAATAATGTTTCAAATAAATGATTATTTTGATAATTATTATTATTTTCAAGGTAAAAATCAGCAATTATATAATCGTGAAAATACTAATTTAGCAATACGTATTTTAAAAAATAAAAAGGTTGTTATGGAAAATTATCCTTTTTCGCCAAAACAGGATAGTATTTCCGGCAGTTATTATTTTGGTAATCAATTAGAACATAAAGGTAGAGATTCCAATTACTTTGTTTTAACAACATCTGATGCTGAATATGAATTACAATATCAAGTAGTATATCCTTTTATAGCTAAAGATAAATTTTATAAGAGTGAAAAAATATTTAAATTTACGAATGAAAATTATACTTATTTTATCTACTCTTTATTTACAACGCTTGCTCTAATTATTATGTCAATTGGCTATTTAGTCTGGCAAACAATTAAAAAAAATAATGATGAAAATAATTTATCATTTATAAATCGTATACCTTTAGAGCTATTTTTATTTTTATTAATTCCGATATTAATTGTATGGTTAAAAATAAGTTATAGAAGTATTTATTATTTTTTAAGTCAAAATGCCATATCACATCTATATGATTTTATTTTCGAACAAAAAGAAATTTTAAGTTATATATTTTTAGCTATAGATTTAGAAATTGGTGGTTTGGTAATTGCTTTAACAATGCTTTCTTTAATTGCTAGGATAAGCTCAAAGACATTATTAAAAAATAGTTTTTTATATCGTATTTTGTCTTATTTTAAAAATATAATGTTACAAAATAGTTTAGTAATGATGATATCATTAATAATATTATTTATTATTTATTGGATATTAATTTATTCGTTACGACATAGTATATTAATCCTTGGTTTAATTTTTTTGCCCGCTATTGGTATTTTAATTTTTATGAAGCAATTTAATTTATTAGCAAATATAATAGATGAATATGCGAAAGGGAATTTTGACTATACGATATCAGATAAATATATAAATACTGTTTTTGCTAAGCAATTTGATAATTTATATCAAGTACGTAATAGTGTTCAAAGAGCAATTAAAGAAAAAATAAAATCTGAACATTTAAAGACAGAATTAATTACAAATGTTTCGCATGATTTAAAAACACCTTTAACAAGTATTTTAAACTATGCTCAGATTATGAAAAACCAAAATGATACGCTAAAAAATAAGCAATATATTGATAAAATTATTCATCATGTTAATCGATTACAAAAATTGACAGAAGATGTTTTAATATCATCTAAAGCTTCATCAGGAAATATTCGGGTACAAAAAAAGGAGATTAACTGTGCCGAAATTTTAGCTCAAGCAATAAGTGAATTTGATCAAAAATTCAAAGCACAAAAATTAAAAATAATTGTAAATGGTGTTAATGAAAGATTATTAATATTGGCTGATGGAGATCTTTTGTGGCGTATTTTAAATAATTTATTTACGAATATTACTAAGTATGCACTAGCAAAAACACGTGTTTACATTAATGTTAAAGAAGATGATGATAAGGTATATATTATTATCGAAAATGTTTCTAAAGCTGCTTTAAATATCAGTGAAGAAGAATTAATGGAGCGTTTTGTACAAGGTGATGCTTCACGGAATCAAGAAGGTAGCGGTTTAGGTTTAAGTATTGTTAAAAGTTTAGTAGAACTACAAGATGGTCATTTTAATTTAAATATTACGGGTGATTATTTTCAGGTAGAAATAACATTTAAGAAAGTTATAAAAAAGTAAAAGGTTATAAAAATCTTTTACTTTTTATAACAGATATAATCTTATGAACATAGAGTATGAAATAAACTTCTTGATATGTAAATAGAATAAGAGTATTATACGAGGTAGATTATTTTTGAAGATTATAGGTATGATACTATGGTCAAAATATAATAATTATAATTTAATTTATATAATTTAATAGTATTACAACTTAAATATTCTTGACCTTATATATATATATATATAGTGAACCTATACGAAATGAAAAAATTTATCTTTATATAGGAGGGAGCGTGAATCATGTTCGTAAATAAGAATTTATATCGAAAGTATTTACATACTTTTGTTGTATTATTAGCAATGATAATCAGTTTGTTTCCAATATCTATATTAGAAACAAGTGTAAAAGCTAAAACAACTGACTATACACCAGATAAAGTTTTAACAGATGAAATGGTTGGCAATATGGCAGGCTGTGAAGCAGAAATAAAAGGTAATGAAATAATTATTAGACCAAAAAAGGGAGCTAAAGAAGGGGTTATTAGTTATTCTTATAAGAAAGATGATTTTAAAGCTTTACAATACATTTTTAAAAAAGATGAAACAGAGAATAAAACTTTAAGATTTGAAGGTAATATTTATGGATATGGATCTTTAAAAGAATTATTCAAAGACTCAAAGATTTCTTCATTAGGTAATATTAACAAAATTAATGTAAGTAATGTTACAAGTATGTCTTGGATGTTTCATGGATGTGCCAATTTAACATCCATAGAAGCCTTAAAGAATTGGAATGTAAGTACTGTCATAACTATGGGTAGTATGTTTTCTGACTGTACTAATTTAACCTATCTAGAAGCACTAAAGAATTGGAATGTAAGTAATGTTACAGATATGAGGGATATGTTTAATAACTGTGTGAAAATAACTTCCCTAGAAGCACTAAAGAATTGGAATGTAAGTAATGTTACAGATATGGGTGGTATGTTTGATAACTGTGAGAAAATAACTTCCCTAGAAGCACTAAAGAATTGGAATGTAAGTAATGTTACAGATATGAGTTATATGTTTGCTGAGACAAATATAACTTCCTTAGAAGCCTTAAAGGATTGGAATGTAAGTAATGTTACAGATATGCATAGTATGTTTTATAACTGTAAGAATATAACAACACTCGAAGGATTAAAGAATTGGAATGTAAGTAATGTTACAGATATGAGGGATATGTTTGATAACTGTGTGAAAATAACTTCCTTAGAAGCCTTAAAGGATTGGAATGTAAGTAATGTTAAACATATGAGTGGTGTGTTTTATTGCTGTAAGAATATAACTTCCCTAGAAGACTTAAAGAATTGGAATGTAAGTAATGTTACAGGTATGAATAATATGTTTTATAGATGTGATAACTTAGGTAAATATAATGAAATAATTGATACTTTAAATACGTGGGACATGGGTAAAGTTGATAGTACATATAGAATGTTTGGATTTATTGGCAATGGCTTATCTTTAGATAAGCATAAACTTATATTAGATTTTAGTAATGCCAGTATTAAGAAATTATCTTATCATACTTTCGATGATTTACATGGAATATTAATTCTTAATAATAAGAATTTGGAATATAAAACTAGTCTTTTAGAAAAAACTTTTCTAACTGTCACAAATAATGAAAATTATTTAAACGGGTATAAAAATTTAAAATATTATCGTGATATTACTTTAAAGTATGGTAACAATAAAGTTAAGAAGATTAGTATGCCAGCAGTATATGATTCAAAAGGATCTAGAGATGTATATAATATTATAAAAGCAGAAGTTGATAAAAAAATTAAAGCAACAATTAATGAACTAAATGCAGAAGATCCAAGTTTATTTTTAACAGGTGAATATAAAAATCTTTCGACATTACAAGAAAAAACACTTGCTTTATTTGGTGAGTATGAGCTTAAGTCACAAAAGAAAGAAAGTGAAACAAAAGTCATCAAAGCGAAGACAAAATATGAAGCTGATGAAACATTACCATTTAATGAGAAGAAAGTTATTAAAGTTGCGGAAGATGGACAAAAGAAAATAACAATTACAAAGACTTTAAAAGATGGTAATTGGGTACAAGAAGGTGAACCAAAAGAAGAAATTATTAAGCCTGTTCAAGATGGTTTAACAAAAGTTGGCAATAAAGAAGTAAGTACAAATGGTGATGAAACAATTACCAAGATTTATGAAGTTAATCCTGATACAGGTGAGTTATCAAATCCAAAAGTTACGAAAACAGTAAAGATGGCAAGATTAGTACCTGCTCAACAACATCATAATAATCAACAAACAATGAGTCATACAGTTGATACTTCTGATCATTCTTCTTTAAGTTATTATGGAATGTTCTTAAGTGCTTTAAGTGTATTATGTTTAATTCTTTTCAAAAAAGAAAAATTAAATTAGTTTAATAAAGATATAAAAGTCTTCTTTTTAAGATAGTATTAAATATACTACCAAGAAAGAAGACTTTTATTTATAATACACATAAAATAAAAAGATCATTTGATCTTTTTATTTTAATATTATGTACGTTTAAATTTCTTCAATTGCTTCCAAAATTATACCGTCTGGATCACGGAAATAAATTGCTTTTGCTAGTCCCATATCAAATTGTGTAAAGTCATAAAATTGGGGAGCAGATAAAACATCAACGTGATTATCGATTAGATGTTTATAAAATTCATCCATATCGTCAACTTCGAAACAGAATTCAGAAATAGATGTACGAAATAAATCAGTAGGGCAATGCGTAATATCAGGATGAATAATTTCAATTAGCTCAATTGGTGGATCATTCGATTCCTTTGTCTTTTTCATATAAGCAATACGTGTTTCTGTATTTGACTTACCAAAAAGAGCATCGGTGGTTGGTCCTTTCATTTCTAAATATCCGACACAAACCATTTGTAATATGTCACGATAAAAAGCAATGGAATTATCAAGATTACTAACGCTAAATCCTACATGTGCTACTTTTTTAATCATGAATTAATTCCTCCATGATTATATGATAGCACTTTCAAAAATAAAGATATGAAATTTGTTTATAAAATAACTAATTTATGAAACTTGTATAAATCTTTGTAAATGCAGAGCATAAATCCATGTTTCAACTTGTGCGTATTGATGTTTAAATACTTGTTGATACTGCTGTAATTGTGATTGATATCTCGTTATAAATTCATTATCATTATTTAAACAATCAGTTTTATAATCAATGATAATAGCTTTATTATCTTTAGTAGCAATAAAGTCAACAATACCCATAGCATAAGTAAAATGGTCTTCAATATAGTATGAAAGTTCTCTTTGAACATGCATGGTATGCAATATTTTTTGGATCCATGGATGGTTTTGAAAGAAAACAATAGCTTCTTTAGTTTTTAGTGGTAAATTGATATTAATATCATTTAAGTTTATTTTTTTATTTGTTAATTTAGCAAGATAAGAATGGGCTAGTGTACCAAATGATTGACCTATGTGCTGATTTTTTTGAAAATCAAGATCTTTTAATATTTGTTGATGTTGGCTTGGATTATCTTTTTTGATCATTATTGGTAATGTGTTTTCATAATGTGGTAAATCTTGTACAAAATATTTTCTATTAGATAAATATTCTTTTTCTTCATTAAGTTCTTCGATGAGTTCATAATGATAAATATCTGTATCATTGGTACCTAAAGCCGCAAGTGTTAATAATCCTAAATTACTGTTATTTAAAATAAAATCTTCTGATAAAGATATAGAATCAACTTTTTTAGCAGATAAAGTTGATACAATATATAGTTTATCAACAGCACGTGTAACAGAGACATATGCTAAACGTAAAAATTCTTCTGCTTTCTTAATTTGTTCTTCTTTTTTAATAAAATATTTAATTAAAGATGGATGTTTGCTTAAATATTGATTTTCTTGATAATCAAGTCCAATACCATATTTATTCGATAGAATAAATGGATTAGCTTCATCTTTAGATGCATCACATTCATACAAGAAGACAACTCCATATTGAAGACCCTTTGAATGGTGAATTGTTTCTACTTTTACAAGATCTTCTTGTTGTAAATGAGCGTTTGATTCAGTTGAGTATTCATTTTCATTATCTTTTAACCATTTATAGAGATGAAATGAATAATGTATTTGTTCTTGTTTTACTTTCTGACATAAAAAATCAAAATTTGTTTTTTGTTGATATGAAAGACAATTATAAAAATTATTCATACGTGAAAGAGATGATAAGAAGATAAGTGGATCTTTAAGTAAATCACTTTTTAATTGAAGCAGAACATCATTTATTTCTTTTTTACGACTTAAGATAAAAGAGCTAAAAGAGATATTTTGGGAACTTTGATTATAAGCTAATCTTTCGTTGACAATATCAATATCTTGAAAATTAAAAAGAGGTGATTGAAGAATAGCAATAAAATCTAAATCATCATTCTCTTCATTGAAATAAGATACAATACTTAATACTATCTGTACAACGAATGATTTAAAAAAACCTTGTTTAGCATCTAATGAATAAGGAATGTTATATGTATCAAAAATTGTTTTTAAACTTTTTTTGTCACCATGGCTAGGGCATAAAACACAAATATCTTTAAAAGCAATATTATTATTTTCGTGTAAAGATATAATTTTATGAGTAATCCATTTAGCTGCCAGTAATTTATCATTAGCTTCTTTGGCAATATGAATTAAAGATACTTTTTGTATGCTTGTATCCATCTGTTCTTTTTTACCAATAGTAACTTGATCACAAGGACCATAACATACAGAGGATGAAGGATAATTAAACAACTGAGTAAATAATTTATTAGTAAATTTAACAATATGATCCTTTGATCGATAATTATGTTCTAAATGAAATATTTTATCTTTCTTAGTCTCTAAAATAGAAGCCATTAATTCAGGACGAGCATTACGAAAACCATAAATTGATTGTTTTAAATCACCAACACGAAAAAGATTATGACCATTAGATATTAAACATAAAATTTTATTTTGCAGAGTTGATGTATCTTGAAATTCATCGATCATAATTTCAGCATATTTATTTTGTAATAAATGAGCAATTAAACCATCATTTTTTTGGAGAATATCCATAGCATAAATAGCCATATCACTAAAATCAAGTGTATTTTCTTCTCTTTTTGCTTGTTGATAAAATATTTCTGTTTCTTTAACAAGCAAGATTAAAGAAGTTACGATTTGATGTAAATAAGGAGCTTCTTTAACTAAGCGTTTTTCTTCAATTAATGAATCTTCTAAATCATTTCTTATTTTTTTAAATTCTTCATTACAAGCTTTAAAAGCCTCATTATTCATTACCCGAAAAGATAATTTGGCAAGTTGTTTAATAAAATTTGTCCAATCTATATATTCTTGTTTATCAGCTATTTTTTGATAAGAAGATAGTAAATTTTTAAAAATGATTAATTTTTCTTGAGCTTTTGTTTTTTTGTTGTCAATAAGAGCTTCTTCCATTGCTGAACAAATGTTCGTTAATTTATAAATAATATTTTTTTGATAATTAAAAAAAATATTTTTAAAATGAGCGGGATAATCATTGAAAGATGATATAACAGGATAAAAACTTAGAGCTTGTTTCAACCAAGATTGATAATCTAATGACGATTTAGCAATATCATTTATAGCATGTACGCATTTTTCTAAGGAACTTTCATCTTGATCAGATAATGGTTTTAGTTGAAAATGATAAGATAATGAAAAAAAATCATCTGGTGATTGGCTATATAATTTTTGTAAAGCGTTTTGAAAAGCTTGTTTTTTGAGCATGGTTTCTTTCGCAGATGATAAAGTATTTTCTAAGCAAGAAGGGTTTAAACCAATTAAAAAATAATATTTTTTAATTAAATTTAAGCAGAAAGAATCAATGGTTGAAATTTCTGCTTTAGAAAGATTAGCCAATTGTTGTTCTAGATATATTAAATCACTTTCACTGATAGTGTGATCTTGCACCATCTGTTTTTTTATTTCATTTAATTTTTTAGCTAAGCGATTTTTCATTTCATCGGCAGCAGCTTTTGTAAATGTAACAGCTAATATGCGATCAACCGGTATTTTATCTTGCATAATTCTATTTGCTAAACGTTCAATAAGCATATATGTCTTACCAGCTCCAGCGGAAGCTGAGACGAGAATATTAGTATTTCTTTCTTGAATTGCTAGCAATTGTTGATCAATCATATTATTCTTTCCCTTCTTTACTTAATAAATCTTCAATACCTGGTAATATCTTTGTTAATGTTTCACCTTTAAAGTTACAAATACGTTGATATGGACAAAAAGAACAGTCTTGAGGCTGACAAGCAATAACCCCTTTCAATAGTTGTTCATGAAAGTATTTAATTAAATATTTTGTAATTTCATTTAATTTTTTGTTATCTAATTTAAATTTACTATTATTTAAGCAATTTTTATTAAAGCAACTATCATTATTATCATACCAGCCACTAAATGACTGATGGCTTATAAATTCTTTTGGCAATAAGTCTGATTCATAATAATCAATTGGCTCTTCTTCTGTTTTTTTGCGATTGAATTTATATTGTAAATTATCTAATTTTAATTTAGATGGTAAAAAGGAAAAATAATAACATGCTTTAACTTTATTATTTTGTTTTTCTAAAGCCAATTTGTAAGTCATTAATTGTATTTGTTGACCGGAAAGAAAATTTTCTTTTTTAAGTTCATGCTTAGATGATTTATAGTCATATATGTAATATTCATTTTGTTTCTGATCAATATCAATACGATCAATTTTACCATTTAATTCTAATTTGTCTGCTAATACAAGATGAAACTCTTGTTCGAAAGCAAGCGGTTGTAAGTTTACAAATTGTTTTTCATATTGGCAAAGGAATTTTAAAGAAGAGAGAATATTTGCGATTAATTTCGATTGACTTAAAGCAATTAAATTTTTTTGTTGAGGGTATAAATTTTGCCATAAAGTAAAATGTTCAGCTAATTCATTTCTTATTTCTTGAATATTCATATTAAAATATTCTTTCTTTTTTGCTTTAACTACTTTTTCAAACAAGGAATGTACTAATGATCCTATATAGGCATTGTTTGGTGCTAATAAGTCATTATTATTTATTTTTAATGAGCGATTAAGGAAATATTGATAAGGACATCGATACCATTGTTCGATTGAACTAATTGAACAATTTAAAACAGGTTTTAACAATGATGTATTTAAATTAAGTGGCAAATTCTTTAAATGATGATTAACAGCGATGGGCTTTTTTTCTAATGGCTTGATAATTTCAATATCTTTTGCAAGAAACAATTTTTGAATATCATACGCCAATTCTAAATTTTTACCTTCATAATCTTTTTGTGAATAAGAGAAAAAGATTTCTTCACCAGCATGAAAAATCCATGATAATGCATTAGTGTAATCATGATATCTTTTTGTAAATTTAGGATAATTTATACGGGCATAGTATTCCTCATTAAAGACACCTTTTTTCGTGGGCATAGCAGGGTAAAAATTACTATTTAAACCAACGATATATGCTTTTTTGCTTGGCAAGACAGGATGCTTAAGATCGGTAACTAAAATGGGACTAAGTGTGCAAGGTAAGTCAATATATGAAAATTTATTTAATAATTCATAAAAAAAGGATAATTGTTCATCTGTCACTTCATCCCCTATTTCATTTAAAAAGGATCCTAATTTGAAACAAAGATTTTGTTCTTCTTTAGATTTAATAAGAGTTGAGTTAATTAATATATGATATGCGTTTTTAATTGCTTCTACAATTGATTGTGGATGAGTTAAAAGTAATATATTATCCTCATTTTGCTGATAAAAAGCTTGTATTTTTTCATTGTATTTTTGATAAGTTTTGAATTCTTTACTATTTTGACCATATAATTGTTGAATTTTATTTAAAGGTAAATGGGGTAAAGGAAATTCTAACTTAGTCAAAAAATTTTCTAAAACAGTAATACATTTAGCAGATAGTTGGCATTTAAAAAAGCCTTTTTTTATTAAGTTGAAAAAAGCCTTTTTATCTTTTTGAACACTAAACATTAATAATTCTTTAAAAGTGTCTGCAAGAGGCGAAAATTGCCTATCTTGATATATTGAATAAGGAATTTTATAACGATTAAAAATTTGTTTTAACAAAGGCAATTGATTAGTATAGTCGCTTAAAACTATATTAGTATCTAGTTGTTGAGAACATATTTCTTGGGCAATAATTTCGATTTCTTGGCGAATATTAAGAGCAATACGGAGATGGCTTGATGCTTTTTGGAAAGTATAGGGATGAACATTTAAATTTGCTTTATCAAGTAAGCATTGGTAGTAAGCATTGCTTTCAACATAATCAGTTATTTCATAATCACTTAAAATAGATATTGTTTGTTTGTTTTCTTTAATTTTTTGCCGATATTCATCAAAAAGATTAGATGTATCAATTAGTTTCAAAATATCTTTAAGTTCATCTTCAAAGATGTTTTGAGCGGGTAATGAAGAAATAGCGATTTCAAAGGCATAACAATCTTTAAGAAAAGCAATTAATTCTTGAATAAAAGATGGATAATTAAACATTTTTTGATAATTAGGAAATAACTGCTTATTTTTGTTTAATATTTGTTGCAAGCGCCAACTTAGTAATGGTTCATCAAGTTGCAAGCCAAAAAGAGTATCAAGGGAAACGAAACGTTGTTTGATCAATAATCCTTTTTTACAATTTTTATGATAAAGTTGTTGTTGTAATGGCTTTTTTGCTAATATATTTCTCATCTTATTTATTCTATCATGATGTATAATTGATAAGAAGATTTATATTTAGATGAAGGAGATAATATGCTTAAAATTTATGGTACTGATCTTTGCCAAGATTGTCTTGATTGTAAAAAAGAATTAGATCGAAAAGGAAAGGCGTATGTCTTTTTAGATATTAATAAATCATTATCTGTACTAAAGGAATTTTTAGCCTTAAGAGATAAATGTGATGTTTTTATAAAAGTTAAAGAACAAGGTCTTATAGGTATTCCTACTTTATTATTTGATGATGGTTTAGTTAGTTTAGATTGGCAAGTATATGCAAAGAAATAACAATTAGCTATTTAGTTTATCAACAATGATAGTGCTTTTTAAAAGATAGATAAAAGGTTAAAATTTGACTTTGTTTTAAAAAATATATAAAATGCTTTAGATGGTGAAATATAGAAAAAAATTACGTAAGCAGTGGATATATGTATTTATTATCATTGTCAGTTCTTTGCTTTTTCTCATTTTTTTCCTGCTTGCTTATAATAATTATTTGGCAAAATCACAAGCTAAACATCTAGAAAATATTTATAAGTCGCTAGATTTACATATCAAGAAAGATAAAAAGATACAATATGGTTCCACTTTTAAGCCAGAAGATTGGTTACTTACTAAAAATGGCAATTTGAAAATTGAAACTAATTTAAATACTCATGTTTTAGGTGAACAAAAAGTTATATATTACTTTAGTCAAAAAGATAATAAATATAATCAAGAAATTCAGCGTAAGCATGAAGTTGTTTTTACAGTTGTTGATACCAAAGCACCTTTAATTACTTTTAAAACTGATGTTGTTGAAGTTAAAAAGGGGGAAAAATTTGATGCTTTGGAAAATGTTGCAACAGTAGAAGATCCAGTTGATGGAGCATTAGAAAAAGCAGATAGCTTGGCACCTGGAAAATTTGTTGTTGAAAGTGATGTTAACAATCGTAAAGCAGGAGATTATAACGTGTTTATTCAAGCACAGGATAAGAATGGTAATATAAGTAAAGCTGCTTATATTGTTAAAGTTAAAGCCTATGCTTTACCAAGATTATTGAGTCATGCGACAAGCAATAAAAATTACATAGCTATCCAAAATTATTTGATGGCAAAGATGGGCTTAAATAAAGCTGCTAGTAGTGGTATTTTAGCTAATTTTTACTATGAATCAAAATTTGATCCAAATGCCGGAAGTACTTATTATGGTCTTGCTCAGTGGGGCGGATCAAGACGTAATAACTTATCTTCTTTTGCAGATACAAAAGGATTATCTGTTGCTTCATTAGAAGCCCAATTAGGCTTTTTAGAACAAGAATTAAATGGTCCATATGAAAGTGTTTATGAACAATTAAAAGCAATTGAAAATACAGCTGAAGGAGCAGCTGAAGCAGCTCATATTTTTGTTAAAAAATATGAAGGTGCTGGTATTACTGGTGGTCGAGCAGAATTGGCGGAAGCTTATTTTGAACAATAAATATTAAGATTTTTTAGCTAGAAAATAAGTTTCAAATAAGCTATATTATTAAGCGTAAAGGATGAGGAATGGCTAATAAAGGAAAAAGAAAGAAGATAAATAAATATATTGCTGGTTTAGATGGTTTAAGGGCAATAGCTGTAAGTTTAATTCTTCTATATCATCTTTTTCCTCATTTTTTTAAAGGGGGATTTATAGGTGTCTCCTTATTTTTTGTTTTATCTGGTTATCTTGTTACATGGACAAGTTTGAGAGCGTCAGAAATAAAAAAATATACAATTAAAGATTTTTATTTAAAACGTATAAAACGTATTTATCCATTATTATTTATGGTTATTTTCTTTAGCGCCGGTATTTATTGGTTGATTGATCCAATGATTTTAGATGGACGTAAAAAAGAGATTTTAGCTATTTTTTTAGGCTTTGATAATTATTTTCAAATTTTTAAGAATGCGGATTACTTTACCAAAGCGATAAGTGCTTCACCTTATACACATTTATGGGCTATTGCTATTGAAATGCAATTTTATTTAATTTGGCCATTACTATTTGCTATATATCAAAAATTAAGAAAAATGAAATATAAAAATTATGCTAATGTTCTATGGCTCTTTTTTATTGTTATTAGTATTATTGTCATCCAATTTACTTATCATGAACAACAGGTAATGCCTGCTTATTATGGTTTTATTTCACGTATGTCAGCTTTATTTATTGGTGTTCTTTTAGCAATATGGCAAAGATCAGCTAAGCGAAATAGTATCTTTTTTTTCACTTCACCAATCTATGTGTTGATCTTATCTGTTATATCTTTGATTATGATTTTTATTATGCATGGTCAAAATGCTTGGACATATCGTATCGGTCTTCTTTGTAGTTCTTTACTTGCTGCTGAATGGATTCGTTTAGTAGCTAATAAAGATAGTGGCATCGGACAAAAATTAGAAATTCCAATTTTCAAATGGATAAGTAAATATAGCTATGAAATTTATTTATGGCAATATCCTGTTTTGTTCTTTTTTCAATTTTATCATTTAGATCATTTTCCTTTAATGTGGGTTATAATGGTGGTAGTAATTTTGTTCTTAGCTTATTATTCACATTATTTTATAGATAGTATTCTATATATATTGTTTGGTTTTAGAAGGGGAAATTATGAGAAAAATAAATCGGCTTAAATTTATTGTTTGGTTAGCTACCATGATTGTTTTAATGATTGGTGTTTATGCTGTTTTCACAGCTACAAATAAAAAAGAGGAAGATGCACAAACTTTGAAAAGAAGTTTAGCAGAGCAGCAAAAAGCTTTACATGAAAAGCAATCTGTAATAGATACTGATAAAAATAAAAAACCGGCTGATAATACCAATGTAAATGACAATGAGACAAAAGAAAAAGATAATTTATCATCGGTAACAATGATTGGTGATTCAGTTATGCTTGGTTCATCGACAGCATTGCAAAGAGAATTACCATCAGCCATTGTGGATGCCAAAGAATCAAGACAAATATGGGATGCACCAAGTATTATTAATCAGCTTGAAACAAATCATAAATTAGGAGATATAGTTGTTATTGGTCTTGGCACAAATAGTCCTTTTTCACTTGCTCAAGGACAGAAAGTAATTAATATTTTAGGCAAAAAAAGAAAAGTATTCTGGGTCAATGTCTTTGGTCCTATGGAGTGGACAGATAAATCAAATCAATCAATTATGGCGGTAATTAAAGCAAATAAAAATGTTAAATTAATTGATTGGTATACTTATGCAAGTGGTCATGATGACTGGTTTTATAGTGACGGTATTCATTTAAAACCACTTGGAGCTAAGGAATATGCTAAATTAATTATGAAAAGTATATCTGAATAGAAAGAGTAAGGATGAGAAAAAAGCGGAAAAGGAAGTTATCTTTTAAATTTATTTTTATTTTATTTCTTCTAGGAATAGGTTTTTTTCTGAAGCACTCAATGGTGATAAAAAAAGAAAAAGAATTAATTAGTCATGAATATAATTGGTCTAAATTAGATAAATCACATTTCATGTATCGGTATGAAGATAAAAATTATTATTCTCGTTTAGGAATTGATGTTTCTTCTCATCAAGGAAAAATTGATTGGTTAAAAGTAAAACAAGCCGGTGTACAATTTGCTTTTATTCGTGTTGGATATCGAGGATATACTAACGGTGAATTACATGAGGATAAATTTTTTCGTTATAACATACAAGAAGCCATTAAAAATAATATTGCTGTAGGCGTTTATTTCTTTTCTCAGGCAATTAGCGAAAAAGAAGCTAAAGAAGAGGCTGATTTTACTTTAGAAAGGATTCGTTTTTATAAAATTAATTTGCCAGTAGTATATGATTTAGAATACGTTGATGAAGATAAAAATAAACGGATTGGTCTTTTGGGTAAAGAAGATATGACGAAAAATGCCCAAACTTTTTTAGCAAATGTACAAAGTTCAGGATATCAACCAATGCTATATGCAAGTACAAATTTTTTTGCACAGATGTTTCAACTTGAAAAAATCCAAACTTACTATACATGGGTTGCGGAGTATGATCAGACAGTTCGTTATCCTTATCTTTTTCAATTTTGGCAATATAGTAAAGATGGCAAGATAGATGGTATTAAGACAAATGTTGATTTGAATATTCAATTTGTTCGTAAGTAGATATACAATACTGTTTATTGCCATTCAAATAAAAAGACTAATATGGAAATTATTAGTCTTTTAAATTGGTTTTTCTTTTTTATTTACTTTTAGTAATTTTAATTCTGCTTGTCCACTACTTAAATCTTGTATTTTAGTTAAAATATCTTTCTTTGAATAGTTAAATTCACAATAAATTTGTTCATTATATTTAAAAATAGGATGTGTTTTATTTTGATATAACCAAGCTTCTATGCGTTTAGAACAATTATAAGGATATTGTATTGAAAAATGATAATCTTCAATGAATTCTACTTTTGGAGCTTTTCTCAAAGCTATGCTTGTCATAGTACTATATGCTCTAATAAGACCACCACTACCTAATTTAATGCCACCAAAGTAGCGAATAACACAAACCAGTGTATTTTCTAATTTTGAGCTAAGTAAAGCCTTTAAGATAGGTATACCTGCTGTTCCACTAGGCTCATGATCATCACAACTTTTTGTATATTCTTGAAAATGGTAGGCATAGCAAATATGGTTAGCATTAGGATGTTCTTTGTTAATTTTGATTATTTTGTTTTGGGCATCATTAATTGATGAAATAGGCATGACAACAGCAATAAACTTTGATTTTTTAATATTTTCTATATATTCATATCTTTCTTTTAACTGCATAGATAATTTAATTATTGTATAATATGCATACGATGGCAAGAATAAAACAATTAGATGCACATGTCGCAAATATGATTGCTGCTGGAGAAGTAGTAGAACGTCCAAGTGGTGTTGTAAAGGAATTAGTGGAAAATGCGATAGATGCTAAAAGTACAGAAATTAATATTAGTATTGAAGATGGTGGTTTAACCAGAATCAGAGTTGAAGATAATGGTATCGGTATGGATGCAGAGGATGTCGTAAATTGTTTTAAAAGACATGCTACTTCAAAAATTCAGCGAGAAGAAGATTTATGGTCAATTCATTCTTTGGGTTTTCGCGGAGAAGCTTTACCATCTATTGCAGCGGTTGCTAAAGTAAGTTTAAGTAGTAATGATGGTTATGATAGTAATCGTATTTGCATTGCATATGGTGAACAACATCAACTAATGAAATATCCAACGAATAAAGGAACAGATGTAATCGTTGAAGGTTTATTTTATCGTCTACCAGCTCGTCTTAAACATATGCGTCAAGCCGTTTATGAAGCAAGTTTAGTTTTGAATGTAATCCAAAAATTTGCCTTATCTTATCCTCATATTGCATTTACTTTAACCAGTGATAATAAAGTTACTTTTCAAAGTACTGGTTCAGGTAATTTGAAAGAAGTTATTTTTCTTGTTTATGGTCGAGCAATTGTCGAAAATTTAATACCATTATCTTTCCAAGATCGTGATTTTATTGTTCATGGCTATGCGGTTAAACCATTAATTACACGTTCTTCAAAATATCATATTCATTTATTTTTTAATGGTCGCATGGTTCGTCAATATCGCTTAGATCAAGCTATTCAACATGGGTATGAAGATTTTATAGTAAAAGGAAGATATCCGATTGTTATTTTAAATATGTCCTTAGATCCGCAATTAATTGATGTTAATGTTCATCCAAGTAAATGGGAAATACGTTTATCAAAATTAAATACTTTAGAATGTTTAATTGAAAAAGAAATTCATAATGCTTTAGCTAAAGAGTCATTAGCTCCTCATATTGAAACAAATAATGCTCGGGAAAGAGTTTATTATACACAAAATAATTTTGAATTACCTATACAAGTTAAAGAAACGCCAATAATATATAAGAAAGAAGAGTTTAAGGAAGATTTTCCTTTACCTAAGCAAGAAGCAGCAATTTATCAAGAACCAGTAACAACTTTACCTATTTTACAAGTCATAGGTCAATTACATAATAAATTTATTATCTGTGCTTATGAACAAGGTTTAGCTATTATTGATCAACATGCAGCACAAGAAAGAGTTCATTATGAAGAGTATCGTGAAAAGCTTAATCAGGATCCTATGATGCATGATTTACTAGTACCAATTATGTTAAAAGCAGATGCTAATTTAATTGAACGGATTACAGAATTAAACGAAGCCATGAAAGATTTACATATTATGCTAGAAGCATTTGGAAAAGATCAATTAGTTCTACGGCGTATACCAACTTGGATGAAACAAGTTAAAATAGAAGAATTTATGCATGATGTACTAGATACTTTTAAAGCTAATCAAGATATTAAATATACACGTTTAGAGAAGAAAAGAATTGCGACAATGGCATGTCATCATTCTATACGTTTTAATCAGAGTTTAACGTTTGATGAGATGAAAGAAGTTGTGCAACAATTATATGCTTGTCAAAATCCATATCACTGTCCACATGGTAGACCAACAATTGTTTTCTTAAAAGAAAAAGAATTACTTAAGGAGTTTTATCGATGAAAAAGGTAGTTGCTATTGTTGGCCCGACTGCTTCTGGTAAAACTGCTTTTTCAATTTTACTTGCTAAAGCAATTGATGCTGAAATAATTAGTGGTGATTCAATACAAGTTTATCGTGGTTTTGATATTGGATCAGGTAAAGTAAGTTTGCAAGATAGATCGCTTGTTAAACATCATTTAATAGACATAAAAGAAGCACGTGATACTTATAGTGTTAAAGAATTTCAAGAAAGAGCAAGAAATATAATTGATTATACTGATAAGCCTATTATTTTATGTGGGGGTACAGGTCTTTATTTAAAGGCAGCGTTATATGATTATGATTTCCCCAAGGAAGAAATAAAACATTTTGACTACTCAACATTTTCTAATGATGAATTATATCAACGTTTAAAAAAGTTAGATCCAAATCAATGTGCTAAAATTCATCCCCATAATCGTCAAAGGTTAGAAAGAAGTTTAATTATTTATGAACAATCAGGCGTACCTCAAAGTACGCTAATTGCTCGTCAAGAAAAGAAAGAAATATATGATGTTTACTGGATTGGTATTAGTTGGCAGCGTGAAGATTTATATAAGCGTATTAATATGCGGGTTGAAAAAATGTTAGTAGATGGTTTAGAGGATGAAGTTAATTCATTATTGCAACATGGTTCAAAATTTTCAGATCAAGCGATGAAAGGTATTGGATATCGTGAGTGGCAAGAGTATTTTAATGGTCATCAATCGTTAGAACAGACAAAATATTTGATTCAAAGAAATAGTCGTCATTTTGCTAAAAGACAGTTAACATGGTTTAATAATCAAGTTGAGGTAGATTGGATTTTACCCAATGATTTAATGTCAAAAGTAAATGATATAAAAGCATGGTTAAAGAATAAAAAATAGTTATATATACTGAAATTAACAATTGTTGTAGAATAATATCAGAGAAAGGATAAAATAAAATGATAGAATACAGAAATCAATATTATACAGAAAGTGATTATAATGCTTCACTATTAAAGACATATATGTTAAAAGTTTATAGCTTCATGGGGGCAGCTTTATTATTAACAGCAGTAGTTGCTTATTTTGGCTATCAATCATTAATAAGTCGTGGTTTTGTTTATGATTTTTTACAAAGCGGTTCTAGCTTTGTGATTGTAATACTTGTTCAACTTGGTGTGGCATTTGCTTTAGGTAGTGGAATACGTCGTTTTCCAACTTATGTTAATATTGTTTTATTAACTGTTTATGCGATTATTACAGGATTAACATTTAGTGTTTTACCATTACTTTTTGCTATCGCAACTATTTATCAAGCATTTATATATGCAGCATTGTTATTTGGCTCATTAGTTATGGTAGGAACATTTACAAAAGTAGATTTGTCACGCTTTTCCGGTATTTTATTAGGTGGATTAGTGGCCATAATTATAGCTAGTGTTTTATCCATATTTATTCCTTCTTTACGGGAAAATATGTTTATATCTTATGCTGCATTGGCATTATTTATGGGCTTAACAGCTTTTGATGCTCAAAAAATAAAGTCATATGCTCTTATGGAAAATGGTCAAGTACGTGATAATTTAGCTGTTTTTGGAGCTTTCCAATTATATTTAGATTTTATTAATATGTTCATCCGTTTATTACAAATTTTAGGATATACTCGTCGTCGTGATTAAAAATTGTTTTGTTTTAAATATAAATGTTATTAACTATATTGTAGTTGGCTAGAGGAAAATATATGCAAAAAAGAACGCTATCTTATAAATGCCCTTATTGCTCAAAAGAATTAGATGTTGATGTAGTTTTAAGCATAAATGCAAGCATTGATCAGCATGAGAAAGAAAGATTAATGAGTGCCGATTTATTTTATCAACATTGTGAGTATTGCCAACATGATTTTTTATTACAAGTTCCTTTTACATATGTTGATAAGGAACGAAAATTTGTGGTTGTTCTATCCGTAGCTGAAATTTTACCAAAAGAAGTTATGCAGACGGGGAAAGATTTAGATCATGCTGGATATAAGTTAAGACATGTGCAAACAATCCAGCAACTGATTGAGAAAATTCAAATTTTTGAAGATGGTTTAGATGATCGTTTAGTAGAATTAGCAAAATATGATCACTTTATAGAATTTATTGATAATAAAAAAGGTAAACCAAGTGATATTACATCAATTGAATATCAAAAAGTAGAGAATGGTGTAATGAAGATTAATATACGTACAGGTGATAGTGGAATGGCTTTTTTGACACCACTTAATTTAATAGAAGAAGAATTTAAAATGGATAAAGATCGTTTGTCTATTTATAATGCATCTTATCCAAAAATTGATCAAAAATGGATAGTTTCAGTGTATAAACCAGCTGATGGTAAGGCTTAGTTTTCACATAATATCACATAGATTTTCTATTATTTTGCTGTAATAGTTGTTTATATTATATTTGCAAACAAGGAGTTTGCACTGATGAATATAAAGTCAGTACTCTATCCCCCAAGATAATAATATAAAAAAGAAGGTTCAACCTTCTTTTTTATATGTTTTATATTCTAGTTTTTAAAATTTTCTGTTTTATTTAAAAACTTTTGAACAATTTCTTCTTCTCCTAAAACAAGAATAGAATCTTCTTCATTAAATTGATAATCAGGACTGATAATTGAACTAACTTGACCATGTGAGCGATAGGCAATGATATTAATATGATATTGACGTCGAACATTTATATTACCAACAGTCTTACCAACCCAATTTTTAGGAGTTGTTAATTCATATATAGAAATTCCACCACCAACAGGTATGTAATCAATAATAACATCATTAAAATAACGTACAGCTGTCAAATTACCAATTAGCCTTTCTGGGTAAACGACATGATCGGCACCATTACGTAAGAGGAATTTTTCTTGCGTATTTTTAGCAGCTCGTGAAACGACTTTACGTGCACCAAGTTCTTTTAAGAATGATGATGCTTCTAATGAAGCTAAAAAATCATCACCGATGGTAACAAAACAAACATCAAAACTAGTAACTCCAAGTGTTTTTAAGAATTCTTTTTCAGTTGCATCACCAATAATAGCATTAGTTACATAAGGAAGTACATCGTTAATATTAGCTTCATTTTTATCGACGGCTAATATCTGTACACCTAAATTATTTAGTTTGCGAGCAATATTCCGACCAAATCTTCCCATGCCAATAATTAAAGCTTGTTTCATTTTTTCTCCTATCCAACGACAACGCGTTCTTCTGCTAGTTTTCCTTTATTTTTATTTACATTTGGGAAAACTGAAATCATTAAAGTAACCCCACCAATACGTCCCATAAACATTAAAAAGATTAAGATAAAACGAGATATGATGCCAAGATGAGGTGTTATACCAGTAGTTAAACCAACTGTACCAATTGCACTAGCTGTTTCAAATATAGCTGATAATAAGGCAACATGTTCTAATTGAGCAATAATTAATGCCGAAATGATACATGTACTTACATACAACATAAATATAGTTGCAGCATTTTTAGCAATTTTATCTGGAATTGTTCGTCCAAATGCTTCACTTCTTTCTTTTTGTCTAAAAATAGAGAACGAACTAATTAACATAATGGCAAAAGTTGTAACTTTCATACCACCAGCAGTTGATCCAGGTGCACCGCCAATTAACATTAAAATACTCATTATTAAAAGACTATTTTCAGATAAAGAAGATAAATTAAAAGTATTAAAACCAGCTGTGCGAGGAGTTACTGCTTGAAAGAAAGAAGCTAGGCATCGCTGATTTAAAGGTAAATTACGAAATTCAACAAAGAAAAAATAAAGGCATGGAATAAATAATAGAAAAAAAGTTGTTACTAAAATTATCTTTGTTTGTAAGCGATAATATTTGAAATGAAAGTGATTAATGCGTAGATCATCATAGGTTGTAAAGCTTAAGCCACCAAGAATAATTAATAATGCAATACTAATGGAAATAAGAGGGTTAGATATATAAGATGTTAGTGATGGATAAAGATTATGAGCTGTTCCCAAAGTATCAAAGCCGGCATTACAGAAAGCAGAAACGGAATGAAAAACAGCAAACCAAGAACCTTTTATTAGACCGTATTCAGGAATGAACTGGAAAGAAAGGATAAAGGCGAAAATAATTTCAATACCAAATGTAATTTTAAAAATCATTTTAGCAAAGCCAACAACTCCTCCTAAATGAGGAGCAGATACAGAATCAACTAATAATTTTCTTTGACTCAAACTAATGTGACGATGAGCACTAATAGCAAAAGCAGATAAAGCAGTAATAATACCTAAACCACCAGATTGAATTAATAATAAAATAATAAATTGACCAAAAAAAGACCAATATGTTCCTGTATCTTGTACAACTAAGCCAGTTACACAAGAAGCACTTGTAGAAGTAAATAAAGAATCTATAAATGGTGTCCATATGCCTGCTTTTGAAGATATAGGTAACATCAATAACAAAGCACCTATAAGAATCATGGCTAAAAAGCCACAAAGAATTACTTGAAAAGAGGTTAATTTTAATTCTTTCATACCACATAGTTTATGGCTAAAAGTAAAAATAGACAAGTATTATGTAAAACAATATAGATTGGATAAAAAAATAGGAAAAATAAAAATAAAATATTTGACATATATATAATGTTTTGATATAGTCTAGTTAGCTAGAACTAACTTTATTAAATTAGTAATTTAAATTAGTAATTTTAGCGTACTTCCTTAAGGGCAGAAAGGGAGGTTCGTACAAGTTTGGTCCTCCTCGATACAGATTTGTACAGGTTTCGAATTTATTCGAAACCTTTTTCTTTTATTTAAAATATTTAAAAATTAATTTATTTTCATTTTAATTATTGTTATAATTAACCACGTTACAGGGGCGCCGTTGGCTGAGATGTACCCTTTGACCTGATCTAGGTAATGCTAGCGTAGGGAGTAAACCTACGCCTTTTAGGAGGTGTTTTTTTATGCAGAAAGATAAGGTTAGATTTTTAACGTATGCTGCAATGTATACAGCATTGTATGTTATTTTAAAGTTTGTCGGAAATATGATTCCTTTTCTACAAATGCCACAAGGGGGAAGTATTGAATTGGAATTATTAGCACTTTTTATGGCAAGCTATCATTTAGGTGCTAAAGGTGGTATATTAGTTGCTTTTTTATCATGGTTAATTACGTATATATTATCTGTTCCAATGTATTTTGTTCATCCAATCCAAATTCTATTAGATTATGTTTTACCATTAGGAATTATCGCTTGTGCTAGTTTGTTACCTAAACGATTTCAGATTAGTATTATTATTCCAATGCTTTTGAAATATGTTGTACATGTATTATCAGGTGTATACTACTGGCCACCAAAAGGTGAAGCAGCTGGTTCTGTTGCTGCATGGGTTTTCTCTTTAAACTATAATGCTTGGTATAACTTAGCTACGATGATCGTTTGTTTATTAGTTGTACCGGTGCTCTGGAATAGAGTAAAACAAATAGCGAAAAATTAAATTAAAATAAATCTGTTAGTTCGTTAGGAATTAACAGATTTTTGTTTATTATAGATAATTTATCATAAAGTTAAGACAAGAAAATTATTTTCTTTTATAATAGTAGTATGAATAAAAAAATAATATTTTTAGATATTGATGGAACATTATTTTCACCTAAAATAGGTGGTACACCACCATCTGCTATTAAGGCGATTAAAATGGCTAAAGAAGTTGGTCATAAAGTTTTTTTATGTACAGGAAGAAGTTTAGCAGCTTCTACTAAGTATTTTTATTACCCAGTAGATGGTTATATTTTTGGTTCTGGATCTTGTGTATATGTTGAAGGTAAAAAAATTTATGATCATCCATTACAAGAAGATCAATTAGATAAATTGATGGATCAATTAGAAAAACTACAGATACCTTATATATTAGAAGCAACTGCAGGTATATATGGTAATCAAAGAGGCGTAGAATATATTGTTGATTACTACAGTTCTTATGAAACGGATAAGAAGATTAGGGAAAAGATTGCTCTTAGTAATAATGTTTTCCATATAAAAGATTATGTTAAAGAAGATAAAGTATACAAAATATGTATTTTTATTCATGAGGATAAGGAATTAATTCCTTTAAAGAAGAATTTGGATCAGCCTTTTATTCTTACTCTTTCTGCTAAAGATCCACGATCAGATCGTTATATAACAGAAATTACCAATGGTAATGAAACGAAAGCAGAAGGTATTAAAAAGGTGATAACTCATCTATCTTTAGCACAAGAAGATACGATAGGTATTGGTGATAGTGCTAATGATATATCCATGTTAGATTATTGTGCGGTAGGTATTGCTATGGGTAATGGAGCAGATATTGCTAAAGAACATGCTGATTTTATAACTAAAGATATTTTAGATGATGGTATATATTATGCATTTGAAAAATATGGTTTATTTAATCGCAATTAATTAAAATGTTTATCATATCAATGAATAGAAGGAGATAAAAATGAAAAACAGAGTATGTAAGAAAATTTTTTCAATATTCATATCATTATTTTTAATGATCGGAATAATTATGCCAAATATACAAAAAATATTTGCCGAACAAAATTTAGAAATATCTAAATATACTAATGTAGAAGGAACAGTTACTGGTCTTAAGGGTTCTAACAAAGGTACTTATAACGGAAAGTGGACAGCTAAGATACCATTAGCTGATATCTTTAAAAATTTTGAAGATAAGATGAAAAAAGAAGCTCAGGATGGTCATTTTCCATGGGATAAAGATACTTTAGATACAAGTGCTTCTATTTATTACAATGTTACATTTCCTCAAAATGTAAAAATAGGTAATATAACGATTAAAAGTAATACTGGCTTAATTCCTCAACAAACGATAACAAATACCATTGATGACGATAAAGTCAAGATGAAATTTAAGCTACCTGATGTGAATTGGGATGAGATTTATAAAAAGTATCAGGAAGATATGAAAGCGGGTGCTCAAAATAGAACTGTTGATATCGAAATAGCATATACTTTGGAAGCTGATAGTTATCAAAAAGCTTCTGCATTTATGTCTGAAAAGATAACTTCTACAGGTGAATTTTCCTTTTATCCAAGTCGCCGATTTGGATTATTCGGTATGGGCTTAGTAACTTTTAAAGCTGATAATGCAGAACATCCATTAGCTAAAGATTTTGCTAATAGTGATGTTTTTGTTCGCCCAGCACCTATTATCATTAATAAAACATTTACAGTTAACACAGATCTTATGTTGAATGATGATACGGGTAATAAAACAATTGTAAAGAAAAAAACGGATGCTTTTAAATTAATGGAAAAGATTAATACGAAAGATATAAAAGATAGTGTTGATCAGATATTTGGACAAACATTGAGTAAAGAAGTTGTTGATCAGTTACAAGTTAGTGATTTATCACTGTCATTTACTGCTAAATTAGCTTTACCAAATGAGTTAAGCTGGCAAGAAAAACAACCAATTATTACGCCATTAAATAATTTATTAAAAGTAGATAAAGTAACATTTGAAAATAATGATCATACTGCTGTTGTGACATTAAAAGTAGATAATTTAAGCAATGAAATTAAAACATGGTCACAATTGACATCTAAAATTAAAACTTTAACTGATGAAATAAGTTTATCTTTTGCACAAGTTAAATTTAATGAGCAAGCAAAACCAAATACTAATTATGAAGTAAGTGGTTCATTTGTAACTAATTTGGCATTTAAAGCTAATTATTTAAAGAAAGGAACAAATATTAGTGTCAATGTTAAATGGGATGGTAAACAAGAATTAGCTGGTCAAAATGAATCTAATCCTCAAACAATATCGCTTTCTTTACGTTATTTTGAAGAAGTTAGAAATAAGATTGTAGTAAAAGATAAATTGCAAGGAGATCTTTTGGTCAACGATAACACTCAACATGACCAAGTAATTGAATTTAATGAAAAAGATATTTTTAAAGTTACTGGACTATTAAATGTTACGCCAATTAAAAATAAATTAAGAGAGATTCAAGAACAATATCAAGGTGATGATATACCAACCAATATTGCTGTTACGAGTGTTAAAAATGAATTCTTAGCTTCTATGGAATTACCTGAGGGTTTAAAATTTATTGATGGTGTTAAAAATAGAGTGACATTAAAAAATGCTAATGGTAAATTTAAAATTTCTGATATTACTATAGATGGTAAGAAATTAAGTGTACGCATGGTATTGAGCAATCAGATAAAGACCCTTAAAGAAATTAAAGAAGCTGTTGAAGGTGTAAAAGATAATTTACTAGTAGAAGTTAATGGAATTACTTTTGATACAAGTGCTGTAGATGGTAAAAAATATACAATTCATGGTGAAGTAGCTGGTCTATTTAGTGCTACTGCAAAAAATATAACAAGTGGTAGTATGATAGATTTTGATATGCAATGGATAGGTGAACAATTGGATGGTGGAGAAGATGCTGATGATCCAACAACAAATGATATAAAATTGACTGTTAAATGTCATAAAAATAAAGTTGTACAACCTACTGAAAATAAGCAACCACATACGCCATCAATAGTTCCATCAACAAATGATCCAAAATTGACTGTTAAATTTCCTAAAAATAAAGTTGTACAACCTGCTGAAACAAATGATCCAACTAATTTGACTTTATATATTTCTATATTAGCTATCGCAGGTATTGCTATTTGTATTAGTGTTTTGCTTATGTATAAAAATAAGAAAAATAAAAAAATTTAATATAAAAAGTGGCTGATTTTATCAGTCACTTTTTATAATCACTAAAGATTGACTATCGTTATAATAGTATATTAACTAATCAGGGGGATGATCATAATATAGAATATTAAAAAATATCAATCTTACATATTCAAATAATGAAAAAACTAAAAGGAGATCATATCTTTTGGATATTTTTATAGAATATGCATCAAAATGAAGTGATAACACTTTGATAATTATATTATGTAAGGGCTTACAATAATAGTCTACTAAATTTTTGTTATTTTTTTTGTATATTTTGATAATAATTATTATTAAAAAAAGAAGATTCATTATCTTCTTTTTTTAAGTATCATAAGTTTTATTATAACAAAGGAATATTTTTTTGTTGGCACTCTTCTTCTATTTCTTGTGGCCAATATGAAGCTTGTACTTCACCAATATGTGCTTTATTTAGTAATAACATGCATAATCTTGATTGACCGATACCACCGCCAATAGAATAAGGTAATTCTTTATTAATTATCATTTGGTGATATGGTTTATTTAGTCTTTCTTTACAATTAGCTATTTGGCATTGTTGAACGATAGACTCTTCATCAACTCGGATACCCATTGAACTGATTTCGAGAGCAGTATTTAATTGGGGTAGCCAAAAAAACAAATCACCATTCAATTGCCAATCATCATAGTCTGGAGCACGTTTATCATGTGGTTCTTGACAACCTTTTAAGACAGCACCAATTCGCTCAATAAAGACACAACCATATTTTTTAGTTATCTCATCTTCGCGTTGTTTAGCAGTTAAATGAGGATAAAGATCAAATAAATCCTGAGAATCAATAAAATGAATATCATTAGCTAATTGACAAACAGCTTGTGGATATTTATACCAAACTTCATGTTCCATGTGTTTGATAACTTTAAAAATGGAACGTACAGTTTTTTCTAAATACTCTTTTGTTCGTGATGTTTTATCAATAGCTCTTTCCCAATCCCATTGATCAACATAGAATGAATGTGTTTCATCTGGTATTTCATCACGGCGAATAGCATTCATGTTAGTATATAAGCCTTGTTCTTTTTGGAAATTATATTTCATCAAAGCATATCGTTTCCATTTAGCAAGTGATTGAACTACTTCAAGTTGAGTTTCAGGGATCACTTTAGTAGCAAATGAAACAGGTCGTTCAATACCATTTAAGTCATCGTTTAAACCAGATTCCTTAGCTAAAAATAAAGGGGCTGAGATACGTTCTAATTTTAAAACTTTACCAAATTCATGTTGAAAAGTATCACGAATATATTTTATAGCTTCTTCTGTTTGGCGAACAGTTAAAGTGGGACAATATTTTTCCATATGCTCTCCTTTTAAATATGATATTTATATTTTAAATAATATTAACATAATAACACAATATAAACTTAAATATGTAATTTATTTACAGTTGTATACTATATTTATTGCTAGTATACTAAAAGTAAGAAAAACATTGGAAGATGTAGAATTTATATGATTAAAGCAAAGGAGGAAAAAAATAATGCGTGCTAAAAGTAAGTACGATATTTTAAAGCTTTCAAATCAAGCTTGTTTTCCATTGTATGCAGCAGCAAGAAAAATAACAGGTATGTATACGCCATTTTTAAAACCATTAGATTTATCATATATACAATATGTTGTTCTATTGGCTTTGTGGGAGGAAAATGATTTAAGCGTTGGTGATTTATGTGTTAAGCTATATTTAGATAGTGGTACATTAACACCAATCTTAAAGAAAATGGAAAACAAAAAATGGTTAAAGAGAGTACATTCAACAATTGATGAGCGGGTAGTTATTGTCCATTTAACTGAGGAAGGTTTAGATATGCGTAAGAAATGTTTAGAAATTCCTAAACATATTGCAACTTGTGTTCCTTTTACAAAAGACGATATAAAGTATTTACATAAAATTCTTTATCAAATATTAGAAGAGTTTTAGGAATATAATTAATCGCTTTATATAAAAAGATATTTAACAAGTACTGTTAAATATCTTTTTTTATTAAATGCGATTGATACAATTTTGAAACAGCTAAAGTCTCTTTCAGCCACTGTTGATAATATGGTAAAAGTGATGTATCAGGAAGATAAGTACTATTTTGATTAATTAAATATTCTTCTCGTGATGAATCATAAATAGGTATATTATGTTCCTTTTTATATTGTATAATTTTTTTTACCATTAACATTCTTTTAACAAATAAAAGAGCTAATTCTTTATCGATTTTATTGATTGCTAAACGAGCTTGATCCAATTGATTCATCATAATTTGCTTTCTATTTCTTTAGGTATGGCATAATGACGTAAAAAATATCCGAAGATAGCACCAATACCAGCTTGGAGAATTTGGAAAGGTAATTTAATTAGCGATTTTTGGATAGTAGCATAAATAAAAGCTCGACCTAAAGTATAACCAACGATCATAATTAAAGCACCAACAAAGACAGCTAAACAACATTTTTTAGGGGATACAAGTTGACCATCTTTATGGGCTAAAAAGGCGATAACATAGCCTTGTAAACCATGTGTAATCAGTGAAACGAACATGGGCGTTGGATAGAAAAAAAGATCGCCTAAAAAAGCACCAATACCACAGACAATAAATGCTTCTTTAGGATTGAACAAAAGAGCAGCTAAGACAATAGCGACATCATTTAAATATAAATGACCACCAGGAACATTTATACCGAATGATGATAAAACAACAACGAGAGCCATAAAAAGAGCCATTAATGTAAAGCGAAATGTTTTCATAATAATCCTACTTTCTAATAAAAACTAATAAATTTAATGTTTATTAGTTTTTTTATCTATCCATTCTAATTGATATTCACCTGTAACTTCTAAAATACCACCATCAGGTAAAGTTATTGATTCTTCATTTTCATCATAGTCTTTAACATGACCATGAATATCTTTAATATGTAAGCCGGCATCACGAATAGCTTTGACATTATATTCACCCGGTTTTAGATTTTTAGGAACATCATATATACCAGGCGTAACAGTAAATAAATTATCATTACTTATAAAGATTAATTTATTATCTTTATGATTAATAATATTATTAATTTTTTGAAAAAAACGTTCACGTAAGAAAAACATGTCTGTAAATTGAACTTTATAAGTGAAATTTTTAGTTGGCGTATTAACGTGTATATATTCATTATCGGCAAGATTCCGTTTGATATACCCTAAACGATGAACATTAATGTAATTTTCACTAATAAAATATAAGGCAGCTTCTGTTTCGTATAAAATACCTTCTATTTTTTGACTGCCACTTCTTTCTTTAGCATCAGCAATATTAGCAATTGATGATTTTTCAATTTCGGCAATAGAGGTTGTAATTTTTTGTTTTGGTAATTGATTAAGCATAATGATTTGACTAGCACTAACAGCATTTATACAATGTTCACCATTATGTAATTTCATTTTCGGTAAGGGATAATGAGTAGCTATAATTTCTTCAACTGAATGATTTTTTAAATAACTATCCATCACAGTATCAACCATTTGAGCTTGGGCTGTTACAAGCATTTGAAAAATATCAAAGCGTAGAGGCAAGTTATATTTTTTTATAATTGCTTTACAGTATTTACATATATAATGACCATCAGATAATTTTTCTAATCGGTTATGGAAAATACCACCATCTCTTAAATCAAAGTCACATACTTTTTTATTAGGCATATAACCTCCTATAAAATTTTATCAACAATATTATAAATGAGAAAGAAGTAAAATTCTAGGATATAGAGTGATGATTAAACAAATGATATTTGATAAAGAATATAATATCTTTTAAAAAGAAGGAAAATTTATTAAAAAGAACTAAAATCAGTATATTTGAATTATAATAAAAATAGAATAGTATATATTAATTAGGAGAACTATTATGTCAAAGAAAATTCGTTTGTTTTGTGCTGCCGGCATGTCAACTAGTTTATTAGTAAATAAGATGCAAGAGGCTGCAAAGATGAGTGGTAAAGATTATGATATTGCGGCTTTTTCTTTAAGTGAGTTTGAGCAACACGCAAAAGAAGCTGATGTTTGTTTATTAGGTCCACAGGTACGTTATAAAATGGATGAATTAAAAGCAGATTATCCCGATTATAAAATCGGTGATATACCTATGCAAATGTATGGTCTAATGGATGGTAAAGGCGTACTTAGTGTGGCAGAAAAATTATTGGGTGATAAATAGGTGATGGGTAAAGAAGAAGCAATAGCTTTTAAATTGATTTCTTTAATGGGCATGGCTCGTTCTCATTATTTGTGTGCAATAGATGCCGCAGAAAGTGGAACAAAAGAAAAGTATTTAGATGAAATGAAGAAAGGTGATCGATGTTATAAAGAAGGTCATCGGGTTCATGCTGAGTTATTAACAGAAATTGCCAATGGGGTTAAGATTGAACCACATTTATTATTAATACATGCTGAAGATTTACTTATGAGTGCTGAAACATTTAGTATAATGGCCAAAAAGTTTATTGCCTTATACAATAGGATTAGTTAATGGTAACAAATAAAAAGTGATTGTGTTAAATTACGCAATCACTTTTATATATTTTTATGTTGCTTAGCTTGTTCTTTTTCATATTCATCAAAGTATCTTTTCTGAATAACTTCACTTAATTCAATATGATAGTCTTGTTTTTTATTTTTAATAGCATGTTTTTTTTTATTATTTTGCCAAAAAAGGAAAGATAAAAACATAATAAAAAGGACAATAGGTACAATATATTGAGGCATAACTTTCTCCTTATTATCTAATGATACAACGAAGTTAATTGATAAAAAAGCAGTTTTAGTATATATAATAGTAAATGGGGTAGAAATTATGGATTGGAAATTAATTGTTATATTTTTTGTTGTGTCATTAATTTTATATGTATTATATTTATTTATATCACAAAGACAAGTAGCTATTTTGTCTATTCTACTTTATCAAAAACAAGATTATAAGGAATATTATAAACAATTAAATGCATTTATGAGTAAATTGTTTTTTAGTCGTAAACTAAGAACATTGATGAAATTAGATGCTGCTTTTTTATCTGCTGATGATGAATTGGTTCAACAACTTGTACCGATAATTGACCACTATCGTCTACGACCAGTGGAAAGGATGATTATAACAGCAAAAGAGTTTTCTTATTATATGCGTCAGCATCAATTTGATAAAGCACAAGAATATAATCAGCAGGCAAAAGAAACTTTTAAAAAATTGGTAGCTAAGCAGAAACAAAAATATCAGCCTTTATTAGAAGAATTACAGATGAGCGTGTCTTTAGTTATTGATAAGAGTGGTCGTTATGCTAAAGAACTAGAAAAATCAGCTAAAACAAGAAAGTATGATACAACAGCCGGAGTTTTATATTTGAAAGCTTCATTAGCTCATTATTATCGTTCGGAAAATGATTTAGCTATATCTTGTTTACAAAAGGCTTATGAAAAATTGAAAGTTACAACTTATGTGAATCGAATTGCAGATATTTTAGATCATAAGAAATGGTCTGAATTAGAAAAATTAGTTATTGAGTTAAGTTAAAAAGTTCTGTTAGTAAATTCTAACAGAACTTTTTATGTTTTATCGATTAGATATATAAATTAATTAACCTAATTTTTCTTGATGACTAGCATATAAATATTCATCAATTGTGAAGCCAACATGTGCTTTTATAATAGCAAGAGGATCATTTTTTAATTCACCACAGCGAACACTTGTGTATTCTCTAGGTAAAAATTGAGATAATACCCCATAAGGTACACCATCTTTAAAGTTGGCAAGTAAAGTATCGATCGCTTTTTGTACAGCTGGTTTAGGCAAATAATAACGTGAACGATCAGAAAAACTGAATTTACGCTTATAAGCAATTTCATCTTCTGTACCATGATAATGTTTTTGGAAATATTTAGGTTCTTTTAACATTTCTTCTTCTAATATTTCCATAAAGTAACTTTGTTTTTCAGGATGATTTTTATAAACTTCTTTTTCGGCATATGCTAAAGCAAAAAGAGCTTCTCTAGCAGCATAAGTCAATCCCGGACCAACTTTAAGAATACCTACACCATCTTCAACAAGTTTCCGTAGATTATATCTTGTTTGGTAGTCACTACTATGTCCTTCGAAAACTATATTTGAGTATTCTTTAATACTGGCCATTAAGTCAACTGCTTTAGTCCGATCATAATCTGTACAACCGGCATCTTTTTCTTCCATACCTGGTTGTACAACAACAGCAATAACATGAGGCCAACTTTCCTTAGGGAAAGATTTTTTAAATATTGCAACAGTGTTTTTGAAATCAGCAACTTTAGTTACTTGAATACCTGTATCAACAGCTTCTTGAGAGCCGCCAGGAATAGGAACTTCAGAACCAACAACATAAACAGGATGTAATGAATCGGGATGCTTTTTGCATCTTTCTTTGTAAGCATCTTCGGCTACTCGTGCTAAGCGAGCACCACGATTAGCAATGATTTCATCACTCAAGCGAATATCTTTGGGATCACTAGCTACTTTCATGCTTGTATCGATATGAATTTTAGTAAAACCAGCTAAAACATATTGACGAATTAATTCTTCTGCTTCTTCCATTGCTTTTTCTTCATTGTAATGGGCAAATGTTAAAGGACCTAAATGATCACCACCGAAGATAATTCGTTTTGTGTCAAACTGTTCTTTTTTTGCTAAATCCTCAACGAATGTGATAAAGTCACTTGGCTTCATACCAGTGTAACCACCATATTGATCAACTTGATTAGCAGTTGCTTCAACTAATAATACAGAATGCGTGTCTTTTGCTTTTTGAAGACAAGCACGGATAACAAGTGGGTTAGCAGTACAAGCAGAATAAATACCAACGGCTTGTCCTGATTTTTGCAATTCAATTAAATGAATTAAAGGATGTTTTGTCATATTTATCCCTCCTATGTTTTAATTATAGCAAGCCTTTTTTAAATTTCATGTTAGACTATTTGTAATTTTCAGTATATCTTTATAGAAATGAGGTAATTATGATAAAAGGAATATTGTTTGATTTTGATGGTACAGTTAGTTATCGCTATTTGTCAGCATTTAAAATGTTTCATTGGTTTTTAAGCAAAATAGATCCAAGTTTAGATATGGATATGTTGAAAAAAGAAAGTATTTTGCAACGTTGTTTATTATGGGACCAATATGGCACAATTAACAAACGGTTTACATTAGAACAATTGAAGAAAAAGTTTTATCCTGATTTAGATATTGAAAAGATGTATGTTCTCTGGTATGACCATTTTCATGAGCATCAATATTTAATGCCCCAAGCTAATGAAGTATTGCATGAATTAAAAGAAGATTTTAAGTTGGGAATGATTAGTAATGGGCCATATGAAAGCCAAATGATCAAGATTAAAGCTTTGAAAATGGATAAATTATTTGATCCGATTTTAATTTCTGGTCAATTTGGTAAAGCTAAGCCAGATCGAAAAATTTACTTAGCAGCTTGTACAAAGATGAATTTACAACCTTCAGAAGTAGCTTTTGTTGGTGATACTTTTTCAACTGATATTGTAGGTGCTATACAAGCAGGGCTTTTGCCAGTTTGGTATTGCTTTGAACGTCGAGGAATAACGGATTTACCGGTGAAACAAGTGAGTAATTATGAAGAACTATACCGTTTCTTTAGGCAAATGAAGGAAAATAAATAAAGAGCAAAAACGGATTTATGTTTTTTAAAAGAAGATAGCAAAAAGACTTGCAATCTTCTTTTTTTGTGATAAACTATCTAAGCACTCGCGTAGATGTGGGAGGTTGCCGGCACGCCTAAGTGCGTTGTCATAGAGCGTGATAACCGGGGAATTTCCATGGAGCGATCCACGGTTGTGGAGTGAATGTAAGGAGGAGAAATTCATGGCAAAGAACTCAGTAAGAATTCGTTTGAAGGCTTACGAGAACAGAAGTCTTGATGCAGCAAGTGAAAAAATTGTAAAAACAGTTGATAGTCACGGTGCTAAAAAAATTATCGGACCTGTTCCATTACCTACTGAACGAGAAGTAATTACTGTTTTGAGAGCAGTTCATAAATATAAGGATGCTCGCGAACAATTTGAAATTCGGACACACAAGAGATTAATTGAAATTATTGGCCCAAGTGCTGAAACAATTGATGCATTAAGTCGTTTAGACTTACCATCTGGTGTTGATATCGAAATTAAATTATAGAAAGGACGGGAATGAAAATATGAAAGGTATTCTAGGACGTAAACTTGGTATGACCCAGGTATTCGCGATTGATGGAACTTTAATTCCTGTCACGGTAATCGATGTTAAACCTAATGTTGTACTGCAAAAGAAAACAAAGGAAATAGATGGATACGAAGCTATCCAATTAGGGTATGAAGATGTTAAAGAACATCGTGCTAATAAACCTATGATTGGTCATGCGAAGAAAGCAAATACAGCACCAAAGAAATATATCAGAGAAATTAAAGCTGATGAAATGATGAATCTTGAGGTTGGTGCAGAAGTTAAAGCTGATTTGTTTAAAGCCGGTGATGTTGTTGATGTTCAAGGAACGAGTAAAGGTCACGGATATAGTGGAACAATTGTTCGCAACAATGCATCACGAGGTCCAATGGCACATGGTTCAGGACATCATCGTCATATCGGTTCTTTAGCAACGAACGGTCGTAATAATGGTGTTGTTAATAAAGGAACAGTTATGCCTGGTCAAGAGGGTGTTTATACAACTACTAATCAAAATCTGCAAGTTGTAAAAGTAGATGTTGAAGAGGGTTATATTTTAGTTAAAGGAAATGTACCTGGTCCTAAGAAGGGATTAGTTATGATTAAGACAACTGTTAAGCCAGTTAAAGAAGTGACTCCATTAGAAATCATTTCATATACTGGAAGCACAGTTGAGGAAGAATTGGAAAAAGTAGCGGAAACAATTAGTGAAGAAGTATCTTCTGAAGCTACGACAGAAAATGAAGGAAAGTAGAGGAGTGACAAATGGCTAAAATGGAAGTATTCAATCAGGAAGCTAAGTCGGTTAAGACGATTGAAATTTCTGATAGTGTGTTTGCTATTGAACCACATCAACAAGTTATGTTTGATGCCATCCTTGCTTATCAAGCAGGTTTAAGACAAGGAACACATTCGACTTTAACACGGGCATTTGTTTCGGGTACAGGTAAAAAGCCTTTCCGTCAAAAAGGAACAGGACGTGCTCGGCAAGGATCAACAAGAGCACCTCAATGGCGCCATGGGGCAATTGTTTTTGGTCCACAACCTCGTAAATATGGTGTTAAAACAAATCGTAAAGTTCGTCGTTTAGCATTATGCTCGGCATTATCAGAAAAAGTTCAAGAGCAAAATTTTACATTAATTGAAAATTTAGATTTTGCAGAAATTAAAACTAAAAAGGCTGTTTCTTTATTAAAGGCTTTTAATTTTGATCGAAAAACATTATTTGTTGCTGAAACATCTGAAGATTTTGACAATGCTTATATGTCAATGCGTAATTTACCAAATGCAATGGTAACAACGGTAACAAGCCTTAATGTTTATGACATTGTTAATGCCGATAAAGTTGTTTTCACTGAAAAGGCAGCTTTAAAGGCTGGGGAGGTATTTGCTCAATGACAGCACGTGATATTATAGTGAAACCAGTTGTAACAGAAAAAACAATGCGTCTTACAAGCAATGAAAATAAAGTTACTTTTGTAGTTTCTAAGAAAGCTAATAAAATTTCAGTAGCCCAAGCAGTGAAAGAGATTTATGGTATTAAAGTTGAAAAAGTTAATATTGTAAATGTTCATTCTAAAGCAAAAAGAGTGGGCCGCTATGAAGGTAAAACTTCTGCTTATAAAAAGGCAGTTGTACAATTACCTGCTGGTAGTTCAATCGAGTTATTTAATGAAGATAAAAGTAAATAAAAAATAAATTATCGGAGGAAATCGCTATCTCCGGACAAAATGCGAAAGGAAAAAGAAAATGGCAATTATTAAATATAAGCCAACTAGTGCAGGTCGCCGTAATATGACAACCCTTAGTAATGAGCGTATTACTAAGAAAACACCTGAAAAGAGTTTGTTGGCTCCGCTAAATAAAAAAGGCGGTCGTAATAATACAGGTCGTATCACAACACGTCATCAAGGTGGCGGAGTAAAACAAAAATATCGGATTATTGATTTTAAACGAAATAAAGATGATATTCCAGCTAAAGTAGCTGGCATTGAATATGATCCAAATCGTAATGCAAATATAGCGTTGTTACATTATGCTGATGGAGAAAAAAGATATATTATTGCTCCATCTGATTTAAATCCAGGGGATACAGTTGTTTCTGGTAAAGCAGTGGATATCAAAGTAGGTAATACGATGGAATTACAAAATATCCCAGATGGTACATTTGTTCACAACGTTGAATTAACAGCCGGTAAGGGTGGACAATTAGCTCGAGCAGCAGGAACTTCAGTACAAATTCTTGGTTCAGAAGGAAAATTTGTAACTGTTCGTTTAACTTCTGGTGAAGTAAGACATATTCATGGCAATTGTCGTGCAACAGTAGGAATTGTTGGCAACGGTGATTACAGCTTAGTTAATTTAGGTAAAGCAGGTCGTTCACGTTGGTTGGGTATTCGTCCAACAGTACGTGGTTCAGCCATGAACCCAGTTGATCACCCACACGGTGGTGGTGAAGGTAGAGCGCCAGTTGGACGCAAATCACCAATGACACCTTGGGGTAAGAAAGCAATGGGTGTTAAAACACGTAATCCTAAGAATCATAGTAGTAAATATATCGTCAGAAGACGTAATGAGAAGTAGTTGAAAGGAGAAATTAGATGTCAAGAAGTTTGAAAAAAGGTCCATTCTGTGATGATCATTTAATGAAAAAAGTGGAAGCATTGAATGCGGCTGGCAAAAAAGAAGTAATTAAGACATGGTCTCGTCGTTCAACCATCTTCCCAAGCTTTGTTGAACACACATTTGCAGTTCATAATGGTAAAGAGCATGTTCCTGTTTATGTAACCGAAGATATGGTTGGACATAAATTAGGTGAATTTGTACCAACGCGTAAGTTTGGCGGTCATGGCGAAGACAAAAAGGCGTAAAGGAGGAAAGTGAAATGGATGTTAAGTCAACAGCAAAAACAGTCCGCTATACGCCTCGTAAAGTGAGATTGGTTTTAGATTTAGTTCGTGGTAAGAGTGTCGATGAAGCAATGGCAATTTTAAAATTCATGCCTAATCATGCAGCGACAGCAGTAGCAAAGGTGGTTAAGAGTGCTACAGCAAATGCTACACATAATTTTCAATTAAATGAAAAAGCGTTATATGTTAAAGAATGTTATGCTAACGAAGGTGTTGTTATGAAACGTTTTATGCCTAGAGCAAAAGGTAATGCAGCACAGATTTTGAAGAGAACTAGCCATATTACAGTAGTGGTTAGTGATGCGAAGTAAGGAGGAAGATCAGAAATGGGTCAAAAAGTAAGTCCAATTGGATTACGCGTTGGTGTTATTCGTGATTGGGAATCCAGATGGTATGCTGACAAAGCAAACTTTGGTGATCTTCTAAATGAAGATAAACGCGTTCGGGGATTTTTAGTAAAGACTTTTAAGGATGCTTATATTTCACGTATTGAAATAGAACGCACTGGTCAAAAAGATGCACGAGTTATTATTCGCTGTGCTCGTCCAGGTGTTTTACTTGGTAAAGATGGTGATCAGGATAAAATGGTCAATTTGCGCAAAAAGTTAAGTAAATTGACAAAAGGAAAGAATGTCCGTATTGAAGTTATTGCCATTGCCAATCCTGATTTAGACGCTCGCTTAGTTGCTCGTCGGATAGCTGAACAATTAGAAGCACGTCAATCTTTCCGGATAGCACAAAAGAAGGCTATTCAACAAACAATGCGTTCGGGTGCAAAGGGAATTAAGACACTTTGTAAAGGTCGTTTAGGCGGTGCTGAAATTGCTCGTCAAGAGGGTTATTCACGGGGTGTTGTTCCACTACATACATTACGCAGTGATATTGATTACTCAACACAAGAAGCAACAACAACTTATGGTAAATTAGGTGTTAAAGTTTGGATTTGTCGAGGAGAAGTTTTACCTGGACAAATGGTTAAAGAGCCAGAAGCTCCTAAAGGACGTAGTAATGATCGGCGTAATAACCGTCGTGGTGGACGCAATGATCGGCATATGAATAACCGTCCTGCTCGCCAAGAAAAAGTTGCTAATGAAAAAGAAGAAACTAAAGGAGGCGAAGAATAACTATGTTAATGCCAAAACGTACTAAATATAGAAGACCTCATCGCTTGAGTTATGAAGGTCTTTCAAAAGGTGGACGAGAAATTTCCTTTGGTGAATATGGTTTAGTAGCTGATGCAGGTGCTTATGTTTCTTCAGCTCAGATAGAAGCAGCACGTGTTGCAATGACACGGCATATGAACCGTCAAGGACAAGTATGGATCAAAGTTTTCCCACATTTGGCAAAGACGAAGAAACCTTTGGAAGTCCGCATGGGTTCCGGTAAAGGTGCTCCTGATCATTGGGTTGCTGTTGTTCAAAAAGGTAGAATAATGTTTGAAGTAGCCGGTGTCAGTGAAAGCGTTGCTCGCGAAGCTTTACGTCTAGCAGCAAATAAGTTAGGCGTTAAAACCCGCTTTGTGAAAAAAGGCGAGGAGGCTAAATAAAAATGAATGTTAAAGAAATAAGAGATTTAAGCAATGAAGAACTATTAAAAGAAGTTTCAAGCTTAAAAGAAGAATTGTATACTCTTCGTTTTTCTCAAGCAACGGGCAATTTAGAGAATCCTGCTCGAATTAAAGAAATCACGAAGACGATAGCACGTATTTATACTGTTTTAACAGAACGTCAAAGTTCTAAAGAAGCTAAGTAAAGGAGGAACTGAAAATGGAAAGAAATTCTCGTAAAGTCCTACATGGAACAGTTGTTTCGGACAAGATGGATAAAACCATTGTTGTTGAAGTTAGTACAACTAGAAGCCATCCTTTATATGGCCGTCGTGTAAAATATTCCAAAAAATATAAAGCTCATGATGAAGAGAATGTTGCTAAGATTGGCGATGTTGTTGAAATCATGGAAACTAGACCATTAAGTAAAGATAAGCATTTCCGCCTTGTTAAGGTTGTGGAAAAGGCTATTATCTTATAGGCACAGGAGGAAGTTATGATTCAAAATGAAAGCAGATTAAAAGTTGCTGATAATACCGGTGCCAAGGAATTATTGGTGATTCGTTGTTTAGGTGGATCTAAACGTAAGAATGCAACAATAGGCGATGTGGTAGTATGCACGGTTAAACATGCGACACCACATGGAAATGTTAAAGAAGGTCAAGTTGTTAAAGCAGTAATAGCTCGTACAGTTTATGGCATTCGTCGTGAAAATGGTTCTTATATCAAATTTGATGAAAATGCTGCTGTAATTATTAAAGAAGATAAGACACCGGTTGGAACACGTATTTTTGGACCGGTTGCTAAAGAATTAAGAGATAAGGGTTATACTAAGATAGTTTCCCTTGCTCCAGAAGTGTTATAAGGAGGCCAAAATGAAAATTAAGACAGGTGATACAGTCAAGGTCATTACTGGCCACTATAAGGGAACTATTGCTGAAGTAAAGGCGGTTTCTCCAAGCACTGGACGGGTTATTGTTGAAGGCGTGAATATAGTTAAAAAAGCTTTAAAGCCAACGCAAGCCAATCCAGAAGGTGGCATAGTAGAAAGAGAAGCACCAATTCATATTTCAAATGTTATGTTATATGACAAGAAGGAAAAAGTTGCTTCAAGAGTTGGATTTAAGTTAAATGCGAAAGGCAAGAAAGTTCGTGTTTTGAAAAAGACAGGGAAAGAAGTTAAGGAGGCTAAGAAATAATGAATGAGTTATTACAAAAGTACAACGAAGTTGTTAAGCCTTCTTTAATGAAAGAATTTAATTATTCTTCTATTATGCAAGTACCAAAGGTTGTTAAGGTTGTACTTAACATGGGAGTTGGTGATGCAATTGCAAACCCTAAGTTATTAGATGAGGCAGTTGAAGAATTAAGGGCTATTTCGGGACAAAAACCAGTTGTTACAAAAGCTAAAAAATCAGTTGCTAACTTTAAACTTAGAGAAGGTATGTCAATTGGTTGTAAAGTTACCTTACGTGGTGAAAGAATGTATGATTTCTTAGATAAGTTAATTAATCTTTCTCTTCCACGTGTACGTGACTTTAGAGGTGTTAGTGTGACTGCTTTTGATGGTCGTGGAAATTATACTTTAGGTGTTAAAGAACAATTAATTTTCCCAGAAATTGAATTTGATAAGGTAAATAAAGTAAGAGGCTTAGATGTTGTTATTGTGACAACTGCTAAGACAAATGCTGAAGCTACTGCTTTATTAAAAGGCATGGGTATGCCATTTGCTAAATAGGAAAGGAGAATAGGATGGCTAAGACAAGTTTAAAAGTAAGACAATCTCGTCCAGCAAAGTTCTCCACGCGTGCGTATACTCGTTGTGAAATTTGTGGACGTCCACATGCAGTACTAAAAAAGTATAAAGTTTGTCGTATCTGTTTCCGTGAATTGGCTTATAAAGGTCAGATTCCCGGAGTCAAGAAGGCAAGTTGGTAAGGAGGAAACAACATTATGAATATGACAGATCCTATTGCTGATATGCTCACACGTATTAGAAACGGTGTTCAAGCTCGTAAAGAGAGTGTTGATGTTGTACCTGCTTCTAAAGTGAAAGTAGAAATTGCAAAGTTATTAAAAGTAGAAGGCTATATTGAAAATTATGTAATATCCGGTGAAGGAACAGAAAAGAAAATCACGGTTATGTTGAAGTATAAAGGTGATTTGAAAGCTATTTCTGGTATTAAGCGAATTTCTAAGCCTGGTCTTCGTGTATATGCTAAAGGCGATAATATTCCGAAAGTATTAAATGGTTTAGGAGTAGCAATTATTTCCACATCACAAGGAATGATGTGTGATCGTGAGGCTCGTAAGCAACATATCGGTGGCGAAGTTGTCGCTTATATTTGGTAAAGAAAGGATAAAAAGAAATGTCACGTATCGGTAATAAGGCGATTACCATTCCTGATGGCGTAGAAGTTGCTATTGCAAATGGGAATGAGGTGACTGTAAAAGGTCCTAAAGGAACATTGGTGAAGAATTTTTCTTCTTTGATGTCACTTGCCGTGGATAATAAAGAAATTACAGTTAAACGTCCAAATGAAGAAAAACATACAAAACAATTACATGGCACAACTCGTGCATTAATAGCTGCAATGGTTGAAGGTGTAAGTAAAGGTTTTGCAAAAACATTGAAAATAGTAGGTATCGGTTATCGTGCTGCTTTATCTGGCAGTGAATTAACTTTAACAGTTGGTTTTTCACATCCTGTTAAATTTACAGTACCAAGCGATGTTAAATGTGAAGTTACAGATCCTAATACAATTGTTATAAGTGGTATTGATAAACAAGTAGTTGGTCAATTTGCAGCTGTAGTTAGAGCAACTAAGAAACCAGAACCATATGGTGGTAAAGGTATTCGTTACATTGATGAAGTTGTTCGTCGTAAAGAAGGAAAGACAGCTAAGAAATAGGGGAAGGAGTATAGAATATGTTAAAATTAATTGATAAGAACAAAGTTCGTATTCGTCGTCATAAACGTGTGCGTAAAATTGTCAATGGCACTCCTGAATGCCCTAGATTAAACGTATATCGTTCAAATGCAAATATTTATGCACAAGTTATCGATGATGTAAAAGGGGTAACTTTATGTGCTGCAAGTTCTTTAGAATTAAAGCTTGAAAACGGTAGTAATGTAGAAGCAGCTAAAAAAGTTGGTGAAAGTATTGCTAAAAAATGCTTGGCTGCCAAGATTGAAAATGTTCGCTTTGATAGAGGTGGCTATATTTACCACGGTCGAGTACAGGCTTTAGCTGATGCAGCTAGAGAAGCCGGATTGAAGTTTTAGTAAGGAGAAAACAAATGGCAAACGAGAATAAGAAAATTTTTAAGAAACGCGAACCAAAAGAGTTCGAAGATGTTGTTGTCTCCATTAATCGGGTAAGTAAAACAGTAAAAGGTGGTCGCCGTATGCGTTTTGCTGCTCTTGTGGTAGTAGGTGATAAAAAAGGTCGGGTTGGCTTTGGCATGGGTAAAGCTGCTGAAGTTCCTGATGCAATTCGTAAAGCTACAGAAGCAGCACAAAAAAATGTATTTAATGTTAATTTAGTAGATAATTATCGAACAGTACCACATCCAGTGAAAGTTAAGCACTTATCTTCAACTGTTTTCTTAGCACCTGCTGCTCCAGGTACAGGAGTTATCGCTGGTGGTGCTGTACGGGCAATTCTTGAATTAGCTGGTGTATCGGATGTACTTTCAAAAGTTATCGGTTCAAGAACAAGTGTTAATGTTGTATATGCAACCTTAACAGCATTAAAAGAGTTACGTACAGTAAATGAAATAGCTAAATTACGCGGCAAGAAAGTCGCTGAAGTTCGCTAAGGAGGCTGTCATGAAATTAGAAAACCTAAAATATAATGAAGGCGCACGTTTTGGTATTAATCGTGTTGGCCGTGGCCAAGGATCAGGTAATGGAAAAACATCTGGTCGTGGTCAAAAAGGTCAAAATGCTCGCTCTGGTGGTGGAGTTGCTATTGGCTTTGAAGGTGGACAAACTCCTTTCTTCAAAAGAATGCCTAAGCGTGGTTTTACAAATATGAATCGTAAAGAATATGCTGTTATTAATGTTGCTGATTTAAATGCATTTGAAGAAGGTGTAACAGTTGATGTTGAAACTTTAAAAGCCTCTGGTCTAGTAAAAAAGATTTATGATGGTGTTAAAGTTCTTGGTAATGGAACATTAGAAAAGAAATTAACTGTTAAGGCTCATAAGTTCTCGGCATCAGCTAAGCAAGCAATAGAAACAGCAGGCGGGAATGTAGAGGTACTATAACATGTGTCGTACCTTTGCCAGCTTGTTTAAAAATAAAGAAACACGTAATCGTATTTTCTTTACTTTAGCTATGTTACTCGTGTATCGTTTCGGGTCGGCTATTCCTGTACCTGGTGTTAATACAGCTGGCTTTGCTAAACAAATTGCTGATAATTCACTGTTAGGTATGATGAATTTACTTGGTGGTGGTGCATTGGAAAGATTATCTATTTTTGCAATGGGTGTAACACCATATATTACATCAAGTATTATTGTTCAGCTTTTATCAATGGATGTCATTCCGGCTTTAACTGAAATGAGTAAATCAGGCCAGACAGGTCGGGTAAAAATTGAGAAAATAACACGTTATTTAGGTGTTGTATTAGCTTTTATTCAATCGTTTTCGCTTGTTTATGGATTTGATGTTCAATATAAGATTTTAGTGAATGCAAGTCTTGCAGGATATCTATACACAGCTACTGTTATGACAGCTGGAACAATGTTCCTTATTTGGATTGGTGATAGAATTTCAATGAAAGGTATTGGTAATGGTTTATCAATTATCATTTTTGCCGGAATTGTTTCTAATTTTCCAGCAACATTTGGTCAAGTGTATGCAATTCTTACAGGCGGTTCGACAAGAGGTGAAGTATTTAACGGAATTTTACAGTTTGGTCTTTATGTCTTATTGTTCTTAGCAATCGTTGTTTTTGTGGTTATTATGGAAACAGCAATTCGTAAAATTCCTGTACAATATACAAACAGTTCAACAACAAGAGGGGGAACAGATGTAACATTCCTACCTTTAAAAATAAATTCAGCATCAGTTATTCCAGTTATCTTTGCCCAAAGTGTAATGATTGCTCCCCAAATTATTATTAGTTTCTTTAATACAGGACTATATAATAAATTGAGTCAATGGCTTAGTTTAACAAGTTGGACAGGATTAGGATTATATGCTGTATTAACTATTTTGTTTACTTTTTTCTATACTGATTTACAAGTTGATCCAGAAAAAATGGCAGAGAATTTAGGCAAGTCAGGTGCTTATATTCCAGGCATTCGTCCAGGTAATGAGACAAAGACATATGTTGCTAAAGTTTTACACCGAATTACAGTGTTAGGGGCAAGTGGTTTAATGATTGTCGCTGTTATTCCGTATTTATTAACTAAATTTACTTCATTAACACAAGTAACTGCTGTTAGTGGTACAGGAATTATTATTGTGGTTGGTGTTGCTATGGAAACGGTACGTCAGTTAAAAGGTCAATTGACACAAAAACAATATAAAGGTTTTTTTAACAAATAGGAGGTTTATATGAACATTCTCATTATGGGACCTGCGGGAGCAGGAAAAGGAACAATGTCTAAAGAAATTTCTACTAAATATAATGTTCCTCATATTTCAACAGGTGATATGTTTCGCGAGAATATCAAAAACAATACTCCTTTAGGTTTAAAAGCTAAAGAATATATGGAGCAAGGGAAGTTAGTACCTGACTCTTTGGTTAATGATATGGTTGAGGATCGCCTTCAAAAAGATGATTGTGCAAATGGTTATTTGCTTGATGGCTTTCCTCGGTCACTAGGCCAAGCAACTGATTTAACGATGATGACCAAAAAAATAAAACGTTCAGTAGAAGTTGCTTTAGTTTTAAATGTCGATTTATCAGTTTTAACTGAGCGTATTACCGGTCGACGTATTTGTAAGAAATGTGGTGCTATTTATCATATTAAAAATCATCCATCTCTAAAGAATGGGGTTTGTGATGTATGTGGTGGAGAATTAGTTCAGCGCAAGGATGATACGCTAGCACAATTACAAGTACGTATGGAAGAATATAAAAATCAAACTGAACCAGTTGTTCATTATTATGAAGAACAAGGTATTGTTAAAAACATTGATGCAAGTCAGTCAACCGAAAAAGTGTTTGCTGATATTCAGACTGTTTTAGATGATATAAAACAAAGGAAAATAAATGGGTAAGCAAGATGTTATTGAAATTGAAGGCGTAGTGGAAGAAACTCTTCCAAATGCGAACTTCTTAGTGAAACTTCAAAATGGTCACGAAATCCGAGCCCACGTTGCTGGTAAAATCCGTATGAATTACATTCGCATTTTACCGGGAGATCGGGTTACAGTTGAAATTTCACCATATGATTTAACACGTGGGCGCATTACTTATCGTCATAAGTAATTACAATAGAAATGTCCAGGAGGCACAAAAATGAAAGTTAGACCATCAGTAAAACCAATTTGTGATAAGTGCAGAGTTATCAAACGTAAAGGTGTAGTTATGGTAATCTGCGAAAACCCTAAGCACAAACAAAGACAGGGTTAATAAAGGGAGGAAATAGATATGCCACGTATTGCCGGTGTTGATATTCCACGTCATAAAGTGATCGGAATATCATTAACATATATTTATGGTATTGGTCCTACAACAGCGAAGAAAATTTTAGCTGAATGTGGTATCGATCCGCAAACAAGAACATCAGAATTAAGTGATGAGCAAGAAACAGCGATTCGTAACCAAGTTGATGCAATTAAGACGGAAGGTGACTTACGTCGTGATCGAGCATTAGATATTAAACGTTTAATGGAAATTGGTTCTTATCGTGGTATGCGCCATAGAAAAGGATTACCTGTTCGTGGTCAAAGAACAAAGACAAATGCTCGTACAAGAAAAGGTCCACGTCGTACAGTGGCCAATAAGAAGAAGTAATAGGAGGATAATATGGCAACTAATACTAAGAAAAAGGGTGCTGTTGTACGTAAGAAAAAAGTACGTCGCAATGTCGCTAAAGGAATCGCCCATATTCATTCAACATTTAATAATACAATTGTAACAATATCAGATGAAGCTGGTAATGTTGTTGCTTGGAGTTCAGCTGGTGCTTTAGGATATAAAGGATCACGTAAATCTACTCCATATGTTGCTCAGTTAACAGCTGAAGCAGCTGGTAAAGCAGCTGTACAACAAGGAATGAAGAGTGTGGAAGTAAATGTTAAAGGACCGGGTGCTGGTCGTGAAGCAGCGGTACGTTCTTTACAAACAGCCGGTTTAAGTATCACGGCAATTAATGATGTAACTCCTATTCCTCATAACGGTTGTCGTCCACCAAAGAGACCTCGTGGTTAAGGAAAGAAAAGGAGGATTGAAACATGCAAAAATTTGAACGTGCCGATTTTGAAGTTCAAGAATATGTTGAATCTGAAAACTACGGTAAATTTGTCCTATCTCCATTAGAGAGAGGATTTGGTACCACAATCGGGAACGCACTTCGTCGTGTTCTACTTTCCTCATTGCCGGGAGCAGCTGTATTTTCGATTAAAGTAGATCAAGTTTATCATGAGTTTACTTCAATTGCAGGAGTACGTGAAGATGTTTCAATGATCATCTTAAATCTTAAACAATTGATTATGAAGATTGAAGATGATGAAGAATATACTTTACATATTTCAGCAAAGGGATCAGGTGTTGTTACAGCAGGTGATCTTATTGTTCCTGCTCAAGTAGAAGTTGTAAATAAAGAATTAGTTATTGCTAATCTTGAAGATGGTGCAACACTTGAAATGGAAATTAAAGTACAAAATGGTCGTGGATACGTTAGTGCAGATATTAATAAGCAATTACGCTCAGGTGTATCACAAGGTATTGGAACTGTATATACAGATTCTATTTATACACCAGTGAAAAAAGTTGCTTATGCTGTTGAACCTACAAGAGTTGGTGAAAATGTTAAATATGATAAATTAACAATGGAAATAACAACAGATGGTTCAATTAATCCACAAAAAGCATTATCAATGGCAGCGAAAATTTTAATGGATCATTTAGAGATTGTTGCTAGTATTAGTGATGAAATTATGGTTGCTGATAGTGTTATTAAACAAGATGTAGCAGAAAAACCAAATAAGGGTAATCAAATGATGATTGAAGATCTTGATTTATCTGTTCGCTCTTATAACTGCTTAAAACGTGCTGGTATTCAGACTGTTGATGAATTAACGCAAAAGACAGAAGATGAAATGATGCGTGTACGTAATCTTGGTAAGAAATCACTTAAGGAAGTTAAAGACAAGCTAATGGAAATGGGCTTTGGCTTTAAGACCTTTGAATAATGGAGGAATATTATGTGGAATCGTAAATTTGGACGTAATGCTGATCATCGTAAAGCAATGTTAAGAAATTTAGCAACATCTGTCATTTTACATGGTCGTGTTGAGACAACGGAAGCTAAAGCTAAGGATATGCGTTCGGTAGTTGATCATCTTGTTACTTTAGCAAAGAAAGGTGATTTATCTGCACGTCGTCAAGCAGCATCATATGTTCGTGATGTAGTAGCTAATGAAGAAACACAAAAAACAGTTCTACAAAAATTATTTGAAGAAGTAGGACCTAAATATGTAAATCGTAATGGTGGTTACACAAGAGTTACTAAATCAGGTGTACGTCGTGGTGATGCTGCACCAATGGCATTTATTGAATTGGTATAGTAGATAAAAAGTGAATCCCTAAAAGTTATTAATAACTTAAGGGGGTTCACTTTTATATTATGAGATTAATAATTAGCATTAAAGTGTGGATAATAAAGTTATAAAAATTAAATTATCATTTTTGTATTAAAGCTTGTATAAATTTTTTCGTAATTTCACGTGGACGGGTAATAGCACTGCCAACGACAACAGCATGTACTCCTATATCCATTGCATGGCGACATTGCTCAGGAGTCGATATATTACCTTCTGCTATAATTGGGACAGGACATTTGGAGACTAATTCTTTTAATAAAAAATAAGGTGGTAATGATATACCTTTAGTATAATCCGTATAGCTAGCTAAAGTAGTACCGACTAAGTCAAATCCAATCTTAGCCGCATGTAACCCTTCCTCTAAATCAGAAGTATCAGCCATAAATAATTGGTGTGGATATTTCTGCCGAATATTTTTAAATAAATCATCAATTGATAAATTAAATGGATGTTTCCGTTTAGTTGCATCAATGGCAATAATATCAACTCCTTCTTTTACAAGAGCATCTACTTCATTAATGGTTGGTGTAATATATACATGCGGTTGATCAGCATAAACTTTTTTGATAATTCCGATAATTGGTAGATTAACCATTTTTTTAATTTCTTTAATATCTTCAATTGTATTAGCCCGAATACCTTTAGCACCACCTTGCAAAGCAGCTAATGCCATTCTTCCCATGATAAATGACGAATGAAGTGGTTCTTCTGGTAATGCTTGGCATGATACAATTAATTGATTTTTTATTGCTTCTAATATTTCCTTGTTTGTCATTAATAAAGACCTCCTTTCTAAATATACGCTAAATTAAATAAAAATGAAAAGAAATATTTTTATTACTTGTAATTTAAAAATAAGGTAAAATTAGTATATGAAAAAATTATTCATTAATTTATTTTGCTTTATATTAATTATTTGCCAAGGATGTCATAAAACGATACCAACATCGATAGGATTACCAAAAAGTAATAACTTAACTAATTATACAGTTGCTCTACATTCACAATATACTCTTAAGATGGGGGATAAAGTATTAGATACTTATGCTCAAGATGCTTTATTTCAACGAGATGGTACAGAAGCAACTATTTCGCAAAATATTAACACTAAAGGTGAAGTATCACATATAAAAGGTAATTATTATGATGGCAAATTATATAATACTTTTAATGGTGTTAATTATTATGAAAATATGCATATTGAAGATTTAATTAAAACATTATTGGTACCAATAGAGGCTATAAAAGATATTAGAAAAGATCAATTAACAAGTTATAAGTGTGAAAATAATATTTATACTTTTTCATATCATTCAAAGATAGCTAAAGAAATATTTTTAAAACGTTATAATCACTATAATTTTGATAAAAATTTATCTTTAAACATAAAAGAAAATGAAATAATTGATACTTTTAAAGCGAATGATCTTATTTTTGAAGAAGCTAAATTTATTTTAGAAATTAAAAAAAATAATCAAATAGTGACAATAGAGTATCAGTCAAAAATGGAAAAGAATAAAATTGGGCAAACTAAACTAAATATCTCTAATGAACAGAAAAAAGCAGAAAAAGAATATGTTTATTTTAAAAATATAAAGCCTGATCAAATTAAAGCACAAGATGGAATAAATGATATACCAGAGACAAATGTATTAGATACACTGAAGAAAAGATTAATAAATCGTTTGCATTATAAAAAAATAAGTGAACAAGAATATCGAAATGTATTTAATGATAATGAAGAATATACATTTTTCTTTAATAATCAAACATTTCAGTATAAAAATTATAGTATTGCATATAGTTATAATTGGCAAAGCGACATTGCCAGTACAGGTAGTTGTACTTATAATTTTAATAATAGTGCTAAGTCTAAAACATGTTCTGCAGATAATATTAAACAACTTCAAAAAATACGTGATTATTTTAAACTTGAATTATATTATTGTGGACTTAATACAATTGATTTCATAGAATTTAAAAAATAGATTATAATAGTAAGTAAGAGGTAATTATGGATAAACAGATATTAAAAAGTATTCTTCTTGAAGCTAAAAAAGGTAGTGCCAATGATTTAAATAAATTAGTTCATCAATATCAACAGGATATATATCGTCATGCCAAATTATATACAGGTAATAAAGATTTAGCTAAATTGATTGCTAAAAATGCCATTACAAAGATTTTTACTCATTTAGATGAAGCTATAAATCATATTGATGATTTTGATAGTTGGGTTGTTGATGAAACAATGAAGAAAGCAATGGAAAGTATTTTACCTTTGAATCCTATGGAAATAGGTAATCATAAAGAAGTTGGTTTATTAGATGATGAAAATAAGTGGGTAAAGATATTTGCTTATAGCGATGGTTTAAGTGATGCTGAAAGAACAGTATTAAATTTAGCTGCTTTTCGTTTACTTGATATTGAAGAAATCAAAAATATTGTTCATTTATCCACAGATACAGTATCACAGTTATTAACAAGTGCGAAAAATTATTTAAATGCATCAGGAATATCTTTTGATGAATATAGTAAGCTGTTGACAGAATTTAAAGTAACTAAAATACAACCTGTTTTAGATAATCAAAAGGTTAGTAAAAAAGATGATTTTGCCCAAATGGTTGTAAATAAAAAGGAAGTAAATAAACCTAAAAAGAGTTGGAAATCAACTTTGATTTATATCCTTGCGGGTGTAATTATTCTTGTTGTTGAGTGGTTTGCATTAGATTATTTCTTAGGAAATAAAAACAAAGAAAAAGTTGTACACGAAGAACCTGTGCAACAAACAACAGATAATAAACAAGTAACAGAAACGCCAACAAAAGAAAAAAAGACATTAGGCAAAGTTAAAATTTTAAAATCAGGATTACATGTACGGAAAAGTGCTTCTACTAAAGCAGATGATTTAGGTACATTAAATGAAAATGATAGTTTTGATGTATGGGAAACTAAAGAAGCTGATGGTTATACTTGGTATCGTATTGCTGATAGTAAGTGGATTGCTAATCCTAGTGGTTATGTGCAATTTATTAAGAAATAATTATTAGTATTTACAAGTGATAATGAAGAAAAAAATTAGAAATGAAAAAATCATTTCTAATTTTTTATACTTGTAACTAGATTGTAAATCAAAGTAAAATGAAAGTATGCAATTAAAAGAAAAAGCTTTTAAAGACCATATACCAATTATACAAGATGAAGGCTTATTGTTTTTATTATCTTTCTTAAAAGCTCATAGTGAAATCCAAAATATTTTAGAAGTTGGTACAGCTATCGGTTATTCAGCAATACAAATGGCTAAAGTATATTTTGATTTAAAAATAGATACATTAGAAATAAATGTGGAAAGATATATTCAAGCAGTTGCAAATATAAAAAAAGAACATTTAGAAAAACAAATTAATGTATATTTAACAGATGCTGCTATTTTTAAAACAAACAAGGTTTATGATTTAGTATTTATTGATGCAGCAAAAGCACAGTATGCAAGATATTTAGAACACTTTTTGATGAATACGGTAATAGGTACTTATTTTATTTTTGATAATTTAATGTTTCATGGGATGGTAGAAAATAATTCTTTGAGTCATAATCGAAGTACTAAACAGCTAGTAAGTAAAATAAGAAAGTTTCGTGAGCGACTTAGGAAAGATTACCGTTTTCAAACCGATTTTTATTTAACAGTAGGTGATGGTATTGCTGTTTCTAAAAGAATTCTTTAGAATTTTTTTGCTAAAAAAGTTTATAATTTATCTATGAGTTATATTTATTTAGTAGAAGATGATGCTGATTTAGCTAATGAAATAAAAAAAGCATTAGAAAAATGGGATAATCAAGTATGGATATGTCAAGATTTTAAAAATGTTGATCAGGAAGTTAAAAATAAGCAATTAGATTTGATTATGTTAGATATTCATTTACCATACTATGATGGTTTTTATTGGTGTGCAAAATTACGTAATGTAACTACTACCCCTATTTTATTTTTATCAAGTGCTAGTGAAGAGATGAATATCATTCATGCTTTAAGTTTGGGAGGGGATGATTTCTTACAAAAGCCTTTTTCATCGGATTTATTGATTGCTAAAATCATGGCGATTTTAAGAAGAAGCCAAGTTCAATTCAAAGGGGAGAAGTATAAAGAATTACGCTTAGAAGAATTATCACTTTTTTATCGAGAAACAGAGTTGCTTGTCTCTCCTAATGAAGCCAAAATGTTAAAACATTTAATGAAAGTAGCACCACATGTTTTAAAACGGGAAGAACTCATGGATTATCTTTGGGAAAGTGAAGATTTTGTGGATGAAAATACATTATCTGTGAATGTATCTAGACTTCGCAAAAAAATGCAAGAAGCCAATCTTCCCTATCAAATTGAAACAGTTCGAGGCTTGGGGTATCGCTTATTATGATGGTTTTAATCGCCTTTTGGCTTCTCATTTTATGGCTGTTAGGCTATTTATATCAAGTTCAACAGGAATTTCTATTTTTGTTTACACTAGCGGTGTTGGTGCCTAGTTTGGTTTATTTATTAAGCACGTTTTTGAAAAGACAGAGGCAACATCAAGAGATGACTCGCTTGTTGAATTCCACGCATTTGGAAACAGAGAAGATACAAAGTCCATTACCAAAGGATATGGAAGCAATCATCGGTTCTTTTCAAAAAATGTTGGCTACCCATCAATCAGCTTTTCAACAAACGGAAAAAAATAATCAGGAATTTTATGAGACATGGATTCATGAGATTAAATTACCCTTATCAACTCTTCAATTGGCATTATCAGCCGAAGATCCTGATCGAATGGTGCTCAATAGTCAATTGGTCCGGATGAATCAGTTAATTGAAAGAATGCTGATGTACACCAAACAAGAAGATTATCAGTTAGACTTATCGATCCATCAAAATGACTTAAATGCAATTGTTCGTCAAAGCGTACAGAAGCTACGTCCCTTGTTTATAGCAAATCATATTCATTTGGAATTATCAGCTATTCATTTAAAAGTCGTGACAGATAGTAAGTGGCTGGGCTTTATTATCAATCAGGTCTTGAATAATGCAATTCAATATTGTCCATTCGGTCATATCCATATTTATGAATCAGAAAATGAACTCGTGATTGAAGATGATGGAATTGGCATTGTAGCGGAAGATTTACCGCGTGTTTTTGAAAAGGGATTTACTGGTGAAAATGGTCATTTTGGTCAATACTCTAGTGGTTATGGACTCTACTTGGTAAAAAAAACATGTGATTTATTGAATCATACGGTTCGAATTGAATCGGAAATAAACAAAGGAACGAAAGTAATTCTTCATTTTGAGTCAAAAGTATTTTTTGACTAGCTTACAAAACTGTAAGAAAACTGTTAGCTTCATCGATGGTGAAGCTTTTTTAAAAGCGATACAGTAGAGACGGGACGGAGGAAAATTTATGGGACTTTTAGAAATTAGTCATTTACAGAAAATATATTCATCAAAATTATCCAAGCAGAAAGTGCTTGCTTTAGAGGATGTTAGTTTTGAGGTGGAAAAAGGGGAATTTATTGCCATCATGGGTGAAAGTGGTGCCGGTAAATCGACATTATTGAATATTCTGGCCACATTGGATACACCAACAAGTGGATCGGTTACATTAAATGGCGAGCAGTTCTCACATCTAAAAGAAAAAGCTTTAGCACAATTTCGTCGTGAGCATCTTGGATTTATCTTTCAAGACTTTAATCTGATGAATACATTGAGTGTGGAGGATAACATTTATTTACCAATGGTTTTATCCAGAAAGCCTTATGAACAAATGAAAAGTCGGTTAGCAATCCTTACGCCGGCACTAGGGATTTCAAATTTGCTTCAAAAATATCCATACGAGCTTTCTGGTGGTCAGAAACAAAGAGTCGCTGTTGCACGGGCTATTATTACAGAGCCGGATATCTTATTGGCGGATGAGCCGACGGGTGCTTTGGATTCGCAATCTTCAGCTAGTTTATTGAAATTGTTTCAACAATTAAATCAAAATGGTCAAACGATATTGATGGTAACGCACTCAACTATGGCGGCAAGTAAAGCAAATCGAATTATTTTCATTCGTGATGGTCATTTATTTCATCAATTATACCGAGGACATTTAAATGATGAAGAACTATATAAGCGAATAAGCGATACAATCACCTTAATGAGTGTGGGTGGTGAAAGTCATGTTTAAGTTGTATAGTCATTTGGCAATAAAGAACATTAAAAATGATTTGAAACGGTTTGCCCCTTTTTATATTGTAATGACTTTGTTATGTGTCATGGTTTATAATTTCATCTCGATGTTGATGAATCCCTATTTGGCAGCTAACTATGGTGCTAGAAGCATTAATGTGGTTTTGCAAATGGGGTTAATAGTCATTTCTTTAGCAACTATTATCATTGGCTTTTATGCCTATTCTTTTGTACTGAAAGGTAGACAAGAAGAGTTTTCTTTATTGAATACTTTAGGTTTGGAGAAAAAACACATTCATTCCATGATTTTGGTGGAACTATCTTTATTGTTTATAGCTACTATTTTGATGGGAATATTTTTAGGTGTTGTGGTAGATAAGATTATCTTAGCGGCTATTAGTTTTTACTTAGATGGGAAAGCAAAAATTGGTTTTTTCATCTCGAATCGAGCTATTTTATTAACGGTTTTAGCATTTTTTATTCTGTATCTCGGTTTTTATATTCGTACAGGCTTTCAAATTAGTATGAATTCCATTACAGACTTAAAACAGCTGTCTTCCCAAGGAGAAAAAGAGCCAAAAGCGAGAATTTGGCTTGCAATCTTAGGAATTTTATTTTTAGGTATTGGCTACTATTTAGCGCTAACTATTAAAAATCCATTAAAGGCTTTTATGATGTTTGGTTTTGCGGTTCTATCCGTTATCATTGGAACTTACCTACTCATCACTGCCGGATCGATTAGTTATTTGAAATTAAGAAAGAAAAATAAAAAAGACTACTATAAAACAGAGAATTTTGTTAATATTTCCAACTTGATTTATCGAATGAAAGCCAATGCGGCGGGCTTAGGGAATATTGCGATTTTATCGACAATGGTTATTATTATGGTTTCCATGTCAATCAATATCATTGGGGGAATTAAAGCGACAGTTGATAGTAGTTATCCAAGAGATTATGAACTGTTTTTATCCATCACCAATAAAGAGGCTAAAAACAGTGTTGATCATTATGTTTATATTGACGCAAAAGAAGCGGATATCTATCGTAAAAAAATAGAAGATGTGACCCGTAAATATCAATCCGAAATAAAAGATTTGGTTAGTTATCAAGTACAGGAAGTAAGCGCTCATTCTAAGGGCGGTCAATTCTCTTTCTCAAGTGTTGCGAAAATTGATACGGCAGATGATTTTGTGGTAGTTCCGGTTTATTTCTTATTACAGGAAGATACCAATGCCAAATTTCAGACAAACTTAAATTTGAAAAAAGGAGAAATAGCCATCTATGATCCGGATCAAATCATTAAGGGAGAAAAATTAGATTACTTTGGAATTCCGAAATCTTTCCAGAAAATAGAAAATTTAGATATCCGTTTGATAAAAGGTCATGAAATGGAAATGTTTAAACCTATTTATATTGTGTTAGACAGTTTGGAGAGTTTAAAAGAAGTAAATGTATTACAAGAAAAATTTAATGGAGCTATCAACAATCCAAGGATGACTTTTAAGTTTAATGGGCCGAAAAGTCAGATTGAATCGTATATATCTGATGTGAAAAAAGCGATTTCCGAAGAGGTCAAAGTTATTCATCCAAACGGTTGGACAGACCCTAATTTAAACTCCAAAGAATTAAATTATAAAGATATGCTAAATATATACATTGGAATCATCTATGTGCTATTGATGTTAAGTGTTTTATTCACCGTAACATCGGTGCTTGTGATTTATTATAAACAAGTCAGTGAAGGCCATAAAGATAGAGAAAACTACCAGATTATGAAGAAGGTAGGTATGGATGAAGAAATGATTCAACAAACCATTTGCAAGCAAGTGAAAACGGTGTTCTTCTTACCGCCAATTATTGCATTATGCCATGTCATGGGGGCGATGCATTTTATGGCTTTGGTTATGAAGGTGATTGTTCATACAGAGGTGGCTAAATTCATGTGGATTACAGCGGGAACGTTAGTGGTGTATTTATTGTTCTTCTATGTGGTGTATAAGATTACAGCTAAAACGTATTATCAAATTGTCAATCAATCGGGAGCTTAAGCTCCCTTTTTAATTAGAAAAGACGGAGACTTTTGGAAAAATAAATAAATGTGTATAGAAAGCGCTTCAATGTAGTACAATATGAGAATAGAAACGAGGAACGCTTAGATGGAAATTAAAGAGTTGCAAGCTCATGCGAATCATGTACGCAAAAACATTTTAAGAGAAATCTTTATGGCACAATCCGGGCATCCAGGTGGATCACTGGGGGCTTGTGATATTTTGACTGAATTGTTTTTTGAGGTCATGGATGTGGATGAAAGTAATGTGAATGGAATTGATCGTGATCGCTTTGTATTGTCAAAAGGACATACTTCTCCTTTGTTGTATGCGATATTAGCTGAAAAGGGTCTTTTGGATGAAAAAGAATTGGATACTTTCCGTAAGATTGATTCAAAGCTACAGGGGCATCCAAATATGAATTATGTGGCTGGGGTAGATATGTCTACGGGTTCGTTAGGGCAAGGCTTTGCGGCCGCAGACGGAATGGCTTTGGCTAATAAATTAAGTGGTAATCAGCATCGTGTATATTGTTTAATTGGGGATGGCGAATCTCAAGAAGGTGAAATTTGGGAAACGGCCATGGCGGCTGCTCATTTTAAAAATGATAATTTATGCGCCATCATTGATGTTAATGGTTTACAGATTGATGGTTATACTAAGGATGTTATGAATCCCGAACCATTAGATGAAAAATTTAAGGCTTTTGGCTGGCATGTTATTTGTGTTGATGGGCATGATTTTCAACAATTAAAAGTGGCTTTTCAAGAAGCTAAAAAGACTAAAGGTCAACCTACGGTAATTATTGCTAAAACGATTAAAGGTAAAGGTGTCTCCTTTATGGAAGATCAAGCCGGTTGGCATGGAAAAGCACCAAATCAAGAACAATATGAACAAGCAATTAAAGAATTGGAGGCACAATAATGGGAAAAGCAACAAGAGAAGCTTATGGCGAAGCATTGGCGCAATTGGTTCAAGAGAATCCTAAAATTGTTGTGCTTGATGCTGACTTAGCTGGTAGTACAAAAACAGGGATGGCAAAAAAAGTTTGTCCGGAACGCTTTTTTGATATGGGTATTGCCGAAGCTAATCTGATTGGCCATGCAGCTGGATTGGCAGCTAGTGGGTATACAGCGTTTGCATCATCATTTGCGATGTTTTGTACAGGTCGAGCATGGGAACAAGTACGTAATAGCGTTGCTTATCCTCATTTAAATGTTAAAGTTTGTGGAACACATGCAGGTATTTCTGTTGGTGAAGATGGTGTATCACATCAGGCAATTGAAGATATTGCCTTGATGCGAGTTATTCCCGAAATGGAAGTATATGTACCATGTGATGCTATGGAAACCAAAGCAGTTATTCGTCATGTAGCCAATAATAAAAAACCTACTTATGTACGCTTGGGAAGATCATCGGTAGAAGATGTATATGGTGAAAATGAGGTTTTCGATTTTACTAAGCCACGAGTTATTCGTGCGGGTAAAGATGCTGTTATTTTTGCTTGTGGGATGATGGTTCAATCAGCTTTAAAAGCTGCAAAGAAATTACAAGAAGAAGGTAAAGAAATAGAAGTTGTTGATGTTTGTGCTATTAAACCTTGTGCAAAAGAAGAAATTGCTAAAATTTTAAATCGTTTTGAGCATGTCTTTACAGCTGAAGAGCATAATATAATTGGTGGCTTAGGAGGATTAATTGCCGAAATATCCACCGAATTATGCCCACGTAAGATTTATCGAATAGGAATGAAAGATTGTTTTGCGGAATCAGGAGATGCAAAATCATTAATGCATAAATATAAATTAGATGCAGATGGTGTTTACCAACAAATTAAAGATTATTTAAAAAATAAAGAATGATGAATTTTATCATTCTTTATTTTTTGACTATCTTTTTACAAAAAATATAAAAAAATCATTTTAAAATATTGATTTTAAAAAAATGTATGTTATATTATTTAAGCACGCCTTAATAGCTCAGTCGGCAGAGCGAGCGGCTGTTAACCGCTAGGTCACAGGTTCGAGCCCTGTTTAAGGCGCTGAATAACTTCCCGTCACACTCCGTTGTGACGGTTTTTCCTTTATTTATGCGTATTTTAAGGGCTTTTAATATTTTCTTATATCCGTTATAAACCGCTACTTTTCATACAAAAGTATTCATAAAGTATTCATGATGCGTGTGTCTGATACATACAAAAGTAACAAATGCGCCTAGTTTGGAAAATGTTATGTTATGAATGAATTAAAATTTAGTTTAGTTGATTTTTTAATTATTCTATGAAATGATTTTTTGTCGTGGGTAAAAAATAAAAAAAGTAGCTAATATCTCTTGTAATCATCGGAATAAGCGAACTGTCGAGCAATTAGTAATTGATAGTAAGATAGATATTGACAAATCATAAATAAGATGGTCTAATATATGTACAAAGGATAACTGACGTAGGAAAATCGACCTCGCCTACACCCGGCTGAAGAAGAGGGGGTGAAGAATGGCTATGCATAGACATAGTAGGTCGCTCTTCCAGTTATCTTTTTATTATGCTTAAAAGATGAGCATAGAAAATATAAAAGATACTGTTAAATGGAATTATTAAAATAATACGTTAAGCACTTCAAAAGTGCTTTTTATTTGGCAACTCTGTTTTATTGCAAAGCAGAGTTTTTATTTTTAAGAATTTGAATAATAGTAATACTAACATTATAATTAGTGAAGGTGATTGATTGATATGAATAAGTTATATGTTTTGATAAGAAAGTATCGTGAATTAGTATTGATTAGTGTTGATTTATTTTTGGTTTTAATATCTTATATTTTAGCTTTTTATATTCGTACAGATCTTGGACGTTTGGGTTATGACCTTATATTTGATGGTCTTTTCAATTATATGTTCTGGCCATTATTACTTAACGGTCTAGCTTTTCTTTTATTTCATTTGAATCGTTCGTTATGGACATATATTTCAATTGATGAAGTTATAAGAGTTGCTTTATCTACGTGTGTTGGTAATGGTGCATGGTTTTGCATAGTTGTACTATGTAATTTTTCACATTATATTCGTTCTGTACCGATTATTGCATTAATTTTACAAGTATTACTGATGGTTGGTGTGCGTATTACCTATCGTTTAATTCGACGTTCGATGCGTTTGCAACAAAGACAATATCGGGCTGTTATTTTAGGAGCTGGTTCAGCTGGGGTTATGGCTTTACGAGAGATCCAAGCAAGTGATCGATATGATGCAAGAGTTATTGGTTTTATTGATCGTAATCCGAAAAAAGTAAAAAAAGTTTTAAATGGTGTAAGTGTTTTAGGCACAGATAATGAATTAGCACAAATAGTTCAGGAATATAATATTGATACGGCATATATTGCTATTAAAAATATTACCAAAAATGATCTGAAGAAATTAATTGAACTTTGTCATTCATTAAAATTACGTACTAAAATAGTCGCTTTTACTTTATCTGATGGGACAGGAAAGGAAGTCGCTTCAGTTCGAAATGTTAAGATGGATGATTTATTAGGTCGGGGCGAATTATATTTAAATAATGAAAAGATAGGCTCTTATTTGAATGATAAGGTAGTTATGGTAACTGGAGCAGGTGGATCAATTGGGTCAGAACTAGTACGACAAATCATCCGTTTTAAGCCAAGAAAACTTGTTTTATTAGATATCTATGAAAATCACATGTATGAATTACAACAAGAATTAATTATGAAACATAAAATTAATCCTTGTGATTTGCATTGTCTTTTAGCATCTATTCGTGATAAAGATCGTATTAATAAACTTTTTGCTGAATATAAACCGAATGTTGTTTTTCATGCAGCTGCCCATAAACATGTTCCATTAGTAGAAAATGCTCCTTTAGAAGCAATTAAAAATAATGTATTTGGCACTAAAAATGTCATTGAAGCATGTTTACTTACAGAAGTTGAAAAGTTTGTCTTTATTTCAACAGATAAAGCAGTTCGTACAACTAATGTTATGGGTGCTACTAAACGAATGTGTGAAATGATGATTGAGGGTTATAAAGATAATGGCATCACTAAATTATGTGCTGTTCGTTTTGGTAATGTTTTAGGATCAAGTGGTTCGGTTATTCCTTTATTTGAAAGACAAATTCAAAATGGTGGTCCAGTAACTGTTACGGATCCAAATATTATTCGTTATTTTATGACTATTCCTGAAGCAGCACAGTTAGTATTACAAGCTGGGGCATATGCTAATACAGGAGAAATTTTTATATTAGATATGGGAAAACCAGTAAAAATATTAGATTTAGCAAAAAATTTAATTGAATTATCGGGACATATTCCTAATGGTGATATTAAGATTAAATTTACTGGTTTAAGACCAGGAGAAAAATTATATGAAGAATTACTTTTAGATCCTAAAAATTGTACGAAAACAGATAATAATTTAATTTTTATTGCTAAACCTGAGGATATATCATGTGCTTTAGTTGAAGAAAAATTAGCTAAATTAAGAGAAGCATTAGCTAATGGATCTATTACCAATAAAGAAATTATTTCTTTAATTACGTCGATATGAGGAGAAATAGTGATGAAAATTTTAATTGTTTCACAGCATTTTTATCCAGAAAGTTTTCGGATCAATGATATAGCTTTTTCATTAGCTAAAAGAGGACATGAGGTTACGGTTTTAACCGGTTTGCCTAATTATCCATCAGGTATTATTTATCCTGGTTATCGTCATGGTGAAAAGCGTGATCAGTTAATAAATTCTGTTCATATTATTCGTTCAAGTCTTGTTGGTCGGGGTAAAAGCTTATGGCGTTTTGGTTTAAATTATCTTTGGTTTGCAATTGCAGCAAAAAATAAAGCTAAAAAATTAAAGACAAAATTTGATCTTGTTTTTTGTTATCAAACATCACCGGTAACTATGGCTTGGCCAGCTATTGAAGTAAAAAAAAGACAGAAGATACCATTTATTTTATTGTGTCTAGATCAATGGCCTATTTCAATTACAGCGGGTCCTTTTCGCTATAACTCTTTGCCATATAAGTTTTTTTGGCGTTTATCACGAGATACTTATCAACAAGCTGATCGTATTTTAATTACATCTCAAAGTTTTAAAGACTATTTTGAAACGGAGCTGAAATTGGCTGCTAAGACTTATGGCTTGGATTATTGGCCTCAATATGCAGAAGATGATTATGCCCATACACAAGTAATTAATAATCAAGTGTTTGATTTAGTTTATGCTGGTAATATTGGTCCGGCATCTGATTGTGAAACAATTGTAAAAGCAGCTAAATTACTTATTTCGTACAAAGACATTCATTTTCATGTTGTTGGTGATGGGGTAAATAGACAAATATGCGAAAAGCTAGCAGAAGGATTAGAAAATATTACGTTCCATGGTTTTTATCCAGTAAATAAATTGAAGGCTTTTTATGATTTGGCAGATGCTTTTTTAATTACAATGAAAGATAATGAAGTAGTAAATTACACATTACCAGCTAAAATGCAATCTTATATGTTAGCAGCTAAGCCAATAGTTGGTGCGATTAATGGTGAAACAAAAAGAGTAATCAAGGCTGCTAATTGTGGCTATTGTAGTGAAGCTTCTAATGCTCATCATTTAGCGGAAAATATTTTGTCTTTAAAAAAAGATGCAGAAATTAAACAAAAAGGTAAAAATGCTTTAAAGTATTATCAGCAACATTTTAATAAAGAAAAATTATTAACACAATTTGAAGAAATATGTAGTGAAATGATACAAGAGGTAGAAAAATGAAAATCTTGGTGACGGGAGCAAAAGGATTCTTAGGGCAAAATTTAGTACAAACTTTAAAAACATTTCAAGATGGTCGAAATAAAACACGTCAATTAGATATTGATGAAATATATGAGTATGATCGAAGTAGTAGTTATCAGGATTTAATTGAATATTGTACAAAGGCTGATTTTATTTATCATTTAGCTGGTGTAAACAGGCCGAAAACACAAGCTGAATTTATGCAAGGTAATTTTGGCTTTAGTTCAGAATTATTAGATATTTTAAAGAAACATAATAATCATGCAGCAATAGTTTTAAGTAGTAGTATTCAAGCATCTTTGATTGGACGTTATAGTAGTAGTGATTATGGTAAATCAAAATTAGCTGGTGAAGAATTGTTTTTAGCATATGGTAAAGAAATGAATATTCCTGTCTATGTATATCGTTTTTTCAATTTATATGGCAAGTGGAGTCGACCTAATTATAATTCAGTAATTGCAACTTTTTGTCATAATTTAGCTAATGATTTACCTATTCAAATTAATGGTAATCCGAAGATTCGTTTATCATATGTTGATGATGTTGTTGATGAGCTACTTAATTGTTTGCAAGGACATCCATCACGATGCGAATGGGATGGTGTTGAAGCTTTACCTCAAGAAAATGGGCGTTATTGTTATGTGCCAATTTTTGATGATATGTATTTAAAAGATATTGTTGATTTATTATATCAGTTTAAAGAACAGCGAAAGTCGCTTATTATGCCACCTATACCAAAAGATAGTTTTAATAAAAAATTATATTCAACATATCTTAGTTATTTACCTAAAGATAAGGTGGTAATTCAGCTATGCATGCATAAAGATGATCGTGGTTCTTTTACTGAACTTTTGAAAAGTAACCAGTGTGGTCAATTTGCGGTTAATATTTCTAAACCGGGAGTTGTAAAAGGGCAACATTGGCATCATACAAAGTGGGAATTTTTTATGGTAGTTAGTGGGCATGCTTTAATTCAAGAAAGAAGGATTACAGACAATCAATTGTTTGAATTTGAAGTGAATGGTGATGATTTAAAAGCAGTTCATATGTTACCAGGATATACACATAATATTATTAATTTATCAAAGAATGATTCATTAATTACATTGATGTGGGCAAATGAACTTTTTGATGCTGAACATCCCGATACATATTTTGAAAAAGTATAGAAAGAGATTGATATGATAGAGTTTAAAAATAATGGTAAATTAAAACTGTTGATTATTGTTGGTACAAGACCAGAAATTATTCGTTTGAGTGAAGTTATTAAAAAAAGTCGTCAATATTTTGATGTTCTTTTAGCCCATACAGGACAAAACTATGATTATAATTTAAATGGTGTATTTTTTAAAGATTTACAAATTGCTGATCCAGAAATTTATTTAAATGCAGTTGGGGCTAATTTAGGGCAAACAATTGGTAATATTATTTCTAAAACTTATGAATTAATGCTTGCGATTAAGCCGGATGCTTTGCTTATTTTAGGTGATACAAATAGTTGTCTAAGTGCTATTTCAGCAAAACGATTGCATATACCTATTTTTCATATGGAAGCAGGGAATAGGTGTAAAGATGAATGTTTACCCGAAGAAACGAATCGTCGTATAGTTGATATCATATCAGATGTTAATTTAGCTTATTCAGAACATGCTCGCCGTTATCTTGCTGATACGGGTTTACCAAAAGAAAGGACTTATGTTACAGGCTCTCCAATGGCAGAAGTTTTAAGCCAAAATTATGCTAAGATATTAGATAGTAACATTCTTGTTAAATTAGGTTTAGAAAAGAAGAAGTATATTCTTCTATCCGCTCATCGTGAAGAAAATATAGAAACAGATAAAAATTTTCAATCTCTTTTTAATGCTGTAAATTCATTAGCAAGGAAATATGATATGCCGATTCTTTATTCTTGTCATCCACGTTCAAAAAAACGATTAGAGAGTTCGCATTTTAAATTAGATAAAAGAATCATTGCTCATCCACCATTAGGTTTTCATGATTACAATAATTTACAGATAAATGCTTATTGTGTGGTTTCGGATAGTGGTACGTTGCCTGAAGAAAGTTCTTTTTTTACAAGTGTTGGTAAACCTATAGCTGCTGTATGTATTAGAACAAGTACAGAGCGACCAGAAGCATTAGATAAAGCGGACTTTATTTTGGCAGGAATTGATGAAAAATCATTATTAAATGCAGTGGAATTAGCTGTAAAAGCAAATGAAAATCATGATTTAGGATTACCTGTTCCGGATTATAGCGATAAAAATGTAGCAATTAAGGTTATTAAAATTATTCAGAGTTATACTAATATAGTAAATAGAATGGTATGGAGAAAGGACAATTAACTTATGTCAGAATTTAAAGATAAAGTATTAATGATTACAGGAGGAACAGGTTCCTTTGGTACAACTGTCTTAAAACACTTTTTAAATAGTGATATTGGACAGATTAGAATTTTTTCTCGTGATGAAAAAAAACAAGATGATTTAAGACATGAATTACAGGCTAAACATCCTGATTTAGCTAAAAAAGTTAAATTTTACATTGGCAATGTTCGTGATCTACAAGCATTGAATGATGCTATGACAGGGGTTAATTATATTTTTCATGCAGCTGCTTTGAAACAAGTGCCAAGTTGTGAATTTTTTCCAATGGAGGCTGTGCGGACAAATATTGAAGGTACAGATAATGTTTTACATGCTGCTATAACAGCTAAAGTTGAAAAAGTAGTTTGTTTATCAACAGATAAAGCTGCTTATCCAATTAATGCTATGGGTATTTCTAAAGCTATGATGGAACATGTTATTTTTGCAAATGCCCGAATTGCTTTTGAAAAAACAGGGACTATTATTTGTTGTACAAGATATGGTAATGTTATGGCTTCAAGAGGATCCGTAATTCCATTATTTGTTGATCAGATTAAATCGAAACAAGAAATTACGATTACTAATCCTGATATGACACGTTTTTTGATGAATCTTGATGAAGCTGTCGACTTAGTTAAGTTTGCCTTTAATCATGCTCAAGCAGGTGATTTATTTATTCAAAAATCTGATGCTTCAACAATTGCTGTTTTAGCTAAGGCAGTACAAACTTTATTTGGTGACTATGGTACACGTATTATTGGTACAAGACATGGTGAAAAGCTTTATGAAACATTAATGACCGTAGAAGAACGAGTAAGATCAGAAGATATGGGTGGATACTATCGAGTAGCAGCTGATAATCGTGATTTAAATTATGATAAATTTGTAGTTAATGGTGAGATTGTTTTACCAAATGAATCTTATACAAGTCATAATACAAAACTATTAAATGTTGAAGAAACAATTGCTAAGATTAAAACAACTGATTATATACAGGAAGAATTAAAAAGATTAAAGGATAATTAGTGAATGAATACCAAAATAAAAGTTCATCAAGTTATTGTAAGAATAATTATTTTATGTAGTGCTATGAGTATATTGGCTTTAACTTGGAATTTATATCATGTTTATACAATTAATAAAGATGGTGAAGAAAATTTTATACTTCAAGATGCAAGTAATGAAAATAGTGTTTATAAAATAGGTCATAATCCTACCGCCTTAAATAAAAAATACTTTGCTGAATTAAGTGAAGCAGTGAAAAAAAATGATTTGCCAGGTATATCATCATCTTTAGTAAAAACTTTTATTAGTGAATATTTTAATTGGACTAATAAAGATGGTAATTATGATGTTGGTGGGATGAATTATATTTATACTGATATGCAAAAGAATTTTTATCAATTCAGTATAGATGGTTTTTATCGTGATTTTGATGCAGCTATATCGAAGTATGGTCATAAAGAATTATTGGAAGTAGAAGATGTTGTGATAGATGAAGTAAAAGAAATAAGTCCTTTATCTTTAGAAATAAAAAAAGATGATGATAAAAAAACAACGGTTACTTTCAATGCTTATCAAGTTCATGCTAAGTGGACATATAAAAATCATCAAATGGATAGTTCAGAAGTGATGCATGCAGCAGAATTTATTATTGTAGATCATCAAAAACGTTGGGAAATATCATCTGTAGAAAGTAAATAAGGGGGACAGGATGAAAAATAAAGAATTATCATGTTTTTGCTACTGGCTTTTATCTTTCTTATTACTTTTTTTAAATATCTTATTTGTATATGTGATATTTAATTCATCACGTTTTTCAGTTATTAGTCAGCATCTATTTGTTAAAGCTATTTTACTTTGTATATTATTACTTATTTTTATTGATATAATAGTCATCTTACTTATATATAAGCAAAATATTAAATTTATTTTTATAGCAAATATCATTTTGGCAATGATTATTGTAGCTGTTTTTTATTCAACGTTAATTTTAAATAGAATTAATCATGATATAAATAAAATAACAGATAATACATTGGAAAGTAATATACAAGTTGCTTTTGTTGTTTATGATGAAGCTAAAGAGAAATTGAAAGATGAAAAGGATATTGCCAATCATAAAGTTGGTTATGTTGTGAATACTGATATATCTACAGCAGGTAAAGAGCGTTTGATAAATGATGGAATTAATGTTGATTATCAAGAATATGAAAATATTACAGAATTATTGTCAGCTTTAATAACACAAAAAGTTGATGTAGCTATTTTGCCTGGAAATTATAAAGGACAAGCTGGTAATGATGAAAAATTAGTTGCTAAATTAGAAAAAACACATATTATTTTTAGTTTTTCGAAGAATTTAACAAAAAGACTAGAAAATGCTGTTAGTAAAGATATTACTAAAGAGCCATTTACAGTTCTTTTAACAGGTGAAAATGAAGGATTAGCAGATACGATTATTTTAGCTAGTATTAATCCAGTTTCAATGAAAGTTATTTTGACTTCGATTGCTCGTGATAGTTATGTTCCTATTTCTTGTAATCGTAATGCTCGGGATAAAATAAATGCTGCTCATGTTTATAGTGAAGCTTGTATGGTTAAAACAGTAGAAAATTTAACGAATATTAAAATTGATTATACGGCACAATTTAATTTTGCATCAGTTATCCAAATAGTTGATGCTATTGGTGGGGTGGATATGAATGTTGAAGCCACATTTGTTGCTCAATCATGGGATGTTGCTACAAATAAATTGGTTGCTTATTATTTACATAAAGGACAACAACATTTATCAGGTCAAGATGCACTTGGTTATGTACGTGAAAGACATGCTTTTCCAGATGGTGATTTTGCTCGACAAAGACATCAGCAAGAATTAATTTCTTTAGTTATGAAAAAATTGACAGAATCAAAAGATATTAATACCTTATTAAAGGTGTTAGATGCTGCTGGTAATAATTTAAATACTAACTTAAGTGTACAGCAAATGTTATCTTTTTTACGTCATATAAAACAAAAAGGAGGACGTTTTTATAATAGCCAAAATCCATCAGGAGTTATTAACATGTATAGTTCACGTATAACTGGTTATAGTTCGACAGTTTATAATGCTCAACTAGGCTTAGATCTTTGGATTTATCCACTATATAAAGGATCAATTAATGATATTCGTAAAGCTCATGAAGAAAATTTAGATTTAAAAAGAGAAATCAAATTTCCTGAATATTGGCAATGGTCAATAAATAAGCCATATAAAAGACCAGATATCTCAAAAGAAGTATATGCTGAAAGTAAAATACAAACAGCTAAAAGACCAGTAATAAATACGGTAAAAGAGAATGAAAAAAAAGAAAATGATACTCAATTGAAAGTACCAAAAATTGATAGTAAACAAAATGATAATTTACATGCGGAAGTAAATAAAGATAAAGATAAAAATAAAAATAAAGATAAAAAAAATAAGTAAAAGAAAAGATTAGAACGACGATCAGTGTATTATACAATATACATATATGTAGTATTTATCTAAAAATAGATGAATATAGCCAGAAGATATTTCTTCTGGCTTTTTATAATTTAGTTAATTAATAATTATATAAATCTCTTATATTACAACTTAAATATTCTTGACCTAATATATATATATATATATATTGTAATTATATGAATTATCAAAAATTATATAGGAGGGAAAGTGAATCATGTTTGTAAATAAGAACTTATGGCGAAAGTATTTTCAGATTTTCATTGTATTATTAGCAATGATAATTAGTTTATTGCCAATATCTATATTAGAAACAAGAGTAAAAGCAAAAACAGATGATTATACACCAGATAAAGTTTTAACAGATGAAATGGTTGGCAATATGGCAGGCTGTGAAGCAGAAATAAAAGGTAATGAAATAATTATTAGACCAAAAAAGGGAGCTAAAGAAGGGGTTATTAGTTATTCTTATAAGAAAGATGATTTTAAAGCTTTACAATACATTTTTAAAAAAGATGAAACAGAGAATAAAACTTTAAGATTTGAAGGTAATATTTATGGATATGGATCTTTAAAAGAATTATTCAAAGACGCAAAGATTTCTTCATTAGGTAATATTAACAAATTTAATGTAAGTAATGTTACAGATATGAATCATATGTTTGAGGACTGTACTAATTTAACTTCCCTAGAAGCACTAAAGAATTGGAATGTAAGTAATGTTACAAATATGAGTGGTATGTTTTGGGTCTGTTCTAATTTAACATCTATAGAAGCACTAAAGAATTGGAATGTAAGTAATGTTACAAATATGAGTGGTATGTTTTCTAATTGTAATAAAATAACTTCCTTAGAAGCATTAAAGGATTGGAATGTAAGTAATGTTACAGATATGAATTATATGTTTTATTGGTGTACTAATTTAACATCTATAGAAGCACTAAAGAATTGGAATGTCAGTAATGTTACAGATATGGGTTGTATGTTTGAGAAATGTACTAATTTAACATCTCTAGAAGCTTTAAAAAATTGGAATGTAAGTAAGGTTAAAGATATGGGTAGTATGTTTCGCAAATGTACTAATTTAACCTCTCTAGAGGCCTTAAAGAATTGGGATGTAAGTAATGTTACAAATACGGTTTGGATGTTTTTGGAATGTACTAATTTAACCTCTATAGAAGCTTTAAAGAATTGGAATGTCAGTAATGTTACAGATATGAATTATATGTTTCGTGAATGTACTAATTTAACCTCTATAGAAGCTTTAAAGAATTGGAATGTAAGTAAGGTTACAGATATGAAGTATATGTTTTATGAATGTAAGAATATAACTTCCCTAGAAGCTTTAAAGAATTGGAATGTAAGTAAGGTTACAGATATGAAGTATATGTTTTATGAATGTAAGAATATAACTTCCCTAGAAGCTTTAAAGAATTGGAATGTAAGTAAGGTTACAGATATGAAGTATATGTTTGAGGACTGTACTAATATAACTTCCCTAGAAGCACTAAAGAATTGGGATGTAAGTAATGTTACAGATATGAATAATATGTTTTATAGATGTGATAACTTAGGTAAATATAATGAAATAATGGATACTTTAAATACTTGGAATATGAGTAAAGTGAATAATACAGAAAATATGTTTGCAAGTATTGGAGAGTTCTTAACTTTAGATAAGCATAAGCTCATATTAGATTTTAGTAATGCAAGCATTAAGAAATTATCTGATGATACTTTCAGAAAAATGTATGGCATATTAATTCTTAATAATAAGAATTTGGAATATAACGATAGTCTTTTAGAAAATACTTTTTTAACTGTAACAAATAATGAAAATTATTTAAACAAAGATAAAGATTTAAAGTATTATCGTGATATTACTTTAAAGTATGGTGACAATAAAGTTAAGAAGATTAGTATGCCAGCAGTATATGATTCAAAAGGATCTAAAGATGTATATAATATTATAAAAGCAGAAGTTGATAAGAAAATTAAAGCAACAATTAATGAACTAAAAGCAGAAGATCCAAGTTTATTTTTAACAGGTGAATATAAAAATCTTTCGACATTACAAGAAAAAACACTTGCTTTATTTGGTGAGTATGAGCTTAAGTCACAAAAGAAAGAAAGTGAAACAAAAGTCATCAAAGCGAAGACAAAATATGAAGCTGATGAAACATTACCATTTAATGAGAAGAAAGTTATTAAAGTTGCGGAAGATGGACAAAAGAAAATAACAATTACAAAGACTTTAAAAGATGGTAATTGGGTACAAGAAGGTGAACCAAAAGAAGAAATTATTAAGCCTGTTCAAGATGGTTTAACAAAAGTTGGCAATAAAGAAGTAAGTACGAATGGTGATGAAACAATAACTAAGATTTATGAAGTTAATCCCGATACAGGGGCATTAACAAATCCAAAAGTTGTTAAGAAAGTAGTTGTTAGATTAGAAACAATATCGGCGAAGATGAAGTATGAAGCAGATGAGAATTTAGAATATAATACAAAACAAAAAGTAAGCGATCCAGAAAATGGACAAAAGAGAATAACGATAATAAGTACTTTAACAAATGACCAATTAGTTGAAGGAAAGCCAACAGAAGAAATTGTTAAGCCAGCAAAAGATGGTTTAACGAAAGTTGGGAATAAGAAAGTAGTTAAGAATGGTGATACAACTACTATTGAGAAACATGAAGTAGATCCAAATACAGGAGATCTAGGTAAAGTCATAAGTAAAGAAGAGATTAAGTTAGTTACAATCAAAGCTAATATGAAATATGAAGCAGATGATAACTTAACATTTAATGAGAAGAAAGTTATTAAAGTTGCGGAAGATGGACAAAAGGAAGTAACAACAAAGAAGACTTTAAAAGATGGTAATTGGGTACAAGAAGGTGAGCCAAAAGAAAAAGTTATTAAGCCAGCAAAAGATGGTTTAACAAAAGTTGGAAATAAAGAAGTAAGTACGAATGGTGATGAAACGATAACCAAGATTTATGAAGTTAATCCGGATACAGGAGCATTAACAAATCCCCGTACACATATTTCAAGACCAATAGGAAGTTTAGTGGGTTCCATAAAAGAAGTAGTTATTAAAGCTAATATGAAATATGAAGCTGATGAAACATTGCCATTTGGTGAGAAGAAAGTTATTAAAGTTGCGGAAGATGGTAAGAAAAAAGTACAAGATACAGGTAAATATGTAAATGGTAAGTGGGTAAAAGGAACAGATATTGAAACTATTATTAAGCCTGTTCAAGATGGTTTAACGAAAGTCGGGAATAAAGAAGTAAGTACGAATGGTGATGAAACGATAACCAAGATTTATGAAGTTAATCCGGATACAGGAGCATTAACAAATCCAAAAGTTACGAAAACAGTAAAGATGGCAAGATTAGTGCCTGCTCAACATCATCATAATAATCAACAAACAATGAGTCATACAGTTGATACTTCTGATCATTATTCTTTAAGTTATTATGGAATGTTCTTAAGTGCTTTAAGTGTATTATGTTTAATTCTTTTCAAAAAAGAAAAATTAAATTAGTTTAATATTTAGATATCTACATAGAAGTACTTATCTAAAAGAGTTGAATATAGCCAGAAGATATTTCTTCTGGCTATTTATCTGTTTATTTTATTAACTGGTTTATAAAAATATTGCCATAAAAAAAGTACTTATAAGTACTTTTTTATTTGATATAAACATAACCTGTTAGAGATTGTGTGCCTGTACCATAACGTGATACCCAACGTTCGTTGTAATGACCATTGAAGTTACCTTCAATAATATGAACTTGATCACCAACTACTTCTGATACATAAGCTACGTGATTTGAGTAAACTGCTACGGCACCAACAACAGGTGTAGAACCAGTTGCATAACCACTTCTTTGGGCATTCCATACCCAACTAGAAGCATTTCCCCAGTTTGGTAAAGCAACACCGGTATGGGAATAAACGGCTTGCCAAGCACCCCAAGTGCAATTACCCCAACCACCACTGTATGGATTATTTCCATTACCACGTAGAGGAGTACCGTCTGAAGAAGTAAAAGTTTCAGCTTGTTTAGCGGCTGCTTTCAATTCTTCTTCTTTTCTTTTTTTCTCTTCTTCGGCTGCTTTCTTTGCTTCTTCAGCTGCGGCTTTTTCCCGTTCAGCAATAACTTCAGCTGGTGTTTGAACGATAACATTTAAGTGTGCTGAAGTTGTATTACCATCAACATCTATAGCTGTATATGTAACACTATATTTACCATCTTTATTCATATCAACATTACCGCTGTATTTCAAGACAGGTAGAATACCTGATTCATCGTTGATATAAGAAACATAATTTCCAGGATTCCATTTGTCACCGTTATTTACAGTAACTGTATTATTTTTAAGACGTAGAATAGGAGCACCATTCTTCTCTACCTTAACGGCAACCTTCTTAACTAATGAATAACCAACAGGGCTATTATCAGCTTTTTTGTGTTTGCTATTATATACTAAATTAATTTTAGCAATAATTGTCTGAATACCAGAAAGATTACGATCAAAGCCTTCAAATTCGGCTGTACTTTCATTCATGTTAATGTTATCAAAGTCAAGATCCGGATCTGCTTGAGCACTACGTTCAATTACTAGATTCTTAATCGTATCTCGCGGATTGGCATCTTTCATATTAATTTCAATTAATGGTAAATCTGCAATAGCAGAAGATGTTTCATTGCCTTCAGCTCTAACGGCTAAGGCGGTGTTTGCTATGACGAACATAGTCGCTGTAGCAAAACTGGCAAATAATGAGCCGATTTTTTTCAGTTTCTTGTTCTGCATAACCCTATTTTATAAGAAAAGATTAAGATTTAGCAAGTTTTTAGGTAAAATTCACATAATATTCACACATTTAAAACGCTTACACAGAATAAAAATAATATTTTTTATTATTTTTTTAACTATTTAACATTCCTTTTTATGGTTTGGTATAATAAATTTATGAAATTAGTTATTCAAAGAGTTAAAAAAGCAAAAGTTGAAATTAATGAAAAAATAGTAGGTAAGATTGCAGAAGGATATTTAATATTGGTGGGTATTCATGATACGGATACCAAAGAAGTAGTTGAACATATGGCTCAAAAAGTCATTAAATTGCGTATTTTTGATGATCGTGATGGAAAGATGAATTTATCTTTGTTAGAAAAGCAAGGTTCAATACTTTCTGTTAGTCAGTTTACTTTATATGCGGATGTTCGCAAAGGTAATCGACCAAGTTTTACAAATGCTGGTAATCCGGCTTTATCTAATGAGCTATATCATTATTTTAATGAAGTTTTAAGAAATAATGATATTCATGTAGAAGAGGGTATATTTGGTGCAGATATGCAGGTTTCTTTGCTTAATGATGGCCCCGTAACTATTTGTATAGATAGTAAGGAGATGTCATGGGGGAAATAGTTTATGGTAGTGTTATAGCTGATAAAATGCGTACTGACTTGCGAGAAAAAATTATTAAAAATAAAGATCAAGTAACTTTAGCAGTTATTTTAGTGGGTAACGATCCCGCTTCTTTATCCTATGTTCGGGGCAAAGAAAAAGCATGTGCTCAAGTTGGTATCCAAGCAAAAACATATACCTGTGATCAAAATATTACAGAAAGAGAATTGCAAGCATTGATTAAAAAGTTAAATAATGATTCGGATATAGATGGTATTTTAGTACAATTGCCTTTACCTAAGCATATTAATAGTACAAAAGTTATCCAATCTATTTCCGTAGCTAAGGATGTAGATGGTTTAACTGTAGAAAATGTTGGTCGATTATATTGTAAAGAACCGACATTTGTTCCCTGTACACCTTTAGGTATTATGGCTATCTTAAACTTTTTGCCAATTAAATTAGCAGGTAAGCATGCGGTTGTTGTTGGTCGTAGTGAATTAGTAGGAGCACCAATTTCACGCTTATTATTAGAAGCAAATGCGACAGTTACGATGTGTCATTCGTATACTAAAGATTTATCTTTTTATACTAAACAAGCAGATATCTTAATAGTTGCTGTTGGTAAGCCACAATTTATCAATGCACAAGATGTAAAAAAAGATGCTGTGGTTATTGATGTTGGGGTTAATCGTCAAGCAAATGGTAAACTTTGTGGTGATGTTAATTTAGCTAGCGTTTTAGATAAAGTAGCTTATATTACACCTGTACCTAAGGGTGTTGGGCCAATGACGATTACAATGTTATTATGGAATACATATGAGGCTCATCAAAGGAGAATGCGATGATTGATATTAAAGTTGGAGATATTGTGGAAATGAAGAAAGAACATCCTTGCCATAAATCGACACGTTGGACGATCACAAGAGTTGGTGCAGATGTAAAAATACAATGTCATGGTTGTTTGCGAACAATTATGATGCCACGATTTGAATTTGAAAAAAAATTAAAAAGAAAAATAGAAGTGAGTGAGGAATAGTATGTCATTAACAGCCGGAATAGTAGGTTTACCTAATGTCGGTAAGTCAACTTTATTTAATGCTATTACAAATAATCAAGTATTGGCAGAGAATTATCCTTTTGCCACAATCAGTCCTAATGTTGGGGTTGTTGAAGTGCCAGATTATCGTTTAGATGATTTTGCTAAAATATTCAATCCTAAAAAAACAATTTATACAACATTTGAATTTACCGATATTGCCGGTCTTGTAAAAGGGGCTTCTAAAGGTGAAGGATTAGGTAATCAATTTTTAGCTAATATACGTCAAACAGATGCTATTATTCATGTTGTTCGTTGTTTTGATGATAATAATATCGAACATGTTGAAGGAAGTGTAGATCCTTTACGTGATATTGAAGAAATTAATATTGAGCTTTGCTTAGCTGATTTGGATACAGTACTCAATCGATATAATAAAATAGTTAAGAAGGCTATAAGTTCTAAAGATGCTGAAGCTAAGCAAGAAGTAGCTTTGTTAGAAAAATTAAAACCATTATTAGAAAAAGGAGAATCAATTAGATTAGTGGATTTAGATGATGATGAACAACAGCTTGTTCGTGGTTATGGTTTATTAAGCTATAAGCCAGTTATCTATGTTGCTAATATGTCTGATGAAGAAATAGGTCAGCCGGAAAAGAATCATTATTTTAAACAAGTGTGTGAATTAGCTCAAAAAGAAAATAGTCAATGTATTGCTATTTGTGCCAAAATAGAGGAAGAATTATCTTCCCTTGATAAAGAAGAAAAAGAACTTTTTTTAAGCGATTTAGGAATTAAACAATCAGGTTTAGATCAAATCATTAAAGCAACTTATCATTTACTTGGATTACGAACTTTTTTTACGGTCGGTGAACCAGAGTGTCGAGCTTGGACTTTTCATGAAGGTATGAAAGCTCCTCAATGTGCAGGTATTATTCATAGTGACTTTGAACGAGGATTTATCCGTGCTGAAATTTATTCATATAATGATTTGATGGAATTTAAAACAGAGCAAGCAGTAAAAGAACATGGCAAAATACGTTTAGAAGGAAAGGAATATATCATGCAAGATGGGGATGTTGTTTTTTTCCGCTTTAATGTCTAAAAAGATAAATTATATACTAAAAGCTATGATATGATAAAAATGACTTCGGAGGTTAGTTCCATGAAATTGGTTTTAGCAATTGTTTCTAATGATGATTCAGCTGCGGTATCAGCCGCCTTGACAGAGAATAATTTTTATATTACTAAATTGGCGACGACAGGAGGCTTTTTACGAGCTGGTAATACTACATTTATTGTAGGAACAGAAGATAATTTAGTTGAAAAATGTATTGAAATTATTGGTTCAGAAGCTAAGAAAAGAACAGAAATAGTCCCTTCAACTTCTTCTTATGATTTGAGCCATTATGCTTCATTTCCCGTAGAAGTTCAGGTTGGTGGAGCGACAATATTTGTTCTTAATGTAGATATATTTAAAAAATTATAAACGAGAAAGAAATGAAATAGCTAGGTGAAGAGCAGTTTATCCTAAAAGCTTGATAGTGATTTAGGAATTTACAGTAAAGGACCTAGCTATTTTTATGGTTTAGTTTTTGTGTTTTAAAAAACGAATTCTTGCATATTTATGAATTTAATTTTCTTTTAGCATATGATCGTAAATCAGAATATTCATTACTTAGTTTTTCTTTCATGCAAAGTTCTAAAAGCTCATTTAATATATTTTTAATTGCAATACCTTTATATCCTACTTTTTGAGCATCATAGCCATTAAATTTTAATTCTGATAAAGAAGTAGGTATAGCATCATTTTTTAACTTATGTAACCATGACATGAGATGAGCATAATCTAAAGATGGATCAATTGCTACACGATATTGTATATAATCTTTAAATTCTTTAAAAATAGATAGAAGATGATAAGCATCGTATGAGCTATTTAAAGAAAGTGTTTGATATTGAATAATATTTTCAATTTTTTTAATTTCTTCATTACTGAAAGTCATTTCTTTTAAAACATAATGATAATTAGGTAAAGTTGAAAAAAGTATAGCTAAACGACTTATTGTAGATAAAGGCTTTTTTTTCATGTTATGGAAAACAAAGTGCTGATTAATAGTAGATAAAGCAGGAATAGCCGATATAAATATTTCAAAATATAATTCTAAAAAAGAAGCACTATTTTCATAAGAAAAGAATTGTATTAATTCAGCGTGGATTCTTTCCTTGGAAATATAGGACAGTAAATTACGTTTTTTAAACATTGCTTCTGTTGTCTTTGCTTCTATTTTAAAATTTAATCTAGCAGCAAAGCGTAAAGCTCGTAAAATTCTTAAAGCATCTTCATCAAATCGTTCTTCTGCATTACCGATACAGCGAATTAAATGCTTGTTTAAATCATCTCTACCGTGAAAAAAATCAATGATTCCTTGATCGGGATGGTAGCAAAGAGCATTAATACTAAAATCACGGCGAGCACAATCTTCTTTCAATGATGAAGAAAATTGCACTTGTTTAGGATGGCGATGATCATTATATTCCCCATCAATACGATAGGTTGTTATTTCGATAGGTTGTAAGTGACTTAAAATAGTCAAAGTTCCATGCTTTATACCAGTTGGAATTTTCGGATAATCATGAAAAACTTTTATCATTTCTTGTGGCGTAGCATTTGTTGTAAGATCATAATCTTTAATTTTATAGTTTAAAAGGTAATTACGAATAGCACCGCCAACTAAATAGCATTCATAATTATTTTTTATCAATAGTTGCATTATTTCATAAACATAATCAGGTAAAGGTATTTTCATACTCTTATTATAATAAAAAAGTTTGTATAATAAAGAAAAAGGAGTAAGTATGAGAATTGGACAATCAAGTGATATTCATCCTTTTGTAAAAGGACGAAAGTTAGTTTTAGGTGGAGTTGAAATTGATTATCATTTGGGTTTAGCAGGTCATAGTGATGCGGACGCTTTAGTTCATGCAATTGCGGAAGCTATTATTGGAGCGTTAGCATTAGGTGATTTGGGAACATGGTTTTCGGATATAAAAGATGAATATAAAGATATTAGTTCATTATTGCTTTTACAAGAAGTGATTCAGCAAATGATCATAAGAAAATATCATATTGTCAATATTGATAGCTTAATACTGATAGAAAAGCCAAAATTAAAACCATATATTCAACAAATGCGGGAAAATATTGCTCATACTTGTAAGTGTAGAATAGATAGTATTAATGTTAAGGCAACAAGAGGAGAAGGTTTAGGGTTTATTGGCCGTCAAGAAGGTCTAATGGCACAAGCGGTTGTCTTATTGGAGGAAGATAATGTTTAGAAAAACAAATGAAGTCAAAGTTTTAAGGGATCCTATTCATGGCTATATTCATGTTGAATATCAAGTTATATGGGAGGTTATTAATAATCGTTGGTTTCAAAGATTAAGACGAATAAGGCAGTTAGGTGGTGCATCGGTTGTTTATCATACAGCAGAACATACACGTTTTTCGCATTCTTTGGGTGTTTATGAGTTGGTTCGTCGGATGGTTTCAGAAATACCTGACTTAGCAAAGTCTTTATCACAACATGAAAAAGTGGTGGCGATGTTAGCAGGATTATTGCATGATATTGGTCATGGCCCTTATTCACATGCTTTAGAAGCTATTACCCATCAATCACATGAAACTTTTACTTGTCGCATTATTGAAGAAAATACAGATATTACAGCAATTCTTGAACAAGCATCTAATGGTTTAGCAAAGGAAGTTGCGGATGTTATTAGGCATCAATATGTTAATCCATTATTGAGTCAATTGATCTCTTCGCAATTGGATGCTGATCGAATGGATTATTTATTAAGAGATGCTTATTTTACAGGTACAAAATATGGTGAATTTGACTTAGAAAGAATTTTGCGTGTTATGCGTGTTTATGATGGTCATCAATTGGTCATTAAGGAATCTGGCATTTATGCGGTTGAAAATTATATTATGGCTCGTTATCACATGTATTGGCAGGTTTATTATCATCCTGTTGCACGTTCTTTTGAAAGTATTTTACATGCTCTTTTTAAAAGATTACGTGATTTATCATTTAAGGAAATGCCAGTTTTAACGCCTATTATTGTCAAGCGTGAATTAAACATGGAAGAATTTTTTCGTTTAGATGAGTATGCTTTTAGTTATGCCTTTGGTCAATTAGTGTATACTTCTGATAAAATAGTTGCTGATTTAAGTTGCCGTTTAAGAGATCGCAATTTATTTGGCTATACTGATTATACCGATCAGATGCAAGAAATTATCAGATGTCAATTAAGAAATAAACAATATGATGAAAATTATTATTTGACACGTGATATGGTTAATCAAAAACCATATCAGCCTTATAAAAAGGATGAAAAAGGTGCTGTTTGGGTATTAACAAAGGATGACAGGATAATTGAACTTGAAAAAGCTTCATCTGTAGTGCGAAGTTTAACAGATGGTTATGTCGAGGATGATAATAAATTATTCTTTCCTAAAGAGGTGCATATTGAAAACTAGAATTCATGTTACAGCTTGGCTAAATGAACCACAGAATGTTATTTATAATTTTGCTACAGAAGCTCTTTTTGAAAATGGTAAATTACATTATTTTGATCATACGCATAAGCGTCAAGATGTTATTTACTCTTTAAGCTCAGTTGAAATAAAACGGCAAGCAGATATCTCTACATGGTTATATTTTAGTCTTAAAGAAGATTCATTTTGTTACATAAAATCAGCATTTGGAATTATGAAAATAGCAGTTAATTTAATTCATTGGCAACTTGAAGATGATTATATGGAGTTGATTTATCAAATTGAGCTGGCGGATAAGCATTATGAAAAACGTGGTTTGTGTTGGCAAATTGAAAAGAAAATAGTTCACTAAGTATAATTAAATGATCATTTATGAAAGGAAAGAAATTTCCTTTTTAAATGGATTGAAAACAATAAAAACAGTAATAATTTAGGGACTTTATGATACTTTACAAGAGGGTTAAAAGTGATAAAATATGTTCAAGTTAGCAATATATAACTAACTATAAACATGGTATAAAATATTAATTTTATTTGAATGTTTAAAATTTTTAATATATGAGAGGGAGATAATAATGATAAAAAGAGGTCAAAAAAGATTAATATCTTTACTAGTATCATTATTGCTTGTACCAGCTAGTTTGCATTTATCACAAACAGCTGTACTTGCTAAAAATAGTGAAGGTACTATAAGAGAAAATGATCAGCAAATAGTAGTTGATAATAAAAATGGGGTAGTTAAAAATAAAAATTATACAATCTTTTTTAAGCAGGGTATAAAAAGAGATGATATTAATGTTTTTTTACAAAAATTATCTTCTTTAGCTATTAAATACAAGGAAAAGCATCGTTTTAATACGTTATTTAAGGCTGTTACTTTAGAATTTCAAGAACTTAGCGAAAAACAATTAGCTATGCTTAAAAAATATTCTGAAGTAGATGAAATAATAAATGATCATACTTATCTTCCACTTGTAGATGATAAGAGTTTATCATCTACACGTCATTCTCGGCGTCAAACACGAGATGCTTCTTCGGCAGAATTAATCAATTTACCAAAGTTAAGCCCGGATACAGATGGACGTGGTACTTTAGTTGCGGTTATTGATTCAGGGGCGGATGTGGCTAGTCCAGATTTACGTTTAGATGATGAAGTTGTACAAAATCGTGCTTTTAAATATGATCAAGCAACGATGAAAAAGATAATTAAAGATAATGGTTTAGATGGTATTTGGTATAGTGACAAATTACCATATGTTTATAATTATGCTGAAAGTAAGACAGATGTTGGCGGCAAAGGTATTGAGCATGGAATGCATGTTGCTGGAATTATTGGAGCTAATCCATTAGCAGCGAAAGATCTCTATGCACGAGGTGTAATTCCTAATGCCCAATTAGCGATTATGCGTGTCTTTGGCCGCAATAAAACAAGAGGTACCTCAAGTTATATTTATTTGCGTGCTTTAGAAGATGCATATAAAATTGGCGTTGATGCAGTAAATATGAGTTTAGGTATATCAGCTGGTTCAACAAGTACAGAAGATACGGCCGTTATTAAAGCTATAGAAGAGCTTAAAAAGAAAGGTGTACAGGTTGCTATTGCTGGTGGTAATGATGGCTATTTTGGTCATAATTATGGTCGTCCACGGACAGATATGCCAGATTACGGGGTTGTCGCATCACCAGGTGTTTTAGAAGATAGTTTAACAGTTGCTTCATTAGAAAATACTAAGTATAAAGCTGCTGTTTTTGAAGCTAAAGGGCTAAAGCAAGATGATGAACTAAGCTATATTTTACATGGCACTATTAATCATGATGAGTTATTAAAAGATGAACATTATCAAACTTTCCGTTCCATAGTTGATTGTGGGTATGGACAAGTAAATGATTTCCCAGCAAATACTTCTTTAAAAGGGAAAATAGCTATGATTAAACGTGGCAAAGGTCTTTATTTTAGTACAAAGATTAAAAATGCACTTGTACATGAAGCGGATTTTGTCATGTTTGTTAATGATCCGGGAGATAATTCTGTACCGGGAATTGAAGTTGGTGATGCTAAAGTTATTTCGACGATTATTTTACGTAGTGATGCAGATATGTTATTAGCAAAGAAAGCACAGTTACGTTTAGCAAATGAAAATATTGAAATGAATAATCCAACAGCGGGTAAATTATCAGAATTTAGTGCTTGGGGCTTTACTGCTGATGGACAGTTAAAACCAGATATTACTGCTCCTGGTGGTAAAATATGGTCAGATGTTGGTGATGGCAAGCGGGAATCATTAAGTGGTACAAGTATGGCTACGCCACATGTTGCAGCAGCTTTAGCTATTGTGGCTAAACGTGTTACAAATGATTTTCCACATATTCAAGGGGAAGCAAAACAAGCTTTGATTAAACAATTATTGATGAATACAGCAGTTCCTCATCTTAGTAATGATGGTCATACTTTTTCATCACCACGCCAACAGGGAGCAGGTGTTCTTAATGTTACACAAGCGTTGCGAGCAAATACAGTTGCGTATGGAACAAATGGTCTTGCTAGTATTAATTTAGGCAATGTTAAAGATCAAGTACATATTGATTTAATAGTGGAAAATAAAGGTTCAAAACCAGTGACATATAATTACAAAACTTATTTTACAACGGATAAGATTGTTGATGGTCGGTTTATGGCTGAGCCTTTATCACTTGGTATGGTGGATGGAACATCTCTTACTTTAGAAGCTGGAGCTAAAAAAATAATAACAATTGATAAAAAAGTTAGTGAATTAAAAATGCCAAGTCATGATATAGCTCCACAAGGATGTTATATAGATGGTTTTGTTGTTTTATCTTCAGCAGATAATCCAGAACTTAGTATACCTTTTAGTGGTTTTGTTGGTGATTGGACTAATCTTCCAGTAATTGAACCATCTATTTATGATTTATTGAAAGTTGGTCGTAAGCCTTTTTATCTTAAGCCTCAAGAAGAAAAATATAAATTAAAAAATAGACCATTACAACATGGTTATGGTGGTAGTTTATTTAACTTTACACATTTAGAAACATTGGTAGATAATGAATTCCAAGTGTTAGGTGCTTATCCAGGCATTAAACCAAATATATATTATTCAGATAAACATTTAGCAATTTCACCAAATGATGACGGTCGAAATGATTATGCTGCTTTTCGAGCAACCTTTTTACGTAGCTATACAGATTGTCAAATTAAGGTGTATAAAGAGAAGGAAAAAACACCAATTTATACAGGTGCTCCAGTATTATATCAAGGCTATAAAAATTATGCCGGTAGTGATGAAAAGAAACAATCATCTTCATCTTCTGAGTGGTCATGGCATGGTGAAAAGGATGGTACTGATAGAAAAGTAGCTGATGGTAAATATGAGTTTGAAGTAACGGTAAAGCCATTAGCTGATGGTGCAAAAGAGCAAACTATGCGTTTCCCTTTAACTGTTGATACAATAGCACCAGAAGTTAAATCAGCAACTTGGGATGCAACTAAACGTATTTTTGATTTACAAGAAGTTATCGAAAAGGGATCTGGTTTACGCTTAGCCCAAATTATATATCCGGAAAATAATTCTGTTTTAAATCACAGAAGTTTAAATACACATTTAAAAGCTAAAGAAGAAGTTGGTCGCTTACAAGTTTTAAAAGGTCATCATGGTCATATTGATTTACCAAATACAAATAATAAAGCGATTCGTACTCCACAAGGAAAGATTCTTAATGCCAGTGAAGTTAATGGCGATCATCATAAATTTGTCTTACCTAAAGAAGTAGATTTTGATAAAGCTAAACTTTTATTAGAAGATTGGGCAGGAAATTTATATTATCAACCTTTAAATGCTTCTATCAGGGATGATAAATTCCGTATTATTCCTCGTGTTAGCTTACAAGGCGATGGTATTTTGCCAGCTGTAAAAATAGAAATTTTTGATGAACATAATAAACCGATCTTAGCAAATCAAGTAATAACAGCGGGTAGATACCGGATACATGCTAGTTTGCAAAATGATGATTATCAATTGAAAACACCACAAGATCAATGGGTTGAAATTAATGAAACAAATAAAAACGCAATTGTGAATATTATTGTTGAAAAAGTTAAATATTATAAAGTTACCGTAGCAATTGATGGTTTATTTGATGATAAGACGATTGATAAACTTAATTTAAATGGCTATAAGGGTAAAGTTACAATTAAATTGATTAATCAGCAGACAAAACGTCAATATTTATTTAAACAAACTTTATCTTTAATTAAAGATCAACTTGATGTATTAGTCCCAGCAGGTGAATATGATGTAAGTATTGAAGATGTAGCTGATGGATGGCAAGCGAAAGCAAGTACGACTAAATTAACGGTAATACCAAGAACTAAACCACATGGTTCGGGTATTGATCTAAGCGTTAAGTATGCTAAAAAAGAAGCACCAAGAATTAAATTTTATTTACAGCCAAGTACAGATAACACTTATACAGATACATTAATTAAACCGGTTGAATTTGTTTTCACTAATTTAACTACGAGTGAAAAAACTACTTTAAACTATAATTTAGAAAGTGGAGCAAAGATAGCTGAATTGCCGGAAGGTAATTATCAGGTAACAATCACTGAGCCAAAAGATTATGAATTAAAAATTGCTGATGCAATAGATAATAAAGTAAATATTAAATTAGATAAATTTGGAATAAGTGGACCAACTATTCGCTTTAGCTTAACAAAGAAGACAAGTGGTAAGATAGAGCCAGCACCAAGTGAGAAGAAAGTTAAGTTGTATATTAGTTACTCATTATTTTTCAGTGATTATAAAGACATCAGTAATAAACCAATCAAATTAGAGTTTAAGAATAATGCGAATGGTAAGACAAAAGAGATAACATACGCTAAAGCAGGGCAGATGCAAAGTGAGTTAGCAGAGGGAGAATATACTGTCAAGTTACTTGAGCCAAAGGGATATAGCTTAGAATTAAATGGTGATAAGCAGAATCATAAATTAGTGGTTAAGTATAATGAGAAGTTTGGTATGGTTCAACCAGTACAGATGTATTTTGCATTGCATAAAGAAGAACAAGCTCCAAGTCCACTACCAAGTAAAGAAGGGGATATATGGTTAGAAGTAGCAGCCGCAAATGAATATCCAATCAGTACAAGTAAGCCAATTAAGTTTGTTTTTGAAGAAATAACGAGTCATAAAAAGATAAATAAAGAATATGGATCAGTACATGATTATAAAGTAAGCCTACCATATGGTACTTATAAATTATCAGTAAATGGACTTGCGGATTATGAATTGAATTTACCTACATATGGTAATGAGAATATTGTAGTTAATGATGAAACGTTAAAGATTGGCAAACATATTTCTATTCCTTTTGCTTTAAAACATAAAAAGCAGCCAGCACCAAGTGAGAAGAAAGTTAAGTTGTATATTAGTTACTCATTATTTTTCAGTGATTATAAAGACATCAGTAATAAACCAATCAAATTAGAGTTTAAGAATAATGCGAATGGTAAGACAAAAGAGATAACATACGCTAAAGCAGGGCAGATGCAAAGTGAGTTAGCAGAGGGAGAATATACTGTCAAGTTACTTGAGCCAAAGGGATATAGCTTAGAATTAAATGGTGATAAGCAGAATCATAAATTAGTGGTTAAGTATAATGAGAAGTTTGGTATGGTTCAACCAGTACAGATGTATTTTGCATTGCATAAAGAAGAACAAGCTCCAAGTCCACTACCAAGTAAAGAAGGGGATATATGGTTAGAAGTAGCAGCCGCAAATGAATATCCAATCAGTACAAGTAAGCCAATTAAGTTTGTTTTTGAAGAAATAACGAGTCATAAAAAGATAAATAAAGAATATGGATCAGTACATGATTATAAAGTAAGCCTACCATATGGTACTTATAAATTATCAGTAAATGGACTTGCGGATTATGAATTGAATTTACCTACATATGGTAATGAGAATATTGTAGTTAATGATGAAACGTTAAAGATTGGCAAACATATTTCTATTCCTTTTGCTTTAAAACATAAAAAGCAGCCAGCACCAAGTGAGAAGAAAGTTAAGTTGTATATTAGTTACTCATTATTTTTCAGTGATTATAAAGACATCAGTAATAAACCAATCAAATTAGAGTTTAAGAATAATGCGAATGGTAAGACAAAAGAGATAACATACGCTAAAGCAGGGCAGATGCAAAGTGAGTTAGCAGAGGGAGAATATACTGTCAAGTTACTTGAGCCAAAGGGATATAGCTTAGAATTAAATGGTGATAAGCAGAATCATAAATTAGTGGTTAAGTATAATGAGAAGTTTGGTATGGTTCAACCAGTACAGATGTATTTTGCATTGCATAAAGAAGAACAAGCTCCAAGTCCATCCATCGCTAAATATCATTTAACAATTATCAATGGGCATATTATTTGTGATGATCGTAGTAGTGAACAAATAAATACAGTTGAGGTAAAAGCTGGTGAGGTTGTTAAAGTAATAGCTGATATACCAACAAATATGATATTCACTGGTTGGCAAGTTAAAAAAGGTAATTTACAGTTAGAAAATAAAGATACAAAAATAATTAACTTTAAAATGCCAAAAGAAGATATTGAACTTGTAGCAACATTTAAGAGTAATCATGTTGATCATAATCAAACACCATCACAAATACATACTGACACAAATACAACACCAACTTTATCTTCAACAAGTAATAATAGAGTAAGTGCTAATGTTGAACCTAAAACAGGTGAAATGTATTCTGGTATAGGAGTTAGTTTAGTTCTTTTCTTTAGCTTATTATGTTTAGTATTTATTTATCGTTTTTCTTTAACTTATTCTACGAATATAGATTTAGATGATATAACGACAAATGATATTCATCATCATAAAAATAGAAGAAATGATAAATAGGCTAAATATTTATTAGATGATTAGAATGCATTTACAATAAATTGGTATAATATTTAACCTTGGTAATAAATGAGCCTATTTAGGCTCATTTATTTACTAATTAAAGATAATTTTAGAAATTAATGATTATTATTTTTGCTTTATAGAATAATGAATTATTTTATAAAAATATAATAGGTTATTGACATTATGCTAATCTTGCTTTATATTCTTGAGGAAATTCAAAAGATATTATTGAGGAGAATAAAAATGAGTATCAATAAAACAATGACAGATATTGCTTATGAATCTCTAAATAAAAAGAAAAAACGGATTGATTTTGTGCAATTATGGGATGAAGTAGTTAAGCATATGGATATACCTGAAGAAAAGAAAAAAAGAAAAAAGAGCCAATTTTATTCGGAGTTATTATTAGATAATCGTTTTGTATCATTTGAAAATAATAGTTGGGATTTAAGAAATCGGCATAAATTTTCAGAAATTCATATTGATAAAGATGAAATTGCTTTAGATGATGATGAAAATGAATTAGATAATATGGAATTAGATTTACCGAAGGGCGATGATGCTTTTGATAATTAGGTTATTAACAAAGCCTTTGTAAAAGGAGTAATATGAAACAAACAAGGAATAGTAGTCTTGATTTATTGAAAATAATATCCATCATGATGGTCATAATCTTGCATTACAACTATGTTTCGTGTGGAGGTTTATGGGGGGCAGTTGTGCCCGGGACGATAAATTTTTATCTTGCCCATTTAAGTGAAGGATTATCTATTATTGCTTGTAATTTATTTGTGATGATTAGTGGTTATTATCTTTGCCAAAATCAAAAAATAAAAGTTCGTAAAATAATTGATATTTTACTTTTACTTATAACTTATGGCTTAGTTATTTATATCTTTGCTTTAAAAATGAATTTAACATCTTTTAATAAAAATAGTTTTAAATTGATGGTAGAAACAATTAATTCAAGATGGTTTATCGATATTTACTTGTTACTGTATATTCTGCATCCATTTTTAAATAAGATAATTAAGAATATAAGTAAAAAACAATTTCAGTTTTTAATTATTGTGCATATTTTTTGTTTCTATGTATGGCGATCAATAACATATCCAAGTGATCTTTTAATGACATCATTATTTGTTGCTGATAATGGATACGGGATACTTAATTTCATGACATTATACTTGATAGCCGCTTATATACGCCTTTATATGGATAATTTAAAGATTTATTCACTTTATTTATTTGTTGTTTATCTTCTAATTGGCTTTTATGTAGGATATCGAACTATTTATGACATTAATTTTTTAGCTTATAATCATATTTTAAATTTAGTTAATACCGTCATATTGTTTTTGCTATTTAAAAATTTAAAACTAACTCTTACACGGAAAATAAGCCACTTATCAAGTGTTTCTTTAGCTGTCTATATAATTCATGAAAATTGGCTTATTCGGCAATGGTTATTTCGTGAACTTTTTCGTACAAAAGATTACTATTTTAGCAATAAAATGATTTTACATATGTTGTTAACATGCATTGGTATTTTTTGTTTATGTTATGTAATTGAGATGATTCGACGCTTGATTTTTAGGTATACAATTGATCGTATTTTGAATAAAAGTAAGATTTGTAATTTTATTTATGAAATTTAAGTGTTTATTTCTTTTAAAATATTAAAAAATGCAATAAAATAACTGTATTAAAAGGAGGATGTAAAGTCTTATGGTTTTAGTTTCGGCTAAAGAAATGATTGACAAGGCTCGTAAGGGTCATTATGCAATTGGTGCATTCAATATCAACAACTTGGAATGGACAAAGTCTATTTTGGCAGGTGCTCAGCAAGCAAATTCACCAGTTATTTTACAAGTATCAGAAGGTGCTGCTAAGTATATGTGTGGATATAAGCAAGTTGCTGAAATGGTTAAAAATATTCATGATAAAATGGGTATTACTGTTCCGGTTGCTTTGCATCTAGACCATGGTACTTTTGAAGGTGCTAAGGCAGCTATTGAAATAGGATTTACTTCAGTTATGTTTGATGGTTCACATTATGAATTTAGTGAAAATGCAGCTAAATCAAAGGAAATTATTGCATTAGCACATGCTAAAGGTGTTTCTGTTGAATGTGAAGTTGGTGGTATTGGTGGTACTGAAGATGGTGTAACATCAAATGGTGAACAAGCTGATCCAGAGGAATGTGCTAAGATGGCAAGTTATGGAGTTGATTTCTTAGCAGCTGGTATTGGTAATATTCATGGTGTTTATCCTGCCAATTGGACAGGTTTAAATTTTGATTTATTAGCTAGAATAGATGAAGCGGTTAATCACTTGCCATTAGTTTTACATGGTGGTTCAGGTATTCCTTCCGATCAAATTCATAAAGCTATTGATATGGGTGTTTCAAAGATTAATGTAAATACTGATTTACAGATTGAGTTTGCGAAAGCAACAAGAGCATATATCGAAGCTGGTAAAGATCAACAAGGTAAAGGATTTGATCCTCGTAAATTATTAAAACCTGGTACAGAAGCTATCACAGCAAAAGTTATAGCCATGATCAAAGATTTTGGTTCTGCTGATAAAGCATAGTAAAGTATTAATAAACATTTAAAAGTCAAGGTAATAGCCTTGACTTTTTCTTTATGCTGTTTTGTTCTTTTCTTTATAGTAAATATATTTTAAAATATAAATCATGATAAAAGCAGTTTTATTTGATATGGATGGTATTTTATTTGATTCAGAAAAATACTATATGCAAGGCACAATTAAGCAAATGAGATTATGGGGATATAAAGGTCCCAAAAGGGAAATTTATCGCTTAATAGGTACTTCAATTGGTGAAACGATAGATATGCTATATAGTTTGTTAAATGGTAAAAAAAGTCGTTCGGCAATTGAACGTGATAATTTACGATACTTTCTAGTTAAAAAGCCAATCAAACCTTCGGCAATTATTTTTCCCGATGTGAAAAATTCTTTAAAAAGATTGAAAAAATTAGGGATAAAAATGGCTGTATGTTCTTCATCACCTTGGCAAACGGTAGTTTTAGCATTACGTGATATGGGTATTAGAAAATATTTTGATTATATTGAATCAGGTGAGAATTTAGCTCATTTTAAACCGGCTCCTGATATTTATTTAGCAGCTCTTTTAGCTTTGGGTGTTAGGAAAGATGAAGCCATTGTATATGAAGATAGCAAGATTGGTATTGAAGCTGGTAAAAGAGCTGGTATATTAACTTTTGCTCGTGAGGATAAAAGGTATTATCAAGATCAAAGTGAAGCTGATTATATGGTTAAGAATATGAAAATGTTAGTTGATTGGTTAGAGGAGCAAATAAATGGAAACGGTAATTAAAATAAATGGCGGGCGAACTTTAAATGGTGAAGTAACAATTTCAGGTGCTAAAAATGCTACCGTAGCTTTAATTCCAGCAGCTATTTTAGCATCAGGTCCCGTGACAATTGTAGGCGTACCACAGATAGCAGATGTAAAGAATTTGACGAAAATACTGAGCCTTTTAAATGTTGATGTTCATCAAGTTGCAAAAGATCATATCATTATTGATCCTAGTCATATGCAAGATGTTGATTTAGTTGATGAATCCGTTACGAAGCTAAGAGCATCTTATTATTTTATGGGTGCTTTATTAGGCAAATATGGGCATGTAAAGATGAAAATGCCGGGAGGATGTGATTTAGGACCACGACCAATAGATTTGCATCTTAAAGGTTTTGAGGCTTTAGGAGCAAAAATTAATTATGAAAGAGGCTGTTATATTATTAGTGCTAATGAATTACAAGGGACAAATATCTTTTTAGATTTTGCTTCAGTAGGAGCAACAATAAATATTATGATGGCTGCTGTTTATGCTAAAGGTAGGACAGTTATTGAAAATACGGCAAAAGAGCCAGAAATTATTGATGTTGCAACATTATTAAATAATATGGGTGCTAAGGTTAGAGGAGCTGGTACAGATGTTATTACGATTGATGGTGTTAATGCAATGTATGGTTGTATTCATGAAATTATTCCTGATCGTATTGAAGCAGGTACTTTTCTAATTATTGCCGCAGCTTGTGGTAAGCATATGGTAATTAACAATGTTATTCCCCAACACTTAGAAGCCCTTACATCGAAATTAAAAGAAATGGGTGTACCTTTAAAAATAGAAGTAGACCGCATTATCGTTGGTGAAAGTGGATCTTTAAAAACAACTGATATAACAACCCGTATTTATCCTGGCTTTCCAACAGATTTACAACAACCGCTAACAACTCTTTTGACGCAAGCTAATGGTGATTCCCATATTGAGGAAACAATTTATAAAGAACGTTTTAGACATTGTGAGGAATTAAGAGAAATGGGTGCAAATATTGAAGTTGAAAATGGTGAAGCATTTGTTCATGGACCAACTCCTTTATTTGGCACAAAGGTTATGGCGACGGATTTAAGATGTGGAGCAGCAATGATTGTGGCAGGATTAATAGCTAGTGGAATTACGGAAATACACGATATTTATCATATTGAAAGAGGTTATTCTGAAATTGATAAAAAGTTAAAAGCTTTAGGAGCAGAAATTTGGCGAGAAGATATTGAATAGTATTGCTAATATAAATAAATATGTTAATATATTATGGCAATAAGCACTTACTTTAAACATAGATGTTGTTTAAGGCGGAAGGGAGATATATTTATGAAAAAAGGAATTCATCCTGAATACCATAAAGTAAAAGTGGTATGTAGTAGTTGTGGTACAGAATTTGAAACAGGTTCAACCGCAAAAGAATTAAAAGCAGATACTTGTTCAAATTGTCATCCATTTTATACAGGTAGACAGCGTTTTGCACAAGCACAAGGACGGATTGAGAAATTCAATCGTAAATACGGTCTTAAAGATGCTGAATAAGAGAATGGTGACATTCTCTTTTTTACTACTTATAAAATATATATAATTAAGAATAGGAGTATACATATGGATGCAGTACGTGAAAAATTAATAGCAATAGAAAAAAGATATAATGAATTATCCGCCGAGTTGATGAAAGAAGATGTTTTGATGAATCCATCTTTATTAAAAAAATTATCTAAAGAACAAGCTTCTTTAATGCAAACATTTGAAGCGTGGCAAGAATTAAAAAAGATGGATAATAATATAGAACAAGCTAATGAGTTATTAAAAGAAAATGATCATGAATTAAAAGAAATGGCTAAAGCAGAGCTGATGGAATATGAGCCAGCAAGGGAAAAACTATTAGAACATATTCAACATTTACTAATTCCTAAAGATCCAGATGATGATCATGATGTTATTCTTGAAATTCGTGGTGGAGCAGGTGGTGATGAAGGTAATATATTTGCTGGTGATCTATATCGGATGTATGTAAAATATGCTGAAGGAAAAGGTTGGAAAACGCAAGTTATGGAGGCATCTCCTAGTGAAGCTGGGGGATTTTCACAAATTATTTTTGCTATAAAAGGAAATGAAGTTTATCGTGATCTAAAGTGGGAATCAGGCGTTCATCGTGTTCAAAGAGTGCCAAAGACAGAATCTCAAGGTCGTGTACATACTTCAACAGCAACTGTTTTATGTCAACCAGAAGCAGAAGAAACAGATATTGAAATTGATCCAAAAGATTTAACCATTGAAACACACCGTGCTTCAGGTGCTGGTGGACAGCATATTAATAAAACAGATTCAGCAGTACGAATAGTACATATTCCAACAGGTATTACCGTAAACTGTCAAGAAGGTCGATCACAAATTGAAAATCGTGAAACAGCAATGCGCTTAATTAGGGCACGTGTCTATGAAGAATATAAAAGGATTAAGGAAGAAGAAGCAGGGCAAGTAAGAAGATCAAAGATTGGTACAGGTGATCGATCAGAAAAAATAAGAACTTATAATTATCCTCAAAATAGAGTAACTGATCATCGGATAGGTTTAACAATTACACAACTTGATCGTATTATGGAAGGAAAATTAGATGGTATTGTTGAAGGCTTAAAAGCCGAAGAAGAAAAACGTAAATTAGAGGAAAATAATGCATGAGTTCTTGGCGTAAAGTAGTTATTGATTTTGAAAAAAAAGCAAAAGAAAGAAATGTTCCTGAAGAAACAGTAATGGCATATTTAGTGGAAATAAGTCAGAAAGAAAGGTATGACCTATATTTACATTTTGATGAGGAGATACCAAATGATTTGATTACTTCTTTTACCAAAGGAATGGAAAGAATTTTAAATGGTGAACCAATGGCTCATGTGCTTGGTTATTCATGGTTTTATGGCTATCAAATATTTGTTAATGAAGATGTTTTAATTCCACGATATGAAACAGAAGAATTATGTGCTCATATTTTAAATCGAATTGATCGTTTCTTTTCTGATAAGGAAAAGATAGATGTTGCTGATGTTGGTACGGGATCAGGAGCAATTGCTATTACTTTAGCTAAAGAAGAAAAAAAGTGCCATTTAATAGCGAGTGATATATCTAAAGAAGCTATTCAAATAGCTAAAAACAATGCTTTATTTAATCAAGCAGATATTCAATTTTATGTAGGAAATATGTTAGATCCTTTACTTGATCACAAAATTAAATTAGATATTTTAGTATGCAATCCACCATATATTCCTAAAGATGAAGAAATGGAATCTTCAGTTATTGATTATGAACCGCATATTGCTTTATTTGGCGGCGAAGATGGTCTTAAATATTATCGTGAAGTATTAGCAAAAATCAAAGATATTTTGCGTGATAAAGCTATTATTGCCTTTGAAATTGCTTGGAATCAAAAAGCAGCATTATCAAAATTAGTAGCAGAATTTTTACCATCTTGGTCTTTTGAAGTAGTTAAAGATATGAATGGTAAAGATCGTATGTTATTTATTTATAAAGGCATAACAAGGTAGAAAAAGGTATCTTTAAATAGATGCTTTTTTTTGTTAAAATGCTAATAAAGATGAATAGTAATAAAAATATTTACATGGTAAAAAAAATAAGTATTGAAATTTTATCAATTTTAGTACCACTATGTTTCTTGCTGATTCTTAAGCAAGATTTGCTTACGAGTATAAGTATTGCAACCATCTTTTTTGATGTGACATTTGTTTATTTTTTTTGGCAACAAAAAAAACAAAAATTAGAATTTAAAGCTCATTTTAAACAGTGGCTTTTTCTGTTTGGTGCTTTTATCTTTTGGTCAATTATTATTGGTTACTTATTTTTAAAAGAAACTGATTTATTAGTTAAACATTTATTATTTGCAATGGCGATTATTTTTACACCATATTTTTTATATTGGCTAGCATATTTAATTTTTGCTAAAAGTATTAAATGGGAAAAAATATTTTTACATATAGGTGGCTTATTTGCTTTGATTTTTATGATTGTATTACCACTTGGCGGAGTACCTGATGAACAGTTTCATGCTATGACTAGTTATACAGTGATGAATGAAATATTAGGTATTAAACATCTAGATAATAAACACATTCAAATGCGTATCGAAGATGATGAATATCGATGTCGAAATTTTTCCTTACTTGCTTATCGTGATCATGATAACTATTCTGCATATTTACAGGAAATGAGTCATCCACTAAGAAATCAAAAGTTAAGACAGGTAGAATTTACCAATCATAATTTTCATAAATATTTATATGTTATTCCAGCTTTAGGAATGAGTTTAGCAAGATTAGTTGATTTGCCATATATTTACTTATTCCTTTGTGGTCGAATTGCTAATTTAATTTTTTATTTATTGCTTGTTTATTTAGCTCTTAAATATTGTCCAAAATATAAACAAAGTATAGTAATGACAGCTTTATTACCAATGTGTTTACAGCAGTCAATGTCACTATCATATGATGTTATGATTAATGCTTTAACGGTATGGATATTTTCATATACGATACAAATGCAAACGGATAGTTGGTGTTTTAAAAAACATAAATTAAATACTTTAGGTACTTTGTTAGCTATTGTTTTTTTAGCTTTAGCTAAATCACATGCATATGTTTTAATATCATTATTACCAATATCTATTTTATTAACTTTTTATTTTACAAAGATTAAAAAAATAGTTAAAAAACTTTGTTTATTTTTCTTTGCTTTACCATTTATATTATTTATATTTTCTTTGTTTATAGCTAAAACAGGTATTATGCAACAATTTACTTATACTAAAACGATGATTAGTTGGAATGGTGCAATGGATGCTGTAGAAAGTTATTCAATAGGTTATTTTCTGAAATATCCTTTATCTATTTTCCGTTTATTTGTTGTAACTTTAAAAACACAAAATATAGAATATATTAGAACATTTGTCGGTGGCTCATTAGCTTGGTTAGATGTTAAATATTCTTTTTGGATAGTTCTTTTGTTATTTGTTATATGGTTATATTTTATGTTACCAAAAAGAGAAGATGATATTTTTGATGGTGATCAAAAATTAATTTATTTTAGTCAATGTTTATGGACTTTATTTTTAATTTTATTAGGCTTAGCTATTTCATGGACACCGGCTGTTAGTCCACTTATTTTAGGTGTACAAGGTCGTTATTTTATACCGGTAGCTTTTTGCCTTGGATTATCTTTACCAAGTAAAAGATATTGGCTTGATGATATAAATGAACGTTTATTAAGTGTTGTTTTTATATTGCTTTCTTTATATGCTTGCTTTTATATATGGCTACATTTTTGAAGTGCTTAGATAGGAGAAAAGATGAAATTATTGCAGATTAATTCTGTTTATTTCCATGGTAGTACAGGAAAAATAGTATATCGTATTCATCAAGCTGCTAAAGAAAGAGGAATTGATAGCTATGTTATTTATTCTCGTAATGGTGCTTTTGGCGATGCATATAAGACGATTGAGAGTGATCCTCATGTTTTTCAAATTGCAAATAGTTTAGAATTGAAAATACATGTTATTAAATCAATTCTTTTTGATAAACAAGGTTTATATAGTAAGAAAAATACGCAAGCAATTATCCAAAAAATTATGGAAATTAATCCAGATATTATTCATTTACACAATATTCATGGCTATTATTTAAATTATGAATTATTATTTGATTATTTAAAAAAAATAAAAAAACCACTTATTTGGACTTTACATGATTGTTGGAGTTTTACAGGATATTGTTCACATTATGAAGGCAATAATTGTTATCAATGGCAAAAAGGGTGTCAACATTGTGCTTTTCGTAATGTTTATCCTTATCGTATTTTTAGTCATGCAAAAAAGAATTTTCAAATTAAAAAGAAAGCTTTTAATATACCTAATTTAACTTTAGTAGTACCGTCTAATTGGTTAAAGGATGAGCTTCAGCAATCAATGCTTTCTAATATACCCTGTCGAGTTATTCACAATGATGTTAATTTAACTAATTTTTATCCTAAGAAAACAACTTATTTAAGACAAAAGTATAGCCTTGAAAAGAAAACAATTATCTTATCCGTAGCTAGTCCTTTTTCGCAACGTAAGGGCTTTAATGATTTTTTACAGCTAGCCAATCTTTTAGATGATACATATCAAATCGTTTTAATTGGTTTGAATAATAAGCAATTAAAACATTTACCAGGTAATATACTAGGAATTTTGCGAACAGAGTCAATTATAGAAATGAATGATTGGTATAATACAGCAGATGTTCTGGCTAATTTAACATATGAAGATACATATCCGACAGTTAATCTTGAAGCTAAGGCTGTTGGTTTGCCAATTATTGGTTACCATACTGGTGGTAGTACGGAGCAAATAGTAGATTATGGCATGATCGTTAAACGTGGTGATATTAAAGCGGTTAGCGATGGAATAAAAAAGATGAACTTTATCAGAAAGCCAGTAGTTATAGAAAATCATATGACGGAAGAATATTTAGCTTTATATGGAATGAAGATAAAAGGATAGAATTTTTTGATGATTGGTAAAAAAGAAGAGATGTGTTATTATTATGGTGTTCAAAAATAAATGATAAGAGGTATAAAATGAACAACATCCAGTCTAATTTATTGTTAATTACACATTTTAATCATTTAACACAACGGCAAATAGCTAAAAAACTAGGTATTTCTTTAGGAAGTGTAAATAAAGAAGTACAAAGTTTAATCAAGGATAAATACTTAAATACGGATGGTACATTAAGTATCAAAGCTAAAAATCTTTTACAAAAGCCTAAACAAGCAGTTATTTTAGCAGCTGGTTATGGTCAAAGAATGATTCCGATTAATATGGATAAGCCGAAAGGTCTTATATTAGTACATAAAAAAGCATTAATTGAAAGATTAATTGAACAGTTACAAGCTAAAGGTATAAATAATATTAAAATTATTGTTGGTTATATGAAGGAAGCATATGAATATTTAATTGACCGTTATCATGTTTCGTTAATTGTAAATAGCGAATATGCATATAAGAACAATTTACATTCTTTACGGTTAGCTGGTAATTTAGAAAATAGTTATGTTGTACCTTGTGATATTTGGTGTAAAGAAAATCCTTTTTCAGAGATTGAAGCTAGTTCATGGTATCTTCTTGGTGATCAGAAAAAAGTAGATAGTAAAATGCATGTAAATAAGAAATTAGCTATTATAGAAACAAAAAAAGATGGAAATATTCCTTATGGAATTGCCTATTTAAATAAAGAAGATGGTTACCAAATAAGTTATTTATTAGCTGAAAAGGATAAAATTAAAGGTTTTGAAAATGCTTTTTGGGAAGATATATTGATTAAAGATGGAATTTATAGCATAGGAGCTAAAATTATAGCGTGTGAAGATATTTTTGAAATTAATACTTTTGAAGATTTACGTAAAGCTGATCATGAATCAGAGCATCTTAACCATGAAATAATTAATTTATTAGCGCATATTTTACAAACAAATAATGAGAGTATAACGGATATTGAATTACTAAAAAAAGGAATGACAAATCGTTCTTTCTTTTTTGTGGCTAATGGTATTAAATATATTATGCGCATACCAGCACAAGGTAGCGGTGAGCTTGTTAATCGCCAACAAGAAGCATTAGTTTATCATATTATCAGTGGTTTAGGTATTAGTGATGAACCGATTTATATTGATCCTAATAAAGGATATAAATTAACACGTTTTCTTCCTAATACTAGATCTTGTAATGCATATAGCGATAATGATTTAAGTAAATGTATGTATAAATTACGATATTTTCATAATTTGAAATTAAAAACTAAACATCGTTTTGATCTTTTTAAAGAAATTGAACAATATGAAGCTTTGATGGGATATCGTTCAATGTATTGTGATTATCATGAAACAAAAGAAAATATTCTACGTTTAAAACCATGGATTAAGAAACATAAAAAAGAAGATATTTTATGTCATATAGATGCTAATCCGGATAATTTTTTATTACAAGATAATGGTCAAGTGTATTTAATTGATTGGGAATATGCTGGTATGCAAGATCCTGATTTAGATATTGCAATGTTTGCAATTTATGTAAATTATGATCAAAAGCAAGTTGATCATTTATTGGATATTTATTATGAAGGTAATTGTTTAGCTGAAATAAGGATTAAAGTTTATGCTTATATGGCTATTGCTGGCTTATTATGGAGCAATTGGTGTGAATATAAGCATACATTAGGTGTTGATTTTGGAGCTTATTCATTACAACAATATCGTTATGCTAAAACTTTTTATCGTTTAGTATTAAAAGAAGGAAATATAGAAGATGAAGATTAAGAGAGCTATTATTATGGCGGCTGGAAAAGGTGAACGCTTAAGACCGATTACAGCTAAGGTTCCTAAACCACTCGTTATGGTAAATGGGAAAAGAATGATTGATACAATAATTCAAGCTTTACATCAAAATGATATTTATGAAATATATGTTGTTGTTGGTTATTTAAAAGAAGCTTTTAAAGAATTACCACAAGTATATCAACATTTAAAGTTGATTGAGAATCCATATTATGAGACTTGTAATAATATATCTTCAATGTATGTTGCTTGTGATTATCTAGCTGATTCGATAGTAATAGATGGTGATCAGATTATTCGCAATGCTAAAGTTTTGCGAAATGAAGTAGAAAGATCTGGCTATACTTGTTGCTGGACTGATAAAATGACCAAAGAATGGCTCTTTCAAGTTGATAAGCAAGGTATTGTTACTGATTGTTCACGAACAGGTGGACAAAAAGGTTGGCAATTATTTGGTGTATCACGTTGGAATAATAAAGATGGTAAGCATTTAGCAAAGCTTATTAAAAAAGAGTTTGAACTTGGTCGTAAAGATATTTATTGGGATGATGTAGCGATGTTTCTTTATCGTCAAGAGTTTGAACTAGGTTATTATCCAATGGGTGAAATGGATATTTTAGAAATTGATAGTTGGCAAGAACTTTTAGCTCAGGATAAATCATATCAGCAGATAAAAGTTTGACGTTGTTTAAAAATTAGTTTATTGTCAGAATTGTTTATGAATAATATGAAAAAAAATATTGGTTATCAAACCATTTATCAATTATTAGCAACATTGATGCCATTAATTACCGCACCATATCTTTCCCGTGTATTTGGAGCAGCCAACCTAGGTATTTTTTCTTATACGACATCAGTTGTCAGTTATTTTGTTTTATTTGCAATGCTTGGTTTTTTAAATTATGGAACAAGAACGATAGCATCTAAAATTAATAATAAAGAAGAACGAGATCGTACTTTTTGGGAAATTTATATTTTACAATTAATAACTAGTAGTTTATCAATTATTTTTTATTTTCTTTATATTATCTTTATTTGTCATGAGAATAGAAATATTGCTTATATTCAGGCAATTGCTGTTTTAGCTTGCTTTTTAGATATTAATTGGTTTTTTTTCGGTATTGAACAATTTGTTTTAACAGTCAAGCGTAACATTTTTATTAAAATAGCTTCAGCAATACTAATTTTATGTTTTATCAGGAAAGCAAGTGATTTGCCATTGTATACATTTATTATGACGGGTAGTACAGCCATAAGTCAGCTTATTTTGTGGTATTACTTACCTAAATATGTTCAATTTCATAAAGTTAATTTAGTAAGCATTATTAAACATATGCGACCTGTTTTAGTGTTATTTGTACCAATTATGGCGATGAGTGTTTATCAAGTTATGGATAAGACGATGTTAGGTATTATGAGTAGTCATGCTGAAAGTGGTTACTATTTTAGTGCAGATAGTATTGTTAATGTACCAGTTTGTATTTTAACAGGTGTTGGTACTGTTTTAATGCCGAGAATTTCTACATTGATTCAAGAAAAAAAAGTGGCAGAAGCAGATCACTTTTTCTTAACCGCTTTAAGAGCAGTTATTTTAGTTGGAGTAGCTTTATCACTAGGTATTGCAGCAGTAGCTAAAGAGTTTACACCATTATTCTTTGGTAATGGTTATGAACCGTGTATCTTTTTAATTGTTTGTTTTTCCCCTATTTTAATTATTAAAGGTTATTCCGATGCAATTAGATCACAGTATTTAATACCTAATCAATTAGATCATATTTATATTTATTCTGTTTTTATTGGGGCATTTGTGAATCTTATTTTTAATCCTCTATTGATACCTAAAATGGGTGCATTAGGTGCAGTTATAGGTACTATTTTTGCGGAAATAAGTGCTTGTTTTGCTCAATACTGGTTAGTTCGCAAAAGAATAAAATGTAAAGATACATTATTAAAAAGTATGGTATACATTGCTTGTGGTGTAATGATGGCAATAATTGTCAGATGTATTGCTTATCTTTTACAAGGTGGTCTTCTTTCTCTTTTGATAGAAATTATTGTCGGTGCTTTAACATATGTGCTGTTTGCAGGATCATATGTTTGGTTTAAAGATAAAGAATTAAGAAAAATATTATTTAATAAATAGAGGTTTTTATGAAATTATTATTTTTAACAAATTATCCAGCTCCTTATCGTGTTCATTTTTTTAATGAGTTAGGCAAAAAATGTGATTTAACAGTAGCTTTTGAAGAAAGAGCTGAAGAACAAACACATCGTCATAAAGATTGGTTTAATCTTGATTTTCATAATTTTAGAGCTATTTACCTTAAAAATATAAAAATTGGTAGTACGAAAAGAAGAGATACATATACTGTATTTTGTCCAAGTATTAGAAAGATTATTAAAAATGGTAATTTCGATCATATTATTTTAGGTGGTTATGCGACGTTTACAGCAATGTATGCAATTCAATATATGCAATGGAAAAAGATCCCTTATTGGATTGAAATTGATGGTGGGATTGTAGCTAAAAGAAATTGTTTAATACATGCTTTACAAAAACATTTAATATCACATGCGGAAGGTTATTTTAGTCCAAGTTGTAAAGCAGATGAGTATTTAGTTTCCATAGGAGCTTCTTTACCAAAAATACATCGTTATCCTTTTAGCTCTTTAGCAAATACAGAAATTATGACGGAAAGTCCAAGCTTGTCAGCTAAAAATAATTTACGGCAAAAATTAGGAATGAAAGAAGATAAGATAGTTGTAGCTGTTGGTCGCTTTGATTATGGAAAAGGATTTGATGTTTTACTAAAAGCTTGTAAATATCTGGATAAAAGTATTGGTATTTATATTATTGGTGATAAGCCAAACACGGAATATCTAAATTTAAAAAGGGATAATGACTTAAATAATCAAGTACATTTTATCGATTTTAAAAAAGATAATGCCTTAAGAGAATATTATCAAGCTGCTGATTTATTTTGTTTACCAACCCGATATGATGTCTGGGGTTTGGTTATTGCTGAAGCAATGGCTAATGGTTTAGCAATCATTACAACAGATCAATGTGTAGCTGGTTTAGAACTTGTTGATGAACAAAATGGTGCAATTATACCGATTAATGATAGTCATATTTTAGCAACTAAGATAAAAGATATTTTACAGTCTGATAAATTACCGTTAATGTCAAAAATTAGTCTACAAAAGATTCGTAAATATACTTATGAAAATATGGTTAATGAACATTTAAAAGTGCTTAAATAAAATACTCATTTCTTTATGAATGAGTATTTTTAGATTTTATTAATTTTATATGCTTCAATATGATGACCACTACGTTTATTTAAAGGCGGTAGTTTTAAATAATCACCATATTGATGGGCTAAATATTTTTTATAATTATTAACTGTATGAAATAATTGACCATTAAATTCTAAATCAACATAGTTTATTAAATCAGTAAGTGAAATAGCACTTTCGTGTTGATCACCGGCAACTAAATTAGCTAATTTAGTTGATGCTGGATATTTTTGGGCATTTACAATCATCTTTTGAGCAAAGTAATCAGCACCTTTAAAATGAGCATATAAAGCAAATGGTAATTTTATTATTGCTCTTAGAATAGAAGAACCAGAAAATATTTTAGCATTGGCAGCATTTTGTAATAATAGAAGATGAGCTGTTTTTTTAATTGCTTTTTCACTAAGAAGTTTATCTTCTGGTAGATAGTCAAGAGGGAAGATATCAATCCATAAATGTTTATCAGCTAAAGAATTTTTGTTTTTTACACAGGTATTTAAATCAACTATTTTAGCATATGGATTGGCTGTATTATGATCTTCAAAAGTAAGTAATTGATAGTGCTTATTAATTGGTTCAGTAGCAAGTAATGATCTTAATTTTTGATAATCATTACGCATCATGACAACATCAATATCATCATCCCAAGGAATAAATCCATGATGTCGAACAGCGCCTAATAGCGTCCCATAATAAAGGTAATATTTAAGATGATGTTTATCACAATATATTGCAAATTGGGATAAAATTTCAAAAATAACTTGTTTTTGCTCAGCTGAATTTAATTTAATCATGTAAACTCCTTTAATACATAATTATATCTTAAATATTTGAAAAAAAAATAAGCTTCCGTTAATATAAGAAGGAGAAAATAAGAAAAGGAAATTAATTGTGAAAAAAATTAAATATTTATTAATAATATCATTATTTGTATCTATTTTTTTAAGAGATATTAAACAAGTTAAAGCATATGAAGATTATTTGCCAATGATGTGTAATGACGCTTATGAAGTTGATACGATTGGTAGTAATGGTGAATTATTAAAAAAGGCTTGTTATGCTAGTTTTGATTTAGCTAAAAAAACAATGCAACAAAGTGGACCTGATGCGGTAGTAAGACATGGATCAAGTTATAGTCCGACAAAGATTATAGCTATGCAAAGAGGTGGTGTTGCTTATAGCTATGCTCGTCGCTCAGGATCACATGTTATGCCAATTAAAGGTTATCAAAATATGGCTTCAACTTATATTAGTAATTATCGCCAAATGGAGTATTGGGATACCATAAGTTATAACGGTGCCGGTGATGGAAGAGTATATATGACTATTACTGGTTTTGATGGCTTAGTAAGTTTAAAAGAAGTTGACTTAGTTCCTCGTAAATGGATTGAACTTGGTAAAGCTATTTACCTTGGAGGATATGATCTTACAGCGGAAAAAGAAAGTCCTTATTTAGTGGTTCCTAAGCGAACTTTTTATACAGCAAAACAAAATGGTAATTACCGTGATTTGGTGATGACTGCTTATTCCGGCTGGGCTTTAAATGGTGATATACCACATAAAGTAGCCGAAATTGCGATTGGACCAGCACCCGATTGGATGCATAATAATGTGGCTTATTATTCTTATGATGGAATTCATTTTTTCAGTGAAGGTAGTTTTATTCATCAAATTGGTACATATTACAATTATTATCAGTGGTTACCTTTGCGTTCAAAATCAACTATTTCAGCTGAAAAATTGAATCAATTTATTGCACATGAAGTGGTTAATAAACAATCAGTGATGACAAATTCCGGGCAAATCTTTATAGATAATCAGAATAAGTATGGGGTAAATGCTTTAATGGTTTTTGCCCAAGCTTGTATTGAATCAGCTTTTGGTACGAGTTCTTATGCTATTAATCGATATAATCTTTTTGGTGTTAATGCAATTGATAGTGATCCTAATCAAGCAGATGTTTATCGAAATATTGAACATTCAATAAGTGAACAAATGGCATACCAATTACGCAACGGTTATATGTATACAAGAAATACGATTTCTTATTATGGTGATCATTTTGGTAATAAAGGAAGTGGTATTGCTGTTAAATATGCATCTTCACCATATTATGGTGAATCAATTGCGGCAATGGCATATAAAGTTGATAAGTTTGCGGCTGGCTTAAATGGTAAATTAGTAGATTATAATACCGTTCAATTAGGTCTTTTTAACAAGCAAAATGTACCTGTTATGTCATTTACAAAAAGCAATGTTCTTTATACTTCATCTTTTATAAATAATTATCAACAAAATGCTATAGCTAATATTATTGGTGAAGAAAATGGTTGGTATAAAGTTCAGTCTGTAAATTATTTAGATGGACAAGAAAGTATGTCATTAGCTGGTAAGTCATTATTGACTTATAATTGGCAAACAAATATTGGCTGGGTTCAAAAAAATTATTTAATAAAATTAAATAATGCTAGAGTGTCTTTAACATCACAATGGATACATGATCAAGTTGGTTATTGGTTAAGGCGGGCAGATGGAACTTATCCAAAAGCATGTTTTGAAACAGTTGACAATATAAGATATTACTTTAATGATCAAGGATATATGGTGATCGGGTGGCAAAATATTAGTGGTAAGTGGTATTATTTTAATTCATCAGGAGCAATGCTAAGCAATTGGCAGTTAATTGATAATCAATGGTATTACTTAAATGGTTCAGGACAAATGATGATAGGTTGGCAGTTTATTAATGGTCGCTGGTATTATTTATATGGTTCAGGGCAAATGGCTAAAGGTTGGCAATTTATTGGTAATAGATGGTATTATCTTGATAATTCAGGACAAATGAGAACTGGTTGGCAACTAATTAATAATCAGTGGTATTACTTAAATGGTTCAGGACAAATGATGATAGGTTGGCAGTTTATTGGTAATAGGTGGTATTATCTTGATAATTCAGGACAAATGAGAACTGGTTGGCAGTTAATAGATAATCAATGGTATTACTTAAATAGTTCAGGACAAATGATGATAGGTTGGCAGCTTATTGCAAATCAGTGGTACTATTTGTATGGCTCAGGACAAATGGCTAAAGGTTGGGTATTAATAGATAATCAATGGTATTATTTTAATTTATCAGGAATAATGTTAAGAAATACATCGGTTAGTGGTTATACTTTAGGACTATCAGGAGCAATGATTTAATATTGAGGAGGCTTAAGTGGTTTTAAAAAATAAAAGTTGGGAATATTTTATAAAAGGTTTAATCATCGGTTTTTGCTTAAGTATATTTTTGTTCTTGGCTCGTCGAGTTTATTTGCAAGCACCTACTTCTTTTGGATATTTTATTCGTAAAATGCAAATTTACAGCTTATTGCTTATTTTTGCTTGTTTGCATATTTTGATACCAATTAAAAAATTATATCAATTTATTTATCGTTATCGTTTTTGGCTTGCTTTTATTTTTTTCATCTGGCTAATAATTAATAACTTTAATGGCTCATCTGTTGCTGAGTATGATAAATATATTCAGCCTGGCATGGGTAGTATTTATCGGCAACCTTTATTTGGTAAATCATTAGCTATTCGTAGTGATGAATGGTTAGCTTCTTTAAGCCAAAAGATGAGTGGTTCTTATTCTGGCTTTGGTTGTATTAATTCATTAACACGTGGTGTAGATACACCTAATCTTATTGCTTCAGGAGGAATTCAACTCGATTTTGCAGCTTTGCGTAATCCGGGTAATTGGGGCTATTATTTTTTGAATTATGAACATGGATTATCTTGGTCATGGGCATATTGTTGGGCATTTGGACCTTTGATTTATTTTGAATTTTTTAATATCTTAACTGGTAAGCAGAAAACATTATCTTTATTTGCTATGATCTTAACTTGGTTTTCCTCTTTTAATATGTGGTGGTCATTATGTTCACTATTAATGAATGGTTTGGGTATTATTGTTTTATTCGATTATTTTCTAAGGACCAAGAAAACAATTTATCGCTTTTTAATAGGCTTAGCTTTAGCTATTGTGGGAGCTGATTTTGTTTGTGGCTTCTATCCACCATGGCAAGTTCCTTTTGGCTGGTTTATGCTTTGTATTATGATTTGGCAACTAGTAATGATTAAACCATGGACTTTTTTCAATAAGTGGGATTATGTTGTTTTTATCATTGATCTTTTTTTCATGTTTGCTATTATTGCTCGCTTTCTAATTATTGATTTAGAATATATTCAATCAATTACATCCACAGTATATCCAGGTAAAAGAATTGAGTATGGTGGTTTTGCTATAAATAAAGCATTAACATATGTAAATAATTTGGTTGATCCAGAGGGTAAGTTTCATAACCCTTCAGAGATGGGAACTTTCTATTCTTTTTTTCCGCTTGGAATATTATGGTGGTTGGTTATTCAATTTAAGCAAAAATTTAGCAATAAATTATTATGGGCATTTGCTTTGCCAATAATTATTTTAGCTTGGTATTGTATAAGACCGATGCCGGTATTTCTTGTTAAATTATTATTATTAACGAATGCGACTTATTTACGGGCAATTGATATATTTATTTTCATTAATATGGTTTTATTTATTGTTTGCTTAGCAGAGTATAATAAGCAAAAAGAAGGATCTAAAATAGCGGCTTATATGTCTTTATTGTTATCTTTCTTATTAATGGTTATTTATCTTTATAAGCAACATAGCTATACATTAAAAACACCTTTTATTGCGTATGTTATAGCATTTATTAGCTTTCTTGGTATCTTTATCTATTTAAAATATTCTGATCGAATTAAAAATATTATTTGTGCTATTATGGCTTCTATCTTCTTATATGCAAATGTACTAGTTAATCCTATTCAAGTTGGTGCTAAACCTATTTTAACAAAGCCGGCTTATGCAAAAATTCAAAAAATAGTTAAAGAAAATCCAAATAAATTATGGATTGGTGTTGATAATTTAGTAATTCCTAATTTTGTTTTGGCAGCTGGTGCACGGACTTTAAATTCTGTTAATTATATTCCTAATAAAAAATTATGGGATGTATTAGATCCAAGTGGTAAAGCTTGGCAAGAAACTAATCGTTATGCACATATTTTAATGTTATTAGATAATGTTGAACAATTATATAGAATAGCTACACCTGATAGTATCCATATACATTTAAATCATGAACGTCTAAGAAAATTAAATGTTGATTATGTTGCCAGTTTAAATGATGTTGGTGAGGAATGGAAAGATATATTACAATTACAATATCATGAAGGTAATTTTTTCATCTATAAAGTTATAAAATAAGTTAATAAATAATTTTTAAAGATTGATCATATTATGATCAATCTTTTATAATGAACATTTGGAAAAATAAATTAATTAAAGTAAAATAACATAGAGGTAAGATAATGAATATTGAAAATGCTGTTGAAGTACGTAATATGTCAAAAACTTTTCGGATTCAAACTGATCGAGCTAATTCTTTAAAATCATTTTTCTTAAATAAAAGAAAAAATGTCATTCAATATAATGAAGTATTGAAAAATATTAATATTAATATTAAAAAAGGTGAAACAGTTGCTCTAATTGGTACAAATGGATCAGGAAAAAGTACTTTGTTGAAATTGATGACAAAAATTATTTATCCTACTAAAGGGACGATTAAGACACAAGGTAAGTTGACTTCTTTGTTAGAACTTGGAGCTGGTTTTCATCCTGACTTTACAGGTCGTGAGAATATTTATTTTAATGCGGCAGTTTTTGGTCTTAGTCAAAAAGAAATTGAAGAAAGAATGGATGATATTATTTCTTTTTCGGAATTAGGTAAATTCATTGATGAACCAATTCGCACATATTCTTCAGGAATGTATATGCGACTTGCCTTTTCAATTGCTATTAATGTTGATGCTGATATTCTTTTGATAGATGAAATATTAGCAGTTGGAGATCAGCATTTTCAAGATAAGTGTTTTGCTAAGTTAAGAGAGCTTAAAGAGAGTAAAAGAACGATTGTTATTGTTTCACATAGTTTAGATGTAATAAAAGAATTATGTACACGAGTTATTTGGATTTATAAAGGAACTTTTCGCTTAGATGGTGATCCGCATTATGTTATTGATGAATATTTAAAACAAGTTTCTTTAGATAATCGTTTAGAAAAGAAAATGAAAGTGCAAGCAGGTGAAGAAAAATACAAGGGTATTATCTTCTTTGATGCACCTAAACCTTTTGTAAATATTGCTTCACAAGTAAATGATTTATCTATTCAAGGTTGGGCTATTTCCGATTGTGAAGAAGCTAAATTAGAATTATTTGTGGCAGGTAAAAAAGTAGATCTGAAAAGATATCCACGACCAGATGTAGAAATGATTTATAATGAACAATTTGGTGGTTTTATGGATGTTGATAAAATTGGTTGGTCAGCACATATTGAAGTAGAATCTTTTAAGCCTTTATTAAATGATAATAAGGAATTAGTTATACAAGCACAATTATGTGATGAAAAAGAAAATATTATCCAAAAAGAACGGATGATTATTTATGTTGGGAAGGATAAGCAATGATATTTAAAGAATTATTTCGTTATCGAGAATTGTTGCGAACAAATGTCAAAAAAGAAATTAGAGGTAAATATAAAGCATCTTTTTTAGGTATACTATGGTCTTTTATTAATCCTTTATTACAAGTATTAGTTTATGCTATTGTTTTTCCATATCTTTTAAAAGATACAGGTGGTGATTATATTGTTTATCTTGTGACTGGAATTATTCCTTGGACTTTTTTTGCCCAAAGTATTAATCAGTGTACAAGTACAATTAAAGCTAATGCAGGAATTATTAAAAAAGTATATTTTCCGCGTGAAATACTGCCTTTATCCGTGATCATAAGTGGTATGATTAACTTTTTTATTTCTTGCTTGATCATCTTATTATTTTGTATTTGTTTTAAAATTGGTATTAGTTGGCACATTATTTTTGTACCTTTAATTGTTTTTATACAAGCTATAATTTCTTTGGGTCTTGGTTTAATGCTATCAGCTTTAACAGCATATATTCAAGATTTAGAATATATTATTAATTTTATCTTGATGTTAGCTTTTTATGGCTCACCGATTGTTTATAAGTTAGAAACTTTTGGTATTCATTCTAAAATAGCTTATTTAGTTAATCTTAATCCGATGACTATTTTAATAAATGCTTATCGTGATTGTTTTATTTATCATCAGCTTCCTAATTTATGTAAATTATTAATTATTTTTATCTTTGCCCTTTTTGTAACTATTATGGGAATAATTATTTTTAAAAAATTAGAAAAAGGTTTTGCAGAGCAACTATAGAAAGGATGAAAATGCATAATTTATTGCAAGGACGAAAGATACTTTTTTTATCACCATCTTTTTTTGCATATGAAGAATTAATTTGTCAAGAATTGAAAAAATTAGGAGCACAAGTAGATTGGTATGATGAAAGACCAATTAAAGCGAGTTTTTTAAAAGGCTTAGCAAGACTTTTCCCTTTTGCTTTTGGTCATTTTATAAATCATTATTATAAGCATTTATTATGGACAGTAAAAAATAATGAGTATGATGATATTTTAATTGTTAAAGGTGAATTCGTGACGAGAAGATGGTTGTTAGAATTAAAAAAACAATTTCCTTTAGCTAAAATACGTTATGTATTATGGGATTCTAAAAATAATACGAGGAATAGTGAAGAAAAAATACAGTTAGCGGATATTACTTTTTCGTTTGATTATGTTGATTGTAAACAAGATAAAAGATTAATTTTTAGACCTAATTTTTATACTAATCAGGCAAAGCAAAAACAACATTTTCATAATTGTAAATATGATTTGTGCTTTATTGGTAGTATTCATTCTGATCGTTTAGAAATTTTACAAAAGATACAAAAAATATGTTTAAAAAATAAGTGGTCTTTTTTTCAGTATTGTTATTTACAAGCTAAGTTTTTATATTTTATATATTTTTTAATTAAGCCATCTTTTCATCAAACAAAGATATCTTTTTTTAAGTATCATAAATTAAGTTGGCAAGAAGTAGAAGAAAAAATGGCTAAGGCAAAGGTGATAGTTGATATTGAGCATCCTCAACAAAGTGGTATTGGAACACGAACATTTGATGCTATATGTTTAGGTAAAAAACTTATTACCACAAATAAATATATTAAAAATTATGATTTTTATAATGCAAATAATATTTTAATTATTGACCGTAAAAAGATTGTTATTCCCGCTTCTTTTTTAAGAAAAGAAACGGAAGATATAGCAGATGAAATATTAGCAAAATATAGTTTAAAAACATGGATATTAAGTATTTTTGAGGTAGTAAAATGATTTCGGTATGTATGGCAACATATAATGGTGAAAAGTATATTAAGGATCAATTAAAGTCTATTTTAGAGCAACTAAATTCAACGGATGAAGTAATTATTAGTGATGATGGCTCAAAGGATGGGACAATGGCCATTATTAAATCTTTAAATGATGCACGTATTCATTTATTTATCAATAAAGAAAGAAAAGGATACACAAAAAATTTTGAAAATGCATTAATACATGCAAAAGGTGATATTATTTTTATTGCTGATCAAGATGATGTTTGGAAAAAAAATAAAGTCAATTGTGTTTTAAAAGCAATGCAAGGATATCAGTTGGTAATCCATGATGCTGAAATGACGGATGCTAATTTAAAAACAACAGCTTTGAGTCATTTTGCAAAGTATCATGTGAAACCTGGTTTCTGGCGAACATTTATCCGGACAAGGTATACTGGAGCATGTATGGCTTTTACTAAATCATTTAAAGAATTAGCATTACCTTTTCCACCTAATGATTCATTATGTCCTTATGATTATTGGTTAGCTTACTTAGGTTTTTATAAAAAGCAAGTACATGTTATATCTGATACTTTAATATATTATCGTCGTCATATAGGTACAGCATTAAATGCAGGTGAATACTCAACACGCAGTATTGGGAAAAGAATTATGACCAGATTGTATTGTTTAAAAGAGTTGTTAAAACGTTAGGAGAAAATATGAAATATAATATTGATCAAATTAAAATGACAGAAGATGAAGTGGAAATATTAGGCTGGTATGTTCCTAGTAATTGGCAAGATAAAGTTATCCTTCATCTTGTTGATCAAAATAATTTAGATGTTGGTAATATATCATTATATTCTCGTAAGGATGTTGCAAAAACTTTTTTTCATAGAGATGAAGATAATTTATTTGGTTTTGTTATTCATTTTGCTAAAGAGTTAATAGGTAAAGTTAAAATTGTTTTGCAATCAGAATATGAAACAAGATATATATGTTGTACAGCTTTTAATTTATGGTGTAAGCAATTAGGTATTAAATTACGGGCTATAAAACGGGGAAGTGTATATAACGGTTTTACATGGAATTTAGATGATATGGTATTAACTACTGATACATTAACGATAATTGGATGGGTATTACCTCTTGAACAAGATGAGAAAGTTTGGATCGAAGTTCATGATCAAAATGATAATATTGTCGATAGTTTTGTTCGCCGTGTGGCAAGAACAGATGTTGATTATGATAATAAATATATTAAAAAATGTGGTTTTTGTGTACGTCTTAAATGGGATAAAAAGAAAAATTATAATTTAGTTTTCAAAGGTAAATTTATTATTCGTCGTATTAATATTACCGAAGCTTTGATTAGAAAAGTGCAAAAACATTATTTGATGGTAAGTGGGAAATATTTATCTCGTAATCATAAAGATGATGATTACAATTTGTGGTATGCCAAAGTTAAAACATCAAAAAAGGAATTAAATGAACAACGACAAAAAGTATGGGCATATAAACCAATGTTTTCTTTGGTTATACCATTATTTAATACAAATCATCTTTATTTAAAAAAATTAATCGTTAGTTTATTAGCCCAAACTTATCCTTATTTTGAAGTTTGTTTTGCGGATGGTTCAAAAAACTCATCACTAGCTGCAAAAATTAAAAAATATAGTAAGAAAGATCCACGCTTTATTTATCAACATTTAAGTGCTAATATGGGCATTTCAAAAAATCAAAATCAGGCTATTTTAATGAGTAAAGGGGAGTATATTGTTTTTGCCGATCATGATGATGAATTGACAGCTGATGCTTTGTATGAATTTGCCAGTAGAATTGTCAATGATAAAGAAATTGATATTATTTATTCAGATGAAGATAAGGTAGATGAAAATGGGCAATTTTATGAACCGCATTTTAAACCGGATTTTAATTTAGAATTGCTACATTCGGTAAATTATATTAGTCATCTAACAGCTATTAAGCGTTCATTATTAGATAAATATGGACTTTTAGATGATAAATATAATGGGGCACAAGATTTTGAATTATTATTACGTTTATATCCCCATGCTAGAAAAATAGTTCATGTTCCTAAAATTTTATATCATTGGCGAGCACATCGTAATTCAACAGCAAGTAATCCTAATTCTAAAATGTATGCATTTGAAGCTGGTTTAAATGCGGTTAAAGATATGTGGCAAAGAGAATATCCAAAGATTAAGATTAAAAGTGTTGAATATGGTGTTGCATTAGGTATTTATCAAACAGAATTTTGTTTTGATAAAGAAGATTTAATTTCGGTTATTATTCCAAATAAGGATCATATAAAAGACTTAGATAAAGCTATACGTTCTTTGATTGATAAAAATACCTGGCAAAATTTAGAATTTATTATTGTCGAAAATAATTCTTGTCAGGATGAAACGTTTCAATATTATGAGAAAATACAAAAAGAATTTAAAAATGTTAGAGTGATTGTATATAAAGGTATATTTAACTATTCTAAGATTAATAATTTTGGTGTTAAGTATGCACGTGGTAAGTATTTATTATTATTAAATAATGATGTTGAATTAATTGCTAAAGATTCTTTAAGACAGATGGTTGGTTATTGTCAACGAGATGATGTTGGTATAGTCGGATGTCAATTAAGATATGCTGATGATACTTTCCAACATGCCGGTGTAATAATTGGTATTAATGGAATTGCTGGTCATGCATTTAAAAATTTTGCTTGTGAAAAAGATACTTACTTTAATATGGCTTTAACTTGTCAAAATTATTCAGCTGTTACAGCAGCTGTTTTGATGGTAAGAAAAGAAGTATTTGAGGCAGTGAATGGCTTAAATGAAAAATTTGCGGTAGCTTTCAATGATATTGATTTCTGCTTACGAGTGATACAATATGGTAAGTCGGTTGTCTATACTCCTTATGCATCTTTTTATCATTATGAGTCGAAATCAAGAGGTAGTGATGATACACCGGATAAAAGACAGAGGTTTCATGCGGAAATAGGTCTTTTTATTAGTCAATGGCAAGCATATCTAGAGAAAGGTGATCCTTTTTACAATCCTAATTTAACTTTAGCAAATGAAGATTTTAGTTTGAAAGATCTAGAACATGAAAAGATAGGTAAACCATTTTACAATTCTGAACAAGAAGATTATTTTAAAAAAGCAATGGCAGAATATGAGGCTCAAAATGAAAAAACTAATTATTATTCCGGCTTATAATGAAGAAGAAAGTATTATTCAGACAGTAGCATCGATTCAAAAAGATTTACCGGATTTTGATTATGTGGTAATTAATGATTGTTCAACTGATAATACACATGATTTATTATGCCAAAGAAAGATTAATCATATTAATCTACCAGTTAATTTAGGTATTGGTGGTGCTGTGCAAACGGGCTTTTTATATGCTCAAAAAAATAATTATGATATGGCTGTACAAGTAGATGGTGATGGTCAACATGATGTACATTATCTACCCCTTTTAGTGGAAGCAATGTTAAATGATCAAGCCGATATGGTAATTGGTTCTCGTTTTATTAAAAAAACAGGTTTTCAATCATCTTTGGCAAGAAGAATTGGTATTCGTTATTTTAGTTGGTTAATATGTTTATTGACCAAACAGAAAATTACCGATCCGACAAGTGGTTTTAGATTGATTAATAAAGAAACAATTAAACTATTTGCTTGTGATTATCCGCGTGATTATCCAGAACCAGAAAGTATTGTTTATTTGTTGCGTAAAAAGAAAAAAATTAGGGAAGTGCCAGTTAAGATGAAAGAAAGACAAGGTGGTATTTCTTCTATTCATTTAGGTAATTCGATTTATTATATGATTAAAGTTACAATGGCTATTTTGATTGAAATGGCAAGAAAGTATGGGGCGTAAAATGACGGAACGTTTACAAATTTTATTAGCATTAGCACTAATTATTGTCTTTGTTCTGAATTTAAATCAAATTCGTAAAAGAAAATTATCTTTGCAGTACACTTTATCATGGTTAAGTGTTTTAGTATTACTTTTTTTAGTTGTACTATTTCCTCAAATTTTAAATTGGTTTACTTATTTAGTTGGTGTTGCTTTACCAATTAACATGATTTTCTTTTTAGGTTTTGTCTTTACTTTGCATTTAGTTTATAAATTGACTTCAGCAATATCCAAGCAAGCCGATCAGATTTGTTCATTGACACAAAAATTAGCATTACTTGAAAAGCAAAGAGAGGATATAAAGCATGGAAAAAAAGATTGAATATGTTACGGTTTTAGGGCATGATCCTAAAGTATTATTGTTGTCTGCTTATGTTTTATATCCCCATCCTTTTACGATAGATGTATTTGAAAATGGAGTAAAAGTTGAAGCAACGATTACAAAAATTAATCGTCATGATTTACAAAGAAAGTATGGCAATCAAAAAATTGATGAGAATTGTGGTTTTAGATTATTGTATCCTTTAAAAAATGAACATTCTAAAATTGAAGTTTATATGCATCAAACATCAACTTTATTGTTTAAAGCTAATGATAAAAAATTACAAAAATTAATTAACAAGCAAAGTATTCGTCATGCTTTAACGGCGGTTAATTATACTTTACAAGATGATATAGAAATTTATCGTATTGAAGGTTGGGCTTTTTCTGATCGTCGTAATATGGATGTTGAATTTTATCAGTCAGATACAATTAATACATATCCATTAGATGTTAATCGTTTTACAATGGTGGATTTGAACTATAAGGGAATTATTCCACCCGATGTTAAAAATTGTGCTTTTGGTTTAACTGTACAAGTAAAAAAAGGTCAACCTGCAAAACTTATTCTAAAAACAGCAGATAATCGCATTGAAACAATTAATCTTTGTAAAGATATGGCTAAAATAGGTGCTAAACAAGTCACAAATAGACCTAAGCGTAAGCTTAATCTATATACTATACATAAAGGCTTAGCTTATTTATGGCATCATGGTTTAAAAGCTACTTTACGTAAAATTAAAGGTGAAGGAATGTATCAAGAATGGTTGAAAAAACATGCTTTAAGTGAACAAGATATTAAAAATCAAAGAGAACATGTATTTGTTAAAAAACCACTTATTTCAATTGTTGTACCAGTATACAATACAGATTTAAATATGCTTGAAGAAATGATTCAGTCTGTTTATGAGCAAACATATGCTAATTGGCAATTATGTTTAGCTAATGCTTCAAAGGATAATATTAGTATTTGTCGTAAATTGACAAAGTGGGCAAATAAAGATAAGCGTATAGTTATTAAAAATTTAAATTGTAATGAAGGAATTGCCCAAAATACTAATCAAGCAATAGCTTTAGCTAAGGGTGATTTTGTTGCTTTTTTAGATCATGATGATAAATTAGCTATAAATGCATTATATGAAATGGTTGTTGCTTATAATCAAGCTGAAGATGATATTTATTATAGTGATGAGGATAAGATGAGTAGTGATGGTAAACATTTTATGTTGCCACATTTTAAGCCTGATTTTTCACCTGATTTATTATATTCGCATAATTATATTACACATTTTGTAATCATGAAAAAAACGATTATTGATGAGTTAGGTGGTTTATCAAGTGCCTGTGATGGTGCTCAAGATTATGATTTATTATTACGAGCATATGAAAAGACGAATAGAATAAAGCATATTGCTAAAGTGTTATATCATTGGCGTATGTTTGCTCAAAGTACAGCTGCTAATCCAGAAAGTAAACTGTATACGGTAAAGGCAGGTCAAAAAGCTTTACAAAATCATTTTGATCGTCAAGGTATAGCCGTAAAAGTAGAAGCTATGCCGGAACCATTTTTAAATTTTTATCATCCTGTTTACCAAATAAAGGGTCAACCTAAAGTATCTATTATTATTCCCAATAAGGATCATAAAGAATTATTAAAACCTTGTTTAAAATCTCTTTTTCATCGTAATGACTATGCAAATATTGAGATTCTAATTGTCGAAAATAATTCAACAACAGAAGATATTTTTAATTTCTATGATCATGTTTCAGCTAGGCATCAAAATGTTCGTATTTTAAAATATGAAGGTGATTTTAATTACTCTAAAATAAATAATTTTGCTGTTAAAGAAGCAAAAGGTGAATATTTATTATTCTTAAATAATGATACAGAGCTGATTGATCAAGATGCTATTCGAGAAATGCTTGGTTTATGTCAAAGAAAAGATGTTGGTGCTGTAGGAGCAAAATTACTTTATGAAGATGATTCTATTCAACATGCTGGGGTTATTGTTGGTATAGCAGGTAGTGCAGCCCATGTTTTTTCACTATATGATAAAAACCAATTTACTTATATGCATCGTTCAGAGCTTGATGTTGATTATTCAGCTGTGACAGCAGCTTGTATGATGGTTAAAAAAGAAGATTTCTTAGCTGTTGATGGTTTTAGTGAAGATTTTAAAGTGGCTTTTAATGATGTTGATTTATGTTTAAAATTACAACATAAATTACATAAATATGTCGTTTATGATGGCCATGCCCATTGGCATCATTATGAATCTAAATCAAGAGGATACGAAGATACACCAGCAAAGAAAAAACGTTTTGAACAAGAAAGAGATAAATTACAAAAGAAATGGCCAATGTATTATGAAAAAGGTGATCCATATTATAATCCGGCATTTGATTTAAATATGGCCCCATGGCAATTATAGTAGGGAGGCATTATGTCTATTTTAGTAACAGGTGGAGCAGGATATATCGGTAGTCATACATGTGTTGAATTATTAAATAATGGTAGAGATGTTATTGTTTTAGATAATCTTGTTAATTCATCAAAAATAGCTTTACAAAGAGTTGAACAGATAACAGGTAAGAAATTAAAATTTTACCAAGGTGATTGTTGCTTAGCTAAAGATGTATATCGGGTTTTTAAGGAAAATAAAATCGAAGCTGTCATCCATTTTGCAGGTTTAAAGTCACCTTTAGAATCTATTTATAAGCCTCTTGAATATTATGATAATAATCTTACAGGGACATTTGTTTTATTAAAAATAATGCAAGAGTTTAATTGTTATAAATTTATTTTTTCTTCAAGTGCGACGGTTTATGGTGAACCTGAAGAAGTACCAATTAAAGAAAATGTTAAAAAAGGAGAAATTACTAATCCTTATGGTAAAACAAAAGCAATTTTAGAAGATGTTCTACAGGATATATATCAAGCAGATAAAAGGTGGCAGATTGTTTTATTACGTTATTTTAATCCTATTGGAGCTCATGAATCGGGTTTGATAGGTGAGAATCCTAAAGGTATACCAGCTAATTTACTACCATATATTACACAAGTAGCGGTGCATAAATTAGCCAAATTAAGTGTTTTTGGTAATGATTATCCTACTCCTGATGGAACTTGTTTACGTGATTATATTCATGTTGTTGATTTAGCAAAAGGGCATGTTAAAGCTTTGCATGTTTTAGATCATAGTGAAAATAGTGTACATATTTATAATTTAGGTACAGGTAAAGCTTGTTCTGTATTAGAAGTTATTCATACATTTGAACAAGTTAATCAGGTACAAATACCATACGAAATTAAAGAACGTCGTAAAGGTGATGTAGCAAGTAGTTATGCAGACCCACATAAAGCATATGTTGAAATGCATTGGCAAGCTCAAAAAACTTTAGCAGATATGTGTCGTGATAGTTGGCGTTGGCAAAAAAATAATCCTAACGGATATGAATAATACTTCAATCGATAAAACCTCCTTTTTAAACGCAAAGGAGGTTTTATTAAATAAGTTTATTTTTTTAGCAAGGACTTATCTTTACCGATAAGAAGTAAAAGAAAAAGATAATATTTCATTATAAAATTATATCATTCTATTATTTTTTTATATCCTTGTGGTTTAAAGAAGAATCTATATTCTAGTTTACTAAAGGCATTTTTCATAAGTTTAATATAATCTTGAGCTATGAAATGATCATCTGTACATAACATTTCATACCAAACATTATTTTCTTTAAAAAAATAACCACTTTCTTTAAAATTATGACGTAAATAAAAATTTTTCCTTCTGATTCTTATTTTATCTTTTTCACGAGGGCGAATCATTTCGGTTAAAAGACATATTTTTTGATCTTTAAATTTAGATAACATTTTTAGCAATGCTTGACTACCATAACCTTTATTACGCACTTCTTTTTTAAGAGCAAAGAAAAATAAATAAGTTAATTTTTCACTTTTAACAGCGAAAAAGAAGCCTAAAAATTTATGATTGATGGTAATGGGATAAAATTTTCCACATTTTCGATGGACAATGTTTTTAAGAATATGAAAATGTACTCTTTCTAGTTTGGGAAAACTTTGTCGATAGAGTTGACGAATCTCTTTTTCAAATAACATGCATAAATTCTCCTATATAAATATATCTATCATTCTTTAAGTGAAAAGTCAAAATGAGAGTATTTAGTGATAAATGTATATATATAAGAAAATAAATTTTAAAAAATAGATACTACGATTAGACAAAATCATATTTTTCGCATAAAATCAAAAGATAGAAGTGAGGATAAAAAATGGATTGGAAAACACTAGAGGGCTATGATGAAAAATATGCCAAAATAACAGTAAAGCCACATAAGGTATTTGATGGTAAGGTGGTTGAAGTTCTTTACGGAGCAAAAGATGAACAAGGGCAACCAGTTTTGGCAGTAGAAGGTCATAATGATGGTCATGGTCGTTGGTATGGTATTGAAACAGATGGAAAGTATACGATGTTCGTATGGCAAAAGCCAGCATATTTAGGCGGGGAAGTTGTTTATGGCAGTGATTTTAAAGAAGATGCTGTTGAAGAATTAGAAAAAGATATTCGTCATAAATATGAATTATGTCGTAAGTTAGACACATTTAATGAAAGTACAACCAATGAACAGATTGAACAAATAAAACAAGACTTTGCGAATATTACGAATTGGCAAACAGCTAAAGAAGAAGAATATAATGATTGGTTTACAAAAGGACTTGCTAAAGTAGCATTACGTAAAGAAAAAGCCGTTAAAAATGCTGCTGAGAAGGAAGAATTAGTTACAAAAGCTAAAGCGTTGGCAACTTCTACTTCTTGGCGTGAAACGCAAGAAGCATTTCATCATTTACAAGATCATTGGCAAGAAATTGGTCATGCTGGCGAAAAAGAAAATGAACTTTGGAATGCGTTTAAGCAAGCACGCAAAGAATTTAATAAAAAACGGAAAGAGTATTTTGCTGATTTAGATACCATTCATGCTCAAATCAAAGATAAGAAAGAAGAATTAATTAAAGAAGTACAAGAAGTATTAACAGATTCTAATAATTTCAATTCTTTATCTGTAAAAATGGAAAAATGGATGGCTGATTGGAAAGCATTAGGATCAGCAGGTCGTGATGAAGATGATAAATTATGGGAAGTATTTAATGGTTTAAGACAAAAGTTTTATACGGAAAGAAAAGAATTTTTTAAGCAACGTAATGAAGAATTTGCAAGTAGTATTGAGAAGAAAAAGGCATTAATTACAAAAGCTAAAGAAATTGTTGATAGTGGTGATTTAGGCAAAGAAAATACTGAAAAAATGAAATCATTTGATGTTGAATGGAAAGCTGCTGGCTATTCTGGACGTAAGGAAAATGATCGTATTTGGGAGACTTTCAAGGAAATTAAGGAGCAATTTTGGGCAGCTAAGCATAAAGCTAATCAAGATCGTTTCCAAGAAATCTTAAATCATAAAGAACAGCTAGTAGAAACATTACGGAAAGAAATTAACGCTTTGCAGGAAAATATTTTTGAAGTTGATGATTATGAAGATATTCATGATATGGAACGGCAAATTGATCGGAAGAAGGCAATGGTTACCCAGATCAATGCTGATATTGATGATTTAAAGAAAAAAATAGCTTAATAATAAAAGATTAAAGCTGTCGGCTTTAATCTTTTTTGTTATAGTAATTAAGAGGTGAAGCTAGTGAATACAGTTGAATTAGTTTGGTTATTTATTGATCTTGTAGTAATGATTATGTTTCTCTTTATGTTAAAAAATTCTTTACGTGTTAAAGTGGTATCAAAAGTTGGGCATAAATCATTTATCTTTACTTTATTTATATTATTGGCAATCGTTGGCTTTTGGCGTAATACTGGTTTTTTTCGTTATGTTCAATCAATAATAGTTATAATCTTAGGTATTATGTATTTACAGATGAAGTCAGGATTATCAGCAGATGGGGTAGTATTAATGGGTTCTTTAACTCCATATAAGAAAATAAAGTCATTAGTTTTATCAGCAAATGATGCTAGTATTTTCTTTACATATAATAAAAAAACAAAAGCTCTTTTCTTTAAAGAGGAGCAATATAATGAATTTCGAAATTATTTATTAGCCAATTCAGTTAAAGTTGAAAAAATATAAATGGTAGATATAACGAAGCGGTAATAATAAGTTAGTATGAAAATATTAATTGCACTATTATGGCATAGTTTTGCATTAAATTACGCTTATCGTGATTATTGGCATATCAGTCAAAAGGGATATAGTCATTGTGATTTTTGTCAAAAAAATTTAAAGTGGTGGATGAAAATTCCTATTATAAGTTATGTGATATTGTTTGGCCGTTGTTATTATTGCAATACATCAATTCCTTTTTTTTGGTTTATTTCAGAATTTTATTCATTACTAGCTGCCATACTTTGGCAAAGTAGTAGTTTACCATACTGGATATACTTACCTTTAAGTTTTTTATTTATACAAATTGTTTTAGAAGATAGTTATAGTCAACATATGACAACTAAAAAATTAATTTTAATAACTATTTTGATACTTTTTTTCTTTTTTTCAAAATATAATTTAGGACAATGGTTAATTGCATTTTTATTCATTATTTGGGCACAGTTTGCAAATTATTCTTTTATTGGTAGTGCTGATATTTGGTTGATAGGTATTTTTTTATTGGTTTTACCTTTTTCTTTTATCCATTTATGGTTAGGCTTTGCTAGTTCATTAGCGTTATTATTTGCTTTGAGATATCATTTACAAAAAATAGCATTTGGTCCATGGTTGATTCTTACAGCTTGGCTACTACTAATTATTTCTTATCAATGTTAAAATAAACGCATGAGAAAAATTTTGATTGTTTTTTGTGAAATGGTAGCTATTTTTATTGGCTTAATATCTTTATTTTTAATTGTTAATTGGTTTTTAGCATATGAAGATAATCGTATTGTGGGTTACTCTTTTACATTTATTATGCATACAGAACTAGTTCATTTAGTACTTCTTTATATTTGTAATAAAGCAAGTGATCAAGAAGCGGATATTGTTGTTTCGCAAAGATTTCATATTGGTCGTTTTGTCTACTTTTCTTTAATTATCCAGATCAGTTTATTATTGATTGCTTATCTTTTTTATCTTTTTATTAAATCGTCTGATCAAGTAACTTATATAAATAAAATAATTATGAGTGTTTTAATTGTCGTCATTATTTATTTTTTAGGAAAGTGGTATTTTGATCATTATCATAATTATTTTTATTTATGGTTAGATCGTCGCAAAACGATAGGTAATAAAAAATATTTTAGCTTAATGATTGAAGAAGTAAATGGTGAGTGTATTAGTGGTATAGTGCGAGGTAGAGTAGTCAAAAATCAAGAAGTTTTAATTTGTGATCAAGAGCTAGATCAGCAAAATGAGGCTCGACCAATAGTGGTAGCTAAAGTACAAGTAAAAGATATTTTGGTTAATCAAAGATCTTATCCTAAAGGAGAAGATGAACAAGTTACTTTAGTTTTACAAAAGAAAGATAATATTTCTTTACATCCTTATCAGTTGATAATGTCTACTTGTCATACTGATTATTTGGCGCAAGAATACATAAATAGCTTATTGAAAGAAACGGTTGTACATCGTTTAGAACATACTTTTATTTACCTTTTATTAAGTTCATTTTGGCATACTAAGTTATATTGTTTGGCATATCATGGGGATAATAAAGACAACAATGTTTTATACGATAAAGTTTTTATTCCTGAGAAAAATATTTATTTAAAATCAATCTATACAAGTTATCGTGAAGCTTTAAAGAATCAAGATCTCTTAGAGCTTTATGGTTTAGAAGTTAAACAAGTTTCTTTTCAAGAATTATTATCCCAAGCAAAGCTTGAACATATGGATATGATTGTTAATCCATTTAGTCGTAATCAATTCATAATAGATACTACTTATTATGAGAGTAATTTAGCAAAAATGAAAATGGTAATGTCGGTTATGCGACAAGTTAATAAAGAGCAAAAATAGGTCAAAAGGAGATAAATATGTGTCAAGAAATTAATCAGCAATTAATGAATTTTATTGATCATGCACCAACAGCATTTCATGCAATTGATCAGATTAAGCAAAAATTATTAAAGGGTGGTTATCAAGAATTATTAGAATCTGAAGAGTGGAATTTAAAGCAAGATGGTCGTTATTTTGTAGTACGTAATGATTCTAGTATTTTAGCCTTTCGTATACCTAATAAATCATGCCAAAGTTTTATGATTGGAGCAGCGCATTCAGATTCACCAAGTTTTAAATTAAAAGAAAATCCAGAGATGGAAAAAGAAGGATATCTTGAATTAAATGTTGAAGGATATGGTGGTATGTTAATGGCACCATGGTTTGATCGTCCTTTAGGTATTGCTGGTCGTTTAATTGTTAAAAAAGATCATCAATTTAGTACATATTTAGTTGATTCAAATGAAGCTATCGCATTAATTCCAAATTTAGCTATTCATATGGATCGTAGTGCAAATGAAAATCATAGTTATCATATACAAAAAGATTTAATGCCTGTTTTTGCTCAAGGCAAAAAAGAGTCGATCATTAATTATTTAAGTGAAAAATTAGGTCTTGAAGAAGAGACTGTTTTAGCACATGACTTATTCTTATATCCTTATCAAAAATCATATATTTGGGGCTTACATAAAGAATTTTTAAGTGCTGCACATTTAGATGACTTGCAATGTGCTTTTGCTAATGTATATGGCTTTTTATCTGCACATGATAGTACAAGCATCCCAGTTATGGTTATTTTTGATAATGAAGAAGTAGGCTCACTTACAAAGCAAGGTGCAGATAGTACTTTTTTAACCGATTGTCTTAGTCGTATTTATCAAGCATTAGAAAATGACATGCATGGCTTTGCCAAAGCGATAGCTAATTCTATGATGGTATCAGCTGATAATGCTCATGGTATTCATCCTAATTACATGTCAAAACATGATCCGATTAATCATCCTAAATTGAATGGTGGAGTGGTAATAAAATATAATGCTAATCAGCATTATACAACTGATGCAATTAGTGCTGCTTTATTTAAAGATATTTGTCGTCAGGAAAATATTCCGATACAAACTTTTGTTAATCATTCTGATGTACGTGGTGGTAGTACTTTAGGTAATATTTCAAATGCTCATGTATCATTAATTACAGTTGATGTTGGCTTAGCTCAATGGGCAATGCATTCACCAATGGAAACAGCAGGTGTTAGGGATACAGAATATTTGATTAATGCTTTAGCAGCTTTCTATAGTCGTACTTTGTATCAAAATAGAAAAGGTTATGAATTATGTAAAAAATAGCTGATAAGAGGCTATTTTTTATTCTATCGATATATGATAAAGTAAACCGATTTATGATTTTTTGTTGATTATAGATATCAGTTAAAAATTAATTACAAGCTTTAATTTGTTATAATATTTATCAGAAAGAGGAAATATGAAATTTGCTCATATAGCTGATTTACATTTAGGTAAAGTACTTAATGGTCATTCTCTTTTGATTGATCAGCAGTTTATTTTACAACAGATTTTACAACAAATAGAGATTCATAAAGTAGAATGTTTACTTATTGCTGGTGATATATATGATCGTTCTGTGCCGAGTGCAGAAGCTGTCCAACTTTTTGATAATTTTTTAGAAAAGTTATTGGTTTTGAAAGTTATAACAATTATTATCAGTGGTAATCATGATGGTGCTACACGTTTATCATTTGGTTCTTTTTGTTTTGCTAAAAGTAATATTTTTTTAATTACAGAATATCAAAAAAAGGCGATCACATTACATGATAAATATGGTGATATAGATATTTATGCTATTCCTTATATGAATCGTTATGATATACGGCAAGCATTAAATACTGAAGAAATACCAACGATGAAAGAAGGATATCATCAATTGTTAGATAATTTATCATATCATTCACAAAATCGTGCAATACTTATTGCTCATCAGTTTGTAAAAGGAACTAGTATACCATCATTAGAAAGTTCAGAAGAACTGTTAGTAGGTGGCTTAGAAGAAGTATCTAGTCCACTATTTGAACAATTTGATTATGTTGCATTAGGTCATATTCATCGTCCGGAAGTAATTATCAATCATACAGGTAGAATTCGTTATAGCGGTTCACCATTAGCTTATTCAAAAGCCGAAGCAGGGCAAATAAAAGCATTGCCTATTTTTGAAATTAAAGAAAAAGGATCTTTTGACTTAATAACAGTTGCTTTACAACCATTGCATGCGGTAAAACATATTAAAGCTTTATTAGGCGATATTTTAAAAGGTAACATAAGAGCTAAGCAAGATGATTATATTTATTTTGAGTTAATGGATGAATATTTTCCATATGGTTCTATCCCTGAAATTATTCAGAAATATCCTAATTATATGAGTATTTTACCGTTGCAATATAAGGTTAATAAAGAACAAAATATTGCTGTTTCGCATTTAAAAGAAGTTGATCCTTTGATGATCATTGAGCAATGGTATAAGTTAGTTAGTACACGTGATTTAAGTGAGCAACAAAAAGACTGGATTAAAAAGATCTGGTTAAAGGAAGATGATGAATGAGACCGTTAACTTTATATTTACAAGCTTTTGCTTCTTATCGTAAAAAAACTGTTGTTGATTTTCAAAAGTTAGGTCACAATGGTATTTTTGTTATTTGGGGAGATACTGGTGCTGGTAAAACAACACTTTTTGATGGTATTAGCTATGCTTTATATGGCGAACAGAGTAATCAAGAAAATAGACATAGTTATGACTTTCGAAGTCGGGAAGTAATGGATAATAAGATAGCTACAGAAGTAACATTAGATTTTGAAAATAAAGGTAAGAAATATACTATTTCACGTTCTTTTAAGTTGCGTAAAAATAATAATGATATTAACCAAAAATGTTTTTTAAAGATGCCAAATGGTGAAATATATACTAAACAAAGTGAAATTAATGCCAAGATTAAAGAAATAATAGGTCTTGATCGACATCAATTTAGACAGGTAGTAATGATTGCCCAAGGTACTTTTCGAAATATTTTACTTAAAAAAGGTAATGAGCGAGCAGAACTTTTAAAGAATATCTTTGATTTAGATGCTTTTACACGATTTATTCAACGTAGTAAAGATGAAGTTGATAATTTACATAATGAGGTTATTTTATATCAGCAACAAATTGAACAATTATTTAGTGATATTTTGTTTGAAAAGACAGAAGTTAGGACGGTACATGATAAAATTAAATACTTAAAAGATGAAATAATATCTTTAGAAGAAGAAAAAGATGGTCTTATTTTACAAAAACAAAAAATAGAAGATATTATCTTTAAAAAGCAAAGTGATTTAGAACGAGCTAAGGATAATGAGCAAAAAGAATTACTCTATCAGAAAATACAAAAAGAAAAAGAAAAGTGGCAACTTTTATATCAAAAAGAAGAAAAAGAAGGACAAGTGTTACAAGTAAAATATGCCCCTGAAATAATCAAAGAAAAAGAAGATGATATAGCTTATTTAAAAGAAGTTTTAGCTCTTTTCACTGAAATTAAAAAGAAAGAAAAAAAGTATCTTTGTCAAAAGAAAGAATTAGCTGTAATGGCAGATAAGCAACAGCAAAAGATAGCCGAATTACAGTATAAAAAGAAACAACAACTTTCTTTAGATGAAATTAACATTGATTTGCATAAATTACTTTTGGCACAAAATATTTTACAAACAGAATTTACGAATTTAATTAAAATTAGTGATGAAGTTAAAGAGCTTTTAAAGCAATGGCAAAATTATCAAAAAATGCTTAAATTATTATCTGAAGAACAAATACATTTTGATGATATCCAAACTAATTATGTAAAACAAAATCTTGAATATAATAAACAAGAAGATCTTTTTTGGCGTGAACAAGCTGGTATATTAGCTGAAAAATTAAAACAAGGTAAAGCATGTCCAGTTTGTGGTTCTTTGGATCATCCATCACCTGCAAGGCATAATCAAGAAATATTAAATAAGACAGATTTAGAAAAATGGCAAGCTAAATTGAATAGCTTAAATGAAGAAAGAAATAATTTAGCTGCTAAGATACAGAAATTAAATGGTCAGTTGATTAATCAGGAAAGTTATTTTCAGCAAAAAGAAGAATCTTTACATATAAAAAGAGTGAAATGGTGTGATTATCAACAGCAATTATTAAGTGATATTGCGAAGCATAAGCAACATATAGATGAAAAGAAACAAGTAATATCAGATCTTGAAAGCAAGTTACAAGTAAAAGAAAGATTAGTTGATGAGATACAAGAACTGGAACAAGAGATACAACAAATAGATCATTTTTATCAAATAAAGAATAAGGAATTTATAAAATTAGAAATCGAATTACAAAGTCAGAAAAAAAAGATTACAAATTTTCAAGCGGATGCGGAAATAAAAAAAGATATAAAACAAAAAGAAGATGATTTACAGATTATCAAAAATCATTTGCAAGAAAATGAAATAAATAAGCAAACTTATAAAGCTAAATTAGCAATGCTTGAAGGTCAAGAAGAAATATTGTTAAAGCAACTTAAAGAAGTCAAGCAAGTTGATGTAGATGATCTTTTAAATGTGCTTAAACAAATAAAAGAAGAGAAAAAAGATATTGATATACAGTTACAGCAAGTGAGTAATAAACTTTGTGATGAAAAGCGAGTTGTTTTGAAAGTTAGTAATATTTATCAACAACAGGCTTTACAAATGGAAACTTTAGCATGGAAAAAAGATATCACCAAATATTACACGAAAGCAGGTGAAGATGGTAATAAGTTATCTTTAGAATCATTTGTTTTAAGTTTATATTTGGATCAAATTTTAATTTTTGCGAATAGACGTTTTGAATTAATGTCTAATGGGCAATATAAGATGTTACGAACAAAACAAAAAAGTGGTCAAACGGAGCAGACATTAGGCTTAGATATTTTTGATTGTTATAGTGGACAAGTTAGACCCGTTGTAACACTTAGTGGTGGTGAAAGTTTTATGGCTTCTTTATCTTTAGCTTTAGGCATGGCGGATGCTATTCAAAGTTTTCATGGTGGCGTTGAAATGGAAACGATTTTTATTGACGAAGGATTTGGAACGCTTGATGAAGAAACATTAAAACAAGTGATGAAAACGTTGGAAAAAACAGCTAGTAATCATCGCTTAGTTGGTATTATTTCGCATGTTAGTGAGTTAAAAAAACGCATTAATAAGAAAATAATTGTGCAAAAAACAGAAGCTCTTGGTAGTGTAGTAGATATTTTATCATCCGATTAAAAAGAGAAGAAATTTTCTTCTCTTATAAGTCTTTGCAGTCTTTTAATTTACGTTTTATACCATTTAAAATAATGTATTTATCACAATGATTATAGTCTTTAGTTATATCTTTAATAGGATTTTCATTTTTCGGTTTATCAATTATTGTTTGTAATTTATTTTTTAAATCTTCAATGCAACTTTTATGATCATGTGAAGTTTCTTTATCTGATTTTGTTGTTAATAAGATTAAAAAGACAAGGAAAGGTAAAAAAGGAATGATTGGCATTTAGTCCTCCTTAATGCTTTCAGTGATACCTTTAGCAAGGCCGGCTAAACTTTGAATTTCGGAAGGAATGATAATTTTAGTTGCTTTACCATCAGCAGCTTTTGTAAATGCTTCTAAGCTTTTTAATTTAATAACGGTATCATCAGCTTTAGCTTCTTTAATTGCTTTTAAACCTTCAGCAGTTGCGTTTTGTACCACCCGAATAGCTTCAGCACGTCCTTCAGCTTCTTTAATTTCTTTTTCTCTTTGTGCTTCAGCAGCTAAGATGGTAGCTTGTTTTTTAGCTTCGGCATTTAAGACAGCAGATTCTTTATTACCTTCAGCTGCTAGGATCATGGCTTGTTTTTCACCTTCAGCAGTGAGAATAGCTGCTCTTTTTTCTCGTTCAGCTTTCATTTGTTTTTCCATTGATTCACGAATAGCTGCTGGTGGTTGAATGTTTTTTAACTCAACACGGGTTACTTTAATACCCCAAGGATCAGTTGCTAAGTCAATTGTAGCAAGCATTTGGGAATTGATTGCTTCGCGGGAAGTTAATGTTTGATCTAATTCCATATCACCAATAATATTACGTAAAGTTGTAGCTGTTAAATTTTCCATTGCCATAATTGGATTTTCAACACCATAAGCATAGTCATGTGGGGACATTACTTTGAAATAAACAACAGAATCTATTTGCATAGTTACATTGTCTTTGGTGATAACGGGTTGTGGTTCAAAATCGGCAACTTGTTCTTTAAGTAAGGTTTTACGAGCAATACGATCAATTATAGGTAACTTAACATGGATCCCAGCATTCCATGTACTATGGTATTTACCTAATCGTTCAATAACATAAGCATGTTCTTGTGGGACAACATTTAAAGTGAATGATAAAGCAATAGCAATAATGATGATGGCGATAACTACTTCCATATATTTCTCCTTTTATCATAGTTAATTATATATTACAATATCGAGTGAATGATTGATATAGTTTGAGTTAGGAGAATGGCATGAATGAACAGATTATAAAAAATATTGCAACTGAATTAAAAGTAAGTATTGAGCAGGTTAAAAATACATTAGATCTTCTAGTAGAAGGAAATACAGTACCATTTATTGCTCGTTATCGTAAAGAAGCAACAAAAGGTTTAGATGAAGAACAGATATTATTTATTCAAAAACAATTTGATTATCAGAATAAATTAGTTGATCGTAAAGAAGCAGTTTTAAAATTAATATCAGAGCAAGGGAAATTAACACCGGAATTGACAAAAGAGATCCAAGATTGTCAAAAATTATCACAAGTTGAAGATATTTATCGTCCTTATGCACAAAAGAAGAAAACAAGAGCGACGGAAGCTGTTAAAAAAGGATTACAACCATTGGCTGATTGGATATTATCTTTACCAATAGATGGCGATGTTCTTATAGAAGCAAGCAAATATGTAAGTGATCAGGTGAAAGATGTAGATGCTGCTTTACAAGGAGCAAGGGATATTATTGCTGAAGTAGTTGCTGATAATGCAAAACAGCGTTGGCATTTTAAAGATTATATATTAGGTAGTGCTCAAATTCAGACGAAAATAAAAAAAGATGCTAAAGATGAACAACGTGTTTATGAAATGTATTATGATCGCTTGGAAAAGATTAATAATTTAGCTGATCATCGTATCATGGCTATTGATCGAGCTGAAAAAGAAAAAGTGTTAAGTGTAAGTATGATTTATGATAAGGATAAATTGATTACGGAAGCATATCATTTGTTAGCTAAAAATGAGCAAGCAATTGTTTTAGATCAATTAAAATTAGCTACAAAAGATGGTTGTGAACGTTTGCTTTTTCCATCTATTGAACGTGAAATACGTTCAGATTTAAGTGAGCGAGCACAAGGTAAGTCGATTGAAATATTTTCTTTAAATTTAGAAAAATTGTTAAGTCAAGCACCTTTAAAAGGAAGAATAGTTTTAGGTTTTGATCCAGGTTTTTTTAATGGTTGTAAATTAGCGGTTATTGATGAAACAGGAAAAATGTTAGTGGTTGATAAGATCTTTCCTTTTTCTAAGAAAGGTGAAAAGGAAGAAGTATCAAAACAGAAGTTACTTCATCTTTTACAAAAGTATAATGTGCAAATAGTAGCTATTGGTAATGGTACAGCTTGTCGGGAATCAGAGCGTTTAGTAGCTGATGTTATTCGAGAAAATCAATTGGCAGTTTCTTATGCAATTGTTTCAGAAGCAGGTGCATCTGTTTGGTCGGCACAAGAAGAAGCACGAAATGAATTTCCTGATTTAGCAGTTGAAGAAAGATCAGCAGTATCTATAGGTAGACGTTTGTTAGATCCGTTAGCGGAGTTGATAAAGATTGATCCAAAGTCAATTGGTGTTGGTCAGTATCAACATGATTTACCACCAAAAAAATTAGCAGAACGATTATCAGAAGCAACGATGAAGGTGGTCAATCGAACAGGAGCTGATTTAAATACTGCTTCAAAGGAATTGTTAACATATATTTCTGGTTTAAATAGTGGTATTGCTCAAGAAATAATTAATTATCGTAATACTAATGGACGATTTACAAATCGTAAGCAATTATTAAAAGTTAAAAAATTAGGACCAAAAGCATATATACAATCTGCTGGTTTCTTACGTATTAAAGATGGTGATGAGCCTTTAGATCAAACAAGTATTCATCCCGAAAGTTACGATTTGATGCGTAAAGTAATGCATCTTTATGGTATTAGTGAATTAGGTCAAAAAGAATTACCAAAGATAGATCATAATAAGCTTGCTGATTTGGGCATAGATGCTTATACATTAAAAGATATTCAGGAAGCAATCGTGCAACCATTACGCGATTATCGTGATCAGTTTGATGGTGCTTTATTACGTAGTGATGTATTATCACTAGATGATTTAAAAGTTGGGGATAAGTTATCAGGAACAGTACGTAATGTTGTTGATTTTGGTGCTTTTGTTGATATTGGCTTACATGAAGATGGTTTAGTACACAGTTCACATATGGCAATGCAAAGAATTAGCCATCCAAGTGAAATTGTATCCGTTGGTGATATTGTGACTGTATGGGTATTGGAAATAGATCATACTCGTAATCGTGTACAATTATCCCTTTTACCACCAGATAAATTAGCTCAAAGAGAAGCTAAAGTTAAATATCACAAAAAGGCTAAGAAGAAAGTTGTTACTATGGATGACGCCTTAGCACGTTTAACCGCTCGTTTTAGTAAGCATTAAAAATGATAAGCAGAATATAAAAAGTACAATCAAGTTTGATTGTACTTTTTATATTAACAACAAACACACTATTTTATAATAAAAGACAGATATTATTTATAATTTTAATTAATAATTATATAAATTACTTGTATTACAACTTAAATATTCTTGACCTAATATATATATATATATAGTGGACTTATACAAAATGAAAAAATTTATATTTATATAGGAGGGAAAGTGAATCATGTTCGTAAATAAGAATTTATATCGAAAGTATTTACATACTTTTGTTGTATTATTAGCAATGATAATCAGTTTGTTTCCAATATCTATATTAGAAACAAGTGTAAAAGCTAAAACAACTGACTATACACCAGATAAAGTTTTAACAGATGAAATGGTTGGCAATATGGCAGGCTGTGAAGCAGAAATAAAAGGTAATGAAATAATTATTAGACCAAAAAAGGGAGCTAAAGAAGGGGTTATTAGTTATTCTTATAAGAAAGATGATTTTAAAGCTTTACAATACATTTTTAAAAAAGATGAAACAGAGAATAAAACTTTAAGATTTGAAGGTAATATTTATGGATATGGATCTTTAAAAGAATTATTCAAAATGTCAAATATTTCTTCATTAGGTAATATTAATAAATTTAATGTGAGTAATGTTACAAATATGGATGGTATGTTTTCTTACTGTACTAATATAACCTCTCTAGAAGCCTTAAAGGACTGGAATGTAAGTAAGGTTACAGATATGAATCATATGTTTTATGACTGTGAGAATATAACCTCTTTAGAAGCCTTAAAGGACTGGAATGTAAGTAAGGTTACAGATATGAATCATATGTTTTCTATCTGTAAGAAGATGACCTCTCTAGAAGCCTTAAAGAATTGGAATGTAAGTAATGTTATAGATATTAGATATATGTTTTCTTGTTGTCATAGCTTAGGTAAATATAATGAGGTTGTTGATACTTTAAATGCTTGGAATATGAGTAAAGTTGATAATACAGACTATATGTTTGAAGGTATTGGGGATAGCTTATCTTTAGATAGGCATAAGCATAAGCTCATATTAGATTTTAGTAATGCAAGTATTAAGAAATTATCTTATGATACTTTTAGCGATATGTATGGAATATTAATTCTTAATAATAAGAATTTGGAATATAACGATAGTCTTTTAGAAAATACTTTTTTAACTGTAACAAATAATGAAAATTATTTAAACAAAGATAAAGATTTAAAGTATTATCGTGATATTACTTTAAAGTATGGTGACAATAAAGTTAAGAAGATTAGTATGCCAGCAGTATATGATTCAAAAGGATCTAAAGATGTATATAATATTATAAAAGCAGAAGTTGATAAGAAAATTAAAGCAACAATTAATGAACTAAAAGCAGAAGATCCAAGTTTATTTTTAACAGGTGAATATAAAAATCTTTCGACATTACAAGAAAAAACACTTGCTTTATTTGGTGAGTATGAGCTTAAGTCACAAAAGAAAGAAAGTGAAACAAAAGTCATCAAAGCGAAGACAAAATATGAAGCAGATGATAACTTAACATTTAATGAGAAGAAAGTTATTAAAGTTGCGGAAGATGGACAAAAGGAAGTAACAACAAAGAAGACTTTAAAAGATGGTAATTGGGTACAAGAAGGTGAGCCAAAAGAAAAAGTTATTAAGCCAGCAAAAGATGGTTTAACAAAAGTTGGGAATAAAGAAGTAAGTACAAATGGTGATGAAACAATTACCAAGATTTATGAAGTTAATCCTGATACAGGTGAGTTATCAAATCCAAAAGTTACGAAAACAGTAAAGATGGCAAGATTAGTACCTGCTCAACAACATCATAATAATCAACAAACAATGAGTCATACAGTTGATACTTCTGATCATTCTTCTTTAAGTTATTATGGAATGTTCTTAAGTGCTTTAAGTGTATTATGTTTAATTCTTTTAAAAAAAGAAAAATTAAATTAGTTTATTAAATAATATTATTTATAACTAAAAAGTGACTAGCAGATAATACTGGAGTCACTTTTTAAATGAAAATATCTTTATATTATTTCTGTTGTAATATATAATGAAAAAATGAAAAGGATATGTAAAGTATGAAAAAATTCTCAAAAAATAGTTCTTTACTTATATATTTTATTCGTAGAGCTCGAAAATATTTTTTCTTATCTCTACTATTTTCTTTTTTCTTGAATTTTTTACAATTATTAAATCCACGTATAATTGGTTATACCGTAGATGCTATTTTAAGTGGTAAAGAAGATAAGTTACCTGTATATTTACAACAATTGATATTTAAGATTGGTGATTTAAATTATTGGCAAAATCATTTATGGATTATTGCTGTTGTTATTTTAGTTGTTTCTTTTATTTTTTGCTTTTTTAAATATTTATCTTTTGTTTTTAATACAAAAGCAGCTGAAATATTAGTTTGTACTATGCGTTCAGATCTTTATCATCATATTTTGTCTTTACCATATTCTTGGTATAGTTTAAATCATACAGGTGATATTATTCAAAGAACAACAACGGATGTTGAAACTATTCGTGACTTTATGGTTAACCAGTTGTTATATTTAGCGAAAATATTTATATTCATTTTTATTGCTCTTTTTTTTATGTTACAAGTAAGTTGGCAATTAACTTGTATTGCTTTTTCTTTTACGCCATTAATTGTGTATGCTGGTATGAAATTCAGTTTACATTTTCGGAAAGATTTCCGCTTAGCTGATGAAACAGAAAGTATTTTATCAGGTATTGTACAAGAAAATTTATCGAGTATTAGAGTTGTTCATGCTTTTGGTAAAGAGCATAAAGAAGTCATAAAATTTGATAAACAAAATGATAAATTAACAGAGTTATGGATTTATTTATCAAAAGAATCTTCTAAATTTTGGGCAAAAATGGATTTTTTAACTATTACCCAAGAAATAACTATTTTGGTTATGGGTATCTATTTTACTATTTTAGGTTGGATGAGTGCAGGTTCTTATATTGCATTTATTGCTTATAATGCTTTATTAATGATGCCCATTCGTTCGATTGGTCGTTTACTTGCTAATATGTCTAAAGCAGGTGTAGCTTTAGAACGTTTAGCTTATATTATGAATAGTCCTTTAGAAGTTGATAATGGCAAAGGATTGCAACCAAATTTATATCAAGATATTCATTTTGAAAATGTTTCTTATCGTTATAAAGAAGATGATGAATGGATTGTAAAAGATATTAATTTAGATATACCTAAGGGAACGACCATCGGTATTTTAGGCTCAACAGGTTCGGGTAAATCAACTTTAATGTATCTTCTAAATCGTTTATATGAATTAAAAGATGGAACAATTAAAATTGGCAAGACCGATATTAAAGATATTAATCTTACTTGGCTAAGAAAAAATGTTGGTTTAGTAATGCAAGAACCATATTTATTCTCACGTACTTTGCAGGATAATATTTGCCTTGCTAAACCATTTGCTAGTCAAGAAGAATTAGAAAAAGCTGTTCAAATGGCAGCACTAGATGAAACAATTCATAATTTTGTCAAAGGTTATGATACTTATATAGGTGAAAGAGGAGTAACTCTTTCAGGTGGGCAAAAACAGCGTACAGCGATTGCTCAAATGTTAATTCGTCAAACACCGATTAAGATTTTTGATGATTCTTTATCAGCTGTAGATGCTGAAACAGATGTTAAAATTCGTCAATCACTTGCTGAAAATGCTAGTAATAGTACGATTTTTCTAATTACACATCGTATTTCTTCACTGATGCATGCCGATCAAATTATTGTTTTAGATAAAGGTGAAATTGTGCAAAAAGGGACACATACGGAGTTGTTAGAGCAAGAAGGAATTTATCGACGAATATATCAATTACAGATTAATCAAATTAGAGAGGATGAATAATGCAAGAAAAAGAAAAGAGGCTAAAGTTTTTTGGTTTTCCTTATATTTGGCCTTATATTAAAGTTTACAAAAAAAGAATGATTTTAATAGGTTTACTTTCCTTGTTGTCAGGTGCTATTGATAGTCTTTTTCCATTATTTAATCGATATGCAATTAATCATTTTGTTGCCTATAAAACATTAGATACAATTATTTATTTTATTTTACTATATCTTTTTTGTATGTCTTTACGAGTATTATCTGATTTACAATCAACATATTTAACAGCTAAAGTAGAAATGGAAGTTGATCGTGATTTACGTAATAAAAGTTTTAAACATTTACAAACTTTATCTTTTAGTTATTTTAGTCAAAATAATGTTGGTTATATACATGCTCGTATTATGTCTGATACAGCTAAAATAGGTACCGTATTATCTTGGTCATATATGGATGTTGTTTGGCAATTTGTTTATATTTTATTTGTCATAATTAATATGCTAATTTTAAATTTTCAATTAGCTATTTGGATTGTTTGCTTAGTACCGATAGCTGTTTTAATGATTATCTTTTTTCAACGTAAAATAGTTGCTTTAAACAAACATATGCGGGAATTAAATTCGCTTATTACATCTGATTTAAATGAAGCAGTTACAGGAGCTAAAGCAATTAAAACATTAGTTGTTGAAAAAGAAATGGAAGAACGCTTTCACACTGATATTGATAATATGTTACATCAATCAATTATTGAAGCCCGTTATTCATCAGCTTTTAAATCACTTATATCTTTAATTAGTTCATTAGCTTTAGCTTTGGTTTTATGGTTAGGTGGTAATTTAACTTTGGCAGGTATTTTTCAACTAGGAACATTATCTGTGTTCATGGCATATGCCTTAGGTTTAATGGATCCTATTCAATATCTTATTCAAGAATTTGCTTTTATTATGAGTGCTCAAGCTAATATTGAACGTTTTTATAAATTGATGATAACAGTGTCGGATGTGAAGGATGAAGATACGGTAGTGCAAAAATATGGTGATACATTTCAACCCAATTATCAAAATTGGGAAAAATTATATGGTGATATTTGTTTTGAAAATGTAAGTTTTAAATATCCCGATGGTGAAGAATTAGTGCTTGATAATTTCAATTTAAAGATATCAAGAGGTACTAATGTTGCTATTGTAGGCGAAACAGGTTCGGGTAAATCAACACTCGTAAATTTAATTTGTCGTTTTTATGAACCAACATCCGGAAGAATTTTAATAGATCAACGAGATATTCGTGAACGTTCACAATTATGGTTACATTCTAATATTGGCTATGTCTTGCAAACACCACAGTTATTTTCCGGAACAATTCGTGAAAATATGTATTATGGTAAAGAAAATGCTAGCGATGATGAAATTTGGCGAGCTTTAAAATTAGTTTCTGCGGATACGGTTGTAAATAAATTGAATAAAGGATTAGATAGTGTTTTAGATGAATCAGGTGCCAATCTTTCGACAGGTGAAAGACAACTTATTTCTTTTGCACGGGCAATCATTGCTGATCCAGCACTACTTATCTTAGATGAAGCAACTGCTTCAGTTGATACTTTAACAGAAAAGAAAATACAAGAAGCAATTCAAACAGTTATTAAAGGACGTACTTCTTTTGTTATTGCTCATCGTTTATCAACAATTGTTTTAGCAGATATTATTTTAGTTTTTAAAAATGGTAAAATTGTTGAAAAAGGTAAACATCAAGAATTAATGCACAATAAAAATTATTATTATCAGCTTTATTCACAACAATTTAAAAATCAGGAAATAAGTAAAGTTTTAAAACACCATAATTAAGTGAAATAAAGTATTTGTTATATTATAATAAAAATGTTTTGTTGTTGATTAAATTAGAAATGGAGATGTCATGAAGATAAAGTTAGATTTAAGCAAAATGCGCATTCGTTTAGCATGCGTCCTTTTTGTAATGTTAGCAATTGGTTCTATTTTATCAGCGTGTGTTGGTTTTAAAGAATTAAATCGTCAAGTTGGTAAAACACGTTATATAGATAAAATTGAAATGGTTCGTAATGAAAAAGAAGAAGATTTCAGTGAAGATAATAAAGTATGTCAAGTCGCTTATTATTATCAAAATGAAAAGATGGTAGTCGCTTATAGTTATGAAGATTATAAAAAGTTAGATCATCATTCTATCACGGCTTATGAATATCAAAGTCAAGATGGGACAAGATTATTTTTCCGGGAAGAAAATCCTTCTTTAGCACAATTACAAGCTAATTATCGGCAGAAAATGGCGGAAAAAACAATGCCTATTTTTAACCTTTGCTCATCATTAGCTATTTTGGCAGTTGGTTTATTGATTATGATTTTGTTTGATTATATGTTTACAACATATGAAAAAACATGGTTTTTATCAATTATGGTGTTAGCAACTATTTTTTCGGTACTTTTTCCGGAAGAAAATGCAAATGGTGTTAATGGTATTATTATCATGTTATTATACCTTTTTGATACTTTCTTAAATATCCTTTGTGAGTTGTTAATTTCTAAACAGAATAAATATAACTTTTTAATTTCTGTTGCTGTTGAGATTGTTGAAATTGCTATGAGTATTGTTTTGATGTATCGTTTTGCTTCAATGGCAGTTACCTTTTTATTCTGGATTCCAATTGATATCCTTAGCTTTTTCAATTGGGCTAAACATGAAGATAAAGAAGAAGATATTACTTCTGTACGTCGTTTAACTGGTTGGCAAGAGGTTTTGGTTATTACTTTGATTTTTCTTTGGACAATCGTTGTTGGCTATTTTATAAGTGGTCTTGATATTGTAACTGATTTTTATCATAATCGTACTTTAGCAACATTTATTACCTATATAGATGCTTGTGCTTCTGCTGTTGGTATTGCAAATGGTCTATTTATATTTTTCCGTTTTCGTGAGCAATGGATTGCTTGGTATATTTGTGCTGCTTTAGAAACGATTATTAATATTTTATCTGGTCAATATGTGTTACTGATTTTAAAACTTGGTTATTTTACTAATACAACTTATGGTTATCTTAAATGGACAAAGTATATCCGTTCACATAAAGAAGAAAAATCAATTTTTTAGGATAGAATTATAGGTCTTGTGGTAAATATTTTTAGTTATTAAAATAGAAATGAAAGATAGGTGGAAAATATGGCAATTTTAGCAGGTGATTTTAAAACGGGTTTGACTTTAATCGTAGATGATGATCCATGGGTAGTATTGGATTTTCAACATGTTAAACCTGGTAAAGGAGCAGCAATTTTAAAAACAAAAATGAAAAATTTAAAAACAGGTGCAACACAGGAAAGGAATTTTAATGCTTCAACTAAGTTTGAACAGGCTTTAATTGAAAAAAAGACAGCTCAATATTCTTATAATGATGGATCAATATATTATTTTATGGATAATGAAACATTTGAGATGTATGAGCTTGATAAAGACCATATTGGTGATAGTAAAAATTATTTAGTTGAAAGTATGCAAGTATCACTAATTTTCTTTAAAGGACAAGTGTTATCAATTGATTTGCCGGATAAAGTTGAGATGGTTGTGGTTGATACTACACCAGCTATTAAAGGAGCACCTTCTACGCAAACTAAAGATGCGGTAACAGATACTGGTTTGACTTTACGTGTGCCACAGTTTATTGAACAAGGAGAAAAGATTTTAGTATCTACATCAGATGGAAAATATGCAAGTCGAGCATAGAGTTGTATTGATAACTGGGGGAGCTAAAGGAATTGGGCGAGCAATTGCTTTAGAATTAGCTAAATATCATTATGTAATAGTAGTTAATTATTTACATTCTAAAGATGAAGCAGAACAATTAGTAGAACATATTAAAGAAAAATATAAAACAGATTGTTTAGCCATACAAGCTGATGTTGCAAAAGAAGAAGAAGTTGATAGTATGGTTCATAACATTGAACTTAAATTTGGTCAAGTTGATATTTTAATTAATAATGCAGCAATTGATTTAGCTAATCTTTTTCATCTTAAAACAGCAAGTGAATTTCGTAAGATATTAGATGTTAATGTTGTTGGAGCATATAATTGTGCTAGACGAGTTTGTGATAGTATGAAAGAAAATAAGTTTGGTAAAATTATTAATATTGCTTCAACAAATGGGATTAATACATATTTTCCTATGAGTTTTGATTATGATGCATCGAAGGCAGCACTTATTTCTTTGACGCATAATCTTGCTTGGCAATGTTCTCCTTATGTCAATGTGAATGCGATTGCGCCTGGTTTTATTGGCACAGCATCAGAATTAGATGGTTATGATGATGAGTTTTTAAAGGCAGAATGTGAAAAAATCATGCTTAAAAGATATGGTCAACCAGAAGAGGTAGCTAAATTAGTACGTTTTTTAATTAGTGATGATGCTAAATATATAAATAACTCGGTTATTCGTATTGATGGTGGACAAATAGGCAGTGTTTAAATAGTTAAAAAAGAATTCTGATAAGGGGATTCGACTACGAATTTTGTAATCTTTAAAAATATCGGCATAGTTGATAATACTATCGGCTATGTCTTTTTTATGCTTTAGTTGTTGGAACTCACCAATGCAGTTATAAATAATCTGTAAGAGTTAAAGATGAACTGGAAAGGTAGAAAAATTTATCATTTTCTGCCATGATAATGCTATATCAATGGATAGTCACATAAGGAGATGAAATACAATGAAGTATTCAGAAGAAATAAAGAAAATACGTCAGAAATGTTTTCTTTCACAGGAGGCGTTCGGCAGGGAACTTGGGGTTTCGTTTTCATCAATTAACCGTTGGGAAGGTGGAAAGAGTAAACCTAATATGTCAGCTATGAAAAAAATAAAAGATTTCTGCGAGGAACAGAATATTGATTTCAGTGTCTTGGCAGCAGAATGGACTAATACTGGAAAGGATGAATAATACAATGGATATAGATACTAA